>NZ_MUFX01000009.1:0-74499 GCF_002017945.1 Flavobacterium sp. LM5 | reverse complement strand
TATGCCTCGACACATGATAGTATTTAGAGATAAAAAAAAATAAAATTCTTGGTTATAATGAGTTTTGTATTGATTGCCGTGGTTCAAATAATTCGGGCAATTTAGAAGGTTTTCAAAAGTATTGTTATTCTGATATGGCAGAACTATTTCGAAAATTTGGAATAAAACTTTTTGTAACTTTTGAAGATCCTCAAGAAGAAACGGAGTTTTTAAAGCGTAAAGGCCTTTTGAATTTGAATTGAAATGTAATGAAAATGAACAAGAAAACAGTAGTAATTATTATATTAGCTTTGCCCTAGTTTTGGTGGACATTTTTTATCATCAGAAGCAATGATCACAAAGAATGTGGAATAGTGACCAAAAAAACGAAAGACAAAAGCGGAAATTGGGTGACCACAAAAGAACATATTTGCAAAGAAAGTATCTTTTTAGCACTGAAATAACGATTAAGTAGATTTATAAAGATATAAATGAAAGACGAAGAAGAAGATAACATCCTTTCGAACGAAGACGAAAACAACGACGCCAGTTTTGATGCTAATGATCAAGAGGGTTTTGATGATATATCGACTTCAAGTGGGATGCACCATTTTTACGAAAATAATGCAGACGAGCACGATACCATTACCAAAGTTACAGGAATGTACAAAGATTGGTTTTTGGATTATGCTTCGTATGTAATCTTAGAACGTGCCGTACCGCAATCGAAGACGGATTCAAGCCGGTACAACGCCGTATTATGCATTCGTTAAAAGAATTAGACGACGGTCGTTATAACAAAGTAGCGAATGTGGTGGGACACACTATGCAATACCATCCTCACGGGATCAGAGTATTGCTGATGCAATGGTGCAAATTGGTCAAAAAGATTTATTGATTGACTGCCAAGGAAACTGGGGGAATATTTTAACGGGAGATGGAGCAGCTGCTTCTCGTTATATCGAGGCGCGTTTGTCCAAATTTGCCTTAGAGGTATTGTATTCGCCTAAAATTACGGATTGGGCGTATCCTATGACGGTCGTCGTGCAGAACCGAACAATCTTCCAGTGAAGTTTCCGTTGCTTTTGCACAAGGAGCTGAGGGAATTGCGGTGGACTTTCTACTAAGGTTTTGCCTCATAACTTCAATGAATTAATCGATGCTTCCATAAAAATTCTGAAAGGAAAGCCATTTACTTTGTATCCAGATTTTATGACACAAGGTATCGCTGATGTGTCCAATTATAATGACGGAATGCGTGGTGGACGCGTAAGGGTACGAGCCAAAATAGCGCAGTTGGATAAAAATACCTTGGTGATTACACAAATTCCGTTTTCGACCAATACATCTAGTTTGATTGATAGTATTTTGAAAGCCAATGAAAAAGGGAAAATCAAAATCAAGAAAATCGAAGACAATACTGCTGCCGAGGTTGAGATTTTAATCCATCTTTTCCCAGGTGTTTCTCCAGATAAAACCATCGATGCCTTGTTCGCTTTTACTGCTTGCGAAACGTCAGTGGCACGTTAGGTTGTGTGATTGAAGACAACAAACCGCTTTTTATCGGGTTTCGGATATGTTGAAAATTTCGACAGACCGCACGGTAGATTTATTGCGTCAAGAACTCGAAATTCAATTAGAAGAATTAAAAAACAAATGGCATTTTGCTACACTTGAAAAGATTTTCATTCGTGAAGAAATGTACATTGACTTCAAATTGTATTCGGACAGAGAAGCGTTGTACAAATACATGTACGATCGTTTTGAGCCTTTCAAAGCGTCCTTTGTGAGAGAAATTAACGATGATGATTTGCAAAAACTAACGCAAATCCCAATGATTCGAATCACGCGTTTTGACTCGGATAAAGCCGATGATTTCATTGCGAAATTGGAGGACGAAATGAAGGAAGTACAACATCATTTGGATCACATTATCGATTTTGCGATAGCTTATTTTGCCAAACTTAAAGAAAAATACGGTAAAGGAAGAGAACGCCAAACGGAACTCCGCATTTTTGATGACATCGAAGCGACCAAAGTGGTTTTGCGTAATACCAAACTATACGTCAATCGCGAAGAAGGATTTGTGGAACTAGCTTGAAAAAAGATGAATATGTAGTAGATTGCTCTGATATCGATGATGTAATTGTTTTTCTACGTAATGGAACGATGATGATTACCAAAGTCGATGCTAAGACATTTGTGGTAAAGACATTATTCACGTTGCTATTTTTGATAAAGGCGATAAACGTACAATTTACAATTTGATTTATCGTGATGGTAAATCAGGACCTTCTTATATTAAACGATTCAATGTTTCTGGGTAACTAGAGATAAAGCCTACGATTTAACCAATGGAGCTGCAGGTTCGCAAATTCTTTATTTTTCATGCAATCCAAATGGTGAAGCGGAGGTAATTAATATCATCCTACGTCAAGTTGGTAGTATCAAAAAGCTCAAATTTGATATTGATTTTGCCAAATTAGCCATAAAGGGACGCGCCTCAAAAGGAAATTTGGTCAGCAAATATCCCATCAAAAAAATTGAATTGAAAGAGAAAGGGATTTCTACTTTATTGCCTAGAAAAGTTTGGTTTGACGATACCGTGCAGCGCTTAAATGTCGATGGAAGAGGCGAGTTGTTGGGCGAATTTAGACCAAGCGACAAGATATTAGTCATTTCTCAGACAGGAAAACTCAAAGTTATTATTCCAGAGCTGTCTACTCATTTTGATGAGGATATGATTGTGTTGGAAAAATGGAATCCCAAAAAACCAATTTCTGCCCTTTATTTTGATGGCGAAAAAGAACGGTACTTTTTGAAACGTTTCTTGGTGGAGGTAGAAAATAAAGAAGAATCGTTTATTACAGATCACCCAATTCAAAATTAGAAATTGTTGCCACCGATTATCGTCCGGTAGTAGAGTTGATTTTTGCTAAGGTAAAAGGTGTTCAAAAGGAAAGACAAGAAATCGACGTTGAAAGTTTTATTGCTGTTAAAGGCTTTAAGGCCCTAGGGAATCAAGTGACCTCCGACAAATTGAAACAGGTTAATTTGTTAACCCCTTTACCTTATGAAGAACCAGAAGAAGAACAGCCTGAGGAGACGAAATTAGATATTGATCCAGTAGATGATGGAGCGATACAATTAGAAGACGATGGGCAAGTGACCTTATCTTTAGAGTAAATAAAAAGCCGTTTCTTATTGAAACGGTTTTTTTTAAACCTGATTTTTATCGTGTTTTATGTTTTGAATTTGGTTTATTTTTGCAGAATAAACAAAAACTAATTCAATTAGTATGAAATTATTTCCTTCAGATATAGAAATTGCTCAAAAAAGCAAGATTTCTTTAATAAAAGACATTGCGCAAAAACTACAAATAAACGAAGACGATTTGGAGTTGTACGGTAAATACAAAGCCAAATTACCATTACACTTGCAAAAAGAGCAACCTAAAGGAAAATTAATTTTAGTTTCGGCTATGTCGCCAACTAAATATGGTGAAGGCAAAACCACCATGACAGTGGGATTAACAGATGGGTTAAGTAGCCTTGGCAAAAAAGCAATCGCAGTTTTACGTGAACCTTCTTTGGGACCTGTTTTTGGTTTAAAGGGAGGAGCTGCTGGAGGAGGTTATGCTCAAGTTTTGCCTATGGAAGATATTAATCTTCATTTTACAGGTGATTTTTCAGCCATTGAAAAGGCTAATAATTTGCTTTCTGCCATCATTGATAATCATTTACATAATCCATCACCGGAATTAAATTTAGATCCTAAATCTATTGTTTGGAAACGTGTTATGGATATGAATGATCGTGTGTTGCGACAAATCATAGTTGGTGTTGGTGCCAAAGGAAATGGCGTGATGCGTGAGGAAAATTTCAATATTACTCCTGCCTCTGAAATTATGGCTATTTTATGTTTGTCCAAAGATATAGCTGACCTCAAAAAACGTTTAGGGAATATTTATGTGGGAAAAACGGTAGAAGGTACTCCTGTTTTTGCCAGTGATTTGAAAGTGGTAGGGGCAATGGCTGCTTTGTTGAAAGATGCTATTAAACCTAATTTGGTGCAAACTATCGAAGGAAATCCAGCCATCATCCACGGAGGACCTTTTGCGAGTATTGCACAAGGAACCAATTCGGTGATTGCTACCAAAATGGGATTATCTTTGGGGGAATATGTGGTTACCGAGGCAGGTTTTGGAGCCGATTTAGGTGCTGAAAAATTTTTTCATATCAAATGTGAACAATCTGGGTTGCGACCGGATGCAGTGGTTTTGGTAGCTACCTTAAAAGCCATAAAGCATCACGCAGGTTTGATAGCAGAAGAATGTAAAGCACCCAATGTTGAGGCCATAAAAAAAGGCTTTTGTAATTTAGAAAGACATATTGATAATATTCAAAAGTTTGGCATACAACCTGTGGTTTGTATCAATGCTTTTCCTACTGATACACAAGAAGAATACGAAGTGTTAATGGCATTATGTGCTAAAAAAGGAGTTAAGGCAGCTGTGAGTACTGCTTTTACAGATGGAGGCAAAGGTGCAGCTGCATTGGCTGAAACTGTATTGGCTGAAATAGATGGCAATTCGGCAAATTATAAAGCTTTATATCAAGTATCTGATGCTATTGAATCCAAAATTGAAACGATTGCAACTGAGATCTATGGTGCTGCTGAGGTAGATTATTCGACAAAAGCCAAAAAACAATTGCAGACAATTAAAGAATTAGGTTTTGGTCATTTTTCAATTTGTATGGTCAAAACGCCCGCTAGTTTTTCTGATGATGAAAAAATGATAGGAAGCCCCACGGGTTTTACAGTAACCGTGCGGGAATTTGAATTTGCCAGTGGTGCTGGTTTTGTAATTCCATTGCTAGGCGAAGTGATGCGCATGCCAGGCTTACCAAAATTGCCCAACGCTACCCGAATTGATATTGATGATGCCGGAGTGATTTCTGGCTTGTCATAAATTTATAGAACTAAAAAAGAGAGGCTGTATTTTGTCCTACAGCCTCTCTTTTTATTATTTCTTTTTGGTTTTCATATTCAATATTTCGACGAATAGAGAAAATGAAATAGCAAAGTACAAATAGCCTTTAGGTACTGGCGTCACGTGACTTCCGAAGATTAAGGCATTGGATAAATGAGCACTTTCTGTCAATAGCATAAAGCCAATCAAAATCAAAAAGGATAATCCCAAGATTTGAATAGAGGGATGTTTGTTTACAAAATTACCTACCGGAACAGCAAATTGCATCATGATGAAAATCGAAACAATTACAGCTGTTATCATAATGTAAATTGCACCAGGAACGCCATTGGTCATCCCAACTGCGGTAAGAATACTGTCGAAAGAAAAAACCAAATCAATCATAATAATTTGAAAAATGACATTTTGGAAAGATTTGGTAGCGGCTTTGCCTAATTCCTTCTCTTCGTGGCCTTTTTCGTCTACTTTTTCACGGATTTCATTGGTGCTTTTATAAATCAAGAATAGCCCTCCTAATAATAATATGATACTTTGTCCAGTAATTCCTGCTTGAAACCATCCCCAATCGATAGTGAGCCAAGGTTTTTTCATCTGAATCAACAAATTGATTCCAAACAACAAAGCGATTCGCATAAACATGGCCAAAAACATTCCAATTTTGGTGGCTTTTTTGCGTTTTTCTGGGGCCAATTTGCTGGTCGCAATCGAAATAAAGATAATGTTGTCTATACCTAAAACAATTTCTAGAAATGTTAGGGTCAATAAGGCAATCCAGGCATCAGGATTTAGAAATACTTCCATGTTGGTTAAAATTTAGTTTTTTTTGAATTAAATTAAAGTTTCGTAACGGTTCCCGTTTGTTTCGCATCGGAACCTACCATTCCGAATTCGAAAGTGTAGGAATTAGCAGTTGTGGTTAAAATTTTCATTTGAATGGCTTTTTCTTCTGCCATGTTTTTAGGCTGCTTTTTTTGTAAAATATACTCGCAATCGTTGACCCATCGAATGATTGCTGTATCCGTTTTGCCTTCAAAAGTCTCAATTTCTATGCTGTCTTTGCGTTCAAAAACGGTTATTTTTTTGACACCGTTTACTTCATACTCAAATTTGAATTTTCCGGTTTTAAAATCGGAGCATTTTCGTTCTACATTATAACAGGAAAACAAAAGTAAAAGAGGTGAGAGGTAAAATATTTTTTTCATGTGTAGTTCTATTTTTATTCAATTTTAATATCGTATTTGTCCAAAAGGCCTACGATTCCTTGTGTGGTAAATTTAGCTTTTTTCATCGGATTGAATTCGGGGTCGATGCTGTAATTGTAGGCGGTTCTAAAATCGGCTCCTGCCAATTGGGTATCATTAAAAATCGCACGGTCAAGATTGCAATTATCAAACACACTATTGTTCAGTTGTGTCCCTATGAAAGTTACTTCCTTCACCGAACACCCTGAAAATTGGATTTTAGGCATTTTTTTATTGGCAAAAGAAGCGTAATCCAACACGCTATCTTGAAAACCCACGTCGAATAAAAAATCATCACATTCTTGAAATTGAATGCCCAAGAGTTTACAGTTTTTGAAACGAACGGTTTTTAAACTACTGCCTGCAAGTTGTACCATAGATAAATTGCAGTCTATAAACTCGCAATCCATAAAGGTGTTGTTGCATAAATCACTATTGGAGAAATCACAGTTTTTAAATACACAATCTTCAAACTCGCGATGGTTTATTTTTTGATCAACAGCAATGATTTTTTCGAAGGTTTTTTGAACGTTAATTAGGTTTTCCATTAGTAGTTAAATAAAGCTTTCATAATCCATCTAAGGCCTGTAAAGATTAAGTACATCGAAGCCAAACAAGCTATGATTCCTATGCCGAGCACTAGATAATGCCAATTTGTATGTTGGTTCATAAAGGCGTTATAAATGATAGACGGACCAAGGAAGAGTAGAGGCAAAGCTCCCGATAAATATTTGATTCCTTTGGATAAAAAGTCTTTGTTGGTTGCCATTTAAAGTTAGAAGTGAGAGGTTAGAAGTAAGAATTTAATTTTGAGGGTTGAAGTTGTCTACCGCTTTTCGGACACTTCCGTATTTGGCCAATAATTCGGATGCTTTTTCGTAAGAAACAGGAATTTCTCCCATAATCATCTTCACGCCACGGTCTACCAACTTGGCGTTACTTAATTGCATATCGACCATTTTGTTGCCTTTTACTTTACCTAGCTGAATCATAGTAGCCGTCGAAATCATATTGAGAACTAATTTTTGAGCGGTACCTGCTTTCATTCTCGAACTTCCTGTTACAAATTCTGGACCGACAATGACTTCGATTGGGAATTTTGCGGTTTGTGACAACGGACTTCCTGCATTGCAAGAAATACTTCCAGTACTGATTTGTTTCTCGTTGCAGGCTTTTAAACCGCCTATTACATATGGAGTTGTGCCAGAAGCAGCAATACCTATGACCACATCGTTTTCATTGATGTCGAATTGTTGTAAATCTTTCCAAGCTTGTTCCGCGTCATCTTCGGCATTTTCTACGGCTCTTCGGATGGCTTTGTCACCACCCGCTATGATGCCTACAACTAAATCAAAAGGAACGCCAAAAGTAGGTGGACATTCCGATGCGTCGACCACACCTAATCGTCCAGAAGTCCCAGCTCCAATATAAAAAAGGCGTCCTCCTAGTTTCATTTTGGTTACAATTTCGTTTACCAAGGTTTCGATTTGAGGTAAGGCTTTTGCAACTGCTAAAGGAACTGTTTGGTCTTCTTGATTGATATTGTGTAGCAATTCCTGAACCGACATTTTTTCTAAATGTTCGTATTTTGAGGATTGTTCGGTGGTTTTAGTGAAGGTCATAATTAAATAAAACTTTTTCGTGTAAAAATAGGAATTTATTGGATACCATTTTCTTTTGTGAGGGATTGCAGCTAGCTACCGAAGTAGCGCGGAAAGCCCGACCCCATAGCGCAAAGGGGCTTTATAAACGGCGTTATAAGTAAGCCCCTTTGCGCTATGGGGGCACGCCCAAATTATTTTTTAAATGAAAAAAGCTAGGGCAATTCCTAGAATAATCATTGATATTTTGGCGACGTTGAATTTGTGTCCCTCGCTACTTTCGAAAATGATGGTGGAGGAGATGTGAAACAAAATTCCAACCACGATGGCAGTGATTTCGGTGGTGTATTCTTGTAATTCAGGGATAAAGTCGGAAGCCAATGTGCCTAAGGGTGTCATCATGGCGAAGGTTATCATAAAGGCAAAAATGGCTTTGGGATGGAGTTGGGCTTGTACGAAAAAAGTAGTCAAAATAATAGCAATGGGCAGGTGGTGAATAGCAATTCCGATGGCTAAGTCATGATGATGCCCTATTGGAAAGCCTTCTAAAAAGGCATGTATGCAAAGGCTGATGAACAACAACCAAGGTATTTGACTCATTTTGTCATGACCATGTACATGACCATGTTCGGCTCCCTTGGAAAAAAATTCTAAAATGATTTGAAATAAAATCCCCATCATAATAAATATGCCGATAGACTCATTATGATGATGATAGATTTCGGGCAAAAGATGAATTACAGTAATTGACAGCAAAAATGAGCCGCTAAAAGCCAATAAGAGTTTTAAATTGGATTTCTTTTTCGGTTTGAAAACTAAAGCCAAGACATAGCCAAGGATTACTGCAATTAAAGGCAAGAGGTAATTCATTTTTGTTATTTAAAATGTTTAAAAGTTTTTAGAATGAACTATTTGAAAATCATAATCAAACGTTCACTATCGGTTTTATGGAATTTTTTGAGTTTATAATCTCCAAAAATATCCAACAAATATATGCCAGCTTCATCCATTAGCTCTTGGAAATCTTTTAAACTAAAAGCTCTTACTTTTTCGGTGAAATGATAGTGTTGTCCTTGGTCTTCAAAACTGATTTCTTTGTAAATATGTCCTTCTTTTACATATCTTTTGATGTGGAAATCGATTTGGTCTACCGTTTTAACTTCTTCTGGAACGAGGGTTTCAATGACTTGATTCACATTCATAAAATCAATTACTGCAAAACCTGTTTCGGATAGGCTTTCTTTGATAGCAATTAAAGTTTTTAGATTATCGGCTTCGTCTTCAAAATAACCAAAACTAGTGAATAGATTGAAAATAGCGTCAAACTTTTCTTCAAAAGGTTCACGCATGTCGTGCACTTTGAAAGATAAATGGGTGTTGCTGTTTTTGCTCGCCTCAGCAATACTATTTTCGGACAAATCCGCTCCCAAAACGTTGTATCCTAATTGGCTCAAGTAAATGGCGTGACGGCCTTTGCCACAGGCTAAATCTAAGACTTTTGCTTTATCGGGTAAGTTAAGATACTGTGTCAAGTTATCCATAAAAATTTGCGCCTCACGGTAGTTGCGCTCTTTATAAAGAATATGATAGTAAGGTGTATCAAACCATGATGTGAACCAATTTTTGGTTGAAAGCTCTAGGTTATTTGTTGCGGGTTTTTGGTCTTCAGACATTTATTCGTTTTCAATTAATTTAAGTCCGGCAAAATTAGTGTATTTTTGCAGAAAATATACTATTTCAAATCGTTTGGAGTTTGGAATTTAATACTTGGAATATAGCATAGCAATGGAGAATTTTAAAATGGTAGCCAAAACCTTTTTTGGTTTTGAAGAAATATTGGCCAAAGAGTTGCGTCAATTGGGCGCTCAAGAGGTTGAGCAAGGCATACGAATGGTGAGTTTTAAGGGAGATAAAGGATTTATGTACAAGGCCAATTTGTCTTTGCGTACTGCATTAAAGGTGTTAAAACCAATTTATTCTTTTAGAGCCAATAATGAAGCAGCTTTGTATAAAGGTATTGCAAGTGTGAATTGGTCAAAATACCTTAATGCCAATCAAACGTTTGTGATTGATGCAACGGTGCATTCGGATCATTTTAACCATTCGGAGTTTGTGTCTCAAAAGTGTAAAGACGCGATTGTGGATCAGTTTAGAGAACGCACTGGGCAACGTCCAAGCATTGACAAAGCTTTTCCTGATTTACGAATCAACATTCATATTGGCAAAGACCAAGTTTCGGTGGCATTAGATACTTCTGGAAATTCCTTGCACCAACGTGGTTATAGAACAGCTACTAATATTGCTCCTATCAATGAAGTTTTGGCCGCGGGAATTTTATTATTATCAGGTTGGGAAGGACAAGGGCACTTTTTGGATCCGATGTGTGGTTCAGGAACATTTTTGGCCGAAGCCGCAATGATAGCTTGTAATATTCCAGCCAATATCAACCGAAAAGAATTTGCTTTTGAAAAATGGAAGGATTGGGATAATGATTTGTTTGACCAAATTATGGACAGTTTGCTGAAAAAAGTAAAAGAGTTTCATTACACGATAACAGGCTATGATAAAGCGCCAAGTGCGGTTCAAAAAGCCAAAGACAATATCAAAAATGCCAATTTAGACGAATACGTAACGGTTGCTGAAGAAAACTTTTTTGATAGCGAGAAAACTACTGAAGGCAAATTGCATATGGTTTTCAATCCGCCGTATGACGAGCGATTGGATATTCATATGGAAGAATTTTATAAAAATATCGGGGATACGTTGAAGAAAAATTATCCAGCAACCAATGCTTGGTTTATTACTGCGAATTTAGAAGCCTTGAAATTCGTTGGATTAAAACCTTCGAGAAAAATAAAATTGTTTAATGCTAGTTTAGAAGCACGTTTGGTAAAATATGAAATGTATGAGGGAAGCAAAAGAACCAAGTTTAATAGCCCTCTAACCCCCGAAGAGGGAATATAGTCCTTCAAGTAAAGTTGAAAAAGATTTTTATAAATTAGATAGTCAAATATAAAAACCTATTTACCCCTAATAGGATTTCTCGCCGCGCGGGATAGGGGACAGATATGACGAAATTACAAGTAAGAGCATTTTTATATCAATTGGGTTGTTTTGCTATTTTGTTTATTGGTTTTCGTTTTCTAGTGGAAAACTACACTAGTTTAACTGGATTTTGGATCCCATTGACAGCCTTTGCGGTGGGGACTATTTTAGCTCCAAAATTTCAAGCTGTTAAAACCAAAGACGGCGAAAAACTTTTTATGTCTTGGATTTTTTTAAAAGGGGTACGACAAATAGGGTAACACTTTATGGTTTTAATAGTTTCTTTCAATTTGAATTAAAAGAAAGTAATAGAAGAAAAATTGATTAGGAGCTCGTCTTTCAGATGAGCTCTGTTTGTTTATTATTACACTGGTGTTCACTTAAAATAAGTTGAATAGTGTATAAAATATAGACCGTAATCTCAAGAAATAGTTGAAGTTTATTACCAAATAAACAAAAACAAAAGCCGGAGTTGTATGTGAAACAAAGGCAAAAGTACCAGAGCCCGATTCTAACCACTACAATTACCCTACAGCGACTTAAGAAGAAAGGCTATCATCAATGTTGGAGATTTACATGGAACTCAACCCATCACTTTGCGAACCGCCGTATACTTGATTAGCGGTTCGGCATTCATTTCTGTCTTTAATTTTCATTAGTTTTAAGTTTAACGTAAATATCCAAACTTATAAATTTCCCGTTCTTAATTTCACAGTCTCTCATTGTACCTTCGGATTGAAAGTCAAGTTTAGTCATTGCGTTTTTAAAATTAATATTTTCGGCTGCTACAAAGCCTTCAATTCTGTGAAGTCCGAGTTTGTTAAAACCAAAGTCACAGATTTGTGGCATTGCTTCTTTCATTATTCCTTGTCCCCAATAGTCGGGCAACAACCAAAAACCAATTTCAGTTTTTTTATGTTCCTTGCTTATACCGTTAAGTCCGCCTGCACCGAAAAAAAAATTATTGTCTAACAAACAAACAGCAAACCACATTCCAGTTCCACTTTTTTCAAGTTCAGAAAACCAAGCCATTTGTTCTTTAATTGACTCTAAAGTGTCAAAACTAATTCAGTAATGTTTTATAATTTTCGGGTGAGAAAGACCTTTGAATATATTTTCAATATCGCTTTCCACGAATTGTCTAAGCAGAAGTCTATTTGTTTTTATTGCTGTTAATTCAGTTGTCATTTTTACTCAATTCATTTTGTCTATTCGCGTGTCGTTTTATGCTGACCGCTAACATTCCGGCGATTAGCGTGGTTGCGAACTTCGGAACCGATTATTATCTATAAAAGATAAAATTTCTTGCGAAATGTAAATGTGTATTTACCACAAAATTCGCAATCTTGCTAAACACCTGTTAGTCGTTCGCCTTTTTCAATTCTGTCAATTATAAAAAGGGTAATCTGTATATCCTCTTTTGTCCCCACCACCAAATAAAGTATGATTATCTGAAATTTCATTCATTGGCGCATTTACTTTTACTCTTTCGGGATAGTCGGGATTGGTTAAAAACTTTCTACCGAAACCAATTAAGTCAACCAAATTTTCTTGTAATAATTGTTCGCCTTCTTCTGGTGTTTTATTGCCTGTAGCAATAATTGTGTTTTTGAAATTAGTTCTTAATACTGTTCTAAATTCATTAGGAATTTGAGGAGCGTCGTCCCAATCGGCTTCACATAAATGAATGTATGCAATATCTAATTTATTTAATTCTTTTGAGGCAAGCATTATCGTTTCCAATATTTCTGGGTCGTTCATATCTTTAAAACTAATGAATGGTGACAAGCGAACACCCGTTTTTTGGCTGCCTATTGCTTTGGCTACGGCTTCAGTAATTTCTATTATGAATTGTATTCTGTTTTCTTTACTTCCTCCATATTCATCCGTTCTTAGGTTTGAATTACTTCTCAAAAATTGGTCAATTAAATAACCATTGGCTCCGTGAATTTCTACACCATCAAAACCTGCTTCGATGGCATTTTTGGCACCTTGAACAAACTCCTTAATAACGTTTTTAATATCAGATTTTGACATTTCTCGTGGTTCTTCTACAGGAACAAAAGTAGCATCGCCATTGGGCGCACCATCAAAAATATACACAGATGTATCTTTAGCAATTTTGGCTGATGGGCCTATGGGTTGTAAACCATTTACTTTCGATGAAGATACTCTTCCGACGTGCCATAATTGCAAGAAAATTTTTCCTCCTGCATTATGAACCGCATTGGTAGTTAGTTTCCATCCTTCAATTTGTTCTTGTGAATAAATACCAGGGGTTTTGGCATAACCCATTCCTTGTAAGGAAATTTGTGTAGCTTCGGTAATGATAATGCCTGCACTTGCTCTTTGTGCATAATATTCTGCCATTAACGAATTGGGTACATCAGCTGGTTGACTACTTCTGCTACGAGTCATTGGCGCCATTAAGAAACGGTTTTTTAATTCAATTCCGTTTAAATTATATTCTGAAAATATTTTATTCATGTCTTATTTCTTTTATTTTTTATCAAAATAGGTTTCTGTTTTATTTAGCCAATCCATTCGTAAAGGTGTAAACATATCCATATCTAACGTATCTTCTAATGCCCAAAACTCATGTTCTACATTGGGTGGAATAATTAACACTTCGCCTTTTTTTACAATGTATTCCATACCATTGATTGCCACTTTTACTTTTCCTTCTAAAATATGCGTAATTTGTTCGTTGGGATGTTTATGTTTTGATATGTGTGCACCTTTTTCTAGTTTGAAATAAGCTATCATTCCCATACTACCATATGCGTATTTACGGTCTATCTTGTCCATCATTTTTTCATACTTTAATGTGTCCATAGAAAAATGATTGACTTCGTTTCCTTTTTGTGCACTGGCTTTAATGACAGAAAAAGTTACTATTGTTACAAGAGCTAATTGAAATAGTTTCATACTTTTATTTTTAAAATGTGATGGCAATTTTTCCGATTGCTTTTCCGGATTCTGATAAACGATGGGCTTCTTTAAAACTTTCGGCTGTTAATCCTTTGATGGTTGTATTTAATGTCGTTTTAATAGTTCCGTTGTCTAACAAATCGGCTAACTTGTTTAAGATGTTATGTTGTTCTATCATATCATCGGTTTGAAACATCGATCGGGTGTACATCAACTCCCAAGAAAAACTTACGCTTTTTGTTTTTAATTTGTTTAATGCCACAGGTTCGGCACTTCCAGTAATAGATGCAATGTGACCTTGTGGTTTAATTAACTCCGCCATAGCATCCCAATAGACATTGGTATCTACAAAATCAACAATAAAATCAACTTGTTGAAATCCGGCCTTACGAACTTCATTAATTAAATCCTTGTGATTTACAACAACATCAGCTCCTTGTTTTTTGCACCATTCTATTGTTGCTGGTCGTGATGCCGTAGTTATTACTTTTAAACCTGCTACTTTTTTTGCTAATTGAATAGCAATAGAACCTACACCACCGGCACCACCAATAATTAATATGGTTTTGCCTTTATCTTTTTCGTTAATTCGAATTCTATCGAATAAAATTTCCCAAGCTGTTAATCCTGTTAAAGGCATTACTACAGCTTCTTCATTACTCAACGAAGTTGGTTTTTTACCTACAATGCGTTCGTCAATTACCTGATATTCGGCATTGCTTCCTTGCTTGGTAAGGTCACCCGCATAATATACTTTGTCGCCAATTTTGAATAAACTTACTTTATCCCCAACTGCTTCTACAGTTCCTACAGCGTCCCAGCCAATAATTTTTGGCGTATCAAGTACCGTGTTTTTAGCAGCCGATTGTCGAATTTTAAAATCAACTGGATTTACGGATACGGCATCAATTTTTACTAATAATTCGTGCTCAGAAGGTATTGGTTTTTCTATTTCAAATGCAATGAAGCTATCTTGCTCCTCAATGGCTAATGATGTTTTAAATCCTATTGCTTTCATTTTCCTTTTTTATAAAGTTAGTTATTATATTTTTCTTCTGCATTATCCACTGGTGTAGCGGGGTCGTTCTGAATCATTTTAGCAATTTCATCTTTACGCATATACATTACACCAGTTTTTGTTTTTGTGTATTCAATAAAATGTTCCATTGCATTCGTCATTGCTGGTTGCCCACCAATACGGTCGTGAAAACTTATACTCATCATTCTTCTTTTGGTAGCACCTTCGGCATATAATTGATCAAACTCCATTTTTAATTGTGTTAAAAATTGATCGGGACTCCAATGCTTACCTTCAATATTTACAATATCATTATTGCGTAAGGTATATGGCATTACTACAAAGTTCTTTCCATTTACTTTTGTAATAAAAGGCTCGTCTCTGCTTAAATCATCAATATGATACAAGAAACCTAATTCTTGCAAAACCTTTAATGTATTTGGGCTTCTACGCAACCAATTCGCATTATAACCCACGGCTCTTTTGCTTGTAATTTTTTCTACAGCATCTACACCATCTTTTACAAACTTTAATTCATCGGCATAATTTTTATCCCATTGATTGCTCCAAGCTATTCCGTGTGCTGCTATTTCGTGGCCTTCATTAGCCATACGTTTGGCAATTTCGGGGTACTTTATGGCAGCGTCGCCTACTACGTGTGAAGTAACTTTAATGTTGTGTTTTTTCCACAAATCCATCATTCTATCCATGCCTTCATTGGCACCATATCTAAACCAAGATTCGGCTGGTAAATCTGGATTTCCTTTTGGTAGTGGGTTACCACTAAATGGACTTTCGGCACCTTCGGGTTGGCCACCTGTTTCAAACTGCATTGAAACAGAAATGACCAATTGTGCACCATTAGGCCAATGTTTACCTTTACTTGTGTTTTCTTTTTTCTTATTAGAATTACATCCTATTAATAATAAACTTGTTGTAATAATACAAATAACTGATTTGATTTTATTTTTCATTTTTATTTGTTTTTGAATTGAGATGACAAAATTAAGATGATAATTTCATTTAATTATGTAAATTTTCATTGTAAATTTGTACAAATCAATTATGTGTTATATGAAAAGGTTTAATAGTTTCCATTCAATAAATATTTTTGCACTTGAACTCGAAAAATGGGATTATGAACTGCATAAACATAATTTTTATGAGTTAATATTTGTTGAAAAAGGCAGTGGAGAACATATATTAAATGGGATATCATATTCTTTCAAACAAGATGATGTTTTTTTATTAACTCCAGACGATGCTCATGAATTTAAAATTGAAAACAAAATAAAATTCATTTATTTAAAATTTACCGAACAAGTTTTTCTTGAAAAATTAAACACTAACAGAAAAACGTTTTGGGATGAAGCTTTAAGAAATGCACTTGTAAAAGTTGATAATGCTGTTACAAGTATTATTTGTTGTAAAGAGGATAAACATAATTTAAAAGCTTTGTTACATATTATGTTGTATGAATACACAAATAAAGCTTTGTTTAATAATGAAGTAGTTTTAGAATTGTTTGGTTCTATAATGGCTATTATAACTCGTAACTTAAATCAAAATGTAATTAGTGTAAATGATAATAAAGCTGTTGAAAAAATAAATAATATTCTTACATATATTCGCATTAATGCTGTTGACAATGAAAAAATGGATATTAGAAAAATGGCAAGTTGTTTTTTTATGTCTCCTAACTATATTAGTGTTTTTGTTAAGAAACATAGTGGATTATCAATTCAGCAGCATATTGTTCAAACTAAAATAAAATCTGCAGAGAAATTATTAAAACAAAATAGATTTACTATAAATGAAATTGCTGACCGATTGGGGTTTACGGATGCCAGCCATTTTAATAAAATTTTTAAGAAGTATAAAACTATATCACCAAGTGAATTTCAAAAGAATAGTTAAATATGCGAATCAAGAGTTGAAAAAAGCGAAATAAAAAACAAAAAATTTCTTTCTTAAAATTAGATTAATAGCTTGAAAATCAGTATATTTAAAGTGTATTCGACGCGCATTTAAACATATGATTATTCAGACTAAAGCCTTAAAATTAATAAAAATCTATTCAACGATTTGTGGCACGTTCCAATTTTCTTGCATTACCTACAACGTTCTCGCGCTACACGCAGTTTGGGACTAAATTAAGCCCATTATTCGGATTAGCCTAATCTTCCAAATACAAAACCAACTTCAAATTAGGCCTAATCCCCAAATTGCTTGTAGCGTGTGTTAGGCGACGGTAGATTATCCGGTTTTATTTTTCGTTTGCGAGTTTTAGTGCATTTTCAATGAAACCATCACTTAACCATACGTTTTTTGTTCTTAGTTCAAAAAGCAAAGGTTTTAGTTCATTAATATGCCCAAGTTGTTTAGCTTTTAAAAGTATTCCAATTGTTCCAGTAACTTTTAGTCCAGTATGTTTAGCGTGAAATCTTCCTAAAGATTCATCAAGAATTATTAAATCAGCTTCTTTTTCAGTTGCTAAAACAATTGCTTCGGCTTCTCCCTTATCTAAATCTAAAAAATATGACAAAGACTTTTCATTGTTTATTTTTTCTATTTTTATCCAATCGATTTTAGATAAATCAGTATAAAATTCTTTATTCTTCCCTGCTTCGATTTCATTAAATACTTCTTGAGGAATAAAAATTTCGCCATACAAATCTTTAAAGATTTTGAGTTTACCAATCTTCAAAAGTGAAATAATAGGAGTGGTGTTTGAAACAACTTTAAGCATTTTGTAAATCTTCATTTAAGTCTTCAACATTCAAAAAACCAACGTTATATTTGGCTAATAATTCTAAAAACTCAATTCTAGACAATTGCAAAACTTTTGAGGCAGTTCCAGATGAAATTTTACCCAATTCGAAAAGTTTTACAAGACCAGAAATTTTAATTTCTTTTCCAAATTCACTTTTATTCATTCGCATTGAGTTTGCTAAATAGTCTGGAAATTCTATAGATATGATTTGTGACATTTTTTTCAGATTTAATATTCCAAATTTACTGAAATTTTCTGTTGATTTAGCTTTATAGTCTTGAATTTTCGATTTTCGTTACTGCTGTCGCCTAACGTTCTCGCGCTACACGCGGTTTGGGACTAAATTAGCGTTATTTTTCTGATTAGCCAAAACTTCCAAATACAAACTATTTTCAAATTAAACCAATTGCCCAGCTTGCTTGTAGCGTGTGTTATGCGGGGGTTGTTTTGTCGAAATTACTATTAAAACGCAAATTTTTCAAGCTTCTGTTGGCAAAATCCAATTTTCACGCTTTTGTTTTTTGGTTTGCAGTTTTCAACTAGTTATTGTTTATTTATCGTTTAAATTTTGGCTATTTTTTGGTTTTCCGTTGGCTGACTCAAACTTTCACAGTTTTTCGCGTTAGAGTAGGAGAGTTCCAATTTTCGCACTTTCAATTTCCACACTTTCAATTTTCACGTTTCCAATTTTCACGTTTCCAATTTTCACGTTTCCAATTTTCACACTTCTGCTTTTCAGGTTTCAACTTTCTAGCTTCTGTTGGCGAATCCAATTTTCACGCTTCCACTTTGTAAACTTCTAGCGGAAACAACTGTTTATTTTCAAATTGGATTTGCCTGCGTAATTTCGGCGCAACTCCCGCATAACGTTCCCGCGCTACAAGCAGGCTGGGATTAAAGATGCGTAATCTTTCGGTTAAAAACAAATGTGTCAAACACAAACTATTTTCAAATTAAGCCAATTGCCCAGCTTGCTTGTAGCGTGTGTTGGCAGTAGTTTTTATTTCCAAAACTCCCACCATTTTTTATCATTAACTTCGGAAGCATTTGTAATTAATTCTGTTTTTTCATTATTATTTTTATTGAAATCGACTTTTAAAAATTCTCCAATATGTTTCCAACCAATTTCTAAAATATTACCTCTAATGTCTAAAATGTTATTTTTAATTAAAAAGTTTAGTCCTTCATCATTCATTTTTTTAGACAAATAAAAAGCCAAAACTTTATGGTTTTTTTCTTCAAACAACTTTTCAATTTCTTTTTTGTCAAATTCAATTAGTGATAAAGCAATAGTAGCTTTTATTTCATCATTTTTTAATGAGTTCTCAATTTCTTCATTCGTAAAAGTATTTTTAATTTCATTTGGGTTTGCATATTCAGAATTAATATACTTCTTAGCCCAATCTTCATTCAAAGTAGATAATGTAATACTAAAATATGGCTCCAATTTTTCTTGCATTTTTTTTGAAATTAAATCTTCAAAAAATTGTTGTAAACCTTGATCTTTATAAAATTGAATTCTTTTCAAAGCTGCGAATCTTATATGTTGATTCAATTCATTAGAAATACAATATTTTAGGAATTCAAAAAAAGATTTATCTTTTGTTTCTCCAATATGCATAATTAAAGCAATTTTATTATCTTCTGATTGAAATTTAGAAAAATCTTCAATCATTTTTTTGGTTTCTATTTCAACTTTGAATTTTAATATCATTCCTAAGTTAGCAACCGAAATTTTACTTAAATCACTTGAATTATGGTTTTTCAGTATTTTATTCGAAAACTCATTACCATCAAGTTCATATGACTTTTTTAAACAAGAAATGCCTAACCAGTATAAATCATCTATTTGACTTAACTCCCGAAGTTTCATGAAATTTTGACCAAGTGCAAACCAAGTCAAAGCGTTTTGAGGTTCAAATTCTATTGCTCTACAAAAAAAATTTGTTGCAGTAAAAAAATTATTTTCTTTTAAAAATATTATTCCTGATTGTTCGTAATGGTTCATTATTTTTTTGTTTTTCGGTAAAATTCTAACTAACGTTTTTAAATGTTCTGAAATTATGTTATTTGTATCTTTAGTATTTGCCTAAATTTTCACTTTCTTCCGTTAGCTGAAGGAGTCAATTTGGGTGCGAATATGGGGAATTACTGCCAACGTTCCGCAGCTACACGAGGTGCAAGGCTTCGTGACTGCATATTTTCTATTTAAGATAAAAGTTCAATGCGAAACGGCAATTCCACTAAATCCTTGCATCATGTGTAACTGCTGTTATGCCTAGTTTTTCTTAAATAGTCGTTTTAGTTTATTTAAAAATCCACTTTCGTTTTCATTCTCTGTTTGTTTAACACTTTTTTCCATTTCTGCTACTATTTCTTTAGCTTTTTTACTTTCGTTTATGTGAACTCTTTTTGGTTCTTGTACAATTTGTCCAGTTAGTCTTTCAAAATTTGTTTTAGCAGTTTCGAATATATTAATTTCGTCTTCGGGCCTGTCATCAACATATGAAATTTCAGGAAATAAACCACTACTAGACTTCACTGATTCAGATTCAAAATCATTCATAATACCTTGATAAATTCTCGCAGCCATTTCTGTTTGTTCAACTTTTTCATATGATTGAGCAAATTGAAGCATATCTTCTCCAATTTCGTGTTTCTGTAATAAATTTCCAATTGAATTACTTATTTGTGCTTTTGTTGCACTAAGATTTGCAATTGATTTATCTTGATTCTCAAAATTTTTCAAATGCTCAATAAATTCTTGTAATTTTTGTCTAATTATTGGATTTACTTTGTACAAATCTTCAATATCAGATAAGTAAACACCCTTATTCATTGCCGTTTGCGCCATTAACTGTATAAATCCACCCATTTTAAAACCAAGTTCAATTAAAATATTTAAAAAATTAGTGAGTTGAATTTTGTCGATATCAGATTCTTTTAGTGCTTCAAATATTGTTAGTCCTTCCAAAAATTCTTCTTGGTATCTTTTTGCCGAAAAACTCTCAGCATCAATTTTAACTGTTTTATAGTTTAAAATGTCTAATAAATATGTGTGAATTTGAAATTCTGTTGAATTTTTTAAAATTTCCTTTAAATCTTCAAATTTATTTTCTTTGATTAAATTCGTCATTTTTTACTTTCGGTTTTTAAAATTAGGCATAACGTTCCCGCGCTACACGCGGTTTGGGTCTAAAGTAGCGTTGTTTTTCTGATTAGCCAAAACTTCCAAATACAAACTAATTTTCTCATTAAGCCAATTGCCCAAATCGCTTGTAGCGTGTGTTAGGGTGTGTAGCGACACGTTTGAAAAGCACGAAAGTTCATCCGTTCCAATTTTCCAGCCCAATGTCGGCAACTTTTCCACGTTTCAATTTCGGTAACTTTTCAGTTTTCTGTTTGTCTTCGGAATATGTTTTTCCATTAAAACTCAAAATAAAAACGAAAAATTTTTCCGCTTTCTGTTTTCCGAAAAGTGATTCACATTTGCTTGTCTTTCGCATTTCGATGTCAGATTCTGAGCTTGATTTGCGTCGGCACGCTAGCTAGTTCATTACTATTTTTCAGTTGCAAAACGTCTGGTTGATGTCGGCTGTGTCTTTTCAACGGAGCTATACACCCTAACGTTTCGGCGCTTGGCGAGGTTGCGAACTTCGGAACCGATAATTTTCTATCAAAGATAAAATTTCTTGCGAGAAATAAACGTGAATTTACTACAAAATTCGCAATCTTGCCAAACGCCTGTTAGCGGTTCGGCAGTTTATTTATTCCGTATGTCCATTCCAATATATTTCAATTGTCTATTCCAAATTTAGTTGTTTTTTAAAACCTATAACCTAATTGAAGACCAAATCTTGCAACTTGATCGTGGTCAGTTTTATCAGCATTAAACAAGAGTTTTCCCCAACCAGCATTAACTTCAATGATAATGCCTCTTTTGGTAACCCATTTACTACCTAAACCTATACCAAGTGAATAGTCAATTACATCAGACCCTTTAGTAAATGTCAAATTATCGTTTGTATCATATATTTTTTTTCCATCAATTGAACTTAACATTCCAAATCCTTCTGCAAAAAAACCTGAAGCGTATTTTTTACCAAAGTATCTTCTGTAATATTGTGTAATCATATAATTTGTGTCTTCATTTGAATTTTTGTTATTAAACACAAACAATCCAGTGATACCTAATGATGACTTATTGTTTAAGTTTCTTTCATAGGTAGCTTCGAAAGTTCCAGCTAAAGGCGACAATACATTCACTTTCACTTCATTTTGTTTTTTATTTTGTGGGATATCATTTTGCGCATTAACAGCAAAAAACGAAAATAACATTGCAATGATTAAGTACTTTTTTTTCATAATATAAGTTTTATTGTTCACGGCAAACATATATTATTTCGGCTTAAAAAATGTTAATAAAACTTATGAAGCAAGTTAAATTTAACACAATTTTTTTGCTTAAAAAATGTTTTAATCATCCTTTTTTACGTTCCAACACGGGCAACTTGCCACCAACGTTCCGGCGCTTGGCGAGGTTGCGAAGTTCGGAACCGATTATTTTCTATCAAAGATAAAATTTCTTGCGAGAAATAAACTTGTATTTACTACAAAATTCGCAATCTTGCCAAACGCCTGTTAGTGGCTGCTCTTGTTTCAGTCGTCAAATTCAATTGCATTTTTTGTATTTGTCGCCCAGTTATTAATATCAATTTTTATTTTCTGTTTCTCGTCAACTGTCAGTGTTTGCTTTGTTGGTAAAGACCAACTTGACAAACTTTTGAAGTAAAGTATAAGTCCGTTAAATCCCAATTCAAATTCAACTTCGGCAATTTTACTATTTTCGGTAATGTATAAAAATCCGCTTCGTCCGTGTGATTTTAAATGCACTCCTTCTTTCACTATCAATTCTTGAACTTTATCGTTTTGACGTCTTTCAGTTGCCCATTCTTCTTTAAGTTTCTCCGAGATATGATTTTGAAAATGTGTGTCGTCAAATTTTATTGTTGTCCAACCAAATGGTGTCTTTGATTTTATGTCTCGTTCGTTTCGCTTGATTTGTTTTCGACAATACTTTACTTTATCTGTTAAACCCATTTTTTTGGCAGAGTCTTCAAGTCCAAGCCAAAAGTCTTCTGCAAAGTAATGCTCTGTTTCATCCGAAAGTTCGATTAAACTATCAAGTGCAAGTTCCCATTCTCTGTTGTCTAAAAATTCAACACAATTAATAAACTGTCTGTGTGTTTTATAAAAGTCAGGCATATAGTCAACTATACGCTTTATGGTCTGCTCAGGTGAGAAGTCCAATTTCGGTTGTCGTTTTATGAAGTTGAATAGTTTCACTGTCGTCTTTTTAGAGTTGCCACTAACGTTCTCGCGCTACACGCGGTTTGGGTCTAAAGTAGCGTTATTTTTCTGATTAGCCAAAACTTCCAAATACAAACTAATTTTCTCATTAAGCCAATTGCCCAAATCGCTTGTAGCGTGTGTTAGGGTGTGTAGCGACACGTTTGAAAAGCACGAAAGTTCATCCGTTCCAATTTTCCAGCCCAATGTCGGCAACTTTTCCACGTTTCAATTTCGGTAACTTTTCAGTTTTCTGTTTGTCTTCGGAATATGTTTTTCCATTAAAACTCAAAATAAAAACGAAAAATTTTTCCGCTTTCTGTTTTCCGCAAAGTGATTCACATTTGCTTGTCTTTCGCATTTCGATGTCAGATTCTGAGCTTGATTTGCGTCGGCACGCTAGCTAGTTCATTACTATTTTTCAGTTGCAAAACGTCTGGTTGATGTCGGCTGTGTCTTTTCAACGGAGCTATACACCCTAACGTTCTCGCGCTACACGCGGTTTGGGACTAAATTAGCGTTATTTTTCTGATTAGCCAAAACTTCCAAATACAAACCGATTTTCCCATTAAACCAATTGCCCAAATCGCTTGTAGCGTGTGTTAGGGTGTGTAGCGACACGTTTGAAAAGCACCAAAGTTCATCCGTTCCAATTTTCCAGTCCAATGTCGGCAACTTTTCCATGTTTCAATTTCGGTAACTTTTCAGTTTTCTGTTTGTCTTCGGAATTATGTTTTTCCATTAAAACTCAAAATAAAAACGAAAAATTTTTCCGCTTTCTGTTTTCCGAAAAGTGATTCACATTTGCTTGTCTTTCGCATTTCGATGTCAGATTCTGAGTTTGATTTGAGTCGGCACGCTAGCTAGTTCATTATTATTTTTTCAGTTGCAAAACGTCTGGTTGATGTCGGCTGTTTCTTTTCAACGGAGCTATACACCCTAACGTCCCCGCGCTAAAAGCAGTTTGGGACTAAATTAAGCCCATTATTCGGATTTGCCAAATCTTCCAAATACAAACCAATTTTTCCATTAAGCCAAATGCCCAAATTGCTTGTAGCGTGTGTTAGTGGCTGGTGTTGTTATTTAGTAGATTGTTCTTTTTCAATACTAGTTTCCCACCCATCATAATTTCCACTGTATTTTGGTGCTAGTTTCCACAATTGAATTACATAATTATTTACACTTTCTTCATCTACTTTATCAATCCTTTTAATTTGCAATTGATAAGGAAATTCATCTTTTATTTTTTCTTTAGATACGACTGTAAATCCAAGTTTTTTTGTTTCATTTAAGTAATTTTCACGATCTTTTTCGGTTTTAAAATATATCCAATGAAATACTTCTCGTTCCAAAGTTAAATTGTCTCCACCTTCTTCTAAATTATCTAACACACTTCTGTTTCCAATCTTTTGAAATTCTTCGTCTGTTGGATATAAAAGTTTATAATATTTATTCCATTTTTCATCAACTTCAAAATTGAGAGTGTATTTAAATTGATTGTATTTTTTTAAAGTTTCGTCAAGCGTAGTTTGAATTTTATTGTCTTTAGTGTAAAAATAAAAGTCTCGAAGTCCATTTGAAGTTATTCTACCAACAAATACTTCGTTTTTAGTTAATGTTTCGATTAGTTTGTCTTCAATTTCTCCAAAAATTTTTAGTTCCTCTTCTGAAGAAGATAATCCTTCTTCATCTACATTATTCATTTGAAATGATAGTTTTAAAATATTTGGTTTAGCATTTATTGGTGCGATTTTATCTAATCCTGTATCTACAACAATAAATTGTTTGAAATTATTTTCAATTCTAATGAAAAATTCAAAATTTTCAACGTGTTTATTCTGCCCGAATAAGTTTCCAAATATTTCCATTGTAAATATTAAAATTAGAGTATTAAATCTTGTCATTTTTTCTGTTTTCTGCGGTACACTAGCCACTAACGTCCCTCTAGTACAGCTCGCTAGGGACTAAGCAAGCCGATTGACTTCGGATGCAAACAATGATAACAAATACAAACTAATATTAACTAAAAGCCTAAATACCCTAGTGAGTTGTACTAGATGTTGTAGGTAGGGTTTTTAACACTAAAGATTATGACTACTGAAATAGAAAAACTAGAAACAATGAGAGATTTATTAGTAATCACAATGACAATATTAATGGTAATTGTTTTTGTAATGGGTATATCATTGATTTTTATTACTGCTAAAATGTCTAAAATTCACAAAGAAAATATAGAAATGAGTATTTAAACGAAACGCTAGGTAAACTTACCTACAACGTTCCCGCGCTACACGCAGGCTGGGATTAAAGATGCGTAATCTTTCGGTTAAAAACAAATGTATCAAATACAAACTATTTTCAAATTAAGCCAATTGCCCAGCTTGCTTGTAGCGTGTGTTGGCAGATAGTGCTTTTATTGATATTGATATATTTCTGTATATAATTCCGATACTAATCTTTTTAAAAATGGGTTTTCAATTTTAGCCTTTTTGGTGTTTTTTTGTTTTGCGATTTTATGAAAAGACAATTTGTTGGATATATATTCTAAAATTCCATTTTTCACGTCTAACATATTGTAAACATATCCATATAATTCAGCCCCATAAACAATATATTTATTTGAATCTTTGTCTAATCCTCCGTATAGACTTTTATAATACGTTTTTTTACCTTGAATTGGCAATTCTCCTTCATTTCCCGATCCTAAAATTTTATAAACTCCATTTTCAGCTGACAAAAAAAATATTATTTTTTGCCCTTTCTTGTAATTTGTCCAACGAGAAGCACAAGTCCAATTTTCAAATTGATTAATTTTTACAGTTCGGTTAGCTAGCTTTCCTTTAATTAGTTCTACAAAAAGTACCGATATCTGTTTTCCTTCAACATTCTTTATTTCACCAATTCCAATTACTTTTGAATTATCGATTAGTTGACTAATAAGAAGTGGTGAATATTTAGCATTACAAACTGATGTAAATATTAATAAAAGAAAGATTATAACTTTATTTTTCATTTTTCGTGTCTTCGTTTACTTAGCATTTCTGCCAACGTCCCGGCGCTTAGCGAGGTTGCGAAGTTCGGAACTGATTATTTTCTATCAAAGATAAAATTTCTTGCGAAATGTAAACGTGATTTTAATACAAAATTCGCAATCTTGCCAAACGCATGTTATGCGTTCGTTATTTTTTCGGTATCAACAGTTTCCATTTTTGAAGTCCTCCAATTAAAAACAAAAGTCCAATAAAGACTGCAATTAGTGAATAGGTTATTTCCCAAAATTGGTTTGCTTGTTGTCTTTCCAAGTCAAATACTAGTTCCCCAATTCCGCGCAATAAATAAATTCCTGCTATAGTGAAAACTACAGGTTTTAAAAAAGGTAATTGTCTAAATTTATTGGCAGCCGAAAGTCCATATAAACCAAAAACAAAAAATACGACTGATACAGAAATGGTTAGTAAATATGGCAAGGTAGAATGAGTTTGAGCAAGTTCGGTCATTTCTTTTCCAATACCTGTTACTTCAAACATTTTGTCTGCCCAAAATAGTCCAACTAAATGTCCGACAGCAATTAAAATGTTTATATATCCGCCTAGTTTAAACATAATATTTCTTTGTTCCATATTTAATAAGTCCTCCAATTGTTAATAGGAGTATCCATTGACCAAGATTTATAAAATTGCTTGGAAACGATGGTGAAATTATAATTACAATGAACCAAACTATTGCATACCCAAAAAAATAGATTGAAAGCAATTGTAAAATTGTCTTTTTATTCTCAAAATAGTTGGTAAAATTTATGAGAGCAAGAGCAATAGAAGCAAAAAGTAAGTCAAAAGAAATCCAATGCCAACCGCACCTTGCCATCGTCCAAATTTGTTGCTTTTCTGCCCAATTATTTATATTTATGTCAGGTCTAATGCTTGTTAATTCTATATCTCCACCAATTGTGTGGGCTAAAAAGGCTAACCCAGTCAAAATATTTGCAAGTAGAATTGGAATGTTTATTTTTTTCATTTCATTTATTTTTTTGCAAAGTTCTATAAAAAGTAACGAAATCTATTTGATGTAAATCAAATTCGATTTTTGGGATTACGAATTCTACTTAAAGTTTCAAGTGTTATACCTAAATGAGATGCGATATATGTTAACGGTACTCTTTGAACTATATCTGGACGCATATTTATAAGACTTTCATATTTCTGTTGTGCCGTCTCAAATTGTATAGAAACTATTCTTTCTTGTAGTTGAAGCATTGTTTTTGTTACCGCAATTCTCCCTAATCGCTCAAAACAATGGTGTTTGTCTGTAAGTGTGAAAATAGCTTCTCTTGTTATTTCTAAAAAAGTAGTTTCTTCAAGTAATTCAATATTATGTTTGCTTGATACGTTTTGATAGAAACTGTTTATAGAACTCATAAAATCGCCTTCAAAAGCAAACCAATCTGTAATCTCTTTGTCGTTTTTATAGTAAAATGCTCTTACGCAACCACTAACAATAAAATACATTTTGTCCGCAAACTGTCCTTCTTTTACAATTAGTGATAATTTGTCAAAACATAATAATTTGCACGAGTTTTTTAAGTCGTTTTTACAGTCTACAGTCAAGTGCGAATAATTTTCGCTAATGGTTTCAATTGCGTTTTCTATGTCGGTCGTGTTTTTCATAATGACGCATAACGTTCTCGCGCTACAGCGGGTTTGGGACTAAATTAAGCCCTATTTTCGGATTTGCCAAATCATCCCAAATACAAAACCATTTTCCCATTAAGCCAATTGCCCAAATCCGTTGTAGCGTGTGTTATGTGATGCCAATTTAGACAACGGGGTTCCTATCTAAATCGCTGTAGGGATAAAATCCTTTTTCTTTTAGCAAATTGATTAATTTGTCACTTCCATTTTTTCTAGCAAATTCCATTTCGCTTCTAAAAACTTCTAAGCATAACAGTAAATGATGGCTTCTTTCCCCAATTTTAAATTCTTTGTTGTCAGGTCTATAATTATCTAAAATCAGACAATTATTTTCATCAGTTCCATTTGGAACTTCAATTGTTTCTTTAGGATTTAAAATTGCTTGCGAAGCATAATTTTCAATAGTGGTAAATATTCCACAAAAGCGTCTTTCGATTGTATTAAATTCAGTTTGGTTTTCTTCATTTTCGTTATAATCCAATTTTGTAAAACCAACTAATTCATAAGTTCCAATTCTGTTCGGTTTTGGTCCATATCCATCAGGATTTAGTAATTCCATTGTTGCGAATCCAGTCCCCTTAATATGATTTTTGAAATAATACATATCAACTGCACCTCCAACTGAAAATGGAATTATTGCGTGACCAACAATTCCGTGCATTTTACCTAATACACTTTCTAATCCTTGTTCTTTTAATTCGTAATCGACATTATATTCCTCTTCGGTAAATTCTTTTGTCGACAATTCAACTTCCTTATTTCTTCCACCGAATAAATTTTTGAAAAAACTCATATATCTTATATCTTATTTTAGTTGTTTTTTGGTTTGGTATCACATAACGTTTGCGGCTATGCGAAGTGCCTTCTTTCGCCGCTTCACTAATGATAGCTAAAATAGCCAAATTTTTTAATTTGTACTATTTTTATCTAAAAAAGCGGAAGGCATTTTGCATAGCCGCTGTTGGGGGTAGTTACTTAATTATGCACAACCATCGCTTAATTAAGTAACGGAGTTGGATAGACTACTCCTCTCTTTTTTTTTCAACACAATGCTATTCAATGAAACCAATTATTTATTGCGCTTAGCAAGCCTGCTAGGCGAAGTCAATAATAGGGGTTTTAGGGCTCTATTTTTTTGGTGATGTTTAAGTTAGCAAAAATAAATATAGTATTGACTTTGTCATTTATTTTCGATAACTTAGCCAAGTCTTTTACGTTGTCAAACGTATTGAAAGTGAACTTTCTACGATTCCCAATCGAAAGACTTGAAGCCTAAATGCTTTATTCTTCTAAACATCCCAAAAAAATATCCCGAAAATTCATTGTGAAAAAACGTCGTAGTCTAAGTGGCACGGTCCAATTACCTCCAACGTTCCGCTAGTATGCGATGGTTGGGGTTAGAAATCCTAATTATTCAGGCTAGAAAAAATAACAACAAGTACAAAACAATTAATAATTAATCACGATGCCCAACTATTGCTTACTAGCTGTTAGTGGTTGGGCTTTTAACAGAATTTAATGATATGAAAAAAGGAAACACAAAATTAACCTTTGAAATGATTAGTTTAGATGATGATTATTTAGTCGACCCAAATTCTATTTTCATCAACGGATGGTTGCCAAATTGGCAAATGCTCGAAGATTTTTTATTTAAAAAAGAAGGTAGTTGTTTAATAGAACTTATTGAAAAAATGGAAAGTGGTAAAATGTACCAAGTTGAATTAGAAATTTGGGTTGATTCAGATGATTACAGACATTGGATTGATTTCAAAGTTTTAGACAGCGGCTTGGTTTAGCCTTGCCACTAACGTTCTGGTACTACAGCGGGTTTGGGTTCTAAATTAAGATTTTTTTTTCGGTTATCACCAAACTGCCAAATACAAAAACATTTTACCATTAAGCCAAATGCCCAAATCCGTTGTAGTAGCTGTTGTATGCTGTTTTTTATAATCCGTAACCACTTTTCCACTCATTTATTTCTTTCGGGTGTTCTTTGTCAATTGGATAATTTGCCTTTACAAATTCAAATTGTTCTTTTGTTAGCAAAACCATTCTGCCGTCATTTCCAGAACTAATTGGATAAAATCTTTCGTTACTTTTCTGTGTTTTTAGCTGGTCGTTCAGCATTTCTATAAAGTTGACATACGAAATTCCCCAATCTTTGTCTCCAAAGTCATCATCATAGGCAATGTATTCTTTTCCGTTCAGTTTTATTGTATGGGTCCAGTGTTTTTCAGTTTGATTATTAAATTCATCTGAAATTTCAAGTTTCAAGTTTAGTTTGTCAAATGATTTTTTTACAGTTTCTAAATACTGAATTAAACCACCACCTTCAAATAGAGTTTCTGCATCAATAAAATAAAACCTATTGTCGGTAAATATTAAGCTTTCGCCTTTCATTTTGCCTTCAAAGAAATTTAATTCATTATACGATTTCTCAAATTCAGCTTTTGTTTCTTTCAAATCTTTTTTTTCGGTAAGATTGAAAAAATTGAGTTTTTCTAATTCGGATACAATTTGGTTTCCAGTTAGTTTAGTTTTGGTTATTTCTTGATGTTTTTCGGGTTCTTTTACCACAATGTTATTTTGAGATTTCGAATGACAACTAAATAATAAAAAGCTAAATAATAAGAGTAGTGTTTTATTCATTTTTGTTTTTAGTAAATGTTCTTTATTTTCGAAGTTTCTCTGTAAAATAGCATACAACGGTCGGGTATTGCCGAAGGCGGGGGTTTTTAGCACTAAAGTTCAATAGAATTACTAATCTTGAACCTTGAACAAAAGTTCAATCGAAGAACTTCAGCCCCGCTTTTGGCAATACCTTGTTGGTGGCTGGTGTTATTTTTTCGCTATATAAATTTCTACTTCCGAATTTTGTCCGTTTTGAGATTTCTGTCCGTAAACTTCAAAATCATACGAATATTTACGGTCTAATTCTTTGTCTCTTTTCCAAATGTCAAGCCAAACGTTTACCACAGCATTTGGCATTTCTCCTTTGGCAACAAATTTTTGAAAATTGTCAGCATTAAATTCTCGTCCAATAAGTTCGGAAGGAATTTCGTCAAGTGTCGAAACAGGAACTCCTATTATTGTTGTGTATTCGTCTGTAAAATCACTTTTGTAGTCTGTATAAATTGAAAGAACATTGTCAGAAACCTTGTTTGGTATTTTGTCAAATATATTTTGAGCATAAAACTGTCCCCAAAGATTTGTCAAGTCTTGTTGGGATTGATTGCCTTTATTAGTTGTTCTTGTCGAAATTCCAATTATTTTAAATCCGTTTGTCATATTTTATCTACTGTAATTATTCTGTAATTGTTTGAGTTTATGGTTACTCTTATTTGTTTTTCTGGGTTTGTTGCGTAATAGTTTTTTCCAATTTTCATAAAATTACCTTCATCTGTTTCGGCAAGTAATTTGTAAATTATTCTTTCAATTTCGCTTTTTGAAAAGGTTGTTTTCAGTTTTTTATTTATTCGTCCATAAACAAGTTCTGTATAGCAAATGTTGTTCAAAATTTTCGATTTGTCTATGTTCATTTTTTGTCAGTTTGTTTGTCAGCGTCGGTTCGGTACACTTTCCACCAACGTTCCCGCGCTAAAAGCAGTTTGGGACTAAATTAAGCCTATTCTTCGGATTTGCCAAATCTTCCAAATACAAAACCAATTTCAAATTAAGCCTAATACCCAAATTGCTTGTAGCGTGTGTTAGCCGTTCGTTGTTTTTTATTTTTTAAGATAAGGCAAGATATAATTTTCAAAAATCATTTCTGGCTGTTGTGTTTTTCCGTTTCTGAAATTTCCAGATGTGATAACTGCAACGGTTTTTAAACTGGGAATAACAAAAATATATTGACCACCAGCTCCTCTAGCTTCAATAGATTCAAAACTTTTTCCATTAACTTGATAGGTATTGTGCCACCATAAATATCCGTATCCATTTTTGTCTTTGGTGTTTTCTAAAACTCGATAATTTTTCAAGGAATTTTTTATCCATTTACTAGATATAATACGTTTTGCGTTCCATTTACCATAATTAAGATATAGTTCTCCAAATTTCAGCATATCGTTAGAAGTAAGATACATTCCACCGCCAAAATATGGATTTCCATTCAAATCAGCTTGTATGATATAGTTTGAAATATCTAGTTTTTGAAACAGATATTTATCCATAAATAATTCTAAAGGCTCTGTAATTATTGAATCCATAGCAATTCCCAGTAAATAAGGATTTGCAGAACCATAATTTGCTTTTGTATTTGGGGTATTTATCATTGGTACAGATAATATTGTTGCTATCCAATCCTTTGCTCTTTGAAAATTTTCTTCAGTTGCAGGAGATTTTGAATTTGCATTTATACCATAATCAATGGCGTCTAATCCTGAACTCATTGTTAAAAGGCTTTGGATATTTATTTTCGCTTTTAAACTGTCCTTTTGAGCTTGATATTTTGTGGGTAAAAAATCAAAAACAGATTGATTAACACTTTTGAATAATGATTTATCTAAAGCAATACCAACTATGGCTGATGAAATACTTTTTGCTGATGAACGCATATCGTGTGGTATATTTGCGGTATAACCATCAAAATAATTTTCATAAATAAGTTTGCCATTTCTCGAAATTAAAACCGAATGAGTATTGGGTAATGAATCCTTTAAAATAAGATTCTCCATTTCGGTAAGTTTTAGAATAGAAGTTTTATTATCTGTTTCAAAACCACCAATTTTCCAATCGGCTTTGGATTTTTTTAAATCTATTTCTGTGATTAAATGGGTTCCTAAATATATACCTAGTTGAATTGTATTAGGTTCTAATTTTCCTTTAAATTGTAATCCGGTTTTAAAATCAGAAAAGGATATAACATCATTTTCTTTTTGGAAATTATCGCACCAAGTTCCTGTAAAACGATTGTCGCCTAAAATGGGATACGCTTGATATTCATTTTTAGAACCATTTTCTACACTTAAATAAAAATCTTGTGATTTTAGTTCGGTTACCATCAAAATATTCCAATCTCCTATATAAGAATTGTTGTTTGACTTTGTTAGTTTTAAATGATAAAGTAATAAACCAGATTTAATAAAGCCATTAATTTCTTTGTTATCCTTAGACAGAATACCTTCAAAAAATAAATTTTCAGCAAATGGAATTTTTATTTGATTAATAGTAGTCGCATTAAATGGAAAATCAATAATATTTTTATTGTTATAAATTTTGAAAATAGCTTTTTCAAATCCTAAATTATTTATTTCAACTTTTAAATTGAAAGTTTTGGAATTTTCGATTTTTCCTTCCCAATTATCTGTATATTCTGCCATATCTTGTGCATTGACAGAAAACGAAAAAAGAATAAAGAAAAAGATGATGATGTTTTGAAATTTCATTTTTTGATTGATTAATGATGATTTGCAAAGATGAGTTTTTGAATTTTATCAAAATTGTATAAAATTAACATTATCACATTTTTCTAAATAATTTTGTTGGAGTTGTATTATAGATTCGCTTAAAACTTGAAATAAAATGACTTTGGTCATAAAATCCGCATTGATAGCAGATTTTTGTCATCGAAATTTTATTGGAAGCAATTAAACAAAAAGCTTTATTGACTTTTAATAACCTAATATAATTGCTTAGGCTTGTGCCAAAATATCTGTTGAACTCTCTGGATAAGTGAATGGGATGAATCCCTAAAATGGAACTTAGATTGTTTAAGGAGTAATCCATTCGTTCCTCGATTAAAAGTTCCTGAAGTTTATTTGCCCAATCAGGTTTTTTAGCACTTATTTTTTTGTTTTCTTTTATGTTTGTAAAAATTTCAATCATTAATGTTTCAATGCCTAAATTTGAATATTGGTCTTTTATTTTGGATTCAACATATACTTTATTCATCAAATTTTTAGCCAAAGGATTTTTTATATTTATGCTTCCTTCAAAGTCAGTTATTTTAATATCGTAATTTAAAAACCAATTTTCATTCAATTCAATATGAAATCCTCTTGTATATTCGGGTGGTTTTAAGTTGTAATGTGCGTCTTGCCAATTGTGAAATAACAAACTTCCAGGTTCTAAATAATAGGATTCTTTTTTGTTGGATTCAAAGAGTTTGCCTTGAAGTAAATAAGTAAAATATGGATTTTCGTGATAATGCCAATCTACTTTACTATGTGTGTATTCTGTGTCAGTTATAATGATATTTTCAAAAGTTGACTTTTGGTAATGTGTTCCGAAAAATTCTCCTTTTTTTAGTATGTTCATTTATTTTTTTGGTTTCTGCAGTACAATGACGGCTAACGTTCCCGCGCTACAAGCAGTTTGGGACTAAATTAAGCCCATTATTCGGATTTGCCAAATATTGCTGATACAAAACCATATTTAAATTAAGCCTAATACCCAAATTGCTTGTAGCGTGTGTTACCAGCTGGTTATTTATTCAATTAGGTTTTTATTCCTAATGGATATTTCGTCAAAAAGAGCTTTTAGATTTTTATATTGAGTTTCAAGATTGATAATGTAATCTTTAATTGCATCATCATGAATAAAAACTGTTTTTATTGCTTGGTGTTGTTGTTCGGAGTATTCTTGTTCAGAAACCTGATTAAGAGTTTCTAGATATTGTCTGTTTGTAATATTAGAGTCAGGAAAAGCAACTTTATCCCATGTTTTGGTTTTGTCTAGAAAGCTTCGGTAAACAATTTTAAATTCTGCAATAAGATTTAAGTTTCTTTCGTACTTTGTAATTAGTTCATTTCTATTTTCCATAGCTATTTAAAGTTCTTTTTCGAATAGTTTTTTCAAAGGTTTGATTCCGCTTCCTAAAACCATAGTTTTTTCCATTATATTTATTAGTTCAAGCATTTCAAAATTAAATTTTCGTTGTAGATTTTTATTTTCAAAATAAACTTCCCACACTGCACCTGATCCACCCCACATATTCACACTATTAATATCATCTATAAAAATTTGGTAATCTTCTGTTTCTAAATTCTGCATTAAGTTTTCCACTACGTTTGCTTGACCAAATAATTCCCCTTTTCTAAGAATTGTTTCTATGTTTTTCAACGTATCAAGATATTTGGATTTAGCATTTTTAACAAGCTCAAATACTTCGGTCTTGTCGAATTCAATACCAAATATTTTGCAAATACTTTTATAAAGATTCATAGTAATTTAGTTGTTTTTTTTTGTGCAATTTTGGCTACTTGCTGGTAACGTTCTCGCGCTACAGCGGGTTTGGGACTAAATTAAGCCTTATCTTCGGATTTGCCAAATCATCCCAAATACAAGACCATTTTTAAATTAAGCCAATTGCCCAAATCCGTTGTAGCGTGTGTTGGCGGTTCGGTTTTTTATTTCATACTAGTTTTTCCAAGTACAAAATCATTATTCCATTCTTCTAAATCTTGACAATCATTTACCTTACTCTTTTTAAAAACTAGTTTTTCATTTTTAATGTAGAATTTAGTGTTTTCAAATACGTCATATAAATCTTCAGTTTTTAAATCGCAATCTTTAAATGATTTTTTAAACATATGGTTTTCGCCAATTTTCCCATATTTTTCGCAGTTTCCGCCAAAAACAATTAAAAAACAACAGTTTTTGGGTTTGAAACTATTCAATATAATCGTGTCATTTTCAATTCTCCATTTTCCTTTAGAATTTGAGCGTGACATACAAGCTCCACTAAAAAAGTCATATGTATTGTCATTATTTATCTTTAAAGTAGCAGTATATGGAATTGGTTTTTTTGTCGATTTCCATTCAGCAATATATTTATTTCTTATTTCGTTTTCAGTTGAATTTTTACAAGCAATGAAACTCAAAAAAGATGACAAAATTAAAATACTAATTATTCTTTTCATACGTGAAGTTTCTGATTTACTGCTAAACTGACCGCCAACGTTCCCGCTCTACACGCAGGCTGGGATTAAAGATGCGTAATCTTTCGGTTAAAAACAAATGTATTAAATACAAAACCATTTTCAAATTAAGCCAAATGCCCAGCTTGCTTGTAGCGTGTGTTATAGGGCGGTTGTTTAGTCGAAATTACTATTAAACCGCAAATTTTTCACGCTTCTGTTGGTCAATTCCAGCTTTCACACTTTTTCATTTTTTACGTTAGAGTAGGCGAGTCCCAATTTTAGATTTGCTTCGCCTGTTCACTTTCGTTAGAGTCTCCTTTTCAAGTTTTGCTTGGTAAGTTTCGTTTTTCACACTTCAGCTTTTCACGTTTCTGTTGGCAAAGTGCAATATTCACATTTCCGTTTTCACACTTCCGTTTTTCGTCTGCTTGTCGTTAGAATCCAATTTTCAACGTTTGCTGGCGCTTCCAATTTTCACGCTTCTGCTTTGAAAACATTCGGCGGAAACAACTGTTTATTTTCAAATTGGATTTGCCTGTGTAATTTCGGCTCAACTGCCCTATAACGTTCCCGCGCTACAAGCAGTTTGGGACTAAATTAAGCCCATTCTTCGGATTTGCCAAATCTTCCAAATACAAGACCAATTTTAAATTAAGCCTAATACCCAAATTGCTTGTAGCGTGTGTTGGCGGTAGTATTTTTATTTACAATTCGATATTTTCTTTGTCATTATACTGTCAAATTTCTGTGTATAATTAAACCCAAAGCGTGAGTCTAAATCTTTGTATGTTGAAACATAAAATTCAGAACTACCATCACTATAAGTTCTACCTGCGTGAAAAATTGCTAATTTATTTCTTGATGGTTCTTTTGGGTTTTTTTCGGTTGTCCATTCTTCGTTAAAATCTCTTACATCAAGTTGTTCAATTTTTAGACGTTTACCATTTTTGTCTACTAGATAAAACTCATAATTTATAAAACCTTGTTCATCTTTAAATTTTGTTAATAATATTCCGTCTTTTGGGATTTTGTATATTCTACGCTTATTTTCATATTGTATTTCTTCTCCACATTTTGAATTGAATCTGATTCTTACACATCCACGATAATTTTCAGGAATTAAAAATGTTTCTGGCTCAATAGTTTTATATTCTTTCCAAAAATATTGATATGTAAAAAAGAATAGGATAGGAGTAATTGTGTATAAAATCTTAGAAATAATTTTTCTTTTACCTAACCAAACTAAAATTAGACCTAAAATAAAAACAAAAAATGGTATTCCATAAAAATAAAGTGAGCCAGGAAGAATTGAAATAAAAAATGTACTAATAATGACAAGTGTTATTCCAATTTTAAAAGTTAAGTTTCTATCAAATTTCATTTTTTCTGTTTCGTTCGGATAATATTACCGCCAACGTTTGCGGCTATGCGAAGTGCCTTCTTTCGCCGCTTCACTAATGATAGCTAAAATAGCCAAATTTTTTAATTTGTACTATTTTTATCTAAAAAAGCGGAAGGCATTTTGCATAGCCGCTGTTGGGGGTAGTTACTTAATTATGCACAACCATCGCTTAATTAAGTAACGGAGTTGGATAGACTACTCCTCTCTTTTTTTTTCAACACAATGCTATTCAATGAAACCAATTATTTATTGCGCTTAGCAAGCCTGCTAGGCGAAGTCAATAATAGGGGTTTTAGGGCTCTATTTTTTTGGTGATGTTTAAGTTAGCAAAAATAAATATAGTATTGACTTTGTCATTTATTTTCGATAACTTAGCTAAGTCTTTTACGTTGTTAAACGTATTGAAAGTGAACTTTCTACGATTCCCAATCGAAAGACTTGAAGCCTAAATGCTTTATTCTTCTAAACATCCCAAAAAAATATCCCGAAAATTCATTGTGAAAAAACGTCGTAGTCTAAGTGGCACGGTCCAATTACCTCCAACGTTCCCGCGCTACACGCGGTTTGGGTCTAAAGTAGCGTTATTTTTCTGATTAGCCAAAACTTCCAAATACAAACTAATTTTCTCATTAAGCCAATTGCCCAAATCGCTTGTAGCGTGTGTTAGGGTGTGTAGCGACACGTTTGAAAAGCACGAAAGTTCATCCGTTCCAATTTTCCAGCCCAATGTCGGCAACTTTTCCACGTTTCAATTTCGGTAACTTTTCAGTTTTCTGTTTGTCTTCGGAATATGTTTTTCCATTAAAACTCAAAATAAAAACGAAAAATTTTTCCGCTTTCTGTTTTCCGCAAAGTGATTCACATTTGCTTGTCTTTCGCATTTCGATGTCAGATTCTGAGCTTGATTTGCGTCGGCACGCTAGCTAGTTCATTACTATTTTTCAGTTGCAAAACGTCTGGTTGATGTCGGCTGTGTCTTTTCAACGGAGCTATACACCCTAACGTTCCGGCGCTTGGCGAGGTTGCGAACTTCGAAACCGATTATTTTCTATCAAAGATAAAATTTCTTGCGAAATGTAAACGTGAATTTACTACAAAATTCGCAATCTTGCCAAACGCCTGTTAGCAGCTGCCATTGTTTATGTTTAGAAATTTTAAATATTCAGAGATGGTCATTACATTATTTTCTAAATTGTTTAATTTTAAAACTTCAATCATTTCTTTGTCTGATGTTATAATTAACATTTTCCCTTCGTTTATTGTATTGTTTGAAATCACGTATGAGATTTGATAATCCCATAACCAATTCCATCTTTTAGTTTTCGAACTTTTTGAAAAAATATCAATGTTGTCTTCAATCATTTTACAGAGAATCCATTGAAAAAATCCTGAAGAGATTGGTAATTCTGTTCTCAAGAAGTATGCACGATTTTGGAGTTCTTCGTCAGATAATTTTATTTCTAAATTTTCAGAAATAATTTTCAATGTTTGTAAAGCTAGATGTTGAGCATAAGAATCAGCTTTAAAATGATCAATAAGTTTTTTCCGTCTAGTTTTTGAATTTAAATTTGGATAATTTTTTTTCATTGCTAGGTTAGCAGCAGAAAGCAACTCGGACAAAGTAGTAGCAAAACCCAATTCGTGCTTTTGTAAATTATTTTTCACGAATTCATAAACTTCTTTACTAATCTTTGGTTTTTTATTTTCAAATGATTTAAACGATTCTATAAGTTTTGAGAACTTTTTTGAACTTTTGTCGAAGTCAATCGGCAAAGCTCCGAACATCATTGCTGAAACTTGGAAAAAAGGGATTGCACAAATTCTAATTTCATCTTTCTCTGAATCGTAACAGTGATTACTTAAAAATTGTAAACTGTTTAAACAATTTTTATGATTCAAACCACTTTCATCTTCGACCAAATTTGCCATTAATTCCAAATTTACTGTGAAAGTAGAAATTGCCTCAATATTATTTCCTTTTTCGGCAACATTTAGTTCCTTGAATAGACTAACAATTTCTGTTTCAGTTTTCTCTAAAACAATCTGTCGATAAGAATTTGTATCAAAAAAAACGGAAATCTTTTCTTGTGTCATTGTCGTTTTGTGGTTGCTGCTAACGTTCCCGCGCTACACGCGGTTTGGGACTAAATTAGCGTTAATTTTCGGATTAGCCAAAACTTCCAAATACGAACCAATTTTCCCATTAAACCAATTGCCCAAATCGCTTGTAGCGTTTGTTAGGGTGTGTAGCGACACGTTTGAAAAGCACCAAAGTTCATCCGTTCCAATTTTCCAGTCCAATGTCGGCAACTTTTCCATGTTTCAATTTCGGTAACTTTTCAGTTTTCTGTTTGTCTTCGGAATTATGTTTTTCCATTAAAACTCAAAATAAAAACGAAAAATTTTTCCGCTTTCTGTTTTCCGAAAAGTGATTCACATTTGCTTGTCTTTCGCATTTCGATGTCAGATTCTGAGCTTGATTTGAGTCGGCACGCTAGCTAGTTCATTATTATTTTTTCAGTTGCAAAACGTCTGGTTGATGTCGGCTGTTTCTTTTCAACGGAGCTATACACCCTAACGTTCCCGCGCTACACGCGGTTTGGGACTAAATTAGCGTTAATTTTCGGATTAGCCAAAACTTCCAAATACAAACCAATTTTCCCATTAAACCAATTGCCCAAATCGCTTGTAGCGTGTGTTAGGGTGTGTAGCGACACGTTTGAAAAGCACCAAAGTCCATCCATTCCAATTTTCCAGTCCAATTTCGGCAACTTTTCCACGTTTCAATTTCGGTAACTTTTCGGTTTTGTGTTTGTCTTCGGAATTATGTTTTTCTATTAAAACTCAAAAAAAAAAGCGAAAAATTTTTCCACTTTCTGTTTTTCGCAAAGTGATTCAAATTTGCTTTTCTTTCGCATTTCGATGTCAGATTCTGAGCTTGATTTGCGTCGGCACGCTAGCTAGTTTATTATTATTTTTTCAGTTGCAAAACGTCTGGTTGATGTCGGCTGTGTCTTTTCAACGGAGCTATATACCCTAACGTTAGGCCGCTTGGCGATGTGGCGGATTAAGGAAGCCTAAACTTTCGGTTAATGACTGAACTTTCAGACACAAAACCAACTTTAAAATTAAACCTAAACCCGCCATATTGCCAAACGGCGGTTAGGCGATGTCTTTTTTTATCATATTTATAAGATTTTTTTCATTATTTTTTCTCGTGTGTGTATATCTTATACTAATATTTTCTCGTTTGCTCCATTCATAAAGTTCAGGATAAAGAATTCTCGTTTTTTCGAGATTTTTATTGGTTACAGTTTTGCCGTTTTTTATTTTGTTCCATTCGATAGTTCCATCATAATAGAGTTTTTCAGATTCCTCAATATTATTCTGATAAAATGGAAATAATTCTCGTTCTTTTTTTTCTCTATTTTGATAGATAGGGATTTTTAAATTAAATTCTTCAAAGAAAGATTTAGGACTGAATGGATTACCTGTCTCAAATTTTAATTTTAAAGTTTCACAGAGTTCTTTGTAAGTTCCTCTATTTAAAATTTCATTGATTGTAAATCCTTTTTCAACTATTACATAAAAAGAAAAACTAGTATCTTTTTGTAAAAAATGCAATTGAAATGGTACTTGGAAAATATCAAATAGAATTTCAAAGCGAACACTGTTTTTTGTAAAATGGAATAAATAGTATGTTTCGTTGTTTATTTTTAAATTTTTGTATAGTTCTTTTAGATTTGTTAATACCATATTAGATCAATTGAAATAATTGATTCGCATCATTATTGTTAGCTTGGTTTTCAGATATATTTTGAGATGAAAGCGTCTTTTGAATTCTAGTATTTTGATATTGATTTATTCTATTATGAGCTCTTATTTTTGGAGTTCCGGTACTTAGTGAACAGATAAAGAAGTTACAGCCTAAACTGTCATATTGTACAATTGCTTGGGATATGGAAGTCGAATTATCTCCCATAGTAAAAATTGCAATCTTTAGATTTTTATAGTTTACTACAATGTCAGAAAAATCATTTTGATCTCCACCAAGAGGTTGTTTATTAGTTGATGTCCCTCCATTTTGCAATAATATTTGGTGTAATAAACCGATCGTTGTCGTTTTTCCTTTGTTTGAATGCCCTTCTAGTACAATTATTTCCATAGTTTGAGTGTTTTTGGTAAGATATCGCCTAACGTTCCGGCGCTTGGCGAGGTTGCGAACTTCGGAACTGATTATTTTCTATCAAAGATAAAATTTCTTGCGATAAATAAACGTGTATTTACTACAAAATTCGCAATCTTGCCAAACGCCTGTTGTGCGTTCGTTTTTTTATTTGAAATCAATTAATTTAGCAATTGCGTTAAATGTTGCATATTCGAACTTTCTTCTACTACCATCTACTATATCATATGAACCTCCAACAATTCTAAAAACTAAAGAATTATTGCAATCTTTTGAAATATTTTTAATTGTAGAAACAATTGCGTCAAAAAATTCCATTGAAATTTCTTTATCTGAAACTTCCCAAATAAGTCTCAAAGCGCCATAATTAGGATTTTTATTTTCAACAATAATCTTAATTTCAACACAGTTATATCCACCACCACCTTTTATTTTTTCTTCCGTATAATAAGATTCATTTGTGAACTCAAAATTTGTAAATGCTTTAATTAGTTCATCGTAAGGTAAAGAATCAGTATCAACTGATAATTTATGTAGAGTAATTTCCATAATTTGTTTTTTTTCTCCTCGCTTCTGCGGTAAAATGACGCACAACGTTCCCGCGCTACACGCAGGCTGGGATTAAAGATGCGTAATCTTTCGGTTAAAAACAAATGTATCAAATACAAACTATTTTCAAATTAAGCCAATTGCCCAGCTTGCTTGTAGCGTGTGTTAAGCGGGGGTTGTTTAGTCGGAATTACAATTTAACCGCAAATTTTTCACGCTTCTGTATTTCGGTTTGCTATTTTCAACTTCCACATTTGCTTTTAGTTTTCTGTTATTTGGTTCCAATTTTCACGCTTCTTTTTTCCAAGTTTCTATTGTCAGATTCCAATTTTCACGTTTCCAATTTTCACGCTTCTGTTTTCCGAGTTTCTGTTTTTCCACTCCAATTTTCACACTTCTGCTTTTCAGGTTTCAACTTTCCAGCTTCTTTTGGCGCTTCCAATTTTCACGCTTCAGCTTTGTCAATTTCTTGCGGAAACAAATGCTTGTTTTCTAATGGATTTCTTCTGCGTAATTTCGGCTTTCAACTCCCGCTTAACGTTCCCGCTCTACACGCAGGCTGGGATTAAAGATGCGTAATCTTTCGGTTAAAAACAAATGTATTAAATACAAAACCATTTTCAAATTAAGCCAAATGCCCAGCTTGCTTGTAGCGTGTGTTATAGGGCGGTTGTTTAGTCGAAATTACTATTAAACCGCAAATTTTTCACGCTTCTGTTGGTCAATTCCAGCTTTCACACTTTTTCATTTTTTACGTTAGAGTAGGCAAGTCCCAATTTTAGATTTGCTTCGCCTGTTCACTTTCGTTAGAGTCTCCTTTTCAAGTTTTGCTTGGTAAGTTTCGTTTTTCACACTTCAGCTTTTCACGTTTCTGTTGGCAAAGTGCAATATTCACATTTCCGTTTTCACACTTCCGTTTTTCGTCTGCTTGTCGTTAGAATCCAATTTTCAACGTTTGCTGGCGCTTCCAATTTTCACGCTTCTGCTTTGAAAACATTCGGCGGAAACAACTGTTTATTTTCAAATTGGATTTGCCTGTGTAATGGTGGATTCAAGACCTTAATGCAACAGTTGGTCTTTTTAGTGATGATCAAAAATACTAATTTGGTTTTAAATTGAGGTATTTGATCTTGTTTATTTCTAGTTCCAACATGTATGCTGGTGTTTTATATCCTAATACTTTTCTTGGCCTATTATTAAGTTTATTTTGAACTTGATTTAGCTGTTGTTCGGTAATGTTATTAAAGTCAGTTTTCTTCGGAAAATATCGTCTTATTAGCCCGTTTGTGTTTTCATTTGTGCCTCTTTCCCAAGGCGAATATGGATGAGCAAAATAGATATCCATTCCTGTATTGTCTTTAAGCCATTTATGATTAGTCATTTCCATTCCATTATCGTACGTCATTGTTTTTCTTGCCTCTGGAATTAAGATGTTTAAGGTTTTTGCTACGGCTTGTGTCATGGTTTCTGATGTTCTGTCTTTTAGGAAAATGATATAAGTAAATCTTGTTTTTCTTTCAACCATTGTGGCAATTGCGCTTTTGTGTCCTAGACCTACAATTTGGTCTCCTTCCCAATGACCAAGCTGTTTTCTGTTGTCTATATCTGGTCGCATTTCTATACTAATTGCATCTTTAATTCTAGATCTTTTAGAGCCAAATCTCTTATTATTTCTTCTTTTTGAATGGCTGTAGGGTAGTAGTTTGATTAATTTTCTTCCTAATCTAGATTGTCTATGCTTGTAAATATGCTTATATATTGCTTCATATGAAATAGACATTATGGGGTCATTTGGATATAAATCTTTGATACTTCCTGCGATTTGTTCCGGTGAGTGATCATTGAGTAATCCTCTATATACAAACACTTTTAGCCTAAAATGAGTATTTATTTTGTCAAGATTTCTTTTGTTTAAATACTCTTCTTTAGCGCAAAAATCGGCAAGATGTGCTTGGTATTTATCACTAGGAATACGAATCCATTTTTTGACTTCTCTGTGGATCGAACTCCTGTTACGATCTAATTGTCTAGCGATATATAAAATTGACTTCTTTTCGGATAGTAAAGTCTCGATTATAACACGCTCTGCAAAGGTTAATCTGTTACGTTTCTTTTCCATATACAACAAATTTAAAAAATTAAAAATGTTGCATTAAGTTATTGAATTTACGAATTTCGGCTCAACTGCCCTATAACGTTCCCGCGCTACACGCAGGCTGGGATTAAAGATGCGTAATCTTTCGGTTAAAAACAAATGTATCAAGTACAAACTATTTTCAAATTAAACCAATTGCCCAGCTTGCTTGTAGCGTGTGTTATAGGGCGGTTGTTTAGTCGAAATTACTATTAAACCGCAAATTTTTCACGCTTCTGTTGGTCAATTCCAGCTTTCACACTTTTTCATTTTTCACGTTAGAGTAGGCGTGAATCAATTTCAGGTTTGCTTCGTCTGTTCACTTTCTTTAGAGCCTGCTTTTCAAGTTTTGTTTGGTAAGTTTCGTTTTTCACACTTCAGCTTTTCACGCTTCTGTTGGCAAAGTCCAATTTTCACACTTACGTTTTCATACTTCCGTTTTCACACTTCAGATTTTCGTCTGCTTGTCGTTAGAATCCTATTTTTAACGTTTGCTGGCTCTTCCAATTTTCACGCTTCTGCTTTGTAAACGTGCGGCGGAAATAACTGTTTATTTTCAAATTGGATTTGCCTGCGTAATTTCGGCTCAACTGCCCTATAACGTTCCCGCGCTACACGCGGTTTGGGTCTAAAGTAGCGTTATTTTTCGGATAAGCCAAAACTTCCAAATACAAAACCAATTTTCAGATAAAGCCAAATGCCCAAATCGCGTGTAACGTGTGTTATGCAGCGTTGCGACACGTCTGAAAAGCACCAAAGTTCATCCTTTCCAATTTTCCAGCCCAATGTCAGCAACTTTTCCACGTTTCAATTTTGGTCGCTTTTCCGTTTGCTGTTTGTCGTCAGAATGATGTTTTTCCATTAAAACTCAAAAAAAAAAACGAAAAAATTTTCCGCTTTCTGTTTTCCGCAAAGTGATTCACATTTGCTTGTCTTTCACATTTCGCTGTCAGATTCCGAGCTTGATTTGCGTCGGCACGCTCGCTAGCTCATAATTATCTTTTCAGTTGCAAAACGTCTGGTTGATGTCGGCTGTGTCTTTTCAACGGAGCAATGCGGCATAACGTTCCCGCGCTACACGCGGGCTGGGATTAAAGATGCGTAATCTTTCGGTTAAAAACAAATGTATCAAATACAAACTATTTTCAAATTAAACCAATTGCCCAGCTTGCTTGTAGCGTGTGTTAGCGGTAGTGCTTTTATATACTCCAGTCAATCAGATTAAATTTTTTAAATAATTCTTCTCCAGTTTTATTTTCGACAGAATATATAAAACAGATCTTGCCATATAGCCAATCCTTATAATTTGATTTAATTTTTGAATTTTGAAACTTAAATTTCAAATGATTTATATAACCAAACTTTATACAATAATATAACTCTTGATTTACTTCTTTTAATATTTTTTTATCTACGAAGAGGCCATTATTGACGGTTATACCTGTTACGGTTTGCTTTTTATGATTTGAAATGTATTTTATTTTCTTTATATTAACTGTAAATCCATTTTTTCGAATAATACCTTTAATAAGTTTCAAATTAGGCAAATCTTTTTTATCGCCAGAAATCGTCATATCATCTGCATATCTTGTGTATGATAAATTTGATTTATTACAATATTCAAATATTGAAATGTCTAAGTTTTTAGCCAATAAATTTGAAATTATAGGACTTGTTGGCGCTCCTTGAGGTAAAACAGGAGATTTTAATTTTATTATTTTTTTATTTAGTTTATTCTCTTTTTTGATTTCCTTCCAATATTTTTTTGGTGCATTAACACACATAAGTCTAGCTAAGTCGTAAGATAGTTTTTCTGTATAACCCAGCATTTTAAACAAACCATAAACTCTTTTTTCTGTAATTGTGTCAAAAAAACGGTATAAATCTATATTTAGTACTATTTCCTTTCCTATATGTTCATTTGCATTGGTAATAATTGATTTATCTTTTGTAAATCCATTAGCTGATTCATGAATTTCTACTTTTTCTAGAATATTTGTTTTTATCCAATTTTGAATATTTTTCAAATCATTTTGGGGACTCATAATCCAACGATATCCACCACTTTTTTTTCTAATTTTATATGTATGATAAAGAGCATCTCTATCTCTTATTAGATTAATTATTCTATAGGGTTGAATACCAATCATAACTGCTAAATGAAATGCATCAAAGATTATTGGTAAGTTTTTAGAAGTTAAATCTTGGGAATAATTAATTAATAGAGTTTTATATTCTAAACTATGGTCGCTATTATTAATTAATTCTACGGTTTTGTATAAAGAAGTGGACATAACGGAATTTACGATTTCATTTGACAAAGCTCTGCTTTGAGTAGTGGAACCTTTAGTGTTTCACTATTTAAACGATATAAGCTAACATTAAAAACATCTATAGACAACTAGTCTACAGCTTTTACATAAAGTAAAAAAATAGCTAAATCTATTATGTCACTCCTTTAAAATTTTTAGGTAAATATTCTGAATTTTTTATTTCAAATGATAAATCATTTTTTGATATTTCTTTTTTTACAAGTTTTAATTGATTTTTAATTTCTAAATATACACTATTTCCATATTCAGTCAAAGTTTTATTGTCTTCGAATAGATCTTTTTTTTCTGTAATTAAATCGACATAATCATTTTCTGTAATACCTAAAATTTGACAAATTACAGGAATTGTTCTTTTCTGTTTTAACATTTTAATTATCGAGTAAGTTACAAAATCAGTTTTGGTTATAAAGTTAACAGTCTTCCAACCTAAATCATTCTCTCCTGAATATAATACATTAGCTATTTCTGAATTTTTTATTAATCCCATTTCGTGAGCTAATTCTTTTCTAATAGTTTTAGATCTGGAAATCTTTAGATTCGGAACTCTTGGATATAATGGAATCCAATTTCTACTTGACCATATAATTGGAAGTGTATTATTAGGCACATTATATGCAAAAACAATCAAAGCTTGGCTGTTTCCATATCCTAGTGGGTGTAATTCATTAGTTTTAGTTTCTTTATTATAAGTTGAAAATAAATCTTTGCCATATTTATAACATAAATCTCTAAAAGGCAACATAGAATTTCTATATCCAAATACGGAACCATTATTAAGAAAAGCGGGATTTCTAATCTCACCAATTAGATTTATTTCAGGATGTGATTTAAAAATAGCATTTTTTGCTTTTGGTAAAAAAAAGAGAGTGAGAAAAAAAAGTTTATTGATATATTTATTATTAGTTATTTGTGGTTTAACAAAAGTCTTATAATAATTATTAAATTGTTTTCCAGAGCCAGAAAAATCATCAAGAAAAATTATACTTGTATTTGTATTAATTTTTTTTAATTTATGTTTAAAATTGTTATAGTGAAAATAGAAATCTATTCTGCTTTCAAATTTTTTGAATGTAGGAGTTTTTTTAAAATAATATACCATTAAAGTACTGCTTTTTCCATATTCGGAAACCGCATGTAATATTATATCATCATTATTATCTTCTAATATTTTTTTTAGCCCTACATCATAAAATTCAATTATTTCATTTTCTGAAATGTATTCAAGTTTTTCAAGAATAGATAAAGCTTTGTTTACTTCAAATTCTTTAAAATTTTTCAACCAATTAATAATTTCAACAATAGAGACTGAACCTTTCAATCTTTCGCAAATAGATTCAATGCGGAAGTGATCTTCTTCGCTTATAATTGAATTTATTTTATTACTATTTGTTTTCATTGTTAAAGATAGTTGTTCTATGCTCTGATTGGTGGATTCAAGACCTTAATGCAACAGTTGGTCTTTTTAGTGATGATCAAAAATACTAATTTGGTTTTAAATTGAGGTATTTGATCTTGTTTATTTCTAGTTCCAACATGTATGCTGGTGTTTTATATCCTAATACTTTTCTTGGCCTATTATTAAGTTTATTTTGAACTTGATTTAGCTGTTGTTCGGTAATGTTATTAAAGTCAGTTTTCTTCGGAAAATATCGTCTTATTAGCCCGTTTGTGTTTTCATTTGTGCCTCTTTCCCAAGGCGAATATGGATGAGCAAAATAGATATCCATTCCTGTATTGTCTTTAAGCCATTTATGATTAGTCATTTCCATTCCATTATCGTACGTCATTGTTTTTCTTGCCTCTGGAATTAAGATGTTTAAGGTTTTTGCTACGGCTTGTGTCATGGTTTCTGATGTTCTGTCTTTTAGGAAAATGATATAAGTAAATCTTGTTTTTCTTTCAACCATTGTGGCAATTGCGCTTTTGTGTCCTAGACCTACAATTTGGTCTCCTTCCCAATGACCAAGCTGTTTTCTGTTGTCTATATCTGGTCGCATTTCTATACTAATTGCATCTTTAATTCTAGATCTTTTAGAGCCAAATCTCTTATTATTTCTTCTTTTTGAATGGCTGTAGGGTAGTAGTTTGATTAATTTTCTTCCTAATCTAGATTGTCTATGCTTGTAAATATGCTTATATATTGCTTCATATGAAATAGACATTATGGGGTCATTTGGATATAAATCTTTGATACTTCCTGCGATTTGTTCCGGTGAGTGATCATTGAGTAATCCTCTATATACAAACACTTTTAGCCTAAAATGAGTATTTATTTTGTCAAGATTTCTTTTGTTTAAATACTCTTCTTTAGCGCAAAAATCGGCAAGATGTGCTTGGTATTTATCACTAGGAATACGAATCCATTTTTTGACTTCTCTGTGGATCGAACTCCTGTTACGATCTAATTGTCTAGCGATATATAAAATTGACTTCTTTTCGGATAGTAAAGTCTCGATTATAACACGCTCTGCAAAGGTTAATCTGTTACGTTTCTTTTCCATATACAACAAATTTAAAAAATTAAAAATGTTGCATTAAGTTATTGAATTTACGATTCTGCTCGCGCATTACCGCTAACGTTTGCGGCTATGCGAAGTGCCTTCTTTCGCCGCTTCACTAATGATAGCTAAAATAGCCAAATTTTTTAATTTGTACTATTTTTATCTAAAAAAGCGGAAGGCATTTTGCATAGCCGCTGTTGGGGGTAGTTACTTAATTATGCACAACCATCGCTTAATTAAGTAACGGAGTTGGATAGACTACTCCTCTCTTTTTTTTTCAACACAATGCTATTCAATGAAACCAATTATTTATTGCGCTTAGCAAGCCTGCTAGGCGAAGTCAATAATAGGGGTTTTAGGGCTCTATTTTCTTGGTGATGTTTAAGTTAGCAAAAATAAATATAGTATTGACTTTGTCATTTATTTTCGATAACTTAGCCAAGTCTTTTACGTTGTCAAACGTATTGAAAGTGAACTTTCTACGATTCCCAATCGAAAGACTTGAAGCCTAAATGCTTTATTCTTCTAAACATCCCAAAAAAATATCCCGAAAATTCATTGTGAAAAAACGTCGTAGTCTAAGTGGCACGGTCCAATTACCTCCAACGTCCCCGCGCTAAAAGCAGTTTGGGACTAAATTAAGCCCATTTTTCGGATTTGCCAAATCTTCCAAATATAAAACCAATTTTAAATTATGCCTAATACCCAAATTGCTTGTAGCGTGTGTTGTAGTGCGTTTTTTTATTCCGCAATATTTCTTTTATTCCCACACGCAACACAAATAATGGCTTTGGGTGTTCTATATGGCTTTCCGCAATTTTTGCAATCGGGTCCAATCTGTTCAATTGCGTGATGCATTATTGCATTCGGCTCAGTCTCTCCAAATCCAGTTAGGTCGTTATAATAATCCAATAATTCTTGAAATCTGTCTTGTATATTCTCATTTCCAATTCTAAATCCTTTGGAGTATAATTTAGATGCGATTGCGAACTCTTCTTTATCAAGCATTGGAATATCCATTTTGCATCTCCAGCAATATTTAATTTCCATCTTTCGTCTCTCTATTTTTCAAGTATTCCGATGTCTTTCCATTCCAACCACATTTGATACATTTCCCATTCTCAAATTCGTGTTCACAATTCGGATATCCGTATAAATTATGAGCACAATCGGGGCACAGACCCATCATTTCCGAACTATCCTTATGATATTCAGATTCGCATTCATCACAAATTGTTATTTCTTGGTTCATCGTTATTTTTAAAATGCACTACAACGTTCCCGCGCTACACGCAGGCTGGGATTAAAGATGCGTAATCTTTCGGTTAAAAACAAATGTATCAAGTACAAACTATTTTCAAATTAAACCAATTGCCCAGCTTGCTTGTAGCGTGTGTTATAGGGCGGTTGTTTAGTCGAAATTACTATTAAACCGCAAATTTTTCACGCTTCTGTTGGCCAATTCCAGCTTTCACACTTTTTCATTTTTCACGTTAGAGTAGGAGAGTCCCAATTTCAGGTTTGCTTCGTCTGTTCACTTTCTTTAGAGTCTGCTTTTCAAGTTTCTCTTAGTAAGTTTCGTTTTTCACACTTCTGTTTTCACACTTCCGTTTTTCGTCTGCTTGTCGTTAGAATACTATTTTCAACCTTTGCTGGCGCTTCCAATTTTCACGCTTCTGCTTTGTAAACTTGCGGCGGAAACAACTGTTTATTTTCAAATTGGATTTGCCTGCGAATTTCGGCTCAACTGCCCTATAACGTTCCCGCGCTACACGCAGGCTGGGATTAAAGATGCGTAATCTTTCGGTTAAAAACAAATGTATCAAACACAAACTATTTTCAAATTAAACCAATTGCCCAGCTTGCTTGTAGCGTGTGTTAGCCGGCGTTTTTTATGTCGGTTTTGTTTGGAATCCAATTTCCCTTTTCTGATTTTTTCCAAATTCTCCAATGTTTTTCAGAAAGTTTAAAAGGCAAACAGGATTTTAAGTCGTTAATATATTCTGTTTCATACTTACCAAGTTGTTCGAATGGAAAAGCAAACCAAACAGATATTGTCGATTTATTTGATGTTCTTAAATATATACGAGAATTTTTAAGTCTAAAATCTAGTTCAGGAATTTTCTCTTGGTTAGGCAAAATTTGCTTTGTTTTTGGGTCAATAAAACTAAAATACCACAAGAAACTCAAAACTAACGGTTCTTTTGAGTTTTCTGGAAATTCTTTATTTAATTTAAAAATTTCAAAACCTTTTTCAATTTCGTTTTCGGATAATTTCCAACTCCAGCTATTTAATAAGCCGTCATTTTTGAATTTTGGTATCCCAAACTTCCAACTTAATTTAGCTATAAGTTTTAAAGTATCGTATTGTTTTTTTTCTGATTGATATAAAACCAACTCAATATTGATAGGTTTATTTGTATCTGCAAATCGATTTAGAAATTGTATAGTTTGGGTGTAGTTTTCTAATGCTGTTTGTTTGCCCAAACTATGAGCTCCTCCAGAGTTAATTGGTAATCCTTCATATGAAATAAATCGATTCATTTTCTCCTTAATCTGTTAAAATGACGGCTAACGTTCCCGCGCTTGGCGAGGTTGCGAACTTCGGAACCGATTATTTTCTTTCAAAGATAAAATTTCTTGCGAGAAATAAACGTGAATTTACTACAAAATTCGCAATCTTGCCAAACGCCTGTTACCAGCAGTATTTATTCTCTTTCCATATCAAAAGTTGTTTTTGATACTTTCGACTTGAATATTTGTATGTTATTTTCTAGTGCAAACTTTTTTATAACCTTTTCATTGTCACTTTCAATATTTGCTCCTAAAATAATTTCATTTATTGCAGAGTGAGGAACTTTAAAAAGATAAAGGTCGAAAGGTTTCTTTTTTTCAAATTTATCACGTGATTTTAGATTAGTTAATAATCTAATTTCTTCTTCGTAAATCCAATCTACACTTTTCGTAATGTAAGGTTCGTAATAATCTTGTACTTGACCTAAAATCATTGGAATTTCTACCCTTTTTTCAGAATATATAACTTCTTTTATTGATTTAAAGTTCTCTTTGTTTTCACTTAAATAATCACTAAAAAAAATATTATCAGAATCAAAACCAACGCAATATCCTTTATGAGATTCAGTATAATGAGCCCACATAAGAGAACTTTTCCAATCTTTGGATAATGAAAAAATTCCTATATCTTCATTTACTTTTTCGCATTGTGCTTTGTAAAGTTCATCTAAATAATGAGAATCGAATTTTGTTCTAACTATTAGTTCGGCTTCTTTACTTGCATTTTTGGGAATTAATGAATTAATCAAATTATTTAATTCTTCTGCGGACGGTTTTTTGGGTAAACATTCAAAAGGATCGTTTAAATCCCCAGGTTGCGTAAATCTTAAAAGTTCGTCCTCCAAGTAACTTAATCTAGAAATCGGTAAGTATTTATAATAATTTTTCGTCATTTTTGGGAATATTGCTGGTAACGTTCCCGCGCTACACGCAGGCTGGGATTAAAGATGCGTAATCTTTTGGTTAAAAACAAATGTATCAAATACAAACTATTTTCAAATTAAGCCAATTGCCCAGCTTGCTTGTAGCGTGTGTTAGTGGCTGGCTTTTTATTTTAATATTGTTTTTCTGTAAGATTTAATTTTTTATCTTGCGTAATATAAAATTTTATTAAAAACACAAGTTTAGTTGTAGCTAAACATATTTATGTCTAAATTTGCACTTAAAGATATTGAGTCTATAAATGGTAAACAAACATTTAATCAGCTTGAAGTAAATGGTCAAAAACAACTTGACAAGTTCGAAGCTGATTTAAGTGATACAACGTATATTAGTGAATTTAAAACATTACTAACTTATATGGAATATGTTGCAAATAATAAAACTTTACCACAAACTAAGTTTAAAGATATTACGCCAAAAAAACAACAAGTTAAGGAGTATGAATTTAAAAGTAAGCACTTAAGAGTTTATGCAATCCAACAAACTAATGGTAAAATAATAGTTTTAGGTGGATTCAAAAATAATCAAAAGGACGATATAAATAGGTTTCGCTCGTTAAAAAAGCAGTATTTAGATTCTTTAATACCTAAAAAAAAGTAGTCTAATTACTAAAGATTAAGTTTCAGATTTGTTATATTTATTCAAATAGGAGAAACGTTATCAGAAATTATGAAAAGAAAAGAATTAATTAAAAGTAAAGAGTATTGGATTTCAAAAATTCAATTAGATTTATTTGAAATGATTGAAAATTACCGAAAAGAAAATAACCTTACAAAGACGCAATTAGCAGAAAAATTAGGAGTTTCTAAAGGATACATTAGTCAAATCTTAAACGGAAATTTTGACCATAAAATAAGTAAATTAGTCGATTTAGCTTTAGCATTTGATAAAGTTCCACTTTTAGAGTATGAAAATGTAAATCATTACATATTGAATGACTCTATTGGATTAAAAACGGAATTAACAAAACAAGTAAACATTGAATTAAATTATTCGATTCCATATCAAATTAAGGGAAAAATAAATTCAAATAACAATGATGATGATTTCTCAAAAATATGGGAATATAGTGGAAAACTAAACATTTTTGACGATGTTAGTTTTACGAAAAAAGATAAATGTTATAATTAAAAGTTATGTCTGATTTAGAATTTGCATTAAAATTGATTAAGGTAAAAATTGAAGAAATTAACTTTAAAGAACCTGATGAAGATTTTATAAATAATTTCGATGAAAACTTTTTAAAGATTTCTGTTGGATTAAAGTTTTCTCATAATCTTGAGAAAGAAGTTATGACGGTAAATTTAAATGTTTTATATGATTATCAAAAAGATGATGGTGATATGAAAACTTCATTATTAGATTATAAGGGTTCTTTTGATTTCCATATTCAAAATCTTAAAAATTTAGTTAAAATTGAAAACGATGGTATTAATTTTCCTAACGTAATTTTGGAAACTGTAGCTGGCATTTCAATATCTTCTGGTCGAGGCATAATTATAGCAAAAACAGCTGGGTCATTTATAAATAAATTTTATTTGCCTATTTTAGATACGAGGGAATTTCTTAAAAATTATAACGAGAATAATGTTATTGAATAATTAAAATATCGGTTCTTTAATTTTTTATCGATTTTGAGGTAAGCTTGCCACTAACGTCCCGCAGCTACACGAGGTGCAAGGCTTCGTGACTGCATATTTTCTATTTAAGTAAAAAGTTCTATGCGAAACGGCAATTCCACTAAATCCTTGCATCTTGTGTAACTGCTGTTATGTGCAGTAAATTTTACCATATTTTCCACCAAGGTTTTGGTTGAGTTTCACTTATTTTTTGATCTTCTCCATTTTTTAAGTCACTATTTTTTATTGTTTCTCCTAATTCTGGGGGAAGGTCTTTGAACCTTCAATATAATGGTATATGGCAATTCCAAACCCTTCTTCGGGAGCAATATTACCACTTTGTTGTATAATAAAGGCTGTTACAATTGCTGTAGATTGTGCCATTTGTTCGAAACTCAATTCCCTCATTTTCATAATGGTTAATGCTGGGTTTTGAATTTTACCAATAACGTCAACAAAATTACTTCCTGCATGTTTTTGACTTCCATTGGACATTTTGTCATTGTCAATTTGGATTCCAAAATTTTGTAGAACAGCATGAGTAATATTAACAAGTTGTGGTCCTTTAATGTTTGCTTCTTCAGAAAGCATAACTGTGCCTGGTTTTGCATCAGCTATGTTGAAATCAAATGACCTAAATAGGAAGCTTCCAGCTAGTCTTGCTGTACTTGAAATTGCTTCAGTTGTATCTAGCTCTCTCGATCCGTTTCCAATTACATCAACTACCATTTCTACAATGTCGTTAACTGCGTCATTCTGATTTTTTGTTATTTCCATTCGTTGTTTCGTTTTTATTGCACATAACGTCCCGCTAGTAGGCGATGGTCGGGCTAAATAAAGCAATTATTTTCGGATTATCACTAATTTGCCAAATACAAAACCATTTTTCCATTAAGCCTAATTCCCGACTATTGCTTACTAGCTGTTGTGCGATCGCTTTTTTATTTACTACTATTTTCCATTTAGTAAAAGATCAACTTCACTATTTTTAATTTCAATTTTTACTAATTTTTCTTTTTCAAAGTTTAAAATTACTTTTCCAACTTCAATTTTGTTATTTTCTGTATTTTCTATTTTATATAATTTGTCTTTTACAATTTCGTTCAAAATTTCTGTTTTTGATAAATCTGTTTTATTAACAATTTCAGAAATCATTTTAAAATCCTGTTCAATTAGAATTTTATCCATTTTTGTAAATGCCAAAGTAACTTCATTACTATTATTTTTTACAAATAAATAAAGAATTGAAATTATTGAAATTGCAAAATAAATCCAAAATCCAACTTTCCATTTATTACTTCTCTTTTCCATTTTTATGATATTTTATTTTTTTTAATTGTTCAGTTGTAAAATGTAGAATTACTGCAAATAATAAATACATTATAATTTTGATTAAAATTTGGTAGACATATTCAACATTTAAAAAGGTAAAAATTTCCATTTCAAAACTCGTTCCTATATAATCTCGATGAATTGAAGTTAGAATAATTATGAATCGCTCAATCGAAAGTATGAATATTAAACTAAAAATAAAGCGTAATATTTTTGAATCTCTTATTTTGTCAATTCTTAAAATTTGTGTTGTAAAAATCCATAATATTGGTTGCAACCAATAACCAAACCAATACTTTCCAAACATTCTGTTTAATACACTTTGTTTTTCTTCTTCAGTTATTTCTTGAAATGTAAAATATATTCCAATTATCCAGCTTGTAAAATATATAATTCCAGCAAAAACAACCAAATTGGTCGCTATCTTATCCACAAAATTAATTTTAGCTTTGTTTTTTATAAATAGCGAAACAATTAAATAAAGTATTGAATATAAGCCAAAACCAATAAAAAAATCAACATAAATAATGTTTAAAAAATCCCAAATATTCTCTTTCATTTTTAGTTCTTATTTTCGGTTTTCTGTCGCTCGAAAGTGTCGCACAACGTTCCCGCGCTACAGCGGGTTTGGGACTAAATTAAGCCCTATTTTCGGATTTGCCAAATCATCCCAAATACAAAACCAATTTTCCATTAAGCCAATTGCCCAAATCCGTTGTAGCGTGTGTTAGCAGTAGTGCATTTATTCAATATGATTTTCCAATTTATGCTTAAATACAAAACTTATGCAAACCAAAATAGGTAAAGCAATCCAAGCTGTAAACACGAGTTCAATTCCATTTTGCCCACCAGAACCATAACATATTGTTTTTGAGTCAGTAAAAAATTGAGCTAAGCAGGCTTGTAGACTAATATATTCGATAAAATTAAATAATGTCAGTTTTGTCAAAGTTGGATTATTAGTTTTCTTAATATTTTCTATGAAAACAAATGGCAACGCTACAGAAATAAGACTTGTTAAAATCCATATTGATTTCCAAGAAGTGCTACAATCAATGCCGATTTTGTCAGTCAATAGTTGAAACAAAAAAAATAAAATTGCTGTAAAACCTGGAATAAAAATTCCAATGGCGCAAGAAATTAAAGTAGGTTTGACAAAGTTAAATTTCATTTCAGTTTTATTTCAATTTTATTGATGTATTCCGTCCACTTTTAGCTGTTAGAAAAAGTGCAATTAAATATTCAGTCCAAAATATATTCCGCTAACTATTGTTACGAGCAAGCCTGAGTATAAATAACTTTTGGATTTAAATTTCTCTGTTAAAGTTCTGTCTTTAAAAATTCCAAAAAGCAGTGGCAATGAAAATAGGATTACAAACGCAATATTTTCCGTCAACATAGCTTTATCAGAAGTCGCTCCAGCGCCGGAACCAAAATAAAGAAAGAAAAATAAAATAAGTCCAAAAAATCCAACAATCACACAAAGCGATTCAATAATAACTAAAAGAAAAAACAATCTTAAGTTCATAATAATTTATTAGATTCTTGATTCAGCGGGTGCATTACTGCTAACGTTCTCGCGCTACAAGCAGTTTGGGACTAAATTAAGCCTATTCTTCGGATTTGCAAGATCATCCCAAATACAAAACCATTTTTAAATTAAGCCAAATACCCAAATTGCTTGTAGCGTGTGTTATGCCTAGTTTATTTTATCTTCTGCTTACATAGCTCCATTTATTGTTCTTCTTTTTTATAAGCAAAGACATATTATAGCCATTTGTATATCCGCTTTCATTTCCAATTAAATAATCTATTACTACAATTCCATTTTCCATTTTCTCATCGAAGCAAACTCTAGAAAAAAGTATTTTCGAATAATCATCTTCTGGCTTAACATCTTCGTTAAATTGTTTATATGGTTTTATAAGCTTTATTTTTGATTTATCATATTCACGATATTCAAGTTCTTTAAATTTTTTTGAATTCATAATGCCATAAAAAATGATCGAATCAGATTTGCTCAAATCATTATTTTTAAACATCCATTTATTGTCTTCTCGTATTTGGTTTATTGGCATTAAAGCATCTGATAAATACACTTTAAAATCAAGTGTGTCAATATTTGCTTTAGGTGTTGGTTTTCCAAAGAAATCGGGTGGATTTAAATAATATTTGTCTAAATGATTTTTTTTAAGATAATCATTTGTAATGTCTTCAATTGCTTTGACTTCTTCTTTTTCATATGATTTTTGACAACCAAAAAAAGTAAGGATTATAAATATTGAGGTTATTATTTTCATCGTTGGTTGTTAAATTAGGCATAACGTCCCGGCGCTTGGCGATGTTGCGAACTTCGGAACCGATTATTTTCTGTTAAAGATAAAATTTCTTGCGAGAAATATACGTGAATTTACTACAAAATTCGCAATCTTGCCAAACGCCTGTTATAAGCCGTTTTTTTTATTTGGTTTTTCTCCATTCCGCTAAACTTAAAACTTTATTATTTTTTTTGTCAAAATATTTGATTTCAAAAGTTTTTTGATAAATAAAGAAATTGTATTCTGTTTTGAAAATCAATGAATTGTCTTCATAAAATCTTACCCAATAATAATTTTTATCATTATCTTTTGGCGCTTCCACAATTCCAATTCCTGCATTTTTTTCAAATTTGTCTTTTACTTCTGGAAGTTCTCTAACTAATTCAATAACTTTAGTTCTGTTTTCATTGTCTGCGTCACAAACCTCGAAATCGGGTCTTCCAGTTTCGTAATAGATACTATTTAATAAAATTGGATTTTGCTTTTGTAATTCATTTATTCTTTCAACAGCTAGTTTATAATACACAAAATGATTAATTCCTTTATCTTTTTGTATGGTTTTATAAATTTTTAATGCTTCATCTTTTTTTCCAATTGATTCATAAAAATTAGCATAAATAAATGTATTAAAAGTGTAATTCGGAATACTGTCAAGAATTCTTTTTGCTTTATCAAACTTTTTAAGTTTTACATAATTACAAACTAATCCAATTTCATCGTGTCCACTTGTTCCAATTTTTAGAATTTCTATTGATTTTTCATATTCGCCAATATTATAAAGCAATTCAGCTTTAAACATTCTTAAATCATCTGCAATGTTTTCCTTTATTTGAGATTTATATTTGTCTTTTTCATTTTCATTAGCTTTAAATAAACTATCGATTTTCTGTAAAGTTTTTTTAGGATTTTTTTCAGATTCTCTGTATAACTTATTCAGTATATCATCAAAAATGTTCATTTCTTTTGATACTTTTTCCATTTCCATCTCAGTGTCATAATCAGTTAAAGGAAATACAGAATTCGTTTCTTCTTTACAAGAAATAAGAAGTAAGAAAAAGAAAAATGTTATTTTATGCAGATTTTTCATAAAATGGCTTATAACGTTCCCGCGCTACACGCAGGCTGGGATTAAAGATGCGTAATATTTCAGTTAAAAACAAATGCATCAAATACAGACTATTTTCATATTAAGCTAATTGCCCAGCTTGCTTGTAGCGTGTGTTAGGCGTTCGGTTTTTTAGTTGTCTATATCTTCAAATGTTAGTAAATTACTTTTTTTGTCGATTTCTATTTTTCTCCAAGTTGGCGCATAATTATCTCCATTTGGTTGAAAAAGTTCTCTCACAAATTGATTTTTAGTTTCATAATTTTTTATCCTTTTTGGCCCGTTGTAATAATCATCTCGGTTTTCGAAATAGTTTTCAGTTTTTAAATCGCTATTAAAATTCTTCGCCTTTTGAATTTCTTCAATTATTTTGTTTTTATCTCGATTTGTAATCTTCAAAGTAAAAGTGTGATAATAATCTCCAATTCCAGACATTGATTTGTTTTCTGTTAGTTCAAATTCATCAACTAATTCAATGTTTTGCTCTTTCAAAAGTTCTTTGGCGTCATTTTTTGAAAAAAGTTCATCTTCAAAAATTCCAGTTAGAATAAATATTGCAATTAGAGTTCCAACTAAGATTGAGAAATATTTACCGAATTTTGGATATCCACATTTTTTCGGAATCCAAAAACATAACCAAACTATTCCAATTATTATTGCAACTAAAATTAGAATTCCAGCAATTAGAAATATTATCATTTAATTTTATGTTTTTCTTCGTTTTTTGGCAAACTGACGCCTAACGTTCTGGCACTACAGCGGGTTTGGGACTAAATTAAGCCCTATTTTCGGATTTGCCAAATCATCCCAAATACAAAACCAACTTTCCATTAAGCCAAATGCCCAAATCCGTTGTAGTGGCTGTTAGGCGTTCGTTTTTTATTCATTTTTTCTTAGAGTTTTAAAAGCGTGAATTAATTCATATTCACTATTTCTTTTTAAGTTTTCTCCATAAATGTCGATTTTTTTCACATTATTTTTTTTGTCCTCATCTATTGACATTTCAGTAACTCCAATCCCAGTTATTTTTGTAACTGAAATTGCTGCTCTTAAATTGTTTATCAAAAGGTTCTTGCGTTCTACTTTATCAGCTTTTTGTGGGGTGTAATCTTTTTTTAATGATACAAACTCTAATTTGCTGTGATTTTTTTGGTCAACTAAAAATATACTATCTCCTACTTCTTTAGTCATAAATCCTTCCATATATTTAGGACTTGTTGGACCTAAATTTATAATAATTGTATCTTTTTCACTTGTTAAATATTTCATTATTCTGCCATCACTTAATTTTTGCCAGGAGAATGGGATTGTTATTAAGTAATGACCAAGATTGAGTTCTTGAGTCTTATATTCGATTTCCATATTCTCAAATTCTTCCTTTTTTTTCGAACAATTTATTAGGAATATAGTAATAGTAATCGCTATTAATATTTTTGGATTTAGCTTATTTTTTGTTTGAAAAAGCATTATCATTTTTTTGAAGTTATATTTTATTTACGGTTTTTAGTTAAAATGACGCCTAACGTTCCCGCGCTACAAGCAGTTTGGGACTAAATTAAGCCCATTATTCGGATTTGCCCAATCTTCCAAATACAAGACTAATTTCAAATTAAGCCAAATACCCAAATTGCTTGTAGCGTGTGTTGGCAGATGGTTTTTATTCTTGTGTTACTTTTGGAGGTTCATTTTCACAGTGAATGTCGAAAATTAATTCTTCTTTACTATATTCTTTACAACTTTTATTATACTTATTAGTTTCAATACAAAGTTGTGTTTCAATCATAAGTAATTGGTCAATTAGCGATTGCGTTTCTTCCTTGTTTTTAAGTTTGGTGTCAAATTCTAAATTAACTAAAGTATGAGTTAGCGATGTAGTTAATTTTCCATTCTTTTCTTTGGTTAAATCTACTTTACTTTTATTTAAGATGTTGTTTCCACAAATAAGTTTTAATTCTTGTGCATAAAGTTCGGTGTTTTTTAATTCTACTTTATCAATCTTTTTCGACTTCTGAAGTAGTTTAGTTATTTCCAAAGTAATTTCCGTTCGTAACTTTAGTTGTTGTTTTAATTTCGTCCAATTTTTATTAATTTCCAAACTATCTTGGCAAAATACATTTAGGCTTTGTAATAAAATAAAAATTAAAAGACTTTTTTTCATATTATTTATTTTCGTTTTTTCTGCTCCAAAATCTCTGCCAACGTTCCCGCGCTACACGCGGTTTGGGCCTAAATTAGCGTTATTTTTCTGATTAGCCAAAACTTCCAAATACAAACCAATTTTCCCATTAAGCCAAAATGCCCAAATCGCTTGTAGCGTGTGTTAGGGTGTGTAGCGACACGTTTGAAAAGCACCAAAGTTCATCCGTTCCAATTTTCCAGTCCAATGTCGGCAACTTTTCCACGTTTTAATTTCGGTAAATTTTTTGTTTTCTGTTTGTCGTCAGAATGATGTTTTTCCATTAAAGCTCAAAAAAAAATCGAAAAATTTTTCCGCTTTCCGTTTTCCGCAAAGTGATTCACATTTGCTTATCTTTCGCCTTCCACTGTCAGATTCTGAGCTTGATTTGCGTCGGCTCGCTAGCTAGTTCATTATTATTTTTCAGTTGCAAAACGTCTGGTTGATGTCGGCTGTGTCTTTTCAACGGAGCTATACACCCTAACGTTCCCGCGCTACACGCGGTTTGGGCCTAAAGTAGCGTTATTTTTCTGATTAGCCAAAACTTCCAAATACAAACCAATTTTCCCATTAAGCCAAAATGCCCAAATCGCTTGTAGCGTGTGTTAGGGTGTGTAGCGACACGTTTGAAAAGCACCAAAGTTCATCCGTTCCAATTTTCCAGTCCAATGTCGGCAACTTCTCCACGTTCCAATTTCGGTAGCTTTTCTGTTTTGTGTTTTTCGTCGGAATTATGTTTTTCTATTAAAACTCAAAAAAAAAAATCGAAAAATTTTTCCGCTTTCTGTTTTCCGCAAAGTGATTCACATTTGCTTTTCTTTCGCATTTCGATGTCAAATTCTGAGCTTCATTTGCGTCGGCTCGCTAGCTAGTTCATTATTATTTTTCAGTTGCAAAACGTCTGGTTGATGTCGGCTGTTTCTTTTCAACGGAGCTATACACCCTAACGTCTTGCTAGTAGGCGATGGTCGGGCTAAATAAAGCAATTATTTTCGGATTATCACTAATTTCCCAAATACAAAACCATTTTTCCATTAAGCCTAATTCCCGACTATTGCTTACTAGCTGTTGTAACTAGTTTTTATATATAATATTCCTTTTTACAATCGTTGTTGTAATTTCTTTGTCATTTTCTATAATCTTTTTTATTCTCTTAATCCAATTATTGTTTTTGTCATATTTATATTCAAATATTGTAATTGATTTATTTTTTGAAAGAGGCCAAATCATTTTTACAATATCACCAAAATCATTTTTATCAATTATAAAATTATAATTATAGTATTCTAATTTATTTAAAACTATTTCATTTGAATAATTGTAAACTTTATAGTTATAGGTGTTTGATTTATAATTATAATCAGCCGTTTCTATAGCTTGAATTTCCCCATTTCTTACTGAAGTTATCTTGGTCGGAGATTTTAGACTATCAATTTCAACTATCATTTTGGAGACTATATTTAAATTATCATTTATGAAGGTTAATGTTTTTGAACTATCAGTTATTTTATACTTTATATGTAATATATCATTTATTAGTGAATTATGGTAAAAAACAACTTTAGACTCAATAATTTCTTTGTTATCGTCAATAATATATTCAAAAATTGATTTCAGCTCTTCATTTTTAAAAAGGCGTCCATTAATTATGGAGTCATTGGAATAATTATAAATCCATTTATTCGTGTAAGTTTCATTTTTTAAAAAATTTGTTTCACTTACAGTCATATTTTTAACATTACTGTCGTTGGTTCTGTATAATTCTTCAGTTCTTGGTTTATTCATTAACTCTGAAGGAATAGAAGTTTGAGACAATACAAGAAATGTATTTAAAAGTAAAAAGATGAATGTTAATTTTTGGTTTCTCATAAAATTAGTTACAACGTCTTGCTAGTAGGCGATGGTCGGGCTAAGTAAAAACAAATTTTCGGATTATCACTAATTTGCCAAATACAAAACCATATTTCCATTAAGCCTAATTCCCGACTATTGCTTACTAGCTGTTGTGCGTAGTTTTTTTTATTTTATTTCTTAATGGTTTTTCGAAGTATACATAACTTAAAGATGACAATATAATTAAAATAAAAAGTCTAATTATAAACGAACTTGTAAAGTCGGATTCTTTATGAATAGAAAAATATTTTTCCATTCTATAGTCTGAAAATATTGTCCAAACAGGGGCTTGTAAAATATAAATGCCAAAGCTAATTTCGCCTAAAAAAACAAATTTATAATTGGTGAATATTTTAGTAATCTTGTCAGTACTTAAAGAAATCAGGAATATTAAAGGAACAAATATTATAGCAAGAAATCCATTGTGAAAGTTTAAACCAATTGGAAATTTCAATAGAAATATTAGAAATAAGATTGTTAATAATATATAAGGAAGATAGTTATTTTGGTTATTTTTTAGTTTTGTTATAAAAAACAAACCTGCTAAATTTCCAATCAAAAATTCGTTGAGATGCATAAATGGATTATATGAAATATCTTTTATTTCATAATAAGGAATTTTAAGATTATTATGTGTAATTAAATGATATACTAATTGGCTAATTATCCAAAATAAAATTATCCAAATCGTGTTATTTTTTAATTTTTGTGTAGAATATACTTTGTTTATTAAAAATGGAAAAGTAATATAAAAAAATAATTCTACGGATAAAGACCATCCTGGATAATTGATTGTTAGTGCTTTTTGAGGAATCCAAGATTGAATCATAAATATGTTTAGGAATAAATCTGTAATATTTACATTTCTAAAGATTTTAATTCCAAGTATAAGAAAAATAGCTAATAAATATACTGGATAAATTCGGGCTAATCTGTTTTTAATGTATTCTACAAAATTTATTTTTTCCTGATTTTTATATGCAATAATCATTACAAATCCAGATAAAATAAAAAAATAGCTGACGCCAACATTTGCTTGTTTAAAAATAAAGGAAACATATTGGTTGTTAAATAAAAAGCTATTTTGTCCGTAATGGAAAATAACTATTGATATCGAAGCTATAAATCGAGTAAATGTTAATTGTTCAATTCTCAAATTAAAGTAATTTTTAGGTTTTTTTTCGTTTTTCGGTAAAATTACGCACAACGTTCTGGTACTACAGCGGGTTTGGGTTCTAAATTAAGATTTATTTTTCGGTTATCACTCAACATCCAAATACAAAACCATTTTCCCATTAAGCCAAATGCCCAAATCCGTTGTAGTAGCTGTTAGTGGCTGGCAATTTACTCCTGTTGTATCCATTCATATTTTCCATTTTTTAGATATATTATTCCGCCTCCGCAACTTTCTTCAGCGTGCATATAAATACCGTCATTTAACAGTTTTATTTTATCAACGTCATTTATTTCTTCTTCGGATAAAATCTCTCCATCTTCATTCACATTATTCCAATAGATTTCATTTTTCGGTGCTTTTTTAAAAATTACAGCCCAATCAATTTCATCAAAACCTTGTTCTAATATATTATTTCCCATTCCGAAATAATCAGTTCTATTTCCGTTCCCAAAGATTATTCTTAAACCGCTTTTTCCGTTTTTTGTACTCCTTACAATTTCAACAATGTCATTCAGATTATCACCGTCTAAATCACACAGAATTTTGTTTGTTTTGTGTTTTTCAGAAATTTGGATTGTATCTCTATTTTTAACTTCGGTTTCTCTTATTATTACTGAATTAGATTCTTTATTTTGGTTTTTTTCGGTGGCTTCTTTTGCTTCCTTTTTACAAGAAATAAAAACAAAGGTAAAAAGTATTAAGAGTCTAATTTTCATATTTCGGTATTCTGAGTTTTTTCGGTTTGCTTGCCACTAACGTTCCCGCGCTACACGCGGTTTGGGCCTAAATTAGCGTTATTTTTCTGATTAGCCAAAACTTCCAAATACAAACCAATTTTCCCATTAAGCCAAAATGCCCAAATCGCTTGTAGCGTGTGTTAGGGTGTGTAGCGACACGTTTGAAAAGCACCAAAGTTCATCCGTTCCAATTTTCCAGTCCAATGTCGGCAACTTTTCCACGTTTCAATTTCGGTAACTTTTCAGTTTTCTGTTTGTCGTCGGAATTATGTTTTTTCATTAAAACTCAAAATAAAAACGAAAAATTTTTCCACTTTCTGTTTTCCGCAAAGTGATTCACACATGCTTTTCTTTCGCATTTCGATGTCAGATTCTGAGCTTGATTTGCGTCGGCACGCTAGCTAGTTCATTATTATTTTTTCAGTTGCAAAACGTCTGGTTGCTGTCGGCTGTTTCTTTTCAACGGAGCTATACACCCTAACGTCTTGCTAGTAGGCGATGGTCGGGCTAAATAAAGCAATTATTTTCGGATTATCACTAATTTGCCAAATACAAAACCATTTTTCCATTAAGCCTAATTCCCGACTATTGCTTACTAGCTGTTGTAGGCAGTTTTTTTATTCATTCCGTTTTTCCAATATTCCAATTGTGTCAGCTTTGTAAAGGTCGAAGTCAACTTTAGATTCGGTTTTGGCTAAAAAATCGATAGTTCTTTTATTTAGTCCGAAATATGGTGTTGACGAATCAGGATTAATATCTATGTCAATCACAAACTGTATTCTTGTAGTTAAATTCAACTTGTCTTTTAGATTGTTTATGATTTCTATTTTGGGTTCAAATATGTCAATCAGCTTTTCAAGGAAAGTTTCTAAATCAATTTCATTTCCTGCATCAATTTGATATTTCCACGCTGTAGATTTCGGTACAGGTTCTTTCTTTATCATCACAGAAGTTGGTTCAATATTTAGTTTTTCCGTAATTTCTTTTGTGTCGAAGTATTCGGCATCAAATGAAAAATACAAATAGTTATTGCATTCTGTTCCACTATATGTTAATTTCTTGTACATCGTTTTTTAAAATTGCCTACAACGTTCTCGCGCTACAGCGGGTTTGGGACTAAATTAAGCCCATTTTTCGGATTTGCCAAATCATCCCAAGTACAAAACCAACTTTCCATTAAGCCAATTGCCCAAATCCGTTGTAGCGTGTGTTGGCGGTTCGGTTGTTTTTAGTCGGAATTACGATTTCAAACCAATTAATAAGTTTCTGCTTTTCACGTTTCTGCAGGCAAAATCTAATTTTCAAGTTCCAATATTTATATTTCTGATTTTTTCTTTCCTATAGATAAACTGTTGCAATTCCTAATAATGCTATAATCCAAAAAGAGAGGAAAGCTAATCTTATTGATTGTTTACATAAAGTATACATTTCGTAAAGTTTCACATCTTTTAAATTGTCAAAATCTGCATTCTTTGATAATAATCCTATGTCAACGATTTCTCCTTTATCGGCTGAAACTCCATAATCAACAACATATTTTTGGAATAAATCAGGGAGCGTATTTTTAAGAGTCCTACTAAAATCTTCTAATTTATCACGAAAATTAAATATAAAAAAGGGAAAAGTTGGAATTCCAAAAATAATTGGAGCGAAATTTTTAATAGGCTTTGGAAATATAAATAACCAAATTATGCTAATTATAAGTATTGAATAAAAATATATTTGAATTTTGTATGATTTGCTCATTCTGTAATTTAGGATTTAAAATTCCATTTTTATTTTTTCAATTTTGGTGCGTAAAGAAATTCAAATTTGCTAGAATATTTTCTGCGTACGTTCGGCGTTCAACTGACCGCCAACGTTCCCGCGCTACACGCGGTTTGGGCCTAAATTAGCGTTATTTTTCTGATTAGCCAAAACTTCCAAATACAAACTAATTTTCCCATTAAGCCAAAATGCCCAAATCGCTTGTAGCGTGTGTTAGGGTGTGTAGCGACACGTTTGAAAAGCACCAAAGTTCATCCGTTCCAATTTTCCAGTCCAATGTCGGCAACTTTTCCACGTTTCAATTTCGGTAACTTTTCAGTTTTCTGTTTGTCTTCGGAATTATGTTTTTCCATTAAAACTCAAAAAAAAAATCGAAAAATTTTTCCGCTTTCTGTTTTCCGCAAAGTGATTCACATTTGCTTGTCATTAGTATTTCAGTGTCAAATTCCGAGCTTGATTTGCGTCGGCACGCTAGCTAGTTCATTATTATTTTTTCAGTTGCAAAACGTCTGGTTGATGTCGGCTGTGTCTTTTCAACGGAGCTATACACCCTAACGTTCCCGCGCTACACGCGGTTTGGGTCTAAATTAGCGTTAATTTTCGGATAAGCCAAAACTTCCAAATACAAAACCAATTTTCCCATTAAACCAATTGCCCAAATCGCTTGTAGCGTGTGTTAGGGTGTGTAGCGACACGTTTGAAAAGCACCAAAGTTCATCCGTTCCAATTTTCCAGTCCAATGTCGGCAACTTTTCCATGTTTCAATTTCGGTAACTTTTCAGTTTTCTGTTTGTCTTCGGAATTATGTTTTTCCATTAAAACTCAAAATAAAAACGAAAAATTTTTCCGCTTTCTGTTTTCCGAAAAGTGATTCACATTTGCTTGTCTTTCGCATTTCGATGTCAGATTCTGAGCTTGATTTGCGTCGGCACGCTAGCTAGTTCATTACTATTTTTTCAGTTGCAAAACGTCTGGTTGATGTCGGCTGTGTCTTTTCAACGGAGCTATACACCCTAACGTCTTGCTAGTAGGCGATGGTCGGGCTAAATAAAGCAATTATTTTCGGATTATCACTAATTTCCCAAATACAAAACCATTTTTCCATTAAGCCTGATTCCCGACTATTGCTTACTAGCTGTTAGGCGTCGTTGTTTTATTTAGAATGATTTGTATGTTTCCCAATTCTCATCTTTTCTGTTATAGCTAGTTAATTCGTATTTTGGATATTTAGCCTTTAACTTTTCTAATCTCAAATTAAATTCTTCTACATTTTTTGTATATAAAACAAACTCTCTAAATCCTGAAGTTGTAATTATTGTAGCGACAATTGAATTCAAATCAGTTTCATACATTTCAAAAATATCATCTTCCAAATCATTCAATTCTGGCTCGTTTCCAATATTTGGCAATCCATTTTCATCAGGAAATAATAGTTTGAATGCAATTCCACAGCTCATAGAATAGTTTGTATTTCCCGCTATTTTATCAAGTCCTGAATTTTTTCTAATCAACATTTGATTTCCATTGTTTTCCCCACTTAAAACACTCCACCTTTCAGGAATTATTGTAATTATCTCGTTAGAATTGTTTTCTGTTTTTTTACCAAATATTTTGTCAAATATTCCCATTTATTTATTTTTTATTTTTCTGTTTCCTTCGTTTTTCGGTACAATGACGCCTAACGTTTGCGGCTATGCGAAGTGCCTTCTTTCGCCGCTTCACTAATGATAGCTAAAATAGCCAAATTTTTTAATTTGTACTATTTTTATCTAAAAAAGCGGAAGGCATTTTGCATAGCCGCTGTTGGGGGTAGTTACTTAATTATGCACAACCATCGCTTAATTAAGTAACGGAGTTGGATAGACTACTCCTCTCTTTTTTTTTCAACACAATGCTATTCAATGAAACCAATTATTTATTGCGCTTAGCAAGCCTGCTAGGCGAAGTCAATAATAGGGGTTTTAGGGCTCTATTTTTTTGGTGATGTTTAAGTTAGCAAAAATAAATATAGTATTGACTTTGTCATTTATTTTCGATAACTTAGCCAAGTCTTTTACGTTGTCAAACGTATTGAAAGTGAACTTTCTACGATTCCCAATCGAAAGACTTGAAGCCTAAATGCTTTATTCTTCTAAACATCCCAAAAAAATATCCCGAAAATTCATTGTGAAAAAACGTCGTAGTCTAAGTGGCACGGTCCAATTACCTCCAACGTTCCCGCGCTACACGCAGGCTGGGATTAAAGATGCGTAATCTTTCGGTTAAAAACAAATGTATCAAATACAAACTATTTTCAAATAAAACCCATTGCCCAGCTTGCTTGTAGCGTGTGTTATAGGGCGGTTGTTTAGTCGAAATTACTATTAAACCGCAAATTTTTCACGCTTCTGTTGGCCAATTCCAGCTTTCACACTTTTTCATTTTTTTACGTTAGAGTAGGAGTGACCCAATTTTAGGTTTGCTTTGTCTGTTCACTTTCTTTAGAGTCTGTTTTTAAAGTTTCGCTTGGTAAGTTTCGTTTTTCACACTTCAGCTTTTCACGCTTCTGTTGGCAAAGTGCAATTTTCACACTTCCGTTTTTCGTATGCTTGTCGTTAGAATCCAATTTTCAACGTTTGCTGGCGCTTCCAATTTTCACGCTTCCAATTTTCACGCTTCTGCTTTGTAAACGTGCGGCGGAAATAACTGTTTATTTTCTAATTGGATTTGCCTGCGTAATGGTGGATTCAAGACCTTAATGCAACAGTTGGTCTTTTTAGTGATGATCAAAAATACTAATTTGGTTTTAAATTGAGGTATTTGATCTTGTTTATTTCTAGTTCCAACATGTATGCTGGTGTTTTATATCCTAATACTTTTCTTGGCCTATTATTAAGTTTATTTTGAACTTGATTTAGCTGTTGTTCGGTAATGTTATTAAAGTCAGTTTTCTTCGGAAAATATCGTCTTATTAGCCCGTTTGTGTTTTCATTTGTGCCTCTTTCCCAAGGCGAATATGGATGAGCAAAATAGATATCCATTCCTGTATTGTCTTTAAGCCATTTATGATTAGTCATTTCCATTCCATTATCGTACGTCATTGTTTTTCTTGCCTCTGGAATTAAGATGTTTAAGGTTTTTGCTACGGCTTGTGTCATGGTTTCTGATGTTCTGTCTTTTAGGAAAATGATATAAGTAAATCTTGTTTTTCTTTCAACCATTGTGGCAATTGCGCTTTTGTGTCCTAGACCTACAATTTGGTCTCCTTCCCAATGACCAAGCTGTTTTCTGTTGTCTATATCTGGTCGCATTTCTATACTAATTGCATCTTTAATTCTAGATCTTTTAGAGCCAAATCTCTTATTATTTCTTCTTTTTGAATGGCTGTAGGGTAGTAGTTTGATTAATTTTCTTCCTAATCTAGATTGTCTATGCTTGTAAATATGCTTATATATTGCTTCATATGAAATAGACATTATGGGGTCATTTGGATATAAATCTTTGATACTTCCTGCGATTTGTTCCGGTGAGTGATCATTGAGTAATCCTCTATATACAAACACTTTTAGCCTAAAATGAGTATTTATTTTGTCAAGATTTCTTTTGTTTAAATACTCTTCTTTAGCGCAAAAATCGGCAAGATGTGCTTGGTATTTATCACTAGGAATACGAATCCATTTTTTGACTTCTCTGTGGATCGAACTCCTGTTACGATCTAATTGTCTAGCGATATATAAAATTGACTTCTTTTCGGATAGTAAAGTCTCGATTATAACACGCTCTGCAAAGGTTAATCTGTTACGTTTCTTTTCCATATACAACAAATTTAAAAAATTAAAAATGTTGCATTAAGTTATTGAATTTACGAATTTCGGCTCAACTGCCCTATAACGTTCCCGCGCTACACGCAGGCTGGGATTAAAGATGCGTATTATTTCAGTTAAAAACAAATGTATCAAATACAAACTATTTTCAAATTAAACCCATTGCCCAGCTTGCTTGTAGCGTGTGTTGGCGGTTCGGTTTTTTATTCCATACTAGTTTTTCCAAGTACAAAATCATTATTCCATTTTTCTAAATCTTCACAATCATTTATCTTACTCTTTTTAAAAACTAGTTTTTCGTTTTTAATGTAGAATTTAGTGTTTTCGAATACATCATATAAATCTTCGGTTTTTATATCGCAATCTTTAAATGATTTTTTAAACATATAGTTTTCGCCAATTTTTCCATATTTTTCGCAGTTTCCACCAAAAACAATTAAAAAACAACAGTTTTTGGGTTTAAAACTATTCAATATAATTGTGTCATTTTCAATTCTCCATTTTCCTTTAGAATTTGAGCGTGACATACAAGCTCCACTAAAAAAGTCAAATGTATTGTCATTATTTATCTTTAAAGTAGCAGTATATGGAATTGGTTTTTTTGTCGATTTCCATTCAGCAATATATTTATTTCTTATTTCGTTTTCTGTCGAATTTTTACAAGCAATGAAACTCAAAAAAGATGACAAAATTAAAATACTAATTATTCTTTTCATACGCGAAGTTTCTGATTTACTGCTAAACTGACCGCCAACGTTTGCGGCTATGCGAAGTGCCTTCTTTCGCCGCTTCACTAATGATAGCTAAAATAGCCAAATTTTTTAATTTGTACTATTTTTATCTAAAAAAGCGGAAGGCATTTTGCATAGCCGCTGTTGGGGTAGTTACTTAATTATGCACAACCATCGCTTAATTAAGTAACGGAGTTGGATAGACTACTCCTCTCTTTTTTTTTCAACACAATGCTATTCAATGAAACCAATTATTTATTGCGCTTAGCAAGCCTGCTAGGCGAAGTCAATAATAGGGGTTTTAGGGCTCTATTTTTTTGGTGATGTTTAAGTTAGCAAAAATAAATATAGTATTGACTTTGTCATTTATTTTCGATAACTTAGCCAAGTCTTTTACGTTGTCAAACGTATTGAAAGTGAACTTTCTACGATTCCCAATCGAAAGACTTGAAGCCTAAATGCTTTATTCTTCTAAACATCCCAAAAAAATATCCCGAAAATTCATTGTAAAAAAACGTCGTAGTCTAAGTGGCACGGTCCAATTACCTCCAACGTTTTGCAGCTACCCGAAGGGCGGGACTTTTACCACAAAACTTGATTTGAAAAACTAATGTTTGATTAACCACAAAACTGTCTTTGGAACACGAAACCCCGCCTTTTGGGTAGGTGCTGTTATAGGCTGGCGTTCTTGTCTGTCGTGGGTTACAACCATTTTTGTGTCGTCTGTTATTGTCATTTGTCGAGTGTTTTTTTGTCGGGCTGTGTGTCGGGTGTTTTATTTTTTTTTGAAGCGTTGGAAATTTTTTAAAAACAATTTTTCTTTTGGGTCTGCTCTGCAAGCTCTATTAAAAACTATGCTCGTGTGTTGGCTTGTGCAGTTTTTAATTGTGCTTGCAGATTGCACAGGGTCTATTTAATATTAATGCTAATCAAAGTTTAGCTTTTCAATGATAAAATGATAAAGGAAACTACTACTTGTAAATGCAGCATAAGGTTGAAATTTGTCATCTTTGTCAGGGTCTCCAAAATCGGAAATAGATTTAATGGAAAAGACTGCCATTGGCTTAGGTCTTGAACAATTCTTTGCTGTATAAAAAACTCCATAGGTTTCCATGTCAATACCTATGAGTTTTCTGCTATGTCCTTTAATTTCTTCAATAACTTTTTTGTTTTCTACTACCCCTGCTCCTGATGCAAAAGGACCAATATGCATATTCAATTCATATGATATATCTTTAATTGGCCATTTAGATTTTATCTCATTTAAATATTCACGTTTTCCTTTACAGGAAATAAATAATTCTTTAAGGTCTGGCTCTAATTCAATTGATTTAAAATCTGGTTCAAATTTAATATTTCCATCTTTATCAGTCTTAATTTTTCCACTTCCACTATCAAATGAAATATCAGCTACTAGTATATCTCCAAGATTACCGAGACCTTTAACACCGCCAGCAATACCCGTAATAGCAATATATTTTGGTCTGAAATTAAAAATAATCTTATGTGTAAGGGTAGAAGACGCTACCATCCCCATTTGGGGTGCACTTGCTGCAATTACTTTTATTCTTTTTTCACCGTTTATAAGTATACCTTTAAAATATTCAGTAGCATCGTTGTCAAGTTTAAATGACTCCCAGTTAGCATTTAGATTTAAAACACTATCCAATTCAGGAGTTCTTAATGCTGTAATGATAGCCACATCATATTGGAATCCAAAGTTATTGGGATTCTGTAAATCTAATTTTGACCGAATAAGATAATTAAGTTTATTTTTTATTTGTCGCTCCCAATTAGTAGAACTTACATCATATTTTATTAGAGCCCATAGTTCATCTTCAAAGGAACGTTTAAATCTATCTATGTAGTCATCTACTTCAGAAAATCCAATAATATGGAATGGCTTTATTAACCTTCTATTTTTGTTTATTTCATCTAAAAAATTTATTCCATTTTCTGGACTTGCATCATCACCATCCCTCATCGGTAGTCCTAAATCAAGTATTAATAGATCAAAGTGCTTTTCTGATAATATTTTTTTTGCACCTATTATATTCATTGCTGTTTCTAATAGAGTAACCTCTGGAATAAATTCCAAAAGTGTTCTCAGAGCTTTAATTTTAAGCGGATTATCGTCTACAACTAATATGTTTAACATGATATTTTATTTTGGATTAATTCTAATAACTCTTTCTGCCAAAGTGAATTATCAGGACTATAAAAAATAGTGTCAATGTACATTGCTGAAAATTCGGACTTTAGCATCTGTTTTAAATTTGCTAAATCAATATAAAACTCTCCTTCACCGAAGGTTTCAAATTGAGTAATAACTACTATTTTACATTTTTTTCTTTTTCTGGTTAGCTCCCTCATAATATCAATTCCTGCTAATTTTCGAAATTTATAACCATCTTCGCCTGGTTTAATATCAAAATTTGGGAGTTGCATATCCAATAATACTAAGTCAAAGTCATGCGTTAATAGTTCCTTTAATCCAGATTGGTATGATTTCTTTAGTTCAATAGATGCCTCAGTAAAACTTTCACTAATAAACTGAATTATCTGTTTTGCTTTATGTTGATCATCTTCTATTAATATTAATTTCATTGCTCTAATTTTTGAAGATTGTTTAAATTGAAATTTATTTCAGTTCTATAAGTTCTAGACTCATCAACAGGGTCAATTATTATATTGAAGGATTCTCTTAATAAATCAGATTTTAAAGTCTTTTGAATTTTTAAGTATCCTGTTCCCTTTTCAGCACGAATTTTATCATTGTCATGCGATTGAAGCAATAAGTCACGAGTTTTTTGAATTTCTATATTCCTACTTTCCAAATTAATATTTGAAGAGAAGTTATTTAAAATGATAATAGATATTTCATTTTCACATACATTTATTGCAATATTTACTTTTAAATCATCACAGTTCAATTCCGAATGCTCAATTATATTATGCATTAAATTTTGGAAAATATAGCAAAAATGCGGAAAGTTTTCTCCTTCAAATTTAATGCTACAATTAATATTAAACCTAATATCTAAATTTTGATATTCCTTGAAAAGTCTCTTTAAAGTTGTTAGTGTAGAATCAATAGGAAGTTGAATATAGAATTCATTAATTGTCTTGCTGTTGGTTCTTTTAAACCATGCCGCAATCTTATCCAGCTCATTTTTAATGTCTGTTTGACAAAGAGTTATGTTTCTAATTAGTTCATTCACTTCTGGATGCTCATTTTTATCAAAAATCGCCTCTACTTCCTTTGATAAATTCACCAATGAAGAAACCATGAATTCCTTAATGTTTTCTGAAATATCCTCTCTAATTCTAGTTAGGTTAGATTCTGTCCTTTCCCACAATATCGCAATAATTTCCTCGAAGAATAACTCATAATTATCTATTGAAGCTATTCTTTTCTTGAAAAATTGCAACAACTCTTTACTATCATACGAGTAATCAAAATACCCTTCAGATTCTTTCTTTTCTGTTTTAATTTGAAGCTTTTTATTTTTTAATTCATCTGAAATTGCATCAATTTTCTGGGAAAAATCAGACATTGTTTTATTAAAGTATGTTGATAATTCTAGTTCAGATTTTGATAATAACTTTTGCCAATAAAGATTATCCTTATAATCCTTAGAAGTATCTTCTTTTTTTGTAATGAGATAATAATTTTCAAATACACTTCTAATTTCACCCAATAATGTTCCATGTCGAATTCTCATACTAAGATAAGTATC
>NZ_MUFX01000008.1:0-3008 GCF_002017945.1 Flavobacterium sp. LM5 | reverse complement strand
GAAAAGACACAGCCGACATCAACCAGACGTTTTGCAACTGAAAAGATAATTATGAGCTAGCGAGCGTGCCGACGCAAATCAAGCTCGGAATCTGACAGCGAAATGTGAAAGACAAGCAAATGTGAATCACTTTGCGGAAAACAGAAAGCGGAAAATTTTTTCGTTTTTTTTTTGAGTTTTAATGGAAAAACATCATTCTGACGACAAACAGCAAACGGAAAAGCGACCAAAATTGAAACGTGGAAAAGTTGCTGACATTGGGCTGGAAAATTGGAAAGGATGAACTTTGGTGCTTTTCAGACGTGTCGCAACGCTGCATAACACACGTTACACGCGATTTGGGCATTTGGCTTTATCTGAAAATTGGTTTTGTATTTGGAAGTTTTGGCTTATCCGAAAAATAACGCTACTTTAGACCCAAACCGCGTGTAGCGCGGGAACGTTATAGGGCAGTTGAGCCGAAATTACGCAGGCAAATCCAATTTGAAAATAAACAGTTATTTCCGCCGCACGTTTACAAAGCAGAAGCGTGAAAATTGGAAGAGCCAGCAAACGTTAAAAATAGGATTCTAACGACAAGCAGACGAAAATCTGAAGTGTGAAAACGGAAGTATGAAAACGTAAGTGTGAAAATTGGACTTTGCCAACAGAAGCGTGAAAAGCTGAAGTGTGAAAAACGAAACTTACCAAACAAAACTTGAAAAGCAGGCTCTAAAGAAAGTGAACAGACGAAGCAAACCTGAAATTGATTCACGCCTACTCTAACGTGAAAAATGAAAAAGTGTGAAAGCTGGAATTGACCAACAGAAGCGTGAAAAATTTGCGGTTTAATAGTAATTTCGACTAAACAACCGCCCTATAACACACGCTACAAGCAAGCTGGGCAATTGGTTTAATTTGAAAATAGTTTGTACTTGATACATTTGTTTTTAACCGAAAGATTACGCATCTTTAATCCCAGCCTGCGTGTAGCGCGGGAACGTTATAGGGCAGTTGAGCCGAAATTCGTAAATTCAATAACTTAATGCAACATTTTTAATTTTTTAAATTTGTTGTATATGGAAAAGAAACGTAACAGATTAACCTTTGCAGAGCGTGTTATAATCGAGACTTTACTATCCGAAAAGAAGTCAATTTTATATATCGCTAGACAATTAGATCGTAACAGGAGTTCGATCCACAGAGAAGTCAAAAAATGGATTCGTATTCCTAGTGATAAATACCAAGCACATCTTGCCGATTTTTGCGCTAAAGAAGAGTATTTAAACAAAAGAAATCTTGACAAAATAAATACTCATTTTAGGCTAAAAGTGTTTGTATATAGAGGATTACTCAATGATCACTCACCGGAACAAATCGCAGGAAGTATCAAAGATTTATATCCAAATGACCCCATAATGTCTATTTCATATGAAGCAATATATAAGCATATTTACAAGCATAGACAATCTAGATTAGGAAGAAAATTAATCAAACTACTACCCTACAGCCATTCAAAAGAAGAAATAATAAGAGATTTGGCTCTAGGGTAGTAGTTTGATTAATTTTCTTCCTAATCTAGATTGTCTATGCTTGTAAATATGCTTATATATTGCTTCATATGAAATAGACATTATGGGGTCATTTGGATATAAATCTTTGATACTTCCTGCGATTTGTTCCGGTGAGTGATCATTGAGTAATCCTCTATATACAAACACTTTTAGCCTAAAATGAGTATTTATTTTGTCAAGATTTCTTTTGTTTAAATACTCTTCTTTAGCGCAAAAATCGGCAAGATGTGCTTGGTATTTATCACTAGGAATACGAATCCATTTTTTGACTTCTCTGTGGATCGAACTCCTGTTACGATCTAATTGTCTAGCGATATATAAAATTGACTTCTTTTCGGATAGTAAAGTCTCGATTATAACACGCTCTGCAAAGGTTAATCTGTTACGTTTCTTTTCCATATACAACAAATTTAAAAAATTAAAAATGTTGCATTAAGTTATTGAATTTACGAATTTCGGCTCAACTGCCCTATAACGTTCCCGCGCTACACGCAGGCTGGGATTAAAGATGCGTAATCTTTCGGTTAAAAACAAATGTATCAAGTACAAACTATTTTCAAATTAAACCAATTGCCCAGCTTGCTTGTAGCGTGTGTTATAGGGCGGTTGTTTAGTCGAAATTACTATTAAACCGCAAATTTTTCACGCTTCTGTTGGTCAATTCCAGCTTTCACACTTTTTCATTTTTCACGTTAGAGTAGGCGTGAATCAATTTCAGGTTTGCTTCGTCTGTTCACTTTCTTTAGAGCCTGCTTTTCAAGTTTTGTTTGGTAAGTTTCGTTTTTCACACTTCAGCTTTTCACGCTTCTGTTGGCAAAGTCCAATTTTCACACTTACGTTTTCATACTTCCGTTTTCACACTTCAGATTTTCGTCTGCTTGTCGTTAGAATCCTATTTTTAACGTTTGCTGGCTCTTCCAATTTTCACGCTTCTGCTTTGTAAACGTGCGGCGGAAATAACTGTTTATTTTCAAATTGGATTTGCCTGCGTAATTTCGGCTCAACTGCCCTATAACGTTCCCGCGCTACACGCGGTTTGGGTCTAAAGTAGCGTTATTTTTCGGATAAGCCAAAACTTCCAAATACAAAACCAATTTTCAGATAAAGCCAAATGCCCAAATCGCGTGTAACGTGTGTTATGCAGCGTTGCGACACGTCTGAAAAGCACCAAAGTTCATCCTTTCCAATTTTCCAGCCCAATGTCAGCAACTTTTCCACGTTTCAATTTTGGTCGCTTTTCCGTTTGCTGTTTGTCGTCAGAATGATGTTTTTCCATTAAAACTCAAAAAAAAAAACGAAAAAATTTTCCGCTTTCTGTTTTCCGCAAAGTGATTCACATTTGCTTGTCTTTCACATTTCGCTGTCAGATTCCGAGCTTGATTTGCGTCGGCACGCTCGCTAGCTCATAATTATCTTTTCAGTTGCAAAACGTCTGGTTGATGTCGGCTGTGTCTT
>NZ_MUFX01000007.1:0-4413 GCF_002017945.1 Flavobacterium sp. LM5 | reverse complement strand
ATAAGACAAAGAAAAAAGAGTAAGATAATCGAGAGATTAGAATAAACACCGATAGAATTGGATTCGCATAAAAATAGCTTAATTTATTAAGCGCACAATATACGATGAAGAGTTTGATCCTGGCTCAGGATGAACGCTAGCGGCAGGCTTAACACATGCAAGTCGAGGGTATAGTTCTTCGGAACTAGAGACCGGCGCACGGGTGCGTAACGCGTATGCAATCTACCTTTTGCAGAGGATAGCCCAGAGAAATTTGGATTAATACCTCATAGTATGTGAGAATGGCATCATTTTCACATTAAAGTCACAACGGCAAAAGATGAGCATGCGTCCCATTAGCTAGTTGGTAAGGTAACGGCTTACCAAGGCAACGATGGGTAGGGTCCTGAGAGGGAGATCCCCCACACTGGTACTGAGACACGGACCAGACTCCTACGGGAGGCAGCAGTGAGGAATATTGGACAATGGGCGCAAGCCTGATCCAGCCATGCCGCGTGCAGGATGACGGTCCTATGGATTGTAAACTGCTTTTGTACAGGAAGAAACACTCCCTCGTGAGGGAGCTTGACGTACTGTAAGAATAAGGATCGGCTAACTCCGTGCCAGCAGCCGCGGTAATACGGAGGATCCAAGCGTTATCCGGAATCATTGGGTTTAAAGGGTCCGTAGGCGTTTAGTAAGTCAGTGGTGAAAGCCCATCGCTCAACGGTGGAACGGCCATTGATACTGCTAGACTTGAATTATTAGGAAGTAACTAGAATATGTAGTGTAGCGGTGAAATGCTTAGAGATTACATGGAATACCAATTGCGAAGGCAGGTTACTACTAATGGATTGACGCTGATGGACGAAAGCGTGGGTAGCGAACAGGATTAGATACCCTGGTAGTCCACGCCGTAAACGATGGATACTAGCTGTTGGGCGCAAGTTCAGTGGCTAAGCGAAAGTGATAAGTATCCCACCTGGGGAGTACGTTCGCAAGAATGAAACTCAAAGGAATTGACGGGGGCCCGCACAAGCGGTGGAGCATGTGGTTTAATTCGATGATACGCGAGGAACCTTACCAAGGCTTAAATGTAGATTGACCGGTTTGGAAACAGACTTTTCGCAAGACAATTTACAAGGTGCTGCATGGTTGTCGTCAGCTCGTGCCGTGAGGTGTCAGGTTAAGTCCTATAACGAGCGCAACCCCTGTTGTTAGTTGCCAGCGAGTCATGTCGGGAACTCTAACGAGACTGCCAGTGCAAACTGTGAGGAAGGTGGGGATGACGTCAAATCATCACGGCCCTTACGCCTTGGGCTACACACGTGCTACAATGGCCGGTACAGAGAGCAGCCACTGGGTGACCAGGAGCGAATCTACAAAGCCGGTCACAGTTCGGATCGGAGTCTGCAACTCGACTCCGTGAAGCTGGAATCGCTAGTAATCGGATATCAGCCATGATCCGGTGAATACGTTCCCGGGCCTTGTACACACCGCCCGTCAAGCCATGGAAGCTGGGGGTGCCTGAAGTCGGTGACCGCAAGGAGCTGCCTAGGGTAAAACTGGTAACTAGGGCTAAGTCGTAACAAGGTAGCCGTACCGGAAGGTGCGGCTGGAACACCTCCTTTCTAGAGCCTTAGTGTTAGCGTAAAGCACGCTAAGGAAAAAGAAGAAGATTTTAAAGGTGCTATGACACCGATTATATTACTCTTGCTGTTAATTTAAAGAAATTGAATAAAGAATTAAGTAAAAAACAGAGTCTCGTAGCTCAGCTGGTTAGAGTACTACACTGATAATGTAGGGGTCGGCAGTTCGAGTCTGCCCGGGACTACTATTTACACTTAATTAGGAAATTCTAGAGGTTGAAATCCTTTTTTTTTGGAATTTGGAATTTAAAAATTTGGAATTTTACAAAAAATGGGGGATTAGCTCAGCTGGCTAGAGCGCCTGCCTTGCACGCAGGAGGTCAACGGTTCGACTCCGTTATTCTCCACAAGATAGTATCAAGATGATAGTATCAAGAATTAAGACAATAAGGTCTTAGTACTTAATACAGAATACTTAATACTTATTTAAAGTTCATTGACATATTGAGATAAGAAATAATAAAAAGTAGAAAGCAGTTTTCTCTGATTTATTAGAGAAAGCGAAAAAAAACGGTCATAATTAATTTTATGATTGGTACAATAAGCAAAATAAGGGCGTATGGGGGATGCCTAGGCTCTCAGAGGCGAAGAAAGGCGTGATAAGCTGCGAAAAGCTACGGGGATTGGCACACACGAATTGATCCGTAGATACCTGAATGGGGCAACCCACTATGTTGAAGACATAGTACACCGATAGGTGGGCAAACCCGCTGAACTGAAACATCTAAGTAGGCGGAGGAGAAGAAAACAAAAGTGATTCCGTAAGTAGTGGCGAGCGAACGCGGATTAGCCCAAACCAATGTTGTTACGGCAATGTTGGGGTTGTAGGACCACGAGATTTCTTGCATAAAGAATTAGAATCTACTGGAAAGTAGAGCCAAAGAAGGTGATAGCCCTGTATAAGTAATGAATGTAAAGGATAGTGGTATCCTGAGTAGGGCGGGGCACGTGAAACCCTGTCTGAATTTGGCGGGACCATCCGCTAAGGCTAAATACTCCTGAGAGACCGATAGTGAACCAGTACCGTGAGGGAAAGGTGAAAAGAACCGTGAATAACGGAGTGAAATAGATCCTGAAACCATACGCTTACAAGCGGTCGGAGCCCTTTCGTGGGGTGACGGCGTGCCTTTTGCATAATGAGCCTACGAGTTAACGTTGCTGGCAAGGATAAGTGGTTAAGCCACGGATCCGTAGCGAAAGCGAGTCTGAATAGGGCGCTTTAGTCAGTAGTGTTAGACGCGAAACCGTGTGATCTACCCATGGGCAGGATGAAGCGCTGGTAACACAGTGTGGAGGTCCGAACCGGTTGACGTTGAAAAGTCTTCGGATGACCTGTGGGTAGGGGTGAAAGGCCAATCAAACTCGGAAATAGCTCGTACTCCCCGAAATGCATTTAGGTGCAGCGTTATTTTAGTTATATAGAGGTAGAGCTACTGATTGGATGCGGGGGCTTCACCGCCTACCAATTCCTGACAAACTCCGAATGCTATATAATGATTGATAACAGTGAGGGCTTGGGTGCTAAGGTCCAAGTCCGAGAGGGAAAGAACCCAGACCATCAGCTAAGGTCCCCAAATATATGTTAAGTTGAAAGAACGAGGTTTGTCTGCCCAGACAGCTAGGATGTTGGCTTGGAAGCAGCCATTCATTTAAAGAGTGCGTAACAGCTCACTAGTCGAGCGGACGAGCATGGATAATAATCGGGCATAAACATATTACCGAAGCTATGGATTTACAAGCAATTGTAAGTGGTAGGGGAGCATTCTAACAGGGTTGAAGGTGTGTCGTAAGGCATGCTGGACTGGTTAGAAAAGAAAATGTAGGCATAAGTAACGATAATGCGGGCGAGAAACCCGCACACCGAAAGACTAAGGTTTCCACAGCTATGCTAATCAGCTGTGGGTTAGTCGGGACCTAAGGCGAACCCGAAAGGGACAGTCGATGGCCAACGGGTTAATATTCCCGTACTACTGATTACTGTGATGGGGTGACGGAGTGATGAAAGCGCCGCGAACTGACGGAATAGTTCGTTGAAGTACCTACCTATAAGCTGCGCAGGCAAATCCACGCGGCTTGGGGAAATACGATAGTACTCGGAGACTTCGGTCAAAGAGATAGTGCGCCTAAGGGCTTCCAAGAAAAACCTCTAAACTTCAGGTAATTAGTACCCGTACCGTAAACCGACACAGGTAGTCGAGGAGAGAATCCTAAGGTGCTCGAGAGATTCATGGCTAAGGAATTAGGCAAAATAGACCCGTAACTTCGGGAGAAGGGTCGCCCCGAGTAATCGGGGCCGCAGTGAAGAGGTCCAGGCGACTGTTTATCAAAAACACAGGGCTCTGCAAAATCGTAAGATGAAGTATAGGGCCTGACACCTGCCCGGTGCTGGAAGGTTAAGAGGAGATGTTATCTTCGGAGAAGCATTGAATTGAAGCCCCAGTAAACGGCGGCCGTAACTATAACGGTCCTAAGGTAGCGAAATTCCTTGTCGGGTAAGTTCCGACCTGCACGAATGGTGTAACGATCTGGACACTGTCTCAGCCATGAGCTCGGTGAAATTGTAGTAACGGTGAAGATGCCGTTTACCCGCAGTGGGACGAAAAGACCCTGTGCACCTTTACTATAGCTTAGTATTGACCTTGGATAAATGATGTGTAGGATAGGTTGGAGACTGTGAAGTGGCGTCGCTAGGCGTTGTGGAGTCATTGTTGAAATACAACCCTTTGTTTATCTGAGGCCTAACTCTCGATAGAGAGGACATTGCTTGGTGGGTAGTTTGACTGGG
>NZ_MUFX01000063.1:0-6106 GCF_002017945.1 Flavobacterium sp. LM5 | reverse complement strand
ACTCAATAGTCAAGTGTCTTTCTTCTCTGATAATCTTGACTTTATCTCCTATTTTTTGTTTTAAATCCATGTCGCTAAAAATACTTTTATGCCTACAATTGTACTGCATACTATTGTAGGCTTATTTTTCTAGTTGTTAACAAATAAAAAATTGCTAATTTGGAATACTGTATGCCTTTCCAAATCGTCAACTTGCAATTTCCCACTAAAAAAAGTACTTTTATGATAAAATAAGTCCATTTGAAACCTATTTACAAAAAAGCATCGCCATTATACGCCGAATTCTTCTGGAATTATGGCGTATTCTTGCTTTTGCTTCTATTGATTCATTTACCTTTTGTGCAACGATTCGCCAAAAATCAGGCGTTGCCTATTTGCAAAATAAAATCAAAACGACTGTCCAAATCGATACCCTTTCGTTTGGATTGTTCCAACCCATTCGTGTGAAAGGCCTCTTTTTGGCCGACCAAAAAAAAGATACTTTAATTGCAGGTCGTGAACTCAACGTGGACATCAATTGGCTGGATTTGGCTAGTAATCAACTAACGTTCAGTAGTATTGCATTAGATGGCGTCACGATTAAAGTGGACCAAAATAACCGCGGAAAATTCAATTTCGACTATATCCTTAAGGCTTTTGAAAGTACCGATCCACCTAAGGAAACTTCCTCCAATGCTATGGCGATCGTCTTGCAAAAAATCAAGTTGAATCAAGTGCGTTTGGTCTATCAACAGGCCAAAGATCCTTTGCAAACCAATATAAAAATCAAGCATTTTGATACGCAATTCCAAACCTTCGATTTGGAAAATCAAATAGTGGCTATTCCAAAAATCAATCTTGTGGGTCTGACGGCTACTATTAGCCAAACGCTAACTACTTCACTACAAAAAATTGCGCCAAACGCGATTGTTTTACCTCCAAATCGTCCGTGGAAAGTATCGGTAGGTGAAATTGATTTGAAAAAAGTGCATGTAGACTATGCCGAGAGCAGCCAAAAAATGAAAGGACAGGTTTCCTTTAGACGTTGGTACACCAAACTAGAACTGTTGGATTTGGCTAATGAATTAGTGGTGATCAACAAAACCCAATTCGAGAATTTGCGAGGCGCAGTATCTTTAGGAAAAACTACTTCAATAGCTGCTCCCTCTACAGAAACTCCACAAACAAAACCCAATGCGTGGGAGGTAAAAATCAAACAAACGGAAGTGGCACAACTGTTTTTTCAGTGGGACAATCACAATGTCAATCCTATTACAAAAGGTTTAGATTTTAATCATTTGCAATTAAAAAACAGCCATTTCAAGCCAAGAATTTCCATTACACTTCACAATCTATTGCCGCCAACATTGTAGCTTTTGCAGGAAAAGAACAAAGTGGTTTGCAAATCGACTCCTTGCATACCGATTTTTTCTACGGTCCTAGAAACAGCTATTTGAAAAAATTATATCTCAAAACTCCTCAAACGGTAGTGCGCAATGAGGTGCTTATTGGGTATCCTTCTATTGCTCAAGTGGCTAAAAATCCAAAAGAAATAAGTATTAAAGCCAACATTAGCAATAGCAAATTAGGTTTTAAAGATGTATTGCTACTGGCGCCACAATTGGCAAAAACCAACCCATTTGATAGTAATCCAAATGACATTTTGATCCTAAACAGTGTCGTTTCGGGCAAATTAAATTGCCTCGAAATTCCAAATCTCGAACTCAGCGGCATCGGAAAAACAAAACTAAAAGCTAGTGGACGCATCCTTGACTGCCCGATATGGACAAAGCACAATTTGATATTGCTTTGCAAAATTTTGAATCCACTGCCAAAGATATTGCGGTTTTCGCTCCAAAAGGAAGTCTTCAAAAAAACGTGACTTTACCTTCAAAGCTCAGTGCCAAAGGAAGTTTTAAAGGAACGATGCATTCGTTTTTAACCGATTTGGCCCTACAAAGTAGTTTTGGATCCGCCAAAGTAAAGGCTTCTTCGATCAAAGTATAAAAAATCAACCCAAATATAACGCACAAGTCGAATGGATTCGTTTTGACTTAGGGCGACTGCTACAGCAAAAAGAGCTAGGTAAAATTTCAGCTAAAACCAAGATCATAGGAACGGGATTCGATCCAAAAACAGCGAAAATTAAGGCCTCTGGAACTATTTCTAATGTGATGTATAACCAATACAGCTATCAAAATTTTGGTTTTTCCGCTACCGCAACAACGGATTTTATACTACACATGCCACAATCAATGATGCCAACTTGAGCGCCAAAATTGACGCCAATGGAGATTGGAAAGATAAATTTCCAAAAGGAACCGTAAAACTCAATTTGGATATTGCCGATTTAGAAAAACTACACCTCCATGCCGGCCCTTAAAGTTAAAAGGAGAAATGGATGCCTCCATACTTGCCGCCGATTTGAATTTTTTTAACAGGTACAGTCACTGCACATCATTTGGTGGTGACCAACGAAAAAGGCAGTTTTCCGATAGATTCTATTGCTATACAAACCGCAGCCAATGCCGAAAAAACGACTTTAACGCTTGACACTGGTTTCCTTCAAGCCTCAATCGAGGGCGGTTTTCAATGGACTGCTATTGGTGGAGCACTTGAGCGTTCCCTCCGCTCCTACTTTAGCACCCAACCTATCAAAACCATCAAACCTGGGCCTGCTCAGCAATTTTCTTTCCACCTCGCCACCAAGGAAAGTCCGATTTTTGGACAATTGGTACCAAATCTAAAAGAAATGGCGCCTGTTACAATTAGTGGAAATTACCAATCGTTTCTGATTCCTTAGCCTTACAAATACAGGTTCCAAAATTAGCACTCGGCGATCAAGTAATTACCAATGCTACTTTCGACTTAAATACTGCCAATAAAGCGTTGCACTATCAACTACAAATTGCTGCAATCACCAATCCTCAAATGCAATTGCCCATGACGGTGTTCGCTGGAAAAGTGGCTAATAATCAAATCGATTATGCATTGCAAGTAAAAGATATAAATAACAAAGAGCGCTATAGCCTTGCTGGAGCTATGAATAGCGAAAAGCACGCTTTAGTACATGCATGTATAAAGCGTGCTTTTCGCTATTCATAGCTCCAGCAAGGCTATAGCGCTCTTTGTTATTTATATCTTTTACTTGCAATGCATAATCGATTTGATTATTAGCCACTTTTCCAGCGAACACCGTCATGGGCAATTGCATTTGAGGATTGGTGATTGCAGCAATTTGTAGTTGATAGTGCAACGCTTTATTGGCAGTATTTAAGTCGAAAGTAGCATTGGTAATTACTTGATCGCCGAGTGCTAATTTTGGAACCTGTATTTGTAAGGCTAAGGAATCAGAAACCGATTGGTAATTTCCACTAATTGTAACAGGCGCCATTTCTTTTAGATTTGGTACCAATTGTCCAAAAATCGGACTTTCCTTGGTGGCGAGGTGGAAAGAAAATTGCTGAGCAGGCCCAGGTTTGATGGTTTTGATAGGTTGGGTGCTAAAGTAGGAGCGGAGGGAACGCTCAAGTGCTCCACCAATAGCAGTCCATTGAAAACCGCCCTCGATTGAGGCTTGAAGGAAACCAGTGTCAAGCGTTAAAGTCGTTTTTTCGGCATTGGCTGCGGTTTGTATAGCAATAGAATCTATCGGAAAACTGCCTTTTTCGTTGGTCACCACCAAATGATGTGCAGTGACTGTACCTGTTAAAAAATTCAAATCGCGGCAAGTATGGAGGCATCCATTTCTCCTTTTAACTTTAAGGGGCCGGCATGGAGGTGTAGTTTTTCTAAATCGGCAATATCCAAATTGAGTTTTACGGTTCCTTTTGGAAATTTATCTTTCCAATCTCCATTGGCGTCAATTTTGGCGCTCAAGTTGGCATCATTGATTGTGGCATGTGTAGTATAAAATCCGTTGTTGGCGGTAGCGGAAAAACCAAAATTTTGATAGCTGTATTGGTTATACATCACATTAGAAATAGTTCCAGAGGCCTTAATTTTCGCTGTTTTTGGATCGAATCCCGTTCCTATGATCTTGGTTTTAGCTGAAATTTTACCTAGCTCTTTTTGCTGTAGCAGTCGCCCTAAGTCAAAACGAATCCATTCGACTTGTGCGTTATATTTGGGTTGATTTTTTATACTTTGATCGAAGGAAGCCTTTACTTTGGCGGATCCAAAACTACTTTGTAGGGCCAAATCGGTTAAAAACGAATGCATCGTTCCTTTAAAACTTCCTTTGGCACTGAGCTTTGAAGGTAAAGTCACGTTTTTTGGAAGACTTCCTTTTGGAGCGAAAACCGCAATATCTTTGGCAGTGGATTCAAAATTTTGCAAAGCAATATCAAATTGTGCTTTGTCCATATCGGGCAGTCCAAGGATGCGTCCACTAGCTTTTAGTTTTGTTTTTCCGATGCCGCTGAGTTCGAGATTTGGAATTTCGAGGCAATTTAATTTGCCCGAAACGACACTGTTTAGGATCAAAATGTCATTTGGATTACTATCAAATGGGTTGGTTTTTGCCAATTGTGGCGCCAGTAGCAATACATCTTTAAAACCTAATTTGCTATTGCTAATGTTGGCTTTAATACTTATTTCTTTTGGATTTTTAGCCACTTGAGCAATAGAAGGATACCCAATAAGCACCTCATTGCGCACTACCGTTTGAGGAGTTTTGAGATATAATTTTTTCAAATAGCTGTTTCTAGGACCGTAGAAAAAATCGGTATGCAAGGAGTCGATTTGCAAACCACTTTGTTCTTTTCCTGCAAAAGCTACAATGTTGGCGGCAATAGATTGTGAAGTGTAATGGAAATTCTTGGCTTTTGAAATGGCTGTTTTTTAATTGCAAATGATTAAAATCTAAACCTTTTGTAATAGGATTGACATTGTGATTGTCCCACTGAAAAAACAGTTGTGCCACTTCCGTTTGTTTGATTTTTACCTCCCACGCATTGGGTTTTGTTTGTGGAGTTTCTGTAGAGGGAGCAGCTATTGAAGTAGTTTTTCCTAAAGATACTGCGCCTCGCAAATTCTCGAATTGGGTTTTGTTGATCACCACTAATTCATTAGCCAAATCCAACAGTTCTAGTTTGGTGTACAACGTCTAAAGGAAACCTGTCCTTTCATTTTTGGCTGCTCTCGGCATAGTCTACATGCACTTTTTTCAAATCAATTTCACCTACCGATACTTTCCACGGACGATTTGGAGGTAAAACAATCGCGTTTGGCGCAATTTTTTGTAGTGAAGTAGTTAGCGTTTGGCTAATAGTAGCCGTCAGACCCACAAGATTGATTTTTGGAATAGCCACTATTTGATTTTCCAAATCGAAGGTTTGGAATTGCGTATCAAAATGCTTGATTTTTATATTGGTTTGCAAAGGATCTTTGGCCTGTTGATAGACCAAACGCACTTGATTCAACTTGATTTTTTGCAAGACGATCGCCATAGCATTGGAGGAAGTTTCCTTAGGTGGATCGGTACTTTCAAAAGCCTTAAGGATATAGTCGAAATTGAATTTTCCGCGGTTATTTTGGTCCACTTTAATCGTGACGCCATCTAATGCAATACTACTGAACGTTAGTTGATTACTAGCCAAATCCAGCCAATTGATGTCCACGTTGAGTTCACGACCTGCAATTAAAGTATCTTTTTTTTGGTCGGCCAAAAAGAGGCCTTTCACACGAATGGGTTGGAACAATCCAAACGAAAGGTATCGATTTGGACAGTCGTTTTGATTTTATTTTGCAAATAGGCAACGGCCTGATTTTTGGCGAATCGTTGCACAAAAGGTAAATGAATCAATAGAAGCAAAAGCAAGAATACGCCATAATTCCAGGAAGAATTCGGCGTATAATGGCGATGCTTTTTTGTAAATAGGGTTTCAAATGGACTTATTTTATCATAAAAGTACTTTTTTTAGTGGGAAATTGCAAGTTGACGATTTGGAAAGGCATACAGTATTCCAAATTAGCAATTTTTTATTTGTTAACAACTAGAAAAATAAGCCTACAATAGTATGCAGTACAATTGTAGGCATAAAAGTATTTTTAGCGACATGGATTTAAAACAAAAAATAGGAGATAAAGTCAAGATTATCAGAGAAGAAAGACACTTGACTATTGA
>NZ_MUFX01000062.1:0-4296 GCF_002017945.1 Flavobacterium sp. LM5 | reverse complement strand
AAGTGGTAAAGAATATATCGACGCCATTGCTTCATGTGGGTCAATCCTTATGGCCACTCGAATCGCTTTATTGCGGATGCGATTTATAAACAACTTACTACCTTAGAGCACGTACTTTTTGGAGGTTTTACGCACGAACCCGCTGTTGTTTTATCCGAGAAATTAGTCGAAATCTTACCTAGCAATCAGCAAAAACTCTTTTTTTCGGATAATGGTTCTACCGCTGTCGAAATTGCGATAAAAGTGGCTTTGCAGTATAACTTTAACCAAGGAATTTCAAAAACGACGATTATTGCTTTTGAAGATGCTTTTCATGGCGACACCTTTGCGGCTATGGCGGCAAGTGGAATTTCTTTCTTTACCGAAGCTTTTCAAGGAATGATGATTGATGTTGTTCGGATTCCAGTTCCAGTGCAGGGAAAGGAAACAGAAAGTATAGCGGCCCTTCAAAAAGCAATCGCCGATAAAAATTGTGCGGCTTTTATTTTTGAACCCTTAATACAAGGTGCCGCAGGAATGGTGATGTATGCACTGAAGCTTTGGATAACTTGCTTCAAATTTGCAAAGAAAACCAAGTATTGACCATTGCTGATGAAGTGATGACAGGTTTCGGTAAAACGGGAAAAAACTTTGCCTGCGATTATTTAGAAATTTTGCCAGATATGATGTGTTTGTCTAAAGCCTTGACTGGGGGCACTATTCCTATGGCGATTACGACTTTCACTAAAGCGATTTTTGATGCTTTTTATGATGATGATATCAATAAAGCCTTGTTTCATGGCCATACCTTTACGGCAAATCCAACGGGTTGCGCTGCGGCACTGGCCAGTATCGAATTGTTGCAAACCGAAACGATGCAGTCCAACATTCAACGCATTCATCAACGCCATTTGGACTTTCAAAAACATATAGGAATACACCCAAAAGTAAGTAATACTAGAGTTTTTGGGGTGATTTTTGCTTTGGAAATCAAGACAGATAGCAGCTTTAGTTATTACGGCTCATTGCGCAATAGGCTTTACGATTTTTTTATTGAAAATGGAGTAATTCTGCGTCCAGTTGGGAATATAGTTTACATTTTGCCACCCTACGTAATTACCGATGCACAGTTGCAAAAAGTGTATGAAGTAGTGGAAAGTGCTTTGGAAATAGTGTAAATTTGCTCAAAATTTTTCACAGAGATTCACAGAGAAAATCGCAAAGAAGCACAGAGGTAATTATATATTTCCTCTGTGAATCTTTTTAAGTGCTTTGTGAATCTTTGTGAAATTAAATACATCGATTTGTCACAAATTATCTCTATAACTGCCCTGTCCTCTATTTCCCCTTTGGGCAATGACCCGAAGACCATTTGGGAAAACTATCAACATCCTTCAACTTGTTTTTCGGAGCAGTTTTTAGACCATCAAAAGACTTGGGTAGCTGCTTTGGATGCCGCTTCACAACAAGAAGTTTTGGCTTTACAACAAACGGATATTAAGTACAAGTCATTAGACAAGTCGGTGTTGTATGCTATGGTGGCAGCAAGAAAAGCGATGGCGCAGGCAGGTTGGGAAAAAGGAGGCAGTTTTGGTATCAACATTGGCTCTTCGAGAGGTGCCACCGATTTGTTCGAAAAACATTTTCAAGAATATTTAACCACGGGAAAAGCCCAAACTTTAGCTTCACCCACTACTACTTTGGGAAATATTTCGTCTTGGGTGGCGCATGATTTGCAAAGTACCGGTCCCGAAATTTCGCATTCTATTACTTGTTCTACTGCTTTGCATGCTCTACTCAACGGAGTCGCTTGGTTGCGAGCGGGAATGGCAAATCAGTTTTTGGTAGGTGGTAGTGAAGCGCCCTTGACTGATTTTACGATAGGTCAGATGCGCGCTTTGAAGATTTATACTCAAAACAAAGAGGGTCATCATGAGCCTGTCGAATGGCCCAACCGTGCTTTGGATTTGGATAAAAAGCAAAACACAATGGTTTTGGGTGAAGGCGCAGCAGTATGTTGTTTAGAATTAGGAAAGAAAGCAAACGCCTTGGCTTTTATTGAAGGCATTGGCTACGCTACAGAAATTTTGGAACATAACATTTCAATCTCGGCAGAAGCCATTTGTTTTCAAAAATCGATGGCAATGGCTCTATTGCGAAAACGGCGTGTTTTCCGAAGTAGAGCATTGCCATCGATTTTTGAAAACAAATGGCTTCTGCCGAGATTGAAATGTTATGTTCCAAAATTTCTGTAGCGTAGCCAATGCCTTCAATAAAAGCCAAGGCGTTTGCTTTCTTTCCTAATTCTAAACAACATACTGCTGCGCCTTCACCCAAAACCATTGTGTTTTGCTTTTTATCCAAATCCAAAGCACGGTTGGGCCATTCGACAGGCTCATGATGACCCTCTTTGTTTTGAGTATAAATCTTCAAAGCGCGCATCTGACCTATCGTAAAATCAGTCAAGGGCGCTTCACTACCACCTACCAAAAACTGATTTGCCATTCCCGCTCGCAACCAAGCGACTCCGTTGAGTAGAGCATGCAAAGCAGTAGAACAAGTAATAGAATGCGAAATTTCGGGACCGGTACTTTGCAAATCATGCGCCACCCAAGACGAAATATTTCCCAAAGTAGTAGTGGGTGAAGCTAAAGTTTGGGCTTTTCCCGTGGTTAAATATTCTTGAAAATGTTTTTCGAACAAATCGGTGGCACCTCTCGAAGAGCCAATGTTGATACCAAAACTGCCTCCTTTTTCCCAACCTGCCTGCGCCATCGCTTTTCTTGCTGCCACCATAGCATACAACACCGACTTGTCTAATGACTTGTACTTAATATCCGTTTGTTGTAAAGCCAAAACTTCTTGTTGTGAAGCGGCATCCAAAGCAGCTACCCAAGTCTTTTGATGGTCTAAAAACTGCTCCGAAAAACAAGTTGAAGGATGTTGATAGTTTTCCCAAATGGTCTTCGGGTCATTGCCCAAAGGGGAAATAGAGGACAGGGCAGTTATAGAGATAATTTGTGACAAATCGATGTATTTAATTTCACAAAGATTCACAAAGCACTTAAAAAGATTCACAGAGGAAATATATAATTACCTCTGTGCTTCTTTGCGATTTTCTCTGTGAATCTCTGTGAAAAATTTTGAGCAAATTTACACTATTTCCAAAGCACTTTCCACTACTTCATACACTTTTTGCAACTGTGCATCGGTAATTACGTAGGGTGGCAAAATGTAAACTATATTCCCAACTGGACGCAGAATTACTCCATTTTCAATAAAAAAATCGTAAAGCCTATTGCGCAATGAGCCGTAATAACTAAAGCTGCTATCTGTCTTGATTTCCAAAGCAAAAATCACCCCAAAAACTCTAGTATTACTTACTTTTGGGTGTATTCCTATATGTTTTTGAAAGTCCAAATGGCGTTGATGAATGCGTTGAATGTTGGACTGCATCGTTTCGGTTTGCAACAATTCGATACTGGCCAGTGCCGCAGCGCAACCCGTTGGATTTGCCGTAAAGGTATGGCCATGAAACAAGGCTTTATTGATATCATCATCATAAAAAGCATCAAAAATCGCTTTAGTGAAAGTCGTAATCGCCATAGGAATAGTGCCCCCAGTCAAGGCTTTAGACAAACACATCATATCTGGCAAAATTTCTAAATAATCGCAGGCAAAGTTTTTTCCCGTTTTACCGAAACCTGTCATCACTTCATCAGCAATGGTCAATACTTGGTTTTCTTTGCAAATTTGAAGCAAGTTATCCAAAGCTTCAGGTGCATACATCACCATTCCTGCGGCACCTTGTATTAAGGGTTCAAAAATAAAAGCCGCACAATTTTTATCGGCGATTGCTTTTTGAAGGGCCGCTATACTTTCTGTTTCCTTTCCCTGCACTGGAACTGGAATCCGAACAACATCAATCATCATTCCTTGAAAAGCTTCGGTAAAGAAAGAAATTCCACTTGCCGCCATAGCCGCAAAGGTGTCGCCATGAAAAGCATCTTCAAAAGCAATAATCGTCGTTTTTGAAATTCCTTGTTAAAGTTATACTGCAAAGCCACTTTTATCGCAATTTCGACAGCGGTAGAACCATTATCCGAAAAAAAGAGTTTTTGCTGATTGCTAGGTAAGATTTCGACTAATTTCTCGGATAAAACAACAGCGGGTTCGTGCGTAAAACCTCCAAAAAGTACGTGCTCTAAGGTAGTAAGTTGTTTATAAATCGCATCCGCAATAAAGCGATTCGAGTGGCCATAAGGATTGACCCACCATGAAGCAATGGCGTCGATATATTCTTTACCACTTTCATCC
>NZ_MUFX01000061.1:0-4223 GCF_002017945.1 Flavobacterium sp. LM5 | reverse complement strand
CACAGTAAGTGTAAAAAAATACTTGAATCTAATTTGGTTTTTTTTCAAAAGAAATACGGCCATGGTGTAGTTGTGGGTACAGCTTCACTAAAGTTGAAAAACAAAGAAAGGAATGGACACAATTACGCTTCCCGATGATTTAAGTTTAGAGGATTTACAACCCGTTGGTGTTTTTGACTACTGTAGTTCAAAAGTAATTTCTAGGCAACAAATTATTCTAAATCAAAACACATTTAGTTTTTTAATAGAGGGAACCAAAGAAGTTGTTTTTGATAATTCTTCGTTATCAATTGACAATTCAAAATTTCTGATAATGAAATCGGGACATTGTTTAATGACTGAAAAGCTTTCAGAAAGTAGTAATTACAGAAGTGTTCTTATGTTTTTTACAACGGAAGCCTTATCAAAATTTGTACTTAAATATGAATTAGATAAAAACGAACCTACTAAATACAAATCTGTTTTTTCATTTGAAAACGATCGATTTGTTCAAGGTTATGTGAGTAGTTTACTAGTTATTTCTAAACTTCCAAAGAACATACAATTGAAATTACTTAAAGTAAAGTTTGAAGAGATAATGCTTTATTTGATTGGGATTTATGGTACAGAATTTTTGTATTCATTGTTAGAAAAAAGTAGTGACATAACCCAAAAGTTCATTAAAACTATTGAAGCGAATTGTTTTAAAAAGATGGCAATAAAAGAATTAGCCTTTTTATGTAGCATGAGTGTGTCTACTTTCAAACGAGAATTTGAAAAACAGTATGCAGAATCGCCTATAAAATGGTTTTTGAACAAAAGGTTGGAGTATGCACAACATTTACTCAAAGAAGAACAAAAAAAATCGTCAGAAATATATTTAGAAGTAGGATATGAGAGTTTATCAAGTTTTATTCAGGCTTATAAATTGAAATTCGGAATTACGCCTAAACAACAGTATAAAAATTGAACTTTTGTCAACAGTTTTCGAACGTTAATCTTTAATTTAATCGGTAGTGTTGCTCTTAACTTTGCATTATATTATAAGATTTACAAAAATGAAAAAAACAAATTTAATTTTAGTACTGTTCTTGCTTTTAGGAACCTCTGTTTTTGGACAAAAAACATTTTCTCTATCCAGTAAAAATTTGGGAGGATCAACCACTAAAACACAAGAATTTAATGGATTTGGCTGTTCGGGAGACAACGAATCACCACAGTTGTTTTGGGAAAATGCACCTGAAGGAACAAAGAGTTTTGCTGTTACAATGTATGATCCTGATGCTCCAACTGGAAGTGGTTTTTGGCATTGGGTTGTATTTGATATTCCTGAAAACATAAACGAATTGGTGACTAACGCAGGTAATGTTAAGCTTAATTTGGCTCCAAAAGGGGCTATACAAAGCAAAACGGACTACGGAATTAATGGCTTTGGTGGTCCTTGCCCACCTATCGGACACGGTTTTCATCAGTACATTATAACAGTTTATGCCTTAAAAACGGACAAATTGGGGGCTTGATGCAAATATTAATCCTGCTGTTGTTGGCTTTTATCTTTGGAACAACACTCTTGCAAAAGCGAGTATTGTAGCATATTACAAGCGAGACAATTAGTACTGGAAAAGTAGTGTACACAAAAGGGTTGTAAGAGAAGCAGATTTTGTTATCGTTTGCTTTGTATTTTGGGAGTTCTTTTCTAGCTTCTTATCGCTGTAAAATGCTCTTTGAGTTATAACTAATTGTATTGAATTTTTTGAATGGGATTGTTGTACTTAAAACGACGATCCAATTTTGTGAATGTATTCTTTAATACAAGTAAAATTTGGGTGCATTTCGTTTTTTATTTTTTCGTTACAGTACAACGTTTTGGTATGAGAAGCAATAGCGGTCACTTTGGTAAAAGTTCTTTTTTTAAGGTGCAAAAGGCTAATAAAGCATCCATTTTCCATGCTATAGAAGTTAAAAAAGGACTGGCGTATAACGTCGGTCTTTTTGTTTTTAGAGCATCGGCAATTTCAAACAAGATCGTTTTGAAGCCCAGGTTTTGCTGCAATCAAGGTGAAGCGCACTTTCTCAGCTGTACAAACAGTCGCTTCTTCATACTTTGGGTACCACGGGCTTACTAGTTGCAGTGCACTGCATACATAACCCTGATGTAACCGCTTAATGAAGAAGCGACTGTTGTACAGTGAAATAAAGCTGCACCTTGACCTTGGTCAGCAAAACCTTGGGCTTAAAACGATCTTGTTTGAAATTGCCGATGCTCTAAAAACAAAAAGACCGACGTTATACGCCAGTCCTTTTTTAACTTCTATAGCATGGAAAATGGATGCTTTATTAGCCTTTTTGCACCTTAAAAAAAGAACTTTTACCAAAGTGACCGCTATTGCTTCTCATACCAAAACGTTGTACTGTAACGAAAAAATAAAAAACGAAATGCACCCAAATTTTACTTGTATTAAAGAATACATTCACAAAATTGGATCGTCGTTTTAAGTACAACAATCCCATTCAAAAAATTCAATACAATTAGTTATAACTCAAAGAGCATTTTACAGCGATAAGAAGCTAGAAAAGAACTCCCAAAATACAAAGCAAACGATAACAAAATCTGCTTCTCTTACAACCCTTTTGTGTACACTACTTTTCCAGTACTAATTGTCTCGCTTGTAATATGCTACAATACTCGCTTTTGCAAGAGTGTTGTTCCAAAGATAAAAGCCAACAACAGCAGGATTAATATTTGCATCAAGCCCCAATTTGTCCGTTTTTAAGGCATAAACTGTTATAATGTACTGATGAAAACCGTGTCCGATAGGTGGGCAAGGACCACCAAAGCCATTAATTCCGTAGTCCGTTTTGCTTTGTATAGCCCCTTTTGGAGCCAAATTAAGCTTAACATTACCTGCGTTAGTCACCAATTCGTTTATGTTTTCAGGAATATCAAATACAACCCAATGCCAAAAACCACTTCCAGTTGGAGCATCAGGATCATACATTGTAACAGCAAAACTCTTTGTTCCTTCAGGTGCATTTTCCCAAAACAACTGTGGTGATTCGTTGTCTCCCGAACAGCCAAATCCATTAAATTCTTGTGTTTTAGTGGTTGATCCTCCCAAATTTTTACTGGATAGAGAAAATGTTTTTTGTCCAAAAACAGAGGTTCCTAAAAGCAAGAACAGTACTAAAATTAAATTTGTTTTTTTCATTTTTGTAAATCTTATAATATAATGCAAAGTTAAGAGCAACACTACCGATTAAATTAAAGATTAACGTTCGAAAACTGTTGACAAAAGTTCAATTTTTATACTGTTGTTTAGGCGTAATTCCGAATTTCAATTTATAAGCCTGAATAAAACTTGATAAACTCTCATATCCTACTTCTAAATATATTTCTGACGATTTTTTTTGTTCTTCTTTGAGTAAATGTTGTGCATACTCCAACCTTTTGTTCAAAAACCATTTTATAGGCGATTCTGCATACTGTTTTTCAAATTCTCGTTTGAAAGTAGACACACTCATGCTACATAAAAAGGCTAATTCTTTTATTGCCATCTTTTTAAAACAATTCGCTTCAATAGTTTTAATGAACTTTTGGGTTATGTCACTACTTTTTTCTAACAATGAATACAAAAATTCTGTACCATAAATCCCAATCAAATAAAGCATTATCTCTTCAAACTTTACTTTAAGTAATTTCAATTGTATGTTCTTTGGAAGTTTAGAAATAACTAGTAAACTACTCACATAACCTTGAACAAATCGATCGTTTTCAAATGAAAAAACAGATTTGTATTTAGTAGGTTCGTTTTTATCTAATTCATATTTAAGTACAAATTTTGATAAGGCTTCCGTTGTAAAAAACATAAGAACACTTCTGTAATTACTACTTTCTGAAAGCTTTTCAGTCATTAAACAATGTCCCGATTTCATTATCAGAAATTTTGAATTGTCAATTGATAACGAAGAATTATCAAAAACAACTTCTTTGGTTCCCTCTATTAAAAAACTAAATGTGTTTTGATTTAGAATAATTTGTTGCCTAGAAATTACTTTTGAACTACAGTAGTCAAAAACACCAACGGGTTGTAAATCCTCTAAACTTAAATCATCGGGAAGCGTAATTGTGTCCATTCCTTTCTTTGTTTTCAACTTTAGTGAAGCTGTACCCACAACTACACCATGGCCGTATTTCTTTTGAAAAAAAACCAAATTAGATTCAAGTATTTTTTTACACTTACTGT
>NZ_MUFX01000060.1:0-2868 GCF_002017945.1 Flavobacterium sp. LM5 | reverse complement strand
AAAAAGTGGGCGCAGTAGTGTTCATAACGATTTTTATCTAGGGCAAATGTAAGTATTATAAATTTTCGATTATACATTATAGACTTAAAAATTTCCGCGCTAAAATAAGTACTTTTGTTAAAAATTTTACCATGGACGAGATTCTAAAGTATTTTCCTAATCTGACTGATTTGCAAAAAGAACAGTTTGCCAAATTGGATGTTTTATATCATGATTGGAACGAAAAAATAAACGTTATTTCTAGAAAAGATATTGATGCATTGTACACCAAACATGTTTTGCATTCGCTAGGAATTGCTAAAATAAATAAATTCGAGCCCGGAACTTTTGTTTTGGATGTGGGCACTGGTGGCGGTTTTCCCGGAATACCTTTGGCTATTTTGTTTCCAGAGACTCGTTTTTATTTGATTGATGTGATTGCCAAAAAAATAAAAGTAGTCAAAGCGGTGGCGGAAGCTTTGGAATTGAAAAATGTAAAAGCAGAACAAATACGTGCCGAAAATGTAAAAGGAGATTTTGATTTTATTGTAAGCCGTGCCGTGACCAATATGCCCGATTTTGTATCTTGGTAAAAACTAAAATCAAAAAGCAACACAAGCACCAATTAAAGAATGGTATTTTGTATTTAAAAGGAGGTGACTTGACCGAGGAATTGAAAGATTTTCCGAAAGCCACGGAATACAATTTAGCTGATATTTTTGAAGATGAATTTTTCGAAACCAAAAAAGTAGTGCATTTACCCTTGAAGTTTGTGGTATAAATCGATCAACTTTGAGAAATGGATAAACTAAGTTGTAATTTGGTTTTTTACAAATTTTAATGACGAATATTCTTATTCTATTTCAGATTTGGTCTTGTTTTGTTTTCTTTTTGAATACTTTTGCTAATAATTTAGTAGGTGTATTTTAAATCAAAATTTGTATGTTGACAAAGAGAAAAATTGTTGTTTTTGTAGTTTTGTTTGTATTTTCTATGAGTTCGAATGCTCAAAAAATCAATGACAAAATTTTAGGTTCTGTAGGTAAAGCGGTTAAAGGTTTTAGTTTAGTAATGAAGAAGCAGTTGCTTTAGCGAAAGCTGCGGTTGATCAGATGGATAAGGAAAATCCGGTGGCTGACGCTAAAGATAAATATGATATTCGTTTAAGAAAAATTTTCGGAAAGCATGCCACAGAAAATGGACTTAAGCTAAACTTCAAAGTTTATAAGCTAAAAGAAGTCAATGCTTTTGCCTGCGCAGATGGAAGTGTTCGTGTGTACCAAGGTTTGATGGATGCAATGGATGATAACGAGGTTTTGGCTGTGATTGGTCACGAAATTGGCCATGTTGCTAATAATGATTCTCAAGATGCTGTGAAAGCCGCCTACAAGAAAGAGGCTTTTATGGATGCGATTGCTTCCCAATCCATAAATTCACTTAACTAGTAGGTGATTTTATGGATTGGGAAGCAATCGCATCCATAAAAGCCTCTTTCTTGTAGGCGGCTTTCACAGCATCTTGAGAATCATTATTAGCAACATGGCCAATTTCGTGACCAATCACAGCCAAAACCTCGTTATCATCCATTGCATCCATCAAACCTTGGTACACACGAACACTTCCATCTGCGCAGGCAAAAGCATTGACTTCTTTTAGCTTATAAACTTTGAAGTTTAGCTTAAGTCCATTTTCTGTGGCATGCTTTCCGAAAATTTTTCTTAAACGAATATCATATTTATCTTTAGCGTCAGCCACCGGATTTTCCTTATCCATCTGATCAACCGCAGCTTTCGCTAAAGCAACTGCTTCTTCATTACTAAAACTAAAACCTTTAACCGCTTTACCTACAGAACCTAAAATTTTGTCATTGATTTTTTGAGCATTCGAACTCATAGAAAATACAAACAAAACTACAAAAACAACAATTTTTCTCTTTGTCAACATACAAATTTTGATTTAAAATACACCTACTAAATTATTAGCAAAAGTATTCAAAAAGAAAACAAAACAAGACCAAATCTGAAATAGAATAAGAATATTCGTCATTAAAATTTGTAAAAAACCAAATTACAACTTAGTTTATCCATTTCTCAAAGTTGATCGATTTATACCACAAACTTCAAGGGTAAATGCACTACTTTTTTGGTTTCGAAAAATTCATCTTCAAAAATATCAGCTAAATTGTATTCCGTGGCTTTCGGAAAATCTTTCAATTCCTCGGTCAAGTCACCTCCTTTTAAATACAAAATACCATTCTTTAATTGGTGCTTGTGTTGCTTTTTGATTTTAGTTTTTACCCAAGATACAAAATCGGGCATATTGGTCACGGCACGGCTTACAATAAAATCAAAATCTCCTTTTACATTTTCGGCACGTATTTGTTCTGCTTTTACATTTTTCAATTCCAAAGCTTCCGCCACCGCTTTGACTACTTTTATTTTTTTGGCAATCACATCAATCAAATAAAAACGAGTCTCTGGAAACAAAATAGCCAAAGGTATTCCGGGAAAACCGCCACCAGTGCCCACATCCAAAACAAAAGTTCCGGGCTCGAATTTATTTATTTTAGCAATTCCTAGCGAATGCAAAACATGTTTGGTGTACAATGCATCAATATCTTTTCTAGAAATAACGTTTATTTTTTCGTTCCAATCATGATATAAAACATCCAATTTGGCAAACTGTTCTTTTTGCAAATCAGTCAGATTAGGAAAATACTTTAGAATCTCGTCCATGGTAAAATTTTTAACAAAAGTACTTATTTTAGCGCGGAAATTTTTAAGTCTATAATGTATAATCGAAAATTTATAATACTTACATTTGCCCCTAGATAAAAATCGTTATGAACACTACTGCGCCCACTTTTTCTAAACAAGATAATTTAAAATT
>NZ_MUFX01000006.1:0-165756 GCF_002017945.1 Flavobacterium sp. LM5 | reverse complement strand
TAATTCCGAATTTCAATTTATAAGCCTGAATAAAACTTGATAAACTCTCATATCCTACTTCTAAATATATTTCTGACGATTTTTTTTGTTCTTCTTTGAGTAAATGTTGTGCATACTCCAACCTTTTGTTCAAAAAACCATTTTATAGGCGATTCTGCATACTGTTTTTCAAATTCTCGTTTGAAAGTAGACACACTCATGCTACATAAAAAGGCTAATTCTTTTATTGCCATCTTTTTAAAAACAATTCGCTTCAATAGTTTTAATGAACTTTTGGGTTATGTCACTACTTTTTTCTAACAATGAATACAAAAATTCTGTACCATAAATCCCAATCAAATAAAGCATTATCTCTTCAAACTTTACTTTAAGTAATTTCAATTGTATGTTCTTTGGAAGTTTAGAAATAACTAGTAAACTACTCACATAACCTTGAACAAATCGATCGTTTTCAAATGAAAAAACAGATTTGTATTTAGTAGGTTCGTTTTTATCTAATTCATATTTAAGTACAAATTTTGATAAGGCTTCCGTTGTAAAAAACATAAGAACACTTCTGTAATTACTACTTTCTGAAAGCTTTTCAGTCATTAAACAATGTCCCGATTTCATTATCAGAAATTTTGAATTGTCAATTGATAACGAAGAATTATCAAAAACAACTTCTTTGGTTCCCTCTATTAAAAAACTAAATGTGTTTTGATTTAGAATAATTTGTTGCCTAGAAATTACTTTTGAACTACAGTAGTCAAAAACACCAACGGGTTGTAAATCCTCTAAACTTAAATCATCGGGAAGCGTAATTGTGTCCATTCCTTTCTTTGTTTTTCAACTTTAGTGAAGCTGTACCCACAACTACACCATGGCCGTATTTCTTTTGAAAAAAAACCAAATTAGATTCAAGTATTTTTTACACTTACTGTGCTAATGCTTCAGCTTTACTCTCCGTTTTATCGTTTCTTTTATGCTTTGCTTTTTTCTTAAGTGCCTCTTGTTTTCGTTTGATCAAAGTATCCATTTGGTTGCTTCGGGTTTGCAAACGTTTTTCTACTTCTTGAAACATCGCCTTGTAATCCTCGATGGAAGCGGCATAAAATTGATTGTTTTGTGCGAACTGCACACTATCAATTTTGTATTTTTTAAAAATAAAGGCTTTGGGTGTTGTTTTTTGGTATTCGGTTTTAGACAACATTTGATATTTTGACGCCTCTAAAAGAGCCAAATCATAATAAATAGCAATCATGACCGCTCTGTCAATGGGCTTTTTGGGAGCTTTAACGGTCGAATCCTCTTTACAGCTTACCAAAACCATAAGAGCGGCTAAAACAAACAAGGCTTTTTTCATCATTTTATCTTTCAAACAATAAACGTTTTCCAGCTTTCACTTCACTCACTTGTTCATCGGCATACACTAATTGTCCGTTTACAAAGGTATGCGTGATTTTGGAAGTAAAAGTAAAATCCTCAAACGGAGACCAACCACATTTGGCCAAAACATTTTCTTTAGTAACTGTCCACGGTGAATGACTGTCGACAATGACTAAGTCAGCGAAATAACCGGGCTTAATAAATCCTCTTTTCTCAATTTGAAAAAGCAAAGCTGGGTTGTGACATATTTTCTGTACGATTTTTTCAACGCTAATTTTTCCTTGATGATGCGCCTCAAATAGAGCCACCAAAGCATGTTGTACCAAAGGACCCCAGAGGGAGCTTCGGAATATTTTTTACTTTTTTCTTCTAAAGTATGCGGTGCGTGATCTGTAGCAATTACATCAATTCTATCATCATTCAAGGCTTCCCAAAGCGCTTCGCGATCTTGGGCTGTTTTTACTGCGGGATTCCATTTGATAAAATTCCCTTTGGTTGTTAAATCTTCATCCGTAAACCATAAATGATGAATACAAACTTCGGCAGTAATCTTTTTATCTTTTAACGGAATTTCATTGGTAAACAATTCCATTTCTTTGGCAGTGGACAAATGAAAAACATGCAATCTAGCTCCTGTTTTTTTGGCCAAAGCAATCGCTTTTGAGGACGACAAATAACAAGCTTCTTCACTTCGAATCAAATGATGCGCTGTTACAGGAATATCATCACCGTATTGTGCTTTATAGTTGACTAAATTATTTTTAATGGTAGCTTCATCTTCGCAATGTACCGCAATCAATAAAGGAGTACTCGAAAATATTTTTTCAAGAACCGCCTCGTTATCAACCAACATATTTCCTGTGGAGGAGCCTAAAAAGATTTTTATACCCGCAACATTCCTTGGATTTGTTTTTAAAACTTCTTCTAAATTATCATTGGTTGCTCCCATCATAAAGGAATAATTTGCAAAAGAAGCCTTCGATGCAATTTCATATTTTTGGGCCAACAATTCTTGTGTCACAGCATTAGGAACTGTATTGGGCTGCTCTATAAAAGAGGTTATTCCACCCGCAACCGCTGCTCTAGACTCAGATTCAATATCGCCTTTATGCGTAAGACCTGGTTCTCTAAAATGTACCTGATCATCAATAGCACCGGGAAGTAAAAAATTTCCTTCGGCATCAATGACTGTACATTCAGCATTACTAGCGTTGACAACTTCTCCAACCTCAACAATAAGATCGTTTTCAATCAACACTTGACCGTCAAAAATCAAACCTTCGTTTACAATTTTAGCATTCTTGATTACAATTCTATTCATCATATAATTTTTTAAAGTCTTCCAATTAATTGACGCATACGCAAAGAAATCACTCCGAAAACGGCTTCTACAATGATGGAGTTACTCATTTTGGAAACCCCTTTGGTTCGATCGGTAAAAATGATAGGCACTTCGGTAATTTCTAATTTATTACAATAAGTTCTATATTTCATTTCGATTTGAAAAGCATAGCCCACAAATTTAATCTTATCCAAATTTATACGCTTGAGCACCTCGCTTTTGTAACACACAAATCCTGCGGTAGCATCATGAATCTTCATTCCCGTAATCAACCTTACATAAACAGAGGCAAAGTAAGACATCAACACGCGACTCAAAGGCCAGTTCACCACATTTACTCCTGTTACATATCGAGAACCGATGGCTAAATCTGCTCCGCCAAAATGACAAGCATCGTATAATTTTTCTAAGTCGTTAGGATTATGTGAAAAATCGGCATCCATTTCAAAAATAAATTCATATTTACGCGCAAGAGCCCATTTAAAACCGTGAACATAAGCTGTTCCCAAACCTGATTTTTGAAGTCTTTTTTCTAAAAACAATCGTTCGGGATATTCTTCCTGAAGCAGTACCACCTTATCAGCAGTATGATCTGGAGAATTATCATCAATAATTAGAACATGAAAATTTTTATGTAAAGAAAGCGTAGCTCTTATGATTTTTTCGATATTCTCAATCTCGTTATAGGTAGGAATTATAACTATACTATCATTCATATTTGTAGCAATTTCAGGGCAAAAGTAAACTTTTTAAAGCATTTGATTCATATTAAATCGAGAATAAAAAGATTGAAACAAAAAATTAGTAATTTTGCGAGCTATGATGGATCCTGTACTTCAACTGAGAATAATTGAAAACAAAGACTGGGCAACCGCACTGTTTGTATTGTCCTTACTTTTAATTGCCTTTACCAAATCGGCATTTGAAAATCGCTTTAGTGATTTTACCAAATTGATTTATTCTGACAAATACATAAAATTGTATCGGGACAGCATTCATTTGATGAGTGGTTTTACTATTGCATTATTTATTGTTCAAATTATTGCCTTTTCATTTTTCGTGCAACTCTTTTTGAGTTCTTATGGACGTGCTTCAAAAACCGATTGGATGTTATTTATCCAACTCTTCACCTTTATCACCTATTTTGTTTTAGCCAAATTTTTAATTGAAAAAATTATTGCAACTGCTTTCAAGATAGAAGATTTTATGGAGCAATACAACCTGAGAAAAGTAACCTATCGTACTTATATGGGGCTTTTTATACTGCCTCTTGACTTGATTCTTTACTATTATGATGCCTTTTCAAAAGACCTATTTATACCAATTTTTATTATCGCATTGATAATTAACCTCTTTACTTATTTGCTTACAATAAAAAGCTATCAAAATGCAATTATGAGCAAATTGTTTTATTTTATTTTATATCTTTGCGCACTTGAAATAGCACCCTATTATTTTATGTATTATTGGTTTGCAAAAGGAATACTTAGACAATATTAACTATGAAAGTGAAAACAATTTTGGTCTCACAACCAGAACCCAAAGTAGAAAACTCTCCGTACTTTGAGTTACAACAAAAGCATAAAGTAAAAATTGATTTCAGACCTTTTATTCATGTAGAAGGAGTCAACGCAAAAGAAATTCGATTACAAAAAATCGATCTTCACAATTACAATGCTATCATCTTAACCAGCCGTAATGCAGTAGACCACTTTTTCAGAGTTGCTGAAGAAATGCGCTACAAAGTCCCCGAAGATTTAAAATATTTTTGTCAATCAGAAGCTATTGCTTTTTACCTTCAAAAATATGTAGTGTACAGAAAACGCAAAATCTACGTTGGACCAAAAGATTTTGCTGATCTTTCGCCACTGATTAAAAAATACAAGGACGAGAAATTTTTACTACCTGCTTCAGATCAATTAAATGCCGACATACCGGTTACCTTAAATGCTTTAAAAGTAGATTGGACACCCGCTACTTTTTACAGAACAGTAATGAGTGATTTGTCAGATTTGGCCGATGTGTATTATGACGTTTTAGCGTTTTTCAGCCCAACAGGTATCAAATCATTATACAAAAACTTCCCAGATTTTGAGCAAAACAATACTCGAATTGCAGTTTTCGGAAGCACTACTCAGAAAGAAGCTTTAGATCGCGGATTACGAGTAGACATTATGGCTCCCACTCCAGGAACACCTTCAATGACTATGGCTTTAGAAAAATACATCAACGAGGTTAACAAAGGAAAATAACACATCTCAATTCCAAAATATAAAATCCAAATTCCAACTAAAACGGAATTTGGATTTTTTTTATGCAATCAAAACACTTAATGCCTCAAAATATAGCATTTTATAAAAAATCAAAAACATGTAAGTCATTTCAGTTTCTTTTAGGACAAGGAGAGTAAATAAATAGCTCAATAAAGTAATTCAGATCGTTTTAAAAAGTATATCAATAACTTATATTCACTTTTGACCACGAACATTAGTACACTGGCAAAAAAAACTTAGCTGACTTATATGTTTACAACCAAAAGCTTTTGATTTTGGAAAATAGCACCATGAAATTATATTTACTTTCAAATTAAAACCAAAATGACTATTTTAGTTAAAAATTTACCACATGAAAATCAATTCTCTTATAGTTGAAATTGACGGAATCGACAAAGAAATTTTGCGCTACCTCATGGAAGATGCTAGAAAACCCATTTTGCAAATTGCCAATAAAATTGGGATTTCGGGAGCCGCCATTCATCAACGCCTCCGCAAACTTGAACAATCAGGTGTAATATCTGGTTCTAAGTTCACTGTAAACCACAAAGTTTTAGGCTACAATACGATGGCTTTCGTTGGAGTGTATCTCGACAAAGCCGCCCGAAATTTAGAAGCTGTTCGGGATTTAAAAAAAATTCCAGAAGTACTCGAATGCCATTACACCACTGGTAACTGGTCTATTTTGATTAAAATCATTTGTCGAGATAATGAACACTTAATGCAACTTTTGAATTCAAAAATCCAGACTATAGAAGGTGTTTCTAGAACCGAGACATTCATTTCACTAGAGCAACAAATAGAACGACAGATACAACTTTGAGGACAGTGAAAAGTTAGAGGTGAAAAGTGAGAAGTGAAAGGTGAGAAGTGAAAGGTGAGAAGTGAAAAGTGAAAAGTGAGAAGTGAGAAGTGAAAAAATAAAAAATCCAAACTCCATTGAAAATTGGAATTTGGATTTTATTTTTATTGGATTATTCTTTTATTCCCTTCTACCACCCAAATAGATAGAAACATAGTACAACAAAGTCGCTATAGACCCTAAAGCCGCTACTACATAGGTTCTAGCTGCCCATTTTAAGGAATCTTCGGCCCCATCATACTCGGCACGATTAAGCATGTTCTTATTTTTCAACCAAGCCAAAGCGCGATTGCTAGCATCATATTCTACTGGCAAAGTAACAATAGAAAACAAAGTGGTCGCTGCAAAAATGATTATTCCAATCAACAACAAACTTGGAAACGTTTTAATCATTAGAATTCCCGCCAACAAAATCCATTGTACAAATCCAGAAGCCACACTTACAATTGGCACCAACTTAGAACGCATTTGTAACCATTCATAACCTACAGCGTGTTGTACGGCATGACCACATTCGTGCGCCGCTACAGCAGCAGCTGCCGCATTACGCTGATTATATACCGCCTCACTCAAATTGACCGTTTTATCTACTGGATTGTAATGGTCTGTTAATTGTCCTGGAGTCGAAATGACACGAACATCATAAATCCCATTATCTGCGAGCATTTTTTGAGCAATCTCTGCACCGGACATACCGTTTTGCAATTGTAATTTAGAATAGTGTTCAAATTTACTCTTCAATCTTGAACTTACTAACCAGCTGAAAAGCATAATGGCTCCAGCCAAAATCAAATAACCACTTCCCATATTTTTGTTTTTTAGTTTATATTTTTGGTCTCAGTTGTTGACAACAATTTACGAACCAAACTCCAAAAATGCCATTTTGACACGAGTTAAATATTCTTTAAATATTTTAAATCAGTCAAATCTCTTTTTACAATTTTATATAAAATGAAACTAAAAAAAAATAAAAATCCAAATCCACTAAACTGAATATATAAATAAAACCCATTTGACGTATTTTCTTTAAAGAGAGGCAATATTGAAATGAATCCATAAACATATAAGATATAGATAATTGGAGTTAAAATAAAATGGATCGATCTTCTAAATTTATAGAACAACACTAATTGCTTAGTATAGCTTGTGAAATCAGTTGTGAAATCAATTTTTCTAAATTTGAAAATACTTATCGATTCCAAAATAACCCTTACTATGATAACCATTATCATTATCTCTAATCCTTTAATTTGCTTAGAAATTTGACTATTAAAAATAGAATAATAAAAGTAGCTTAAAACAATAACTAATATCGATAGAATTCCAATTGTCCAATAATAATTATTCTTAAGCTTTTTAGCTTTTTGATTAGATTCATCAATAATGTCATTACTATTTCTATTTGGATCAGCTTCTAATTGCTGATTCCACATAGATTTTATTTCGTTAAACTCTTCCATTTTGTACACATTTTGTTAATTTAGACTTAATTCTATGAATTCTCACTCGTAAATTTTCTTCGGTTATACCTATTACTGTTGCAATTTTATCATATTCTAAATCTTCTAAAACCATCATAATAATTAGCTTATTACTTGGCTCTAATTGATTGATACAATTATACATTTTAGAAAACTTTTCTTCGGTTTCTTGTAAATCGGTTACATTATTAATTTCTGGAAATTCATTTGTAACAACTACTTTTCTATTGGAAGCTTTTCTTAAATACATCAAACAAGTATTAGAAGTAATTTTATAAATCCAAGTGCTTAGATTAGATTCATTTCTAAATTTTGATAGATTCTCCCATGCTTTTATAAAAACTTCCTGTGTGACATCTGATGCTATATCATTATCGCCATTAAAATATCCTTTACACAATCGGTATACTTTTGCATAATACAACTGGTATATTGTATCGAAATTTTTATCTTGTTCCAAACTAATTTAATATTTGTTTTATTTGTTTTAAATACCATTCTGGTTGGTCAAACATTACGAAGTGTGCTGCTTTTTCTGCATATAAAATAGTTGCTGAAGGCAAATTTTTATACTGATCATTATACGTTTTAGTTACCATTTCCAAACTTGGATTTGTTGCTGCCAAAATGGTAACTGGCTTTTTTATTTTAGTAATTTCAGATCTTAAATCTAAATTCAGCATATCAACATAGCCATAAATAAATGTCTTTCTATCGGATTGATTCATCATCTCTGCAAGTAACTTTTGCTTTTCTTTATTATTGCACATATACATCACAGATTGATTGTTCATTTTTTGAAAGTCCGCATCAGACATTTTCAACATACTTTTACTTTGAGGATTATCATAAGGAATAACATCGCCTTTATAATTTGGAATCATTAATGCTGCTGAAGCTGGTAGTGCATCTACAAGAATTAATTCTTTAAACCATTGAGGATTACTAGACGCTAACCATAAACTTAAAGTTCCTCCAATGCTATGACCTAATAAAGTTGATTCTGTTAGTTTGTTTTCAACTATATATTTTTCTAAATCTTTTTTTATAGTTTCAAACCAAGGTGAGTCAATAGGCTTAGAATTACCAAATCCTGCAAAAGTAAAGATATAACATTTGTTTGTTTTTGAAATTGCCGCAACAGTTTCATCCCAAACTTGTCCGGTACAACCAAAACCAGGGAATAACAGAACAGGATTCCCTTTTCCTGCTATTTTAACATTGAACGAATTTTGAGAGAACAAATTTGTTGAGCTTAACATGACTACAATTAGTAGTGCAAAAATGGAGTTTTTCATGATTAAATAATTTAAAATTTTCCTTTTGATGCATTGCTATTAAAATTGTTACATCATTTTTCAACCTGTTTTTTAAAAAAAATAAAAAAAACAATGTTTACTAGCATTTATAACCACAAAAAAATCCAAACCCCAATCGTGAAATTGAAATTTGGATTTTTTAAAGTTACAATTTTATGGTTTATCCCACCAAGTTAATAATTTTTCCTGGTACGATAATGACTTTATTTGGGGTTCTGCCGTCTAATTGTTTTTGCGTTCTTTCGTCTTGCATTACGATTTCCTCGATTTGTTCTTTGGTTAAATCCAAAGGCAATTTGATGGTGAAACGCATTTTCCCGTTGAAAGAAACTGGATATTCTTTCTCGCTTTCTACCAAATAGCTGGCTTCAAAGACTGGAAACGGAACCGTAGCAATAGACCCTTCGTGTCCTAACAACGACCATAATTCCTCGGCAATATGAGGCGCATAAGGCGAAATCACAACCGCCAAAGGTTCTAAAATGGCACGAGAATGACAGTTTTGAGCAGACAACTCATTCACACAAATCATAAACTGAGACACTGACGTATTGAAAGAGAATCCTTCAATGTCTTCCGCCACTTTTTTGATGGTTTTGTGTAATGACTTTAAGTTGTCTTTGGTAGGCTCGTCGTTGTTTACAATCAAACCATTTTCATCAAAATACAAACGCCATAATTTTTTCAAGAAACCAAAAACTCCCGAAATCCCTGCTGTATTCCAAGGTTTGGCTTGTTCCAATGGCCCTAAGAACATTTCATACAAACGCAACGTATCCGCTCCGTATTCTGCACAAACATCGTCTGGACTAACCACATTTAACCAACTTTTAGACATTTTACCTATTTCAGTTGTTGCAAATAATTTTTCATTTGACATTTTAATCGCAAACGGAAACATTGTATCCTCTCTTAGTTTCTCAATAATTATTTCAAATGAAATCGGATCAATACTTTTATATGGTATCCTTTTAGGAGTGACATTTGTCGAACGATTTACTATTTCAAATTTTATATCTTCATCTGAAATTTCTTCGTAATCAAACTTCTTCTTAAATAAATCAAGAAATTTTTCTTTAAATAATTCTTCATCTATTAAAAAAGATGAATCAAAAATTAAATCCTCATTTTTGGTGTTTTCTTGATCTTTAAAAATGTTTGAAACTATTTGCAAATCATTATTTGGATGTTTATTAGAATCGACAGAGATATTTACTGTAAAATCAAAATATGGATAATACGCACTCGTCCCCAAAATCATCCCTTGATTAATCAATTTCTTGAAGGGTTCTTCGGTTGGTGCAAAACCTTTGTCTTTTAAGAATTTGTTCCAAAAACGAGAATACAACAAGTGACCTGTCGCGTGCTCGCTTCCGCCAATGTATAAATCCACGCTTTCCCAATATTTCAAGGCATCGGCAGAAGCAAATTCGGTGTCGTTTTGCGCATCCATATAACGCATCCAATACCAAGAACTTCCCGCCCAACCCGGCATAGTGTTTAATTCTAAAGGGAAAATGGTAGCCTCCCCCGACCCCTCCGAAAGAGGGGAGATAAGCTCATTAGAAACTACTTTGTTATTTACAGTATCCCAAGCCCAAGTCGTTGCATTTCCTAACGGAGGCAATCCGTCTTCGGTTGGTAAATATTTCTCAACTTCTGGTAAAACGATTGGCAAATGTTTGGCATCAATCATTTGTGGCAATCCGTTCACATAATACACAGGGAAAGGCTCACCCCAATAGCGTTGACGAGAAAACACTGCATCACGCAAACGGTAATTGATTTTCCCTTTTCCTTGACCTATCGCTTCAAGTTCTGCAATAACTTTTTGAGTCGCTTCTTTATAACCTAAGCCGTTCAAGAAATCAGAATCGATTAATTGAAACCCTTCTTTGGCAGTAAAAGCGCAATCCTCCCCAGCCCCTCCGAAGGAGGGGAGCCAGCTACTGTTGCTGTTCCCCCTTCGGGGTTAGGGGGCTTATTATATTTTTGATGGCTGGCATTCCGTTTTGCCCTTTGAAGAAATTCGCAAAAGCATAATCTCTTTCGTCTCCACAAGGTACCGCCATTACTGCTCCAGTTCCGTAACCCGCCAACACATAATCACCAATCCAAACTGGAATTGGTTCTTTGGTAAACGGATGTTCTGCATAAGCACCCGTAAATACCCCCGAAATAGTTTTCACATCGGCCATACGTTCTCTTTCGGAACGTTTTGCTGTTTTTTCAATATAAGCTTCTACCGCTTCTTTTTGTTCAGGAGTTGTGATTTGAGCCACCAATTCGTGCTCTGGAGCCAAGGTCATAAACGTTACTCCGAAAATAGTATCAGGACGAGTTGTAAATACACTAATCCCCTAGCCCCCGAAGGGGGAACATCAGCGTTGAGTAATTCATGCTTGATGATATTTAAAACACTATCAATATTATTTAAAACCTCTTTATTATTAAAACGAATTACCTTAAACCCTCTTTCATTAAGAACTTTTGTTCTTTCTGCATCAGCTTCTTGTTGAGAATCATGAATTCCTCCATCAACTTCAATCACTAATTTTTTTGAAAGGCAAACAAAATCTACAATAAAATCAGCGATCAGATGTTGTTGTCTAAACTTAAAATCTAAAGCTTTCGACTTTAAATTTAACCACAATATTTTTTCAGCCTCTGTTAGATTATTCCTCATTTCTTTAGCTCTTTCAAGCAATAAATGTGAATTATTTCCTCCCGTCATATAACCCAAAGTTTTTTTAGACTCCGAGTTCTCTTCCCCTTCGGGAAGGATAGGATGGGGAAAGTTACCATCGCCCCAACCGATTTTCCAATCCAGTTTCTCTGACTTTCTTTGATACTTTCGCTCCAGTCAATATCGTTTAAACCTTGCAACAAACGCTCGGCGTAGGCAGAAATTCGCATACTCCATTGTGTCATTTTCTTGCGAATCACAGGATAACCACCACGCTCCGAAACGCCATTCACAATTTCGTCATTCGCCAAAACCGTTCCCAATCCAGGGCACCAGTTTACTTCAGTTTCTGCTAAATACGTTAATCGGTACTGCAATAAAATTTTTTGTTGCTCATCGGATGAAAATGCGTTCCATTCGCTTGCTGAAAAACTAATGATATTGTCATCGCAAACAGCATTTACAGCAGCATTTCCTTCTTTTTCGAATATAGTTATCAAAGTCGAAATATCTTCGGCTTTGTCGGTTTCGTTATTGTACCAAGAATTGAACAATTGAATGAAAATCCACTGCGTATGTTTGTAATAATCAGGATTGGAAGTTCTCACTTCTCTGTCCCAATCGAATGAAAAACCTATTTTATCCAATTGTTTTCGGTAACCCGCAATTGCATTTCCCTCTTTATCTAAACCTCCGTCAATATTGACACGTGTAGTATCTTCTGGACGCTGTCCCGTTTGTATCGCATATTGTTCAGCAGGTAATCCAAAACTATCATAGCCCATTGGATGCAACACATTAAAACCTTGATGTCTTTTGAAACGCGAATACACATCTGATGCGATGTACCCTAGAGGATGACCAACGTGTAATCCCGCTCCTGATGGATAAGGAAACATATCCAAAACATAATATTTCGGTTTATCAGAGTTGTTTTGCGCCGCAAAAGTCTTGTTGTCAGCCCAATATTGTTGCCATTTGGCTTCGATTTCGTTCGGATTGTATTTCATTCGTACCTAGTTTATTGCTTTTTAAAGGTCTTATGCTTTCACTTTCGCTCAAGTCATCCCTTTTTTATATGGTTTTTTTAATAGAATAATGCTTTAGCTTACTCAAGTCTTTGTTCAGTGAAGATTTTTGGCTGACGATTTATAAATCTGTTTTATGTCGATAACAACGAACTAAAAACTATAAACCACAAACTAAAAATGAGCCGCAAATTTACATTTATTGTACGAAAGTTGAAAGTTTGGACGTTATTAACTTCAAATAAAGAATTTGTTTGTTATTTTTACGGCATAATTTAAGTACACTATGAGTTCTAACTTTGACAAATTTCAAAAAAGAAGACTAATTTCCTCTTATTTCTCTGTAGTATTGAGTGTTTTCCTAGTATTGTTTTTACTAGGAACCTTGGGGCTTTTCATCGTGAATTCTAAAAAATTAGCCGATGATTTTAGGGAAAATATCGCCATGACAGTTTTCTTCAAAAAAGAAGCCAATGACAGTACTTTTCAGGCCTTTGAAAAAGAATTAAAAGCGGCTAAATTTCCGAAACAATTTGTTTTTGTTTCCAAAGAAAAAGCAGCAAAAGAACACACCGATATCATTGGAGAAGATTTCCTGACTTTTTTAGGCGAAAACCCACTACAAAATTCGTACGACATCAATCTAAATGCAGATTATGTAGTGCGTGATAGTATTAGCCGTATAGAAAGTCATTTGAGAAAAAACGCTATGATTTCTGACATTGTGTACGACAAACAATTGGTCAATTTAGTAAATGACAACATCAAAAAAGTCAGCATGTGGATTTTGATTATTAGCGGCTTTCTTACCGTTATTGCTGTTCTTTTAATTAATAGTTCTTTACGTCTGTCTATTCATTCGAACAGATTTATCATTAAAACGATGCAAATGGTAGGTGCTACCAAATCATTTATCCGCAAACCTTTTGTGTATAGAAGCATTAAACTCGGTATGATTGGCGCAGCACTGGCCATTATTGGACTCGTTTCTTTGCTATTATATATTGAAACCAACTTCCCGAACTTAGGAATATTAGAAGACCCCTTATCTATTGGCGTAATTCTTTTGGGTGTATTTGGACTAGGCGTATTAATCACATGGCTGAGCACCTATTTCGCAACGCAACGTTTTTTAAACTTAAGAACAGACGATTTATACTAGCACTTCGTTTACTGCAAAATACATTCGATAAAAAAATATTTACAACAGCTTAAGTTGCACTAAAAATGAAAAATAACGAAATAAAAAAGGAATTCCTTTTTGAAAAAACCAATTACATCACTCTATTAATCGGGATTGCCGTAATCACCCTTGGCTTTATTTTAATGTCAGGCGGAGGTAGCGAGGACCCAACTGTTTTCAACGAAGCGATTTTTGATTTCAGAAGAATTCGTTTGGCGCCTACCACTGTACTTGTGGGCTTTGGAATCACGATTTACGCTATTCTAAAAAAATCTAAAAAACAGTAAGTAGCTTTTAGTCCTTAGTAACTAGCTCTTCTACATTTTATACACATAAAAATGAATACATTACAAGCAATTATTCTTGCTATCATAGAAGGAATAACTGAATTCTTACCTGTTTCTTCGACTGGGCATATGATTATTGCCTCTTCCTTTTTTGGAATTGCAGATCAAGACTTTACCAAATTGTTCACTATCGTAATTCAATTGGGAGCAATTCTATCGGTGGTCATTTTATATTTCAAAAGATTTTTTCAATCCTTCGATTTTTATTTCAAATTATTGGTGGCTTTTATACCTGCAGTAGTTTTGGGATTACTTTTGAGTGATTTTATAGATGGCTTATTGGAAAACCCTGTCACCGTTGCGATCTCGTTGTTACTTGGCGGTCTTATTTTATTAAAGGTGGACCAATGGTTCAACACCTCCACCGACGAAAGCGAAAAAGAAATCACCTATCAACAAGCCTTTAAAATTGGTTTGTTTCAATGTTTAGCGATGATTCCCGGAGTCTCTAGAAGCGGAGCAAGTATTGTAGGTGGAATGTCTCAAAAACTATCCCGTACTTCAGCGGCTGAATTCTCCTTTTTCTTAGCGGTACCAACCATGTTGGGCGCTACAGTCAAAAAATGTTATGATTACTATAAAGCAGGATTTACCCTTAGCGACGATCAAATCAATTATTTGATCATTGGTAATGTAGTTGCTTTTGTAGTTGCTTTATTGGCGATTAAAACATTTATCGGATTTTTAACCAAAAACGGATTCAAAATTTTTGGCTACTATCGCATATTGGCTGGACTTGTACTGCTGATAATTCATTTTTTCATTCATCCACTGACAATTATCTAATGACACCGGAAGACTATTTAGAAGGTCAAATCCTATTGATCGACAAACCGCTACATTTTACTTCTTTTCAAGCAGTAAACAAGCTGAAGTATTTACTGATCAATAAAGTAGGTTTACCAAAAAAATTCAAAATTGGTCACGCTGGAACCTTAGATCCTCTCGCTTCTGGTCTACTATTAATTTGCACCGGAAAATTTACCAAACGCATTACCGAATTACAAGGACAAGCCAAAGAATATACTGGTACTTTTCATATTGGAGCTACTACTCCATCCTATGATTTAGAAACAGAAATAGATCATCATTACCCAACTGATCACATTACAGAAGCGTTGATACACGAAACTTTAAAACAATTTTTGGGTGAGATTGATCAAAAACCTCCTATTTTTTCTGCCATAAAAAAAGAAGGCGTTCGCTTATACGAACACGCAAGAGCTGGAGAAACAGTGGAAATTGCTAGTCGAAAAACTACGATTTACGAATTTGAAATTACTAGAATTGCTTTGCCTGAAATTGATTTTCGAGTAGTTTGCAGCAAAGGCACCTACATCCGTTCCTTAGCTTTTGATTTTGGCAAAGCTCTACAATCCGGCGCACATTTAACGGCTTTACGACGCACCAAAATTGGAAACTACGCGGTTAAAAATGCGGTAACTCCTTCCGTTTTTGAAGAGCAATTAGCCAACAAATAAAAAACACATTACAAAGTCTATCTTTTAGAGCTTGCAATGTGTTTTAAAAAAAATAAACAAAGTACTTTTTAAACCATACTTTTTTTGTTTTTAACGATTGGGGCTACACCGTGAATTAATAATGAATTGTGGTTTTTCCTCCAAACAATAGGGAAGAAACAAAATCATAAAACTTTTCAAAAATCTTTTTCATAAGGATGTTTTTTAAATTGTGATACACTATTTTAAACACCAATAAAAAAGTAAATTAATGAAATAGACTTGGATAGCTTTCGCTAATTTACAACAATTATTCTTCCAAAAGAAAAAAAACAAGTCAAAATTTCAGATTATCAATCTGTTGTAAAGCACTTTATATTACGCTTCAATATTTTCAACTGATGCCACCATCAAATTCATGATTTCGTTTTGGGTAGTTAATCCTTTATCATGTAAATACCATAGTTGCAATTCGGCTTTGGCTGTAGCATCTACAACACCATGTTCCTTTTTGTAATTAATAATTAATTCGGCTGCCGCTTTAGGTCTTGGTCCCCAAGTAGCCACCACCTCAGAGGTTTCTTTATCAATAATTACTAGTTTAGGAATCGATCTGGCGCCATTTGTTAAGAAGTGCTGCATGAAGTCGTCATTATCATCTCTAAAAACCACTTTTAAATCAATTTTATCGGTTTCAAGCGCCATTTTATTCATAATCGGCAATAGTTGAGCAGCATCACCGCACCAACCTTCAGCCAAAACTAACCAAATGTATTCGTTTTGTAGCCCTTTCAACTGAGCTGCAATCTCCGGATCCACTTTGATGGTCTTATCCAAACGGTTCATTCTGGTTTCATTAAGAGAACTATAATGCGTTAAATCTTCGGACTGTTCGTGCCCTGATGACTTTCCTTCTTTCAACAAATCTGAAACAATTTTTCTGAAATTAGTATAGGTATGACTATGAAATAATGCTTTCGCTACTGATGTTTTCATTTTATTCTTATTTTTAGGCAAAATTACACAACTGATCTCATAAATTCAGTGATAAAAATCACTTACATCTCTTTAAAATAAAACATTTGATGCTAAATCACACTAAAACTATTGGTTTAACATTATCGGGCGGTGGCTCTAAAGGAATAGCACATGCAGGTGTGCTTCATTTTTTGGAAGAAATAAAAATAGTTCCTCATCAAATTGCAGGGTCGAGTGCTGGCTCCATTGTAGCGGCCTTGTACAGTAGCGGAAAATCGCCTTTGGAAATCTTGGCTTTCTTTAAATCCATTTACTTTTTTCATTGGAAGCATTTCACTTTTTCAAAAGCAGGTTTAATTGATCCTGACGCTTTTAAAATATATTTTTCGACACTCTTCAAGGATACAACATTGGGGGATTTAAAAATTCCACTTTACATCACTGCAACAGATATCGTTAACGGCAAACTGACAATTTTTGGCGAAGACACCAAAGTTATTGATGCTATTTTGGCTTCAAGTGCTTTTCCTGGCATTATTTCACCATACGAAATAGAGGGAAATTTGTATAGTGATGGCGGCATATTGAACCACTTCCCGACGGAATTGCTTCAAGAAACTACCGATTTTTCTATTGGAGTCTATGTAAGTCCTTTGCAAACCGTGCAACCGTCTGACCTGAAATCCATAAAATCCATCACGACACGAGCTTTTGAATTGCTGACTGCCCATTCAAGCATCCGTAAATTCGACAACTGCGATTGGCTCATTCAACCCGAAGCATTATCGGCCTACAGTACCTTCGAAACCAGCAAAACTAAGATGGACGCCATTTTTAAAATTGGCTACGAAGCCGCGAAGCAAAGTTTTGAAAAACTAAATTTAGATATTTAAGGCTCAATATTTCACTAAATTTAGAATATAACTATATTTGCACAAACAATTCAACTATCAAATGAAATACAAAAGAATTCTTCTCAAATTAAGTGGCGAAGCTTTAATGGGTGATTTACACTACGGAATTGATCCAAAACGTTTAGCAGAATATGCACAAGAGATCAAGAAAGTACATGAGCAAGGAGTAGAAATTGCCATTGTAATTGGTGGAGGAAACATTTTTAGAGGAGTGGCAGGTGCGAGTTCAGGGATGGATCGTGTGCAGGGAGATTATATGGGAATGCTAGCTACCGTAATCAACGGAATGGCATTACAAGGTTCTTTAGAAGATAACGGAATGAAAACCCGTTTGATGACCGCTTTAAAAATGGAATCTATTGCAGAACCGTATATCAAAAGAAGAGCCGACCGTCACTTAGAAAAAGGACGTATTGTGATTTTTGGTGCTGGAACAGGAAATCCTTATTTCACAACCGATACTGCAGCCGTTTTACGAGGAATCGAAGTTAGTGCAGATGTCATTTTAAAAGGAACACGCGTTGATGGTGTATATGATTCTGATCCAGAAAAAAATGCTGCTGCTGTAAAATTTGACTACATCTCATTTGAGGATGTATTAAGCAAAGGATTGAACGTAATGGACACCACAGCATTTACTTTGAGTCAAGAAAACAAATTGCCAATTGTAGTTTTTGACATGAACAAAGAAGGCAATTTATTAAAAATCTGCAAAGGCGAAAACATAGGAACAGTAGTTAACATATAAGTTTATGGTGAAAGATTTGTAGTTTATAGTTGACTGCGAACCACCAACAACAAACAACAAACATAAGATTATGACTGAAGAAATTGAATTTATATTAGATAGTACAGAAGAATCTATGAACGGTTCTATTGCACATTTAGAGAAATCATTTTTGAATATCCGTGCTGGAAAAGCATCCCCTGCGATGTTAGGAAGTGTTTTTGTAGATTATTACGGATCCGCCTCACCCCTTTCTCAAGTGTCGAAAATTAGTGTACCAGATGCGAGAACTATTACTTTGCAACCGTTTGAAAAAAGCATGTTGCACCCTATAGAAAAAGCAATTATGGTGGCTAATTTAGGGTTTAACCCAATGAACAATGGAGACGTAATAATCATTAGTGTTCCACCTTTGACCGAAGACCGTCGTAGAGAATTGGCCAAACAAGCCAAAGCCGAAGCCGAAGACGCCAAAATTGGAATTCGTAACGCTCGTAAAGACGCCAATACCGATATCAAAAAATTAGAAAAAGACGGTACCTCTGAAGACATTTGCAAAAGTGCAGAAGAGCAAGTTCAAAACTTAACCAACACTTTCATCAAAAAAATCGATGAATTGCTAGCCGTTAAGGAAGCCGAAATTATGAAAGTGTAACTTTCGCAACAAACATATACGAAACCGTCTCCAAAAGTATCTTGGAGACGGTTTTTTTATGCTATTTTTGTCAATCTAATACAAAAATCGCTTGGGTTCAAAATACACTTTTATGAAGCAATTGAGTTGGTTGTTGCTACTTTTTACGTTCTCTGGGCAAGCGCAATTCCAATGGAATGGTTTGGTGAAAGACGCGAAGACCAATCTACCCTTGCCCTTTGCAAGCATTACCAGCAACACGGGAGTACAAACCGTCTCGGATGTTGACGGGAAGTTTCTGCTCACAAGTGCCAATCCCATCACGGATTTTATCGTCTCGTATATTGGCTACGCTCCTATTCAACAAAACATCATCCCCAACAAAACGTTTTACGGGATTGTACTAGAAGAAAAATCCAATGCCTTGAATGAAGTCATCATTCCAAATGACAATGACGCATTGCGCATTATTCAGCAGGCGATTGCAAATAAAAACAACAACAACCCAAGAAAAAAAAACAAAAGCTATTCCTTCAAATCCTATAACAAACTCTTAGTTACCGCCAATCCTGACTCCATCAACGGAAAAATTGATTCGATTTTTGTTGAAAAAACCTACGGTAAAGAGCTCATAAAAATAGATTCTTCAAATTATAAGTTCAAAGAAATCATCAGCAAGCAACATTTGTTTCAAACGGAGAAAGTGTCCTTTTTTCAGTACCAAAACACTCATTTGAAAGAAGTTATATTGGGTACCAAAATGTCAGGTTTCAAACAACCTATTTACGAGATTATCGCTTTTAATTTGCATTCCTTTTCGATGTATGATGCCAAATACGAATTGTTTGAAACCAAATACAATAGCCCCATAGCCGATGATGCAACAAAGCATTACCACTACAAACTACTCGATTCGGCAACCATAGATGGCAGGAGTACCTACATGATTTATTTCAAAAACAAAAAAAAGAAAAACGCTTCAGGCTTAGAAGGCGTACTATATATTGATACCAATTCCTATGGTATTGCCAAAGCCATCATGCGCATCAAAGGAGTTTTAGACATTAGCAGTACTCATGAGTTTGCGTATTTCCCGGAGGAGAAAATTTGGTTTCCTATCACCAAAACCTTTCAAATTGTAAAAGGAAAAAATGAAAATGATATTAAGATTCTAGGTGGCACCATACAATTTGATGGAGCTGAAGAGGCCTCGTTTATGCCCAGAAAAAAAGAGGCTACAGACATCAGTTATTTACGATCCAAAAGCTACTATTTTGACATTCAATTTGACAAAGTTGTGGATATAAAACAGCCATCCATTGCGATTGAAGTCGAGACCAACGCCATTAACCCGCCAGAATCGTTTTGGCAAACCTACCGCAAGGAGCCCCTTGACCTACGCAGCCAAAAAACCTATAGCGCGGTGGATAGTATCTCTATCAAAAACGGAATTGAAAACAAACTACTGTTTGGCAGGAAAATCATTAATGGGTATGTACCCATCAGTATCATTGATTTTGATTTAAGGAAGTTTGTGAGTTACAACAACTATGAAGGTTTTCGCTTAGGTGTTGGTGGTATTACCAATGATCGCTTTTCAAAAAAATGGAAAATTGAAGGGTATAGCGCATACGGAACTAAAGACGGAACTTTTAAATACAGTTTAGGTATTGGCAGCAGAATCAATAAGTTTTCGAATACTTGGTGGGGCATTTCGTTTACTGATGATGTGCGAGAAATCGCCAGTACTGCATGGGCTGTTGATAAACGTGGTTTTAAAATATACGACCCAAGACCCATAAACATTAGTACTTTTTACCATTATCAAACTTGGAAAACAAGTGTAGAAACCAAATTTATCCCCAAAACCGAGAGTATCTGGGAAATTTCCAACACTTTTGTGGAACCGCGTTTTGATTATGTTTATAATTTAAATGAAAAATTATTCACAAAATACAATTTGACTACAGCCATGGTTTCGTTGCGATGGAATCCGTTTAGCGACTATATGCAAACGCCGACCGGAAGAATTGAAACCGAAAAACGATATCCAAAATTTACGTTTCAATTTACCAAATCGTTACCCAATGTAGGCAATAATGATTTTGAATTTAGCAAAATCGACTTTAGAACCGAGTATCAAAAAAACTATTTGAATGGCCAAAAAACAAGTTTGCTTTTTGAAACCGGTTACGTAGTGGGCGATTTACCTTTGACACATTTGTATAACACCTCGCCCAATAACTTGAATAAAGAAACCATTTTTCAACGGATTACTTTTGGCGGAAAAAACAGTTTTGAAACCATGTTTTTTAACGAATTTTTCTCCAGTAAGTTTGCTTATTTTCAATTCAAACATCAATTCAATCGGATTCCTATCTTGAAAAAAGTGAAGCCAGTGTTGGTATTGGTGAGCCGAATGGGATGGGGCGACATGGAAAAACCAGAGCAACATGTGGGTATTGATTATAAAACCTTACGCGACGGTTTTTTTGAATCGGGTATTGAATTGAATCAGATTATTAATGGTTTAGGCTTGAGTGGTTTTTACCGATATGGCCCGAATCAATTGCCAAAATTTCAAGACAATATTGCGGTAAAAATTAGCTTTATTTTGAATTTAGGATTTTGATTGTTTGCAGGGTTAAGCGAGGGATGTAAGCCAATGCCATTAAGTAAAGAGATTTTTGATTGAAGAGCAACGATTCTTGATTTTTGATTTTGTGCTAATAAATAAGAAAAACTAGTTTTTTCAATGGTTTACACATCAGCAATCAAAAATCGTTATTCAAAAATCAGCAATCAAATTATTGATTATTTCTTAACTTAATGACATCGTGATGGAAGCGGGATCCTCGTAACGCAGCGGAGAGATATAGCGTAAAGCCCGACAGCATAAAAAAGAGAGCCATTCACCGGCAGGGATGAATGGCTCTCTTTTTTATGGTGGCACGCCCAATTTACCTAAGGTTTTAGTATAAGTACTGAGGGTACGCCGCTCAACCAAATACTTCGGGAATCAACTAGGGCTTTCCAACTTTCGAGACTGATCATCATTAAATCTTGATCGGCCAGGAACTCTTTTTTGATGATTTTTTCGCCATACAACGTGATGTTGTTAGGGAACTTATGTTCTAACGAACTGATGGCGCTTCCGATGACGAAATTGGACTTGATGTGTCCGTTTACATCTAACACTACCACTTTGGATTTATTATTGTGAATCATTTTTTGAGCATAATCGATCAAAAAGGCATCTTCGGAATTGAAGATCGGGATAAAAACAGTGTTGACTTTTTGTAAATCTTTATCGATCAAAATTCCTACTGGCATTTTGGCTTTGAGTAATATTTGTCGGGTGCGCTCGTCAAAAGGAGAATTGGCAAACAAGCCTTCTTTGCCAGTGAATTTGTCCATTAATCGTTCTGGATTAATGATTCGGGTGGTAAACCCAATGACTTTGCCGAGTAAAGTGCCTTCGAAAATAGATTTTCCGAGTCCAATTAACAACAAATCGTATTCGCCATGATTGGCCGTATCGGTGATTTCGGATTCGATGTCCAAAGTGGCTTTGAACAAAGTCGTAACTTCCTGTTTTAGCAGTTTGGATTCTTCTTCTATGGGAAGAAAAGCAGCGGTTTCTTTATCTTCGATGGCAAACGAATGCATTTCGTTGCTCAAAGAAAGGTGCATAGCGGTAACCGAGGCGTCTTTTTGTTTTCGAACAAAAGCATTCGCCAAACGAAGCAATGATCTTCCTTTTTCGTTGTTCCCAAAAGATAGCAAGATACGATAGACTTTGACTTGCTCGCTTTCTTCAGAATCGACATCGTCTTTGGTTTTGAAAATAAAATTAATAAGGTTCAACGCTGGCCCAGTCATAAACGTAGTAAACAAGGCCATAATTACCATCATGGTAAAGACAGCCGGAGTTAAAACCCCTAACTCTAGCCCAATGTTGAGAACAATTAATTCCATCAAGCCACGTGTATTCATTAATGCGCCGATGGTAAGGCTATCTCTCCAGTTTTGCCCCACAAATTTAGCAGCAATGGCACTCCCGAAAAACTTTCCAACAACTGCGACTAAAATGATGCAACCGGTGACTTTCCATAAATAAGGATCATTTATCAATCCGATTTCGGTTCGCAATCCGGTAAAAACAAAAAACAAAGGCAAGAGCAAAATGACGGATACGTCCTCTACTTTTTCAATGAATAAAATTCGGAACTTGGTAACATCAGGCATGATTACACCCGTCATAAAAGCACCAAAAAGGGCATGAATTCCAATAACCTCAGTGGCATATGAAGCAATAATTAAGGTTACAAAAAAGATGGCTACTACCGGTTTACTAATGTTTTCTTTAGTGGCGTATAAATCACCAATTCGTTTTAGAAACGGTTTTACAATAAGCAACATAATCAGTACAAAACCTACCGATAATGAAATCACATACAACGAACTCACAAAAGAGCCTGCTTTTACAATAGCAATAACGGCTGCCAACAAACACCAAGCCGTGATATCATCGGCAGCAGCGCAAGTGATGACAATGGCACCTAATTTGGTTTTATGAATGCCGCGTTCTTGAACAATACGTGCCAAAACGGGAAACGCAGTAATACTCATTGCAATTCCCATGAACAAACTGAACGAAAGGAATTTTACCCCGTCGGGAGCAAATTGATCATACACAAAATACGCCAAACCAATTCCGAGGGTAAACGGAAAAATAATACTCGCATGACTAATAACAACCGCTTCGTTGGCTTTGTTTTTCAGTACTTTCAAGTCTAGCTCCATTCCAATTACATACATGAAAAGTATCAAACCGATTTGACTCAGAAATTTCAAATTACCCAGTGAAGCATCGGGAAACAGTACTTGAGAAAACTCCGGAAAATACATACCTAACAAGGACGGCCCCAAAGCAATTCCGGCAATAATTTCGCCAATTACAGACGGTTGTCCAATTTTTTTAAATACCCAACCAAAAATTCTTGCTACAACAATAATGGTAATAATTTGGGCCAACAATATCGCTAAGGGCTCCTGAAAACTGTGTTGCATGGTCTCTATAAAATCCAACCAAGCGTCCTTTGAACTTATTTTGGTTTTCACCACATCATTGCCTTCTAGAAGTTTTCCATTTTGAATAATCCAATACATTAACACGGAAAAACCACCCGTAACCGTGATATAAAAAATAGAGTTCCTGTACTTTTTCATTGATTTAATTTAATACGTAATGAGTGACTTGTTATAGCAAAGATGAGAAAATCAAACAAAAGTATTGCACTACAGTGAAAAATAGTAACCAAAAAATAATAGTAATTCAATATTTATTAAAAAAAACCGACACGGCACCAAAGAATTTTAATTTTTCAGTATGCATTTGTTACCTTTGCTGCCTTTTAAATACAGAAAATGATTAAATGGTTTAGTTTAGGATTTTGGGAACTCATAGCCCGTATTGTCCTTAGAAATAGATTGCTAATGATCGCTATCATTGCAGCCCTCACGGTCTTCTTGGCGATGCAATGGAAAAACATTCACTTTACGTTTACCGAAGCCAATATGTTGCCCGAAGACAACATTGCCAACATAGAATACAATGCCTTTTTGGATAAATTTGGAGAAGAAGGAAATCTGATTATTATTGGCGTTAAAGATGCTACTTTTTTCACCCCAAAGGCCTATAAAGCTTGGAGCACCTTAATGAATAGCATTAAGAATGATCCTACCATTGATTTGGTGGTTTCAATAAATGATTTGAAAAAACTTCAAAAAAATGAAGCATTAGAAAAATTTGAATTGATTCCGTTTGTCGACGAAGCCAAGGTACTAGATCCGGATTACTTAAAAACGATCAAAAAGGAGCTTTTTCATGATCTGCCGTTTTATGAAGGTTTGTTATTTAATAAACGTTCAGGAAGTATTCGCTCGGCAATTTACATGGACAAAAAAATTGTCAATACAAAAGCTCGTAAAGAATACATCTTACAGCGCTTAATTCCTGCTATTGAAACTTTTGAAAAACAAACCAATATAGACCTTCGCGTTTCAGGAATGCCCTACATAAGGACTATGAATACTAAAACGATAACAGGCGAAATTAGTATTTTTATTGGCGCTTCCTTGTTGATTACCTCGTTGTTATTTTTCTTCTTTTTTAGAAGCTTCAAGGCGACTTTAATTTCTATCATTATCGTAGTGATTGGCGTAATGTGGTCGTTTGGATTCTTGGGATTATTCAATTACGAAATCACTATTTTAACTGCTTTAGTTCCTTCCTTGATTATTGTGATTGGGATTCCGAATTGTATTTTCTTGACCAATAAATACCATCAAGAATTTAAGGTGCACCGCAACAAAGCCAAAGCCCTGCAAAGAGTCACCACCAAAATTGGCATGGCTACTTTGATGACCAATTTGACCACAGCTATCGGTTTTGCAACCTTCGTTGCTTCGAACAATGACTTACTCATAGAATTTGGCGTGGTGACTTCGATCAATATCATGGCGCTCTTTTTCCTGAGTTTGGTTTTGATTCCTATTTTTCATAGTTACTCGAATCCTCCCAAAGAAAGACATCTTAAACATTTGGATCGAGGCACGGTTCAAAAATTCATGAACTGGATTTTGAATACAATCAAAACCAATCGTTTTTCTATTTATGTGGCTTCAATCGCGTTACTGATATTCAGTATTATTGGAATTTACGAGATGCGTATTTCAGGCAGTTTGATTGAAGACATGCCCAAAAAAGAAGCCTTCTTTCAGGATATTGTTTTCTTTGAAAAAGAATTCGATGGTGTGATGCCGCTCGAAATCATGATTGATACCCAACGTAAAAAAGGCGTCATGAAATTGTCGACCCTAAAACGAATGGAAGAATTCGAGGAAGCAATCGCTGAAATTCCGGGATTATCCAAACCCATTTCGATTGTGAATTTGGTGAAATATTCCAAACAAGCGTATTACAATGGCAATCCTGAATATTACGACTTACCCACTGCTCAAGAACAAGCTTTTATCCTTTCGTATGCAAAAAATGCCGCTGGAAACGGAAAAGAAAACATCATGAAAAGCTATGTGGATAGCACGGGGCAATATGCCCGAATCACCACCTTTATGCGCGATGAAAATGGCGCACAAATTGCCGAAATTGAAAAACAAGTTAAAGAAAAAGCTGCAAAACTATTCCCAAAAGAGCGCTTCAAAGTGACCATTACTGGAAAAGCGCTAGTTTTTCAAAAAGGAACGGGTTATCTCCTAGACAACCTGCTTAGTTCCTTATTGTTTGCTCTTTTCTTAACGGCAGTGCTAATCGCTTTTATGTTCCGTTCTGTAAAAATGGTAATCGTTGCCATTATTCCCAATTTATTACCACTATTTTTAACCGCAGGATTGATGGGCTTTTTGGATATCCCATTAAAACCTTCGACTATTTTAGTGTTTGGGATTGCCTTTGGACTATCTGTAGATGACACCCTTCGATTCTTGTCGCAATACCGTGAGGAATTGAAGAAGAACAATTGGAAAATCAAAAAATCAGTGTATGCTACGTTTAAAGAATCGGGATTAAGTATGTTTTATACATCAATTGTATTGTTTTTTGGATTCTCGGTATTTATGCTGTCCAGTTTTGGTGGAACAATTGCTTTAGGCGGATTGATTTCGTTGACTTTATTATTTGGTATGTTATCGAATTTGATGTTGCTACCCGCTTTGGTGTTGACTTTGAATAAAACCTTAGCCAACGAGCAAGAATTCATTGAACCTAAAATCGACCTGATCGAACCGAGTGACGAGAAAATTGACACATTAACAGCCCAGAAAAAATAGAGAACTGTCATGAGAAAATTAATTATATCACTACTGTTTTTGGTTCTTTCAGCAGGTGCTTGGAGTCAAACGACTACTATTTATTTGATTCGTCATGCCGAAAAAGTAGACAATTCTAAAAATCCTGATTTATCAAAATCAGGATGGGAACGCGCCGAACATTGGAAAACGATTTTGAATCAGGTTCCACTAAAGGCAGTGTACAGCACTGATTATTTGAGAACGGTACAAACCGCTACTCCTACAGTTACAAGCAAAAATTTGGAGATTATAAAATATGACCCAAAAACTCTCGACCTTGAAAAACTCAAAAATGAACACAAAGGTCAAGCTATTTTGATTGTAGGCCATAGCAATACGACGCCTGATTTAGCAAACAAAATTATTAATCAAAAGGTGTATGCGCCAATTGATGATACTGTTTTTGGAAATTTATACATCATTACCATTAGCGGAAATGAAGTAAGTCACCAATTGCTGCAAGGGTTGTAAATCAAGAAACGACTGGTTTCCCTACTGCCCTAGACCCCAATGTCATTAAGTTAAGGATTAAATGATAAAATGATTGCTGATTTTTGATTAACGATTTTTGATTGCTGATGTTTAAAATACTTAAAATCAAATGATTTTTACTCACTTTCCCCAAAATCTAAAATTAAGAATCGTTAATCTTCAATCTAAAATCTCTTAACTTAATTAAACTAATTAAAATGAAAATTACCAGAATTTATTATGGACTCATAATTATTTGTTGCTTACTGACTCCTTTTTTTGCTTTTACTGTTTATCGTCAATATTGTTATGTAACTGGTAATTATTCAGAAAAAATGATGCGAGTTGAAAAACTTACACGAGATCCCTCAAGTTCAAAACGTATTTCAACTACTATTTATGGGCAAATTGATAAGCAAAAAGTATACTTTAATTCATATGATGATGAGGCATATGATTTTATGTCATATATTAATACTAAAACAGAACAATCAATTGATTACAATAATTTAACACCCTTAAAGTTGTATGTACAAGTCGTTAAATTTGGAACTTCAAAGTATGTATTATACATAAAAAAAACACAGTCCAAAGAGGAAGCAATTAAAGAAAACTTACACTCTTGGATTTTTACAGAAATCTTAAGTTATGGTTTACTATTAACGTTTTTTATTTTAAAAAAGAAGTATGAAAACAAGAATTAAATTATTTTTCTAATAAGTTTATTACATCAATCTGGGTATTGCCAAAAAGTTAATTTTGCCCCCCCCTGCTAGTGGGCGCAATGTCATTAAGTTAAGGATTAAATGATAAAATGATTGCTGATTTTTGATTAACGGTTTTTGATTGTTGATATTTAAAATACTGAAAATCAAATGATTTTTACTCACTTTCCCCAAAATCTAAAATCAAGAATCGTTAATCTTCAATCTAAAATCTCTTAACTTAATGACATAGCCCTAGCCCCGATTGTAGTAGAAATCCTTGTGAAAATAAAGACTAATTTTTCTTGACAAAAAAGAGCGACCAGCGGAAGCTCCTTTTTTGGCTTAGAAAAATAGTATTTATTGAACAAGATTGTAACGAAAAGCGGGAAATAGCTCCTAAAAAATAAACACAAAACAATTATATTTGCATAACGCTTAAAGCACCGATTTTTGTTTTGAGCGCGTATTTAAATCTATAATCTAAAATGAAGATGAAACACACAAAAGTTAAAGACTTATTAAACAGCACTACTACGCTGCAAGAGATCAATGCTAAAGGTTGGGTAAGAACGTTTAGAAATAATCAGTTTATTGCGTTGAATGACGGGTCGACTATCAATAATATTCAATGTGTGGTTGATTTTGAAAACACACCAGATGAGACACTAAAACGCATTACCACTGGCGCTGCCGTTTCGGTAACTGGAACATTGGTGGAGAGCCAAGGTGCGGGACAAAAATATGAAATTCAGGTAAAGCAATTGGAAATTTTGGGCGACTCAGATGCGGAGAAATTCCCAATGCAGCCTAAAAAACACTCTTTGGAATTTTTGCGTGAGAATGCGCATTTGAGAGTAAGAACGAATGCTTTTGGCGCGATTATGCGTGTGCGTTCGGTTTTGGCTCACGCAGTGCACACGTATTTTCAAGAGAAAGGTTTTGTATATGTGAATACGCCAATTATTACTGGATCGGATGCGGAAGGTGCGGGTGAAATGTTTAAAGTGACCGCTTTGCCTTTTGACAACACACCAAGAACGGAGGAAGGTAAAGTTGATTACAAAAAAGATTTCTTTGGTAAAGAGACCAACTTGACGGTTTCTGGACAATTAGAAGGTGAAACGTTTGCCATGGCTTTGGGTCAGATTTATACTTTTGGCCCTACATTTAGAGCTGAAAACTCAAATACTTCTCGTCACTTAGCAGAATTTTGGATGATTGAGCCAGAGGTGGCTTTCAATGATTTGGAAGACAATATGGATTTGGCTGAGGATTTCATTCAATTTGTGATTAAATATGTAATGGATAAATGTCCAGAGGATTTGAAATTCCTAGAAGGGCGTTTGTTAGAAGAAGAAAAATCAAAACCCCAAGCCGAAAGAAGCGAAATGGCTTTGTTGGAGAAATTGAACTTTGTATTGGAAAACAATTTCAAACGCGTTTCGTATACGGAAGCCATTGATATTTTGAGAAACAGTACCCCAAACAAAAAGAAAAAATTCCAATATATTATCAACGAATGGGGTGCTGATTTACAATCAGAACACGAACGTTACTTGGTGGAAAAACACTTTAAATGTCCAGTGATTTTGTTTGATTATCCAGCCAACATCAAAGCATTTTATATGCGTTTGAATGATAATACAGAACCTGGAAAAGAGACAGTTCGCGCCATGGATATTCTTTTCCCAGGCATTGGAGAAATCGTAGGTGGTTCTCAAAGAGAAGAACGTTTTGATGTTTTAGTCGAAAAAATGAAAGCCTTAGGTATCGATGAAGAAGAATTGTGGTGGTACTTAGATACCAGACGTTTTGGATCAGCCGTACACTCTGGTTTTGGTCTTGGCTTCGAAAGATTGGTATTGTTTGTAACTGGAATGACGAATATTCGTGACGTAATTCCTTTCCCAAGAACACCAGGCAGTGCCGAGTTTTAAAAAGTTTACTGTTGTTTAAAATGGTTTAAAGTTGTTACCTACAACACAACAACTTTAACCCTTTAAACCTTAAACCTTTAAACTATTAAAAAAAATGCTAAAGCAATTTTTAAATTTAAAATTATCACAGAAATTATCTCCACAACAAATTCAGTTGATGAAGTTAATTCAATTGCCTACGCAAGCCTTTGAACAACGTTTATTAGAAGAAATGAACGAAAATCCGGCTCTAGAAGCAGGCAAAGAAGACGACTACGAGAAAGACGAATTTGAATCTGAAGACTACGACGATTATGATGATCCCGAATCAGATCGTATAGAAGCCGACGATATCGACGTGGACGACTATTTGAATAGTGACGATATCCCCGATTACAAAACACAAGCTAATAACTACAGTGACGATGATGAAGAGCGCGAGACTCCCTTTGCTGCTCCTATTAGCTTTCATCAAGATTTAATCAATCAGCTCAATACTTTTATTTTAAACGATGAGGACCGAGAAATCGCGGAATTCTTAGTGGGAAGTATTGATGATATGGGATACATCCGAAGAAGCATCGCTGACATTGTAGATGATTTGGCCTTTACACAAGGCATTTATACTGATGAAAAAAACGTAGAACGCTTGCTTCACGTTGTTCACGAATTGGAACCCACAGGAGTTGGTGCAAGAGACCTACAAGAATGTTTGCTTTTGCAACTCAAACACAAAACGCCTACAGAATATATTGAATTAGCCATTGATATAATCGAAAATCAATTTGATGCTTTTACCAAAAAACACTACGAAAAATTGATTCAAAAATACAATGTTTCCAACGAGCAATTAAAAAAAGGCATTCACGAAATTGAAAAACTAAACCCAAAACCGGGAGGATCACTGGCTGGAAACAACAAAGTTACCGAAAATATTGTTCCTGATTTCGCCATCAGAATTATTGAGGGCGAACTCGAACTAACGTTAAATGGTCGAAATGCACCTTCGCTTCATGTATCTAAGGACTATCAGGAAATGATGCAGACCTATAAAGATTCTAAAGACAAATCCAACCAACAAAAAGAAGCCGTTCAATTCATCAAACAAAAATTAGATTCCGCCAAATGGTTTATTGATGCCATTCGACAACGTCAAGAAACACTTTTTGTAACCATGAATGCCATCATGCATTACCAAGAAGAATTTTTCCTAGATGGCGATGAGACCAAGTTAAAACCAATGATTTTGAAAGACATTGCCGATTTGGTTGGTCTTGATATTTCGACAATTTCTAGGGTGGCCAATAGCAAATATGTAGAAACACCCTACGGCACCAAATTGATTAAAGAATTTTTCTCCGAAGCGATGATGAACGATCAAGGTGAAGAAGTTTCAACTTTAGAAATCAAGAAAATTCTAAAAAATACGATCGAAGAAGAAGACAAACACAAACCACTTCCCGATGACCAATTGGCTGAAATTTTAAAAGAAAAAGGCTATCCTATTGCCAGAAGAACAATTGCAAAATATCGAGAACAACTTGATATTCCAGTGGCGAGAATGCGGAAGAAAATGTAGTAGTTTTCAAGTTTTATGTTTCTAAAAAAAGCATATTTGCAAGCCTTTTAAGGTAACAACTCTTTTTTTGTAAGTTTACTACGATTATGATAACGGATATTAACGAATTAGACTTAAATAAAACCTATACTTATGCTGATTATTTAACTTGGCAGTTTGATGACAGAGTAGAGCTATTGAGCGGAAAAATTTTCAGTATGGGGTCAACCCCAAATACTACTCATCAAAGAATATCTGGGGAGTTAACAGGTGTACTTTATAATTTTTCTAAACAACATCAATGCAATTTATTTGCTGCACCTTTTGATGTTCGATTGATAGATAAAAAAAAATCGACTTTAGACCAAGATATTTTTTCAGTTGTACAACCCGATTTATTTGTGATTTGTGACGAAACAAAAATTGATGAAAGAGGTGCCATTGGAGCTCCTGATTTGGTCATTGAAATTTTATCGCCAGGAAATTCCAACAAAGAAATGAAGTATAAATTTGACTTGTATGAAGAAGCGGGAGTTCTAGAATATTGGATTGTAAACCCCGCAGATAAAACCCTTTTTATTTATGTTCTGAAAGAAAATCAATTCATAGGAATGCATCCATTAATTGAAGAAGATTCGATTCAAAGTAAATTATTTCCCGACTTAGATTTTCAATTAGCCGAAATATTCAATTAAAAAAAGAACCCTTTCAAGTATGTACTAGAAAGGGTTTTATGTTTTTAGATTATTTCTTTTCTTTAGCATCATGCATCGCATGATAATAAGCGGCTCGACTCAAAGGTTCATATTCCTCGGTTTCCCCTAGCATAACGAGCTTATCATTGTCGGTTTTTCTGAAACTGTAATTCGCTAAATTCCCTGTTCGGGTACATACGGCATGCACTTTCGTAACATACTCCGCAGTGGCCATCAATGCAGGCATCGGACCGAAAGGATTGCCTTTAAAATCCATATCCAAGCCCGCAACAATTACGCGAATACCTTGATTCGCTAAATCATTACAAACAGCGACAATTTCGTCATCAAAAAACTGAGCTTCATCAATACCTACCACATCACAACCTTGAGCCAACAACATAATATTGGCTGCAGCAGGAACTGGCGTAGAACGAATCTCGTTCTCGTCATGAGACACCACCATTTCCTCGTGATAACGTGTATCAATGGAAGGCTTAAAAATTTCGATTTTTTGTTTGGCAAACTGAGCGCGCTTTAAACGACGAATCAATTCTTCTGTTTTACCCGAAAACATGGAGCCACAAATGACTTCGATCCAACCAAATTGTTCTTTATGATTTACTGTATTTTCGAGAAACATTTTGTATTTTTCTACCTTTAAAAATGAATAGTTTTTATTACTTTGTACTGTCGACAAATTTATTAAAAAAGACACACCCTATTCATTATAAATTCCAAAAGTTATGAAAAAAAGATTGGAAGCTGATTTAGTTAGCATTGCGCATAGAATTCTAAAACTCAAAAACAAATCTGATGTGAATGTCCTACTTTTAGAAACCCAAAAACTACATGAAAAACTAGCGGTTTTAAAATTTATACAGGATAATTTCGGAGAAGTCAAACCAACCATTGGACAAGCGGCTTTAGAAATAGAAGTTGAAAAAGCTTTTGACAAACTCGAGAGCTCTCCTGAAATTGTGCTTCCTGCATCTGCTGCAACAATCGAAAAAGTGCAAACAGAAAATGATCTTCCGAAACAAACATTCGTTACTGAAATTTTAGAAGAAGTTGCTCCAAAAAGTACTATTGAAGAAACAATTTTATCCGAAATTGAAGCGACTGAAAATGAAATTCCAAGTATTGAAGACGTTCTAAAAGAAGAAGAGAAACCAATACTTGAAGCTATAGTAGAAGAAGTTGTCGCAACAGAAGAAATGAAAATCCAAGAACCAGAAACTGTTTTACCTTTAGAAGAGATTAAACAAGAAGTAATCCAAATTTCTTTTGAAGAATTATTAGGAGGAAGCTTTACTGAACCTCAATTTGTAAAAGCAGATAGTATCGAAGCAGGTAAAACCAATGCAACCGTTTCGCCTTTTGATTTAGCTTTTGATAAAGTAGAAACACTAACCGAAGAAAAAGAGAACAAACCTAAATCATTAAACGAGAAGTTAAGCAAAGGTATCGCCATAGATTTGAACGATCGTATTGGATTTGTAAAACATCTTTTCAACAACAGTAACGAGGAATACAATCGAGTTTTGAGTCAACTGAATAGCTTTACTACTTTTCACGAAACCAAAGCCTTTATTGATGAAATGATAAAACCTGAATACAACAACTGGGAAGGTAAAGACGATTATGCCCACCGATTCATCGAAATCGTAGAGAAAAAATTCTTGTAATCCACTCTATTTTACCGCTCCCTTCAATACCTCATCATCAAACACGAACTTCGTATTCTTGCGGATTTCGTGTTTTAACTTTTTAAAATATGTCTAAACTTTATATCGTACCCACTCCAATTGGCAACCTCGAAGACATGACGTTTCGAGCGATACGCATTCTAAAAGAAGCTGATTTGATTTTGGCCGAGGACACCCGAACCAGTGGGAAATTGCTCAAGCATTTTGAGATTAGCACGCACATGCACAGCCATCACATGCATAATGAACACAAAACCATCGAAAACTTGATTGCTAGATTGCAAGCTGGCGAAACCATCGCTTTGATTTCGGATGCTGGAACACCCGCCATCTCGGACCCTGGTTTTTTGATTACTAGAGCTTGTATTGAAAACGGTATTGCGGTAGAATGCTTACCTGGAGCAACCGCATTTGTACCTGCTTTAGTCAATAGTGGTTTGCCGAATGACAAATTTGTTTTTGAAGGTTTTTTACCTGATAAAAAAGGAAGACAAACTCGCTATTTGGCTTTGGCCGAAGAAACGAGAACGATGATTCTTTATGTTTCTCCACACAAATTAGTAAAGACTTTAAGTGAATTTATTACTTATTTTGGTGAAGACCGTCCCGTTTGTGTTTCGAGAGAATTATCTAAAATGCATGAAGAAAACGTACGCGGAACGGTAAAAGAAGTGCTAGCTCACTTTGAAAAAACCGCACCTAGAGGCGAAATTGTAGTGGTGGTTGGGGGAAAACCCATAACCAAAGAAACCAAAAAAAGTAAATTTTCAGAAGAACAATAAAATAGAAAATATGAGCCTAACTACCTTTTTAGAAAAAGTAAAAAACACCCCAAACGCGATTACCTTTCAAGAAACTATCGCGGTTATTGAAGCGCATTACGATTTTGAACCAACAGCTTTCGAAAACGGCTTACAACATAATGCTGCCAACGAGAACAACGGCTCTTGTAAATTGTTTGCTTTTGCTGAATTACAGCAATTATCTCCAGAAGCAACATTAGCTTGTTTTGGAGCGTATTATACTGAAGACGTCTTGAAAAATCCAGAAGGAACAGACCACCAAAACATTCGTAATTTTATGAAAACAGGTTGGGATGGCATCGCTTTTTACGGAGAGCCTTTGACATTGAAACAACAATAATTATTATTTTTAGATAACATTTTTTATAAAAATTGTTATTTGTAGATAACAAAAATAGCAAATAATGTTATTTACAAATAACAATTTCCATATATTTGTTTCTTAAAAAGCATAAAATGGAAAATCTTTTATTAGAATTTCAGCAAAAAATAGCCCGAACTACCTTAGACTTTCAGCGGTACTTAATAGATGAAATCGATTGGAACAATCAATTGATTGCCATAAAAGGCGCAAGAGGTTCAGGAAAAACCACACTGTTATTACAACACATAAAAAAACATTTGAATCTAAAGACTACACTATTTGTTAGCTTAGACAATTTATACTTTATAGAGCATACGGTAATTGATTTAGCCAAGAATTTTTCAAAGATTGGAGGAACACATTTGTTACTAGATGAAGTACACAAATATGCCAATTGGTCGAGAGAACTGAAGCTTATTTATGATGATGTCCCAGAACTAAAAGTAGTGTTTACCTCTTCGTCTATGCTAGAAATCTACAAGTCAGAATCGGATTTGAGCAGAAGAGCGGTGAGTTATGATTTGAAAGAAATGTCATTTCGGGAATTCATTGTTTTTGAAACGGGAATTAATCTAAAACCGATTGATTTTACTACTATCATAGAAAATCACACTGAAATTGCAAGTAGCCTTTTGCAACAAATAAAGCCTATTCCTCTGTTTTTGAAATATTTGGAATTTGGAGCTTACCCTTACTATAAAGAAAACAGTAAGTTGTACCACCAAAAACTGATTAACACGATCAATTTAATTATCGAAATTGACATCAATGCAGTAGACCATATTAGCTACGAATTGATTGTTAAACTCAAAAAATTGCTTTTTGCTATCGCTACAAGTGCGCCTTTTACACCAAATATCACTAAATTGAGCGAGAGAATTGGCGCATCAAGAGCGGTTTTAATTCAAGCCATAAAACAATTAGAGCGAGCCGGTTTGGTCAATGAATTGTACCGCCCCACAAAAGGAATTGGTGCGCTTACAAAACCTGAAAAATTATTTTTGAACAATACGAATTTGATGTATGCCTTAGCAAAGGAAAATACGAATGTGGGCAATTTAAGAGAAACATTTTTTGTCAATCAATTCAAGAATCTTGCAGTAATTCATTTAGCTGAGCAAGGTGACTTTTTGATTAATGAAAAGTATACTTTTGAAATTGGTGGGAAAAACAAAAAACAAGTTCAAATTCAAAATATTGACAACAGTTTTATTGCCAAGGACAATATTGAAATTGGTGTAGGAAATGTAATTCCTGTTTGGCTTTTTGGCTTTCTGTATTAAATAGAGCATAGAAAATAGAACAAATAGAAAAGACGTATTCAGAAGCTATTTTGCTCAGAAAATGTACCAATAAATAGTTGTTTTTGCTTAATAGCGAAAAAATAAAAGCACAATTAAAATACCAACAAAAAGGCAATTTGTGGCTCTTTAACCCCGATAGCAGCGGCATCCTTTGTTTTTTTTCTTTAAAAAAACAAAGATATAGCGGATAGCGGGACCCGTGTTTCCTGAAAAGCCTTTTGCTTTGGTTTCTAAAAAAATAAATTATACGCCTAATTAACAAGTTATAAAACCTAAAATACAATGCGTTGGACACTCAAACCCAAACCCGAAGAAGAAAAAATAAATGAATTAGCAACAGCCTTACAAGTTTCTAGAACGATTGCCGCATTATTACTGCAAAGAGGCATCGCTTCATTTGAGGAAGCGCGACAATTTTTTCGTCCCTCACTAAACGATTTGCATAATCCCTACTTGATGAAAGATATGGACAAAGCGGTGGAAAGGCTTGAAAAAGCAATAGAAAATGAGGAATATATTTTGGTTTTTGGAGATTATGATGTGGATGGAACTACGGCTGTTTCTTTGGTTTCGGGCTATTTGAGAAGTTTTTACCCCAATGTTGCGACTTATATTCCGGACCGTTATGATGAGGGTTACGGAGTGTCGTTTAAAGGAATTGATTTTGCTGATGACAACGGTTTTTCGCTAATTATAGCGCTAGATTGTGGGATAAAATCTATTAATCACGTGGCGTATGCCAAAGAAAAGAATATCGATTTTATTATTGGCGACCACCACCGTCCTGGTGACAATTTACCTGATGCCGTAGCAATTTTAGACCCGAAACGAACTGATTGTGAGTATCCGTACGACGAATTGTGTGGTTGTGGAATTGGTTTTAAACTCATTCAAGCCTTGGCAGCTAACCGCAATCAAACCATAGAAGATTTGATTCCGTATCTGGACTTGGTGGCTACCGCAATTGCAGCTGATATTGTTCCGATGACGGGTGAGAATAGAGTTTTGGCACATTTTGGATTACAGGTGATTAATAGCGATCCACGCCCTGGAATTAAGGCGATGACGCATCAACTCAAGAAAAAAACACTCGATATTACGGATGTAGTTTTTATTATTGCGCCGAGAATTAACGCTGCAGGTCGCATCAAACACGGAAATCATGCCGTAGAATTGTTGACCGAATTTGATTTTGAACAAGCCCAGCAATTTGCCTCTGAAATTGAAGCCTATAATGCCGAACGCAAAGATTTGGACCAGCAAATCACCAAAGAAGCGCTGACACAAATTGAAGAAAACGGCGAACAAAACCGATTTACCACAGTGGTTTTTCAGGAAACTTGGCACAAAGGCGTGATTGGCATTGTCGCTTCTCGATTGATAGAGACCTACTATCGCCCTACCTTGGTGTTTACCAAAAGTGGCGATAAATATGCCGCATCAGCCCGTTCGGTAAAAGGATTTGATGTTTACAATGCGCTAGAAGCTTGCGCAGCACATTTGGAACAATTTGGAGGACACATGTATGCTGCAGGCATGACGTTGAAACCTGAAAATTATGCCGCATTTAAGGAAGCCTTTGAAAAAGTAGTTCAAGAAACCATTGCCCCCGAATTACTTCAACCCGAACTTTCTATCGATGCTGTTGTCGGTTTTGAAGAAATTACCCCTAAATTTACACGCATTTTAAAACAATTTGAACCTTGTGGTCCTCAAAATATGACTCCTGTTTTTGCGACCAAAAATGTATTTGATACGGGCTACGGAAAACCGATGGGAAAAGAAGAAGAACATCTGAAACTTTTTGTGCGCCAAAATAATTCGGAAGGAATTCCTGCTATTGGTTTTGGATTGGGAAGCAAACATGCAATAGTAAAAAACAAACAACTTTTCGAAGCCGCTTATTGCATAGACGAAAATGAATGGAACGACAAAATAGAATTACAATTGCGATTGAAAGACATTAGAAACTAAAAATGAAAACAAAAAACGACCCATACGCTGCCTTGCGTTATAGAGAATTTAATACCTTTTTACTGTTACGATTTGCTATGGTTTTTGCTTGGTCCATGCAATTTATCATTATCGAATGGGAAGTATATCGCGTAACCAAAAGTGCTTTATCCTTGGGGATTATTGGGTTGATGGAAATCATACCTGCGGTTGCCATGGCGCTGTTTGCTGGTCATATCGTGGATCAAAAGGAAAAAAAAGGCATGCTAATCAAATGTATTTTGGGATTTCTTTTTATTAGTTCAGGATTATTTTGCTTGACTATTCCAAGTTTTTCTTCCCAGTTTGAAGGCAGCACCATTCTGTACCTCATTTACTTATTTGTCTTTTTAGGTGGTCTTGTCCGTTCGTTTTTGGGGCCTACTATTTTTTCTCTTTTAGCCTTAATCGTACCCAAAAAAGCCTATTCCAATGCCGCTACTTGGAGCAGTTCGGTTTGGCAAGTAGGATCGGTAATTGGACCTGCGGTTGCTGGATTTTCAATTACTTTTATAGGCGTTCATTGGTCTTTAGCCCTTGTCGTTGCCTTTGCTTTTGCTGCTTTATTAGGCTTAACTTTCATAGAAAAGAAACCCATTTTAAATCCAAAAATTGGAGAACCTGTTTTGGATAGTTTGAAAGAAGGTGTAAAATTTGTGTACAACAACAAGATGATTCTTGGAGCCTTAACCTTAGATATGACTGCGGTATTATTTGGTGGCGCAGTAGCGCTGTTACCTATTTTCGCTTTAGATATTTTGCAAGTAGGTTCGCAAGGTTTTGGCGTTCTAAGAGCCGCTCCTGCAGTTGGAGCGATACTAACCATGCTTTTCACCGCTTATGTTCCAGTAAATAAAAATGCCGGAATGAAATTGCTAACCGCTATTTTCTTGTTTGGTGTTTGTATCATCATTTTTGGCCTTTCTACCATCTTCTGGGTTTCCTTGTTAGCCTTATTCTTTAGTGGCGTTGTGGATGGCATTTCAATGGTGATTCGTTCGACTATTTTACAATTAAAAACTCCAGATCACATGCGTGGCCGTGTGGCTTCGGTAAATTCAATTTTTGTTGGCTCGTCGAATGAATTGGGTGCTTTTGAAAGTGGTTTAACTGCCAAATTAATGGGAACCGTTCCTGCAGTGGTATTTGGAGGATGTATGACGTTGATGATTGTACTCGGAATGGGAACCTTTATGCCTTCTTTCCGAAAATTGGATTTACAAAAAGATCTCGATGCACATGAAAATTCCTAAAAAAGCGGCAAATTAAGGGCTATGCTACTTTTTAACCAAATGCCAAATATTAATTTCTTTACGCGTGCTAAATCCTAATGATTCATACACATGAATCGCTCTACTATTGCGCCTTGCGACATGCAAAAAAGGAAATTTATTTTGATCAAAAATAGCGTTTGCAGTATGTGTTACTAACTGTTTAGCATACCCTTTTCCTGTGTGATCCGGATGCGTAATTACAGCACTGACCTCTATAAAATCGTTCATTTGCATGCGCTCACCTGTAACAGCAACTAATTTACTGTCTTTATAAATACCGTAATAATTTCCCATAGCTGTGGTTTGAGGCTTGAAGTACTCTGGATAAACCAAACGTACCAAACCCAACAAATCGTCTAACTTTTCAGGGCCTAATTTGATGATAGTTTCAGTAATAGGATGCTTAATTCGACAAGTTAGAATCATTTGACAACAACGTAACGCTCCTTTATTTTCTATACACGAAGGGACTTCAGGTAAGTTACCAAAAATGTAAAAAGAAGATGTTAATTTTAAATACTGTTCTAAAATAGAAGCTGCATTTTCAAAAGAAGAAAAGTCCCCAAAAGGACAATAGTCAGGAAGATAAAAATGCCCATTTTGAAAATCTAATCCATACTGACTATGGCATTCTTTAATGGAATTCCCAATAGGATAATCTAGTTTATCAAAATCTATTGGCACCATATCACTTTAATTTAGTTGAATGTTTTGACCTCAAAAGTTTCACCATCAAAAACGCCATAAGTAAAATAAGTAATCCAATCGCCTAGATTTACGTATTCAGCGTTTTCACCAACGGTGTATTTCATGGGCAAATGACGGTGTCCAAAAACCAAATAGTTATAATGCTTGGTTTCTAGTTTTCGTTTGGCATATTGAATTAACCATTCGTTGTCTTCGCCTAAAAAAGTTACATCTTCGGCTCCAGAAATTAACTTGTTTTTTACCGAAAGATATTGTGCTAGTCCAACACCAAGATCAGGATGCAACCAACGAAACAGCCATTTAGAGAACGGATTGGTAAACACTTTTTTCATGCGTTTGTAGCCCAAATCGCCAGGTCCTTTTCCGTCTCCGTGTCCTACTAAAAAAGTTTTTCCATGAAAAGTATATTCTTGATTGTCATGAAAAACCGGAATATTCAGTTCTTTTTCAAAATAATCGTTCATCCATAAATCATGATTCCCGACGAAAAAATAAATCGGAATTCCACTATCGCGAATCTCGGCCAATTTACCTAAAACGCGAACAAATCCTTTGGGCACGACGGTTTTGTATTCGAACCAAAAATCGAATAAATCACCCAATAAAAAAATAGCTTCTGCATCTTTCTTTACTTCGTCTAGCCATGCTACAAATTTTTGTTCTCTAGGAAAACTCAACTCAGGCGTAGGCGCACCAAAATGTTGATCAGAAGCAAAATATATTTTTTTGGAGATTGAAGTCATGCAATTTAATTTGGATTTTGATCCCGAAACTTTGGGTTAAATTATTTTTTTACCACATAGAATCATAGAATTTGTAGTTTTCTAAGAGAAAGAAAATAGACGTTTTACTATTCACATAGTTATCTATCGTGGAAAATAGAACTTTTTCTCTTTTTTCTATATTGATTTTCTTTTAATCTATGGCTCTAGCCTGCACTGAGGCATCGAAGTGTGGTTAAATTTTTATTTGAATTTGACTAATGGGTTATCTATTTCTATACATTGTCGCTGGCAAACCATTCTGCGAAAGAAGATTCCGTTTCTTGTAATTTTAAAGAGTATAAGTTAATTCCCTCTGGCAATCGGCTTTTGATTCTTGCCGCAAAATCAACAATCATGTTCTCGCTGGTAGGCTGATAATCGACCAAAATTACGTGATGTCCACGGTCTTTTAATTCTTTTGCCAATTCAATATGAGGAGTCGTTTGGTTGAAAACAGTAGCGTGGTCAAATTGATCTACTACTTCTTCTTTTACAATTTTTTTCAAATCGGTAAAATCAATCACCATTCCTAATTTTACGTTCGATCGATCGGTTATAGGTGAGCCAATTACCGTTACTGATAATTTGTAACTGTGTCCGTGTACATTTTTGCATTTCCCATCATAACCATACAAAGCATGACCGGTTTCGAAACTAAATTTTTTGGTGATTCTGATATTACTCATCTGTATTGAATTTGAGTGGCAAATTTAAGGATTATTAACGGTTTTCGTCTCTTTTTTTTGCTCGGTAATACATCCAATACGCAAATCCAACCAAAACCACGAAAGGCAAATACGAGCCAATTACCACGCCTATTTCGTAACTTTTGTCTGGTGCTTGGGCTATTTTTTGGGCTACATCTACTTTTTGAAGTAAAGAAAAAAAAGTCATTGTTGTTATTTTTTAAATTGAAGTAAAGCGTTTTTGGTAAAATCAGAAAGAACCAATTGTCCGGAAATCGCAGCACGTTCTAGCAATAAAGTTGCCCAATGATCGGTGCCTTCCCAAAATACTTTCTTGATTTCGAGTAAAGCTTGGGGATTGTAGCTGGCTAGTTGTGTGGCCATTTGTTGCACGGCTTCGTCCAATTCTGGAAGGGTTTCAAAAATAGCGGCATACAAACCTTGTTGTTGTGCCCACTCGGCCGATTTCCATTCTTGAGCCGCCAAGGTCATTTGAGACATCGCCATTTTTCCGATTTTACGACTCACCGCAGGCTCAATCACAAAAGGACCAATTCCGATGGCGAGTTCTGATAATTTGATACTAGCCTGACGTGTAGCCAAGGTATAATCACAAGCTGCCGCAATGCCAACTCCACCGCCTATGGCTTTGCCTTGAATGCGACCAATAATCACTTTCGGACAAGCTCTCATTGCATTAATGACATTAGCAAACCCAGAAAAGAAGGCTGCTCCTTCGGCTTCATTGCTGACCGCCAAAAGTTCGTCGAATGAGGCACCTGCACAGAAAACTCCGATTCCTTCACTTTTCAAAACCACTACTTGCACAGCTTCATTGGTTCCTACCTGTTCAATAGCTTCAGTAAGTTGTTGTAATAGTTCTTTAGGAAAAGAATTACTAGCTGGATGCCCAAAGGTAAGCGTAGCAATTCCATTAGAAATATTGATCGATAAGATCCCGGGAGAAGTACTCATTGACATGCTGGTTGTTTTTGGGTAAAGTTAAAACTATTTCTAGACCTAGCTTCTTTTTTATTTTGTGATGAATATATTTGTATAATCAATAATTAAAATACTATATTTGCGCCATAGTCATGGGGATGTAGCTCAGTTGGCTAGAGTGCTTGACTGGCAGTCAAGAGGTCGTGGGTTCGAGCCCCATCTTCTCCACAAAAAAGCCTTAAAAACTTCTGTTTTTAAGGCTTTTTTTTATTCTCTTCAAAGATTACTTTTGAATTTTCGCATACGTTTCAAAAGTATACTCATAAAGATGTTTCTCGTCTCTAGGTTGTTTTTCCGCACTGGTTAACTTCCATTTATTCACATCAATTTCAGGAAAAAAGGCATCTGCTTCAAACTCATGATGCACACGTGTTAGATCTAATTGATCTGCAAAAGGCAATGCCAACGCATAAATTTCGCCTCCTCCAATCACATAAATTGGCGCTTCAGAAGGGCAAACTGCCAAGGCTTTTTCCATCGAATCCACCACAATACAACCTTCAACTTCATAATCCTTCTGTCTAGTTATAATCACATGCGTTCGATTGGGTAATGGTTTAGGAAAGCTTTCAAAGGTTTTTCGTCCCATTACAATATAATGCCCTGAAGTGATGGCTTTAAATCTTTTGAAATCATTAGGCAAATGCCAAAGCAGCTCGTTGTTTTTACCTAAAGCCCAATTCTCTGCTACGGCAGCAATAAGTGTAATCATTTGTGTCTTTATTTTGATTCGTTTTCAATTTGCCTTTCTAGTTGGCTGATTTTTTTTTGCTGTAAAGCTACCAATCGATCAATTTGGTCGCGTTCCCAATTTTTATTCATAAAACGATCTGTAATAAACACTTTTACAAAATGAAGCACAAACAGAAAAGCCCACATGGTAACTGCCCATAACGTCCAATTGTTTTCAATTCCTACGTCAAAAAAACGATAAGCCACAAATAGAAAAAGACTACTTAATGAAAAAAGCACAAAATGATAGTACAGTCTTTTCTTTTGCTTGATTCTTTTTCTAGCATATTCATATTGTTCGTGTTGCTCTAAATCCATAGTTGATTATTTTTTTTAAAGATAAAATATTTTTTAAACTATTAAAATACTTCAAGACCAAAACCCTGTTATAGCTCACAGATAATTTTTAGAATACCTTTTTTATTCCATGAAAAAAAACAGAATATAAAATTAACTAAGGGCTATTTTCAAAAATTCGTAAAAATAAAACAATGCTATTTATAGTTTACAAGATTCTAATTAACTTGTACTAAAATATTAAAAAACAATATATTATGGCAATCAAAAAACAATTTACAAAAACGAAATCATTGTGTAAAGTTACCTTTTCAATTACAGCAAAAGAAGCACAATCGGCAGCAGTAATTGGTGACTTCAATAATTGGAACACACAAGAAGGCACGTTAACCAAATTAAAGAACGGGACCTTCAAAGGCATCTTTGATTTACCAAAAGACGCCACTTTTGAATTCAAATATTTAATAGATGGTGTATACCTTAACGAGCCTGAGGCTGACGGATTCAAATGGAATTCGTATGCTGGAGCAGAAAACTCAGTATTGGAGCTTTACAATTAAAATTACTGTTTTTTCAACTTACTAAACAGCTACACTTCCTTTTATAGTAGGATGTGGATTATAGCCTTCTAAAGTAAAATCTTCATAGGTAAACGCAAAAATGTCTTTTACCTCGGGGTTTAGCTTCATTATCGGCAATGCTTTTGGCGTTCTTGAGAGTTGCAATTCAATTTGTTCAAAATGATTGTTATAGATGTGTGCGTCCCCAAAGGTATGAATGAATTCGCCTGGAGCTAAGTCACACACTTGAGCAATCATCATCGTCAACAAGGCATAAGAAGCAATATTAAAAGGAACACCCAAGAAAATATCGGCGCTGCGTTGATACAACTGACAGGATAACTTTCCGTCTGCTACATAAAATTGAAAAAAGGCGTGGCATGGTGGCAATGCTGCCTTATTATTGGCTACATTTTCTTCGAAGGACTTTGTAGTATCTGGCAAAACCGAAGGATTCCAAGCTGAGACCAAAAGTCTTCGGCTATTGGGGTTGGTTTTTAGTTCCGTAATTAAATCGGAGATCTGATCTATTTCCTCACTGTTCCAATTACGCCATTGATGACCATACACAGGTCCTAAATCCCCTTTACTATCGGCCCATGCATCCCAAATTTTTACACCATTTTCTTGTAGGTAAGCAATATTGGTTTCTCCTTTTAAGAACCATAACAACTCATGAATGATGGATTTTAAATGAAGCTTCTTGGTGGTCACCATCGGAAATCCTTCTGCCAAATCAAAGCGCATTTGATAACCAAAAACACTTTTGGTTCCTGTTCCAGTTCGATCTCCTTTCTGTGTGCCGCTTTCCAAAACGTGCTTTACTAAGTCATGGTATTGTTTCATTGTGGGAATATTTCATTAGTAAACCTATTGCATGCGCAAGTAAACAAATGTTGTTATCGCAATAAGTTTTATCGTTTTGATATTTCGTCTCTTATTTTGGCTGCCGCTTCATAATCTTCATGTTCCACCGCCTGCTCTAAAAGTTCGTTTAATTCTTGTAGGGTATGATTGGCATAAGCTGTACCAGATTGATTACTCTCTTCTTCATTACCAAACGTTTGAGGATTAGACAATATCGCATCAATTTCCTCAGCTCCTGCATCGGCATTAGAAAGGTTTGATTTCAGATAAATACCTGCCTTATCTAAGATGTTTTTATAGGTAAAAATTGGTGCATGAAAACGCAGCGCCAAAGCAATTGCATCGGAGGTTCTGGCATCAATAATTTCTTCAATTTTGTCTCTTTCACAAATAATACTTGAATAAAAAACACCATCGACCAACTTGTGAATGATCACTTGTTTTACCACAATATCAAAGCGTTCTGCAAAATTTTTGAACAAATCGTGTGTCAAAGGGCGTGGCGGTTTGATTTCTTTTTCCAAAGCAATGGCAATAGATTGCGCTTCAAAAGCACCAATAACAATGGGTAACTTTCTCTCGCCGTCTACTTCGTTCAAAATCAAAGCATAAGCTCCGTTCTGTGTTTGACTGTAGGATATTCCTTTTATGGTTAATTTTACTAAGCTCATGGATTTTTTTATAGAAAAAACAACTATTGATTCTGCAAGTTATTTGATGTTTTTAAAGGTGCAATTTTAATCAAAAAAAGGGATAAAAAAAAGAGCTACCTAAAGCAAAGATACGATTATCTTGTTTTTAGGTAGCCTTATTGTGATTTAAATTAGCACTTAGTTGCTAGTCCTTAGTACTTAGTTCTTTTTCTTATTGTTAAGAAACGTTACTTTATTAGATTTAGGACTAAAAGCTGGGCACTAAGAACTATGAATGTTGTGCTTTGAAAGCTTTGAATTTTTCAATCAATTGCGGTACAATTTCGAAAGCATCTCCAACAATACCATAATCAGCTACCTTAAAGAAAGGCGCTTCTGGGTCACTATTGATAACAACTTTTACTTTTGAAGAGTTGATACCCGCAATATGCTGAATCGCTCCAGAAATACCTACTGCAATGTACAAATTAGTCGCAACTGGCTTTCCTGTTTGTCCAACGTGTTCTCCGTGAGGTCTCCAACCTAAGTCGGATACTGGTTTTGAACAAGCAGTTGCAGCGCCTAAAACTCCTGCTAATTCCTCTATCATTCCCCAGTTTTCTGGACCTTTCATTCCGCGTCCTGCTGAAACTACAATATCAGCATCCGCAATAGAAATTTTTCCAGAGCTTTTTTCAACTGAAGTCACTTTTACACCAAAGTCGTTCGCGTCAATGCTTGGTGTAAAATCTTCTTCTGTAATTGCTACTGCATTTTCAAAAATACCATACGAATTTTTGGCAATTCCTAATACTTTTACCTCAGTGCTAATTTCGGTGGTATTGAACGCTTTGTTAGAAAAAGCAGTTCTTTTTACTTGAAATGGAGCGGTACTTACTGGTAATCCAACAACGTTTGAAGCAAAACCTGCTTCTAAACCTACAGCTACTAATGAAGACAAATAGATACTATCAGTAGTTGATGAAAGAATTACCACTTTTGAACCTTCTTTTTGCGCAGCTTGTTTGATTACGTCGGCGTAAGCTTTTGCTGAAAAAGCAGCCAATTGATCATTGGTTACTTTTAAAACTTTGTTCACACCATATTTTGACAATTCCGAAACATCTCCCGCATTAACGGTTACAGCCGTTACGGTAGTATTTAATGTTTCAGCAACTTTAGCAGCATAAGAAGCCAACTCTAATGCTACTTTTTTAAATTTTCCTTCTGCAGATTCTGCATATATTAATATTGACATAATTTTTTTGTTTAAGAGTTTATAGCTTAAGATTAAAAGTTTTGCAACTTAAAAACCGATACTAAAAACTGATTACTGAATACTAAATTACTTTCGCTTCGTTGTGTAACAAACTGATTAGTTCATCCAAGTTATCCGCTGCTACTAACTTAACTGCCGATTTTGGAGCTGGTTTGTCAAACTTTACCGCTTTAGTAGCTACATTAGCTTCTACAGGCTCTAAAATAGTTAAGGCTTTTGTTCTTGCAGTCATAATTCCTCGCATGTTTGGAATACGCAAATCTTTCTCTTCAACTAAACCTTTTTGACCACCTATAATTAATGGTAATGTTGTAGCAACAGTTTCTTTTCCACCATCGATTTCTCTGGAAGCAGTAACAGCATTTCCGTCAACAGTTAAGCTTACGCAAGAGTTCAAAAAGTTGTACCCTAAGATTCCAGCAATCATCCCAGGAACCATTCCACCGTTGTAATCTAAAGATTCTTTTCCGGCGATTACTAAATCGTATCCGCCATTTTTAATTACTTCTGCCAATTGTTTGGCTACGAAGAAACCATCCGTTGGATTGGCATTAACACGAATTGCTTCGTTGGCTCCAATTGCTAAAGCTTTTCTTAAAGTAGGTTCTGTATCTGGTCCACCCACATTTACAACAGTTACTGTTGCGCCTTGTTGTTCTTGAAACCAGATGGCTCTAGTTAATCCAAACTCATCATTTGGATTGATAACGTACTGAACGCCATTGGTATCGAATTCTGAATCACCGTTAACGAAATTGATTTTTGAAGTAGTATCAGGAACGTGACTGATGCAAACTAATATTTTCATAAGACATTTTTTTTTGATAAGCTTGACAAATTTAGAATAATAATTCATATATATACTATGCACGCATAATATTTTTGAAAAAACTATTACGATTTCGCTGATTGCTAGGAATGCACTTATCAAATAAAAACCAAAGGGTTACCTGTGACCTGACTTGTGTAGTGCCTAACAATAAAAACCTTGTAGTTTTGACTGTTTATACGCATTACAAAATCACATCTTAACCTCTATTTGTTTTAAATATAATACACTAGAGCCTTTACTCTACTTATGAAAACACTCTTTTTGCATACTGAATCCTAGCCCAGATAGGAGCGGCATCCTCTAGTGGCGGGGTTCGCCACTAGAGATATAGCGGATAGCTGGAAATAGCTCCTGATAATTTTAAACTTAATATTGCTTTAAAGTGGTTTAAAATATTTATTTTTGCTGTTCGAAAAAACACACATAGAAAATATAATATGAGAACGATACAATTTAGAGAGGCAATTTGCGAAGCGATGAGTGAAGAAATGCGTCGCGATGAGTCCATATACTTAATGGGTGAAGAGGTTGCTGAATACAACGGTGCCTACAAAGCATCGAAAGGGATGTTGGCCGAGTTTGGCGAAAAACGAGTAATCGACACTCCTATTGCAGAGCTTGGTTTTACTGGTATTGCCGTAGGTTCAGCCATGAATGGATGTCGCCCGATTGTAGAATACATGACCTTCAACTTTTGTATGGTGGGTATTGATCAAATTATTAATAATGCGGCCAAGATGCGTCAAATGTCTGGTGGGCAATTTAACATTCCTATCGTTTTTAGAGGACCAACAGCTTCTGCTGGACAATTAGGAGCGACGCACTCTCAAGCTATCGAGAATTGGTTTGCGAATACTCCAGGTCTTAAAGTTGTAGTACCTTCGAATGTTTATGATGCTAAAGGATTGTTGAAATCAGCCATTCGTGATAACGACCCTGTTATCTTTATGGAATCAGAGCAAATGTACGGAGACAAAGGCGAAGTACCAGACGGAGAGTACACTATTCCGTTGGGAGTAGCTGATGTGGTGAGAGAAGGAACCGATGTAACCATTGTTTCTTTTGGAAAAATTATCAAAGAAGCGTTCAAAGCAGCTGATGATTTGGCGAAAGAAGGAATTTCTTGTGAGGTAATCGATTTGAGAACGGTTCGCCCAATGGATACTGAAGCGATTTTGAAATCGGTGAAGAAAACGAATCGTTTAGTTATCTTAGAAGAAGCTTGGCCATTTGCAAGTATTTCTTCTGAAATTACGTATTTAGTACAAGAACAAGCGTTTGATTTCTTGGATGCGCCAATTCAACGTATTACCACTGCCGATACTCCTGCACCTTACTCCCCTGTTTTGTTAAAAGACTGGTTGCCTAATGCAGATGATGTTGTGAAAGCAGTTAAAAAAGTAATGTACAAAAAATAATCTGAAGTAAACCTTGCATTTTTAACAGTCAAAACGACTTGTTTTATCTGCTACTTACTCTCTTAATTATTATATTTGAGGCTTCATCGAAACTACTTCGATGAAGCCTTTTTTTATTATGAAAAAATTCTTTCTATATCTTTTTTTTAGCGCCTTTTTTAGCGCCTCGCTGCTACAAGCGCAAACCAAAGTAAGCGGAATTGTAGTCGATAAAACCAACCAACCCATTCCGTATGCCAATGTTGTTTTTAAAAATTCAAATACAGGTATTGTTACGAATGAAGACGGACGGTTTTACATTGAATCCGACAAAGATTATACTACGTTAGTGGTTACCTCTGCTGGTTTTTCAGACAAAGAAGTTACCTTAGAAAAGGCCGTAAATTACAACTTCAAAATTGTTTTGAAAGAAATGCAAGAATTGAATGAAGTGGTTATTTTTACTGGTAAAACTTCTAAAAAAAACAATCCTGCCTTGGATATTTTGCGCAAAATATGGGAACGTAAACGCAAAAACGGCCTGTATCAGTTCAGTCAATATCAAATGGAAAAATACGAGAAAGTAGAATTTGACATGAACACCATTGACAGTGCGCTGATGAAAAACAAAATTTTCAAAGGCATGGAGTTTATTTTTAACCAAGTGGATACGTCTAAAATTACTGGAAAAACCTATCTACCTATTTTTATCAACGAAGCCTTGTATGATGTGTATGGTGACAACACCATCAAAAAAATCAAAGAAATTAATAAAGCCAACAAAACCTCAGGTTTTAATGGTAACCAACAAATTCTGGCATTCATCAAGGATTTGTATGCAAACTATGACATCTACGATAATCACTTGACTTTTTTTGACAAAAGTTTTACGAGTCCGTTATCCAAAACAGGAATCGATGTGTATAACTATATATTGAAAGACAGTGCTTTTATCGATAACAAATGGTGTTTCAATATTGTATTTTATCCTAGACGCAAAAACGAATTGACGTTCAAAGGCGATTTTTGGGTGAACGACACCACTTTTGCTATCAAAAAAATCAATATGGCGGTAACCAAAAGCGCCAATATTAACTGGGTAAAAGACATTTACATCGAACAAGAATTTGACGTTATGAACGACTCCATTTTCCTGCTCACAAAAGACTACTTGATGTCGGATTTTGCCTTGAACAAAAAAGAAAAATCTAAAGGCGTCTATGGCAAACGAACATCGTATTACCGCAATCACGAATTCAATAAACCCAAAGAGGCTAAATTTTACAAAGAAGAAGTTAATTTTATTGACAACGAAGTCTATAACCGACCCGAAACGTATTGGGATGAAAACCGTTTTGAAAAATTGTCCAAAGACGAAAAAGGCATTTACAAAATGCTCGACACCCTGCAAACCGTCAAAAAATTCAAGCAACTCTATAGTCTGGTTTCTATTTTAGGAAGTGGCTATGTCGAATTTGATAATTTCGATTTTGGAAGTGTCTACTCCACCTTCGGATTCAACGATGTAGAGGGAATTCGTTTGCGTTTAGGAGGCCGAACGTATTTTGGCCCCAATGACACTTGGCGTTTGCAAGGCTTTACCGCCTATGGTTTTGACGATAACAAATTCAAATATGGCGCTTCGGGCAAATGGATGGTCGACAAGAAAAACCGCATCATTATCTCCGGAGGCAATCGTCGTGATGTAGAGCAAATAGGGGCTAGCTTAACCACGACCAACGATGTTTTGGGTAGAAGTTTTGCCTCTTCAGCCTTATTTACCACAGGTAACAACGGCAAACTAACCAATATTAATCTAACCAACGTTTCCTTTGAAATTGAACCCATCAAAAACTGGACGTTTCAAGCAGGACTTTCGCATCGAACGCTGGTATCGGCATCGCCTACCTTTAGCTTAGACTACTACACCACACTACCCTCGGCTGCAAATCCTTTGGGAGTAATAAAAAGTGAGGTCAAACAATCAGAAGCGAACCTTCAAATCGAATACACCCCCAACCGACAAACCATTGGTTTTGGCGTAGAGCGCGATATTGTGGACAATCCGTACAGTCGTATTTTTATCAACTTTAGTCATGGATTCAAAGGTGTTTTAAACAGTGATTTTAAGTACGACAAAATTCAGTTGTATTACAAACAACCCTTCATTATTGGTCCCCTCGGAAGAACCAATTTGATTCTGGAAGCCGGCAAAACATTTGGCATCATACCCTTGGGATTAATGAGCGTCATTCCCGGAAATCAAACGTATTTCAGCATCGAAAACACGTTTAACAATCTGAATTTCTATGAATTTATAAGCGATCAATACGTGACCTTGCAGTGGAATCACAACTTCCAAGGCCGCTTGTTTGCCCGAATTCCATTCATGCGAAAACTCAATTGGCGAGAAGTTGTGGGTATAAAAGGGGTTTACGGCACCATTTCAGATGCCAATCGAGCCATCAACGCTTCAGGAATTCCCTACCTCGCTCCCGAAAACATCTATTGGGAATACAGCGCAGGCATTGGCAACATTTTCAAAGTATTCCGCATCGATTTTGGCTGGAGAGGCAATTACCGAGACCTGCCCGACGCGCAAAATTTTACGGTTAAAGGCACTTTTGGTTTTAATTTTTAGGAGCTATTCCAGCTGTACGCTATATCTCTAGTGGCGAACCCCGCCACTAGAGGATGCCGCTTCCATCTGGGCTAAAACACATCCGTTATGCAAGAACCATTTACTTTTTTAATTGCACAAGAACCTGTTTTCAAAGGCATCTACGACCAATACGGTTTGCCCACTATTCCGCAACGCCCTGAGGGTTTTGAGACCTTGGTCCTTTTAATTTTGGAGCAACAAGTCTCGATTGACTCCGCCAAAGCCACATTTTTAAAACTCAAAACAATTGGCACGGCCATCCATCCTGAAATTCTGCTTGATCTTTGCGAAACACAATTCAGAACCGCAGGAGTGAGTCGTCAAAAAACCAGTTACATCAAAGCACTAGCATCTGCCATCCTTTCCAAGGAACTCCTTTTAGAAGCCTTAGCCACAGCACCACCTTACGAAGTACGCGAAACATTACTCAAAATAAAAGGTATAGGCCATTGGACCATCGATATCTATTTGATGTTTGCTCTTAAAGCCCCAGATGTGTTTCCACTTGGCGATATTGCTGTAGTCAACACCCTAAAAGAATTATTTAACGTACACGAAAAATCCGAGATGGAAATATTGTCACAATCTTGGTCCCCGTATCGTTCGTATGCTACGTATTTATTATGGCATCATTATTTAGGCAAACGCAAACGCACCATCAATTATAACCCTTAACAACTGGAAAAGATATCCGTAGATATCTTTACTTTTTATTGGTGAAACTGATTGGTTTAACTACTTTTGCAAAAAATTATAAAACGTTAAGACTTACTAAAAATGACTGCAGACAAATTAAAAACTTTCGATGTATTGATCGAGATACCAAGAGGAAGTAGAAACAAATACGAATATGATTTTGCCATCAAAAGAATGCGTTTCGACAGAATGTTATTTTCTTCTATGATGTACCCAGCAGACTACGGTTTTATTCCTGAAACTTTAGCTTTAGACGGCGATCCATTGGATGTATTGGTATTAGTAAACGAACCTACTTTTCCTGGATGCGTAATGGAAGTAAAACCAATTGGCGTTTTTCACATGGCAGATGATAAAGGTCCAGACGAAAAAGTAATTTGTGTACCCGTTTCTGATCCTATTTGGAATTCATTAGAAAATCTTTCAGATGTAAATCCACACTTATTAAAAGAAATTGAACACTTCTTTCAAGTTTACAAAGATTTAGAAAACAAAAAAGTAGATGTTGAAGGTTGGGGAGATGTGAATGAAGCCTATGCTATCATTCAAGAATGCACCAAGCGTTTTGATGATATCGAAAATAAACCAGAGGGATTATTTAGTATAAAATAATTTTACCCTTCCTATTTTATAAAAAAAGCAATACTCAGCAATGAGTGTTGCTTTTTTTTGCTTAAATTCGTTTCCAACAAGATTTTATAATTAATTAAAAATAACATTTTTTTTATGAATACATTTATGATTTATGTGCCAATTGTCATGGCACTTATTGGACTTCTGTTCATGTTCGCAAAAAGAGCCTGGGTGCTCAAACAAGATGCTGGAGACGGCAAAATGAAAGAGATTTCAGATTACATATACGAAGGAGCTTTAGCTTTTTTAAAAGCAGAATATAGATTATTAGCTGTATTTGTTCTTATCGCAAGTGCAGTATTGGCAGGGATCACTTTCTTGCCTGGCGTAAAAACCCATCTATTAATAGTTATAGCCTTTATTTTTGGAGCATTCTTCTCTGCATTGGCGGGGAATATGGGAATGAAAATCGCCACCAAAACCAATGTAAGAACCACACAAGCGGCACGTACTAGTTTACCTCAAGCTTTGAAAGTGTCTTTTGGTGGCGGAACTGTAATGGGATTAGGTGTAGCCGGTTTAGCTGTTTTAGGGTTGACCGGTTTTTTTATTATCTTTTTCAGAATCTTTATGAACGGAGAATGGACGTCTACTGAAGACATGACCATTGTTCTGGAAACCCTAGCTGGTTTTTCTTTAGGAGCTGAATCTATCGCTTTGTTTGCTCGTGTTGGTGGAGGAATTTACACCAAAGCGGCCGATGTGGGTGCCGATTTAGTTGGTAAAGTAGAAGCTGGAATCCCTGAAGACGATCCAAGAAACCCCGCTACAATTGCAGACAACGTAGGTGATAACGTAGGTGACGTTGCTGGTATGGGCGCCGATTTATTTGGTTCGTATGTAGCGACTGTATTGGCTGCAATGGTTCTTGGAAACTACGTGATTAAAGATATGGGTGGTAAAATCGAAGATGCCTTTGGCGGAATTGGTCCAATTTTATTGCCGATGGCGATTGCTGGTTTTGGAATTTTGTTTTCTATTATCGGAACGATGTTGGTAAAAATCAGTAGTGATGATGCCAAAGAAGCTCAAGTACAAAAAGCCTTAAATATCGGAAACTGGGTTTCTATTGTTTTAACCGCTATTGCTTGTTTCTTCTTAATCGATATGATGTTACCAGAAACAATGCAAATGTCATTCTTTGGCGAAGGAGTTCAAGACATTTCTTCTATGAGAGTTTTCTATGCCTCTTTAATTGGATTATTTGTTGGTGGAGCCATTTCATCAGTAACAGAATATTACACTGGTTTAGGAACAAAACCAGTAATGGCTATCGTCCAAAAATCATCAACTGGTGCTGGAACTAATGTAATAGCTGGTTTAGCAACAGGTATGATTTCTACTTTCCCAACGGTATTGTTATTCGCAGCTGCTATCTGGTCTACTTATGCATTAGCTGGATTTTATGGTGTGGCTTTAGCTGCTTCAGCAATGATGGCGACTACTGCTATGCAATTAGCTATTGATGCATTTGGACCTATCTCAGACAACGCAGGTGGAATAGCTGAAATGAGTGAGTTACCCAAAGAAGTACGTACCAGAACCGATATTTTGGATTCTGTTGGAAATACAACCGCAGCCACTGGAAAAGGTTTTGCTATTGCTTCTGCGGCTTTAACTTCATTGGCTTTGTTTGCGGCTTATGTAACTTTTACAGGAATTGACGGCATCAACATTTTCAAAGCTCCTGTTTTAGCGATGTTATTTGTGGGAGGAATGATTCCGGTAGTGTTCTCTGCTTTAGCAATGAATTCTGTTGGAAAAGCTGCGATGGATATGGTGTATGAAGTACGTCGTCAGTTCAAAGAAATTCCTGGAATTATGGAAGGAACAGGAAAACCAGAATATGGTAAATGTGTGGAGATTTCAACGAAAGCCGCTTTACGCGAAATGATGTTACCTGGTATTTTAACTATTGGTTTCCCAATTGCAATTGTTTTACTTGGAAAATTAGTGTATGCAGACAACAACCAATTGATTGCTGAAATGTTAGGAGGCTATATGGCTGGAGTAACGGTATCTGGAGTATTGTGGGCAGTTTTCCAAAATAATGCTGGAGGTGCTTGGGACAATGCTAAGAAATCTTTCGAAGCTGGGGTTATGATTAATGGAGAAATGACATATAAAGGTTCTGATGCACACAAAGCGGCGGTAACTGGAGATACAGTTGGAGATCCATTCAAAGATACTTCTGGACCTTCTATGAATATTTTAATTAAATTGACTTGTTTAATTGGGTTAGTGATTGCTCCTATCTTAGGAAGTGGACATTCTGATACGGCTGCTACAGCGTCTTGTTGTAAAAATGGTTCTAAAACTGAAATGATGTGCGAAGCCAAAAAATGCGATCCAGCAAAAATGGCCACTATGACCAAAGACGAGTGCGCAGCGATGTGCAAAGAAAATGGTTGTTCAGAAGAATGTACTGCCAAATGTTTGTCTATGTATGACGCTGACGGAAAATTTATAGGCGAAAAAACAGAAACAATTTCATTGACCACCTCTAAAGATGTTCGTGTGGAAATGACCAACGAAAACGGAAATTCCAAAGCGACAGTAACCACTACAGCCAATGGAACGACCACCACGCAAACTTTTGAAGGAACCGAAGAAGAAGTGAAAGCGAAGGTGCAAGCTTTGAAATAACACTATTACTATGTTAAGTTAATTGCTTTGGCACTAGTTCAAACTACAAACACCTCACAACATTATTTTGTTGTGAGGTGTTTTTTTTATCCAATCAACAAAAAAGCCTTGCGTCTGCAAAGCTTTTAGTTTTTTATAAATGTGGTAATCTGTATCTCTAAAACAATCCGTTCAATTCTGCGTCAATTCTGTTAATGATATTACCTAAGTCTTCGGGATTATCTACAAAATTGATATTATCTACATCAATCACCAAAAGTTTCCCTTTGGTATAACTTTGAATCCACGCTTCGTAACGTTCGTTCAAGCGGCTCAAATAATCAATAGAAATAGAATTTTCATAGTCGCGTCCGCGTTTGTGAATTTGACCTACCAAATTAGGAATGGAACTTCTTAAATAAATCAATAAATCTGGTGGTTGCACCATCGTTTCCATCAATTCAAATAAGGAAGTATAATTCTGAAAATCACGATTGGTCATTAAACTCATTGCATGTAGATTCGGAGCAAAAATATGAGCGTCCTCATAAATGGTACGATCTTGAATGATTTTTTTACCACTTTCTCTAATTTGCAAGATTTGTCGGAAACGACTATTTAAGAAATAAATCTGTAAATTAAAGGACCAACGTTCCATTTGGTGATAAAAATCGTCCAAATAAGGATTATCGACAACATCCTCATAATGAGGTTCCCACTTGAAATGTTTCGACAATAATTGTGTTAAAGTAGTTTTTCCTGAGCCTATGTTTCCTGCTACTGCTATATGCATTACGGTAGTATGATTTTAAAATTAGAAATTCCTTCGGCGGTAAAAATAGCTAAATTTTGCGCTTGGTAATAGAAATTTTGAAACCTTTTTTCCGTTAACGATATCTTAGTACGCAACCAAGAACTGTCTTTTTGACGAGATAAATAAAACAGCGCATCGCCTTGTGAAAAAAACACACTATTAGAAGAAATTATTTGAAGCTGATCCGCTGCTGGAAATTCGCCCAAAGGTGTAATGTTGCCAAAAATAGAACAAGCGTAGCCCTGATTATTTTCATCGATCCATACAAACGAATTAAAGTCGGTTGCATAATAATTAATTTTAGTGGTGAGCGGAGTTCCGACCGTTTTATATGTTTTTTTAAGGTAATCATACAATCCTATATGCTGATTGAGACTATTATAAACCCAAAGCTGATTGAGCGACGCAATCCCCATAGCAGTAACATTCATTGGAACGCTTTCTTGTGAGAAGTCAATTTTTTGAGTTTCATTTAATTGATTATCAAGCAAAACCACCGTATTAAAATCTTCATAATACAGCATCAATTTGAGTGGATTTTGAATGTCAACTTTCGTGATTTTTCCTAAGGAAATATTCTTGTATTCCAACTGTTCTTTGTGGAGGGTTTTGCTAAATACGTTGCCTTGCACAGCATAAACATACTGAAAGGAATCAGTAGCGTAATAGGAATACGAACCTGAAAGCGTGTTGTTTTTTTCAACTGCTATTAGGTTGTTTTGCCCTTGCACGAGTAGACCCAGGAACAAAAACATGATCCAAATCAAAAATTGCTTCATAATGCTAATGTACAATTAAACCTTTTCAATTTTCAATTGTCTTATTAGATTTTCTAACTACTTGTGTAACAAAACGAGATCGTTTTAGTCTTATTACCAAAATCTATAAATCATGTATAAAATTATTTTGTTGTTGACGGCGCTGGTTTTGACCAGTATTGGGCTTAGAGCTCAGGAATTTCAAGGTATGGCGGTGTACGAATCCAAAACAAGTACAGCCGATTTTAAAACCCGAATGGAGGGAAATAAAAACATGACTCCCGAGATGATGAAAAACATCGAGGAAAGAATGAAAAAGATGTTTGAGAAAACATTTATACTCAATTTTGACAAATCAGCCTCTATTTACAAAGAAGAAGAGAAACTAGAAGCGCCCGGACAAGGCGGTGGTGGCGGAATGCGAATGATGGCCTCTTTTACTGGCGGCGGCGGAACGTATTATAAAAATGTAAAAGACAAAACGTATACTGTAGACAAAGAATTTATGGGTAAGGAGTTTTTGGTAAAAGATACGCTCACGCAAATGAAATGGAAAATGGAAGGCGAAACCCGAGTAATTGGAGGCTACAATTGTTATAAAGCTACTGCTGTGGTACCCATAAACAAATCGGATTTTAGAAATTTTAGACCAAAAGAGGATAAAAAAGCAAAAGAAACTGCCGATAAAGACAAAAAAGAAGCGGCGACTGAAAAGAAATCGAGCATCATGGATATGATCGAAATGCCTAAGGAACAAACCATCACGGCTTGGTACACTCCCGAAATTCCGGTTAACCAAGGTCCAGAAGGCTATTGGGGATTGCCTGGACTGATCTTGGAGGTAAACGATGGCAGAACGGTAATTTTATGTTCTAAAGTAGTGCTAAACCCAAAAGAAAAAGCAGCCATAAAACCAGCTACCAATGGTAAAGTGGTAACCCAGAAAGTGTTTGACGAAACGATGATGCAGAAAATGGAGGAAATGCGAGAAATGAATCGCGGTAGAGGTGGTAATGGTGGACAATTTATTATTAGATCTGGCGGATGATCCCAAAGAACTTTTGTTACCCTATTTTATTTTTTTACAATTTTTCCAAATACAAAACCATGTTGGTCCATAGCCCCGGTGGTAGCGGCATCCTTTGCCTTTTTGTTTTCAAAAAAGGCAAAGATATAGCGGACGACGGGACTTTGTATCTTAATGAAGCCCTTTGCTCCTGCTCCAAAAAAGCCTAACAATTCTATTAACGCATTCAAAAAACCACTTTATGAAAGCATTGCTTCGCCTCGTCTTATTCTTTTTTTCTACGCTATCTTTTGCCCAAACTGTTAAGCTGGACGGTTTGATTACCGATGCTAAAAATGCGGGACTTGAAATGGCCAATGTTATGGCGGTCAACAAAACCTCCAAAGCGATGGACGCCTATGCCATAACGAATGACAAAGGTAAGTTCAGTTTGAATTTGAAACCGAATACGACTTACATAATCAAAGTGAGTTTTTTGGGGATGCAAAATAAAGAGGTCGAAGTAACTACAGCTACTACTAATTTGGTCAAAAATATTGCTTTGGATGCGGGTGGCATTGAATTGGACGGAGTTGAGATTATACGCGAAATGCCTGTCTCGATCAAAGGAGACACTATTGTGTACAATGCGGATTCGTTTAAATCGGGCACCGAACGAAAACTGGAAGATGTACTGAAAAAATTACCTGGAGTAGAGGTAAATGCCGACGGCGAAATTGAAGTGGAAGGTAAAAAAGTAACCAAGTTGATGGTAGAGGGCAAAGATTTTTTTGATGGCGACACCAAGTTGGGAGTGAAAAATATTCCTGCCGATGCCATTGATAAAATTCAAGTATTGCGTAATTACAACGAGAATTCGATACTCAAAGGGGTTGAAAACAACCAAGATAATATTGGGATGAACATTAAACTAAAGTCGGGTAAAAAGAACTTTTGGTTTGGAGATGTTAATGCGGGTTCGGGTATTGGTCACAAAGAAAGTCGTTATGTAATTAATCCTAAATTGTTCTATTACAATCCAAAATATAGCGTAAATTTTATTTCAAATTTTAATAACATTGGAGAATTGCCATTGACCGTACAAGATTATTTCAAATTTACGGGAGGTTTTAGAGGGTTGTCGGCCAAAGGTGGATCAAGTTTTAATGTGGCTTCGAATGATTTGGGCTTATTTGGAGCCCGAAACAATAGAGCCAAAGAAATTGACACCAAGTTTGGCGCGACCAATTTCGCTTACAACGTAAATAAAGCATGGAGTTTTAGTGGATTTGGCATTCTTTCGTCCTCGATCACGGATTTAGAAACCACTTCTCAAAACAACATTTTGAAACCGAATTCCTCAGAAGTATTCTCTACTGAAAACCGTAAAGAGGTGGTGCGTCAAAATAGTAATTTAGGTTTGTTCAAATTGAGTACGTCGTACAAACCCAGCACCAACTTTCAGTTGGATTATGATGTGTTGACCAAACTATCCAAACAAAACGAAGACAATTCCTTGTTGCGTCAATCTGTTGTCAATGGCAGTAGCGACCTTGAAACGATTACCACCAATAAAAATCAAGAGCCCATATCGGTCAATCAAAATTTGAGTGCTTATTTTACCTTGAGTGAAAAGAATGTTTTTGCGCTTGAAATGCAAAGTTTATACCAAGAAGAAGATCCCTTTTATCAGGCCAATTTAAAAACACGTCCTTTTGATTTAGTGGGGTATACTAATGGTCAAAACCGAAACAACTTGAATCAAAATCGGTTTGTAAAAACCAATAAAATAGATGCCAAAATAGATTACTACTACATGCTTACCAACAAAAGCAACATCAATATTACGTTAGGAAACACCTATTCGTACCAAAATTTCAACTCGTCTATGTTTCAAATTTTAGACGATCAAACGATCAATAATCTTAACGACAAAACCAATACCAACGATGTAGATTATCGTTTCAACGACCTGTATTTGGGCTTGCACTACAAATTGTTAACTGGCAAATTTACCTTTACTCCAGGCGTAAGCCTTCATAGTTATGACATGACCAATGCGCAATTGGGCTCTGCTTTTAATTTGAAATTTTATAGGGTTTTACCTGACTTCTTAGCCATTTATCAAATCAAAAAAGCGGAGAGTTTGACCTATAATTATTCCTTGACCAATAATTTCACAGATATCAACCAATTGGTCGAAGGTTATGTCTTTTCGAATTACAATAGTTTGGTACAAGGAAATAGAACCTTAGAGAATGCTACTGCACAACAACATTCCTTGCGCTATTTTAAATACAATATGTTCAATTTAGAAAACATTAGCGCCTCAATAAACTATACCAAACGATTGGATGCCGTTAAAACCGATGCACAATTTGATGGAGTCAACCAAACCTCTACGCCCATTAACTCCCCTTTTGCCGACGAAACCATTTCAGGCTTTGGGTCGTATGGCCGTTCATTTTTAAAACGATATAAAGCGTCACTCAACGCAAACGTAAACTGGTCAAAATTCAACAACATTCAAAATGATCAAGCCGTCGTTGTGGAGAGTTTGACTCAAAGTTATACGCTACGAGCTTCAACCAACTACAAAGATTTACCTAATCTAGAAGTGGGCTACAATATTGTAATCAATGATTTGAACAACAATACATTTTACACCGACAGACCTTTTGCTAAATTGGATTATTTTTTCTTTAAAAGCTTTTCGTTTGTGGCCGAGTATGAATTTTATCATTACTACAACACCAACAGAACGGTCGACAACGAATATGATTTTTTGAATGCCAGTATCATTTATCAAAAAAAAGATAGCAAATGGGAATACAAAGTTAGTGGTACCAATTTATTGAACACGACTTCGCTTAATGATGATAGTTTTACACAATTTGCCACCCGTACTTCACAATATACCGTACAACCACGCTATTTAATTTTATCGTTGAAGTATAATTTATAAGAAGCTATTCCAGCAATCCATTACAATCTTTACTGCAAAAACCTCTTTTTCTAAGCTCCAAAAGGAGCTTCCGTTGGTCGCTCTTTTGGAACAAGAAAAAAGTAGGCTTTTGCAGCAAAGGATTTTCATTCCTTTCTGGGCTAATGTCTATTTTATTTTCAAAAGGACTTTAATATTATAACTTTCTGTTGTCTTTTTTCCATTTTTGATAGTACCCGCTGCTTCAAGATAAGTAATAAGCAGAGTGTATTTTGTGTGCTCTACGCGTTGTGTGATTTTTTTGGAATTAGCATTATGAAAACCAGCATGGCCATTAATAAATTCAAACAAACGCAACGGCATAGTATCCTGATTCACCTGAAGATCTAGACCATAGGGCTTCTTACTAGATTGTACATTGTACGGAATACCATTCAATGTAATGCAATTGGTACAGTTCACTTCATTGTAATTGGAAACGGAAAACAACAAATCATAGCCACGAATGTTTTCAATGAGATGAGCAGCATTATCATAAAAAGTATAATTAAAAACCGTTGGATTGCTAGTCTCCAAATCATAACGCGACCTATAAGTAAGCCCTAACGCCTCCATAATCTTAGACACACTTGGCTTCTCCTCTTGAGCAAGTAATGCAGTCAATTTACCTTTACTATACGGCTGTAATACTTTGGCAGTATAATTATCTTGTAAAAAATAAACAATAGAACTCAGATCCTTTTCTGCTTCAAAGCTTAATTTCTTGGTATCTAATTGCTGCATGTAGTATTCAAAACGAAGCAACTGACTCCTTTTCGAAATGCTATCGGCACTTTGCGGACCTGCAATTGAGAAAAGTGCCGCAAGACACATACTTATGGGTATAAATTTAATTTTAGGCGTATTGTTCACCAAAAAGTATCCCACAACTACGGCCAACCAAATGGACAACAGTAAAACATAATAACGTTCATGGGTAAAACCATAGCTATAAATTCGGTAACCTATGGCCCAAAACAACAAGCCCAATAAAGGAATTAACAAGTAATAAAACCAACGATTGAAGGTTTGCATCCACAAATTACTTGCCGACGAAGCAATGGGATGAACCAATAAAAAAGACAAAATACCGATAATAGCAAAAACCAATACCAAATACGAAACCCAGCCAATAGGCAAAGAAAGAGTAATAAGGATCTTCGTTTCATAACAAAGCAATATCACCAAATAAAGACTAATTAAAGGAAGTAATACATATTGAGTGAATTTCTTAAGACCAATAGGATAACTAAGTGTGAGCGTCGTATTGACGCTTTGAATAACAGGTACACCACTCAAAAAAAAGAGTGTATTAAATGGCCCAGCTATTACTACAAAGAGATAACCAAAAATCTTTTCATCCAACTCAAAACCGAACAATTCCTTTATAGCAACGATGGCCAAAGCCAAGCCTGCAAAAAGAAAACCACTATACAAACCAGCCGTTATAATTCGTAAAAAGAGTTGTTTATTGAATTCCCAAAATTCCTCTTCGCAATACTGTTTTGCTAAAAAAGCAGCAAAAGAAACCAGCAAATGCAGGGCAATCGACAAAACAAAAAATTGTAAAAAATCAATACTAGCCGTGGGAATCTCAAGACTAAATACAAACAGAAATAGCAAAAATCCCCCTAAACAACTACTCAAAACCCTAAAAACAATAGATTTATTACTTGTGTTAAAAAACAGCGTGCAAGACAAAAACCATACTAAACACAACGAACAGCTCATAATGGTTTTGATCATTTGTGCTTCCTCTGCTGTTGCATAGTTATTTTTAACCATTAACAACGCAAATAGGGTTCCCAATAAAGTCACAACAAACTCAAGTGGAAAACGAAGAACGGTTGTAGAGGTGGCAAGCCATACTTTTTGAAGCGAAGGAAATGAAGCCATAATAATTGGGTTAGTAATCTAAATTAGTAAAAAATAGCGTGCAAAAAAAACCAGTTACAAATTAATGTAACTGGCTTCTAAATATAATAACTAAACTTTATTATCGATTACAAACCGAATTGTTTTCTGTTGTCTTCGATTGTAGCCGCTGCTTTCAAAGCAGGAATGGCTCTATTCATATCACCACTACTTTGTGTTTTCAATTTAGTGATGTAAGGCGCATGACTTTTCAAAGCTGGTGCTTTGATAGTACTTACATTTTTCACAACATAAACACCTGTATTTCCTTCTATCGGAGCCGAAATTTTATTGGCAGCCAATGCTAAAGCATTACCTACAACTTTAGCTTCTTGTCCTACTCCACCTGGCAATACTGCATTTTCTAAAGTTAATCCTGTTGCTTGTTGTACCGGTGCGCCTACTGCTTTGGCAATAGCCTCAAGTGAAGCACCTGTCATTTTAGCTTTAATTAACTCTGCTTTTTTCTTGTTCTTAAGGATTGGCTCAACGTAAGGTCTAGCGGTAGCGATTGCAATTAAACCTGAATTGTCAATACTTTTTACTTTAGCAATTACGTGACCAACGTTAGCTATTTCAAAACGTTTTACCGTACCTACTTTAGAATCTCCTTCAAATGCCCATCTCACAATATTTCTTTGAGCACCTAATGAACCAAAATTTTCATCCATTGCTGTAACGTTAACCACAGGAGCAACAGTCAATTTCATGTCTTTAGCCAATTTATCAAAATCTTTGTCTGCTGCTTCCATTTCAAATTGCGTTGCTTGTGCAAACAATTTGTCTGAAGTAACTTCAGAAGGCTCGATACGTTGTGCTACAGTTGCTAAACGAATACCGTCTTGCTTATCAGTAATTTTAATAATATGAAAACCAAAAGGAGTTTCAACCAAACCAATTTTTCCAATTCCATTATTGAAAACAAAGTCATTAAATGGTTTTACCATGGCATTAGGTCCAAAATATCCTAAATCTCCACCTTGTTGTGCAGAAGAATCATCAGAAGCTGTAAAAGCCAACATCAAGAAACTATCAGGATTTGCTTGCACTTGCGCTAAAATAGATTCAGCTTTTGCTTTTGCTTCTTCTTTAGTTCTTAACTCACGTTTGTTAGGCACTTGTGTTCCTTCATAACTGATCAAAATGTGACTTGCTTTTGCATTCACTCCCGATTTAAAACCTAAAGATTTTGACAAGCAATAGTAAGTTCCAAATTTGTAAGGCCCGTAAACTGCACCTGCAGGCAAAGCAAACAAACGATCTGCATCAACTGCTGGTAAATCTTTCTTAGCGATATAAGTTGAATCGTAAGGAACATCAGAATTTGCATTTACAAAATCAATCGCGTTTTTAGCATTTTTAAAACCAGGAACGGTATCGTTTTTGGCAGTAGCTTGGTTATACACCACGCTTCCTGATAACAAACTTGTAATTTTATTTTTAATTTCAGCTTCATCTTGTGCTGAAGCTTTATCTTCAATCAAAACATAAGAAATTTCACGAGACTCATCAGCTTTGAATTTCTTTTTGTTTTTAGTCATATACTCAGTGATTTCAGCATCAGTGATTTTTACCTCACTATCTTTAATGGTAGAATATAAACCAGCTACATAAGCAAAATTAACCTTGTTTGCTTCTGCTTCATATTTCATTTTTCCTTCTGCTTCTGTAGTATACAATGCTGATTTGATCAAAGAATTATACATTTGATATTTTGCATTGATTTCAGCATCTTTTTCTCTCTCTTTTAAGAACTGTGCTTGCTCAGGATTACTGCTGAAAAATTGTTTGAATTTTGCAATATCAAACATACCTGCTGCATTCAAGAACATTGGGTTTCTACCAATATTTTGATCTGCTTTCAACACTTCAATAATGTGTTTTTCACCTACTCTTAATCCTAATTTTTCAAATTCTTCAGACAACAAAGCAATAGTCACTTCTTGTTCCCAAACTCTATTTGCTGCTTCTGTTGCAGAAATCCCTTGACCACTTTTTTCTAAATTAGTAACTTTTAGTCTAAAATCTTCAAAAGCAATATCTTTATCATTTATACTTCCTACATCTTTTGTATTTTGACCAAGACCACCTTTTCCAATAAGGTCTTGAATGATAAATGCAAACAATGCTAATGCAATTGCTCCAATCAATAGTGCGGAACGTTGTCTAATTTTTGCTAAAACTGCCATTTCTATTATAGTTAATTTTTATATTCGATTTGCGAAAATACAATTATCTAGTTAATAATAACACTTGGAGTGTTTTATTTTAAAAGTTTTTTTTATGTTTTACGACATTTTGTAGTTACTGAAAAAACAACAAAAGTAAATTAAGCACAAAACATTCACTTTTCAACTAGCTTCAAGATTTTCTAGAGTCTATTTTTGGGCATCGCGATCTTCAAATCGTTTGGCATATTTAGTTCTAAAAAAGAACATAAAAACAGCCACCACTGCAATTCCTAAACTCAACCAAGGCCCAGATGTTGGGTCATTCCACTTTTTAACACCATCATAAACACAAATCAAAGCAATAACAAGATAAGCGTAAGAAGTAAATTTTAAATATTTCATAATTATTTTTATTTATTGGTATCCACCTCACCAGATATTTTTTGCGAATTAATCACTTTGAAATCTTTACTAAAATCAATCCCTTGACCTTCAGAATTTCCTTTCGGACTGGTAAAGACAAAATGTCGCTCGGTGTAAAACCATTCATTTTTTTGATCAAAATACAATTGTTCAGTTGCTAAAACCTGACCTTCTTCTGTGGTAATTCGAACCTTTCCTTGCAAATCAATAATACCTGTTTTTTTGTAAGATATTGCGTAATTGGATTTCACAAATGTCTTTTTGCCTTTAGCATCAAACAAAGTAACATCAATACCTTTTGGGAATTCCGTAAAAGGAAAATCTACGGCTGAATAATCTAACATTTTAGAACTAATCAAAATCGCCGAAATACGCCCAGAGTCAGTATATTTTACATTGATAGAATCTGCTTCTCCTGAAGGATTAAATTCGGAATAATTGATTTTTTGAACTTCTTTGAAATTGCTTTCACAAGCAATCACACTCCACAATAGAGTTACACAAAGTAGTTTTGAAAATATTTTTTTTAAGGAAATTGTCATTAGAAAGCCTTACGTACTACTAGTAGAATTTTCGTTTTACGAACCATTTGTCATTAAGAGAAAAACTCACACTTGCATTGAAGTAGTTTTCTTTGATCAATCCCGCAGCAGTAGTCCCTTTGATGCCGTATTCTAAACCAATATTAAAATTAGAAAAGGTTCCTATCGCGGGCAAACCAAAACCTAAAGTAAAAGACTTATCCTCTATGTGTTGATTCTTAACTACCAAACCTGTTTTTTCATATCGAATTCCAGCTCTATATACTACTCTTTCCAAATAACTCGTGAAAGAATTAAAATTTGGAATATAATATCCACCCACACTAACTCGCTTGTAAGGATCAAAAGTAACCCCTGCAACATTATTAAAATTATTGGCCAAATCGCCCGCTTCACGAAGCGCAATTTCAGTACCTAACATCCATTTTCTGGCTTGTCCAACACCTACCCCAAAGGTAACTTTACTGGGTAAAGAAAGACTTTTAGATGATTGCAACTCATCAAAACCCTCTGGATCAATATTAACAGTTCCATCATAGTCAATCGTTGAAATATTTCGAGTGTTTTCAGAAGTTAAATTTCCTTGAAAAGTATAATTCAAACTAGAATAAAGGCTTAGTTTTGGAGAAATTTTAGCTTGATACATTGCACCTACATTAAAATTGGCACCATTGATATAGGTCAGATTCGTTTCTCTTGTTCCCACAGGAACACCTGTAATATACTCTAAACTTTCGGTTTGAATTTTACCAAAATTATATTGAAAGTCAGCACCAAAACTAAAGTTTTTTGTCAGTTTGTACCCCGCGCCAATAAACGCTTTGTTGACACCTCCGGTTCCTTCTAGACGTGAATTATTTTTATCCAAATCAGCCGAAACAGACTGAATTTTGTATCCTACCGAAGAATACGGAATTAATCCAAAACCAATTCCTAATTTCCCCACAGGTATAGCTACTACCATATAATCAACAGTGGTTCTAGCTGTTGATGCTTTCCCAACATTATCTTCCAAGGCTCTTCTACCATAAGTCCCGCCCATGGTCAAAGTAGTTTGTCGTAAACTAGCGTAACTAGCAGGATTTTCAACATTAACATGGATACTATCTTGCTCTACAGCAACACCTCCCATAGAACGATTTTCTAACATTCCTCTATATCTTATTTCACCAATTCCATAATAAGAATAAGGAGAAGATGTACCTTGTTGTGCAAAAGATACAAATGAAAAAAGCAAACCAGTTGCTACAATTATTTTTTTAATCATTGTGGATTGAATATTGAAATGTTTGATTCAAACTCTCTAAAAGGAAATTTGAATTGGCAAATATGGTATTTTTTAATTGCATCGCCAAAAAAAGTGCATCACCCCCCGTTAAAATTATGATAAAATTTGAATACTTTGCTTTGAATTCCTCTATGAAGCCATCAATTTCATATACAAGCCCATTGACCACGCCCGAGTGTATGGCCGAAGCTGTAGAATTACCAACAAAATCCAGCGGAGGCTCCAAGGATAGCAAGGGTAACTTTGCCGTATAATTGTGTAATGCTTCGTATCGCAACCGAATTCCTGGCGATATAGCTCCACCCAAATAACGATCATCAGCATCCACACAATCATACGTTACACAAGTACCCGCATCAATCACCAAGCGGTTCTGACCCGGAAAACTCAAAGTGGCTCCAGCAGCCAAAACCATCCTATCGATTCCTAAGGTCATGGGTGTGGCATAAGTATTCACAAAAGGAAAAGCGCTTTTGTGCGACACAAAATGAACAACGATTTCATTTTCCAATGCTAAAAATACGTCTTGAGTCACATTTCCAACTGAAGAAACAACCAAATGCGTTACTTCTGGATATTTTTTTAAAATTTTTTGAAGTTGATTTTGTATCTCTTTTGTATCAAAAACAAAAAACTCCACCGAAGTATTCTCCTCAAAAACAGCCGCTTTGACTCTAGTGTTCCCGACATCAACTGCTACAATCATTTTTACAAATTTAAGAAAGCAAGGTACGAATTGATTTTTTTTTACAAAATGTTTTGGATAAATTAAAAATGGTTCTATATTTGCACCCGCAACAAGCAAGGTACCTTAGCTCAGATGGTAGAGCAATGGACTGAAAATCCATGTGTCCCTGGTTCGATCCCTGGAGGTACCACAAAACCCGAATAGCAATATTCGGGTTTTTTGTTTTATAATCTCATGGAACTTCCATTTCGCTATTTTCGGCTGTTCTCGCACTAGCGATTCTCCTTTTTTATACAAAATTTAAAAAAACGCAACGCTGTGAGCTAATCAAAAGCAACGAAGCATAATCGAACATTCTTCATTTTTTTGCTATAAACTGATTTTTTGACTAGAAAAACATGGAATTCTAAAAAAATAAGCTTCATTTTTTTAAAAATATATTTACAATGTTGCAAAATTACTATATTTATGCAAATTAAATATATATGGAACTTTTTAGCTGTCCGAAATGCTTGAGCGACCATCTGATCAAAAGCGGAATCATAGCCAACAAACAAAGATATACTTGTAAAAAATGCAAGTATAGCTTCACAGTAAACAAGCTTGGAAAAAAAATTGACGAGTATTATGTTTGTAAAGCATTGCAATTATATCTAGAAGGCCTAAGCTATCGAGAAATTGAACGCATACTTGGCGTATCCCATGTTACAATTAGCAACTGGGTAAAATCATACAATATCAAAAAACCTTCACACGCAAACTACCATCCTACCTACAAAATCCTAAATCACACTGAATTAATAGAATACATTAAAAACAAAAACCAACTCACAGGTGCTGGTATGATCATTACTGAGTTGGGCGATAAATTTATGCTCATTAAATGGGAGCGTTTTAAGGATTAACTATACTATTTTACACTTATCTATAGCATTATTTGCTAATCAAAAATTAAATTGGAATTTGGCTTCACGAAAATCAAACAAAAATTTAATTTTCTATGTCATTGAATTTAAACTCCTTTTGTTCAAATTAAAACAATCACATAGACATTAGTAACCCATAATTTGTAGCTATATGAAAAAAATTAGTGCACTGTTACTCCTACTCCTACTAACATCTCTATTTAGCTTTGCCCAAGGCTCAAGTGAATACACGAGTGGTATGAAATTCAACCTCAACGATGCTGGATCGAAATACATGCGATTTATTGTGTGGAATCAAATTTGGTTTCGCTCTTCGCAAATGAATCCTGGAACCATGGTGGGCAATGAAGCAGCCTCAAGCGCCACTGATATTGGGAACCGTAGATTGCGTTTCTTGGCCTACTCCCAAATCTCACCGCGTTACATGATTGTGACACACTTTGGAATCAACAACCAGTCCTTCACCAGTGGTGGTGCATCAGGTACAACAGGCACTGGGGGTTACGGAGCAGGTAAAAAACCGGGGTTGTTTTTTCATGACGCTTGGAATGAATACGCCTTGGTTTTACCACAAAAAGACAAAAAATTCAGTTTGTCACTAGGTGGAGGCTTACACTACTACATGGGACTTTCAAGAGAAACCATGGCTTCTACACTAAACTTCTTGACCATTGACGCCCCAATATTCAATTGGCCATTAATTGAAAACTCTGATCAATTTGCCCGACAAATGGGATTATTCGCGAAAGGAAAATACGGCAAGTTGGAATACCGACTAAGCCACAACAAACCCTTTGCGACCAATGTAGTGCCAACCAATGTTACAAATGCCTCCAATGCTGTTGCAGTAGACAACAACGGTAACGCAAAATGGGCTACGGCAGGTTATTTTGAATACCAATTCTTAGACCAAGAATCTAATCTATTACCTTTTAAAGTGGGGTCATACGTAGGAACCAAAAAAGTATTCAACATTGGCGCAGGTTTTTATAGAGCACCCAACGCCACGAAATCCTCTGTCAACGCTCAACTTCAAAAGCACGACATGAATCTTTTCTCTACCGATGTCTTCTTGGACTTGCCAGTAGGCAAAAAAGAACATAAAATGGCCGTTACCGCATATAGTGTTTATTATAATTATGATTTTGGCCCTAACTATCTACGCAATATCGGCATCATGAATGTAGGCGTTGCCGACCCTTCATTTACAGGAAACAGAGCCATGGCAGGACCAGGTAATGCTCAACCTACCATTGGAAGCGGCTCTATTTGGTATACGCAAGCCGGTTTTTTATTGCCTAGCAAAGTGGAAAAACCAAATGTGCGAATTCAACCCTTTGGCGCCATCACCTATAAAGATTTTGATGCCTTACAACAATCAAGTACACAATTTGATATCGGCACCAACTTTTTACTCGATGGGCAACATTCAAAAATTACAGCTCAATATTCTACTCGACCAGTGTATAGCGCAGATGGCGTAAAAGAAAACAGTAAAGGCGAATTTATAGTGCAATTACAAATCTATTTATAAATCCAAAAAACAACCAAAAAAAAAATCAACCAATGAGCAACAAATCAACAAAAGGAATCTGGAAAGTAATTTCCGCTTCCTCCATGGGTACCATGATCGAGTGGTACGACTTTTACATCTTCGGCAGTTTGGCTGTGGTGATTTCTACCAAATTTTTCCCAGCCGACAACCCAACTGCGGCCTTCTTAGCCACCCTAGCCACCTTTGCTGTTGGCTTTGTAGTACGCCCGTTCGGAGCTCTTTTCTTCGGGAGATTAGGCGATATTATCGGACGCAAATACACCTTCATGGTCACCTTACTTTTGATGGGAGGCGCTACCTTTTTGATCGGTTGCATTCCGAGCTACGAAACCATTGGCTTTATGGCGCCTTTATTGGTTCTTATTCTAAGAATGTTACAAGGATTAGCCTTAGGTGGCGAATATGGTGGAGCTGCCACTTATGTAGCCGAGCATGCCCCAGTGGGACAACGAGGCTATTGGACGTCATGGATTCAAACCACAGCTACCGTTGGTCTGTTCATTTCATTAATGGTTATTTTGGCCACAAGAAACGTGTTAACTCCAGAAGAATTTGATAATTGGGGATGGAGAGTACCGTTTTGGGTATCCATCGTAATGGTAGGAATTTCATATCTCATTCGAAAAAACATGGACGAATCTCCGGTATTCGCCAAAGCCAAATCCGAAGGAAAAACGAGTACGAATCCGTTAAAAGAAAGTTTTGGAAACCGCTACAATTTGAAGTTTGTGTTGTTAGCACTATTTGGCGCCACGATGGGACAAGGTGTCGTTTGGTATACTGGGCAATTTTATGCCATGAGTTTCTTAAAAACCGTAATGACCATCGACTCCTCGCAAGTTGATCAATTACTTGGAATTGCCTTGATATTAGGCACACCTTTCTTCATATTTTTTGGATGGCTCAGTGACAAATTGGGTAGAAAATACATCATGATGGGCGGCATGTTAATCGCAATTCTTTTATATCGCCCGATTTACCAAGCCATGTTTGAAACCACCAACATCAAAAACAAAACGGAACTGGTAGACCAAACCACGATAGTAGCCGAAACCAAAACCAACAAACAAGCCCTAGATTCCATATATACCACCACAAAAGTTTTTGAAGATGGCACAAAATGGGTCGAAATCAAAACCATCCCTCTAGAAAATGGTCAGGCTAAAATTGTAGATGGAAAACCGAAAGCAGACATCAAAACAACCCTTACCATAAACAACACCGATATGTGGATGTTGGTTTTTTACATTTTTGTCCAAGTGCTATTTGTAACTATGGTGTACGGTCCAATTGCCGCTTTTTTAGTGGAAATGTTTCCTGTAAAAATTCGTTATACTTCCATGTCATTGCCTTATCACGTGGGGAATGGAATATTTGGAGGACTACTACCTGCCATCTCAACTTATTTGGTGACCAATGCCAAAGAAGCAGGCGATGTGAATTACTATCTTGAAGGATTGTGGTATCCCATCATTATTGCTTCGGTCTGTTTTGTGATCGGAATGATTTATCTTGACAATTCAAAAACCAATAAACACGTTTAAAATTAACATTATGGATCAGATAAAAAGAGTTCTAGGTATGGTATGGATTGCCTTGGCTGTAGCAGCCGCCTATTTTTGTATTTTTGAGTTTGGCTTACCCAAAATTGCTTCAGGAAAACAAGATGATTTGGTGTTTGGCATCATCATACTGTTTGTCCTCACACCCTTAGTAGTCTTGGGCATGGGAATATTTGGCTATTATTCGCTCATGGGTGAATATGACCATTCCAAACGATAAAAAAGAATCGCGATCTCTTTAAAAAAGAGGTTGCGATTTAACTTTAAACTTCTTACTTTGTTAAAAGGAAAAAGCAATTATGAAAAAAAGACACGAGCAGAAATTTCTAATTTTTAGCCTAGTACTGTTTTTGGCGCTAAATTTTCCATTGCTATTATTGTTTGATAGCACCGATTCAATTGCAGGTTTACCAATTATTTACGTCTATATTTTCATGGTTTGGTTTTTTTCGATTGTCATGAGCTTTATGTTAATAAAAAAATACGATGAATAGCCTTGGCATTTTACTGGTTCTGACGGTGTATGTTTCCATTCTGTTTTTTATTGCCCACTGGGCCGAAAAAAAACAACACTACAAATGGACCAACAATCCGTATGTATATTCCTTGTCACTTGCGGTATATTGCACGGCATGGACCTACTATGGTAGTATTGGGGTAGCCGCCAAATCTGGGTTGAGCTATCTTCCTATTTACATTGGCCCCATCATCATTATTCCTGCATGGATGTTGATTTTGAAAAAAATTATTCAAATAACGAAAGTCAACAAAATTTCAAGCATTGCCGATTTCATTTCGCTTCGATATGGCAACAGTAGGTTTTTGGGAGCGATGGTTACTCTAGTGTGTGTGGTCGGCATCATTCCCTACATTGCTTTGCAACTCAAATCGATATCCGACACTTTTCATGTTATTACTCGAACCCAATCCACTGAAAATATTTTTTTTGACACGACTACCTATGTTTGTTTGGCTTTAGGGTTATTTACTTCTTACTACGGCACCCGTTATGTAGATGCTTCTGAGAAAAGACGTGGTATCGTTCTGGCAGTAGCGATAGAATCGATTTTAAAGTTGGTTTTCTTTCTACTATTAGGTATTTATGTAACTTATTTTGTGTTTAATGGTTTTGATGACATTTACAACAAAGCTCTTTCTCTTCCAGATTTTAACCAAAAAAACACCATCGGATCTATTGAAAATGCCCTCAATTGGTTTTTTCTTTGTCTTGTTTCTATGTTTGCCATGTTTTTGCTGCCCAGACAATTTCACACGAGCGTTGTAGAAAACAATCATAGCAAACATATCAAAACCGCTACCTGGTTATTTCCGTTATACCTCTTGCTGTTTAATATCTTTGTATTTCCAATTGCGTGGGGAGGTAGTATTTTATTTCGAGGACAAAATTTAAATTCCGATACCTATTCCTTATTAATTCCGCAATTGTTCCAAAACGACACATTGACGTTATTAGTGTTTTTGGGTGGATTTTCGGCAGCGATTTCCATGATTATTGTTTCGTCTATCGCCTTGGCTACTATGGTCAGTAACAATTTATTGATTCCCTACGGCTTTATTGGTTCGTTAGAAAATCAACAAAAAGAGAACAGCCGTCGCATCGTCAACAGCCGAAAAATAGGTATTTTCACCTTGATTGTTTTGGCTTATATCATTTACAAAGTTTTTATTTTAGATTACTCACTCTATTCCATTGGCTTAGTATCGTTTGTGGTCATTGCTCAATTGGCTCCTGCCTTTTTTGGTGCTCTGTTTTGGAGAAGAGGTTCAAGTAAAGGCGCGATTACAGGAATACTTATTGGATTTCTCACTTGTGCCTATACCTTAATCATACCTTTTGCATTGGGCTTACAAGAAACAAATAGTTCATTCGTACAAAACGGCCCTTGGAATCTAACGCTATTAAAACCTTTTCAACTATTTGGCTTGGATTATTTGGATCCGATTCCGCAAGCAGTATTTTGGAGTTTATTATTCAATACCCTTTCATATTTAGCGGTATCCGTTAGTTTTAAAGGAAATTACAGAGAAAGAAACTATGCCGAAATGTTTGTAGATATCAATAAATACAGTGGTCATCTTGAAAATGCTTTTGTTTGGAAAGGGATTGCTTATGTAGCGGATATTCAAAAAATATTAGAACGTTTTTTGGGGATTGAAAGAACCAAAAGAGCCTTATCGCTTTTTCACATCAAGTACAACATTGATCAAAACATCACTACGGCCGATGCGAGATTCATCAAATTTGCCGAAAATCTTTTAACGGGCCATATCGGAACGGCGTCATCCAAGATTTTAATTGCTAGTGTGGTTAAAGAAGAAAAAATAGCTTTACCTGAAGTGTTGCGTATCCTTGAGGAATCACAAGAAAACATTATTGTCAACAAAAAACTGACTGAAACAACCCATGCTCTCCAAAAAATATCACAGCAATTACAGGAGGCCAACTTGGAACTTTTGAAAAAAGATGCACAAAAAAATGAATTTTTGGACACCGTTACTCATGAATTACGAACTCCAATTACCGCCATACGAGCCGCAAGTGAAATACTCATTGATGACGAAGAAATTCCCAAAGAATTACGTCAACGCTTTCTACAAAACATTATTTCAGAATCCGATCGTTTGAACCGTCTCATTGATAAAATCTTGGATTTAGAAAAATTTGAAACCGGTAAACAAAAAATTTATTTGTCCAAAAATGATCTCATACAAACCATAATTAAAACATTACATCCATTACAACATGTAGTACAAAGCAAAAATATTCAAGTAGTATTTGATCCACAAAAAAAGGAAATCCGTGCTTTTTATGATGAAGAGCGCATGGTGCAAGTGGTTCACAATCTACTGTCGAACGCGATGAAATTCTGTCCTAATCCCAACGGAAAAATAACCATCACTATAACCGAAAACCCAACCTTAGTATTGGTATGTATCCATAACAACGGAAACAAAATCAATGAGGAAGAATACGAATCTATCTTTGATAAATTTTACCAATCCAAAAATCAAAACGTTCGAAAACCAATAGGAAGCGGACTGGGATTGGCCATTTGTAAACAAATCATTGAACATCATAAAGGAAAAATATGGGTAGAAAATTCGAGTGAACAAGGCGTAAACTTCTATTTTTCATTACCCAAGTATAACACAACTGAAGCTGCAACATCATGAAAAAGATACTCTTAGTGGATGACGAACCCAACATTCTAATGTCGTTAGAATACACCTTTAAGAAACATAATTTTGAGGTTTTTGTTGCCAGAGACGGCCAAGAAGCCCTAGATATAGTACAAAACCAATTACCCGATGTGATCATCTTAGATGTGATGATGCCTTTGGTAGACGGTTATGAAACTTTACGACAAATCAAAAAAAACGATAAACTCCAACATTGCAAAGTGATCTTTTTATCGGCCAAAAACAAAGAAAAAGACATTGAAAAAGGACTTGCATTGGGCGCTGATTTATACCTCTTAAAACCTTTTTCGATAAAAAAAATAGTAGAACAAGTACAAGCATTATTATAACTAACTAAAAAAACAAAAGATGAGCTATTACAAAATCAACACCTTAGAAGAATACTTTAAACATTATAAAAAATCGATCCGTGAACCTAAAAAATTCTGGGACAAAATAGCCTCAGAAAATTTTGTTTGGTACCAAGAGTGGGACAAAGTGATTGATTTTAATATGGCAGAAGCCGATATCAAATGGTTTGTCAATGCCAAAGTGAATATCACCAAAAACTGTATTGATCGCCATTTGGCCAGAAACGGAAAACAAACCGCCATCATTTTTGAACCCAATGATCCCAATGAAGATGCCCTTCACATTAGCTACAACGAACTTTCGGAACGCGTCAATAAAATGGCCAACGTATTGCTTGATCAAGGCATACAAAAAGGAGACCGAGTGTGTATCTATCTACCTATGATCCCAGAATTGGCCGTTTCGGTTTTGGCTTGCGCTCGTATTGGTGCTATACATTCTGTAGTTTTCGCAGGATTCTCAGACACGGCGGTAGCTGCCCGAATTAACGATAGCGAATGCAAAATGGTCATTACTTCTGACGGTGGTTATCGTGGTAATAAAACCATTGATCTAAAAGGAATTATTGATGAAGCCTTAAAAAAATGTCCATCGGTGGCCAAAGTACTCGTGGCCAAACGCATTCATAGTGAGGTGAACATGCAAACTGGTAGAGATTTATGGTTACAACCTTTATTGGACAAAGCCTCGGATTCGAACGTGGCCGAAATCATGGATGCGGAAGACCCACTATTTATATTGTACACCTCTGGCTCCACAGGAAAACCCAAAGGAATGGTACACACTACAGCTGGCTACATGGTGTATACCGCTTACACATTCAAAAACGTATTCAATTACCAAGACAATGATGTTTTTTGGTGTACTGCCGATATTGGTTGGATCACAGGACATTCCTACATCTTGTATGGTCCATTATTGAACGGTGCAACTACCGTAATCTTTGAAGGCGTACCCTCGTATCCTAATTTTAGTCGCTTTTGGGAAATCATCGAAAAACACAAGGTCACTCATTTTTATACCGCCCCTACTGCAATTAGAGCGCTAGCCAAAGAAAATCTTGAGTATGTACAAAAATACCCTTTAGCGTCGTTAAAAGTGATTGGTTCTGTAGGAGAACCTATTAACGAAGAAGCTTGGCACTGGTACAACGACCACGTAGGAGGCAAAAGATGCCCGGTGGTAGACACATGGTGGCAAACCGAAACCGGTGGGATTTTGATTTCGCCCATAGCTTTTGTAACACCAACTAAACCCACCTATGCGACACTACCTCTTCCTGGAATTCAAGCCGTTTTGATGGATGAAAAAAGAAATGAGATTGAGGACAATCAAGTTACTGGAAGTTTATGTATCAAATACCCATGGCCGAGTATTGCTAGAACCATTTGGGGCGATCATAAGCGATATAAAGAAACCTATTTCAGTGCTTTCCCAGGGAAATATTTTACGGGTGATGGCGCACTTAGAGATGAAGTAGGCTACTATAGAATCACAGGTCGTGTAGATGATGTCATTATTGTTTCGGGGCACAATTTGGGTACAGCACCAATTGAAGACGCGATCAATGAGCATCCAGCGGTGGCCGAATCAGCTATTGTAGGATTCCCACACGACATAAAAGGAAATGCATTATACGGTTTTGTGATATTAAAAGAAGTTGGCGAATACCGTGATCGCGACAACTTGAGTAAAGAAATCAATCAATACATTTCGGATCACATTGGTCCGATTGCGAAACTCGATAAAATTCAATTTGTAAACGGTTTGCCGAAAACACGTTCTGGAAAAATCATGCGAAGAATATTACGCAAAATTGCCGAAGGGGATTTTTCTAATTTCGGGGATACTTCCACCTTACTGAATCCAGAAATTGTGGAAGAAATAAAGAATGAAAAAGTGTAACCATCAACAAAAATAGTGTATACCTAAAAAGCAAAAAACGGCTGCCTCACATGAGACAGCCGTTTTTATTTATTTTGATTTTGTAGGGATTACAACTAGTTTTTAATCAATTTTAAAACCTGCGTTTGTTTTTCAGCATTTTGTGCTTTAACCAAATACATCCCTTTGTTCAAATCACTAATTGAGAATTGTTGATCCACAGCTTCGGCACCTTCAAACTGCTTCACTTTTTGGCCCGAAATCGTGAAAATTTCAACTTTAGTAGTAGCTGTACTTAAGGTAAAATAGTTGGAAGCTGGATTTGGATACAATCTAATTGAAGCTTCTTTTTCATAATCTTCAATTGCTAAAGTAGCGGTTTTGTTGCCTAGAATTTTAAACTCTCCTGGTTGCAATGTAATTGTTTGATTAACATTGGTCACATTGAGCTCTGAATTATTCATCAAATCATACCAAGTACCAGTATATTGAAAACCAGTTGCAACACTAGTTGCTACTACTCCAAAATTAGCCACAATCAAGACATCTTTAAGCGCTGTACTTGCTAATGTTGTATTGGTAATTTTGATATTTGGCGTTACACTATTAGTACTAGAAATAGTCACATCTCCTAAAAAAACAGGCTCATTAATTTTTAAACTAATCATTTTCGCCCAGTCATTATAGATCTTACTTCTCTCGGAATTCCCTAACCAATTCCCTGTCCATTGTGGTTGTGGTTTGGTATCTAATTTACAATCTCCAACAATAGTAGCCGATTGATCATTTACTGTTCCATTATTACAAGTAAAAATGGAAGATTCCCAACCTAATTCACCAAAATGCCAAATCATTTTTGGCCCAGGCACCAAAAGAGATACCGCGCCAATAGCAGACATTCTAGATAAAGCAACATTCAATGTTTTTACGTTATGAGCAGCATTCGTACTATTACCAAACTGTAAATTTTTGTACATCAAGCGTTCTTCATCATGACTTTCGGCATAGCCCATTAATCGTTGTTTGGTAAAACCACGACTTGCGCTGCTCATTCTTGAGATGTTTTTATTAGGCCATCCCATAGAAAGTTCGTTGTACTGTTCTGTCATTTTACCCCAAAGCATAATCCCATCCTTGTAGTTTGCCCATTCCTTTTCTTCAGTATCTGTCCCTAAGTGCTCGAAAATCACGTAATGAGAAGGATCAGTAGCCCAAGAAAAATCAGCATATTTTTTTAAAACATCTACACGGTCTTGTTGATACGCATCGGTTTGTGCATCTGATCCCTGCGCATTTTGAGTAAATCCTTTGGTTAAATCCCAACGGAAACCGTCGATTTTAAATTCTTTGATCCAATGTTCTACTACTCGTTTTACATAGTTCTGTGTACGTGGTAGCTGATGATTAAAATCTTCACCTACACTGTAACTGTGTTTTGCTACCGTATTAAAATATGGGTTTTCAACTGTTGGAGTTCCCCATCCATCGTTTTCAGGATCATTCATCCACATACGCACCATTGGGTTGCGACCAAAAGCGTGATTCAATGCAATATCTAAAATTACAGCGATACCATTTTGGTGACACAAATCGATAAATTCTTTCAATTTTTCTGGAGTACCATAATACTTATCCAACGCCATATGAAACGAAGTGTTGTACCCCCAACTTTCATTACCTTCAAATTCCATTACAGGCATCAATTGAATGGCATTTACTTTCAGATTTTTGAAATAATCTATTTTATCAATTAAATCCTGATAATTTCTTCTGGAATCAAAATCACGAACTAGTACTTCGTACACTACCAATTTTTCCTTGGTTGGTTTTTCAAAATTAGTAGTAGCTTGGCTCCAAGCAAACGGAGCTTGACCTGTTTTGAACCAAGTCACTTCACGCTCTTGACCTGTTGGATATGCCGGAATATTTGGAAAAGAAGCCGATGGAATACCACCATCATCAAAAGGAGAAAGCACCAAAGTAGAATATGGATCGGCCGTTTTGACCAATTTTGGTGAATTGGCTAAAGAAGCTTCTTTTCCTACCCAATATTGATAAGTATAATTGGTCCCTGCAGTAAGACCCGTCAATTCCAACCAAAATTTGGTAGAACCAGCAGTAGCATCCTTCTTCATAGCATACGCATTTGTAGGTTGCCAGTTGTTGAAACTACCAGCTACGTATACAAAATCTTTTAAAGGTGCATCTAACACCAAAGTAGCTTTAGTAGCATCATTTGCATTATAGTTGATACCATCCACTAAACCAGCAGGGATCGTTTCTGAAACCACGGATGGATTCACGACAACAGAAAACTTCTTTACTATAGTCGTTGTGCTTTGCAATACTTCTAATTCATAGTTTTGATTTCCAGTAATATTGGCATGATTAAAGGAATAGCTTGCTGTAGCAGCAGCTGTATTAAGAACAGTGCCATTGGATTTTAAAGTATAGGAAGCATTGCCATTGGTATTGGTTGCCGTAATATTTAAGCTACCTCCTGAAGATAAAATCGTGGTGCTGTTTTGAGCCGGAGTATTCAAAGTAACTTGAAACGTTCCTACTTCAGCAAGTATGTTTTGCGATTTTTTGTCACCTGTTCCGTCTTTAGCCTTGATTAAAAAACCTATTCTTCCAAGCCCATTACGGTTAAAAAAAACATTAGGAACAAAAGTTAGCGTATAAGTATTCGATACAGCATTGTAAGTAAAACGATTGGCTTCGTTAGAATTCGTCCATGTACCATTGGTTGGGCAATCCCTTTCATTAGTATCATTGCTATCATAGGACCAAGCCCACATATATAGCGCATTTCCCGTAACTCCCCAAGTCGCTTCGTTGATACTAGCCCCATCAACAGTAATAGTAATCGAAGTGGTTTCTTCAAAAGTGGCGGGACTAATGGTGTGAGTGGCTGTTTGCTGCTGTGAAAAAACACTCCAACATACCAAAAGCATTAGTATAAGTAATTTTTTTCTCATTATTATTTAAAGTTTGGATTAAAGAAAAAAGGGCTGCCTTAGAGACAACCCTTTTTAATAAATGAACTAAAATTATTTTTGATTTGGAATCATAGAATAACTTCCGTCAATGTCACTGAAATACACAATGAATTTTGATTTTCCAGCTACTGGAATATTCTTTCCATTTGAACCGATAGCAGAGAATGCTGTTTCATTACCCCAGCTATCATCCCACTTATTTTCAGCTCTGAATTTAGTTTCACCTTTAGTTAAATCAATTTTTACGGTCCAAACATGAGGATCAAATGTAGACTTAACCATATCTTGATCAGCATCCCATCCACCTGCTGTTGCAGTACCAATCATACCAATAGTAGTAAAAACCTTAGCTGTACTAGCATCATAAGGAGTTAAGGTATACTTTAAAGTTGTTGTATCGATTGTAAAAGTATAATATCCTGCGGTTGTAACTGAAATAGATGCTGGATCAGCATCTGATTCTGTCGGTCTAGCTACAAGATTACCATCTGAACCACCATACATTGGAGCCCATTGTCCTAAAGTAGAAACTAATTTAAATGCACCTGCTTTAAAATAACCTGTGAAGCTATATTGATTTGCCTTTGTACCATTTCTAAATAATGGTTGATTACCATTATTGTTGTTCCAACCTGCAGCAGTAGCATCTCCAACTAAAAACCAATCGGTTTTGTCATAAGCTAAAAGACCTGTGTAAGGCTTAACTTTTAAAGTGATCACATTAGAATATTGTTTGATAGCGTTAGTAGATGTTCCTAACTGTCCCATAATTCTAACATCAATTGACGACTGAACAGCTGGAGCAAACCCTCCCTTAGTCAACACATCATTCAATTCTTTAACTGTCCAAGATAAAAAACGATCTGCTGTAGTACCTGCTGCTATAGGTTCTTTAAAGTCCGTTCCTGCTTTTGCAATTTCAACAGTATATGAAACAGCAGTTTCAATACCAAAATCACTGTAATCCCATACTAACGTAGTAGCAATATTATCTTGATTGGTTTCTAATAACACTAATTCAGTTCCTGATGCTGGCGTTAAAAGCTTAGCTCCTGATTGCTTGGTTGCAACCGCTTCAATATCATTTTCACAAGAGCCTAATGCCGCAAGCAAGAAGGCAAAAATGGTGGTTTTAAAAATGTTCTTCATTTTGTTTTTGGTTTTAAAAAATTAATAGCCTGGGTTTTGTGTTAAATTAGGGTTAGATTGAAGAGCCGTTAAAGGAATTGGAAACAATTTGTATGTATCTGGAATAGAAATTCCATCTTTAGATCCACCTTTCCAAGGCCATAAATACGTTCCTCCTGTAAATCTTCCAAAACGAATCAAATCTGTTCTTCTGTGCCCTTCTAAATTTAATTCACGTGCTCTTTCATCAATAATGAAGTTCAATGTTAAACTAGAAGCTGTAATAGTTGAAGCATTGGAACGAGTTCTAACTTTGTTTACATACTCTAAAGCTTGAGTAGCGCTTCCACCTGTTGCTCCACGTAATACACATTCTGCGTACATTAAATAAACATCAGCCAATCTGTAAAGAGGGAAATCTGTATTTGAGAATGACGTTGGGACAGTAGACCCTTGGAAATTGGTGTTTCTAAATTTTACACTTGGATAACCGTCTGCCCATTCTCTATAATCAGTCATTTCAAAATTATGACCTGTAGTCCAAAATAATTTAGCTCTATCATCAGAGGCATTAGCAAGATCAGTTGCTGAATTACCAAACAAACCATACCATGCTTCTGTGGCACGGTGACCTTGCCATCCATCAGTCGCACCAAAAGTGGTAAGCGGCATTGTAACATTACTCAAATTACCATTTACGATATAAGTAGTATTACCATAACTTTGGCTTACAATTGGATCTGCAATTAATGCATAGATAATTTCATTTTTTGCTGCAGTTTTGTCATTATCCCCAGAGAATAAGCTCACATAATTAGGCGCCAATGTAAATCCACCTTCGGTGATAATTTTATTACAGTAAGATAATGCTTCATTATATCTAGAAGTTCCTGTATACACCTGAGCATTCAAATACAATTTAGCCAAAAGCATTCTTACTGCTGATTTATTCGCTCTACCATATTCGTTTTTAACAGGAATTATAGACTCGATTTCTAACAACTCTTTTTCAACATAGTTAAACATCTCTATCCTTGTCGACTCTTTGATAGGCACTCCACTACCTAAATCATTTTCGGTAGCAATTACACCTTTACCAAAACAATCTATCATATAATAGTAAGCTAATGCACGTAAAAAACGCAATTCGCTTCTGTACAATTCTTGATCTGGTACGGTAACATTGTTTAGTACACTTAAAAGATTATTAGATTGAGGTACTACAAAATAAATACGGTTGTATAAATATCTAAAGAACTTATTATTCTCGTCCCAGTTTGAGGTTGTAGTCAATTGATCTAAACCATTATCTCCCCATCGGTTTTTCATACCATCGGCAGTAAATTCCTGAAGGTTAACAATCCCTCTCAAAAATGGTGATTCACCTGCATTATCTCCTGCTCCTAAATCAGATTCTCCAGCTCCTTTAGAACTAGATAATGCAAAAGCGCCGTAAATTTTGGACACCAATCCTTTGATTGCATTAGGGTCCCTTTGCAACAATTGCTCTAGGTCTAGTTCTACTTTCGGCTTAGTATCAAGATCATCAGAACAACTATTAAGGGATAGTAGCATTAAACCTAATCCTACTAAACATAATTTTAAATTTTTCATATCTCTTAAAAGGAATTAAAAATCAAGACTTACACCAAACGTATACGTTCTTGGTCTTGGATAAAAGTTATTATCAATTGCATTAAAGTTCTCAGGATCTTGTCCAGAGTATTTAGTCAATACAAACACGTTGTTTACAGATCCATATACTCTTAATGATGAACTACGAACAAATTTATTGAACTTGTAACCTAACGTTACGTTGTCTAAACGTAAAAACGTAGCATCTTCTAGCAAGTAATCAGAAAAAGTATCATTACCATTAAAGTTTTGGTATAAAGGGTCTGCTGATCCATCATAAAAATTAAGTACATTATTCAACGCACTTGAAGTTCCTTGCGTAGCTCTATCTGTAAAACCAGTGGTTACCAATCTAGAGTTGTACACTTGCCCACCTATTTGCCCTCTGAAGTTAGCTACTAAATCCCAGTTTTTATAGTTGAAATTAGTAGTAAAACCATACGTCCAATTTGGTCTTAACGCTTTGTAGTATCTATCGTCATTGTCAATTTTGTTATCTCCATTTAAATCTCTGAAAGCACCAGGAATTGGTTTTCCACTTTCATCGTAGATTTGTTGGAACACCCAAGCAGAATAAGGTTGTTGTCCTACAGCATGATTCGCTAAAAACAATCCAGTCCCTGTTGGCAATCCACTTTCAGATGCTTGAACTTGAGTAATTCCTTTTAGACTAGTTACTTCACTGTAGTTATAGGCAATATTACCTCCAATTGTGAATGAAAAATCTTCTGTTTGAACCGCTTTCACATCAACATTAGCTTCAAAACCTTTACTTTCTATAGATCCTACGTTATCAATAAAAGTACTAGTTAATCCTTGTCCTGAAGGAACCGGAACTACTGCTAACAAGTCATTGGTGTTTCTTTTATAAAAATCAACAGCTCCTGAAAGCAAACCACTTTTAAACAATTCGAAATCCAATCCTATGTTGTAATTGTCTGTTTTTTCCCATGTAACATTTGGATTGAATGCTCTTGCAGAATAGGTTGGTGAACCAGGTAAATACTGACTATTAGGATCCCCAATATCAAATAATGGCCTTGATGGATAATACCCAACGGAACCTGTAATATTTTGTTGTCCTGTTTTACCCCATCCCAAACGCAATTTAAGATTTTGGAAAAACTCAGAATCTTTGATAAAAGTTTCCTCTTTAATTTTCCAAGCCGCACCTACTGCTGGGAAATAGCCCCATCTTTGATCTTTTTGGAACAATGAAGATCCATCAGCTCTAAAAGTAGCTGTAAACAAATATTTGTCTAAAATATCAAAGTTAGCTCTAGCAAAATATGCTTGTAAGTTTAAAGGATTGTAATATCTATTACTTGGATTGTTAACATCAAAACGAATTTCTCTTAATCCTGAATCAATATTGTATTGATAAATATCTTTATTACCATCTATTTTGAAATTTTGGTAAGTATACCCCCCTTGAATATCTAATTTAGTCACAAAACCAGTTAAGCTTTTGTTGTATGCTAAATAAGCATCCATAGTTTGGTTCGTTGAAGTCTGATTCTCCAAGTAATTTTCTCCAGGATTGAACACGTAATTGGTTAATGGATCTTTACCTTGGTTAAATCTGTAGGTTGCAATAGCGTTGTCACTATACACTTCTCTAATTCTAGCTTCTGAAGCGTCTAAACCTAAATTTACAATCGCTCTCAAATCTTTTAAGAAAGGCATCTTGTAGTCAAACTCAATATTTCCTAAGAAACGGATCGCCTTTTCAGGTCTAGTTCTTTGCTCCAACAAAGCTAAAGGATTCGTTGCGCCTTCTAGTTGATTTCTACCACTGTTCAAACGAGTGTTTTGGTAAAATCCTCCAAAGATACTATTGCTATCATAGATAGGTTTTGTTGGATCCATAGCCACTGCTCCACCAATAGCTCCACCATCATCTACAGAATTTTTGGTAGTAATGGTTCCCTTAGCATTGAAATCAACTTTCAAATTATCATCCAAAAATTTAGGAGTCATTTTTAAGGAATAACTGTATCTTTCAAAATCATTGTTTTTCACAAGACCTTGAGTTTTATTGTACCCTACAGAAGCTCTAAAAGGAATTCTGTTGTACAAGTTAGCTCTAGCACTGAAGTTATGATCTGTAGAAATAGCTGTTCTGTATACTTGATCTTGCCAATTAGTATCGGCAATGATACGCCCTTCAATTTCTGGAGTAGTTGGGTTATCGACTAAAGTATTACTTGGATCATCAATCCCTAAGTCATTTGTTCTTGTTGGGTGGTATTCTTGAATAAAACGCAAGAAATCACTTGAATTCATAACATTAATTTTCTTACCAACTTGCCCTACGGAAACGTTTGAGGAATAATTGAACTGAGGCGCTCCAGATGTACCTTTCTTAGTAGTAATGATAATTACCCCGTTCGAAGCACGTACACCATAGATAGCTGTAGCAGATGCATCTTTAAGAATAGAGAAACTTTCTACATCATTTGGGTTCACCAATGATAATGGGTTGCTAACCCCTGCAGGGTTTTCATTACTAATTGGCACACCATCAATGATAATTAACGGATCATTAGAAGCACTTAACGAAGCACCCCCACGAATCCTGATGTTTGGTGCAGAATCAGGCTGTCCACCATTGTTTGTGATACGTACACCGGCGGCTTTACCAGATAACAATTGATCCACGGAAACGATTGCGCCTTTATTGAAATCCTTAGCTCCAAGTATAGCAACAGATCCTGTAGCGTCTTTCTTCTTTACAGAACCGTACCCAACTTGAACTACAACTTCTTTCAATTCGTTTGCATCTTCATCTAATGAAACATTCAAGGTAGCCTGTCCATCATAAGTTACAGTAACGTTTCTTAACCCTATAAAAGAAAACACAATCTTATCCCCTTTTTTGACATTGGTTAGTTTGTATTTACCATCAAAATCGGTAGAAACACCATTTGTCGCTCCTTGTACATTTACATTGGCTCCTGGGATCGGTTGACCGGTACTTTTTTCAAGAACGGTTCCCGTAACAGCATTCTGAGCCAGCATGCTGAAAGGCAGGAGTAACAATAAAAATAACAACTTTTTATAAATTGTTTTCATACTTTTTGTTTAAATTAATTATTGGTTTGGTTTTTTTTGTTAAACTTTTCTTTACTTCGAACTTCAAAATTAACAGAATATTAATACGATCGACATGACATAAATCAGACAGCCTTACGAAAACGTAATAGTGTTGAAAACTTTATATTTTATTTATTATTCATGTCTGAAAATTACCAGAAATCAAAAAAAACAAGCATTAATAACGAATTCCTTTTTTAATGAAGAATGAAAAAAATGAGTTTATATACAAATAGCAAATAAAACAGACACCCATCTCAACTATTTTAAAATCAATACGTAACAGCATAGACACCCCACTAGCATTCACCTCAAATAAACGCCATTTACTAACAAAAAAGGAGGCCTACAGAGTATGCTGCTCCAAAGCATTTTCAGCCGCCTTCAAGAGACTTAATTGATACTAGAACTGTAATTCTCAGATTCAGCAATAGACTTCGTATTAGGCCAAAAAAAAGGCTGCCCATTTTGAGGCCACTGAAAAAGTACTTTAAGGAATAAAAGCGATAATTAAAGGAGTAGAAAGCTTAGCTTTCCTGCTCCTTTTTTATTATATTTAGCTGTAATTTTAATATTTTTTAAGTGTTAGTACAGCAACAAACAATACGATTCAGCGAGCATTCTACATTGTATGATTTAATCGTTCCAAAGGAAAATATTTTAAGAAAGATCAATGATTTGATTGATTTTTCCTTTATTTACGACGAGTTATTGAATAAATACTGCGCCGATAATGGGCGTATGGCAGAAAGTCCTGTTCGTATGTTCAAGTATCTGCTTCTTAAAACAATTTATACCGTTTCTGATGTTGATGTAGTAGAGCGTTCGCGTTACGATATGTCCTTTAAATATTTTTTGGACATGAATCCAGAAGACGATGTTATCAATTCTAGTTCGTTGACAAAATTCAGAAGACTGCGTTTAAAAGACACCGATTTATTAAATCTATTGATAAACAAAACGGTAGCCATCGCTATTGAAAAAGGTATCATCCGTTCGAGGTCTATTATCGTTGATGCCACACATACTTTATCAAGATCCAATCCATTTTCAGCTATCGATGTATTGAGAGAACGTTCAAAACTTCTTCGAAAAACAGTATACATCTTTGACGACCAATTCAAAGAACGTATGCCTGAAAAAAATACCGATAATGATTTAGAAAAGGAACTAGCTTATTGCAAAGACTTAGGAAAACGTATCGAAAATGAGCCATCGATAAGTTCAATACCCGCTGTGAAAGAAAAATTAAATCTGCTAAAAGAAACCCTAGAAGATACTCAAGAAAATTTAACGCTATCAAAAGATACCGATGCAAAAATAGGCCATAAATCTGCCGAGAGCTCCTTTTTTGGATACAAGACCCATTTGGCAATGACCCAAGAACGCATCATTACAGCGGCCGTAGTTACATCAGGAGAAAAAGGCGATGGACCGGAATTGCCTAAACTTTTAGAAATTAGTCAAGAAAACGGAATTGATGTTGACACCATTATTGGCGATGCTGCTTATTCTGGAAAAGAAAACCTAAAAATAACAAGTGAACAAAACATTAAAATAGTAGCAAAACTAAATCCATCGATAGCACAAGGATTTAGAAAAGATGAAGATAAATTTGACTACAATAAAGATGCTGATAGGTTTGTTTGCCCAGCAGGACGTATGGCAATACGAAAAGCACGAGGGGGAACCAAAGATGTCGGGGCAAATCAAGTAGATACTTATTATTTTGATATCAAAAAATGCAAGTCTTGTCCTTTAAAAGAAGGTTGCTATAAAGATGGAGCCAAAACAAAAACGTATTCGGTATCTATAAAATCAAAATTACATCAAGACCAAATAGATTTTCAAGAAACAGAATATTACAAGGAAAAAGCAAAACATCGATACAAGATAGAGGCTAAAAATAGTGAGTTAAAGAATGTACATGGTTATGACAGAGCACTATCGTACGGTATAGACAATATGCAAATGCAGGGTGCAATGGCTATTTTTACAGTCAATTTAAAAAGAATACTGAAATTAATGTAGCAAATCAAGTCTACTTCCAGATTCATCTAAAATGAACTTAGATAAATCGAAATGTAGCCACAATAAAATCTCAAATAAAATTAATCAAAAAGAGAAAACGCTTATAAAAGGAAGGTAAAATTCCAATTATAAGCGTTTTTTTATTGTCTAAAAACAATGCCTATCAAATTCGACGAGGTTTTTCAGTGGCCTCCCCATTTTGGACAGCCCTTTTATTGAATTTACAAAAACTATTGTTTTTCTAACTTATAAGTATAAGCTCTTGAGTGGCTTAAATCTAAAGTAATTTTGTAAGTACCAGCTCCTGGAGTTGGAATATCCGCTCCACCAGCGTTTGCGATACCATCAGCTTTATCAGAACCAAAATTAATATCCCAACCACCATTGGCTCTAAACTTTAATTTACCCGTTCCTTTCAACACTATAGTGCCTGTCCAAACATATTTTACAGGATCATAAGTTAACTCAGTATCTGCACCCCATTCTCCTGGAGTTGCATCACCAATAACTCCCCATTTAGTAAGTGTGGTAGAATACGTTAATTTTTGAGTATCTGCTTTAATTAAATAGTAACCTGCAGCAGCGCTTAAATTTCCTCCTTTAGCATCTAATTTTCCGTCATCTGCTGATTTACCGTAAGCAACATTTTTATTAAAATCGAATACTAAATTATCATCTGCTTCAAGTAATTTGAATCCTCCATTTAAATAAATGTAGCCTTCAAAATCAGCATTCCCTTTTGCAGAAGGTTTCATTTGGAATGGAAAAGTCACACCCGCTTTATCTGCCCAACCTTGGTGATCTCCAACAGCTGCGATAAGTGGCGCTGTTTTAAATGCAGTAATTGCGATTTCAATTGGCTCAGAGCCGATAGATTGTGTTCCTACTACTGCTTTAACACGAGCCAAAACTGATGTTGACACAAATGGAGTAACTCCTAAAGCAATCGCTGCTTTGTTCAAATTTTCTCCAGTAACGGCAACATTATTGCTATTGGATGATTGAACCAATTGCGGTTTTGCAAACGCTTTGTCATCAAGACTAGCAAGTTCAACCTCATACTTAACTAAAACGTCTCCTCCAAAGTTAGCAGCAGTCCAAGTAAAACGATCAAAAAGTTGACCCGAATTGGCTGGTGTTATTTCATAAATAGCTCCTGTTGATGGAGCAGTTAATACTGGAGCATCAGTAGCCTCAATAATTGGACGATCTTGAACGTCCTCTACACTACAAGAAGCAATAGCTAGTGTAAATAAAGACAAAAATATTTTTGATAAATTTTTCATTGTATTCTTTTTAATTAGTTAATTAATATCCAGGATTTTGTTGAAGTTTGGGATTAGCGGCTAAAGAACCAGCTGGAATTGGGAATATGTTTCTGTTAGAAGGAGTAGCTGTACCGGTAGCAATTCCACCTTTCCAAGGCCATAAATAAGATCCACCAGTAAATTTATTAAAACGAATCAAATCCGTTCTACGGTGACATTCCCAGTGCAACTCTTTAGCTCTTTCATCAAGAATGAAGTCCAAATTAAGTTCTCCAAGTGAAACAGTAGGAGCTTTTGCACGTGTTCTCAATGCATTTACATAGTTTAAAGCAGTTGAATTACTTCCACCAGCACCTCTTAGGTTACATTCAGCATACATTAAATAAGCATCTGCCAAACGGAAAACTGGAAAATCAATATCTACAAAGTCACCAGACTTGTCTGATCCTTGCACTCCTGCTTTGGTTAAATTACTAAACTTTTGAATGGCATACCCATCAGTAAAAGCACCAAGATCTTTGATCTCTTTGTTTTGTCCGTCGGTGTAGAAATCTCCTCTTACATCACCAGTTGATCCGTTAAATTTGTTAACAAAAGCTGAAGTAGTTCTAATACCAGCCCAACCACTATTAATACCATACTTCTCAGGCTTCATAGAACCACCAACAGAGGCATGTGCTAAGAAAGTAGTACCACCAAAGGTTTTTGTATTTAAACCATCATGAGCTATAGCAAAAATAAATTCATTTTGTGCGCCATTTTTATCATTATCCGCCAAGAACAAATCTTTATAATTGTTATGAATAGTGTACCCAGAAGCAATTACTTTATTGATTAATGGTAAAGCCTCTGCATATCTTTCAGTACCCACGTACACTTTTGCATTCATGTATAATTTAGCATGCAACATCCAAGCAGCTGCTTTGTCTACACGATTCAATTCGTTTGTTTTAGGATCCTTCAACTCTACCGTTAAAGCAGTAAGTTCTTCATCTATGAATTTATAGATCTCAGCTCTGTTAGCATATTCTGGAAGATAAAAAGAAGTAGGTGAATTTTCAGTCACAATCGACCCTCCTCCAAAAGTATCCACCAAATGCCAATACGTTAAGGCTCTTAGGAAACGTGCTTCTGCTCTAAAGGTTTTAATCTCAGCAATAGTAGCGGCATCAATCCTCTACTGGCTAATTTCTCGTCTGTAGTTTGACGTAAAAACTCATTACAGTTCACAATTTGAAAAGAGAAACGAGAAAAGGTTGCCGCAATAAAGGTGTCTAATGATGACCAGCTTTGAGCGTGAAAATCTTTAATTGTATCATCATTCCAAGCAATTACTGCTAAGTCGGTGGTTAATTCTTGCATTAACCATAAACCTCTAATGTACTGACTTGTTCCTTCATCAATTCCAGATATATCGCCATTTCCAGCAGGACCTGATTGACCTGTGGTAGCCAAACCTACATAAAGTTTAGCCAAAAACTGCTTGTACGAAGCGGGATCTTTGAATAATTCCTCTGCATCTATATCAGCGCTACCATCTATCGGGGACTGATTTAAATCGTTGGTGCAAGATGGGAATAGCATCACCATCAGCACTAACAATAATCCCATTTTTTTAAGTGATTTTTTCATTTTTCTTTAATTTGAATTAGAAATTAACGTTTAAACCCAACGTGAAAGTAAGAGGTCTTGGGTACAAGTTTTTATCTATACCACCAGAAATCTCAGGATCAATTCCAGTATAATCAGTGATAATAAAAACGTTTTGTGCACCAAAAGATAATTTAACCAAAGTATCAGAATCTGGTTTTTGATTAAAAGTATACCCAATACTTACGTTGTCTAATCTCAAGAAAGAAGCATCTTGAATGTAATAATCAGACTCATAACGTTTGGTGTCATTAGAGGTAAAACCTGTTTCTAATACATTATGCACCGCATTAGACAAGTCAGTGTTTCTAATAAACACCCCAGCCAAAGTTCCATTGTTTGAATCTACGTTGTTGTAGTTATAATTACCCCAAGACCCTCTGAAAGTAGCAGCAAAATCCCAGTTTTTATATACTACACTAGTGTTAAAACCATAAAATACATCAGCAGCTGGTTTGTGAAAACGGTATTTATCTTGACCATTAATAATTCCATCCCCATTTCTGTCTACAAATACACCATCTAAAGGCTTACCATCAGCGCCATACGCTTGTTCATACACATAAAAAGAATTTGGAGCGTACCCTACTTGGTGATTTTGAATAAAGTTTCCTGTAGGTCCTTCATAACCTCCAACATTAAATCCAGGAGAATTAGGAGAATCACTAGCTAATTTTGTGATTTCAGAATTTTGGAACGTAATGTTTCCTCCAATAGACCATTCAAAGTTTTCCGTTTTTACTGGAATTACATTACCAGAAATTTCAATACCTCTATTTCTAATAGCTCCAACATTGTAGTTGTCGAAGTTAGAGAACCCAAAGAAAGGAGGATTTTGTGTATACAACAACAAGTCTTTAGTATCTCTTTGATATACATCAAAAGTACCCGTAATTCTATTACTAAAGAATCCAAAATCAATACCAGCATTCACCGTAGTGGTTTGCTCCCACTTCAAGTTACTGTTGTAGGGTTGTGGTCTAAATGTTTGGTAATACTGATTCCCAAACTGGTATTGCGCTTGTGGATTAGAACCACGGTACAAAGGGATAGATGGGTAACTTACCCCAATATCTTGTTGTCCTGTAATACCCCAACCTCCTCTTAATTTAAGCGTAGAAACCGCCTCTACATCTTTAAGGAAATTCTCGTCATTGATTTTCCAAGCTACCGCAAAAGCAGGGAAATTAGCCCAACGGTTTTCTTCTGTAAAACGAGAAGTACCATCTCTTCTCAAAGAAGCTGTCAAAATATACTTATCAGCAATGGTGAAGTTCGCTCTAGCAAAGAATGATTGTAGGTTTACCCTAGATGGTACTCTAACGTTTGGCGTATTCTCTTGATTATTACCAAAATTGATAGAATAACCATCATTATCGTCTCTAAAATCTTGATAAGAATAACCACCTGTTACATCAAATTGTGTATTAATAGACTCTACCAACTTATTGTAGTTAAAATACAAGTCCATTAATTTATTGTTTCTCTTAGAAGTATTTAAATAAGAATTATTGAATCCAGAACCTGCTAATCCATTTAGGAAATCGGCGCTTGTATTACCCAAGAACGACCACTCATTTCGTCATAACCAAAGTTTGCTACCGCTTTCAATTCTGGGAAGAAATGCAATTTATAATCGAATTGAATGTTACCAATACTTCTGTAAGAAGTACCATAATTATTTTGTTGTTCAATTAATGAAACTGGATTTTTTCCTGCCAAAGTGTTGATTTGAGTCGGTGACGAATACCATTGGAAGTAAGTACCATCAGGGTTCTTTATCGATTGCGTAGGATCAAAACGAACAGCTGACCCAATGGCTCCTCTATTACTAAAATCACTGTTAATGATAGAAGTATTACTATTTACTTGAACTTTCAAATGTTTATCAAAGAAATCACCAACAAGAGAAGCCGAAATAGTGGAACGCTCCATGTTATCTCGTACCAAAATACCATTCATGTTTGCATAACCCACAGAGGCTCTATAGGAAATATTATCTGTACCACCACTCATCGCAATGTTGTGATCTGTACCTAAAGCCGTTCTGAAGATTTCCTTTTGCCAATCAGTATCCGCATCACCCATAAGTGCAATTTGTGACGCATTACCTTTAGAATTTACTAAATCTCTAAATTGATTCGAAGACAAAGCATCTACCGTCTTAGTAATTTCAGATACTTGGAAAGTAGCATTGTAATTTACTTTCATGTCTCCTTTTTTACCTTTTTTGGTCGTAATGATGATTACCCCATTAGAAGCTCTAGAACCGTAGATCGCAGTAGCAGAAGCGTCTTTCAATACTGTAATCGACTCAATGTTGTTTTGGTTGATCGTTGCCAAAGGGTTTCTTGAACCAGAAACTCCACCAGCAGCTACTGGTACACCATCAATAACATATAAAGGGTCGTTTTGAGCATTCAAAGAAGATCCTGAACGAATTCTGATCGTAGCACCTTCTCCAGGAGAACCACCACCATTGGTAATTTGCAAACCAGCCACTTTCCCTTGAATCATTTGATCTGCTGAAGCAACTGGGCCTTTATTAAAGTCTTTAGTACTTAATACGGCCACAGACCCCGTAGCATCTTTCTTCTTAACAGAACCGTACCCAACGTTTATGACTACTTCTTTTAATTCGTTAGTATCTTCTTCTAACGAGGCATTAAGTGTTGCTTGTCCGTCATAAGTAAGTACAACGTTTCTCAATCCTATATAAGAAAATACAATTTTATCCCCTTTTTTTACGTTGGATAGTTTATATTTACCATCAAAATCGGCAGAAACACCATTTGCAGCTCCTTGTATATTTACATTGGCTCCTGGAATAGGTAGGCCTGTTGCTTTTTCAACAACAGTTCCAGAAACAGCTTGCTGAGCCAGCATGCTGAAAGGCAGGAGTAACAATAAAAATAACAACTTTTTATAAATTGTTTTCATACTTTTTGTTTAAATTAATTTTTAATTTTGGTTTTAGTTCCACTTTTCCTCTACTTCGAGGCCCAAAATTAACGTAACATTAATGCGACTGATATGATAAATATCAGATAAGCAAACTGCAAGCCATATAAGCCAACTAAAACGTGATAGTGTTGAAAACTTTGCGTTTTATTTATTAATTATATCTTAAAATTGATGAAAATCAAAAAAAATAAGCATACATAACGAATACTGCATTTTTTAAAAAAAACAAAGAATGAAAAAAAAGGTCACTTTAAAACAAATCGCAAAAGAATTAGATGTTTCTATCTCAACTGTTTCAAAGTCACTCCGTAACAGTTTAGAAATTGGTGAAGAAACGAGGTTGAAAGTGCAAGCTTTTGCCAAATTTTACAATTACAGGCCTAATAATATTGCACTAAGCTTAAAAAACAGACGCACAAAAACCATTGGGATCATTATCCCTGAAATCGTACATTACTTTTTCTCTACAGTTATTAATGGTATTGAACAAGTCGCCAACGAAAAAGGATACAGCGTTATCATTTGCTTGTCAGACGAATCTTTTGATAAAGAAGTCATGAATATGGAACTTTTGGCCCACGGTAGCACCGATGGATTTATCATGTCCTTATCTAAAGAAACGCAATTCAAAAAAGATTTCCATCATATTACTGAAGTAATAGACCAAGGTATGCCAGTAGTTATGTTCGATAGAATTACCGACGAGGTACTTTGCGATAAAGTAATTATTGACGACAAAAAAGCGGCCTATGAAGCTGTAGAACATCTAATTAAACAAGGGCGAAAAAAAATAGCCTTAGTCACCACAGTAGATTATGTAAGCGTAGGCAAACTGAGAACTGACGGATACACCAATGCACTTAAAGACTACAACATTCCTTTTGATGAAAATTTAATTATTAAAATTGAAGATGTAGACACTTGCGGTATTATCATCAGCAAGCTACTTGAAGACAAGGCCATTGATGCGGTTTTTGCAGTAAACGAGCTTTTTGCCGTAACTATTTTGAAAACGGCTAATAAAATGGGCTTAAACATCCCAAATGACCTAGCAATTATAGCCTTTACTGATGGAATTATCTCAAAATATTCAACACCTACCATTAGCACCGTAAGTCAAAGTGGCAAGAAAATGGGAAGACGTGCCGCCGAAATATTAATTCAACGTCTTGAATCGGAAGATCAAGAATCGGAAGAGGAAATTTACGCCACCGAAATTATTGAAACTCATTTAATAGAAAGAGAATCAACTTAACAAATCGAATTTGTTAAAATTATAGATTTAATTAACACCGTCCCAAATTGGCAGAACTTATCCTAATTCGGGACGGTGTTAATCATCACAACAAGACTACTCTCACCCAATCCCTTCTCTTTCAAAACATATTGATTATTGTTTAGAAAAAAGCACTAAACAAAACCAATTTATCAACAAAAAACGTTGGAGTACAATTTATTCTTCAACCTAATACTTCCTAACGTGAATATTTTATATATTTACACTAGTCAAAACTTTTTCTTTTACTTCGAACTTTAAGTAAAGTTTACTGGCATCTCTCCATACCTCTCAATTTAATTTTTTGATGTAAATGGTGAACTCCCAACAAAACCAAGCTTATACAAGCAAAAACAAACTATTCTTTATTTTGTAATTTTCTCTGTATCTTTATTTTACAAAGAAACAAAACGCCAAAGCACAAAGAATCTTTTAGCGAAACTTATTTTAATGCAATCCAGATTTTTTATTCTTCAACATAATTAGCTCCTAATTTTTTGTTGTTCTTTTAAAAACATAGCCCTACATTAAATACACAAATTGCTAAACCCCCTTTCTTAATGCTTGAGTGGACTCATCATTTATAAGAATTCGTTTTTATCAGCATTAGACATAAAAAAATCACTATAGCATATTTATAGTATTTAACTTTTAAAAATAGATCATATGGAAAAACCAAAATTAAGTTTCTGGCAAATTTGGAATCTAAGCTTTGGATTTTTAGGTGTACAAATTGGATACTCTCTACAAAACGGAAATACTAGTAGAATTTTAGAAGCTCTTGGCGCTGATGTTCACAGTATTGGCTATTTTTGGCTAGCAGCCCCATTAGCGGGACTAATAGTACAACCAATTATTGGACTTTCAAGCGATAAAACTTGGACCCGATTGGGCAGACGAATTCCATTTATTTTTTTCGGAGCAATCGTATCAGCACTAGCTATGTTTTTTATGCCTAATGCTGAGTATTTTGCTTACCTCTTACCGCCGCTTTTCTTTGGTGGTTTAATGTTGCTTTTAATGGACACTTCCTTTAATGTGACCATGCAACCTTTTAGAGCCTTAGTAGGCGATATGGTCAATGACGACCAACGCAATTTAGGCTATTCACTGCAAAGTGCTTTAATCAACTTTGGTGCAGTATTTGGTTCATTACTCCCTTGGATTTTGACCCAATCTGGCATCTCTAATGTTCCAGCCGCAGGCGAAAAAGTGGCCGAATCCGTAATTTGGTCCTTTTACATCGGAGGAGGAATATTGTTGGTTAGCGTACTTTGGACGGTTTTCAGAACCAAAGAATATGCTCCTAAAGAACATGCTCTTTACAACAAAATCGATTTGGATGCCGAAGTAAAAAAAGAAAAAACTAGCATTCTAAAATTAATCACAACTGCTCCAAAAATCTTTTGGCAGTTAGGATTTGTACAATTCTTTTCTTGGTTCGCCCTCTTTTTAATGTGGGTGTATACCACAAGAGCCATTGCTAATCAAGTATGGGGACCAGATGCCCTTGATGCCAAATCCATCGGATTTAATGAAGCTGGAGATTGGACCGGTGTTTTATTTGCCTTTTACAGTGCCGTAGCCGCTATTTACTCTTTATTGATGCCTTCTATAGCAAAAACTATTGGCCGTAAAAAAACCTATTCCTTCTCGTTACTTTTAGGAGGTTTAGGATTAATATCCATGTTCTTAATCGAAGACAAAAACCTATTATTAGTATCAATGGTTGGAGTTGGACTAGCATGGGCTGCAATTTTAGCCATGCCGTATGCCATGTTATCAGGATCACTTCCTGCCGACAAAATGGGGGTTTACATGGGCTTATTCAATGCCACAATCACACTACCACAAATTGCCGCAGGCCTTTTAGGAAGTACACTAATCGCACTCTTTGGAGGATTTCCGATGGCGATTATTGTCATAGCAGGATGCTCCATGTTGATTGCCGGATTAGGTGTTGTTTTCATTAAAGAGAAAACAACAAATCAATAAGAAGCCACAAAGTGAACGGCTTTGAATTTTGAAATAAAATAAAATTAGAACGCTGATATTTCAGCGCTAAAACAATATAGTACAGAGATAGCCACCAATACAATTAAAATGAAAAAGAAAAAAGGATTTATATTCGATTTAGATGGGGTAATTGTAGATACCGCAAAATACCATTATTTAGCTTGGAAGCAAATTGCAGACAGTTTAAATATTGAATTCACACACGAACACAATGAATTATTAAAAGGAGTTAGCCGAGTGCGATCGCTAGATATTATCCTAGATTTAGGAAAAATAGAAGCTTCACAAGCACAAAAAGACCAATGGTTAGTGCAAAAAAACGATGAATATCTTTCCTATTTAGTAGATATGGATCAAACAGAAATTCTTCCTGGAGTACTAGACGTTATAAATTTCTTGAAAGAAAACAATCAAGGTATTGCCTTAGGATCTGCTAGTAAAAACGCCAGACCTATTTTAGAAAAAACAGGAATCCTTTCCTATTTTGATGCTATTGTAGATGGTAATGATGTCTCTAACGCCAAACCGGATCCTGAAGTATTTTTAATTGCCGCACAACAACTGCAGGTAGAGCCAATTCACGCTTTTGTATTCGAAGATTCAGTGGCTGGCGTACAAGCTGCTAATATTGGTAACATGACCAGTATTGGTATTGGAGAACAAAGTGTGCTGCACGAAGCGCACCATAATTTCAAAGACTTCACCTTTATTAGTGAGGATTTCTTAAATGAATTAATCAACAAATAAACACTTTTTGCCCCCAAAAAAGATCCCAATAACATTTCAAAAGAACAATAAAAATTAAAAAAATGAACCAAGATTATATAAAACCCGACAATTGGTCCATCATTGAAGAAGATTTTGATGTAGAAAGAGTAAAATCATCAGAAAGTCTTTTCAGTATTGGAAATGGCGCCATGGGACAACGAGCTAATTTTGAAGAAAATTACTCTGGCCCGACTTTTCAAGGAAGCTATATTGCAGGAATTTACTATCCCGACAAAACCAAAGTGGGATGGTGGAAAAATGGGTATCCAAAATATTTTGCAAAGGTTTTGAATGCACCTAATTGGATCGGAATCAACATAGCCATCAACGGTGAAAATTTTGATTTATTTACTTGTACCGAAGTAAAAAACTTCAAAAGAGAATTAAACATGAAGGAAGGTTGGTATAACCGATCTTTCGAAGCTACATTAGCCAATGGTACAGCAATCGCGGTAAATGTGCGTCGTTTTTTAAGTTTAAATCTTGACGAAGCTGGTGTTATCAATTACGAAATAACACCATTAAACAAAGATGCAAAAATTGTTTACCAACCCTACATTGATGCAGGTGTTACCAACGAAGACACCAACTGGGAAGAAAAATTTTGGGAACCGTTAGAAGTAAAAAAAGCAACTAACGAAGCTTTTGTAACTGCTCAAACGTTCAAAACGCATTTTAAAGTAACCACTTTTATGCACAACACCATTTTAATTAACGGTGTACCTTCTCAAATCTCTGCTTCTTCTGTTGAATCTACTACAGATAAAGTACAATACACCTACGAAACTTTAGTAGCCAAAGGGGAAGTATCCGCTATTCAAAAAATTGGTGGTTATACCGTTTCATTAAATCACGACAATACACAAGCAGCAGCAGAAAAAGTAATTCAAGCCGCTGTAGCCAAAGGATATGATGCTTTGTTACTAGAACAAATTGAGGCTTGGGCCAAAATTTGGGAAATGTCAGACATTACCATTGCTGGCGATGTAAAAGCACAACAAGGCATTCGTTTCAATATTTTCCAATTGAATCAAACCTACTTAGGTAAAGATTCTAGATTAAACATTGGTCCAAAAGGATTTACTGGAGAAAAATACGGTGGATCAACTTATTGGGATACTGAAGCCTATTGTATTCCATTTTATATGGCGACCAAAGACCAAGAAGTGGCGCGTAACTTGTTAACGTATCGTTACAACCAATTGGACAAAGCCATCGAAAATGCTAAAGATAATTTAGGATTCAAAAACGGTGCTGCCTTGTATCCAATGGTTACCATGAACGGAGAAGAGTGCCACAACGAATGGGAAATTACCCATGAAGAAATTCACCGTAATGGAGCTATTGCCTTCGCCATTTATAACTACTACCGTTACACCGGAGATTACTCGTATATTCCAGAAAAAGGATTAGAAGTATTAATTGGTATTGCTCGTTTCTGGCACCAAAGAGCTTCGTTCTCTACCCACAAAAATCAATACATGATTTTGGGTGTAACTGGACCTAATGAGTACGAGAACAACATCAACAATAATTTCTACACCAATTATATTGCCAAATGGTGTATTGATTATGCTTACGAACAAATCCAAAAAGTAGCTACTGAATATCCATCAGACCACAAACGTGTGATTGAAAAAGTAAATCTAGCCGATGCAGAATTACAAGATTGGAAAAAAGTTTCTGGCAATATGTATTTCCCAAAATCAGAAGAATTAGGGATTTACTTGCAACAAGATGGCTTCTTAGACAAAGATTTAGTTCCAGTAAAAGATTTAGACCGCTCACAACGTCCGATCAACCAAAAATGGTCTTGGGATAGAGTATTGCGTTCGCCTTACATCAAACAAGCCGATGTGTTACAAGGTTTCTATTTCTTCGAAGATGATTTTACAACCGAAGAATTAAGAAAGAACTTTGAATTCTATGAATCTTTCACGGTACACGAAAGTTCACTTTCTCCTTGTGTTCACTCGATCCAAGCAGCAAAACTAGACAAAATGGATATGGCTTATGCTTTCTACTTAAGAACGTCTCGTTTGGATTTAGATGATTACAACAAAGAAGTAGAAGAAGGATGCCACATTACCTCTATGGCGGGTACTTGGATGAGTATCGTAGAAGGTTTTGGTGGAATGCGTGTTAAAGATAACGCGTTACACTTCGCTCCAAAAATCCCTAAAGAATGGGAAGGATATTCCTTTAAAATTAACTTTAGACACCAAATACTTAAAATGGAAGTCACACATAATGAAACCAAATTTTCATTAGAAGGTGACAAAGCATTGACCGTATTTGTCAACGGAAAAGAAGTGGTGGTTCAACCCAACTAATTCAATTCAGCTAATAACAATAACCCTTTCAAAGTAATCTTTGGAAGGGTTTAAAATTTAAAAAAAATGAGAAAAATAATCGTATTCCTATTATTCAGCTCACTAGCATTGGCCCAAAATGCCAATCGAAAGTTTGAAAGTTTCAAAAAAACCAATCAATCCCTGGAAGTTACTACATCAGATGGTGTGTATACTTTCCAACCGTATTCTGACAAAATCATTTCCACTTCGTTTGTACCAACTGGAGAAAAAGCCAATCCAAAATCGCATGCTGTAGTAGCAACACCTCAAAAGGTCAACCTAAAAATTACCACAACTCCAACTTCCCTTAAAATGGCAACTAATGGAATTGTGGTCGTTATTGAAAAAGCACCTTTTAAAATCTCGTATTCTTACCAAAACAAAGAATTGATTTCGGAAAAAACAGGCTATTTCAAAAAAGAAACGAACGAAATTCTTGATTTCAATTTAGATGCTACGGAAATATTGTATGGTACAGGTGAACGCGTGTTGGGCATGAACCGTCGTGGTCATCGTTTGCAATTATACAACAGAGCACATTATGGTTACGAAACGCATGCTGAATTGATGAATTTCACCATGCCATTGGTACTTTCTTCTAAAATTTACGCCATCCATTTTGACAATGCACCAATTGGTTATTTGGATTTAGACAGTAAAAAAGACAACACTTTAGCGTATGAAACCATTTCGGGTCGCAAAACCTATCAAGTGATAGCTGGAAATTCTTGGACTGATCTGATCGACAGTTATACGACATTGACAGGAAAACAACCCTTGCCAGCACTTTGGACTTTAGGGAATTTCTCTAGCCGATTTGGTTACCATTCTCAAGATGAAGTCAACAAAACTATTGAAAAATACATCAAAGACGGAATTCCAGTAGATGCGATTATTTTGGACTTGTACTGGTTTGGAAAAGAAATTACTGGAACTATGGGTAATTTAGATTGGGACAAAGACAATTTTCCGAATCCTTCCAAAATGATCGAAGACTTAAATCAAAAAGGTGTAAAAACCGTTTTGATTACCGAGCCGTTTATCACTAAAACGTCTAGCAAATGGGACGAAACCGTTGCCAAAAATGTTTTGGCCACTGACAAAGATGGTAAACCGTTTACTTTTGATTTCTTTTTTGGTCATACCGGAATTGTAGACATTTTCAATCCCGATGGAAAACAATGGTTTTGGGACGTGTACAAACGATTAATCCAACAAGGCGTTGGCGGATTTTGGGGCGATCTAGGCGAACCAGAAGTATTCCCATCCGCGGCCATCACTAAAGGCGGAACCGCTGACGAAGTACACAATATCTACGGTCACCACTGGGCAGAATTAATTGCAGATGGCTACAAAAAAGACTTTTCAGCTACACGTCCGTTTATCTTAATGCGTTCGGGCTACTCTGGGTCACAACGTTTTGGTATGATGCCCTGGACAGGCGATGTGAATCGTACTTGGGGCGGATTACAACCTCAAACTGAAATCTCACTACAAATGGGATTACAAGGTATTGGATACATGCACTCGGATCTGGGTGGATTTGCGGGCGATTATTATGACAACGAATTGTACTTACGTTGGTTACAATATGGCGTTTTTCAACCTATTTTCCGTCCACATGCCCAACAAGATGTGCCGTCAGAACCTGTTTTCAAAGACATCGTAACCAAAGCCAATGCTAAAAAACAGGTGGAATTGAGATACCAATTGTTGCCTTACAATTATACTTTGGCTTTCGAAAATAATCAAAAAGGAACACCTTTAATGCGTCCGTTGTTTTTTGAAGAGCCTGAAAACAACAACTTGCAAACAGTTTCCCATACTTACCTATGGGGGAATGACTTTTTAGTACACCCGATCACCGAAGCAGGCAAAAAATCGGCAGAAATTTATTTTCCAAAAAACAATTCTTGGTTCGACTTTTATTCTGATGCAAAATATCAAGGCGGAAGCACTGCGAATGTAGCTACGGCTACTGATCATATTCCTGTTTTTGTGCGTGGAGGCGCTTTCATTCCGATGATCAAAACCATTCAAAGTACTACAAAATATAGTCTAGACAGCTTTGACGTTCATTATTTTATGGACGAAAAAACACCTAATAGTGAAGGAAAATTATACAATGATGATGGTGTAACTGCTAATGCTTTCGAAAAAGGTCTGTATGAAATGATCACGTTCAATGCCCAAACAAAAGGGAATAGTACTACAATTACAGTTGCGACTAAATCAGGAAAAGCATTCTCTTCTAAAGACAAAAAAATAAATATGATCCTACATAATAGCGCAGCTATAAGCCAAATCAAAGTAAACGGAATCGTTACTCCATTTACCAAAGAAGGCCAAACAATTACTGTGACTGTTCCTATAAGCAAAAACAAACCAACACAAATTCAAATGCAACACTAATGAAAAAACAAACGATAGCGCTTACTTTAGCTCTTTCCACCTTAGTTGGTGGAATGGCTAGCGCACAGCAAAAACAAGCTCCCAAAAAAGAAACCATCCCTTTTGTTTGGGAAGGTGCCAATTTGTATTTCTTAATGACTGATCGTTTTAATGACGATAACAACCAAAAAGAAATCTATTTTGACAGAACCAAAACCTCAGGAAAACTCCGTGGGTTTGAAGGTGGAAATCTAAAAGGTATCACCCAAAAAATTGAAGAAGGCTATTTTACTAAACTCGGAATCAATGCCATTTGGATGACACCCATTGTAGAAAATATTCACGAAGGTGTAGACGAAGGAACTGGTTTAAGCTATGGCTTTCACGGATACTGGGCGAAAGATTGGACAGCCTTAGATCCGAATTTCGGAACCAAAGAAGATTTGGCAGACTTGGTGAAAAAAGCCCACGCCAAAGGCATCCGAATTGTTTTGGACGGAGTAATCAATCATACAGGACCTGTAACTGAGAAAGATGCCGTATGGCCATCGGATTGGGTTCGAACAGGACCACAATGCGATTACAAAAATTTTGTAGGAACTACCGAATGTACCTTGGTGGCCAATCTTCCCGATGTATTGACTGAAAGTGAAAAAGAAGTTGCCCTCCCTCCTTTCTTGATTGAAAAATGGAAAAAAGAAGGGCGTTACGAAAAAGAAATCGCTTCGTTGGACGCGTTTTTCAAAAGAACCGGTTACCCAAGAGCACCAAAATATTACATCATCAAATGGTTGACGGATTATATCGTTGAATTTGGAATTGATGGTTATCGTGCCGACACCGTAAAACATACCGACGCGAAAGTTTGGGGCGAATTCCAAAAAGAATGTCAATATGCCTTTGAAACTTGGAAGAAAAACAATCCTGCCAAAGTACTAGACAACAACTCGTTTTACACCATAGCCGAGGTGTATAATTACGGGATTAGCGGCGGACAAGATTTTGATTTTGGAGACAAAAAAATCAATTACTTCCAAAATGGCTTCAACAATATGATCAATTTTGAGTTCAAATCCGATGCACAAAAAGACTACGAATTCATTTTCTCAAAATACAGTTCCAAATTGAATAATGAACTCAAAGGGTACAGCGTTTTGAATTATTTATCCTCTCATGACGACGGTGGCCCATTTGACCCGAAAAGAGAAAAAACCATCGAAACAGGAACGAAATTACTACTCTCTCCAGGGATTTCTCAGGTGTATTATGGAGATGAATCGGGACGTTCCTTAGTAATCGAAGGTACTCAAGGCGATGCCACTTTGCGCTCGTTCATGAACTGGGACGCCATCAAAAACAATCCCGAAACCCAAAAAACATTGGCACACTGGCAAAAATTAGGGCAATTTAGAAAAAACCATCCTGCAATTGGCGCTGGGGTTCACAAACAAATCTCGGCTACTCCTTATGTATTTAGTCGTCAATTTGCTAAAGACAATTTCAATGATCAAGTGGTGGTTGCTTTAGATGTTAAACAAGGCAAAAAAGAAATTCCAGTAGGTAGTATCTTCAAAAACGGAACTACCGTTCGCGATGCCTATTCCAACCAAACCGCCAAAGTAAAAAACGGAAAAGTGACTATTACTTCTAATTTTACTTTTGTGCTTTTAGAGGCTAAAAAATAGAAAATTCATAAAAGTTCTAAAGATCGCAAATTCGCAAATTTCAATCCTTATTTAGGAAAATGAATTTGCGAATTTGCGGTTATTTTTTTATAAAGAAAAAGAAAAAATTACGAAGAAACACGAAGATATACTTTTTTACTTTGCGTTCCCTTGCGTAAATCTTTGCGAACCTTGCGGTTAATTTCACAAAAAACATAAAACAATGATAACTTACTATTTAGCTAAGAAGTAATTGCTTTTTCCTATTTTAGACCAAAAGAAAAAAAATGAAACTTCAACCGTATCTTTGGCTTATTTTTATTGGATTAACTAGTTGTACTACTATGCACAAACCACTCAACATTGCCCACAGAGGCGCCATGGGACACGAAACCCAAAACACCGTTCCCGCGATTAAAAAAGCATTAGCAATGGGCGTCGACCGCATCGAGATTGATGTGTTTGTCATCAAAACAGGAGAAGTGATGGTATTTCACGACGATATTTTGGATAGCCTAACCAATGCAAAAGGTCCGATAGAAGACTACACTTTCGAAGCTTTGCGAAAAGTAATCGTAAAAGGCGGACATCACATTCCGACGCTAGAAGAAATCATCACCACCATCGACCGAAAAGTACCTTTGAATATCGAATTAAAAGGCAAAAATACCGCCGAAGCTACACATATAATTGTTGCTGCTTTTGGCAAAAAAAGCTGGAAAACTTCTGATTTTATCATCTCCAGTTTCCTTTGGAACGAATTACAAACCTATCGAAAACTCGATTCCAAAATAGCCATTGACGTCTTAACAGAAGAAAATCCGCTAGACGCACTCCCAATGGCGCATCAAGTAAAGGCACAATCCATCAATCCTTGGTTCAAAACCCTTACGCCCGAAAATGTAAAACGCATTCACCAAGAAGGATTTAAAATCAATACGTACACCGTAAACGAGCCTGAAGACATTAAAAAAGTAATCGCATTGGGTGTCGATGGAATTTTTTGTAATTTTCCCGAAAGATTACGATGATGTACGACTGTTTAATTGTGGGAGGTGGCGCTGCAGGTTTTTTTACTGCCATCAACATTGTAGAAAGAAATCCAAAAGCAAAAGTAGCCATATTAGAACGTGGCGCCGAAGTGCTAGGCAAAGTGCGCATTTCGGGAGGAGGTCGCTGCAATGTAACACACGCTTGTTTTGAACCCAATGAACTCGTAAAATTTTACCCAAGAGGCGAAAAAGAATTGCGAGGTCCTTTCCATCAATTTTGTTCCGGGGACACCATCGAGTGGTTTGAACGCCACGGTGTAGCCCTCAAGATTGAAGACGATGGCCGAATGTTTCCTGTTTCGAACTCTTCTCAAACCATCATTGACTGTTTTCTAAAAGCCACCCAACAATTGGGTATTAAAGTCCTCACGGGTCAGAGCGTACAATCTATATTCAAAAAAGACAACTACTGGAAAATTGATACCCAAAATCAAAATTATCAAGCCGAGAAATTGATTTTAGCAACGGGAAGCAACCCAAAAATTTGGGAGATGCTACAGGAATTTGGCCACGCCATCATTCCGCCCGTGCCCTCTTTATTTACCTTTAACACCAAAGACCTCCGAATCAAAGAATTACCAGGCGTTTCGGCAAAAGTAACCGTGCGAGTAAAAGACACCAAACTCGAAGCCACTGGGCCACTTTTGATTACCCATTGGGGTATGAGTGGACCCGCTATTTTGAAACTATCCGCTTGGGGTGCCCGCATTTTGCACGACAAAAACTATCAATTTACGCTTTTGGTGAATTGGCTTAATACTATCGATACCGAAGAAGCCATCGCGCAACTGAAAACCCTTAAACAAGAACAAGCCAAAAAAACAGTCTCCAAAAAATCACCGTTTGAACTCACCAATCGCTTATGGGAAAGCTTGGTGTTGGCTTCTGGCATTACTACTGAAACCAAATGGGCCGATTTGTCCAAAACCCAATTGCAAAACTTAGCACAACAACTCACTAATGGTGTTTTCCAAATCAATGGGAAAAGCACTTTCAAAGAAGAATTCGTTACAGCTGGCGGTATTGATTTAAAGGAAATCAACTTTAAAACGATGGAAAGTAAAATTCATCCCAACCTTTATTTTGCGGGTGAAATTGTCAACATCGACGCCATTACAGGTGGTTTCAATTTCCAAAATGCTTGGACTAGCGGGTTTATTGTCGCGAATGCGGTGGGGTAATCATAACTAAAAACACAAATCGTTATAAATCAAAACACAAGACATCTCTGGCCACAAAACTTTTTGTAAATTTGAAAAAAATAAGCGATGACAACAATAACCTTAAAAATAAATGAAAAGTCAAAAAAAGGAAAAGCTTTTTTAGAAATGGCTCGTGTGTTTTCTGAAAATTCAAAAGAAATTGTTTTAATTGAAGAAGAGGATAAAAGCCCTTACAATCCTGAATTTGTAAAAAGAATCAAAAAAGCAAGCACTGAGAAAGGCCGACTAATGGAAAGTGCAGAAGATTTATGGGAAAGTATCAAGTAATCATTAAAGCAACTGCTGAAAAAGATTTGTCTAACCATAAAAAATCAGGCGATCTTGCTTCCATAAAAAAAATTATAAAAATACTCAATGAGTTGAAAGATCATCCCTACACTGGTAGTGGAAACCCCGAACCGTTAAAATTTGAATTAAGTGGATATTGGTCAAGAAGAATCAACAAAAAAGACCGTTTAATATATGAAGTTCGAGACGAGATTGTTACAGTGTTTGTAATTTCTGCACTAGGACATTATTCTTAATACTAAAAAATACATTCTTTACTTCAAATTATTCTTCAGGTGAAATTGCCAATATCGACGCCATTACAGGTGGTTTCAATTTCCAAAATGCTTGGACTAGCGGGTTTATTGTGGCGAATGCGGTGGTATAATTGTTTACAATTTATTAGACCTCCAAAACCATAACTTAATTTTAGTAGATTCAAAGAAAACTTGTACACCAACTACTTCCCTGTTTCTATAAATTGAATCGCTCGTTCCAATACTTCATCCTTACCTTCACGAAGACCCAAGATGGTCGGTTTTGCCTCGATATCGGGAACTATCCCAATGCGTTGTGTTTCGCGTCCATCAGGATAAAACACACCCAAACCACTAAACTGTGTATTGAAACCCTCGAGTATCTCAAACCTAATTACCCCACCGTCTGCACCTGCTGTTTGACTTCCTATAACAGTTGTATTGGGAGCCGATTGCAAACACATAGCTGAGTATTCACCGTGGCTCTGAGTAAACTGATTGACTAAAGCAATAACTTTTCCTTTATAGTAATCAGGATTTGTTTTACCACATATTTCAGTTTCTCTCCATATAAATCGTCCTGGATATGTTACATCAGGATCGATAAATTTTGCAAATTCTTTGGGTTCTGGGTTTAAATATTCCGCTAAGATATAATTTGTATCATGAGCTCCCAGCCTTAGATCAAAAACTATTGCTTTGGTACTTTTAAGTTTTGTCATGATACCTTCAATATCTTCTGGATATACTTCTCCCAAATTCACATAACCAATATTACCGTCTAAAAGTTTCCATTGCCCAAACTCTTTATTAGTTCTCCTGAACAAATTTGCGGTATATCGATAAATGTATTTCTCAGCCACTTTACCTTCTCTATTGTATTCTACTTTTACTGAATCTGTATGTCCATTAAAAATATGATACCAAGAATGTGTAGCCCGCAAGACATCATTACCGCCATCTAAATATCGTCTTGATTCCTTTAAAATTTCAGGTATTGTTTTTCCTCCCACTTTTGTAATGATATCTCCTACTCTGATATCGCTGATTTTAGCCAAAGAATCATTGTATATTTGATTAATTAAGACCTTATCATCAACAACTCTTATTCCTACAGGTATTTGTTTTTTGCCAAATTTTTCTAACATCACTTTTGTACCCAAGAAAGCATGTAAATCATTTAATTTAATCACTAGCTCTCGCATTAACAAGTGATACTCAACTTCTGTACTTGCAGTATTGAACTTCGGGAGCATTTCATAAAGAACATCATCCCAATTTTGGTCCATTAGGTATTTATATGGAAAAAAATATTCTACATAATTCCAATATCTGAAAAATGCCAACAAACGAAAGTTTCGGTCCTTCCAATCGTACTCAGGATATTTTATTTCATTACTAAACTCATAAGAAATAGCATCTGGTTTAGGCTCTCCTTTTCGATAATAAAAATGATTTGACTGTAATCGATTCTCTAGTATGAAGGTTAATTTTTCTGAAAGAGATTTTGAAAAAAAATGAGGATTGTTTAGCCAAGCAGTATTTAAGTTCTTATCAAAATACTTGATTTCACTTGACAAAATAATAGGTTCAACTTTCTTTACTTCGCCAAGTGAAGTAATCCAGTTTTCAACAACTTCCGAAAACTCTTTCTTACTTTTAGCTTTCTCTACTTGAGGTAGAATAGTAAATAATTCCTTATCCCAATCGTACTTTCCGCTAGCCACGTTAGGATGATAGTATTTCAAGAAGCCCCAAACTTTGGCAGTAGTGGCTAATTTTTCGGTTTCAGTTAAAGAATGTTGAGCGTGATTTATTTGGAAAAATAAAAAAAGGGTAAAGAAAAAGATTTTTTGCATTAGGTTAGTTGTCTATTATTCACTTATTATTTGTAAAAACAAATATACCGAATTATTTATTTAACCACCAAATACTTATATTTAATACCGTTGCAAAACTTACCCAAGCCAAATAAGGCAACAATAAATAGCCCGCAATTTTATTGATTTTAGCAAACTGAAGATAAGTTTCATAAATCATCAACCACAATAAGACAATCTCGATTCCTGCTAAAAAAGGATTATGCAAACCAAAAAACAAATACGACCACAAGGCATTCAACGCTAATTGTATCGCAAAAAGCGTCAATGCTTTTTTGACAATCGGCCGATTCCATTCGATTTTATCCCAAACCAAACCAGCCGCAACACCCATCATCACATACAACAAACTCCAAACAGGCGCAAAAACCCAATTTGGTGGATTAAAAGAAGGTTTTACTAATGTAGGATACCAATCTAAAATAGCGGCTTTGCTAACTGTACTTGAAAAATAACCTATTGCCAAACAAGTGACAACTACGGTAAGAATTCGGGTAATCTTATTCATTAGAATGATTTTTAAAGATTCCAAAAATAGGAAAAAGGATTCAAAAGAATAGCCAATAAAGAAATAAAGAAATAGCCAAAAAAAGTATCTTTGCGCAAATTTTATCTTCTATGACTGCTATCAACGATTTTATTCCAACAACGCCTTATACGCACCACATAGAAAAAGGCATTTTTCAATGGAGTGCTCCAAGTAACATTGCTTTAGTGAAATATTGGGGAAAAAGAGACGATTTGGGCCATCAAATACCAGCCAATCCATCTATAAGTTTTACGCTAAACAACTGCAAAACCATTACTAGTGTGGCTTTTGAAAGAAGAAACCTTTCGACTTCTATCAACGGTACCAATCCAAGCGATTACTCTTTTGACTTGCTTTTTGAAGGACAGCCCAAAGAGGAATTTAAACCAAAGATTCAGAAATTCTTAGAGCGCATCACGCCATTTATGCCCTTTTTGAAAGACTATCATTTTACCATAAACACCGAAAATACGTTCCCGCACAGCTCTGGAATTGCTTCTTCTGCATCAGGAATGGCGGCTTTGGCTATGAATTTTATGAGTATTGAAAAAGCATTAAATCCTGAAATGACCGACAATTATTTTTATCAAAAAGCGTCTTTTTTAGCGCGTTTAGGTTCAGGAAGTGCGTGTAGAAGTGTAAAAGGAAATCTTGTAGTTTGGGGAAATCAAGCGAATATTGAAGGAAGTTCGAACCTTTTTGGAGTGCCTTTTTCAGGAAAAACACATTCGTTTTTCGAAAACTATCAAGACACTATCTTGTTGGTCGACAAAGGCGAAAAGCAAGTATCAAGTACAGTGGGTCATGATTTGATGCATAATCATCCTTTTGCGGAACGTCGTTTTGAACAAGCACATGAAAATATCGATCAATTAATTCCAATTTTCGAGAATGGTGATTTGGAAGCATTTATCAAAATTGTAGAAAGTGAGGCGTTGACCTTGCACGCGATGATGATGACTTCTATGCCTTATTTCATTCTAATGAAACCAAACACGCTACAGATTATCAACGCCATTTGGAAGTATAGAAACGAAACTAAAACACCCGTTTGTTTTACCTTAGATGCGGGCGCAAATGTGCATGTTTTGTACCCTGAAAACGTAAAAGAATCTGTTTTACAATTTATTCAAAGTGAATTAGTTGGCTATTGTCAAAATGGTCAGTACCTTTGTGATGAAATAGGATTTGGCAGTCAACTAATCAAACAATAATAAAAATCCCTATATTTACCGTTAGGAAAGCAAAAAAGATATGAAAGGACCTTTATTTTACTCAAAAATATTACTTTTCGGAGAGTACGGAATCATTCAAGACTCAAAAGGATTATCTATTCCTTACAACTTTTACAATGGCGCCCTCAAAAAAGAAGACAATCCTTCGCAAGAGGCTATTGCTTCTAACGGCCATTTGAAACGATTTGTAACCTATTTGGAAACCCTACAAACGGAACAACCGGATTTGGTACAATTTGATATTGCCACTTTGCAAAAAGACGTGAATGAGGGTATGTTCTTTGATTCCAGTATTCCGCAAGGGTATGGAGTAGGTAGTAGTGGTGCTTTGGTGGCTGCTATTTATGACAAATACGCACAACATAAAATCACTGTTTTAGAAAACTTAACTCGTGAGAAATTATTAGCCTTAAAAACTATTTTCTCTCAAATGGAAAGTTTTTTTCACGGAAAAAGCTCTGGTTTAGACCCATTAAATAGCTATTTAAGCATTCCGATTTTAATCAATTCTAAAGATAATATTGAAGCCACAGGCATTCCAACTCAAAGTTTTGACGGCAAAGGCGCTGTGTTTTTGCTAGATTCTGGCATTGTAGGAGAAACCGCTCCTATGGTAAATATCTTTATGGAAAACCTAAAAGACCAAGGGTTTCGCACGATGTTGAAATCACAATTTGTAAAACATACTGATGCTTGTGTTGAAAATTTCCTTGTTGGAGATATCAAAGCGCTGTTTAGTAATACAAAAAAATTGTCTAAGGTCGTTTTAAATCATTTCAAGCCAATGATTCCTGAGCAATTTCATGGAGTTTGGCAACAAGGAATAGACACCAATGACTACTACTTAAAACTTTGCGGTTCTGGAGGCGGCGGTTACATTCTTGGTTTTACACAAGACTTAGAACGTGCCAAAGTAGCTTTAAAAGACTACAAACTTGAAGTGGTATACCAATTCTAAAAAAAACGAGAAGACTATTCATGATCAAACGAGAGCAAAAGCTATTGTTATTAAAAATCGTTAGTTTGTTCTCTGTTATTCGAGGGTACAACATTCCAATAATTATCATTGCGCAGTATTTGTCGGCTATTTTTATTATGGCGCCAGAGCAACGTGCCTTGAATATTTTATTGGATTTTAATATCTTTATTTTAGTATTTGCTTCGGCCATTGCGATAGCCTCAGGGTACATTATCAATAATTTTTACGACAGCCAAAAAGATTTAATCAACCGTCCGAACAAATCGATGTTGGACCGATTGGTGAGTCAAAAAACGAAACTTCAGGTATATTTTTCCTTGAATTTCATTGTTGCCTTGATGGCTTGGTTTGTTTCTTTGCGAGCCTTACTGTTTTTTTCATTCTACATTTTTCTGATTTGGTTCTATTCACATAAATTGAAAAAAATCGTTTTTATAGGAAATTTATCAGCGGCATTGCTAGCTGTTTGGCCTTTTTTCGCCATTCTTTTGTATTACTATCAACCCACTTCGATTGAAGAATTGGAACGCCACAAAGACCATTTTGCTGTAATCTTCGCCCATGCTTCTTTCTTGTTTTTATTGATTTTGATTCGGGAATTGATTAAAGATTTGGAAAATTTGAAAGGCGATTTGGCCAATAATTACCATACTATTCCTGTTTTTTATGGAGAAAATTGGTCCAAAAAAATCAGTACGGGATTAACGGTTTTAACGTTGGTTCCTGTGTACATTTTGATTGAGCTATATGATGTAGGCTATATGGACATCTACTTTTACAGTTCTTTGATTGTACTGTTGTTTTTTCTGCTTTTATTGTGGCAATCAAACGACAAAACGCACTACATTAGATTGCACAACATCTTGAAATTTTTGATTGTAGCAGGTGTTTTTTGCATTGTATTGACCAATCCAAGTGTGCTTTGGCATGGTAAAAATTGGTTATTAAAGCAGTAATTTCTCTGGAACAAAACGTTCTGTAGTGCAGGATTTCCTAGCCCTGATGGGAACGGCATCCTTTACTGCCGGGGTTCGGCAGTAAAGATATAGTGGACAGCAGGAAACAGCTCCTAAAGCAAATCGACTCACTAAAAACCGTACTTAACTACTAATAAATTAGCCAGTTATCGTTTTCTAATTATCGAAAATCGTTTCACAAGGATATAAATAGTATCTTTGCACCAAATTAGAGATTATTATGAATAATAAGGAAGGCAACAACAAACGAAGCGGAGCAAGGCCAGCAGGTTCAAGACCCAATTCGAATAAGCCAAAACCTGCGATGCAAAAAAGGGCACAAGGGCCTAAAAAAGCAAAACCAACTGCTAAAATTGAAGAGGCGAATAAAGTAGTTAAAAAACCCAATCAAGTAGCCAAAAGACTTAAAGAAAAAGACGAAATTCGTTTGAATAAATACATTTCGAACTCGGGCGTTTGTTCGAGACGTGATGCGGATATTTACATTCAATCTGGTAATGTAAAGGTAAATGGTGTTCCCGTAACTGAAATGGGATACCTAGTAAAACCAACAGATGTAGTGAACTTTGACGGAAAAGTTTTGACTCCAGAGAAGAAAGTGTACATCCTATTGAACAAACCTAAGAACTTTACCACGGCACTTGATGAAGGTCAAGAATACCGCAATGTTTTGGAATTGGTAAAAGGTTCTACTACGGCTAAAATTGGCCCAATTGGTAGAATGGACAAAAATACTACCGGCTTGTTATTGTTTACCAATGACACCGATATGATTCGTAAATTCACTTTACCAAATCAAAAATCCTCGAAAATCTATCAAGTTTCTTTGGACAAAAACTTAAAGTTTGAAGATTTAGAAAAAATCAATAAGGGTGTCGTTATTGATGGACACCGCGTATTTGTAGAAGACGTGAGCTACATTGAAAATGAAGCCAAAAGCGAAGTGGGCTTAAAATTACGCTCGGCGAATGTAAAAGTAGTGCGTTCTATTTTTGAACAATTCAGTTATGATGTGTTACGCATCGATCGCGTTTCGTTTGCTGGTTTGACCAAGAAGAATTTACCAAGAGGCAATTGGCGATTATTGACGGATCAAGAAATTATCAATTTGAAAAACGTTTAACAAAAATAAATACCAAACAATCCCATTACAATCCAATTGCAATGGGATTTTTTAATTCAAAACTATTATGAGTCCAGAAAAATTAAACTCTATTGCTTTCAAATGGTTTGACTGTTTTAATAATAAAGAGTTAGAAAAATTGTTGTCGCTTTATGATGACGAAGCCATACACTTTAGTCCAAAACTCAAAGTACGTCAACCTGAAACCCAAGGTCTAATATCCGGAAAACATGCCTTAAGAGCATGGTGGCAGGAGGCTTTTGAAAGACTTCCGAGTTTGCACTACAAAGTAACCTCGCTTACTGCTAATGGCGATCGAGTATTTATGGAATATATTCGAATGGTCGACAATGAAGACAATATGCTTGTAGCCGAAGTTTTAGAAGTTAAAAACGAAAAAATTATAGCTTCGAGAGTCTATCACGGATAAAATTAACAAAAAAATAAAGTAGCTTTACGGTTGTTCTAAACTAATCAAAATGAGAAAAAACCTATTCCTATTAACTTTTGCGCTATCTGTACTTTTTATTAGCTGCAAAAAAGAAGCGAATTCTACTAATTTTAGTGCACTAACCAAGAGTTACTTTGATGACAAAAATGTTTTAAATCCACTTGGCGCCACACAAAATGGTCAAAACGAATACAATGACCAATTGCAATTTGAAATGACCGATTCGTTCCGAAAAAAACAAGAAGCTTTTTATGAAAAATACGAAACAGCATTGAGCGAAATAGACAGTACAAGCCTCTCTGAGGAAGAGCTTAACAGCTATGAAATCATAAAATGGGAAATTGCTATAGGCAAGGAAATGCTACAATATCCTACTAATTTAATACCTATGAGTCAGTTTGAAGGCACTCATTTAACAATCGGACAAATGGCAGGCGGTACCGGAGCACAACCTTTCAAAACCGAAAAAGATTACATCAACTTCTTAAAAAGGATGGAATTGTACAGTCAATGGATTGATTCGGCAATGGTCTATATGAAAAAAGGAATCAAGGAAGGAGTAGTATTACCAAAAGCTTTAACACAAAAAATGATTCCTCAATTTGAAGGAATGCCAACAGCCAAAATAGAGGACAATCTATTTTATTCTGCAGTGAAACTGATGCCTAGTAGCTTTTCAGTAGCAACTAAACAAGAAATTGCAGCTAAATACAACTCAGTAATTATCATAAAATTGATTCCGAAATACCAAAAAATGACCACTTTTTTGAAAACAGAATACCTTCCTGCTTCAAGAACCACAAGTGGCATTGGGAGCCTTGCTATTGGCAAGAAATTATATAACAGTTATGCCAAACAATGGACTACTACCACAACAACTCCAGAAGCTATTCACGAATTAGGACTTAAAGAAGTAGCACGCATTCGAAGTGAAATGGAGAAAGTAAAAGCCCAAGTAGGTTTCAAAGGAAGCTTAATAGCCTTTTTTGATGAAGTGCGAAACAAAAAAGAATTAATGCCTTTTACACAACCTGAAGAAGTAATTGCCAATTTTAATCGCATCCATAAAATTATTGAGCCTAAAGTCAATCAGTTGTTTTCATTACAACCTAAAACTAAATTTGAAGTAAGAAGAACTGAAGCATTTCGAGAAAAAACGGCCAGTGCCGAATACAATCAAGGCACGACAGATGGTAGTCGTCCTGGTATTTTTTACGTTCCCATTCCAGATGTTAAAAGCTACAATATGTATGGTGACGAAGATTTATTTTTACACGAAGCCATCCCAGGACATCATTTTCAAGTATCCTTACAACAAGAAAATGCCAATTTACCTGATTTCAGAAAATACAACTGGTTTGGTGCGTATGGCGAAGGCTGGGCGCTATACACTGAAAGCTTAGGGCCAGAATTGGGACTTTATAAAGATCCGTATCAGTATTTTGGCATGTTGAGCAACGAGATGCATCGCGCCATTCGTTTGGTGGTCGACACAGGATTACACAGTAAAGGCTGGACTAGAGAACAAGCCATCAAATATTCTCTGGAAAACGAAGCCGAAAGTGAAGCCAGTATCATTGCCGAAATAGAACGTTACATGGCCATTCCAGGTCAAGCGCTCTCTTATAAAATGGGACAACTTAAAATCATGGAACTTCGAGAAAAAGCAAAAACCAAGTTAGGCAATAGTTTTGATATCAAAACATACCACGAAAAAGTATTAGAATCAGGATGCTTGCCTTTGGCTCTATTGGAAACAAAAATTGATCACTGGATAGGCAAAAAATAATTTCAAAGCAAAAGGGATATTGAGCACTTCAATATCCCTTTTTTTATATCAAACTAGAGCAACAATTCTAGTCTTTACTTTCCTTTTTTAAAACGGAAGAACGAAAAAGCAGCGATCTCTGGCCGGCTACTTTCAAAATAATCATACCCTTTTTCAGCATTGGGAATCCCTAAGATTAACCGCACACCTCGGGGCAAAATACCATACAAAATTTGAGCCTCTTTATCTAATATTGAAAATAAATTTTCAGGAACCTCTTTCTTCAAGTTAGTCAACACCAAAAGTGTTACTACATTAAAAAGCACCCTTGCGGATTCGCTTTTAATACACATTTCATTAGAAATCATCTCTGACAAACGCTCTTTTTTATTGGGAAACAAACGGTTAAGATACACAAAAGCCTCGGAAAACAAGTTTTCATGAGTATAAAAATCATCTAATTGTTTTTCAAAAGAAACCTCTATTTCATCCACTGCTTTTAACAAAACCTCCAAGTCTTTACAATTTTTAATCCCTACTAAAAGGGTACAAATGCATACTTCGAAGGCTTTTTTTAATTGATTTTCCCGCTCATTACATATGTACGCTAGTTTTACGAAAAGATCATTTGAAACTAAATCTTTGAAAGGATGCAGTAAAGTTGTCATTATGGTTTTTGAAAAAGTTAAATTAGGAACAAAAAGTGATATTTAGAAACGAGGTTCTAAATGTACTATTTTATTTGTTATTTAAAAATTAAAAAAACGTTACTTATTCAAAAAAAAAGCTTCTCGTAATGAGAAGCTTTTTTTGTGCGGATAATAGGACTCGAACCTACACGCCTTGCGGCACCAGATCCTAAGTCTGGCACGTCTACCAATTTCGCCATATCCGCGACTTTGTGGGTGCAAATATAAGCATAAGTTCTAATTTTCAAAGGATTTTTTAAAAAAAATAATAATCATTTTTTTGTACATTTGACTTTACAAAATTAAACCTCCAAAATGGAAAATAGAAGTAATTACGTTCAGCAACATAAAGAACGCTTTATCAATGAATTAGTCGAATTATTAAAAATTCCTTCCGTTAGTGCCGATACCGCTTTCTCTCAAGATGTACTTGATACCGCCGAAGCCGTAAAAATTAGTTTAGAAAAAGCTGGCTGTGATTTCGTTGAAATCTGTGAAACTGCAGGTTATCCGATCGTATATGGAGAAAAAATCATAGACCCTAATTTACCAACGGTTTTGGTTTACGGACACTATGATGTACAACCCGCCGATCCTATCGAATTGTGGACCTCTCCTCCTTTTGAACCTGTGATCAAACCAACGGCTATACATCCTGAAGGCGCTATTTTTGCACGTGGTGCTTGCGACGACAAAGGCCAAATGTACATGCATGTAAAAGCTTTTGAATACATGATTCAAAGCAATACTTTGCCTTGTAATGTAAAATTCATGATTGAAGGTGAAGAAGAAGTAGGCAGTGTCAACTTAAAAACATTTGTTGAAAATAACACTGAGAAATTAAAAAACGATGTGATTTTAATTTCGGATACGGGAATGATTTCTAATCAACAACCATCCATCACCACAGGATTACGTGGATTGAGTTATGTAGAAGTAGAAGTGACTGGTCCTAACCGCGATTTACATTCTGGTTTGTACGGTGGCGCAGTTGCCAACCCAATCAATATCTTATCCAAAATGATTGCTTCGCTTCATGACGAAAACAATCACATCACCATTCCAGGTTTCTATGATAATGTAGAAGAATTATCTCTGGAAGAAAGAGCCGAAATGGGCAAAGCACCTTTTAGCTTAGAAAACTACAAAAAAGCATTAGATATCAATGATGTGTATGGCGAAACAGGCTACACAACAAATGAGCGTAATTCTATCCGTCCCACTCTAGATGTAAATGGAATCTGGGGAGGTTATACAGGAGAAGGCGCCAAAACAGTAATTGCCAGCAAAGCCTATGCGAAAATCTCGATGCGTTTAGTACCTAATCAAGATTGGGAAGTGATTACCGATTTGTTTACCAAACACTTTATAAGTATTGCTCCAGCAGGCGTGAGTGTTGTAGTAAAACCGCATCACGGTGGACAAGGTTATGTGACTCCTATCGACAGCATTGGTTACCAAGCCGCCAACAAAGCTTATACAGAAACCTTTGGCGTTCCTGCCATTCCGGTTCGTTCCGGTGGAAGTATTCCTATCGTTGCATTATTCGAAAAAGAATTGAAAAGCAAAACCATCTTGATGGGATTCGGTTTAGACTCCGATGCTATTCATTCTCCAAACGAACATTTCGGAATTTTCAATTACCTCAAAGGAATCGAAACCATTCCACTTTTCTATAAATATTTTGTAGAGTTGAGTAAATAAATACTCTTTTCATACCAACATCCGCTCCTTCATACTTGATTGAGCGGATTTTTTTTTGGGCGTAACCCGCAGAAAAAGCGGGTCGGGTCATCCGCTATATCTTTTTGGGCCCTCGCCGAAAAAGCGAGTCCCCAAAAAGGATGCCGCTCCTACCCCTTACGCAAAACCGTTCCTAAACCACTCATTGCAAAAAAGTTAACCATTTTGTTGCAGATATTATTTTTTATTCTACATTTGTAGAGTAATGTATTATTCTGTAGAGCCATGGCAAAACCAATCTTACTATTTGTACTATTTCTTTTATGTAGTTGCCAAGTACAACACATCAATCAAAAGAAAGACAAAAAAATGCACGGCAAATGGATTGAAGAATATACTTTGGACACCATTCGATACAAATCTATTGGAAGATACAAAGAAGGAGAGCCAGTCAAAAAATGGAAATATTATGCCAATGGCAAAATCATCAAAAAAGAAACCTATAAAAAAGAGTATTGCAAAGTGCACTTTTACCACCCGAATGGAGCGCTTCAAGCCAAAGGAATTACACAGTTGATTGAAAAAGGGAAAGACATTCATTGGTTTTACTCCGGCGAATGGGAGTATTTCGACACCAATAAAAATTTAATCATCAACCGTTTGTACGACCATGGAGAACTTATCTCAGAAAAAGAAATAAAAAACACAAAACAATAAACCATGCAACAACTCACCAACGCCGAAGAACAAGTTATGCAGCATTTGTGGCAACTCGAAAAAGCCTTTATGAAAGACCTACTCGAAGCCTACCCTGACCCAAAACCTGCTACAACTACCATTGCTACCTTATTAAAACGAATGATTGACAAGCAGTTTGTAGCTTACAAAGAATATGGCAACTCGAGAGAGTATTACCCATTAATTGACAAAAACGATTATTTCTCAAAACATGTCAATGGACTAATTAGTAATTTCTTTAATAATTCAGCTTCTCAATTTGCTTCATTTTTTACCAAAGAAACAAACCTAACCGCCAAAGAACTAGAGGATCTTAAAAAAATCATAGATAACGAAATCCAAAAAAAGAAACCATGACACAGTACTTGCTCACTTCAACTATTGTTGCTACTATTCTATTGGTAGTATATCAGCTTTTTCTGGAAAAAGAAAAAATGCATCTTTTCAATCGGTTTTACTTGTTGATTAGCTTGCTTTTTTCACTTCTAATTCCTTTTATCTCGATTGAAATTATTAAAGAAATCACGACTCCTGCGACTGCTCCAATTGCAATGAACTTTTCTAGAGGAACTATGGTAATTGCAGAAGAAACGAATTATTTAGAACAAACATTATGGGGTATTTATGTCCTAGTAACTGCAATACTATCTGTTAGATTTATTCGAAATATTGCGACTTTTTACCAATTAAAAAAGAATAACGCAACACTTTCGTTTCAAAACGCGACTTTAGTTTTACTACATGAACCCGTGTTACCGCATACCTTCATGAATACCATTTTCATCAATGAAGCGGAATACCAAGAACGTAAAATTGAAAAAGAATTGTTTGCTCACGAAATGACACATGTCAATCAAAAGCACACGCTAGATGTTCTATTTGTAGAGTTGATTAAAACTGTTTTTTGGTTCAATCCTTTGTTTTTGTTGTACAAAAAAGCCATACAACTCAATCATGAATTCCTAGCCGATGAAAAAGTGGTGCAATCGTACAAAAATATTCCATTTTATCAATCGCTATTGTTATCCAAAGCGAGTTGCAACCCGCCTTTGTATCTAGCAAGTAATTTAAATTTTCAAGTCACTAAAAAACGCTTTCTTATGATGAGCCGAAATTCTTCTAAAAAGATAATACTTGGCAAACAGCTAGCACTATTACCCATTTTTACCGCACTATTTTGCTATTTCTGCATCGATAGTGTAGCGCAGGTACAAACGAAACCAACCATAAACACAAAATTTACAACTGCATCAGTCACCGACAGAGATGCCTACTATGCCAGTGTTACAGTTAATGTTACTGACGAAAAAAGAAACCTCATCTTTTCCAAAAAATACGAAGACTTGACTTTGGAAGAAAAAAATAGATACTTATCCTATACTCCCAAAAAATACTCAAAAAAGAGCCCTACAAAGGCAGAATTTGAAGATTTCAAAAACAGTAAAAAATATGCCATCTGGATTGACGATATTCCAGCCAACAATAGCCATTTAGCTGTCTATTCACCAGATAAAATTGTTTATTTTACAGGAAGCTTTGTTCATAAAAATGCTAGAAGCAAAAAATTTCCACAGCCTTTTCAGTATAATTTCTATACAGAGGCCTATTATGAAAAAAACTTAAAGAATGCGCACAAAAAGTTTTCTGGGAAAAGCATCGATATTGTTCTAAGTGACTCCAAAAAATCACCAAAAAATTTAAAACCAAATACAGAAGAAGAGTCATTAGTTAGCCCAAATAAAAACCTGGCAAATTTAAATCCTGTTCCAAAAACTGAGACTTTAGTCAATTTGCTACAAGAAACTACAAAAGAAAGCAATCCACCACTATCGAATGATGTTGTGTTTAATGTAGCAGGTATAACTGAAAAACCCGAATTCCCTGGAGGCATGGAGAAGTTCTACAAATTTGTTGGAAATAATTTTCAAGCTCCAACTGAACCTAATTTAAAAGGAAAAGTATATGTTATGTTCATTATCGAAAAAGATGGAAGCATTACTAATGTCAGCGTTTTGAGAGATATTGGACACGGGACCGGAGAAGAAGCCATGCGCGTAATCAAACTTTCTCCAAAATGGATTCCTGCTCAGAAAGACGGCGTGCCAGTTCGTGTACAGTATAGTTTACCCATCACTATTATGAGTTCTAACTTATAAAACAATAAATATTTAACCAAAAAAAAAGACCATGAAAACACCACAATTTCAATTAAAAAAGAAACCCACTAGATGGTTTACCTGCACGATGCTAGTTTTGGCATTAATAGCAACTTCTTTTGCAAACGCTCAAGCAAATCTATCTCAAAAGCAAGAGAAGGGTTCGCTATTCGAAAACTATTACAATAACACCATTTTTAAAATAAAAGACGAAAAAGGAACAATTGTAGCAGAGAAAAAATACGATCAATTAAATCAAGTTGAGAAAAAACTTGTACCCAATTTCTTTAGCAACAATAAAACCATGCCAACAAAAGAAGAGTTAGATGAACTATTAAAAAAAGGAGGACCTGCCGTAATTATCATAGATGCTTTTGACCCAAAAAACCAAAAAACTAAAAAGGGTGAAAATGTAATCTACCAAGTCAATGAAATTACCGAAGACCCAATATTCCCGAATGGAATGGAAGCCTTTTACAAGTACGTTGCAATGCATTTTACGCTACCAAAAGAGGCAGTAGAGCAAAAAGCCAAAGGCAAAATTTATCTTAGTTTTATTATAGAAACAGACGGGTCTCTTACCGAAATTACAACTTTAAGAGATAATGTCGGTTACGGAACTGTTGATGAGGCGATACGAGTAGTAAAAAGTGCTCCGAAATGGATTCCTGGAAAAATCAACAGTGAACCGGTGAGAGTCAGATATTCATTACCAATTACAATAAATCCAAAAGCTTAGCATAAAAAAACCGCTTCTCTTCAAGTACAAGTTTAGAGAAGCGGTTAACAAATAAACTCAAAAAAAATTAAAATTAAAAAGAAAACTAATTGAAGACTTTATCTGGATTGTAGCCCATATATGGCATGGCTTGCTCATTAAAAACAACGCCATATGATTCTAATTCTTTCAGGATGGGTTCGTAAACTTCTTTTTGAATAGGAAGTTGAACCCCACTAGTTTGTATTTTACCATTTAAAATCAATAAAGCGGCCATTGCTACGGGAAGCCCAACTGTTTTTGCCATAGCCGTGTACATTTGGTCATCGCCAATACACACCATTTTGGAATCGATTTGAGAAGTTATCCCGTTTAATTCGTAACCAAATTTGTGATACATGACAATCATATCTTTATCCTCAGGTTGTAAAGTCCAACTATCTGTTAAGATTTTCTCCAAAATTTGTGCGGGAGTCGCATTTTTTAATCCCACTGTTTTGGCCTTACTAAACAAATCCAACTCCACTAGTTTATCCCACATAATATCGTCTTGGTCTATTTTGAGAATGTGTCGCATCTTTAGTTCAACCGAATCAGTAGGGTGATAAGGCAAAAAGGAATTCACAAACTGTCGATAGGTCATTGCTTCGGATCCTTCCATGATATAGCTATCATCGGTCATTCCTAATTGCACAAACATATTCCAAGCTTTAGAGAATCCTACTCTGCGAATAGTACCTCTATATAAAGTAAGAATATCATCTAAGCCGTAAACCGAACGATATTTTAAAGAATCTCGATTAGAATAAGCTTCGAATCTGCCATAACCTTCGACTTCTAAAAATTCGGTTCTGCGAAACAAATTGCAATAGGGTATGTATTTGTAAGCGCCTTCTTGAATGAATTTGGCCGCACCACCTTGACCAGCTAACACCACATTTCTTGGTGCCCATGTAAATTTATAATTCCAAATATTGTCATCCGATTCAGGTGCGACTAATCCACCACAAAAGGATTCGAATAAAAGCATTTTGCCTCCTTTTTCTTTGATCTCATCGATAACTTTCATCGCACTCATATGATCGATTCCAGGATCCAAACCAATTTCGTTCATAAAAATGAGTCCTTTGGCTTTGACTTCTGCATCCAAAGCTTGCATCGCTTCACTGATATAAGAAGCCGTAACCATATTTTTTTGGAACAAAACACAATCTTTCGCAACTTCTATATGTAAATGCGCGGGCAACATAGAGATAACGATAGTGGCTTTTTGAATCACTTCTTGTCGTTGTTGCGTATTAAATATATCTAAAGCAATTGGGGTAGCATTAGGATGATTGTTGGTTTTTTTCTGAGCCAATTCCATCGATAAATCTCCAATAATGAGATGTAATTGCTCTTTTTCTGACTTCGACAGTAAATATTGAATCAACGACGAAGCCGATCTTCCTGCACCAATAATGAGTATAGTTCTCATAAAATTATGATTATTTAACACAAACATACAATTTTGTTGTATTTATAACAAGTAGATAGTGTTAAAACCTAAAATTTATAAAAATAAAACAGAAATAACTGTTTTTGTTTCAAATGTAATAAATACTTTTGCAGTAGATTCTAAATCGGAACTATGAGTAAAAAAGTAATTACGACTGCAGCCCTTTTAGGAATGATAGCTATCATTTTAGGAGCTTTTGGCGCACATGCCTTAAAAAAAGTACTTTCAACCGAAGAACTTGTTACCTTCGAAACGGGTGTTCGCTATCAAATGTACCATTCTTTATTCCTGCTATTCATTGGTTTGACTACTTCGTTATCTGAAAAATCTAAAAAAATCATTTATTATTTTACCGTAACTGGAGTTCTTTTGTTCTCAGGTTCTATTTATTTTTTAGCCACAAACACTTTAACTTCGTTCGATTTTAAGAAAATCGGCTTCGTCACTCCTATCGGAGGTGCACTTCTAATTTCAGCTTGGGCGGTTTTACTGTTTGACTTTTTAAAAAACAATAAAAAGAAAATATAAAACAAAAAGAACGATTAAAAATTAATTTATACTTTTACACCGAAACAAATAAAAACTAACTACAATTTTATGGACACTAACACTCTTTTCACGAAATCGATTTCGTTAGAAAAATTAGGAATTGAGAATGCCAAAATTCAGTATCAATTAACTCCAGAGGAATTACATACTTTAACTCTTGCTTCTGGTCAAGGTAAAGAAAACTCAACTGGAGCTTTAGCCATAAATACAGGAACATTTACAGGCCGCTCTCCTCAAGATCGATTTATAGTAAAAGATAGCATTACCGAAGACAAAGTATGGTGGGGCAAAGTGAACATCCCATTCACTCCAGCGGCATTCGATGCATTATGCAAAAAAGTTACCGCACACTTATCCAACAAGGAAGTATTTGTCAGAGACGCTTATGTTTGTGCCGATGCTAATTACAAATTGAACATCCGTGTAGTGACCGAAACACCTTGGGCAAACTTATTTTGCTACAATATGTTTTTGCGTCCAACCGCACAAGAATTAGAAAACTTTACTCCAGAATGGACTGTGATTTGCGCACCAAGTTTTGAGGCAGATCCTGAAGTGGATGGTACACGTCAAAGTAATTTTGCCATTTTAGATTTTACCAAAAAAATTGCGCTTATCGGAGGTACTGGTTATACTGGAGAAATGAAAAAAGGGATCTTCTCGGCATTAAACTTCATTCTACCTGTTGACAAAAACACCTTACCTATGCACTGTAGTGCCAATGTAGGTAAAAATGGAGATACTGCCATCTTCTTTGGACTTTCAGGAACTGGAAAAACAACCTTATCTGCTGATCCAGAAAGAAAATTAATTGGTGATGATGAACACGGTTGGACAAATGAAAACACCGTTTTTAATTTTGAAGGAGGTTGCTATGCGAAAGTGATTAACCTTACCGAGGAAAATGAACCAGACATTTTTAGAGCCATTAAAAAAGGAGCGATTTTAGAAAATGTAGTATTTAAAGCAGGAAGTAACGAAGTAGATTTTGAAGACGTTTCCATCACGCAAAACACTCGTGTAAGTTATCCAATTACACATATTGACAACATTCAGCCGGATTCTATTGGTAAGAACCCAAAAAACATCTTCTTTTTAACAGCGGATTCTTTTGGTATTATTCCTCCTATTTCAAGATTAACTCCAGGGCAAGCGGCCTATCATTTTATCTCGGGTTATACCGCAAAAGTAGCGGGAACAGAAGCTGGAGTAACCGAACCGCAACCCAATTTCTCGGCATGTTTTGGCGCACCATTTATGCCCTTACACCCCACAAAATATGCTGAAATGTTAAGTCAAAAAATGAAAGACGCCGATGTAAAAGTATGGCTCATCAATACAGGCTGGACAGGTGGTCCTTATGGCATAGGAAGCCGAATGAAACTAAAATACACACGCGCTATGATTACCGCTGCATTAAACGGGGAATTAGACGATGTTGAGTATGTGGATCATGTAGTGTTTGGTATTGCTAAACCTCAAACGTGTCCAAATGTACCGAGCGATTTCTTAAATCCGAGAAATACTTGGGAAGACAAAGCCCTATACGATATAAAAGCCGTTGAATTGGCACAAAAATTCAAAGCTAACTTTGCAAAATTTGAAGAATTTGCCAATGAAGAAATATTGGCTGGTGGACCAAGAATATAATTGAACATTACAACAAACCAAAATAAATCAACCAAAAACCAAAAAGAGCTGTTCCGCAAAGAACAGCTCTTTTTATATTAGTCCTGTCAATTATTTTTTCTTTTTATCTATAGCCTCTTGAATGATTTTCCAATCGTAAAAATGAAACGTTTTACCGTTACTCATAGCCATAAACATTCCTTTATCGAAAGGTGATCCTAGATTAATTGCTGTGGCATCAGCACCATCACACTCAATGGTAGATGTAGGAACTTCGGCCAATAATTTATGATCGTTAGGATTGCCATTGCTTCCTTCTCTTGCATAAACCATAAACGAATTTGCTTGTTGGTTGGAGACCAAAATATATCCCGTAGTGGCTGAAGCTTTATATATGGCAATTCCCTCATGATCTGCCTTACAATCTTTTTTGCCAAAAAGGGCTATTTCTTGGTTATCATTTAAAGAAGGATCGGCTTTGTATTTACGAATACCAAATTGTTCATCACTATAATACACCGCTCCCAACTCATTATCTACTGCAATGGCTTCAATTTCTTTTTTGCCGCTGTAGGCACCAAATTTACGCACCAAAGTAGCTTCAACTTTGGTATTGTTAGTTCCTTTCAATTCATATTCCCATAAATAAGAACCCGAAGGCCCAGATTTTCGGCCCACAATTGCAAAAATCGCTTTGTCTGAAGGACGAGTATAAATAGCAATTCCCATCGGGTCCCTTTCCAGTTCTCCTTCAAAAACAGGGATACCACCGTTATCGAGAGGTTTCAAATCAGGTAGGCTAAAAATTCGAATTTTATTCGTTTCGCGTTCGGTTGTAACCGCCACATCAGTTGCTACTCCATCAATTGTTAAACCATAGGCAATATCCACATTATTGGGTCGTTTAATCGTTTCGGACTTTTTTATAATTTTGCCTTGCAAATTAAAAACATACAATCCGCCGTCGGTGTCTTTATCGGTTCCAATCACAAGACTTTGTTTTGGGTCTGTGGGATGAATCCAAATAGCTGGATCATCGGTATCATGCAAAACGGTTTCAGTTACAACAGTTGGTTTTAGCCCATCTTTGCGCAAAGGAGCTAACGAAGTGGAACAAGACGTTACAAACGCAGTAACGATTAGTAAACTACAATATTTATTCATTTTATTACTTTTTTTTATCAATACTAGTTTTAAAAATCACATTACCTTCAGCATCTACCACTTGTGCCAGTAGTTGATCTTTGGTTAATGAAAAAGTCATGAAACCTGCTTTTTCAGCCCAAAACAAGGTTCCTTCACGACTGCCAGAAGGTCGCACTTCACAGGCGGCACCCGACAAAAATTGAGTAGTATAGCGATTTTTGGGTTTAATAATTTGTAGATCGTGTTCGTGTCCACAGAAATAAGCATCCACTTTGTAGGTGTCAAATATGTTGGCAAATTTAGTTTCAAAATTTTTGGTTTCTGGGCTGTCTTTTCGTTTTCCACCACTATACAACGGATGATGCCCTACAACTATTTTCCATTTTACAGTAGCATCTTGAGTAGCGAGTTCTTTGATCAACCATTCCTTTTGGGCTAAAGTATCTTGCGCCACAATATTATCGTACATGTAAGTCCCTTTTTCGTGATACTTATCTATAAAAGGTGAGGTATCCATGACCAAAAGCAACACTTTGTTTCCATCTTCTAATTCAATCATCTTTTTGTAATAGGTTGAAGGCAAATGCCATCGTCTACTAATAGAGGAATACTCTATTTGGGCTTTTAAGTTGCCTCTGTAATCATGATTTCCCAAGGCTACATACCAATCGTTTTGCAAACTGTACTGGGTATACACCGATTCAAAGGAAGCCAACCATGAATAATCCTGAGTACTTCGAACACCGTTGGGATAAAAATTATCTCCTACAGTGATCACAAATTTAGAGTCGAGCGTGGCGGCAGCTTTTCCCATTTGGGTGGCTACCTCTTTTTGAAAAAACTGCCCGTAACGACCAAAATCACCCATTAACAAAAAATCCAAACTCTTGCTGGTTTTTTGTAATTGTGGCAAATACCCTTCTGTATAACCCGAAAGATCTCTTTTGGTTGGGTTTTGCGCACTAAGCAGTTGTGCTACAAAAAAACATATAAATAAATTCTTCATGGGATAAAATTAAAAAAAACAAACAGGAAATACATCCTGTTTGTTTCATTAACAAAAACAGACAACAATTACAAGTCGAACTTCAAACCAAAATTATATCTAGCTTGATAGTATTCCATTTGCATTGTGCGGGAAGCTATACCTTGGTAATAGCGTAAAGGTTGATTGGTTAAGTTATTTGCCTCGGCAAAAATTCTTAATTTGTTAGTTATTTTATAAGAAGCATTAGCATCCAAAAACATTTGCTTGTCATAGTATCTATCTTCAAATTCGTCAGCACCCAACTCGTCTAAATAATCTGCCGTGTAATTCAATGAAATACGCGCAGAAAATCTTTTATTTTCCCATGATAAAGAACCGTTAAACATATGAGGAGCAGTTCCAGGCAAGCTTACATTTGTTCTTTCTTCACCACTAGCATTTGTAACACCTTTGGCGTCAGACTCTGTAAAGGTATAATTCAAATAAACCCCTAAACCTTTAAAGAATTGACCCGGAATAAAGTCCAATTGTCTTTGTATTGCTACTTCAAATCCATAAATACTCACATTATCACCATTTCTTTGTTGCGTTAATCCCCAATTTCCAGGATTAGTTGCAGGAATTGGATTAGGTTGTCCTGGGAAATCAGCCGTAAAATCAGCATTAGTATATTGGCTATTTCTATATGTATAAATAAAATTATTCAAGTTTTTATAAAAAGCCCCTCCTGACAATAAACCTACAGATTTATAATATTTTTCGGCCATCAAGTCAAAATTATAAGCGTAAGTAGCTTTTAAGTTTGGATTTCCTGCTACAATTTCAGAATCGTCATCTGGAATAACACTAATAAATGGAGATAAATCATAATAATTAGGTCTAGCTAAAGAAGTAGTAAATGCTGCACGATATACCCAATCCTTTTTACCATTGTATTTAAAAGCTAAACTTGGTAATACATTGGTATAGGAATTAGTGTTATTGATTTCTTTAAGCTTTTTTTCTTCATCTTCTACATAATTTGCTGTATAGTCAATATTGGTGTTTTCAACACGTAATCCAGCAATCATGGATAAATTGGAAGTAAAATCCTGATCCCAACGAAGGTAACTTGCAAAAATACTTTCTTTAGCTTTATAATTCAAAGCCAAATATTCAGAAGGAATATCCTTTTTATTAAACAATAATGGATTATTCAAATCTAAAGCTCCTAAGAATGAATTACTAGCAAATGTTCCAGGGATATATTGTGAACCTGGTTGAAATTGTTCGCCACCGTAAAAACTAGATGAAATTACATTTAGGTTCCCAAGCGCCGTAATTGGTGCATATTCGAAAAAAGTATTTTCTCTTTTTTTGTCTTTAATTCTAGCTCTAGCACCAAATCGAAGTCTTCCTTTTTGATCTTCAATAACTGATAATGGCAATCTGAAATTTAATTTTGCTCCAAATTCAGATTCTTCAGTATAATTATCGTTTTCAGAAAGCGTTCTGAACTTGAAATTTTCTGTTGCATTAGCTCCAAGAGATGAAAGTAATGGAAATCTTGTATCCACTAAATCTTGATTAATATCTAATTTAGTATTTTGATATTCTACGTAACGTTCGCCTGGTCTATCCTCACTAGCTTGAGCGTAATTAATAGCCCAATCCATATCAAGTTTAGAACTTAAAAGGTGCTCCCCTCCCATGGCATAATTTTGTACAATTTGTCTTTCTAGACGTGCATTTTTATTGTCTTCAATTCCACCTTTTGTTTGTCTTCTCACATCACCTTTGTAACCAATAATGTTATCATTAGCGTCATAAGTTGGTTTGATTCCACGGAACCTGGTACGGTAACGATTTTCGAAATCATCTCTGAAGTTGTACATCGCATTAACATAAATAGAATTATTTTCGTTAAACTTATAATCCGTTGCTAATGAAAATGAGTTTCGAATACGTTGAACATCATATTTTCTAACATCATATTCTTCCATATAAACTTGGTCTTTTTTTCCTTTCACCCAAACACCTTCAACATTATCAGAACCAAAATTATTATTGTTATACGAGGCACTTAAAACTGCACCTAATTTTTTATCTAAAAAACGATTCCCAAGTACCAAACCAGCTGTATAATTCCCCTTTTCTCTAATTGGGCTATATCCACCTGCAAGAGTAGCCGATACTCTAGGACCATTTGGAGTAGCACGAGTAATTAAGTTAACCGAACCTCCAATCGCATCAGCATCCATATCAGAAGTAAGGGTTTTGTTCACTTCTATAGTGGATATCATATCGGAAGGAATCAAATCCATTTGTACATTTCGATTATCTCCTTCCGCAGAAGGAATTCTGTCCCCATTTAATGTCACCGAGTTTAAAGAAGGCGCTAAACCTCTAATAATAATATTTCTAGCTTCGCCTTGATCATTTTGCATAGTGATACCTGGAACTCTTTTTAAAGCGTCCCCCACGTTGGCATCTGGAAAACGCCCCACTTGATCTGAAGAGATGATGTTGGTAATATTTTGATTGGTTTTTTGTTTATTTAAAGCCTTGGATTGCCCTTTTAATCGATCGCCTACCACTACTTCATTTAATTCAGTACCCGTAGCTTTTAAGTTAAAAGTAACACTCACGTTTTTACCACTTTCTACCTCAACCTCCATAGTTTTCATGGCGTACCCCATGTACTTTACTTGTAAGATATATTTCCCTACATTAAGGTTCAAAAACTCATAATTTCCGGTATAATCTGTAACGGCATATTTATTGAATCCTTCTATTTGGATCAAGGCCCCAGGAAGCGGCAATTGATCATCAGCGTCTAACACTTTCCCCGAGACAACACCTTTTTGGGCATGTCCAACTAGGAAAATTAAGAAAAACAGTACTACTAATTTTGCTTTCATTTTTTTAGTTAAATAGTTATTTGGCAAAAGTAGCACATCAAATTTCATAGTATTTTACCTTACTTTTAACAAAGGATTAACAAACTCAAAGAAAGAAGTATTGCCTAACAATATAACAACTTGCAAGAAACAATAAATTAACCTAGCCCTAAAAATCAACCCGTAAACAAAATAGAATCAATATTTTATAATGTAAATCATTTTTTGGCGTTAAATTTGTAAACATCAATCAAAAAATCAATCAATCATGTTACAATCCTTTTTTATTTTATGTTCAGGAGCTGATAAAAACCTGCTTGAAGGTTGCTCCCAAGGCGAAAAAACCAAATTTGTAGGCATTGGCGCCACCGTATTTTTTACTGCCGTGATGGCTTTTTTGGCGAGTGCCTATGCCCTATTTACTGTTTTCGATAGTGTTTATCCAGCAATAGCTTTTGGAATTGTTTGGAGTTTGCTTATTTTCAATTTAGATCGTTTTATAGTATCGACCATTAGAAAAAGAGACAAGCTAAGTGCCGAATTTTTGCAAGCTACTCCCCGAATTTTATTGGCAATTATCATTGCGATTGTGATTTCAAAACCGTTAGAAATTAAAATCTTCGAAAAAGAAATCAACACGGTGCTTTTAAAAGAGAAAAATGCAATGGCTTTGAAGAACAAAAAAGAAGTCGCTGATTATTTCAAAACCGATTTGGATAAAAACAAAGCCGAAATCACCAATTTGAAAACCGAAATCAGTAAAAAAGAAAAAGAAGTCAACACCTTGTATGAAACTTACATCAAAGAAGCCGAAGGAACGGCTGGCACCAAAAAACTAGGTAAAGGCCCGGTGTTTAAAGAAAAAATTGCCAAACACGATTTGTCTAAAAAAGAATTGGATACCTTACAAAAAACCAATCTGGCCAAAATTGCTGTGCTAGAAAAAGAAAACAAAAAATTGGAAGCCGATTTGGACAAAAAAGTAACACAAACCCAACCTATTATTGATGGTTTTGATGGACTGATGGCAAGAATCAATGCTTTAAATAGTTTGCCTTGGTTGCCTTCTTTTTTCATAATGTTGTTGTTTTTAGCCATAGAAACTTCACCTATTATTGCCAAATTATTGTCTCCCAAAGGGGAATATGATTACAAACTAGAAGACCTCGAAACAGCATTAAAAGCTACAATAGAACAGGACAAATACCAACGCACTCTTTTGGTACAAACCAGCGCTAGTATGCACGACAAAGTGTATGCGGATATTGCCGAAGACAAAAGATTGTATGATTTACAACGAAAAAATGCAACAGATTTATTGGAATTACAATCCAATACTTTTGTAGAAAAACAAAAAAAAACACTTTAAATAAAAAGACATAAAGTCAAAAGGCAAATTGTCTTTTGACTTATAACTTTTGACTTTATGACTTAATAATGATGTATTTTTCTGGAAAACTTCTTTATTGCTTCTGTCTAAAACTAACCGGTGTAAATCCATAAAACTGTTTGAATGCAGCCGAAAAATGTGATACATCTTTATAGCCACATTGATATGCCACCTCGCTTACATTTAAAATTTTATTTTTAAGCAATTCTTTTGCGCGTTCCATTCTGAGTTGAGTAACATACGTTTTTATGGTACAATTAAAACACGATTTAAATCCTTTTTTCAATTTAAATTCGTTCAGTGCAATGATTCTAGAAAGCTCTGATAATGAAGGAGCATTTGTGTAATTTTCTTGCAAGATGACTTTGGCTTGATCTAGCTTAGCCCTATTTCCATCTTCAATAACAATCTTATGATCTGTACTAGTTAATATCTCCAATTGAAAAATGAGCAGCTCCTTGATTTTAGATTCTAAATACATTTTTTTTATAACCCCTTCAAATTTACAAGTCTTAATTTCGTGAAGAATCCATTGAATTCCAGAATTAAAAGACGCATATTGCATTGATAGATAACTGGTAATCTTTGATTTAATTTGCTGTGAAAAACTTTCATGAAGTGCCCAATTTGCATCTATTAATTTCGAATAATAATCCGGTGCTAGAATTATTGAAAAACAATCTAATTTTTGAAAAGCAGGTACGGTATAGATAACCTTAAAATTAGAAGCATAAAAAATATTATGTGTGTGCTCAACAGAATTTTTTTCTCCCGCAAGATGCTCTATTTGTTCCACTGTATGTGAACTTGAGAAAAAATTCATTACAATAGATTCTCCCACGATTTGAACTTCAATGGCTGTTGCTGCTGCAAAAAACATTTGTGCGTAAACGATCATAACGCCATCGGCTATCTGGTATTGAAATGTAATTTGATCTGTTTCGCCATTCTTCACTTGAATTGTTTCACTGTAAAAGTGACTCTTTAACTGATAATAATTAACCGTTTCTAGTGACAAAATGGGCTGCTGCTGCTCTACAATTCTTGAAATAAGTTTCAAAATATAATCCGTTTTTACAAAGTTATAATCCGTTTTTCCCTATTCGATAGAGGGATTAAGGCGGTATTTTTGCGCAAAATTATTTATATTAAGTCTAATTAAGAATTATTTTTAGTTAAATATCACATTCAAAAACCATGTTTAGCAAATATACCTGTCTCTTGTTGTTTCTATTTACGTTGCTACCCGCCTTATCGCAAACAAGTACTACTAACAACAAAAACTTTAAAATTGACAAAAACAACGCAAATGACACTATTGCAGAAAACCTAAAAAGTGTCATCGTAAAAGGAAAACCTAAAAAACAAAAATTAGAGACAAGTGGATTTGCAGTAGCCATTATTGAAACCAAAGAAGCCTCCTTACGCAACTTAACTACTAATGAATTACTTGATCGATCTGTAGGAGTTAGGGTAAGGCAAAATGGCGGCATAGGATCTAATGTAGAGTACAACTTAAACGGAATGTCTGGTAGTGCTATAGGAATGTTCATTGACGGAATAGAAATAACAACTTTTGGCTCCTCATTCAATTTAAATAATATTCCACCAGCTATGATTGAACGTATTGAGGTTTACAAAGGCATTTTACCTTCGCATTTAACAGGCGATTACGTAGGAGGAGCAATAAATGTAGTTCTTAAAAAAGATGTCTCTAAGAATACAGCAACTGCAGCAGTATCCTACGGCTCATTTCAAACTTTACAATCTGATTTAGGAGTTACTTTACGAGACAAAAAATCGGGACTGTCCTTTAGAGGTTCTGGCTTTTATACCTACACGGATAATAGTTTTGAAACTTGGGGCAGGTCGACCACATTTGTAAATCACTTACAGCAAATTACCAGACCGTATAGAGCCAAACGATTTAACAATACTTACAAAGCAGTAGGAGGACGTTTTGAAGCTGGCTTTACAGATACGAAATGGGCTGATCAATTTTTTATAGGCTATAACGGATCAAGTAATTACACTGAGATTCCGCACGGCATTACTATGGCTGTACCTTATGTGGGCCGATTTAACGAAACTAAATCACATGCCCTACTGCTAAATTATACTAAGAAAAACTTTTTAGTACAAAATTTAGCTTTGAATATCAATGCCGTACGAAGCGTACGAAGCACCTACCTGCAAGACACCATAAGCTATGCATACAACTGGGACGGAACGATTAGAGAAGTAATTGAGTTTGGCGAGAGAGTTCCTTTGCGTACCAATGGCGGACAGCAAGGTCCTAAAACAATTACCAATACCGATAGGAAAATTAAAAATGCAAGGACAAACTTAGGTTATCTGATCGCTAGCGGACATCGTATTTCTCTAAATCATAAGTACGAAGCGACCAACAGAAAAGATGAAGATTTGTTAAACCCTTCCCTCAGAGAGCTTGCTACCAAAAGCTTGGTTACAAAAAATATTGTTTCCTTAAACTATGAAGCCGAAAGTTTCAATAAAAAATTAATTACCAATTTGTTAGGTAAGTACACTACAAACAAAACCAATCAAACAAAGTATGACATTGTGACAACTGATGGAGCCAACACCATTGTACAGAGTGAAAGCAGTACGTCAGACTATAATTTTGGATATGGTGCAACAGCATCTTATCAGATGATTGAAAAACTTTTTGTCATTGGTTCAACCGAAAACTCCTATATCATGCCAACCGAAAATCAATTGTTTGGAGCACCTGAAATTAATATCTTGTCCAACCTTACCTTAGAACCAGAAAAAAACATCAATTACAATTTAGGTTTTAGATGGGGTCCAATTGATTTTAAAAAACACAAAATATCTTTCTATGCAAATGCCTTTTGGCGAAACGGCTTTAACAAAATCACACAGCAAGCTGTTGATGTATCTGAAATTGAAGAGGAATCAGATGCTGATATCCAAACCACAAGATATGTAAATCTTGGCAAAACCCAAGCCCGTGGTTTTGAAGCCGAAATTATCTACGTGTATAACAACAAATTGAATGCCTCTGTAAATTTTTCGAAATTTAATAATGTATTCAAGCTAGAACGAGACAATAACGGTTTACCACATACTTTTTTTGGACAACAAGTCCCAAACGAACCTTTTTTGACGGCCAATGCCAATATTCAATACAGACTTAATAATGTGTTGCAAAAAAATTCGGTACTCAATCTCTACTACAACACCGGTTTTGTGGGTGAATATTATGTAGTGTGGGGACAACCTGATTGGTCTTTGACTCCAAGTCAATTCACTCATGACATCGGTATAAGTTACGGATTTCCATCTAAAAAACTCATTGCTAGCGTAGACGTAAAAAATATTATGAACGCCGAGATTTACGACAACTTCTCGATACAAAAACCTGGTAGAGGAATTTACTTCAAATTGAATTACACCTTTAGTACATTTTTATAATCAAATTAAAATCAATATCATGAAAAAAAATCTATTTAAAATAACAGTCTTAAGTACTGTAATGACAGCACTTACTTTAGGAAGTTGCAGCAATGACGACTCAGAAACTGTTGCACCTCCAGCAGTTGATGCCACACGATGGATTACACTTACCGGATCATTCCCAGATGCTGCAGGAACGGCTGGTAACGGAGGAACACGCGCCTATGCGATAACCCCTCAAAATGCTGCTAATCCAGATTATGTAGTTGATTTATTTAAACTGAACGGATCTACTTACGTGGAAGGTTTTGCATTAAAATCAAGCCGAACTGCTCGCGTACAAGCATCAGCAGATGGAAAATTTTTATACAATATTCAGTATACTGGTACCGAGGGCGGTGTTTTTAATAAATATAGCGTAACTGGCGCTGGAAAATTTGAAGAAGTAGGATTTGAATTGAACACTTCAGTAATTTTAGGAACATCACCACGCTGGGTAAAAGCTGCAGAAGGTGTTGGAGTAGGTGTCTCGTTTGGAGACGCACTAGAACCTTTTACAGGAACAGCTCCTAATTATGTATATAGAAATCCAAAAGGAGTAATTAAAATTGCCAATATTGACTTAAACAATACGGCAATTACAAATACCGGAGCGATCAATGTTGATTTAGGAGCCGATTTAGAATCAAAGGGATACCACATCTGGAGAGCTGACGTACCCGTTTTAAACGAATCGAAAACTAAACTGTACATAGGGGTGGGCATCAGAAGACATAATGTTAATGGTACCGTAACTACAAATGCTACAACTGGTGCCATTACAGGTTGGGCAACTACAACTAACAGAGATTTAGGAACAGTTTCGTATGTGGTGGATTATCCTTCTTTAAAAAATCCGAAAATTATCATCTCTGATAAAAGCATAATTGATAATTTAGGCTACCGCACCTTGACACAGTATGTAGGCACTGATGGCAATTTGTACCAAGCAACTGCTACATCTGGTCCAGATATTCTTCGAATCAGTAAATCAACAAACGAATATGATGCATCTTATCATTTTAATTTAAATACTGCATTAAACACTACGGGAGCTAGTATTAAAGCGTGGAGATATATTAAAGACGGTATTGCAATTGTTATGTATACCGTAACGGGAACTAATGGCGGGTATGTTGCACTAATAGATTTGAATACCAGATCAGCAACAAAGTTAACAACAGAGGTAGAAACTGATCCAGCATTAACAACTACTTTTGGTCAATTTCAAAACATAGGACTTATAGGTGATAATGTGTATTTACCCTTTACACCAGCAGGTAAAGATGGAAATATTTACATTGTAAACTGGAAAACCAAATCAATTACAAAAGGTGCAAAACTAAAAGCAGCTTCAGGCAGTTTTTATTTAGGCGCCTACTAAATAACTTATTTAAATCTTGTTAAAAAACCAAAAGTCAATAGGGCTATACTCTTTTGACTTTTGGTTTTTTAATGTTTTAGTAATTTGGGGGTTTAATAAATTACATCTGACTCAAGATTTCCTTCTTAAAAGCGTCGTACTCACCTTGTAAAATCAAACCGTTGTCTAATAGCTTTTTATAATTCTGCAATTTGGCAAACAATTCTTCTTGGTTCAAACCGGCACTAGAAACAGGCTCTGCTTCGGTTACAAAACTAGCCTCGTGAGTGGTTGTTGCTGGCATAATCTCTGCAAAATTTGTTACTTCCTCAGTTTCTACTTCTTCAATAATTTCAGCTTCGGGAATAATTACTGCATCGGCGATTGGAATGGTTGCTCCATTTTTCAAACTATCCAATTGTTCTTTTGCATAAGTGTAAATTTTGCGCGCTTGAATTTTTGGAATGTAATCAATCGTTACTTGCAATTCTGTTTTGGTAGAAAAAGTAAACTCTGAACCTAAAATATTCTCTTTTACAAAAGCGCCATCTACCTCATCCCAAGTGTAATCAATAAAATGCATCGAAAGCCCTAAGTTTTTGGGCTGACAAATAATAATTCTTTTATTGGTCAACACAATACTATCGGGTAAAACCGTCAACGCTGGTTTCTTTTGAACAGCAATGTACCCCACTTCTTCATTTTTCATTAAAATGTCGTTGAGTTTTGCAGTAACCTTTTCAATTGCTTTGGGATCTTGCTCTTCGTTTAAAAATTTTTTAATATGTTCTTTCATGGTACTACTAAGTTACTAGAATAATTGTTTTTTGGTTTATTAAAACCTTCTTTAGGTCATCATCAAAATACCTTAACAAAAGTAATACCTAAATTAGATACTCCATTTTAAAAACCTTGGCTTCATTAAAATATAATAATAATTAAAAGTAATTGAAAGATTTTTTTAAAACAATGCCTAGTGTCAAAAAATAATCTTACAAAAAAAATATCATAATATCCTAATTTTTACTAACTTAGACAGTAATTAGCCTCAAAAGACATGGACGAATTAAAAATTTTCATCGTAGAAGACGACCCTTTCTTTGGAGAAACTTTAAAATATCATCTAAAGTTAAATCCAGATTTCAATGTTTTTTTATACGGCACTGGCAAAGAATGTCTTAATAATTTGCATCTAAAACCAGCTATTATTTGTTTGGATTTTGGTCTTCCAGATATTACAGGCGACATATTACTTAAACGTATAAAAGAAATCAACAACACTATTCCGATCATCATCATTAGTGGTCAAGAGGATATTGAAGTAGCCGTTAATTTTTTAAAATCTGGCGCAACTGATTATATTGTAAAAAGTAATCATACCAAAGATTTACTTTGGAATTCTATTTTAAAAATAAACGAAAACCGAAGTCTTGCTCAAGAAGTTGCTGTTTTAAAAGAAAAACTAGAGCAAAAATTTAGTTTTGAACAAACTATTATCGGTCAAAGCAGCGCAATCAAAAATGTTTTTAACAGAATAAACAAAGCCATAAATAACAATATCAACGTATCGATAACAGGAGAAACTGGAACAGGAAAAGAAGTTGTTGCCAATGCCATTCATTACAATTCCGATAGAAAAAACAAACCATTTATTGCCGTAAATATGGCAGCAATACCCAAAGAGTTAGTAGAAAGCGAATTCTTTGGCCACGAAAAAGGAGCTTTCACTGGAGCTAATGATAGAAAAAGTGGCAAATTTGAACAAGCCGACGGTGGTACCATTTTTTTGGATGAAATAGCCGAATTGGATTTGAATTTACAAAGCAAATTATTACGCGTGTTGCAAGAAAGAGAAGTCGTGCGTGTTGGTGGGACTACCAAAATAAAATTTAATGCCCGCCTGATTATTGCTACTCACAAAGATTTGGCTCAAGAGGTAAAAAAAGGAAATTTCAGAGAAGATCTTTATTACAGAATCATCGGATTGCCCATAGAACTTCCTCCACTAAGAGAACGAGAAAATGACACTTTGCTTCTGGCCAAACATTTTATAGACTTGTTTGTGAAAGAAAACAAAATGTCACCTCTTTCCTTAACTAAAGCAGCCAAAGATAAACTCTTAAAGTATGCCTTTCCTGGTAACATTAGAGAATTAAAATCGGTCATCGATTTGGCTTGTGTAATGTGTGATGAAAACGAAATTTCAGATGACGACTTGAGTTTTAACAGCATCAACTCGAATGATTTGTTCCTCTCTCAAGAAAAAACATTAAAGCAATACACTGATGAAATCATTCTTCATTTTTTGAAAAAAAACAATAACGATGTACTGAAAACCGCCAAAAAATTAGACATCGGAAAATCTACAATTTACAACCTGTTACAAACCGTTGAACTAAAAAAATAACCAACTATGAAAGTAGCTTCCTTTTTATTCGAAAAACAAGACTTCATAAAAGAAATCAACAATGAACAACTATCCATAAAAGATGCTGATTTAGTGATTGGGTTTGGTGCCAGTGACTTAGTTTCGGATGTGTCTCATTACAATGCCATTCGAGAAAAATTCCCCAAAGCAGTTCTAGCTATGGCCTCATCAGCGGGTGAAATATTTGATACAGAGGTTTTTGACCACACCATTTCACTTGTAGCAATGCAGTTTGACAACACAAAAATTGCTACATCCGAAGTCAATATTGATGATTATAGTAACAGTTTTGATGCCGGAAAAGCATTAATAACACAACTTCCTACAGCAGATTATAAACTAATCTTTGTGCTTTCAGATGGCGGAAAAGCAAACGGAAGTGAACTCGTAAAAGGGATTAATGAAGCTACAGAGGGTAAAATTTTAGTAACTGGTGGTTTGGCTGGAGATGGTACAAAATTTGAAAAAACCTATGTAGGGATCAACCAATTACCCACATCTGGAAAGATCATCGCTATAGGTTTTTACGGCGAAAAACTACAAATATCACATAGCTCGATTGGTGGATGGGAAAGCTTTGGACTGGAACGTACCGTTACAAAATCTTACAAAAATGTACTCTATAAAATTGACAACAAAAATGTATTAGAACTATACAAAAACTACTTAGGAAAATACGCTGAGGAATTACCTGGCTCTGCCTTATTGTTCCCGCTTTCGATAAAAGTAAACGATAAAGATGATGTTATTGTACGCACGATTTTGTCTATTGATGAAAAAAAACAGTCGATGACTTTTGCTGGAGATATACCCCTTGGCAGCAAAGTACGTTTCATGAAAGCTAACTTTGACAAAATCATAGATGCGGCTAGTGATGCTGCTAACAATTGCTTAACCATGAACGAATTGACACCTAAACTAGCTATATTAATTAGCTGTGTGGGACGAAAAGTGATTTTAGGCAATCGAATTGATGAAGAAGTCGAAGCCGTATCTGATATTTTTAATCATACCACTTTACTCTCTGGTTTCTACTCTTATGGCGAAATTTCGCCACTGCGTCCTTTTTCGGGTTGTGAATTACACAATCAAACCATGACCATCACTTGTTTAAATGAACTTTAATTTATGACTACTCTTCATAAACTGTTACAAAAGCAAATCAACAAACACCTTTCGCCTGATTGCATGCAAAACCCATCAATGATGGCCTTTTTGAATGCCGTAAACGGCTCCTATGCTGCTTATGAAAGAGACCGAGATTTAATGAATCATTCTTTTAAAGAAAGCGAAAAAGAATACCATGAAATTCATCAAAATCTTAAGAAAGAATATGAACTCAAACAGCAATCTATTGCTAATTTATATGATAGTCTTGAAGCGCTTGAAGACGACTACAAGAACTTAAAACCTGAGAATGAAGTGGATGATATTATATTCATTTCGAAATACTTGAACCAACAAATCGAGAAGCGAAAAAACACCGAAAAACATCTTTCACGAACCGTTGAACTCTTAAAAACTCTTTTGGCCAACCTACGATCTGGTATTTTGGTAGAAGATGAAAACAGAAAGATTCTTTTTACTAATCAATTGTTTTGCAATATGTTTTCAATACCAGTAAACCCAGACGATATGGTGGGTTTAGATTGTACCAATTCTGCAGAACAATCCAAACACTTGTTTAAAGATCCAGAATGCTTTAAAGAAGGAATAACCAAAATTTTAATCGATAAGGAAATAATAACCAACGAACTATTAGAAATGGTAGATGGTCGTTTTTTTGAGCGCGACTATATTCCCGTATTCATTGCAGAAGAGTACAAAGGACATCTTTGGAAATATACTGATGTTACCCAACGTATAGAAAATCAAATATTATTAGCACAAAGCGAACAACGCAGCCGTATTGTAATGAACTCCTCGCTAAATGCCATTGTAACCGTTGACGACAAAGGAAAAATAACGTTTTGGAACGATCAAGCTACTGCTACATTTGGCTATACTTCTGAAGAAGTTTTGGGTAGAGTGTTTACCGAATTTATGATTCCAGAGCGCAACAAGGCACAATGGGAATACTCAATTTATCAATATTTAACAGAAGGTCATAACGATTTTTTGAACAAACATGTTGAGCTCATTGGTGTGCATCAATCGGGCAACGAATTTTTGGCCGAAATATCGATCATCCCAATTACTCAAAACGACGAAACGTTTTTCTGTGCTTTCCTTCAAGATATTTCCAAAAGAAAAGAAGCCGAAAACCAGCTCTCAGAAAATTTAGTGCTACTTCAAACACTCTTGGCAAATCTACAATCAGGCATCATGGTTGAAGATATGAATCGCAAAATTGTGTTTACCAATCAACTCTTTTGTGACATGCGTAACATTACTCTTTCGCCTAGCGAAATGATTGGACAAGATTGTAGAGAATTAATTCGCAGCACCAAACTTATCTTTAAGAATGAAAAACAATTTGTTGAACGCATTAACAAAATCATCGACGAGAAGCAATTAGTAGTTCAAGAATTAATAGAGACCAAAGACAACCTTTTTTACGAAAGAGATTATATTCCCATCATTATTTCACAAGAATACAAAGGACACCTATGGAAATATACAGATGTTACTCAGCGTATTCATAATCGAAATTTATTAGAGCAAAGTGAAGAGCGCAACCGCAACATCATGAATGCTTCACTAAATGCAATTATCAATATTGACAAAAAAGGAAAAATAACGTTTTGGAACAATCAAGCTGAAGTCATTTTTGGATGGAAAAAAGAAGAAGTTATGGGCAAAACCCTAACCGAAACCATTATTCCAAAACAACATCATCAAGGTCATAATGCAGGTATAAAACATTACATATCCACTGGAGAAGGCCCTGTATTGAATAAAAACATTGAACTCCCCGCCTATAACCGACAAGGAGAAGAATTTCCAATAGAAATTGCGATTATACCTTTAAAGGAAAAAGGAGAACTATTTTTTTGTTCCTTCATTCAGGATATTTCCGAACGAAAAAAAGCAGAAAACAAACTCAAGTACCAAGAAGAAAAATACCGCAACATTATCTCTAATATGAATCTAGGACTTATAGAAGTAGATAATCAAGAGATCATTCAGTTTACCAATCAAAGTTTTGCAACAATGTCTGGTTATGATATAGAAGATTTGATAGGCAAAAATCCGTCAGAAATATTTGTTTTTGGTGAGCATTTTGACATCATGAACCAAAAAAAAGAACTTCGCCAAAAAGGGGTGTCAGATGTGTACCAAATTCCCATAAAAGATAAAAATGGTGAACTCAAATGGTGGGCCATAAGCGGCGCTCCTAACTATGACGATCAAGGAAATTTAGTAGGCTCTGTAGGGATTCACCTCGATATAACCGAGCAAAAACAACTCGAAATCGAACTCAACCAACAAAAACTAAAAGCAGAAGAAGCCTCCAAAGCTAAAGAAGTTTTCTTGGCCAATATGAGCCATGAAATACGAACACCTCTTAACGCAATCATTGGTTTTTTGAGAGAATTGGGCAAACAAGATCTTACGGATTTACAAAAAAAATACATTGATAATAGCACAATTGCTTCCCGACATTTACTAGCCATTCTCAATAACATTTTAGACATTTCTAAAATTGAAGCTGGCGAAATGGAACTCGAAAATGAAGATTTCTATTTTGAAGTATCAATAGATAAAGTGATCAAAGTTTTACAACCCTTAGCCAAACAAAAAGGATTGAGACTTTCTGCTAGTATTGACACAAAAATTCATCCAGTATTGAAAGCCGATTCGTTACGAATAGAACAAATTCTATTCAATTTAGTAGGTAACTCATTGAAATTTACACACAAAGGCAGAATCGATTTGAAATGCGAAGTCATAGCTGATCAAGCCAATTTTCAGAAAATTCAAATCAAAATTACAGATACTGGAATTGGAATGGATCAAGACTACATCGAAACCATTTTCAAGAAATTTTCTCAAGAAGACAAAGCCGTTACAAGAAAATTTGGAGGAACAGGTTTAGGAATGGCCATAACCAAAGAATTGGTAACGTTAATGCATGGCGACATAAAAATAGAAAGCGAAAAAGGCATCGGGACTACTTTTTTTATTACACTCCCTTTAGAAAAAGGAAGTCCAGACAAAGTAAAAGAACCCCACAAGGAACTCAATGTAAACATTTCAGGACTTTCGATTTTATTGGTAGAAGACAACAAAATGAATCGAATGGTACTTCAAAATTCGATGCAGTATTTCAATTGTGCAGTAACCGAAGCCGAAAACGGAGTCGAAGCACTCGAAATTTTGAAATGTCAAACCTTTGATATCATTTTGATGGATATCCAAATGCCAGAAATGGATGGAATTGAAGCTACAAAAATTATACGAAACGAATTCAAACTCAATACTCCTATTATCGCTTTGACCGCGAATGCCTTCAAATCAGAAATAGAAAACTGCAAAAATGCAGGCATGGATGACTATGTAACCAAACCTTTTGATGAATTTTTATTGGTAGAAACTATTGCAAAACTCACTGTAAACCGCCCAAAAAATAGTTCGTCATTTAAAACAACAGACCGTATTTCAAAAATTTATAATCTTGGTGTATTGAGAAATTTGAGTAGAGGCAATGAAGATTTTGTACAAAAAATGATCACCATATTTGTAGAGCAAACTTCTCAAATCCTCATGGATTTAGATGTCGCACTACAAGAAAACAACTTTACTAAAATCAACCTTTTGATACACAAAGTAAAACCGAGTGTGGAAAGTCTGGGAATAAGTAACGTCTTGAAAGACATTGCAACACTAGAAAAAGCAATAAAAACAAACCCACAAGAAGTTAAAGCTTTACTTCATAACATCAAACTCGTTTTAACGCTAGCCATTACGCAACTTCAAAAAAACGAATTAAAAAAGTAACTTAATTGGAATGATTTTCCATATTTTGGACAAAAAGCACAAGCCCAAAAGCACCAATCCTTTTATTTATGGGGGTTGGTGCTTTTTGGCTCGGAATTGGCATAGTTTATTTAAAATAGTATACTATGAAAAATCCAACTCAATTCAAATTCTTTATTGTAGACGATGATATTTTTTGTGCCAATGTCTATGAACAATATCTCTCCAACCTTAACTATACCGACATTACTTATTTCAGCAATGGTAAAGATTGCCTAAACAATCTCGATCAAAATCCAGATATTGTTTTTCTAGACTATAATATGGATGATTTGACAGGATTTGAAGTTTTGAAAAAAATCAAACGACACAATCCCAATGTATATGTAGTAATGGTTTCAGGTCAAGAAAATATCAAAACCGCTGTGGATGCTTTGAAATATGGTGCTTTTGATTATATAACCAAAAACTCGTTTGTTTGCGATAAAATGACTCAAATTATACATAAAATTAGTCAAGTAAAAACAGAAACTAATTATTCAAATCCAACAATATTCAAACGCCTTATGAGTATTTTTTAAATCAATATCCTACAATAAAAAATGAAAACATTAATACCATTAGTGCTATTGCTTCTACTTTTAAGCAGTTACAAATCCTACACCATTTTGGAATACAAAAAACAAACTAACTGGAACCGAAATTAAAGAGTTCAAATCTTTTGAAATCCCTTTAAACAAAGAAACGTACCTCAAAAACTATACGATTTGCACTAAATTTTCCAGAAGTTTCTCAGTAGAAATAGATGGTACTTTTGTGGGGATAAAAGGTCTTTATAAACTCACTGATTTACAATTACTTTCTAAAAAAGAACCTTTGATTTTTTATAATGAAAGTACAGAACATCCTTTTTCTATAAAGAAAGGAAAAGTATTAGCACAACTCAACTAATGTAGTATCGACTTTAAAATACAAAGAAACTCGACTCATGCTCATTAGAAATCTGATTCTAATGAGCATGATTTCGTTTACGTAATTTGGAGTATTAGACCAAAGCAAGTATAGTATCAATTGTCAAGATCTCTATTTTCATCAAACACACCTTACTTCAGCTCAAAACCAATTTCTCAAAAAAATCCGACTGGTTCTATTTAAAAAATTCCAAAAAACGAATTTTTTCCAAAATATGGAAAAACAAATGCTCTCGAAAACAGACAAAACCCTTGTAAAATCTAGGTTTTTATTTTTGGCATAGTTTTCCAAACAGTTGTATTACCCAAAAGCATAAAAATGAAAACTATTTTACAATTAACCGGCTACCATTTATCTCCCAAAAAAATAAATGGAAATGAAGAGAGTATCCAACTTTCAACCATCGATAACCGTGATGGTTCGCCAAGATGGATTTGGAATTCTGAGAACAACGATCCTTTATTCCTAAAATTCTACTATGTTGACAGCATTAATTCTTGGCTTTTTAGAAAATGGATTCAGGTTATTTTTTCCTTACACTTACAACGCTTCTTTTTTAAACAAAAAAAATGGTTCTATACAGTTAACGAAAATCCTCTATTCGATTGTAAAAGTAATTGGGCCTTATTTACTGCTAGCTCAGGGACAAACGACAAAGCTGTTTTGTATGCCAATAAGACTTTCTATAAAATTGCCAGCACCGAAAATGCAACACAATTAATTGAGAACGAATATAGAATTCTGAAGGGAATACAACAATCATCAAGAGGATTTATAACTCCTTTGGTACGATTGGTCAATCACAATATCATTCAACTTTCTGATGTCTCTGAAGATGGTAAAAGAACCACAAAAATTAACGATGCCCATCTTAAAGTGTTGCATGAATTGGCTTCAATAAAAAAACAGACCCTTACCGTAGAAAATTGGACTTGGTATAGACAAATAGAATCTGATTTTCTGGAGATTCAAGACAATAGAATTCCTAAAAATTTAATGCATAAAATAGAATTTTTATTGAATACGATAACCAATAAACAAAGTGTACTGCTTAGTTTTTCACAAGGCGATTTTACATCTTGGAATCAGTACCAACAAGGTGGCACAATAGCTTTGTATGATTGGGAATTGGCCAGAGTAGACCGTCCTTATGCTTTTGATTATTTTCATTTTATAATTCAGCAAGGCGTAATAGTTGACAGAAAAAAATGGGCCACGATTTATCAAGATCTTAAAGAACAATGTGTGGATAGTCACCGAAATTGTCTCTTTAATCACGATTTATACACCTTCAAAAATCAACTCAAATGGTATTTATTGACCAACTGTATGTATTCTTTAAAAACATTTGCCGAACAAGCAGAATGGAATCCTAAAATTGATTGGTTATTGACCATATGGAATGAAGCGTTGGATGTATTTGTGAAAGAAGAAAAAGCACCAAGAGAATTAATAAGTATGGAAGATATTGATAGCATCCAAAACAGTGGATATGAAGCTCTAAAATTCGAAGATCTACTTCTAAAAAAAGAAACGAAGCAACAGAGATTGATGTTTTAATTGAAAAAATAACCCTAAAAACCAGTCGCTATTTTATTTTAAAAATATCACCTTTTATAGTGTATACAGTAAAATTTATTGGTTATAAGCAAAATGAATTGCATTTGATCTCGCGGACAGTTCAGGGAATGATAATTATTCCGAAATCAAAAAACTAAACTAGCATTGCTGAAAATCACATAGGAAACAAGCGGTAAACCATCTAGATAGTTGACGGTACAACCAAAATAAAAAACAGAAATCATGTCTAACAAAACAATTTTAGCTACTTGCTACTCCATAAATCCTTATAAAGATTTAGAAGATGGCATGGGATGGAATCTTATCCTTCAAATTGCACGTTATCAAAAAGTGATTGCCATAACACGAGAAAAAAATCAAGCCTCCATAGAAAAGTACCTCAGTGAAAACACAAATCCTGCCTTCAATAATATCACTTTCTTATATTTTGATCTACCCTATGGGATGCGTTTCTGGGAAAAAGGTGGCCTAGAATTTTGGATTTTTTACTACATCTGGCAGCGTAGCATTGTCTCTTTCATAAAAAAACAAACCCTTTACTATGATATTGTACAGCATATAAATTTTCATAACGACCTGACGCCTAGTTTTTTATGGAAATTGAATAAGCCAATGGTTTTGGGTCCCGTCGGTCATCAACCCCGTATTCAAAAACAATACTTAAAACTGTATTCAAAAAAACAACATTTGAGTAACGAATTGAATTGGTTCGTAAAAAAAATAGTCATTAAACATTCCCCTGCTATGAAAAAAACAATTGAAAAAACAGCCCACACTTGGTGTACGACTCCTAGTACCCCAGTTTTTATGGGATTAAAAGAGAATACCTTTTCGATACACCCATCAATAGTCTCAGATGATTCTTATATTAAAAAACCAAAAAAAACCAACCAATTTCGCGTTTTAAGTGTAGGACGATTTGTTGCCATTAATGGTTTTGACTTAACCTTGCATTCTTTTATTGGGTTTGTAAAATCTTTACCCAATACAGAACAAAAACTATGTAAACTGATCCTTGTGGGAACAGGTCCAGAAAAAGAACTATACCTGAGAATTATCCAAGAAAATCAAGTCGAAAATTTGGTGGAAATCATCGAAAAGATAGATCGTCAATCGTTGATAGAACAATACCAAGAGGCTACAGTATTTCTGTTCCCTTCACATGAAGGTAATGGAATGGTTGTCGCAGAAGCGCTTTCGTTTGGGCTACCAATTATCTGTTTAAATAATGATGAATTTTGTCATTTCATAGATGATTCATTAGGTATTAGTGTACCAGTACAAAGCTATACTGATACAGTAATCCATTTGAAACAGGCACTATTAAAACTATACAAAATACCACATCTTACAGACATAATGAGCTCTCGAGCACGAAAACACTATGAAAATAAATTCAGCTGGAACAGTAGAGAATCTTATTTACAAAACATATACAACAAAATTGCATGATAATAAGCAGTTAAATTTTATAAGCGATTCGTTATAAAAGCCATACATATAATTCACACTGTTATTTATCAAAAGTCAAACCATAAAGAACTAACCTATAATAGATTCTTGTACCATATTCAACAAGGCCATTGTAAAGGTGAAACTGCTTATTTTTTTTTCCAATTAACCCTTCTATAATCCAAATTTTGGAAACTTTTCAGTGTCATAAATCGGATAATCCCAGTGCTTACAGGAGTTTTAGAATTCTTGCACAATTATTGGCATAGATTAAAAAGAACAAAAGTTCCCCATTTACACAACATCTATAACAAATTAAGATTATGAAAATTATAGCCGTACATTTATCAAACGATTGTAGTGAAAGTTCAAAAATTTTGAGACAACTAGTAAAAGGTTGGACCAAAAACCACATCAGTACCGAACTATATGTGGGTAGTGGAGAAAAAGGCTTTTTATCTAATAAAACTACAACACATCATTATTGGTATTCATCTGTTAAAAATCCAATTTTTAGATTGCTTTTTATTCTTGCTAGCCAATGTATCCTGTTTTTTAAGCTTCTTTTTAATTTAAAAAAATCCGACATTCTTTATATCAATACTGTAGTGCCATTTGGTGCAGCTTTGGCTGGAAAAATACGAGGGTGCAAAATCATGTACCATATACACGATACCAGATTGACTCCAAAAATTTTCAAACTTTTTCTTTTTGGTGTTGTAAAATGGGCAGCGAATGAAGTAGTTTACGTTTCTAATTTCTTAGCCGAGCAAGAACCCCTAAAAATTAAAAGTAACGTAATCTACAACGTGCTCGAAAAAGATTTTTTAAACCAATGCAAGGGCATTAAAACCTCTCAAAAAGAAAGCAAAATTATTCTAATGATTTGTTCATTAAAAGCAAACAAAGGGGTTAGTGAATTTTTACATCTAGCGCACTTGAATAGAAACTATACATTCAAATTGGTATTAGATGCCAACCAAAAAGAAATTGACAACTACTTCAAATTAGAATTCCTTCCAGAGAATCTTGTTATTTACCCAACACAAACAGACACACATCCGTTTTATAAAGAAGCTAGTATTGTACTCAATCTGTCTGATACTCGTTCATCAGTAGAGACTTTTGGTATTACCATCCTAGAAGCAATGGCGTATGGGTTGCCAACTATTGTTCCTCCAGTGGGTGGTATAGTTGAATTAGTAAAAGAAGGCGAAAATGGCTTTTTGATTGACAGCAAAAATATCCCACTACTTACCAAACGCCTGAACGAACTATTACAAAACCAGGCTCTTTATCAAAAAATGAGTGCTACTGCAAAAGAATACAGCCGCTTTTTTTGCGAAGAATATTTTGAAAGCGAATCGACTAGAATCCTTCTAAATTAATCCTCAAAAAAGTAACCCTATTCACAATATTAAAAAAATGAAAAGCATATAAAAAAAAGAACAATGGACTTTCAAAAAAAAAACAGAGTACTTCTTATCTATTTCTAAAAATCACATAATTATTTAGCTATATTTGCTATAAATCAATCTAAGCCACATATGATTCGATTATATCCAAACGAACAAGTTAAAGAATTCGACGTACACGAATCCTTGCAATTGCGCTATGCAATTACCAGCCGAGGAAGGCTCATCAGTTTTAAAGACCGAATTGAAGAAGGTCGTGAATTAAAAGGAAGCATGATAGACGGCTACCGTATTTTTCGCTACAAAATCAATTCTGGAGAAAAACCAGTCAACCGACATCTCTTTTTTTACAAACTCATTGCGGAGCATTTTATTCCAAAACATTCCGAAGATCAGGTTCACATCCTACATTTAGATTATGTGCGTGATAACGACTCCCTTCGAAACTTAAAATGGGCGACACGCGAAGAATTTTTGGAACACAACCGAAAAAGTCCACACGTGATTCAAGCAAGAAAAAATTTGCTAGCACATAACATCAAATCCGATGGAAGAAAGCTTACATCAACCAATGTGATTCGGATCAAAAAGATGCTGCAAAATCCCAACAGAAAAACTAGGATTAAAATGATTGCCAAGCAATTTGGTGTCAGCGAAATGCAAATTTTCCGCATTAAATCTGGTGAAAACTGGGGACATATCGTCGTCTAATCGATAGGTAAAGCAGCAATTTCGGCCTGTAATTTTTTCGTAAGACTTTTAAAAACCAAGTCATACGAATGGTCGATTAATGCTTTGAGCATAGCATCTGGAACATCTTGATTAATCGCAACGGTGTTCCAGTGTATTTTGCTCATATGATACCCTTCATTGATGGCGTCGTAATTGGCACGCAATTCTAAAGCGCGCTCGGGGTCACACTTGAGATTCACCGAGGGTTCTTGCTTTTCCCATTGTTTTAACGAGGACAATGCAAACATTTTGCCTCCTACTTTAAAAACCAAAGTATCTTCATCAAAAGGAAAATGCTCTGTTACTGCTTTTTTAGACAAGCAGTATTCATAAAATGTTTCTAAATTCATAGTATTATTTTTTCCATCATCTTTTCGGGATGAGCTAAGGTTGTAAATCCAAATTTTTGATATAGAAAATGAGCATCTGTCGTGGCCAATCGCCAGATTTTCACTTGTTGCAATTGCGGTTCTTCCAGCATCGCTTGTATCAAAATAGAAGCATATCCCTTGCCTCGATACTCGTCAGCGATAAAAACATCCATAACGTAGGCAAAAACTACATAATCAGTAATCACTCTGGCAAACCCAATTTGGACATCATCCTTAAAAATCCCAAAACATACCGAACTATCAATGCATACTTGAACTTCTTCAATCGTTCGACCTGCCGCCCAATAAATATCCTTCAAAAAATTTTGAATAAAAAGAACATCCAACTTTGCTTTATCGGTAGAAACGTGAATCATATTTGGTATAAAATAGGTTTACTCGGACTGGCATCATTTTCAAAAGATGCGATTTGCAAATTCAACACATAAGCGCCATCTAGCACTTCATCGGGCACATATATCATTTCGGTGATGGTGCAATTCAGTCTTGCATCAGTATTCAGGTTATTCACATCTTTCACATTCCAAAACGCTTTGTGCGCCAATAATTTTCCCTCATCTTTCTCCTTGTCTACACTAGGCAAATCGATTAATAAATGTTGAATGCCGATTTCACGAATAAAATGTGCCGCTTCTTCCGTTAGATACGGCGGATTGGTATTCGAATAGTTTTGGTGTTTTTTTAATTTAAAATTAGGCAGCGTTCTAATTACTAACGCTTCAAAAGAAATACCCGATTGTAATGTCACCTCGAGCGCAGTCGAGAGACTTTTTAATGTAATCACTAAATCTTCCCCTGCACTTCTGGCACCACAGAAATCAATTCGGCACGGAAGAAAAACTGTTGCAAACATTGATTCACACTGTAAAATTCACGTGTGATATGCCCCAAACATTCAGTATGCGTACCGTGACCGTGTGGATTGAAAAAGATGTTATTAAAATTGGTCGATGAGCTTCCTTCCGATACTTTCCCAACCCAATCTCCAAAAACTACTGGTTCAATAACCGGTTTTTCGATATACCAAGCAATAGGATTTTCATCTGTGTTGGTCAAAGGAATCGAAATATCAATGGGTTTTGATAGGTCGATTGTAACAGTTTGGTCAATTAGTTCTATTGTGGCTTTCATTGTTTAAACACTAAGTTCACTAAGAAGTCACAAAGAACACAAAGCTTAGTGAACTTAGTGATTTCCTTGTGCCTTTGTGGTTAATTTACTCTTCCAAATTTAAATAAAACAAATCACTCGCAATTCCATCCGTCAAGAATTTTCCTTTACAAGTTGGTTTCAGAATATTATTCTCAATAGCGAGCAACTCATCCTTTACGAATTTCTCAGATTGTTTAATGAGATAATCTAAATAGCGTTCTCCAAACTCTCTTTCTATTCTTTCTAAAGCAACGCCCCAAATGGTTCGCAATCCTGTCATAATGTATTCGTTATAACGGTCAGCTGTAGATAAGATTTCTTTTTCGTTGGGCAATTGATTTTGTTGAATGGCTTTCAGATACAAAGCATTATTCGCCACATTCCAACTTCTCGAAATTCCATCATAACTGTGCGCCGAAGGACCAATTCCGATGTATTTTTTCCCTAACCAATACGCCGAATTGTTCTTTGAAAAATAATTTTCCTTTCCAAAATTGGACAACTCATAATGAATAAAACCATTCTTCTTAAGGGTTTCGACTAATATTTGGAAATGCGCTTCGGCTACTTCATCTTTAGGAGCGTCTATTTTACCCTTTTGAATGAGTGTATTCAAAGCCGTTTTAGGCTCTACCGTCAAGGCGTAACTCGAAATATGAGGCACACCAAAACGCAATGCAGTTTCGATATTTTGTTGCCATTGTTCATTACTCATCCCCGGAATACCATAAATCAAATCGATTGAAATATTATCAAAATATTGAGTCGCGAGTTCCAAACATTTTTGAGCTTCTACCGAATTGTGCGCGCGATTCATCATCGTTAAATCGGCTTCAAAAAAAGACTGAACTCCAATACTAAGTCTATTGATTGGGCTTTTGGACAATTCCACAATTCGCTCACTGGTCAAATCATCAGGATTTGCTTCAAGGGTAATTTCTGGATTTTCAACAACACTGTAATGCTGGTACACTTCTGCAATCAAGAATTCAATTTCTTCAGAAGTCAGTACCGAAGGCGTACCTCCTCCAAAATAAATCGTTTCCACTTCCCAGAATTCAGCATCATTTTTGTCACTTCGAGCGCAGTCGAGAAGCTCATTTTTGCGTATTTGCAATTCTTTGGCAATAGCCAAAACCATTTCCTCCTTTTTCTTCATCGAAGTCGAAAAATGAAAATCACAGTAATGACACGCTTGTTTGCAGAATGGGATGTGGATGTAGATACCGCTCATAGATAAAGTGTTCAGTGGTCAGGATTTAGTGATCAGTCATTGGAAAGTGTTCGGTATTCAGTTTTTAGTGTTCAATAAATAAACTGATTACTAATGGCTGAACACTGCTTACTCTTTTTTTACTTCAAATTTTTCTGGATTTAGTATCATATAATTTATCAATCTTCCAACTTCTTTGGAACTTTCAGTTAAACTAGTAAACGACTCTATTGTTATATACTTGCAAGCTAATGCATATTCCAACCAACCTTGTGTCTCCGAATTTTCGGCATCAGCATCGGTCAATTTACTATGAAAATACTTTGGATACTCTCTTTTTCTATAGGCTTCAGCAATCGTAATTGTTACGCTTCGCGAACTTCTTCTGATTTGATCTGTTAAAGAATAAGTCTCTTCTTTTGGAAAACTTTTCGATAATTCAAAAACCGCCATAGCAACATCAAACCCTTTTTTATAACTTAATAAATCCTGAAATTTCATATGTTTTATCTAACTAATTACTTTAAATGAACACTTAAAAACTAATCACTATTTTTTTACATTACACAACCTGAACACTAAAAACTGAACACTGATCACTTCTTTTTAATCCTATCTTCATTATTCTTAACAAAAGCATCCCAACCTGAATAGCTTTTCTCTCCGATTGTTTTTCCAGAATTGAAAAAATGACAAACCGCAGCCGCCAAACCATCAGTTGAGTCGAGGTTTTTGGGAAGTTCTTTTAGTCCTAAAAGTTGTTGCAGCATTTTGGCTACTTGTTCTTTGCTGGCGTTTCCGTTGCCGGTGATGGCCATTTTTATCTTTTTGGGTTCGTATTCGGTAATGGGAATGTCTCTAGAAAGTCCCGCAGCCATTGCCACACCTTGCGCACGTCCTAACTTCAACATCGATTGTACGTTTTTTCCAAAGAAAGGCGCTTCAATCGCGATTTCGTCGGGATGATGCGTTTCGATTAACTCAATGGTACGCTCGAAAATGACTTTCAATTTTTGGTAATGGTTGTCGTATTTGGACAAAATCAACTCATTGAGCTGTATAAATTCCATTTTCTTATGAATAACCCGAATCAATCCAAACCCCATAATGGTAGTCCCTGGGTCGATGCCTAATATGATGCGTTCGTTTGACATTTTTTTTAATTTCAAGTTTGCCGTTTCCAATACAAAGTTTGTTGTTTCTTTGCAAAATATTTTTTTCACACAACAATTCCCCCTTTGGGGGCTAGGGGGCTTATGATTTCAATTCCACACAAAACTAAACAATTCCTTGTACTTCTAGTCAAACTTTTGATAGTAGGGGGAGCGTTTTATTTTATCTACAACCAACTCGCTAATAATGACCAACTCGATTGGGAAAAATTCATAGTGTTGTTTCGCAAAAATCAATCCGTGGGAGGCATTCTTTTCATTCTCTCGTTTAGTGTCTTGAATCGCTATTTCGAAATTTTGAAATGGCAAAACTTAGTCCGTTTTCTGCATCCTATTTCGGTAGGCGAATCTACCAAACAAGTATTGGCCGCTTTAACTGCGGGTTTGTTTACCCCAAACGGCGTGGGCGAATACGCTGGAAAAGCCTTGTATTTCGACAAAAAATCAACCAAAAAAATCATCTTTTTAAACCTGATTTGCAACGGAATCCAAATGCTATTGAGCATCGTTTTTGGCATTTTCGGCTTGTTGTATTTCAATGCTATTTTCGCCATTATCAAACCCAAAACCGTGCTGTTACTCTTTGGAGGACTTTTGTTAGTTGTACTGATTGTATTTTTTTCAAAGAAAATCAACATCAAAGGTTATTCTATCGAAAAACTACTTCACAAAATCAATGAAATTCCAAAAGCGATTCATCAAAAAAACATACTGCTGGGTACTTGTCGCTACTTGGTATTCTCGCATCAATACTATTTTTTGTTTTTGGCTTTTGATGTGGACTTACCCTATTTAACAATGATGGCTGCGATTGCTTCGGTCTATTTTCTGGCTTCTTCTTTGCCAACTTTTCAATTTTTGGATTTTGCGGTAAAAGGAAGTGTGGCGGTTTTTTTCTTTGGAATTTTGGGCGTTAACGAGTGGATTGTGGTTTTCATTTCGACTTTAATGTGGTTCTTGAATGTAGTGCTGCCCGTAGCCATAGGAAGTTATTTTGTTTTGAAATTTAAAAGCCCGCTAGCCTCAGAAGATGGGAACATTACTCTCAAAGAAAAACAATGATTTTTGTTTTACTAGGCATAGCAATCGTTTATGTACTGACTATAAGTTGGCTAATTTACGGTTGTTCCCAAGTACCATTGTATGACAAAAAAGAGGTCGCTCCAAAAACCACCTTCTCTATTTTGGTGCCTTTTCGCAATGAAGCCGAAAATTTGCCGATTTTATTAGAAAGCATTACCAAACTAAAGTATCCGACGGATTTATTTGAAGTGCTATTGATTGATGATGCTTCAGAAAAAGAGTTTAAAGTTTCAGGTTTAAAGTTTAAAGTTTCAATTGTTACTACTATTCGGATTTCAACTTCTCCGAAAAAAGATGCCATCACGACGGGCGTCCCTTTGGCCAACAACGAGTGGATAGTGACCACCGATGCCGATTGTGTAGTTCCCGAAAATTGGTTGCTAACGATGGATGCCTTTATTCAAAATCATAAGATTGAAATGATTGCTGGGGCGGTAACTTATGACTGCAAGCCTTCGTTTTTGCATCATTTTCAGCAATTGGACTTGACGAGTTTACAAGGCGCTACTATTGGAAGTTTTGGTATTAACAAAGGTTTTATGTGCAATGGCGCCAATTTTTCTTATACTAAATCTCTTTTTCAAGCCTTGAATGGTTTTGAAGGCAATGACAAAATAGCCAGCGGCGATGATGTTTTTTTATTACAAAAAGCCATAGCCCAATTTCCAGAAAAAGTACACTATTTAAAATCGAATGCAACCATTGTCCGAACGCAACCTACAGACAGCTGGAAAGCCTTGTTCCATCAGCGCGTGCGATGGGCTTCTAAAACTAGCTCCTATCAGAGTCGGTTTGGAATAGGATTAGGGCTAGTCGTTTTTGGAGGTAATCTTAGTTTGATTTTGGGATTGGTTTTGGGATTTTTGGGTTGGATTCCGTTCCTCTATGTCGCATTGCTTTGGCTAGCGAAATTTATGGTCGATTCGGTATTACTTTACACCACCCATCGTTTTTTGAGTCATTCCAAAATGCACTATTGGATAGCCAGTAGCATGCTCTATCCTTTTTTTAGTACTAGTGTGGCTTTGTATGCTGTTTTTGGTTCTTACGAATGGAAAGGGAGACGATTTGAAAAATAACCGTTTGGTTCCACTCGACTGCCCTAGCCCAGATGGGAACGGCATCCTGTGGCTCCGGGGTTCGGAGCGACAGATATAGTGGACAGCTGGATTAGCTCCTGAAAAAAATTATTCTACTTTTAATATTACCGGCAAGATAAATTGTGTCTTCACTGGAATTCCTCGTTTTATCGCGGGATTGACTTTAGGAAAACCGACCAAACGCGCGCGAAGGATACTATCGATTTTGATGGTATCATAAGCCACCGAATCTTTGGGGAATTGTGGTTCAAATTGAAGCGTTGCATTTGGGAATACGGTGACTTTGACTTCGATGGTATCAAGCTCTGGATACAGCGCCGCCAAGGTGTCTACGCTTAATTTTTCTTGAATAAGCTGTGTCAATCGCTCAAAAAAGCACTGTTGTTGTTGCTTCTTGTCGGTCACGCTTTCACAATCTACCAAAGAAGGATATTCGTCTACTTCTTTCCAATTAATGGATTTCAATTCCTTTTGGAGCAATTCCTTTTCAGAGGGAACTTGCTTCTCAAAGTATTGGCAAGAGGCGAACAACAAAATAAATAGATATAAATAATTTTTATTCAAAACTTGATAGGGTGTAAAAATATTTAAATAAAAATACTAATAATTAATTAATAAATGACTGCCAAACAACCTGTACTTTACAATTTACTACTGAAAATTGAAATAACTAATCAACACTCAAGCTGATAATTGTTGGAAAATGAAGTTGTGAAAAAAAATTGATACATTTATACAACTCAAAAAATGCAGTACTTTAATTTTTCAAAATTACTAATTTTTTTCTTATGGACATCTTGCTTATAATTTTGGGATTTATTTTCGTTATTTTAGGTGTTTTAGGCAGTTTCCTTCCGCTTTTACCAGGCCCTCTATTTTGTTTTATAGGCTTATTACTATTATATCTTACTGATTCAATTCCAATCAATTATTGGTCTTTATCTATTAGTGCATTGTCTTGCCTAATACTAAGTATTTTGGACTATGTAATTCCAGCTCGTGGAACCAAAAAGTATGGAGGAAGTTCCTATGGCGTTTGGGGCACCAACATTGGACTACTTGTCGGCTTACTAAGTCCATTACCTTTTGGGTTTATTTTAGGGGCTTTCTTAGGCGCTTTTCTAGGAGAAATACTCTATGACCACAAAAATCACAATCGTGCACTTAAAGCCGCCACTGGCTCGTTTATTGGATTCATCGCCTCGAGTGTTGTAAAATTTATGGTTTGCATGATGCATGCGGGCTATTTCTTATGGTTGTGTTGGAACAATCGAACAGTTTTGTTATAAGTATTAGTAAAATCTATTTCCATAAAACTAAAAAAAGCCGTTCGTCGAGACGAAAAGCTTTTCATTGGTCTAACTACTAAACCACGCTACGAGTTACAAATTCGCAGCAAACAACACAACTAATTTTAGATACCTTATGAGGGCAAAAAAGCACTTCATCTCTGAAGTGCTTCTCCCAATATTAGCGGTCTGGACGGGACTCGAACCCGCGACCCCATGCGTGACAGGCATGTATTCTAACCAACTGAACTACCAAACCCTGCTTTATTGCGGTTGCAAAGATACAATAGAATTTCGCATTTCCAAGCCTTTTACTAAATCATTCTAAAAAAAATATTTATTTTCATAAAGTCAATTTCTAAACCACTGTAAATCAAAAAAGCCATCCACAAAAGTGGAAAGCTTTTCATTGGTCTAACTACTAAACCACGCTACGAGTTACAAATTCGTAGCAAACAACACAACTAATTTTAGATACCTTATGAGGGCAAAAAAGCACTTCATCTCTGAAGTGCTTCTCCCAATATTAGCGGTCTGGACGGGACTCGAACCCGCGACCCCATGCGTGACAGGCATGTATTCTAACCAACTGAACTACCAAACCTCTGCTTTATTGCGGTTGCAAAGATACAATAGATTTTCATTCACACAAGTATTTTTTGCAAAAATATTTCATTAAAAAGCACGTGTTTAGCCAAAACTTTGTTTTTCAATTAAATAGGTTGTCATTATTTTTTCAAAATTATCATCAACTCGCACCGGAACATACACAATCCGATTCTGAGCGCAACTCATTGCTACTTTTTTAGTGAACTCTTTCATTTGAATTTCGTAAGCTTCTTTCACATTGTCAGCAAAAACCGCAATTTCTTCACCAGATTCAAGATCAACAAACCTTCTCGGTGAAGCATCAAAATCAAAATTGTATTCTGTTTTATAATCCATCACATGGAACAACACCACTTTGTGTTTATTATGCTTTAAATGTTGTAAGGCCGCAAACAACTTCTCCTCAGAAGAAGATATCGAATCCGACTGGAACATATCCGTAAAAAGCAAAATCATCGACCTACGATGCATTTTCTCGGCTATCTGATGTAAATAAGTAATTGTATCAGTAGTTTTCTTTCGCGTTTGATTTTCGAGCAAATTTTCGAGCGTATTCAACAACATTCTATGATGACGATCACTGCCTTTCTCTGGCGCATAATATTCGTAACGATCCGAAAAAACACTCAATCCCACCGCATCTCTTTGTTTTTTCAAAAGCGCCATTAAAACAGCAGCAGCTAAAACCGAAAACCCAATTTTATTCTCATAAAAATTTTGATTCACATCGAGTTTTGGATAATGCATCGACGATGAATTATCAATAATGATGTGGCATCTCAAATTAGTTTCTTCTTCAAAACACTTGGAATACAAGCGATCTGTTTTCGCATATAATTTCCAATCCACATGACGAGTACTCTCGCCTGTATTATACACTTTATGTTCGGAAAATTCAGCTGAAAAACCATGAAAAGGACTCTTATGCATCCCCGAAACAAAGCCTTCTACAACTTGATGAGCCAAAAGTTCTAAATGTTTAAAACTTGAAATTGTTTCTACTTGCGATGCTATTTTCATACATCAAATATATAAAAAATTTAAAGCACTAGAAAAATGAAAAAATTAAGATAAGAGCAATAATCACCCACATTTACCCAAAGGCAGATTCGAAAAAGAATTGCTGGATTTAATCGAGTATTAATTCTAAAAGTAATAAGTAACCCCCACAAGAGTCATTATCATCCCACATGGTTCCCGCTATCCTCTAAATCTTGCTTGGGCTTTATTCGCCCAAGCAAGGATACCGCTGCTATCGGGGTTAAGGAGCTACAATGGGCCTATTTATAGGCATTGTTACAACCAAAAAACTCCATTAGATATTCTCTAATGGAGTTTTTTTTGTTTTTGTACTCAGAGCGGGACTTGAACCCGCACGAACATTGCTGTTCACTGGATTTTAAGTCCAGCGTGTCTACCAATTTCACCATCCGAGCAATTAGTGGTACCTCCAGGGATCGAACCAGGGACACATGGATTTTCAGTCCATTGCTCTACCATCTGAGCTAAGGTACCCTACTTTTAGGAGTAGTTATAAAAAAACCCTTCACTTTTGATGAAGGGTTTTCTAAAGAAAGGCGGCGACATACTCTCCCACAAATTGCAGTACCATCTGCGCAGGCGGGCTTAACTTCTCTGTTCGGAATGGGAAGAGGTGAGCCCCGCCGCAATAACCACCTTAAGGTCGTTTTGCAATGGGTAACCAGTTTGTACTGATTAACATTACATAATATCTTAACATACTGAGATAAAGAATATAAAAAGTTTCAACTTGCCTTGAGCGAAGTCGAAAGGAGAAAGTTCTCTCCCGAGAGCTTTCGCTCTCGGGAAAAAGGTGTACATAAGCTTACGGGTTATTAGTACTACTCGACTATGACATTACTGCCTTTACATCTATAGCCTATCAACGTGGTCATCTCCCACGACCCTTAAAAGAAATCTCATCTTGTGGTGGGTTTCGCGCTTATATGCTTTCAGCGCTTATCCCTTCCAAACGTAGCTACTCTGCGGTGCCCCTGGCGGGACAACAGATACACTAGAGGTTTGTCCAATTCGGTCCTCTCGTACTAGAATCAGATCCACTCAAATTTCTAACGCCCACAGTAGATAGAGACCGAACTGTCTCACGACGTTCTGAACCCAGCTCGCGTGCCACTTTAATGGGCGAACAGCCCAACCCTTGGGACCTTCTCCAGCCCCAGGATGTGACGAGCCGACATCGAGGTGCCAAACCCCCCGTCGATATGAGCTCTTGGGGGAGATCAGCCTGTTATCCCCGGCGTACCTTTTATCCTTTGAGCGATGGCCCTTCCATGCGGAACCACCGGATCACTATGCTCTACTTTCGTACCTGATCGACCTGTATGTCTCTCAGTCAAGCTCCCTTATGCCATTGCACTCTTCGCACGGTTACCAAGCGTACTGAGGGAACCTTTAGAAGCCTCCGTTACTCTTTTGGAGGCGACCACCCCAGTCAAACTACCCACCAAGCAATGTCCTCTCTATCGAGAGTTAGGCCTCAGATAAACAAAGGGTTGTATTTCAACAATGACTCCACAACGCCTAGCGACGCCACTTCACAGTCTCCAACCTATCCTACACATCATTTATCCAAGGTCAATACTAAGCTATAGTAAAGGTGCACAGGGTCTTTTCGTCCCACTGCGGGTAAACGGCATCTTCACCGTTACTACAATTTCACCGAGCTCATGGCTGAGACAGTGTCCAGATCGTTACACCATTCGTGCAGGTCGGAACTTACCCGACAAGGAATTTCGCTACCTTAGGACCGTTATAGTTACGGCCGCCGTTTACTGGGGCTTCAATTCAATGCTTCTCCGAAGATAACATCTCCTCTTAACCTTCCAGCACCGGGCAGGTGTCAGGCCCTATACTTCATCTTACGATTTTGCAGAGCCCTGTGTTTTTGATAAACAGTCGCCTGGACCTCTTCACTGCGGCCCCGATTACTCGGGGCGACCCTTCTCCCGAAGTTACGGGTCTATTTTGCCTAATTCCTTAGCCATGAATCTCTCGAGCACCTTAGGATTCTCTCCTCGACTACCTGTGTCGGTTTACGGTACGGGTACTAATTACCTGAAGTTTAGAGGTTTTTCTTGGAAGCCCTTAGGCGCACTATCTCTTTGACCGAAGTCTCCGAGTACTATCGTATTTCCCCAAGCCGCGTGGATTTGCCTGCGCAGCTTATAGGTAGGTACTTCAACGAACTATTCCGTCAGTTCGCGGCGCTTTCATCACTCCGTCACCCCATCACAGTAATCAGTAGTACGGGAATATTAACCCGTTGGCCATCGACTGTCCCTTTCGGGTTCGCCTTAGGTCCCGACTAACCCACAGCTGATTAGCATAGCTGTGGAAACCTTAGTCTTTCGGTGTGCGGTTTCTCGCCCGCATTATCGTTACTTATGCCTACATTTTCTTTTCTAACCAGTCCAGCATGCCTTACGACACACCTTCAACCCTGTTAGAATGCTCCCCTACCACTTACAATTGCTTGTAAATCCATAGCTTCGGTAATATGTTTATGCCCGATTATTATCCATGCTCGTCCGCTCGACTAGTGAGCTGTTACGCACTCTTTAAATGAATGGCTGCTTCCAAGCCAACATCCTAGCTGTCTGGGCAGACAAACCTCGTTCTTTCAACTTAACATATATTTGGGGACCTTAGCTGATGGTCTGGGTTCTTTCCCTCTCGGACTTGGACCTTAGCACCCAAGCCCTCACTGTTATCAATCATTATATAGCATTCGGAGTTTGTCAGGAATTGGTAGGCGGTGAAGCCCCCGCATCCAATCAGTAGCTCTACCTCTATATAACTAAAATAACGCTGCACCTAAATGCATTTCGGGAGTACGAGCTATTTCCGAGTTTGATTGGCCTTTCACCCCTACCCACAGGTCATCCGAAGACTTTTCAACGTCAACCGGTTCGGACCTCCACACTGTGTTACCAGCGCTTCATCCTGCCCATGGGTAGATCACACGGTTTCGCGTCTAACACTACTGACTAAAGCGCCCTATTCAGACTCGCTTTCGCTACGGATCCGTGGCTTAACCACTTATCCTTGCCAGCAACGTTAACTCGTAGGCTCATTATGCAAAAGGCACGCCGTCACCCCACGAAAGGGCTCCGACCGCTTGTAAGCGTATGGTTTCAGGATCTATTTCACTCCGTTATTCACGGTTCTTTTCACCTTTCCTCACGGTACTGGTTCACTATCGGTCTCTCAGGAGTATTTAGCCTTAGCGGATGGTCCGCCAAATTCAGACAGGGTTTCACGTGCCCGCCCTACTCAGGATACCACTATCCTTTACATTCATTACTTATACAGGGCTATCACCTTCTTTGGCTCTACTTTCCAGTAGATTCTAATTCTTTATGCAAGAAATCTCGTGGTCCTACAACCCCAACATTGCCGTAACAACATTGGTTTGGGCTAATCCGCGTTCGCTCGCCACTACTTACGGAATCACTTTTGTTTTCTTCTCCTCCGCCTACTTAGATGTTTCAGTTCAGCGGTTTGCCCACCTATCGGTGTACTATGTCTTCAACATAGTGGGTTGCCCATTCAGGTATCTACGGATCAATTCGTGTGTGCCAATCCCCGTAGCTTTTCGCAGCTTATCACGCCTTTCTTCGCCTCTGAGAGCCTAGGCATCCCCATACGCCCTTATTTTGCTTATTGTACCAATCATAAAATTAATTATGACCGTTTTTTTTTCGCTTTCTCTAATAAATCAGAGAAAACTGCTTTCTACTTTTTATTATTTCTTATCTCAATATGTCAATGAACTTTAAATAAGTATTAAGTATTCTGTATTAAGTACTAAGACCTTATTGTCTTAATTCTTGATACTATCATCTTGATACTATCTTGTGGAGAATAACGGAGTCGAACCGTTGACCTCCTGCGTGCAAGGCAGGCGCTCTAGCCAGCTGAGCTAATCCCCCATTTTTTGTAAAATTCCAAATTTTTAAATTCCAAATTCCAAAAAAAAAAAGGATTTCAACCTCTAGAATTTCCTAATTAAGTGTAAATAGTAGTCCCGGCAGACTCGAACTGCCGACCCCTACATTATCAGTGTAGTACTCTAACCAGCTGAGCTACGAGACTCTGTTTTTTACTTAATTCTTTATTCAATTTCTTTAAATTAACAGCAAGAGTAATATAATCGGTGTCATAGCACCTTTAAAATCTTCTTCTTTTTCCTTAGCGTGCTTTACGCTAACACTAAGGCTCTAGAAAGGAGGTGTTCCAGCCGCACCTTCCGGTACGGCTACCTTGTTACGACTTAGCCCTAGTTACCAGTTTTACCCTAGGCAGCTCCTTGCGGTCACCGACTTCAGGCACCCCCAGCTTCCATGGCTTGACGGGCGGTGTGTACAAGGCCCGGGAACGTATTCACCGGATCATGGCTGATATCCGATTACTAGCGATTCCAGCTTCACGGAGTCGAGTTGCAGACTCCGATCCGAACTGTGACCGGCTTTGTAGATTCGCTCCTGGTCACGCCAGTGGCTGCTCTCTGTACCGGCCATTGTAGCACGTGTGTAGCCCAAGGCGTAAGGGCCGTGATGATTTGACGTCATCCCCACCTTCCTCACAGTTTGCACTGGCAGTCTCGTTAGAGTTCCCGACATGACTCGCTGGCAACTAACAACAGGGGTTGCGCTCGTTATAGGACTTAACCTGACACCTCACGGCACGAGCTGACGACAACCATGCAGCACCTTGTAAATTGTCTTGCGAAAAGTCTGTTTCCAAACCGGTCAATCTACATTTAAGCCTTGGTAAGGTTCCTCGCGTATCATCGAATTAAACCACATGCTCCACCGCTTGTGCGGGCCCCCGTCAATTCCTTTGAGTTTCATTCTTGCGAACGTACTCCCCAGGTGGGATACTTATCACTTTCGCTTAGCCACTGAACTTGCGCCCAACAGCTAGTATCCATCGTTTACGGCGTGGACTACCAGGGTATCTAATCCTGTTCGCTACCCACGCTTTCGTCCATCAGCGTCAATCCATTAGTAGTAACCTGCCTTCGCAATTGGTATTCCATGTAATCTCTAAGCATTTCACCGCTACACTACATATTCTAGTTACTTCCTAATAATTCAAGTCTAGCAGTATCAATGGCCGTTCCACCGTTGAGCGATGGGCTTTCACCACTGACTTACTAAACCGCCTACGGACCCTTTAAACCCAATGATTCCGGATAACGCTTGGATCCTCCGTATTACCGCGGCTGCTGGCACGGAGTTAGCCGATCCTTATTCTTACAGTACCGTCAAGCTCCCTCACGAGGGAGTGTTTCTTCCTGTACAAAAGCAGTTTACAATCCATAGGACCGTCATCCTGCACGCGGCATGGCTGGATCAGGCTTGCGCCCATTGTCCAATATTCCTCACTGCTGCCTCCCGTAGGAGTCTGGTCCGTGTCTCAGTACCAGTGTGGGGGATCTCCCTCTCAGGACCCCTACCCATCGTTGCCTTGGTAAGCCGTTACCTTACCAACTAGCTAATGGGACGCATGCTCATCTTTTGCCGTTGTGACTTTAATGTGAAAATGATGCCATTCTCACATACTATGAGGTATTAATCCAAATTT
>NZ_MUFX01000059.1:0-3171 GCF_002017945.1 Flavobacterium sp. LM5 | reverse complement strand
GGTTTCATTGGAGTTAGTCATTGGAGTTAGTTTGATTTTTCAAATTTAAACAATTAAAATAGTTTTAGGTATTTTGATTTGGAGATTAACACTAGTACAATGACGAGCTTCACAAGATACATCGAAGAATCTCAACGCTTAACTCTAGAATAAAGCAAAGTCTTTGTACCTTTGCGCCATAGAAAATAGAAGAAAATGATTCAAATAGGAAAATACAATACCCTAACCATTTTAAGAGATACCAAAGTAGGTTTGTTTTTAGGCAACCCTGAGCAAGACCCAGAAGGAATACACGATATTCTTTTACCTAACAAATATGTTCCAAACGAATTTGAAATTGGAGAGGAATTGATAGTTTTTGTGTATTTAGACCACGAACAACGACCTGTAGCAACAACTTTAGAGCCTTATATTTTATTGAATGAATTTGCTTTACTAAGAGTAAATTACATCAACCAAGTAGGTGCTTTTATGGATTGGGGAATGGAGAAAGATATTTTGGTTCCCTTCAAAGAGCAAGCGCGTCCTATGGAAAAAGGAAAGCGTTATTTGGTGTATTTGTATATGGATGAAAAACGAATCGATTGGTTGCGTCTAGTAAAACCAATCAGTTTTTGAGTAATGATGTCCTTACTGTTGAAAAAGGAGAAGAAGTAGATTTAATTGTTTCGCATATTACCGAGATTGGGATTAACGTAATCATCAACGAAAAACATAAAGGCTTGCTTTACAAAGACGAAGTATATGATGATGCCATTCGAACTGGGGACAGAATGCGAGGCTACATCAAAAATATTCGCCCTGATAATAAGATTGATGTTTCGTTGCAAATTCAAGGTTATCAAAGTATTGAGCCTAATGCTGAAAAGATTTTGAATGAATTAAGAGCAAGTCGCGGTTTCTTGCGATTAAATGATAATTCGCATCCAGAAGACATTAAAACTGTTTTGAAGATGAGCAAAAAAACATTCAAAAAAGCAATTGGTGCTTTGTACAGAGATAAAGTAATTGAGATTAAAGAAGACGGGATTTATTTGATTCAAGAATAATTCTAACAGTATAAAATAAAAAAAGGCTAATCGATATACGGTTAGCCTTTTCTCTTTTGACGACAAATTGTCTTCAAAAAGGATGCATTCGTAAGGTCTTTGTATCACCTGAAAAACAACAGTTTTTAACGAAAAGTAACTGCTTATAATAGATTAACTTAAGTGTAAAATACCTATTGAATGTTTTGCCTTTAAATGGAATTTTCGATTGGTTCAAAATAATTGAATTAACCTTGCAATAAAACCATTAGTTCTTATATAAATTGTAAGGATTCGATTGTGGTTTTACTCCCTTATTTCTTTTAGGTAACCAAATTGAAACACTTATTGTTAACTGTAGGTGCTACTATTATGTTCTAGTATTTTTTGCAAACGAATCATCCATTTGCCCAATTGTTTTTGAAGTAGATTTTATCATTCTTTCCGAAAAAATTGAGCGACATTTTTTTTAACTAATTTCAAAAGCTTTCATTTTTAAGGTCAAAATTCAGTTAACAAATCACGAACTCAAAAAAGAGTACTTTAACTTATTGCATAATTAAACGTTTACTCATTTTTTAGCTTAGTTCGTGGATTTTTACAACTGAATTTTGACCAATTTAGAAAATGAAAGCTTTTGAAATTAGTTAAAAAAAATGTCGCTCAATTTTTTTCGGAAAGAATGATAAAATCTACTTCAAAAACAATTGGGCAAATGGATGATTCGTTTGCAAAAAATACTAGAACATAATAGTAGCACCTACAGTTAACAATAAGTGTTTCAATTTGGTTACCTAAAAGAAATAAGGGAGTAAAACCACAATCGAATCCTTACAATTTATATAAGAACTAATGGTTTTATTGCAAGGTTAATTCAATTATTTTGAACCAATCGAAAATTCCATTTAAAGGCAAAACATTCAATAGGTATTTTACACTTAAGTTAATCTATTATAAGCAGTTACTTTTCGTTAAAAACTGTTGTTTTTCAGGTGATACAAAGACCTTACGAATGCATCCTTTTTGAAGACAATTTGTCGTCAAAAGAGAAAAGGCTAACCGTATATCGATTAGCCTTTTTTTATTTTATACTGTTAGAATTATTCTTGAATCAAATAAATCCCGTCTTCTTTAATCTCAATTACTTTATCTCTGTACAAAGCACCAATTGCTTTTTTGAATGTTTTTTTGCTCATCTTCAAAACAGTTTTAATGTCTTCTGGATGCGAATTATCATTTAATCGCAAGAAACCGCGACTTGCTCTTAATTCATTCAAAATCTTTTCAGCATTAGGCTCAATACTTTGATAACCTTGAATTTGCAACGAAACATCAATCTTATTATCAGGGCGAATATTTTTGATGTAGCCTCGCATTCTGTCCCCAGTTCGAATGGCATCATCATATACTTCGTCTTTGTAAAGCAAGCCTTTATGTTTTTCGTTGATGATTACGTTAATCCCAATCTCGGTAATATGCGAAACAATTAAATCTACTTCTTCTCCTTTTTCAACAGTAAGGACATCATTACTCAAAAACTGATTGGTTTTACTAGACGCAACCAATCGATTCGTTTTTTCATCCATATACAAATACACCAAATAACGCTTTCCTTTTTCCATAGGACGCGCTTGCTCTTTGAAGGGAACCAAAATATCTTTCTCCATTCCCCAATCCATAAAAGCACCTACTTGGTTGATGTAATTTACTCTTAGTAAAGCAAATTCATTCAATAAAATATAAGGCTCTAAAGTTGTTGCTACAGGTCGTTGTTCGTGGTCTAAATACACAAAAACTATCAATTCCTCTCCAATTTCAAATTCGTTTGGAACATATTTGTTAGGTAAAAGAATATCGTGTATTCCTTCTGGGTCTTGCTCAGGGTTGCCTAAAAACAAACCTACTTTGGTATCTCTTAAATGGTTAGGGTATTGTATTTTCCTATTTGAATCATTTTCTTCTATTTTCTATGGCGCAAAGGTACAAAGACTTTGCTTTATTCTAGAGTTAAGCGTTGAGATTCTTCGATGTATCTTGTGAAGCTCGTCATTGTACTAGTGTTAATCTCCAAATCAAAATACCTAAAACTATTTTAATTGTTTAAATTTGAAAAAATCAAACTAACTCCAATGAAACCAACTGT
>NZ_MUFX01000058.1:0-3946 GCF_002017945.1 Flavobacterium sp. LM5 | reverse complement strand
CAACACTTTTGCCGCTACCGCAAAATCAGCTTTGAGTATGGTAAAAGGCTCAAACACTTTTGAATAATTAGAAGACATTAAATACGAGTGCACATCACCCGTAAATGACCAGCCTTTGGTTGGAAAATACTTACTATCCAAGGCGTCAAACTTCAGATATCCGAACACGCCAAATAATTACTATCCTCTACGGCTGGGCTATTTTTGGTAACTACTGAGGGAACGATATTTAGGTACTTGTATTCGATACCGCCTCCAATTAAATATTTTTGAACAAAAACCGATTGAAAATAGGCCTGATTGTTCCAATCCTGAAAATCAACATTGATCAATGAAAGTTCTTCGTCCATTTCTTTGCCCACCTGAATGGTCTGAGATATACTTCTATCAAATTGATTCAAAGAGGACTTAAAACCAAAACTTATGTTATAGCCATTGTCGACATAATAATTAAAATTGTAACGGAAATTATCTCCAATGATAAGATCCAATGAAGAATTGTCATTTTTAATCAATAGATTTTTTTGTGTAATATTGGCCAAAACAGCGCTTTTGTACAAACCATCGTAATGTAAACCCAACTTTAATTGTGTTTTAGTGTCGTTTTCTTTCAAGTTTAACACAATTGTTCAGCATTCCCAAGAGGTTGCAAAGCGTAAGTAATGGCGTTAAAATTTTGAGTTCCGTTGATGTTGTTGATGCCATTTTGCAACTTCGTATAGGTAATTAAACTTCCGGGTTTGAAGCGTAATTTACCTTTAACATAAGTGCTCGTGAAATTTTTCATTTCATTCACTTCAATGTCTGACACCAAAATACTATCAGATATGAGCTTTAATTTTGGCTTTCGATAAGGAAAATCATGATTTACTAATTGTTTTAATTTTTCGTACACGGCAAAAGAAGCTTCTTCGCCTTTAACTATTATTTCTTTGCCTTTATCAAAAGATATCACAGAATAATCTTTGATGTCTGGCTGTATGTACACGGTTGTTTTTTGTACATTTCCTTTCATCTTGTCGATCATGCTGAAGTTGGTGATCTGTACTAATATTTTGGTAGCATCTCTAAGTGCGGTACGATCTTTTAACCCTTCTTGAACATCGACTCCAATGATAACATCAGCTCCCAAATCTATCACTTCTTGAATGGGGTAATTATTCACAACACCACCGTCAATAAGCACTTTACCCTCAATTTCAACGGGAGAAAACAAGGAAGGAAACGCCGCACTTGCTAAAATACATTGCGCTAAATTGCCTTTGTTCAACAACACTTGTTCGCCTTTTTCAATATCAGTAGCGATACACAAAAAAGGAATGGGTAATTGATTGAAATCGTGAATGTTTTTTACATTTCGAGTCAAACGGGTCAACAAATTAAAGTTGTACATACCTTTAGAAAGTGCCTCAGGAATACCGATTTTGAATTTTTTTTTTTTTTTTTTTTTATTAAAGGGCAGTGTTACGGCATACAATTCGTCATTGCGTTTTTCGTAAAAAATTCTTGGATCCCCTTGGAACATAATCGTTGATTAACTTATCGAAATCAACGGTGTGAAAAATAGAATCAATTTGTGATGCATTAAAACCCGTGGCGTACAAACCTCCAATCACGGCACCCATACTGGTTCCGCCGATATAATCGATTTTGATTCCGGCTTCTTCAATCACTTTCAACACGCCAATATGAGCGAAACCTTTGGCTCCACCTCCACTTAATACTAGACCTATTTTGGGTTTCTTTGCTTGTTCTTGTGACCAAAGTAACCCACAACAACAGAACAACAAAAGTAAAGCAGTAAATCTACTCATAGACAAGAATTTAGCAACGTGCTATTTCTTGTAAAAGTCGGAAATTTTTTTGGCTTTTGACACGCCAATAACCTCAGAAATTTCTTTTTCTGTAGCCAATTGTATTCTTTTAACACTTTTAAAATGCTCAATAAGCGTAATCATCGTTTTTTCGCCTATGCCGGAACTTCATCGATTGAAGTATCCATAGGCGAAAAAACGATGATTACGCTTATTGAGCATTTTAAAAGTGTTAAAAGAATACAATTGGCTACAGAAAAAGAAATTTCTGAGGTTATTGCGTGTCAAAAGCCAAAAAAATTTCCGACTTTTACAAGAAATAGCACGTTGCTAAATTCTTGTCTATGAGTAGATTTACTGCTTTACTTTTGTTGTTCTGTTGTTGTGGGTTACTTTGGTCACAAGAACAAGCAAAGAAACCCAAAATAGGTCTAGTATTAAGTGGAGGTGGAGCCAAAGGTTTCGCTCATATTGGCGTGTTGAAAGTGATTGAAGAAGCCGGAATCAAAATCGATTATATCGGCGGAACCAGTATGGGTGCCGTGATTGGAGGTTTGTACGCCACGGGTTTTAATGCATCACAAATTGATTCTATTTTTCACACCGTTGATTTCGATAAGTTAATCAACGATTATGTTCCAAGGGGATCCAAGAATTTTTACGAAAAACGCAATGACGAATTGTATGCCGTAACACTGCCCTTTAATAAATTCAAAATCGGTATTCCTGAGGCACTTTCTAAAGGTATGTACAACTTTAATTTGTTGACCCGTTTGACTCGAAATGTAAAAAAACATTCACGATTTCAATCAATTACCCATTCCTTTTTTGTGTATCGCTACTGATATTGAAAAAGGCGAACAAGTGTTGTTGAACAAAGGCAATTTAGCGCAATGTATTTTAGCAAGTGCGGCGTTTCCTTCCTTGTTTTCTCCCGTTGAAATTGAGGGTAAAGTGCTTATTGACGGTGGTGTTGTGAATAATTACCCCATTCAAGAAGTGATAGATTTGGAGCTGATGTTATCATTGGAGTCGATGTTCAAGAAGGGTTAAAAGATCGTACCGCACTTAGAGATGCTACCAAAATATTAGTACAGATCACCAACTTCAGCATGATCGACAAGATGAAAGGAAATGTACAAAAAACAACCGTGTACATACAGCCAGACATCAAAGATTATTCTGTGATATCTTTTGATAAAGGCAAAGAAATAATAGTTAAAGGCGAAGAAGCTTCTTTTGCCGTGTACGAAAAATTAAAACAATTAGTAAATCATGATTTTCCTTATCGAAAGCCAAAATTAAAGCTCATATCTGATAGTATTTTGGTGTCAGACATTGAAGTGAATGAAATGAAAAATTTCACGAGCACTTATGTTAAAGGTAAATTACGCTTCAAACCCGGAAGTTTAATTACCTATACGAAGTTGCAAAATGGCATCAACAACATCAACGGAACTCAAAATTTTAACGCCATTACTTACGCTTTGCAACCTCTTGGGAATGCTGAACAATTGGTGTTAAACTTGAAAGAAAACGACACTAAAACACAATTAAAGTTGGGTTTACATTACGATGGTTTGTACAAAAGCGCTGTTTTGGCCAATATTACACAAAAAAATCTATTGATTAAAAATGACAATTCTTCATTGGATCTTATCATTGGAGATAATTTCCGTTACAATTTTAATTATTATGTCGACAATGGCTATAACATAAGTTTTGGTTTTAAGTCCTCTTTGAATCAATTTGATAGAAGTATATCTCAGACCATTCAGGTGGCAAAGAAATGGACGAAGAACTTTCATTGATCAATGTTGATTTTCAGGATTGGAACAATCAGGCCTATTTTCAATCGGTTTTTGTTCAAAAATATTTAATTGGAGGCGGTATCGAATACAAGTACCTAAATATCGTTCCCTCAGTAGTTACCAAAAATAGCCCAGCCGTAGAGGATAGTAATTATTTGGGCGTGTTCGGATATCTGAAGTTTGACGCCTTGGATAGTAAGTATTTTCCAACCAAAGGCTGGTCATTTACGGGTGATGTGCACTCGTATTTAATGTCTTCTAATTATTCAAAAGTGTTTGAGCCTTTTACCATACTCAAAGCTGATTTTGCGGTAGCGGCAA
>NZ_MUFX01000057.1:0-3130 GCF_002017945.1 Flavobacterium sp. LM5 | reverse complement strand
ACAAGTATTGGTCTACGGATTGGGAGAATACTTTAATTAATAATTCTGCTATCAGAAGAGAAAATTCTATCGCAGTAAATGGTGGTGGAGAAAGTACAACTTATGCTTTTTCTGCAAATAACTTGAGTCAAGAAGGAGCTTTGAGAGGTTCTGATTTTGATAGAACGGCAGTGCGTTTAAATATTGCTACAAGAGTAAACAAAACGATTAGTGCAGGATTGAATATGGGGTATACAGCCTCTTCTCAAAAACTACCCAACTCAAAGTGGTAATAGTTATAATAGTCCAATTCAATGGATTTATAGCGTGTCATCTATCTATCCTGTGTATCGTCATGATCCGAATGGTAGCTTGATTTTAGATTCTTTAGGGAATAAAATTTACGATTATGGTGCAAATCAAGGATCATTGAATGCGGCTCGTCCTTCTTTTCAAAATGAAAATGCTGCAGGAGCAATTTCAAATTATATTGTTAGAAATAATAGAGATGATATTACTTTAAATGGGTATGTAAACCTTGATATCATGGAAGGTTTAACTTTTAAATCAACTCTTGCGTATCAAAAATATTTGTACGACAATTATAACTATAGTTCTCCACTTTATGGTAATGCACAAAACGTTAATGGTAGAATTTCTCAAAACAGAGATATTTCAACCTCTATTAACTTTACTAATATGGTGAACTACAAAAAAGAAATTGGGAATCATACGTTCTCTATAGATGCTATTCAAGAGGCTTATCAGTTTAAAGTAGACGCTATGTATTCTAGCGGTGAAGGATTTTTGCCAGGAGTAGGTGTGAATAATGGGGCTACTAATCCAGTTGGGGTAGGTGGAAGTATCAATGAAGAAAGATTAGCTTCATATTTGGGAAGGGTTTCTTATAACTATGCTGGTAAATATTTTATTGAAGGTTCTTATAGATCGGATGGATCGTCTCGTTTTGCTCAAGAGGTGCGTTGGGGTAATTTCTATTCTATCGGAGGTGCTTGGAGTATTAAAGATGAGAGTTTCTTAGCAGATAACGAGACTATTAGTGCTTTGCGTTTAAAGGGATCGTATGGTGAATTAGGAAACAACAAGACTTCATCTTATTTTCCTTATGAGCAATTGTACAACTTAGGAACTTCAGAATTGACTAATGCAGGTATTACGCTTGGTAATCCTGTAAATAGAAACTTAACTTGGGAAAAAACAGCTTCAGCTAACATCGGAATTGAAGTTGGATTATGGAATAATCGTGTTCGATTTGGTGCAGATTATTACAACAAAGAATCTATTGATTTGATTTATGCAATTCCGCTTGCAGGTTCTACAGGAAGTACTACTTATTTAACTAATGCGGGTTCATTGAGAAACTATGGTTTAGAGGTGTATTTCAATACAACCAATATTCAAAATAGTGATTTCAGATGGACTACTGATTTGAATTTCTCTTTTGACAGAAATGAAGTGACTGCTTTAACGCAAGCGTCTGTAATTACAGGAACTAAAAGATGGGAAGAGGGAAGGTCTATTTATGATTTCTGCATCTGCAAGAATGGGCTGGGTAGCATCCAACCGACGGACGTGGAATGTGGTATGCAGATGCAGTAGATGCAGATGGAAATCATAAATAGACCTTCCCTCTTCCCATCTTTTAGTTCCTGTAATTACAGACGCTTGCGTTAAAGCAGTCACTTCATTTCTGTCAAAAGAGAAATTCAAATCAGTAGTCCATCTGAAATCACTATTTTGAATATTGGTTGTATTGAAATACACCTCTAAACCATAGTTTCTCAATGAACCCGCATTAGTTAAATAAGTAGTACTTCCTGTAGAACCTGCAAGCGGAATTGCATAAATCAAATCAATAGATTCTTTGTTGTAATAATCTGCACCAAATCGAACACGATTATTCCATAATCCAACTTCAATTCCGATGTTAGCTGAAGCTGTTTTTTCCCAAGTTAAGTTTCTATTTACAGGATTACCAAGCGTAATACCTGCATTAGTCAATTCTGAAGTTCCTAAGTTGTACAATTGCTCATAAGGAAAATAAGATGAAGTCTTGTTGTTTCCTAATTCACCATACGATCCCTTTAAACGCAAAGCACTAATAGTCTCGTTATCTGCTAAGAAACTCTCATCTTTAATACTCCAAGCACCTCCGATAGAATAGAAATTACCCCAACGCACCTCTTGAGCAAAACGAGACGATCCATCCGATCTATAAGAACCTTCAATAAAATATTTACCAGCATAGTTATAAGAAACCCTTCCCAAATATGAAGCTAATCTTTCTTCATTGATACTTCCACCTACCCCAACTGGATTAGTAGCCCCATTATTCACACCTACTCCTGGCAAAAATCCTTCACCGCTAGAATACATAGCGTCTACTTTAAACTGATAAGCCTCTTGAATAGCATCTATAGAGAACGTATGATTCCCAATTTCTTTTTTGTAGTTCACCATATTAGTAAAGTTAATAGAGGTTGAAATATCTCTGTTTTGAGAAATTCTACCATTAACGTTTTGTGCATTACCATAAAGTGGAGAACTATAGTTATAATTGTCGTACAAATATTTTTGATACGCAAGAGTTGATTTAAAAGTTAAACCTTCCATGATATCAAGGTTTACATACCCATTTAAAGTAATATCATCTCTATTATTTCTAACAATATAATTTGAAATTGCTCCTGCAGCATTTTCATTTTGAAAAGAAGGACGAGCCGCATTCAATGATCCTTGATTTGCACCATAATCGTAAATTTTATTCCCTAAAGAATCTAAAATCAAGCTACCATTCGGATCATGACGATACACAGGATAGATAGATGACACGCTATAAATCCATTGAATTGGACTATTATAACTATTACCACTTTGAGTTGGGTAGTTTTGAGAAGAGGCTGTATACCCCATATTCAATCCTGCACTAATCGTTTTGTTTACTCTTGTAGCAATATTTAAACGCACTGCCGTTCTATCAAAATCAGAACCTCTCAAAGCTCCTTCTTGACTCAAGTTATTTGCAGAAAAAGCATAAGTTGTACTTTCTCCACCACCATTTACTGCGATAGAATTTTCTCTTCTGATAGCAGAATTATTAATTAAAGTATTCTCCCAATCCGTAGACCAA
>NZ_MUFX01000056.1:0-3917 GCF_002017945.1 Flavobacterium sp. LM5 | reverse complement strand
AGTAAGTAATGCTATTTTTTTTACTTGTTTTAATATTTTCATAGTTCTGTGGTTTTGTTAACGTGGATTTTTTTCGATTCCTGTATTAGATACGTGTAATGGGATTTGAATAGCTTTTCGTTTATCGTCTTTTGTTAAAATATTATCCGCTTGATTATATGATTGATGGGTTACTTTTAAAGCAAACCTTTTAATATCAAGCCATCTTAAGCCTTCGTGAATAAACTCTCTTCTTCTAATTTCAGCAATTGCTTTTATGTAAGAAGTTTGTATTGGAGTTAGTGAGTAAAACGGAGTGTATTCATTTTCTATGACCGGATACTTGGCTATAACTTTAGCTTGTGTAATTTTGTCAGTAGTGGCATTATAATTTTTTACACGAATAGACATGAAATAATCTAATTCTTGATTGGCTAAAATCGATTTGATTCGTCATAATCAGTGCTTCGATTCGATTGAGGTACAATTCGTCATTACTTAATAATACAAGACCGGTAAACGGAAGACCAATTCCAGCATTTGCATTGGTGTATCTGAAGTATTCAGTAAATTTAGGAACGAAAATAGTGATTTGACCATTATACGATAACGGGCGATATAAATATTCTTTGTTTACTAAATTCGTTGTTGTTCCAAAAAGCTCGTCTCTATTGGCGCCTGTTAATTGATATCTGTTTCGTCTAAAACTTCTAGAGTAAGTAGATGAAGCAGAAACAATCAATAGGTTAGTGTTTTCACTTTCTTGAGAATATTTTCTTGTACCTGTTTCAAAATCAACATCTAAATAGGATTGATAGTTTCTTAATTGATCAATTTTATTTGAAGATAATTCATTAGAAACTTCTAAAACCTTATTCCATTCGCCTGTAATGGCATAAAAACGACTTGCAAAAGTGTTTGCTGCAGCTTTGTTAAAGTGGAATTTTGGCAATTTGTAATCACTATTGACATATTTAAGGCCTTCTGCTAAATCTGCTTTAATGTAATTGAAAACTTCTTCTACGGTATTCCTAGTGTACTTTTTTATCAATACGTCTTCGGGTTCTAATACATATGGTATTCCCAAATCAGTTTTTGCTGTTGCAGGATTATACCTTTGAGAGAAAAAGCTAACAAGCATAAAGTGAGAATAAGCTCTGGCAATAAGTGCTTCTCCTTTTTGAGGATTTAAATTACTTGGGTTGCCTAATTTTTTTATGGCATCTAGTGCTTGATTGGCATGTGCAATAGCATCATAACAAGCATCCCAATAAAAAGAAGGAGTGTCTCTTTGAATATCATCCTGCATTTCCCAGTTGTAATTTTGACTATTTTTTATAGTTGTCAGTGTTAAATCACCACTGTCAAAAACATTATCCGTCATTGTTTCAGCAAATTCCATATAGTTGGCTTGTGGATATGCATTAACTAATATTTCAGATATTTTTTCTGGTGTATTTAATTGTGTTCTGTTGTCAGGAATCTCAGAAAGGAAATCATCGCAACTAGTTTGAAAGTACTAATGTCAATAAGAGACTTAGTGTTATATTTAGTTTTCTCATTTTTTTGGTTTATTAAAAAGATACGTTAAGAGAGAATGTATACTGGCTAGTTATCGGCTGAGATACTCCACCAGATCTGTAAAATTCAGGATCTTGTCCGTTTAGTTTTTTGTCAGAATAGATTAAAAGAGGGTTAGCAGTTGATGCTTTCATGGTAAAAATATTAAGTCCTAATTTTTTCTTTAAATCTTTAGGGAATTCATAGCTAATTGCTACATTTTTTAATCTTACAAAAGTACCATCAGCAACACGTTCGTCAGAAAAGTTATAGGCATTGTATGCTCTTGTTAAATCTTTTGATTCAGCCGCATAGTTGGCAATTAATCGTTTGTCAGCAATAACTGGAATTGTTGTTAATGCTTCATCACCTGGATTAATCCATCTATTTGTGAATCCTATATAAACTGACAGTTAAATCGATCATAACTGTCAGAGTATATAGAATTCACAAATAGATGGATTAATCCAGGTGATGAAGCATTAACAACAATTCCAGTTATTGCTGACAAACGATTAATTGCCAACTATGCGGCTGAATCAAAAGATTTAACAAGAGCATACAATGCCTATAACTTTTCTGACGAACGTGTTGCTGATGGTACTTTTGTAAGATTAAAAAATGTAGCAATTAGCTATGAATTCCCTAAAGATTTAAAGAAAAAATTAGGACTTAATATTTTTTACCATGAAAGCATCAACTGCTAACCCTCTTTTAATCTATTCTGACAAAAAACTAAACGGACAAGATCCTGAATTTTACAGATCTGGTGGAGTATCTCAGCCGATAACTAGCCAGTATACATTCTCTCTTAACGTATCTTTTTAATAAACCAAAAAAAATGAGAAAACTAAATATAACACTAAGTCTCTTATTGACATTAGTACTTTCAACTAGTTGCGATGATTTCCTTTCTGAGATTCCTGACAACAGAACACAATTAAATACACCAGAAAAAATATCTGAAATATTAGTTAATGCATATCCACAAGCCAACTATATGGAATTTGCTGAAACAATGACGGATAATGTTTTTGACAGTGGTGATTTAACACTGACAACTATAAAAAATAGTCAAAATTACAACTGGGAAATGCAGGATGATATTCAAAGAGACACTCCTTCTTTTTATTGGGATGCTTGTTATGATGCTATTGCACATGCCAATCAAGCACTAGATGCCATAAAAAAAATTAGGCAACCCAAGTAATTTAAATCCTCAAAAAGGAGAAGCACTTATTGCCAGAGCTTATTCTCACTTTATGCTTGTTAGCTTTTTCTCTCAAAGGTATAATCCTGCAACAGCAAAAACTGATTTGGGAATACCATATGTATTAGAACCCGAAGACGTATTGATAAAAAAGTACACTAGGAATACCGTAGAAGAAGTTTTCAATTACATTAAAGCAGATTTAGCAGAAGGCCTTAAATATGTCAATAGTGATTACAAATTGCCAAAATTCCACTTTAACAAAGCTGCAGCAAACACTTTTGCAAGTCGTTTTTATGCCATTACAGGCGAATGGAATAAGGTTTTAGAAGTTTCTAATGAATTATCTTCAAATAAAATTGATCAATTAAGAAACTATCAATCCTATTTAGATGTTGATTTTGAAACAGGTACAAGAAAATATTCTCAAGAAAGTGAAAACACTAACCTATTGATTGTTTCTGCTTCATCTACTTACTCTAGAAGTTTTAGACGAAACAGATATCAATTAACAGGCGCCAATAGAGACGAGCTTTTTGGAACAACAACGAATTTAGTAAACAAAGAATATTTATATCGCCCGTTATCGTATAATGGTCAAATCACTATTTTCGTTCCTAAATTTACTGAATACTTCAGATACACCAATGCAAATGCTGGAATTGGTCTTCCGTTTACCGGTCTTGTATTATTAAGTAATGACGAATTGTACCTCAATCGAATCGAAGCACTGATTATGACGAATCAAATCGATTTAGCCAATCAAGAATTAGATTATTTCATGTCTATTCGTGTAAAAAATTATAATGCCACTACTGACAAAATTACACAAGCTAAAGTTATAGCCAAGTATCCGGTCATAGAAAATGAATACACTCCGTTTTACTCACTAACTCCAATACAAACTTCTTACATAAAAGCAATTGCTGAAATTAGAAGAAGAGAGTTTATTCACGAAGGCTTAAGATGGCTTGATATTAAAAGGTTTGCTTTAAAAGTAACCCATCAATCATATAATCAAGCGGATAATATTTTAACAAAAGACGATAAACGAAAAGCTATTCAAATCCCATTACACGTATCTAATACAGGAATCGAAAAAAATCCACGTTAACAAAACCACAGAACTATGAAAATATTAAAACAAGTAAAAAAAATAGCATTACTT
>NZ_MUFX01000055.1:0-3700 GCF_002017945.1 Flavobacterium sp. LM5 | reverse complement strand
TGATCCATCGCTTGGATGTCTTTTCTGTCTAAGGGCAAATTCAAATTTATGGGACTTACAACAATGCTGTTTTCGAGTGCTTCAACAGGTTTGAAAACTGCATTTTTAGTATCTTCATTTAATAAAAAAGCCAAATAATCAGAGGCGTTTTGTATGTTGCTTTTAGCATATTGCAATTGATTTTTAATTTCATTTACTCGAACTTGAACCGAAAGTAAATCAGTTTTTGTAGTAAGCCTTGTTTGAAATAGTTGTTGACCAATTGCAAATTAGCTTGTACAGTAGTATTGGCTTTGTTCAAAACGTTGACGGCTTGATAAGCCAATTGTAGTTGCATAAAGGCCTTGTTTACTTCCAATTCAAGGTATTCTTTGCTGCGTTCGGTTTGTAATTGATGGGCTTGCATTTTGGCTTTTGCAGCCTGTCTGCCATAAAGACCATCGACATTGATTAAGGGTTGAAGGATTTCTATTTTGGTAGCAAAGTTTTGTGTGCGAGCTGGATTGTTGAGTAAAGCCGGGTTGAAATCGGCTTGGGTTAGGATTTCTTGATTCAGTTTTGAACCAAAAGCCATAAGCGGATTAGTAGTCGAAATCGCCGTATGCGAAGCCGTGATACTTGGAAGAAATAAAGCGTTCGATTGTCTGTAATCAGCTTGTGCGGCTTGAAATTCTTGTTGCGCTATTTTAAGCTGAAGGTTTTTATCTGCAGCTTTTAGCGCTATTTCTTTTTTGTATACCAACAGTGTATCTTGACTCCATCCTGTAGTGGAACCGATCAAGCTCAATAGAAGTCCAACTATTTTTATTTTTTTCATCTTTTTTACTTTTTGATAAAGCAAAAGTAGGCGCTAAAAAAAACAAAGTCTGTAACTAATATCACACTGCTTGTTTTGGGTAGGAGTTAACCCTGATTTCAAAAAAATAGGGCACTTTTGTCAAATCGGAAAGTTGTTAAACAGAAAACGGAATTAGAGAGTAAGAGACTAGAAATGAGTCTTAGCGTGCTATCTATAACAAGAAATGACGACTTATTGCAGCACAATACGATCCAAAAGTAATTGGAACGATTCGTTTTTTTTGTTCGCAATCAGAAATACTATTTCTTCAAAAGAAGCACTGTTGAAATTAGGAGCCTCTAAGCGTCGACCTCTAAACGAAGGATACAAGGTGTTGAGGTTGATAATAATGGTTTCCCATTCCCCTGTGGTTGGAAAGGTGGTGATATAGGAATAATAAGCGGAAGATTGATCTTTAATCCGAAATTGATAGTTTTTACCGTCTCCTTTTACACGAAGGACAATTTGACTTTTGGAAGTCGCAGCTACAGGCGAAAATCGATGTCGGATCGAGGTAAAACCGCCGTTGTTTTCTAAAGAAACCTTTCCCGAAAAAACACCATGCCCTGACGTATTGATGGCAAATGCACCAGAGGAAAGGCCACCCATAACTCCATCGTTTACCAAAGTCCAATCATTTGCAGCTGATTTTGTAGTGAAATCATAAAGAGTGGTAGTTTGTGTCATCATAAATACTATAGCAATGAATAAAGGCATAACTCAATGTTTCAACTAAAGTACTCAATCTACTGCGTTGTAGGGCAGTTTTAACAGCTTTTTGATAGCTGTTTAGGGGCGAAAGAGCGAATGGTTATTGTTTTGAAGAGGAGCTAATGCAGTGTCTATTGGAGTTTTTTAAATTTCATAAAGTTCAATGGGCAACTTGTCAGGGTCTTCCAAAAAGGTAAAGCGCTTTTGTGTAAATTCATCGACTCTTATCGGTTCTGTAATTACATTATATTTCATTAAATGTTCTATACATTTTTCGAGATTTGAAACTTCAAAAGCAAGATGACGGAGTCCACAAGCTTCTGGTTGCGAAACCCGCTGTGGTGGAGTAGGAAAGGAAAATAATTCTATAGTATAAAGGCCACTTAACGCAAGATCAAGTTTGTAGGATTGTCTTTCCTCTCTGTAACACTCTTTAATAATTTCCAAACCTAATATTTCGGTATAAAAATGTTTTGATTTTTGATAATCAGAACAAATGATGGCTATATGATGAATGCTTTTTAACATTTTTGATGGGGTATAGTGCGACAAGAAAAGTTAAGGCAAGTGCCTATCGTAATAGATCTTACTAATTTTACTTGCTCAAAGGTAATTTTTTTTAATCAAAAAAAACAGCAGTAACGTCAAGACGATACTGCTGCAGGTATTGATTGAGTAACCTTTCAATATGTTTTGTAAGTTACTTCAGCTTAGTTAGTTTATGTTTACTATTTCAAAGGCATAACCCTCTGAGCCGTTTTGACTTGTTCTGCTCAAGGAAATAATATCTCCTTTGAAGTTAAACAAAAATTTAGGATATCCTTTTAGTAATATTTCATTATCACGCGTCAATGATGGGTACTTTATAATCTGTAGCGATGGTCGATTTGAAGTTCCAGGCGCAACCGCCTGTCCCTGCTTTAACGTTTTTCAAGACTTCAGCATCTACTTTTTCGGTTCTGATTTTTTTGATTTCTTTGATGAATTCTACCACAGCGCTATCGGTAACTGCATTACGAACAGCTGAAGTGGCTACAAATTTGGTGACATATTTTCCGGTCCCAATTTCTGAACGTGCGCCGTAAGTCCAAGCATGCTTTTCTCTCAAATTCATGTTCAAATACGAATTGAAATCGCCTCCTAAAATTTGATTCGCAATTACTGCTGGAAAAAAATCAGGGTCGTTCATTTTTAGAGTTACCGTATTTACCAATGAAATTACTGATTGCACAGCATTAGGTACATCAATCAAGTTGATTTGTAGTTGATTTACGTTTGGATTGGCTGTGTAGTCTGTTTTGGTAATGGATTTTTTCTCCCAAGCACCAAATAGTTTTTCGACTACAGCTTTGGTTTCCTTGAATTTGATATCGCCTATGATTACCAAATACGCATTTTCTGGTACAAAGTACGTTGCGTAATTGCTTTGAACATCAGCAAGGGTTACGTTTTTCAATGTTTCTTCGGTTACGAATTCTCCAGCGGGATGATTTTTTCCAAAGGCCAATACATCGACAACGCGACAGAAATGGCTTCGGCACTTTTTCGTTGGCTTTCAATCCTTCGATGATTTTGGCTTTGTCTTTATCAAATTCTTCTTGGGTGAATTTTGGATATAACGCGCCTTCGGCTAGCAATTCTAAGACACGCCCAGCATATTTTGATAGTGCGCTCGCAGAGGCCCCTTGAGAAGAAAAATTAATATTGGCGCCTAAGAAATCAATTTCTTCGTTAAAGGCATCTTTGGATGTTTTTTGACTGCCATTACCCAGTAAGCTGCTGGTTAGATCGTCTACACCTTTTTTAGCGCCTTCAGCAAAAGGAGGGTTGTCAAGTGTTAAGGTGAAAGATACTCTTGGGAGTTTATGGTTTTCCACAATCATTACTTTAAGTCCGTTTTTAAGGACAAAGCTTTGCGGTTTCTTGATTTGAACTATTGGAGCGGCTCCAGGAGTGGGTTGAGGTCTATTTTGCGCTTGCATTATTCCGGTGACAAAAAATAGGATTAAGAGAATACTTATGTTTTTCATAGTGATTGGTCTGATTATTTGGTTTTTTCGCAGCTGGTACGTAATCTAAAACTAAACGTTGATTGGTATTCAAATACTTTTTGGCAACGTCTCTGATTTCTTCTCTGGTAATGGAGTGAAT
>NZ_MUFX01000054.1:0-3158 GCF_002017945.1 Flavobacterium sp. LM5 | reverse complement strand
TTTTTTCGGTAGCCTATCAATTCAAATTGCCTAAAGTTTATTTGGCCATTCCTATGTTGGCCTCTCTTTCAGTAGCGCATGGTTTTTTGCCTCCACACCCTTCACCCATGGCATTAAGCAATCTCCTTAATGCAGAAATTGGTTTGGTGCTGACTTATGGAATATTAATTTCAATCCCCACTATTCTCATTGCAGGTTTGTTGTTCTCTAATGTTTTAAAAAATATTAAACCCAACTCCGAAAACACGATTGTACCCGTTGAACAATCCATCGAAGCAACAACAAAACCAAGTTTTTTGGTGAGTATCTTTTCTTCCTTATTTCCAGTTTTCGGATTAACCCTTACATCATTATTACCTCTTGTTTGGAAAAATGAACAAGTAAGCATTATCTGTAAAACCATTGGAGAACCCAGTAATATTATGCTACTTTCTTTAATCATTTGCACTTATACTTTAGGGTTACGCACCGGAAAAAGTATGAAGGCGATTTCTGAAGATTATGTGATGGCTATCAAAGATGTGGCACTAATATTACTAATAATTGGTGGCGCAGGAAGCCTAAAAGAAGTAATGATCGTTAGTGGTGTTAGCCAAACGGTTGTAGAAAATTTAATAACCACAGACATTCATCCCTACTTACTTGCTTGGTTAATCACCGCATTAATTCGAATTTGTATTGGTTCGGCTACAGCAGCGGGCTTAATGACTGCAGGGGTTTTAGTGCCACTACTACAATTGAAAGAGCTAGATCCTAACCTATTAGTTTTGTCCATAGGAGCCGGTAGCTTGATGTGTTCTCATGTCAACGACCCTGGTTTTTGGATGTTTAAAGAATACTTTAATACCAGCATGAAAGACACAATTAAATCATGGACCGTCATGGAATCTTTGGTGTCTGTACTTGGAATTGTTTTCATTTTTATACTCAACTTTATTATACATTAATATCATGAACATATTACCACAAGAAAAATTTGAAACGCTAGGCCTATCATTACCGCCAGCACCTATGCCTCTTGGAATATATAAACCTTACTTAGTTGAAGGAAAATACCTATACATTTCTGGTCACGGCCCTGTAAGAAATGACAAATCCCTTATTATAGGACGCATAGGAGAAGATATGGATATCGAGGAAGGAAAATTGGCCGCTAAGCAAGTAGGCTTAACCATGCTATCTACTATTATCACAAATTTCGGGAGCCTAAACAAGGTAAAGAGAGTTATAAAAGTACTAGGAATGGTCAATTGCAATTCCGATTTTTTATTACATCCGTATGTAATTAATGGTTGCAGTGAATTGTTTGCCGAAGTATGGGGGCAAGAAAACGGAATTGGAGTGAGAAGTGCCGTGGGAATGGGTTCTTTACCCGATAACATCCCTGTAGAAGTTGAAGCAATTTTTGAATTATACTAATACATCACAAATGAATAACGAAAGTACACAAGCAAAAGTGGTTGCTTTTGGCGAACTCTTATTACGAATGAGCGTTACCAATGGATTTAGATTTACTCAGGCAAATGAAATGCGTATTCAAACAGGAGGTGCCGAGTCAATATGTGTGTATCCTACTTTCGCAATTAGGCATACAGACCAATATTTGACTCGGCACCTCCTGTTTGAATACGCATTTCATTTGCCTGAGTAAATCTAAATCCATTGGTAACGCTCATTCGTAATAAGAGTTCGCCAAAAGCAACCACTTTTGCTTGTGTACTTTCGTTATTCATTTGTGATGTATTAGTATAATTCAAAAATTGCTTCAACTTCTACAGGGATGTTATCGGGTAAAGAACCCATTCCCACGGCACTTCTCACTCCAATTCCGTTTTCTTGCCCCCATACTTCGGCAAACAATTCACTGCAACCATTAATTACATACGGATGTAATAAAAAATCGGAATTGCAATTGACCATTCCTAGTACTTTTATAACTCTCTTTACCTTGTTTAGGCTCCCGAAATTTGTGATAATAGTAGATAGCATGGTTAAGCCTACTTGCTTAGCGGCCAATTTTCCTTCCTCGATATCCATATCTTCTCCTATGCGTCCTATAATAAGGGATTTGTCATTTCTTACAGGGCCGTGACCAGAAATGTATAGGTATTTTCCTTCAACTAAGTAAGGTTTATATATTCCAAGAGGCATAGGTGCTGGCGGTAATGATAGGCCTAGCGTTTCAAATTTTTCTTGTGGTAATATGTTCATGATATTAATGTATAATAAAGTTGAGTATAAAAATGAAAACAATTCCAAGTACAGACACCAAAGATTCCATGACGGTCCATGATTTAATTGTGTCTTTCATGCTGGTATTAAAGTATTCTTTAAACATCCAAAAACCAGGGTCGTTGACATGAGAACACATCAAGCTACCGGCTCCTATGGACAAAACTAATAGGTTAGGATCTAGCTCTTTCAATTGTAGTAGTGGCACTAAAACCCCTGCAGTCATTAAGCCCGCTGCTGTAGCCGAACCAATACAAATTCGAATTAATGCGGTGATTAACCAAGCAAGTAAGTAGGGATGAATGTCTGTGGTTATTAAATTTTCTACAACCGTTTGGCTAACACCACTAACGATCATTACTTCTTTTAGGCTTCCTGCGCCACCAATTATTAGTAATATTAGTGCCACATCTTTGATAGCCATCACATAATCTTCAGAAATCGCCTTCATACTTTTTCCGGTGCGTAACCCTAAAGTATAAGTGCAAATGATTAAAGAAAGTAGCATAATATTACTGGGTTCTCCAATGGTTTTACAGATAATGCTTACTTGTTCATTTTTCCAAACAAGAGGTAATAATGATGTAAGGGTTAATCCGAAAACTGGAAATAAGGAAGAAAAGATACTCACCAAAAAACTTGGTTTTGTTGTTGCTTCGATGGATTGTTCAACGGGTACAATCGTGTTTTCGGAGTTGGGTTTAATATTTTTTTAAAACATTAGAGAACAACAAACCTGCAATGAGAATAGTGGGGATTGAAATTAATATTCCATAAGTCAGCACCAAACCAATTTCTGCATTAAGGAGATTGCTTAATGCCATGGGTGAAGGGTGTGGAGGCAAAAAACCATGCGCTACTGAAAGAGAGGCCAACATAGGAATGGCCAAATAAACTTTAGGCAATTTGAATTGATAGGCTACCGA
>NZ_MUFX01000053.1:0-3875 GCF_002017945.1 Flavobacterium sp. LM5 | reverse complement strand
TTGACAAATGATTTAAACTAATGAAATTTTCTAATGTTAATGCAAGGTGGTTTGATGTTTGAAATTTCTAATCTTTGCTATCAACTGATTTACATTTAAAGATGTTGCTCTTTTGATATTTTCTAAAATAGTTTCTTTTGCTTTCTTTTCTAAAATAACTGAACATCCTAAAGGTAAATGAGGGAAATCATCTTCTATTTCCTTCTGAACAGATGTCGTTGTTTTGCCGATTAGAGCTCTAAATTTACTTTCAAAATCATATTCAGGTCTTGAGTTACCTACGAAATCTAAAACAGTCAAACAATCTTTTCCTTCTGCTAAACGCAAACCACGTCCTAATTGTTGAAGAAAAACAGTTAAACTTTCTGTTGGCCTTAAAAACAAAACAGTATCAATTTCTGGAATATCAACACCTTCATTGAAAATATCAACTACAAATAAGTAATTGAATTCTTTTTTCTTGAATTGTGCTCTAATTCTTTCTCTTTCATTTGAATTTTTACTCGTTAAACATTCAGCTTTTATTCCGCTAAATTGAACTTTTCTGTCATAAAAAGAGCATGCTCTTGAGTAACACAAAATCCAATAGCTCTGACATCATTTAGGTCGTTTGTGTATTTTTCAAGATTTGAAATTATTTGTCCAACTCTCACATCGTTTTTTGTGTATAAGCTTGTCAACTCACTGGCAACATACTTTCCTTTTTCCCATTTCACGTTTGTTAAGTCAATACTATCTGTTATTCCAAAATATTGAAATGGACATAATAATTTTTTGTTTAGTGCTTCTGGTAGCCTAGTTTCAGCAGCAATACGATTGCAAAAATCTTCCAAAATATCTTCACCGTCCATTCTTTCAGGAGTAGCTGTTAGTCCAGCAGCACTTTCGGCTTGAAGTAATTAATTATAGGGCGATAGGTTGCGGCTGAAATATGATGTACTTCATCAACTATGATAAAATCATAATAATCAGGTGAAAGTTTGATGTCTTTAAGTCTATTATTCAACGTTTGAACCGAAGCAAAAACATATTCATTTGAATAGGGTTCTAATCCGTCAACCATAAATCACCGAAATTGTTATCTTTTAAAACGCCTTGAAAAGTAGCTTTTGCTTGCTGCAAAATTTCTTTTCTATGTGCGACAAAAAGTAATTTTGAAGATTCATTATTATTTCTGAAATTTTTATAATCGAAAGCAGAAATAACTGTTTTTCCTGTCCCTGTTGCAGCCACTAAAAGATTTCTGTATCTATTGTGTACTGACCTTTCCACTTCTAATTTTTCAAGTATTTCACTTTGATAGGGGAAAGGTTTAATATCAAAATAAGAAGTTGTAAAAGTATATTCTTTTGAAAATTTCCCTTGTTTTAAAGCTTCAACTAATTTTACGGAATGAATATTTTTATCATATAATTCAAATTCAGCATTTTGCCAATAGGCTTCGAATGTTTTCTTGAACTTGTCAATGATATGACCAACTTCTTTGGTAGTCACTTTTAAATTCCATTCTAATCCATCAGTTAATGCCGAACGAGAAAAGTTGGATGATCCAATGTAGCCTGTATGGAAACCCGTTTTTCTTTGAAACAAATACGCTTTCGCATGTAATCTTTCATTACCAGTGTTATAGGATACTTTGACTTCTGTATTTTTTAATGATGACAAAAACTCCACTGCTTTTGCGTCCGTTGCTCCAATGTAAGTAGTTGTGATTACTCTCAATTTGCCACCTCTTTCAGTAAATTCTTTTAGTTCTCTTTCAAGAATTCTAATGCTTTCCATTTTATGAATGAAACTAGTAAATCAATTTCATCCGATGATAAAATTTCTTTTCTTAATTCACTTTCTAAAGTTGTGCCTGAATTGCCACCTGTAAATAGTTCACTATGAATTAATCTTGTGAAGCTGTAATTTCTTTAGATGTAGAATCTTAATCAGTTAAATCTATCCACTTAGAAATACACTTTCACAAGATTAATTCATAGTGAACTATTTACAGGTGGCAATTCAGGCACAACTTTAGAAAGTGAATTAAGAAAAGAAATTTTATCATCGATGAAATTGATTTACTAGTTTCATTCATAAAATGGAAAGGCATTAGAATTCTTGAAAGAGAACTAAAAGAATTTACTGAAAGAGGTGGCAAATTGAGAGTAATCACAACTACTTACATTGGAGCAACGACGCAAAAGCAGTGGAGTTTTTGTCATCATTAAAAAATACAGAAGTCAAAGTATCCTATAACACTGGTAATGAAAGATTACATGCGAAAGCGTATTTGTTTCAAAGAAAAACGGGTTTCCATACAGGCTACATTGGATCATCCAACTTTTCTCGTTCGGCATTAACTGATGGATTAGAATGGAATTTAAAAGTGACTACCAAAGAAGTTGGTCATATCATTGACAAGTTCAAGAAAACATTCGAAGCCTATTGGCAAAATGCTGAATTTGAATTATATGATAAAAATATTCATTCCGTAAAATTAGTTGAAGCTTTAAAACAAGGGAAATTTTCAAAAGAATATACTTTTACAACTTCTTATTTTGATATTAAACCTTTCCCCTATCAAAGTGAAATACTTGAAAAATTAGAAGTGGAAAGGTCAGTACACAATAGATACAGAAATCTTTTAGTGGCTGCAACAGGGACAGGAAAAACAGTTATTTCTGCTTTCGATTATAAAAATTTCAGAAATAATAATGAATCTTCAAAATTACTTTTTGTCGCACATAGAAAAGAAATTTTGCAGCAAGCAAAAGCTACTTTTCAAGGCGTTTTAAAAGATAACAATTTCGGTGATTTATGGTTGACGATTAGAACCCTATTCAAATGAATATGTTTTTGCTTCGGTTCAAACGTTGAATAATAGACTTAAAGACATCAAACTTTCACCTGATTATTATGATTTTATCATAGTTGATGAAGTACATCATATTTCAGCCGCAACCTATCGCCCTATAATTAATTACTTCAAGCCGAAAGTGCTGCTGGACTAACAGCTACTCCTGAAAGAATGGACGGTGAAGATATTTTGGAAGATTTTTGCAATCGTATTGCTGCTGAAACTAGGCTACCAGAAGCACTAAACAAAAAATTATTATGTCCATTTCAATATTTTGGAATAACAGATAGTATTGACTTAACAAACGTGAAATGGGAAAAAGGAAAGTATGTTGCCAGTGAGTTGACAAGCTTATACACAAAAAACGATGTGAGAGTTGGACAAATAATTTCAAATCTTGAAAAATACACAAACGACCTAAATGATGTCAGAGCTATTGGATTTTGTGTTACTCAAGAGCATGCTCTTTTTATGACAGAAAAGTTCAATTTAGCGGGAATAAAAGCTGAATGTTTAACGAGTAAAAATTCAAATGAAAGAGAAAGAATTAGAGCACAATTCAAGAAAAAAGAATTCAATTACTTATTTGTAGTTGATATTTTCAATGAAGGTGTTGATATTCCAGAAATTGATACTGTTTTGTTTTTAAGGCCAACAGAAAGTTTAACTGTTTTTCTTCAACAATTAGACGTGGTTTGCGTTTAGCAGAAGGAAAAGATTGTTTGACTGTTTTAGATTTCGTAGGTAACTCAAGACCTGAATATGATTTTGAAAGTAAATTTAGAGCTCTAATCGGCAAAACAACGACATCTGTTCAGAAGGAAATAGAAGATGATTTCCCTCATTTACCTTTAGGATGTTCAGTTATTTTAGAAAAGAAAGCAAAAGAAACTATTTTAGAAAATATCAAAAGAGCAACATCTTTAAATGTAAATCAGTTGATAGCAAAGATTAGAAATTTCAAACATCAAACCACCTTGCCATTAACATTAGAAAATTTCATTAGTTTAAATCATTTGTCAATCGAAAC
>NZ_MUFX01000052.1:0-4364 GCF_002017945.1 Flavobacterium sp. LM5 | reverse complement strand
TTCCTGACTCAGCTCTTTTCACTTTTCTTACTTTGGCTGCTTGTTGCTCAATAGTCATGTTTTTGTGCAACACTCCAATACCTCCTTCTTGAGCCATAGCAATAGCCATAGCACTTTCGGTCACTGTATCCATAGCTGCAGATACAATAGGTACATTTAAAGTTATGTTTCTTGAAAATTTGGATTGAATACTCACTTCGCGAGGAAGAACGCTGGAGTAATTTGGAACTAATAATACATCATCGTAAGTTAAACCTTCGCCGATAATCTTGGAATTGTGTGCTTTCATGGTGCAATTTCTAGTTGAATTGCGTGCAAATATAGACAATCTTAAGCAAAAAAACAGACAAACCCACTATTAATTAATTAAATTAGCATGGGCTAACAAACTTGTAGCTATTTTTTTTCAATACTAAAAACAACACTTATTAATTATAATCATGTTCGAATCCAGTTCAACCTCTATCCAAGGGCTTTCTTCAGAAAAAGTTATTGCCTCTAGAACAAAAAAACGGTGCCAATTCAACCGAACATCAACAAAAAAACAACTTTTTGCACTCGCTCTTCGAATTGATTAAGGAGCCTATGTTCATATTATTACTCACCGCTACGAGTGTGTATTTTGTAACTGCAGATTATAATAATGGAATTTTTATGCTTTTGGCTATTATTTTGGTCGTATCCATTTCCTTGTACCAAGAATCAAAAAGTAGAAATGCCATTGAAGCGCTGTCTAAATTAACACAACCCAAAAGTAAAGTCATTAGGAATGGAATTGTTGTTGAGATTCCGAGTGAAGAAATTGTTTTGGGCGACTTAATACAGACGGAAGAAGGCACTTTTGTTCCCGCCGATGGAATCATCATCCAATCCAATGACTTTTCGGTCAATGAATCCATATTAACAGGAGAATCTCTATCGGTTTCAAAAAATGAACAATCCGAAAACAAACAAGTGTATCAAGGAACCATAGTCGCAAGTGGACTGGCTATTTGCCAAGTTACCGCCATTGGAAGTCAAAACACAATTAGGAAAAATTGGAAAAAGTCTAGACAACATCGTCGAAGAAAAAACGCCATTACAAATTCAAATTAGCAATTTTGTCACCTATATTTCTTTGATTGGTTTGGTTGCTTTTATCATTGTCTGGGGAATCAATTATTGGAATTCAAAACTAATTTTAGATAGTTTGCTTAAAGCATTAACGCTTGCCATGAGTATCATCCCAGAAGAAATTCCTGTAGCTTTTACCACTTTTATGGCACTTGGTGCTTGGCGACTACTTCGAATGGGAATTATTGTAAAACAAACTAAAACAGTTGAAACTTTAGGAAGTGCCACCGTAATTTGTACCGATAAAACAGGCACCATCACCGAAAACAAAATGAGTCTTGCCGAATGGTTCACTCTTGATGCCTCAACTGTTACAACAAATCATTCCAACTTAAACCCCAAAGAACAAGAACTAATTAACTCTGCGATGTGGGCGAGTGAACCCATTCCGTTTGATGCTATGGAAATAGCATTGCATGAAGCCTACACCAATTCCATTGCAACTGACGAACGTCCTCAATATAAAATGATACACGAATATCCTTTGAGTGGAAAACCACCTATGATGACACATGTATTCGAAAACAAAGAAGGACATCGAATTATTGCAACAAAAGGAGCACCAGAAGCCATTATTGCCTGTTCTAAACTATCTGAAACTGAGAAAGAAAAAATCAACACGGCTTTTCTCGCTATGACCAAAAAAGGATTTCGAGTATTAGGCGTTGGGACAACCGATTTTAACGGAACCTATTTCCCTAAAACACAGCAAGAGTTTGAACTAGATTTTAAAGGTCTTGTTGCTTTTTATGACCCTCCAAAAAAGAACATCAAAGCAGTTTTAGAAACTTTTTATAAAGCCGGAATTGCCGTTAAAATAATCACAGGTGATAATGCCGAAACCACCGCTACGATTGCTCAACAAATTGGTTTTAAAAACCCTGAAAAAATACTCAATGGAGACGAACTAATGCAAATGAGTCCAGCTAGATTGAAAGAGAAAGTAATGGAAACTACTATTTTTACTAGAATGTTTCCTGAGGCTAAACTCAAAATTACATTCGCGGCTGTTTGGCAATTTCTGTCCTTTTTGCCCATAGCAATTCGATGTGTGCTGGATTTAAGAGACCGGTCTATCAGTTCACTCCATCACCAGTTCATAGGCTACAATTTGATTAATTGTCTTTTAGCGCTTGAATGATTTTGAGTTTAGCCTCAGGAAACATTCTAGTAAAAATAGTAGTTTCCATTACTTTCTCTTTCAATCTAGCTGGACTCATTTGCATTAGTTCGTCTCCATTGAGTATTTTTTCAGGGTTTTTAAAACCAATTTGTTGAGCAATCGTAGCGGTGGTTTCGGCATTATCACCTGTGATTATTTTAACGGCAATTCCGGCTTTATAAAAAGTTTCTAAAACTGCTTTGATGTTCTTTTTTGGAGGGTCATAAAAAGCAACAAGACCTTTAAAATCTAGTTCAAACTCTTGCTGTGTTTTAGGGAAATAGGTTCCGTTAAAATCGGTTGTCCCAACGCCTAATACTCGAAATCCTTTTTTGGTCATAGCGAGAAAAGCCGTGTTGATTTTTTCTTTCTCAGTTTCAGATAGTTTAGAACAGGCAATAATGGCTTCTGGTGCTCCTTTTGTTGCAATAATTCGATGTCCTTCTTTGTTTTCGAATACATGTGTCATCATAGGTGGTTTTCCACTCAAAGGATATTCGTGTATCATTTTATATTGAGGACGTTCGTCAGTTGCAATGGAATTGGTGTAGGCTTCATGCAATGCTATTTCCATAGCATCAAACGGAATGGGTTCACTCGCCCACATCGCAGAGTTAATTAGTTCTTGTTCTTTGGGGTTTAAGTTGGAATGATTTGTTGTAACAGTTGAGGCATCAAGAGTGAACCATTCGGCAAGACTCATTTTGTTTTCGGTGATGGTGCCTGTTTTATCGGTACAAATTACGGTGGCACTTCCTAAAGTTTCAACTGTTTTAGTTTGTTTTACAATAATTCCCATTCGAAGTAGTCGCCAAGCACCAAGTGCCATAAAAGTGGTAAAAGCTACAGGAATTTCTTCTGGGATGATACTCATGGCAAGCGTTAATGCTTTAAGCAAACTATCTAAAATTAGTTTTGAATTCCAATAATTGATTCCCCAGACAATGATAAAAGCAACCAAACCAATCAAAGAAATATAGGTGACAAAATTGCTAATTTGAATTTGTAATGGCGTTTTTTCTTCGACGATGTTGTCTAGACTTTTTCCAATTTTTCCTAATTGTGTTTGACTTCCAATGGCGGTAACTTGGCAAATAGCCAGTCCACTTGCGACTATGGTTCCTTGATACACTTGTTTGTTTTCGGATTGTTCATTTTTTGAAACCGATAGAGATTCTCCTGTTAATATGGATTCATTGACCGAAAAGTCATTGGATTGGATGATGATTCCATCGGCGGGAACAAAAGTGCCTTCTTCCGTCTGTATTAAGTCGCCCAAAACAATTTCTTCACTCGGAATCTCAACAACAATTCCATTCCTAATGACTTTACTTTTGGGTTGTGTTAATTTAGACAGCGCTTCAATGGCATTTCTACTTTTTGATTCTTGGTACAAGGAAATGGATACGACCAAAATAATAGCCAAAAGCATAAAAATTCCATTATTATAATCTGCAGTTACAAAATACACACTCGTAGCGGTGAGTAATAATATGAACATAGGCTCCTTAATCAATTCGAAGAGCGAGTGCAAAAAGTTGTTTTTTTGTTGATGTTCGGTTGAATTGGCACCGTTTTTTGTTCTAGAGGCAATAACTTTTTCTGAAGAAAGCCCTTGGATAGAGGTTGAACTGGATTCGAACATGATTATAATTAATAAGTGTTGTTTTTAGTATTGAAAAAAAATAGCTACAAGTTTGTTAGCCCATGCTAATTTAATTAATTAATAGTGGGTTTGTCTGTTTTTTTTGCTTAAGATTGTCTATATTTGCACGCAATTCAACTAGAAATTGCACCATGAAAGCACACAATTCCAAGATTATCGGCGAAGGTTTAACTTACGATGATGTATTATTAGTTCCAAATTACTCCAGCGTTCTTCCTCGCGAAGTGAGTATTCAATCCAAATTTTCAAGAAACATAACTTTAAATGTACCTATTGTATCTGCAGCTATGGATACAGTGACCGAAAGTGCTATGGCTATTGCTATGGCTCAAGAAGGAGGTATTGGAGTGTTGCACAAAAACATGACTATTGAGCAACAAGCAGCCAAAGTAAGAAAAGTGAAAAGAGCTGAGTCAGGAATGA
>NZ_MUFX01000051.1:0-3085 GCF_002017945.1 Flavobacterium sp. LM5 | reverse complement strand
AAAAAAATCAAAGTTTAGAAAAATCCTTGCTTTTCTAGGCCCAGCTTATCTCGTAAGTGTAGGCTATATGGATCCAGGCAACTGGGCAACTGATATTGCTGGCGGAAGTCAATTTGGTTATTCACTATTGTGGGTATTACTGATGAGTAATCTTATGGCCTTGCTATTGCAAAGTTTGAGTGCGCGTTTAGGGATTGTCACCCAACGTGATTTGGCGCAAGCCTCGCGCGAAACCTATTCGCCTTTTGTGAATTATATTTTATATTTTTTGGCCGAAATTGCCATTGCTGCTTGTGATTTGGCCGAAGTACTCGGAATGGCGATTGGAATTAATTTACTCTTTGACATTCCGTTGATTGAAGGCGTTTTGATTACAGTTTTGGATACCTTTTTACTCCTGTTCTTAATCAACAAAGGCATCCGAAAAATGGAAGCTTTTATCATAGTTTTGGTAGCCATCATAGGATTTTCATTCGTCTTTGAAATGTTTTTTGCGCAACCCGAACTCGATAAAGTAGTTTTGGGATTGATTCCCTCTCTTCCTACTGAAGCGGCGCTTTACATTGCTATTGGAATCATTGGAGCCACGGTTATGCCGCACAATTTGTACTTGCATTCGTCTTTGGTACAAACCCGAAAATTTGACCGCAGTCCGAAAGGCATTCGACAAGCCTTAAAATACAACCTAATTGATTCAACGATTGCACTGAATTTGGCTTTTTTTGTGAATGCTGCTATTTTGATTTTAGCAGCCGCCACCTTCTACAAAAACGGGCTATTTGAGGTAGCCGAAATTCAAGATGCTCATAAATTTTTTGGCACCAATTTTAGGCACTAAATGGGCCTCTATCCTATTTGCTGTGGCTTTGATTGCTGCGGGACAGAGTTCAACAATCACGGGAACTTTAGCGGGTCAAATCGTAATGGAAGGCTATTTGAATTTACGCATTCAGCCTTGGGTTCGCCGCATTATTACCAGAATAATAGCCATAGTTCCAGCAGTTATTGTAATCTTGATTTATGGCGAAAGTGTCACAGGAAAACTACTTATTTTCAGTCAAGTGATTTTGAGTTTACAATTGGGATTTGCCATTATTCCATTGATTCATTTTTGTAAGCGATAAAAACAAAATGAATGGTTTCATATCAACACGCTGACTAAAATAGCCGCTTGGACGATAGCTTTGATTATTGTTTCGCTCAACGCTAAATTGGTTTTTGACGAGATTCAAGGTTGGTTGTCAGAATCTCAAAACTCAATGGTGTTGTGGTTCACAGTAGTTCCTCTTGCTATCGGATTTTTGGTTTTACTGCTCTACATCGTGGTGCGACCCTTTTTATCGCAAAGCAAAGTTCATATTCAAAATCATTCTCCTCATAATTTACAATTACAATTCAACGCCACTCAAGCGCAGCATCCAGAAAAAATTGCGATTGCCGTCGACTTTTCTTTTGCTGACGAAACGGCCCTGAATTATGCTTTTAATTTAGGAGGAAAAGAAGCCGAATATACTTTGATTCATGTGGTAGAAACCGTTGGGGCCATGATGTACGGCAAACAAACCGACGATCACGAGACTACGATTGACGAAAAGTTATTACTAGATATAAAGCCATGTTTCAAGAAAAAGGTTTCCATGTCAAAACCCTACTTGGTTTTGGGAGCCCAACAAAGTACTTCCAAATTGGTCAATAAAGGCAAATTCGATTTGCTTATTATGGGTACGCATGGCCATACTGGATTTAAAGATTTACTATTGGGAACCACAATCGATCATTTGCGTCACAAGATTTCAATTCCATTAGTATTGATTAACAATCCTAAAAAATAATACTAACAATTAAAAACCCTTTCAGAGTTTTGAACTCTGAAAGAGTTGATTAAATATTATATGATGACCCACTCCGAAGAAAATTACTAACTTTTCCAATATCGTGAAGTAAGCCAGCTCTTTTGGCTAGTTTAACATTTAAGCCTAATTCGGCTGCCATAATTCCACAAAGCTTAGAAACTTCACGAGAGTGTTGCAATAAATTTTGTCCATAAGAAGAACGGTACTTCATACGTCCTACTACTTTGATCAATTCAGGATGTAATCCGTGAATGCCTAAATCAATAACTGTACGTTTACCAACTTCTATGATTTCGTCATCAATTTGTTTGGTGGTTTTGGCTACAACTTCTTCAATTCTTGCAGGGTGAATACGTCCATCAGTTACTAATTTATGTAACGATAAACGAGCTATTTCTCTTCTAACAGGATCGAAACAAGAAAGAATAATCGCTTCTGGCGTATCGTCTACAATGATTTCAACCCCTGTAGCAGCTTCTAGTGCACGAATGTTTCTACCTTCACGTCCAATAATTCTACTTTTACATCATCGGATTCGATATTGAAAACAGACACGCAATTTTCAACAGCTTCTTCTGTTCCAACACGTTGAATAGTGTTTGATGATGATTTTTTTAGCTTCTTGCTGCGCAGTTAATTTGGCTTCTTCAATAGTGTCTTGAATGTGAGACATCGCTTTTGATTTAGCTTCAGCCTTTTAATCCTTCTACTAATTGTTCTTTAGCTTCTTCAGCAGATAATCCAGAAATTACTTCAAGTTGTTGTAATTGGCTTTTATGCAATCTTTCAACTTCTACTTGTTTCTTGTCTAGAACTTCAATTTTGGCTTGAAATTCAGCTTTTTTTGCTTCGAAATCATCGTTGATTTTTTTTGCTTTAGACAATTCACTCGAAACTTGAGATTCTTTATCACGAACTCTTTTTCAACTTCGGCTACTTTTTTATCTCTAGCCAAAATCACCTGCTCGTGCTCCGATTTCAATTCGATAAATTTTTCTTTTGCTTGAAGAATTTTATCTTTTTTAATGTTTTCTGCCTCTAAATTGGCATCTTTCAAAATAGAAGAAGCTTCTTTTTTTGCGTTTTTTATTAAATTAGAAATATTGCTTTTTTTCTATGATTTTGGCAATTCCAAAACCAGCCGCAATACCTATTATACCTGAAACAATTATTAGTAGTGTGCTATCCATTTTGTATTTAAATTATATATAAAAAAAAACCTACATTAGTGG
>NZ_MUFX01000050.1:0-5086 GCF_002017945.1 Flavobacterium sp. LM5 | reverse complement strand
CCGTAAACAAAACGATTACGCTAGAAGATCCAATTAAAAACAAAAAATACGCACTAAAAGATAAAACTGCCGTTTTGATTGTACGCCCAAGAGGATTGCATTGAACGAAAAACACATCTTGATAGCAAACGAAGAAGCTTCTGGTTCTTTGATTGACTTTGGTCTGTATGCTTTTCATAATCATGACCAATTGGCCAGAAACGGTTCGGCGCCTTATTTTTACTTACCCAAGCTAGAACATTATTTGGAAGCCAGATGGTGGAACGAAGTGTTTGAATTTGCACAAGAATACCTTGGAGAGCAACACGGTACCTTTAAAGCAACCGTTTTGATTGAAACAATAACCGCCAGTTTTCAGTTGGACGAAATCATCTACGAATTAAGAGACCATATCGTAGGCTTGAACTGCGGGCGTTGGATTACATTTTTTCATACATCAAAAAATTCAGAAATAATCCTGCCTTTATCGTTCCGAACCGCGACCAAGTAACGATGACTTCGCCTTTTATGGACGCGTATTCTAAATTGGTGATTCAGCGTTGTCACAAACGCAACATTCACGCAATGGGCGGAATGGCTGCACAAATTCCGATTAAGAATGACCCCGAAGCCAACGAAATTGCCTTCAAAAAAGTGATTGCAGATAAAGAACGAGAAGCCAGAAACGGACACGACGGAACTTGGGTAGCGCATCCTGATTTGGTTCCGATAGCGATGAAAGTGTTTAATGAAAATATGATGACCAAAAATCATATTCACATCAAGAGAGCGGATTTGCACATTACAGAAGCGGATTTGTTGCAAATTCCAGTAGGAACGATTACCGAAGAAGGGATTCGCAAAAACGTAAATGTGGCCGTGCTGTACATCACTTCTTGCTAAACGGACAAGGCGCTGCAGCGATTCATCACTTGATGGAGGATGCCGCCACGGCAGAAATCTCAAGGTCGCAATTGTGGCAATGGCTTCAAAATGAAGTAACGTTGGATTCGGGTGAAAAATTAACGACCAAATTGTACCACCGCATAGCTTTGGAAGAATATGAAAAAATCAGAAAGCAAGTGGGTGACCGAGCGCACGAAGAGGAAAACTACATCTTGGCAGAAAAATTACTAGACGAACTGGTTGTGAACAAAAAATTTGTAGAGTTCTTGACGATACCAGGGTATAAGTATTTGTAGTGGTTAACAATCACTATTAAAAAAGTAAGCCACGAATTCCACAGATGAACACCAATTTTTCTGCTTTAATTAAACGAATCATAGCAGCCAATAAAGTTTGTTTTAAAAACAGTGAGTCTTTTTCTTTTTCCAAAAAATCACATTGCTGGCTTTTAGCCCCGATCGCAGTGGCATCCTCTGGACTCGCGAACGAGCGAGGACAGAGATATAACGGAGAGCGGGACCCATATTCACTGAAAAAAACCTTTGCTTGCCGCTCCTGATAATTAAATGAAACAAAAAATCTATTATAAACCAACCGAGAATTAAAAAAAAGAAATTATGAAAACCACGAGACACGCATTCAAGAATTAGTAACTGATTGGTTAACAAACCAAGATGGGAAGGCATTGAACGTCCTTACACCGCTGAAGAAGTGGTGCAATTGCAAGGTTCATACCAAATTGAACACAGTATCGCTAGAATGGGCGCTACGAAACTTTGGAACAGATTGAAATCACAGGATTTTGTTGCCGGATTAGGCGCATTGACCGTAATCAAGCCATTCAAGAAGTGGAAGCTGGACTAGAAGCTATTTACTTAAGTGGCTGGCAAGTGGCGGCTGATGCGAATGTGCGGCGAAATGTATCCTGACCAATCGTTGTATCCTGCCAACAGTGTTCCTTTGGTAGTAAAAAGAATCAACAACGCTTTGTTGCGCGCTGACCAAATTCAAGTGGTGAATAAAACAGTAGATAAAAAGATTACTTGGTTCCGATTGTTGCGGATGCTGAAGCAGGTTTTGGAGGAAACTTGAACGCTTTTGAATTGATGAAATCAATGATTGAAGCAGGTGCAGCAGGCGTACACTTTGAAGACCAATTGAGTTCTGCTAAAAAATGCGGACACTTGGGCGGAAAAGTTTTGGTACCTACGCAAGAAGCCATCAATAAATTAATCGCTGCGCGTTTGGCTGCCGACGTAATGGGAACGCCAACCTTGATTGTAGCAAGAACGGATGCGGATGCTGCAAACTTATTGACAAGCGATATAGACCCAAGAGATGCCAAATTCATCACGGAGAAAAAACAGACGAAGCTTTTTCTATGTAAACTGCGGTGTGGAGCAAGGTATTGACCGTGGGTTAAGTTATGCACCTTATGCGATTTGATTTGGATGGAAACGAGCAACCCTATTTGGCTTACGCAAAACAATTTGCCGATGCTATTCACGCGAAATATCCAGGAAAAAATGTTGGCTTACAACTGTTCGCCTTCGTTCAACTGGGCGGCGAAACTATCGGTTGCAGAAATGGAAACTTTTAGAGAGACTTAGCGGCTATGGGGTATAAATTCCAATTCACATACTTTGCTGATTCCACGCTTGGAATCACGAGTATGTATGAATTGGAATTTATACCCCATAGCCGCTAAGTCCTCTCTAAAAGTTTCCATTTCTGCAACCGATAGTTTCGCCGCCCAGTTGAACGAAGGCGAACAGTTGTAAGCCAACATTTTTCCTGGATATTTCGCGTGAATAGCATCGGCAAATTGTTTTGCGTAAGCCAAATCAGGGTTGCTCGTTTCCATCCAAATCAAATCGGCATAAGGTGCATAACTTAACCCACGGTCAATACCTTGCTCCACACCGCAGTTTACATAGAAAAAGCCTTCGTCTGTTTTTTCTCCCGTGATGAATTTGGCATCTCTTGGGTCTATATCGCTTGTCAATAAGTTTGCAGCATCCGCATCCGTTCTTGCTACAATCAAGGTTGGCGTTCCCATTACGTCGGCAGCCAAACGCGCAGCGATTAATTTATTGATGGCTTCTTGCGTAGGTACCAAAACTTTTCCGCCCAAGTGTCCGCATTTTTTAGCAGAACTCAATTGGTCTTCAAAGTGTACGCCTGCTGCACCTGCTTCAATCATTGATTTCATCAATTCAAAAGCGTTCAAGTTTCCTCCAAAACCTGCTTCAGCATCCGCAACAATCGGAACCAAGTAATCTTTTTTATCTACTGTTTTATTCACCACTTGAATTTGGTCAGCGCGCAACAAAGCGTTGTTGATTCTTTTTACTACCAAAGGAACACTGTTGGCAGGATACAACGATTGGTCAGGATACATTTCGCCGGCCACATTCGCATCAGCCGCCACTTGCCAGCCACTTAAGTAAATAGCTTCTAGTCCAGCTTCCACTTCTTGAATGGCTTGATTACCGGTCAATGCGCCTAATCCGGCAACAAAATCCTGTGATTTCAATCTGTTCCAAAGTTTCGTAGCGCCCATTCTAGCGATACTGTGTTCAATTTGGTATGAACCTTGCAATTGCACCACTTCTTCAGCGGTGTAAGGACGTTCAATGCCTTCCCATCTTGGGTTTGTTAACCAATCAGTTACTAATTCTTGAATGCGTGTCTCGGTGGTTTTCATAATTTCTTTTTTTAATTCTCGGTTGGTTTATAATAGATTTTTTGTTTCATTTAATTATCAGGAGCGGCAAGCAAAGGTTTTTTTCAGTGAATATGGGTCCCGCTCTCCGTTATATCTCTGTCCTCGCTCGTTCGCGAGTCCAGAGGATGCCACTGCGATCGGGCTAAAAGCCAGCAATGTGATTTTTTGGAAAAAGAAAAGACTCACTGTTTTTAAAACAAACTTTATTGGCTGCTATGATTCGTTTAATTAAAGCAGAAAAATTGGTGTTCATCTGTGGAATTCGTGGCTTACTTTTTTAATAGTGATTGTTAACCACTACAAATACTTATACCCTGGTATCGTCAAGAACTCTACAAATTTTTTGTTCACAACCAGTTCGTCTAGTAATTTTTCTGCCAAGATGTAGTTTTCCTCTTCGTGCGCTCGGTCACCCACTTGCTTTCTGATTTTTTCATATTCTTCCAAAGCTATGCGGTGGTACAATTTGGTCGTTAATTTTTCACCCGAATCCAACGTTACTTCATTTTGAAGCCATTGCCACAATTGCGACCTTGAGATTTCTGCCGTGGCGGCATCCTCCATCAAGTGATGAATCGCTGCAGCGCCTTGTCCGTTTAGCCAAGAAGTGATGTACAGCACGGCCACATTTACGTTTTTGCGAATCCCTTCTTCGGTAATCGTTCCTACTGGAATTTGCAACAAATCCGCTTCTGTAATGTGCAAATCCGCTCTCTTGATGTGAATATGATTTTTGGTCATCATATTTTCATTAAACACTTTCATCGCTATCGGAACCAAATCAGGATGCGCTACCCAAGTTCCGTCGTGTCCGTTTCTGGCTTCTCGTTCTTTATCTGCAATCACTTTTTTGAAGGCAATTTCGTTGGCTTCGGGTCATTCTTAATCGGAATTTGTGCAGCCATTCCGCCCATTGCGTGAATGTTGCGTTTGTGACAACGCTGAATCACCAATTTAGAATACGCGTCCATAAAAGGCGAAGTCATCGTTACTTGGTCGCGGTTCGGAACGATAAAGGCAGGATTATTTCTGAATTTTTTGATGTATGAAAAAATGTAATCCCAACGCCCGCAGTTCAAGCCTACGATATGGTCTCTTAATTCGTAGATGATTTCGTCCAACTGAAAACTGGCGGTTATTGTTTCAATCAAAACGGTTGCTTTAAAGGTACCGTGTTGCTCTCCAAGGTATTCTTGTGCAAATTCAAACACTTCGTTCCACCATCTGGCTTCCAAATAATGTTCTAGCTTGGGTAAGTAAAAATAAGGCGCCGAACCGTTTCTGGCCAATTGGTCATGATTATGAAAAGCATACAGACCAAAGTCAATCAAAGAACCAGAAGCTTCTTCGTTTGCTATCAAGATGTGTTTTTCGTTCAAATGCAATCCTCTTGGGCGTACAATCAAAACGGCAGTTTTATCTTTTAGTGCGTATTTTTTGTTTTTAATTGGATCTTCTAGCGTAATCGTTTTG
>NZ_MUFX01000005.1:0-298906 GCF_002017945.1 Flavobacterium sp. LM5 | reverse complement strand
ATGTTCTGTTTTGTTTGAAATACTCGGTTCATCGTAATACGGTATCATTACGTTGTCACTGTTTAAATCTAATTTTTGAATTTGGTCCAAAGAAAGCGTTTGTAGATTCATGCTTCTATCAAAACTTTCTTTAATGTCTTTTTCAAGAAAATTTTTGATTCCTTTAACATCGACATAAATTTTACTCTCATCTATTTGTTTAATACCTTGTCGAATCAATAGATTTCTATTAATTTCTGAAATTTCGTTAATGTATTCTTCAAAATTATCTCTGTCAATTCGAGTTAATAATGAGCAAATTTCAATCCTTTCATTATCTAACTGGTCTTGATTTTCAAACTTATGAGAAGAATCAAAAACTTCTTGTTTGCATATGTTTTTTAAAAAATATTGTTTTTGATTTATCAATTTCATCTATTATACTTTCAATCTCTTTTGGATAATCTAAGTCAAAAGAAAATAAAAATTCATCATATGCAATCCAAATATCATTTGGATTTATAAATGATTTATATTGGTGCAGAACTATAGGTGTTGAAATTTCTTTCTTCAAATCCTCATTGTCAGATTCAATGATTTTTTTCAGTAAAAAGTCAGACCTAAGTCGATTTGAAAAATTTGGATTTGCAATGTTATAGCTTGCTATTAGAATCACTGCATCTTGCAATTTATTAAGGTTTAGCAAACAATTTAAAATTCCTTGTACTACCTCTATTAAATTATGCTGGGATTCAAAAGCTGATTTATGTTCAGAAGATGCAAGTAAATTCTGATATGAATAGAGTGCTAATTCATAATTCGCAGATACTTGTAAGGCTTGGCAGTAATATAGAATTTCACGAAACGGTTCAACAGCTAGGCTAATTTTGTTTGTTGACTTACCATTTATTATATTATTTACTTGTTCATAAAAATCAACAGAAATATAGGGTTTAGATTCATTTATCTTGGATAAATATATTTTTGATGTATCAATATTTTTTAAAAAAAGAGTATTGGCTGAATTGAAATAAGATGAGTTCAAATGGGAGTATCTATTAATATCAATTGAGTCAAAGTTTGAAGCATGTTCATTATATACAAATGCAAAGTATTTATAACTCCAACTTATATTTCCTATAGAATTATAAGTTTTTATAGCGTTTATAAGTGAATTTTCAGTCTTGTTATTTTTATTAAAAATATTGTTTAAATCTTCTAGGCATTTCCCAGCAAATGAGTCTATTGGAAAAGGATTTTTGAAAGTTCTTTTTAGATTTATTGTAGATTTTATATAAAATTCATATAATTCAAAGCAATTTGAATTATCAATTAAAAAAGACTCCAAACCTTTTAATACTAATTCGTACTTCCCTTGCAAGTAATTATCAGTAATATTTAAAAGTTGTTCATTCTTTGAGTTAATTTTAAAACTGGGGGTTTCACCTATTGCGTATAACGAATTTATTATTCGATTATCATTTATCCTATTTAGTAATTTGCCTAAATTTATTTTCAGGATACTCTCAATTGATTTGTCTCTTTCAATTTCACTAATAAATAAAAGTACACATTGTATAAATGATTTATATTTATCAATAATTGAACCCGAGTTTTCAATACTTAATATGAAACCCTTGTGATTATATTTTCCTTGTTTGAAAAAATTCAGTTTAAAACATAAATATTCACTTGCTTTAGAGTTTGAATATGCAGCTAACAAGTTATTAAATATCTCTTCGTACTTAAAGAAGGATAGTTTCTTTTCAATTCTTATGCTTTGATACTTTGATATTAAATTAGTTATTGGGTCATTATCAGTCAAAATAATACTAGCCAGAACTTCTTTGTTTTTTTTGAAACCTGTTTCATATTCAGCTATCAAAAGACGCTTTTCAATACTCCATTGTGATACACAAATTTTGGTTTCGATTTCATCAAGGATTAAACTCGAATTCTTATAATTCCCAGCTAAAAAGCTACATTCAAATTTGCTTTCAAGATTTAAAAACTCATTGATTTCATTTTGGTAGTCCAACAGTTCATTTGAATACCAAATAATTTCTTTTGCAAATTCGTCTTTAGATGAATGATTTCCCGATTTTCTTAGTTCAGAATAAGTCTTTGGCAATAAATTACCTTTAACTTCATTTATTCTTTCCTTAGACAAGGAATTAAAAAGTGATTTGGCTTGTGTGTCATTTAAAACATATTTAAGACTATTGAATATTTGTTTACCGCTAATATTAGAAGATGATTTCCCTTTAGCCAAATCTCTTTCTAATTTTCTTCTTTTAGCTCGTCCGCTTTTTCCTTTAGCCATGTTTTTAGATTTTGCTTATTAATTCAATGGTACATAAAATAAGTGCGTTGGCAAAAAATGGCTCTTTTGGTTTTGCGAAGGGTCGGCTTGTGTGTCGGGCAAAACCAAATGTGCCATTTGTGCGGCTGGCTAAAATTGTTTTTAAAAAATGCGGGTCGGCAAAAAAAATAAAACACGAAGCGTTGGGCTGTCGTGTCGGAAAAAAGTCCGCTGTTAAGTTTATATGTTGTCCCAATGTTTCGATAATTGTCTGTCAGTTTAATGGTTGTTGTGTCGTCTAATACGCTTGCCTATAACGTACCGGCCGCTTGGCGAAGGAAAAAAAGGCCTTGACGGTGTCAAGATTTGGCCTTTTTTTCTTTTGCCAATCGGCCTGTTGGGGGTAGTTACTTAATTATGCACAACCATCGCTTAATTAAGTAACGGAGTTGGATAGACTACTCCTCTCTTTTTTTTTCAACACAATGCTATTCAATGAAACCAATTATTTATTGCGCTTAGCAAGCCTGCTAGGCGAAGTCAATAATAGGGGTTTTAGGGCTCTGTTTTTTTGGTGATGTTTAAGTTAGCAAAAATAAATATAGTATTGACTTTGTCATTTATTTTCGATAACTTAGCCAAGTCTTTTACGTTGTCAAACGTATTGAAAGTGAACTTTCTACGATTCCCAATCGAAAGACTTGAAGCCTAAATGCTTTATTCTTCTAAACATCCCAAAAAAATATCCCGAAAATTCATTGTGAAAAAACGTCGTAGTCTAAGTGGCACGGTCCAATTACCTCCAACGTTTGCGGCTATGCGAAGTGCCTTCTTTCGCCGCTTCACTAATGATAGCTAAAATAGCCAAATTTTTTAATTTGTACTATTTTTATCTAAAAAAGCGGAAGGCATTTTGCATAGCCGCTGTTGGGGGTAGTTACTTAATTATGCACAACCATCGCTTAATTAAGTAACGGAGTTGGATAGACTACTCCTCTCTTTTTTTTTCAACACAATGCTATTCAATGAAACCAATTATTTATTGCGCTTAGCAAGCCTGCTAGGCGAAGTCAATAATAGGGGTTTTAGGGCTCTATTTTTTTGGTGATGTTTAAGTTAGCAAAAATAAATATAGTATTGACTTTGTCATTTATTTTCGATAACTTAGCCAAGTCTTTTACGTTGTCAAACGTATTGAAAGTGAACTTTCTACGATTCCCAATCGAAAGACTTGAAGCCTAAATGCTTTATTCTTCTAAACATCCCAAAAAAATATCCCGAAAATTCATTGTGAAAAAACGTCGTAGTCTAAGTGGCACGGTCCAATTACCTCCAACGTTTGCGGCTATGCGAAGTGCCTTCTTTCGCCGCTTCACTAATGATAGCTAAAATAGCCAAATTTTTTAATTTGTACTATTTTTATCTAAAAAAGCGGAAGGCATTTTGCATAGCCGCTGTTGGGGGTAGTTACTTAATTATGCACAACCATCGCTTAATTAAGTAACGGAGTTGGATAGACTACTCCTCTCTTTTTTTTTCAACACAATGCTATTCAATGAAACCAATTATTTATTGCGCTTAGCAAGCCTGCTAGGCGAAGTCAATAATAGGGGTTTTAGGGCTCTATTTTTTTGGTGATGTTTAAGTTAGCAAAAATAAATATAGTATTGACTTTGTCATTTATTTTCGATAACTTAGCCAAGTCTTTTACGTTGTCAAACGTATTGAAAGTGAACTTTCTACGATTCCCAATCGAAAGACTTGAAGCCTAAATGCTTTATTCTTCTAAACATCCCAAAAAAATATCCCGAAAATTCATTGTGAAAAAACGTCGTAGTCTAAGTGGCACGGTCCAATTACCTCCAACGTTTTGGGGCTTTGCGATGGTGGGGCAATCGAAGCACAAATCTTCAATTTTGCACAAAAGTTGAACCGAAGAACAACAGTTGAACTTTGCAGTTTCGCCCCACTATTGCAAAACCCTTGTTAGCTGCTGGGCTTAATTTTGCTAAAATAGCTTATTTTTTGAGATAATAATTTGTACTTTTGTGGCTTCACTTCCAAAAAGTATACAACACGTGGCAAAGCCTTGGATTAAATAATTATTAGGGTAATTCTCTTCAAAACCCACTTTTATGGTATAGTACTCTATTAGTATTATGCTACAATTATTTTGTTGTATAATTTAATCAAGTTTTTATGGAAAACCGTAAATGGTTTAAGACCTATATGTTTATATGGGCTGGACAGTTTGCTTCAATGCTTACAAGTTATGCTGTTCAGTTTGCTATTGTTATATGGCTTAGTCTGGAGTACAAGTCAGCCGAAGTTTTAGCCTACGCAGGAATAGCAGCTATGTTGCCTCAAGCATTGATAGGCTTAATAGCAGGTGTATATGTTGACCGTCTCAAACGTAAATATGTAATGATTTTTTCGGATGCTTTTATAGCTCTCTGTGCCCTTTTGTTACTCGTCATTTTACAAAATGAAAATGTTAATCTTATATGGATATACATTTTATTGGGTTTACGCTCTGTTGGTAATGCTTTTCACGCTCCGGCACTACAGGCAATTGCTCCGCTGATTGTACCCCAAAATGAATTGATAAAGGTAGCAGGAATTAATCAGGTGTTACATTCGGTTTGCAGTATTGGTGGTCCTGCCATTGGCACATTAGCCATTGCTTATCTTCCTATTTCAAAAGTATTGTACTTGGATTTGATTGGAGCATTGCTGGCTATTCTTTCACTCGTGATGGTGAAAATTCCCAATGTGGTTGCGAAGTCAAAATCGTCTGCACATTCTATTGCTACAGAATTTTCGGAAGGGTTTCAGACTGTTTCAAAAAACAAAGGTTTGCGTTATCTTTTTCTTTATGCAATGGCGATAACCTTTGTTATAATGCCAGCTGCCATTATGTTTCCGTTGCTCACAACAGGGCATTTTGCAGGAGGAAAATGGGAGATAGGAATTGTAGAAGTGGTTTGGGGCGGAGGTATGCTTATTGGCGGTGTCATCCTGAGTATTTTCAAATTGAAAGGCTCAAAAGTAGTCGCAGTCAATGTTATGTATGTATTATTGGGACTTACATTTATTTTGAGTGGTGTATTACCTGCAAGTTGGTTTGTAGGATTTGTGATGGTAACAGCCATTGGCGGTATCAGCCTGTCTGTTTTCAATGGCTGTTTTACAGCAATTGTACAAACAGAGGTAAGTCCTGAAAAATTAGGACGTGTATTTTCACTTTATTATAGTTTGGCAGTTTTGCCAAGTGTAATCGGTTTATTATTCACAGGCCTGATTGCAGAAGTTATTGGTGTAAACATTACGTTTATCATAAGCGGTTGTTTGGCAATCCTTGTGGGTATTCTTTCGTTTAGCACTCGCAACTTAATGCAAGTAGGTAAAATCAAAAATATTTAAAAAAATGAAAAATAGAGATATTCAAAAATTAGCGGAAAGAAATGGGTTAATTCTTTCGGATGAAATGAGTTTTAATGAAATGGGAATTGATTTTAAGGTTGGTTTCGCTACAGATAGGGATGGCACAAAGTGGTTGTTGCGTATTCCAAGAAGAACAACCTTAGGCGAACAGATTGCGAATGAGAAACGCATTCTTCAATTGGTGTCGAAATACCTTTCGGTTCAAGTTCCTGATTGGCGTATAGCTAATGAAAAACTGGTAGCCTATCCTTTGCTCGATGGAAAACCTGCACTTACTTATGATGCGGAGACTTATGAAGTAACCTGGAATATGTCTAAAGAAAACGACCTTTATATACCATCATTAGCGAAAGCACTTATAGAACTTCATTCAATTCCTACGGAAGAAGTACTTCGTAATAATCTAAAAGTTTTGACACCTGAACAGGTTAGAAATGAGATTTCTGAAAGATTGATTTTGGTGAAATCTGAATTAGGGATAAATGCCGAATTAGAACTTCGGTACCAAAAATGGCTGGATAATGATGCCTTATGGCCGAATTTTACAAAATTCATTCACGGTGATTTGTATGCAGGTCATACACTTACTCATCATAATGGAGAAGTTTGTGGAATTATTGATTGGTCAACTGCACAAGTCAGCGATATAGCACAAGATTTTTCAGGTCACGTTACTGTTTTCGGTGAAGAAAGTCTGAAAAATTTAATTTCGGCATACGAAAAACAAGGTGGAGAAGTATGGGATAAACTGTTTGAACAAGCAGTTGAACGAGCTGCTGCCGCACCTCTAGCTTATGGATATTTTGCTTTAGAAACACAAGATGAAATTCATCTTAGTTCTGCAAAATTACAGTTAGGTGTTGAGTAGATTTTTTTTAGTAGGGGCTGACACCTTAATCGGGTCAGCTCCCTATTATTTCAAGGGATGTTTGTCTATTAGCGGTGTTGTGTAGCCTTGCAGCTAACGTTTGCGGCTATGCGAAGTGCCTTCTTTCGCCGCTTCACTAATGATAGCTAAAATAGCCAAATTTTTTAATTTGTACTATTTTTATCTAAAAAAGCGGAAGGCATTTTGCATAGCCGCTGTTGGGGGTAGTTACTTAATTATGCACAACCATCGCTTAATTAAGTAACGGAGTTGGATAGACTACTCCTCTCTTTTTTTTTCAACACAATGCTATTCAATGAAACCAATTATTTATTGCGCTTAGCAAGCCTGCTAGGCGAAGTCAATAATAGGGGTTTTAGGGCTCTATTTTTTTGGTGATGTTTAAGTTAGCAAAAATAAATATAGTATTGACTTTGTCATTTATTTTCGATAACTTAGCCAAGTCTTTTACGTTGTCAAACGTATTGAAAGTGAACTTTCTACGATTCCCAATCGAAAGACTTGAAGCCTAAATGCTTTATTCTTCTAAACATCCCAAAAAAATATCCCGAAAATTCATTGTGAAAAAACGTCGTAGTCTAAGTGGCACGGTCCAATTACCTCCAACTAGCATATACACGAAACAAACCTTCGTATATACACCTATATTTGGGTGGCTATGCGAAGGTTGGTTTCGCTTAATTGTTTTTCAAATATATTATTTTTTTTCTTACAAATCATCAAAAGGACTTTTAATTTGTTGCAAACTTTTCGTACTAACATGAGTGTAAATCTCGGTGGTTTTACTACTATTATGGCCTAATAATTCTTGAATGTATCGTAAATCGGTGCCACTTTCTAATAAATGAGTGGCAAAACTGTGGCGCAACCAATGTAAAGTAGCGGGTTTAGGGATTGCTGTTTTTCGAAGGGCTTGTTTGAGTATGAGTTGTAAACTTCTGGCATCATAAGGTTGTCCTTTACTTTGCCCTTCGAACAAATAGTTAGTAGGTTGGTATGCTTTATAGTACTCTCTAAGCATTTCTAATATTTTGGGAGATAAAGGAGCGATTCTGTCTTTTTTACCTTTGGCATTTTTGATTAATACTATATTTCTCTTGGAGTCAATATGTACTGGTTGCAAGGATAATAACTCACCACAACGTAACCCACAACTATAAATTAACGAAAGCATGGTTTTGTGTTTGATATTGCTATGTGCGTTCAATATCGCCTTTACTTCCTCCTTGCTCAACACGTTGGGGAGTACTTTTTCACGTTTGGGACGGTGGATTTTATCTACCATCATCTTGGTTTCTCGAATGGTTTGAAAAAATAATTTTAGGGCATTGACCATCTGATTTTGGTAAGAGGCAGACAGTTTTTTTTCCAAAATATATTCGTTGTTATATACTATTAAATCTTCATTGGTGATTTCGGCAATGGGTTTTTCGCGATAAAAAAACAAAAAGGATTTTAAAGCCTCGCAATAGGTCGTTATCGTGCTTTCACTATACCGTTTCGAACGCATCCATTGTTTAAATTTTTCGATTTGTCCTATGCCTTCTTCAGAAGGAATAGTGTGTGATAAAGTTGGAATTTTAAACCGAATCCGGTTTTCTAAGGTATCTGGCAAATGCCAAACGGCTAAGGTTTGACTCCATCGGGAGCCTTCAAGTTGCTTGATGCGGGAGATTAATGCAGCGTCTTTTTCGAAATAAACGGCTATTCTCTTTTCTTTTCGGTGTGTAATTAATTGGGCTTTCCAGTGCATAAGGCTTATAGTTAGAGAGTTAAAGATAATGAAAAAAGTGAAAAGTGAAAAGTGAATAGTCAGAAGTCAGAAGTAAGAAGCCTTCTACCTTTTCCCTTCTGCCTTTTCTGCTTTCTTATTTCTTATTTCTAACTTCTAATTTCTTATTTCCCTAGCCCTGATGGGAGTGGAAATCCTCTGGCTCGGGTGGCTATTTTTTGGCGGGTGGGAAAGAGCGACCTAAGAAGCTCCTTTGCCGCCCAGCCAAAAAAGCCACGCGAGACGGAGATTGCAGCGGACAGCAGGATTAAGCTCCTAAAAAAAAGCGACTCCTTTACAGAAATCGCTTATGGATAGGGTAGAGGAGGAATTATTGATTTTGTAAAAACGCTTTCAATCCCTCGTAGGTTTTGATTTTGGTACTTATTTTTCTTGGTTTAAAGTACTTTGAATTTGGAGGTGGAACAGGTTGTTTGATTAATTAAATTTAAGTTATAATTTCAAACTGTTCAATAATTCGATCAGTTTTGGGTCGGATGGAAAAGGTGCTTGCGCATTCACAATATTGCCATTTGAATCAATTAGGATAAATCTAGGTATTGCAGTAATATTATATTCTTTTATAAACTTTGAATCCCATTCATTATCTGCCAATAATTGAATTCCACTCATCTTTTTATCAGTAACTAGTTTACTCCATTTTTCTCGGTCTTTACTATTATCAATTGAAATGCTTACAAAAACAATGTTTTTGCCTTGAAATTGCTCTTCAATTTTTTCTAGTGCTGGTATTTCTTCACGGCAAGGTCCACACCAAGTAGCCCAAACATCAATATAAACGTTTTTTCCTTTCAAACTTTCTAAGGATGTTGTTCCTCCTTTGTGGTTTTCATAATTAAAAAATGGAGAAGGTTTTCCTGGTTCGACTGCTATTGTTTTATTGTAATTATTAGATAGAATTTCCTCGATTTTTGGATCACTTGTAATGGAAAGGAATTCGTTGTATGTGTTTTTGAAATTTGCATTTTCAATGTTAATATCATTAATGCCATATAGAATTAATCGATTCTTAATACTTTGACTTTTTAGTGCTTTGATTTCAGGAATGGCATCCTTTGCTGAAACAAAAAAGCTTGTTCCATTTCCTTTAATATTTTCATAGAATTTTGCCATTACAATATCTTGATATTCAATAGAGAACAAAAAATAGGATTCATTGTCTAAATCTATTTTTTTGTCAAATTTCGGAAATGTATCAGATACTTCAAATCCATTCAAATTAGCATAATAGCCATGCATTTTTATATAATACAATAAATTTCTTTGTTCTAAGTAATGAATGCTTATTGCCTCTTTTTCTTTGAAATTGGAGTCTGAAAATTTAGTTTTTTGATATAAAATGTCAATAGAATTTTTGATCTCCTTTACTTTTTTCAAAAAGTCAATTTCATTCAATTTATACAATTCTTCATTTGATGTTTGCGATGCAATAATTGTTTTTTTAGCAATATATTGATTTTCTATACTTCCCTTGCCAGTATACTTTAGAGTAGAATTGAAGTTGGTATCATCGGCAGTTATACTCATTTTAGAATCTTTTGAAAAATAGATGGGCATCCTATTTTTAGAAGTTTCAATGGTATAAATTCCTTCGTAATCAATAAGTAATTTTTCGGAAAATGTTCCGTCTAGTTTTAAATCGATTTCTTTTTCAAAAGACTCTCCTTTGATCCAGATTTTTTTGACTTCGGTATTTGTAATTTTACCTGAAAGAGTGATTGTTGCTTTTGGATTTGTAAATGAAGAAAGTAACGCAATTAATAATATAAAGCCGTATTTTTTCATAAGATTTTTTTTATCAAATATATTAATTTATGCTTTCTTCTTATTCTTATTTATTCAAAAAAAAAGGCTAAATTTTAATTTTAGCCTTTTTAAATATTTTAAAAAAAGTTAGTTTTTTTGTAAAAACGCTTTCAGTTCCTCGTAGGTTTTGATTTTGGTACTTATTTTATCTTTGTTTAAGACACTTTCTATTTGTGGCGGAATGGGTAAAGTCACGCCTAATGCGGGTTCTACGATGTCTAAAAACTTGATAGGGTGTGCGGTTTCCAGAAAAACTCCCAAGGCATCGGGATGGTTTTGCAACTCTTTTTTCAATCCTAAATAACCTACTGCTCCGTGTGGTTCTGCGATGTAGCCTTTTTGCTCTTGGATGGTTTTCATGGCCTCGAGTGTCACGGCATCGCTAAAGGTGTAGGATGAAAAGTCTTTTTCGAATTGTTTCAAATCATGTTGATACATTTCTTGGATGCGCACAAAATTACTCGGATTGCCCACATCCATAGCATTCGAAATCGTAGCGATGGAAGGTTTTGGGTCGTAAACGCCATTTTCTAGGAAACGCGGTACGGTATCGTTGGCATTGGTAGCAGCTACAAAATGTTCGATAGGTAATCCCAATTTTTTAGCGATAATACCCGCGCAAATGTTGCCAAAATTTCCACTCGGGCAAGAGAAGACTAAGGGTTTCTGCTGTTGTTTCAAGGCTTTGTAAGCAAAGAAAAAGTAGAACATTTGGGGAAGCCAACGTGCAATATTGATAGAATTTGCAGAAGTTAAATGAACAGCGGCCAATTCAGAGTCCAAAAAAGCTTTTTTGACCATGTCCTGACAATCGTCGAAAACACCATCTACTTCGAGGGCTTTGATGTTTTGTCCCAAAGTGGTCAATTGGCGTTCCTGAATGTCGCTCACTTTACCTGATGGATACAAAATCACGACATCCACTCCAGTCACGCCCAAAAAACCACTGGCTACGGCGCCGCCTGTATCTCCAGAAGTAGCTACCAATACTGTATTCTTTTTGGAAGGGTCGTTTCGGTTGAAATAAGCAATGCAACGCGACATGAAACGCGCACCAACATCTTTGAACGCCATCGTTGGGCCGTGAAATAATTCTAAAGAATAAATCCCGTTTTCTACTTCCACTACAGGGAAATCAAAGCAAAGCGTTTCGGCTATGATTTTTCGTAGTGTGTCGGCTGGAATTTCGTCGCCCACAAATTGCTGAATGGCTTGAAAAGCGATTTCCTCGTGGGATAAATTTTCGATGTTTTCAAAAAAGTCGGCCGCTAAAGGTTGAATCGATTCAGGAAAATATAAGCCTTTATCGGAGGCCAGTCCTTGTACCACCGCTTCCTCAAAAGAAACGTTGGGTGCATTATGGTTTAAGCTGTAGTATTTCATTTTTAGTGAATAGTCGCTCTCGACTGCGCTCGAGCTGACAGTAATTAGTGATTAGTAATTAGTAATTAGTCCTTAGTGATTAGTTTATGGTTTGTTCTTTTGCTTGAATAAAACTGTATTCCCCATTTGGCAATGTTATTAAGTTAAGGACTAAATGATAAAATGATTGCTGATTTTTGATTAACGATTTTTGATGTTTAAGATGCTGAAAATGATATAATTTTTACTCACTTGCTCCAAAATCTAAAATCAAGAATCGTTAATCTTCAATCTAAAATCTCTCAACTTAATGATATTTTCCCCTTCGGGGTTAGGGGGCTATGCTATTATACTAACTCCATCTGGATTGATTTTCGACACGTGAATTTCGTAGGGCAAATTCATTTCCTCATAAATTTTACTCATGGCATCGGCTATCTTTTGAGCGTTGGTTTCGCCTTTGCTTAATGCAAAAATTGAAGGGCCAGAACCTGAAATTCCAGAGCCCAAAGCACCGTTTTCGTAAGCGGTTTGTTTGATGGCATCAAAACCCGGAATCAACATACTGCGAACGGGTTCTATGATTTCGTCATGCAATGAACGCCCAATAAGTTCGTAATCTTGGGTGTACAAGCCAGCGACTAAACCACCCACATTCCCCCATTGTGTAATGGCACTTTTTAGGGAAACAGTTTGCTTCAAAACCGAACGCGCATCCGATGTTTTGAGTTCAATTTGTGGATGAACTACCGTGGCGTATAATTCTGAGGGACTGTCGATTTTGATAATATCTAAAGGGTTGGAACTTCTTACTAATGTGAAGCCTCCCAAAAGGCAAGGGGCTACATTATCAGCATGGGCATTGCCACTGGCTAGTTTTTCGCCTTGCATGGCAAATTGTACTAATTCCTTGCGTGAAAAAGGGCGGCCTAGCAATTCATTAATTCCAAAAACAGCTCCGGCTGAACTCGCTGCACTGCTTCCAATACCGCTTCCAGCTTTGATATTTTTGTAGATCTCGATTTCAAAACCTAGTTCTGTTTCGAAAGCTTCTAGCAGGGCTAAAGCGGCTACTCCAGCAACGTTTTTTTCAGTTTCTAAAGGTAAATCGGCCCCTACGATTTTGGTAATGCGAACGCCTTTTTCGGTAGAAGCTCGCACAATCATTTCGTCGCCTGCAGTGGCCAAACACAAGCCCAAGACATCAAATCCACAAGAAAGATTAGCGATAGTAGCCGGGCAAAATAGTTTTATTTCTTTCATAAGTCAGCCCCTCCCGACCTCCCCAAAAGGGAGGAGTACAGAGGATTTATTAGTTAATATTTATTTTAAGCTCTCGAGATTCTTCGCCGTGGCGAGTTAGGGAGCTACACATTTCCAATTCGAATGACATCGGCAAAAATTCCTGAAGCCGTAACCGCAGCACCAGCACCAGCGCCTTTAATCAATAACGGTTGGTCTACATAACGATCGGTGTAGAATAACACGATATTGTCTTTTCCTTCTAAGTTATAAAACGGATGGTCTTTGGCGATGAATTGCAATCCGACATTGGCTTTGCCGTTTTCGAATTGGGCAACAAATTTGAGACGGGATTCTTTTTCGTTAGCTTCTTTTAATAATTGCTCAAAATGGGAGGCATTTGTTAGAAGTGATTTAAAGAAATCGTCATTGTTATTGGTTTTCATGCATTCATCTGGTAAGAAAGAAAGATTTTCTATGTCTTCAATTTCCATTTGATAACCGCTTTCTCTAATAAGGATTAAAATCTTTCTTGCTACATCAACTCCGCTTAAATCGATTTTTGGGTCAGGTTCTGTAAATCCTTGAACGCCTGCTTCTTTTACTACATCATGAAAAGAATAATTTGGACCGAAATTATTAAAGATGAAATTCAAACTTCCTGATAAAACCGCTTGTATTTTGTGCACTTTATCGCCTGATGCAATTAAGTTTTTTACTGTGTCAATAATTGGTAATCCTGCACCTACATTGGTTTCGAATAAGAAAGGAGCATTGTATTTTCTGGATAAATTTTTAAGGTTTTGGTAGTTGGCATACGCCGATGAACAAGCAATTTTGTTACAAGTCACTACTGCTACGTTTTGTCTTAAAAATTGTTCATAAAGCTTAGACACACTTTCATTGGCAGTAATGTCTACAAATATGCTGTTGCGTAAATTGAGTTCTTTTACTTTAGCAATAAAAGCCTCGGCATTTGCGGGTTCACCAGTTGCTAAAAGGGATGCCCATTCTTTGAGCGACATGCCTTCTTCGTCAAAATACATGTTTCTAGAATTAGAAACAGCAATAACACGCAAATTGATTTTTAAATTCTCTTTTAGGAATTTCTTTTGTTGCTGGATTTGCTCCATGAATTTTTCCCCAACATTGCCCACACCCATGACAAATAAGTTGAGTTGCTTGATGTTTTCTTCAAAGAAGTTTTCGTGTAAAGTATTCAAGGCTTTTTTAACATCTCTTTCATTGATGACCACAGATATATTTCTCTCTGAAGCCCCTTGTGCAATCGCTCGAATATTGACATTGTTTTTCCCAAGTGTACTAAACATACGTCCGCTAAGCCCTTGATGGTTCTTCATGTTTTCGCCTACTAAAGCAATAATGCATAGGTTTTTTTCAACGATGCAAGGTTCGACTTTGTTTTGAGTAATTTCAATTTCAAACGCTTTGTTGATGGCGATTTCTGCATTTTCTGCATCAGAATTCAAAATACCAATACAGATGGAATGTTCTGACGAGGCTTGCGTAATGAAAATAACATTGATGTTTTCGTTTGACAATACTTCAAAAAGACGTTTAGAAGAACCCGCCACGCCAATCATACCCGAGCCTTCGAGCGTAATAAGTGTGATGTTGTCAATATGACTGATTCCCTTTACAGGTGAACCATTAGCAGCAATTGTATTCGAAATAAAAGTGCCTTCTGCTTCTGGCTCAAAAGTGTTTTTAATAAGTATTGGAATGTTTTTTCTTAATACCGGCTGAATAGTTGGTGGATATAAAACTTTAGCCCCAAAATGAGACAACTCCATTGCTTCTTGATAAGAGATAGTGGCAATAGGTTGTGCTTGTTTTACCAATTTAGGATTGGCAGTGTACATTCCGTTTACATCTGTCCAAATTTCTAGTTCATCAACTGCTAATGCACTAGCAAGAATCGCCGCTGAATAATCTGAACCACCACGTCCTAGAGTAGTAGTAATTCCATCTTCTGTTGCTCCAATGAAACCTGGAAGGAGCACTACTTTAGCATCATTGTTTGCAAAGTAATCTTGGATGAGACGATTGCTTACTTCAAAATTCACGCTTGCTTTTCCAAAAGTTGCGTTGGTTTTAATGAGTTCACGACTGTCTTTATAACTACTGCTTTTTAAGTTTTGTTTTAAAGCTTCAGCAATGATGAATGAAGATAATAATTCTCCAAAACTTAAAATGGTGTCGGCAGTTCTTGGAGATAATTCACCTAACAAGAAACAACCATCCAACAATGTTTCTAGGTGATTGATGATGCGTTTGATGTGGCTCAACAAAGCACTTTGCTCGCTAACTGGAATTAGTTGTTTTAAGGTGTCCAAGTGTTTTTTCTCAATTTCTAAAACGATGTCTCTAAAACTTTCGTCGTTTTGTGCGGCTTTAGAAGCAGCTAGTTGTAGTAAATCTGTGACTTTGCTTAAGGCAGAAACAACTACTGCAAGTGGTTCTTTTTCTGCTTTTCCTGAAATTATGGCTAAGACTAATTTGATATTATCGGCATTGGCTACAGAAGTTCCGCCAAATTTTAATACTCTCATTTTGTGTTTTATTTAATTGAATGCTAAGGTTTGCTGCCTCCCATTAGTCTATTGTCTATAGAATAGGGGAGATGTAAATCGGATGATATGTAAAAGTGTATACCCCTAAAGGGTAGTAGTAGTAGTAGTAGCGGTAGAAATGGTGCTAACAGCAAAAGCAACCCCAGTTGGCGTTGTCATGTGTAGTGTGTATATGCTATTAGTGTTTTCCATTGTGATTTTTCAAAAGTACAGTTTTTTTGTAAAGATTTGTAACTGTTGTGTCTTTTTACGAATATTTTAAAATATACTGACAAATTTTCTTAAAATTACATTAAATATATTTTAGCTGTGAAATAATTGTGATATACGCTTTATTAATCATACTTGTCCGATAGGGTATTCTGTTTTTAACCTAAAATAAAACTCTTGTGTAAGTTTGTTTTTGGCTAGTTATCGCTTAATGCTATCAAAATATACTTATTTTTTACATCTTACTATTTGGGCGTTACCACAAGGGCCGGGCTTTACGTTACAATCTTTTTGAGGCTGAAAAAGCCTCAAAAAGGATTTTCACTACAATCCCTAACGCAAAACACTGTGCTTAATGGATATAAGACGTAGGAACTAAAGACATGTGAGTCGAAAAGAATTCAGAATGAAGTGGCTGTTGCTGGTACTAGCGGAATAAACAGCATTTGTATGTTATGGAGTAGCAGACTAGGTAAATGTTAAAATGACGGATTGAATTTAATTATTTCTATTTTCAGTTGCTTATTACTGCGAATTTATTCAATTTTGACGCTTAAACGATTCTTAAAATGGATAATACCTATTATATTTCTACCGAACTCCTTACTTTTGAAGCACTTCAAGAGATTGTTGTTTTTCAAAAGACTATTGCTTTGTCTGAAGAGGCTAAAGTGAATATTCAAAAATGCCGGGATTTTTTGGATAAAAAAATGGCTACTCATAACGAACCTATTTATGGCATTAATACTGGTTTTGGCTCGTTGTGTAATGTTAAAATTTCTAACGAAAACCTTACTAAACTTCAAGAGAATTTAGTTAAATCGCATGCTTGTGGTACAGGTGAGGAAGTGCCTTTTGCTATTGTTCAGTTGATGTTATTGCTTAAAATTCAATCCTTAAGTTATGGTCATTCTGGAGTGCAATTGCAAACGGTTGAACGTTTGGTGGATTTTTATAACAACGGAATTTATCCTGTAGTTTATACTTTGGGGTCCCTTGGTGCTTCGGGTGATTTGGCGCCTTTGGCTCATTTGTCACTACCTTTACTTGGAGAAGGTGAGGTGTATTTTGAAGGGAATAAAGTAGCTGCCAAAGAGATATTAGCTAGTTTCAATTGGGAGCCTATTATTTTGCAATCCAAAGAAGGTTTGGCTTTGTTGAACGGAACTCAGTTTATGGCTGCTTACGGCGCTCATATTATAATTAAAGGGCATAAGTTATCCTATTTTGCAGATTTAATTGGGGCAATTTCCTTAGAAGGTTTTGATGGACGCATAGAACCGTTTACTGAATTGATTCATTTTATTCGTCCTCATAAAGGGCAAATTCAAACAGCACAGCGCATGAATGATTTCCTTGAAGGAAGTCAGATTGTGGCGCAGCCCAAAGCACATGTTCAGGATCCCTATTCGTTTAGATGTATACCTCAAGTTCATGGCGCTTCAAAAGATGCCATGGAGTATGTGAAAAAAGTGTTTAAGACCGAAATAAATTCGGTTACCGATAATCCAAATATTTTCATTGAAAGTGATCAAATTATTTCTGGAGGTAATTTTCACGGTCAACCTCTGGCATTGGCGCTCGATTTTATGGCAATTGCTTTGGCTGAATTGGGAAGTATTTCAGAAAGAAGAACCTATCAATTAATTTCTGGCTTACGAAATCTTCCAGCTTTTTTGGTTGATAATCCTGGATTGAATTCAGGTTTTATGATTCCGCAATACACCGCAGCAAGTATTGTGAGTCAAAATAAGCAATTAGCAACGCCTTCAAGTGTGGATAGTATTGTGTCTAGTAATGGTCAAGAAGATCATGTAAGTATGGGGGCGAATGGAGCTACAAAATGTCTTCGAGTATTGGATAATCTAGAGCGTATTTTGGCGATTGAGTTGATGAACGCTTCGCAGGCCATAGAATTTAGAAGACCTTTACAGTCTAGTAATTTTATAGAAATGTTCTTGAATTCGTATCGTCAAGAAGTGCCATTTGTTAATGAAGATCGAATTTTACATTACGATATTGAGAAGACAATTTCCTTCTTGAATAGTTTTCATATTGATGACGAATTGATAACATTAAGCTAACATTAGCCGCAAATAATGAACTAATTTTGCAACTCTAAATCTATAAAAAATGACAATTAATAGTTTATTCCAATTTTTAGTACCAAAAGACAAAAAATTCTTTCCACTTTTCGAAGAAGCTTCTAGTAATTTAATTGAATTGGCTTCGAATTTACATGAAGCGGTTAATTTGCCTTTGAAAGAACGAGAAGTTTTGTTTTTGAAAATTGATGAATTAGAACAACGTGGAGAAGATATTACCCGTCAAACGAACTTAGAGTTGAGTAGAAATTTTATCACTCCATTTGATAGAGAAGATATTTATTCTTTAATTACATCTATTGACAACGTAGCTGATAATTTACATGGTGCGGCTAGTAGAATGCGTTTATATCAAGTCGATAAAATCACCAAATCGATTCGTAAATTGACAGAAATCAATCTTGAGGCTTGTCATCATATTGATGAAGCGGTGAAAGAGTTGAAAAATTTAGAGCGCATGAAAACCATAACCAATGCTTGTGCTAAAATTAATAAGTTAGAAAACAAGTCGGATAACGTTTACAACAAAGCTGTTTTTGAAATCTTCGAAAACGAAACGGATGTAAAAAATATCATTAAATATAAAGAGGTACTGTCAGTTTTAGAAACAGCTACAGACAAATGTAAGAGTGTAGCTAGTGTTTTAGAGTCTATCACTGTAAAACATTCCTAAACTTTTGTTCTTTATATAAAATACAATTATGGAATTTACTTTATTAATAGTTATTATAGTTTTGGCTTTAATCTTTGATTATATCAATGGTTTTCATGATGCCGCCAATGCTATTGCTACAGTGGTAGCTACTAAAGTGCTCTCGCCATTTCAAGCGGTACTTTGGGCTGCGTTTTTTAACTTTTTAGCCTACTGGGTTTTTGGTTTTGGGGTAGCCGATACGGTGGCTAAAACCGCTAGTACCATGGATATCAATTTAGTTGTGATCTTAGCTGGTGTTATTGCTGCGATCATATGGAATTTATTGACATGGTGGTTAGGGATTCCTTCAAGTTCTTCCCACACTTTAATTGGTGGATTTGCAGGTGCTGCTATTGCTCATGCTGGTTTTGGAGTTGTAACTTGGTTCAAAGAAGGAAAAGATGGTGGATTACCTTCAGGAGTTTTAATCGTGATTGCCTTCATTGTTTTGGCCCCTTTGTTAGGAGCTTTAATATCTTATTTGATCTCGATTTGGTTGTTGAATTCTTCTAAGAAAAGCATTTATCCAAAGATTTTTACTCTATCATTAATGGCGGTAACGGTTTGGTTTGTTGAGAAGCAAATGAAATATTTTGCTGATATTGAAAAACCTCGTTTCCCAGATTCTCAATTTTGGAGCGTGGCATTTGAAGCGCATAATATCAAATGGTTGCTAGTGGCATTTATTGTTTTGTCCATCAGTACATTTTGTTTGATTTTTAGTTATTTGAATATTCATCAAGCAAACTCTTGGTTAAAAAAATTCCAATTGCTTTCTTCCGCTGCTTTTAGTTTAGGACATGGAGGGAATGATTCTCAAAAAGTAATGGGAATTATTGCAGCTGCTGTAGCAGTGTATATTCATACTAGTGGTGTAACTCAAGAATCATTGCCAGATTGGTTGAATGTTATTTTACCTAATGATGATGGTGAAGGTTCTAATATGCCACAATGGATTCCGTTGGCTTGTTATTCTGCTATCGCCTTAGGTACTTTAAGCGGTGGTTGGAAAATTGTAAAAACAATGGGTTCTAAAATTACTAAAGTGACTTCTTTTGAAGGTGTTGCTGCAGAAACTGCGGGAGCTTTGACTTTGTATTTTACAGAACATTTAAAAATTCCAGTAAGTACAACGCATACCATAACTGGTTCTATTATTGGAGTAGGTTTGACGAATAGAGTCTCGGCAGTTCGTTGGGGAGTAACCGTAAGTTTGATGTGGGCTTGGGTGTTAACCATTCCAATTTCAGCATTGTTAGCAGCAATTACTTATTACATACTAAGTATCTTTTTGTAGAATAACAAACAATATATTAAAAAGGGCTATGAAGAATTTTTTCTTGATAGCCTTTTTTTATGAGGTTTGTCGCTCACTATATTTTTTTAAGGAATACAATGCTTTTTCTTGAATTTTCTTTTGAAAAAAGCCTGTCCATCCCAATAAAAAGCCTTTCCATCCAAGTGCTTGTTTGGACCATTTCCATACATCAAAATTGTCGTTATGTTTGTATATAAGCCCATCTTTGAATTCAAATTCAGCGGAGATAGGATTGATTACTTTTCGGTTAGTTTGTGAAAAAGTGTAATGTGCAACCCATGTAGCACTACCATGGATTTCGTCTGCTTTCACATTGGTATATTCTATTTTTATAGCACCTTTGGCTCTTTCTAAAAGCATTTTCCACATCATACTGGCTTGCTCCTCTTTCAAAAGTCCAAAAGCAGGATCACTAAATTGAATGTCAGTGTGGTAACATTGCTTCATGGTAAGAGCATCGTTATTTTGAAAAGCGGTGTAGAATTTATGGATGAGTTGTTCGTTGGGATGCATGATTATGAGTTGATTTTTAATAATAAGTTAGGATCTGGACAATTTTTAAGATAAAAAGGAAGTGTGCTTGGACTGCATACGCCAGGATAATCACCTACTTTTTTTTGTAAGTCTTTGATGATTTGGAAATGCAAATGAGGGGCATAGTCTCCATTTACGCTTGCTTTTCCTAATGTGGCTATTTGTTCTCCTTTTTTTACAACTTGTTCCTTGGATAGCTTTTGAATGCTCTCTAATGATAGATGACCATATAAAGTGTAAAATTGATGATTGTTTATTTTGTGTTCTAGAATAATGGTAGGACCATAATCTCCCAATTGATTATTGCATTGAAAGCTGTGAACTTTTCCGTCTAAAGCTGCTAGAATTGGAGTATCGGCAGTTGTCCATAAATCTAAACCGATATGAATGTTTCGTTCCTCTTGTTCGGAGGAATTAAATACGCTACTTCTTTTGTATAGATTTCTTGTTTCGTTATATCCTCCATAGGCGATTACGCCTTGATTTTGTTTTAAATAATTTCTTATATAGTTTTCAAAATCAGTAGCAGTAGTCAGATTATGCTTTAGTAATTCTTGGTTTTGAATAGATAAATCTAACGGTACGTATTTGGAGTAAGGGACATCAGATGCAATTACTTTTATTGCTTCGCTTTTTTGTAGTATGGCTTCAAGTGTATTCATTTCTTTTTATTGATTTTTAAAAATAATAAAAATAATGCCTCACAAAACGTTTGTTTTTTTTAAAAATAAAAATGCCGTTTCTTAGTGGAAACGGCAGTAGTTATAAGTGATCGTTTTTTAGTACAAACTAGGAAATTTTGCTGGATTACTTTCGTGCATCATGCTATACACTTTTTCGATAATATCTTCTGCAGATGGTTTTGAAAAATAATCTCCATCGGTTCCGTAAGCAGGACGATGTGCTTTGGCTGTAAGCGTTTCTGGTTTGCTATCCAGATATTTATAACCATCTTGGATTTCAATGATTTGTTGCAATAAATATGCGGAAGCTCCTCCAGGAAGGTCTTCATCAATTACTAGTAAACGGTTGGTTTTTGCTAAACTCTTTACTATGTCATGATTAATATCAAAAGGTAGTAAGGATTGGATATCAATGATTTCGCAATTGATTCCCATTTCCAGCAGTTCATTGGCTGCTTGTTGTACCAATCGTAAAGTGGAACCGTAAGACACTAAAGTAATGTCGGTACCTTCTTTTAAAGTTTCTGTTACTCCAATTGGAGTTTTGAATTCGCCATAATTAGTTGGAGCCACTTCTTTTAATCGGTAGCCGTTTAAACATTCAATGACTAATGCGGGTTCGTCACATTCCAAAAGCGCATTGTAAAATCCTGCAGCTTGAGTCATATTTCTAGGAACCAATACATGCATGCCTCGCAATGCGTTTATGATCATTCCCATTGGAGATCCCGAATGCCAAATTCCTTCCAAACGGTGGCCGCGTGTTCTGACAATTAAAGGGGCTTTTTGTTTGCCTACGGTTCTGTATTGTAAAGTGGCCAAATCGTCACTCATGATTTGGATAGCATACAATAAATAATCTAAATATTGAATTTCAGCAATTGGACGTAAACCTCTTAAGGCCATTCCAATCCCTTGTCCAAGTATCGTAGCTTCTCGAATTCCGGTATCGGCAACACGTAATTCTCCATATTTTTCTTGCATGCCTTCTAGACCCTGATTGACATCACCAATCGCTCCTGCATCTTCTCCGAAAATTAAAACGTCAGAATGTTTGCTAAACAAGGCGTCAAAATTGTCACGAAGAATCATTCGTCCGTCGGTGTCGGCTTTTGCATTTTCATTAAAAGTAGGAGAGACCTTTTGAATGGAATGAATATTAAATTCGGATTCAGAATGAAGATTACTACTGAATTTTGGCTGTGTTTTTTGAATGTATGCTGTAATCCATTCCGATACTTCTTGATGTCCTTTTTGATTGATCAATAATCGTAACGATTTACGAGCAGCAATTAAAATTTCTTTCTTTAAAGGGTTTTTAATTGCTTTAAGTTCTGCTATGTTTTTGCTGATGAACTCTTTGTTGGTGCTGGTTGCAGCATAGATCTCTAATAAGGTAATTAACTCTTTTTGCTCATTGATAATGGGTTGAATAAAGTTGTTCCAAGCTTGTTTTTTTGCTTCAAGAACTTCTTTTTTGCACTCACTTTCAATGCTGTCTAATTCCTCTGGCGAAGCCATGTTGACGGCAATCATCCAAAGACGCATTTGACGCAAACAGTCATATTCTCTTTCCCAAGCCAAACGATCACTGTCTTTGTAACGTTCGTGTGATCCCGAGGTGGAATGCCCTTGTGGTTGGGTAAGTTGTTGTACGTGGATTAAAACTGGGACATGTTGTTCACGGGCTATAGCGGCTGCTTTTTCGTAGGTTGCGATCAATTCAGCATAATCCCATCCTTTTACTCTGAAAATTTCGTAGCCTTTGCCGTTTTCATCTCTTTGGTATCCTTTTAGAATTTCAGAAATGTTTTCTTTTGTAGTTTGATGCTTGGCGTGTACAGAAATTCCATATTCGTCATCCCAAACACTCATGACCATCGGCACTTGTAAAACACCGGCAGCATTGATGGTTTCGAAAAATAAACCTTCGGAGGTGCTGGCATTACCAATTGTTCCCCAAGCAATTTCATTTCCATTTATTGAAAAATTAGCGGCGTTTGTAATACCAGAAACGTTTCTGTAAATTTTAGAAGCTTGGGCCAATCCTAATAATCTAGGCATTTGTCCGGCAGTGGGAGAAATATCAGCACTTGAATTTTTCTGTTGTGTTAGGTTTTTCCAAGAACCATCTTCGTTTAAGCTATGGGTAACAAAATGGCCTCCCATTTGTCTTCCGGCTGACATTGGGTCAAAATCAAGATCGGTGTGACCATATAGTCCTGCAAAGAATTGTACAGGTGTTAAGGCATCAATGGCCATCATAAAGGTTTGATCTCGGTAATAGCCTGACCTAAAATCCCCGTTTTTAAAAGCTTTGGCCATGGCCAATTGAGGAACTTCTTTACCATCCCCAAAAATCCCAAATTTAGCTTTTCCCGTTAATACTTCTTTGCGTCCTAAAAGACTGCATTCACGACTAGTTACGGCTAATTTATAATCTGATATAACTTCTGTTTTAAAATCTTCAAAAGTTAACGTAGAGTTGTGTTGTTCTTTTACCATGATCTTGATAGATAGTAATTTTATGCAAACTTACTTAAAAACAAGTGATTTTCATAATTCGTTATATAAAATAAAATTAAATTATTTTCAATCAAAATGCTTTATTTATAGGTTAGTTTTGTTAAATTATGTTATAAATTATTAAAATATTGAAAATTACGCATATTTTGTTCTGTTTTTAAACGTTTTTAAAACCATTTTCTTGTAAATAGATTAATGAGTTTACTTGGGTCAAATGTAACAACAAAGCGAATTTTCTGATTATAATTTTCTTGTGCTACTTCCCATCCATTGTTGGAATACATAGGGAAAAAAAGTTCAAAATAATCGGGTACCAGGTTCAATCTGATCCCGCTATCATACACAAATTGAGCATTATTTCCTTTATTTTTTATGAAACCGACATCGCCATAGCATTCAATCCAATTCCAAATACTAAAACTGGCATTGCAACTGCTGAGCCATTGATTTGCGTAAGGAGTACTTAATTTTGATTTAAATCCGCCCTCAGCCATAATAAATTGTCGGCTAAAAAAACCGGTACTTTCAGATCGACCATAATAGTTGTAATCAAATAAATAATCGGTAGGCCGATCTAGAGCAAAGCTAAAGAAATCTGAACTTCTTGATGTGTTGTATAAAAAATGTCCTGCATAGAAACGCAAATTAATTTGGCGATTATTTCGGAACAGTTTTCGATATTCAATCTCGATGGATGTTTTTCCAAACGCTCCGGAGAGTTGTAAATCTGTATTGAAACTTAGATGGTTCGTAATTTCTGTTTTTGAATTAATGTATCGAGCATTAAAAACAGAATAGTTGAGTAAGGAATTGTCATTTACAATGTCACTTTTTTCGCGTTCGACCATCACATGGCGCAGAACAATCAATTGTTTGCGGTTGTCTCTAATATCTTGATTTCTAATTTGCATTTGTATCATCGGATTCAATCGCAAATAGGTTGCATCTGGAGCATAATGAAAATAGGATGCGCCCAATGAATAACGAACATTATACAAACGGCTATCCCGATACCATTGATTTACAGTAAAAAAACCTGAACCTGAAAAATTTTTGGCTTTTATGGAGTACATTGGACTAAAATCAAAAGTAAATGGTTTGTTTAAAATGGTTTTGTTGTGTAAACGGATGCCAGGCGAAAAACCATCATATACATTGAAACCTAAAACCGGAGTATATAAAACTTGGTTGTAATAGGGGTCTTCTAGGTCTTTTAAAAACACAAATTTTATAGGTCGGTTGTTCGGAAAAAAACCGTCTAGTTTTTTCCAGTTATTTCTCAAGTTGAATTCTGGAACTTCGTTTTTATAGTTGATAATGATTTTCTCGGCATCATTGCTATGAACCGTATATAATGAATCTGGATTTTTAGCCACATCTATCCATTTTTTGAAAACTACACTACCATTTTTTAGTCCATAAATGGGTATAGGAACATGAATATTTGTTTTACTTTTTAGAGCAAACCTAAGGCTATCTTTGGATTTAATGACGGTTTCAAACTTGTAGTCAATTAATTTTCTGGAGTCTATTAAGGTGTCAAAAAACCAATCTAAAGGTTGCTTAGCATGTTCCGTTAGGATTGCTTTTAAATCAGTAGTGGAAGTTTGTTGTTTTTTATTTAGTGCCATAAAATCAGTTATGGCGTTAAACACTATTTGATTATTAAGATAAGCATCTAGATATCGAAAGCTCAGACCAGCTCTGTATTTATTAGCGATTTGTTCATTAAATTTAATCAAGCTGTTTTTGGAATTACTCAAGGGCTGATCCAAGTTTTTTCGAGCCATGAGCATGTAAAAATAGCTGTATTGTTCATTGAAATCTAAATTGACTAGATGATAACTTTTTAATAATTTGATACTGCCAATAGATCCTAGCATTTTACTTTCCGAATGATACAAGTCAACATACTGCATCATGCTATAAATTTGAATGGCATCAATGATCCAATGATCTTTTCGGGGATCTAAACGTAAGCTGTTTTTGAGATAGTTGTTCAAAAACGTCTTTAAAAACTGTAACTCAAAAATAAATTTATTGCTGAAGGGACTTAAAAATGAAGGCAGTTGATTGAGACCATAAAAAGGATTGTGGTCATAATCGGTTTGAGATACCGTAATCTTTTCTTCGGATAACGTGCCAAGTTGAGAACGTGCAAAATTGGCAATTTGATCAATTATTATAGCCTTTTGAATGGGATCTATTTGGTAATCTTTTAGGTTCGTTTGAATTTCTAAAAAATCATTTTTATAGCTAACAAAACTATTTTTGGTTTCGATATACAAGTTGAAAGTACTTCGGTCTTTACCTTGTAAAGTATAGGTTGTTGCATTAGTGTCAGATGTTTCTTGCGTAATGTTCAGGTCTGAAGTTATGGCAAAATGCAAAGGTACTTTTAACTCAATTGTACAATTGGATAACGCATTGGCAATATCTTCGAGGTCATAATTGCTATTGGTGATAAATTGATGATTTTCGTACCGTGCAGGCATTAAAAACCAATCTTTTAACACCATTTTTTTAGCCGTGTATCCAATTCCAGTAAAGCGTTCATTAGGGATTTTGACCGAATAAAAGAGTTTAAAATTTATAGTTTCATTGGGAAGCAAAGGATGTTCTAAAAAGAGTTCAACTAAGTCTGGATGTTTTGCTAATCGTTTCCAAGTGAGCGCTTGATTTGTTTCGTTTTGAATAATTAAATTTTTTGTACTACCATATTCTTCTTTGTTTGCTAAATGAAAACCGCGGTAAAACTCATCCGAAAAGCGACCTGCTAACGGGGTGTTTACTCCCGAATAGGCATGGTTCCAATCGTTTAAAGTAATACTTTTTAGGGTGTCTTGACTACTATTTACAAAATCAATTTGTTGCTCAACATAAATTGATTTTTCTGTCCAATTTACCGCAGCTTTCAGTTGTATTTGATGCTGTGCTCTTATCAATGCTGATAAAAAAAACAGAAAAACACTAAGAATAATGGTAAAATAACGCATCAATTTTGTGGTGGTTTGGTGGTAGACAATAGGGCTAAAGTTGGTAATAGTTCAAAAAAAAGCGGATTTGAATGTTAATATAGCATTCAACCAATCTAAGTAAATTTGTTGAATTAAATTAGTTGTTGTGCGTCAATAAAGTTAATGCTATTCTTTCAAAAAACTATTTAAAAATAACTCAAACGATCTATTAATTGATGTTATTAAAAGAAAAAATAAAATTTCTTACAGCAATTTTTAAAGCATTGTCATTTAAGATAGTAAGTCCAAAAGGGTATGATAAAAAGCAAAACTGCCTATCAAAGGCAGTTTTGTAACTTTAGAAATTCGGACTTAAATCGTATTTCTTATAAAATTTATCCAACACATCTAGCACTTCGTCTTCTGTATCAACGATTTTAAACAAGTTCAAATCGTCTTCGCTAACAGTGTGTTCTCTTTCAACCAAAACACTTTTGACCCAGTCAATTAAGCCTGACCAAAATTGAGTACCTACTAAAATGATTGGGAATTTGCCAATTTTTTTGGTCTGAATTAAAGTAATCGCTTCAAACAATTCATCCATGGTGCCAAAACCACCAGGCATGACAACAAATCCTTGTGAGTATTTTACAAACATCACTTTGCGCACGAAGAAATAGTCAAAATTCAGGTTCTTATCGTGGTCAATATAAGGATTGAAATGTTGTTCAAACGGCAATTCTATATTCAATCCAACCGAAGTTCCTCCACCTAAATGAGCGCCTTTGTTTCCTGCCTCCATAATTCCAGGGCCACCGCCAGTAATTACACCATAGCCCGCTTTACTGATTTTGTAAGCAATTTTTTCAGCCAGCAAATAATAAGGTGTATTGGGTTTTAAACGTGCCGAACCAAAAATAGAGACACAGGGTCCAATGCGACTCATGGTTTCGTACCCGTTAACGAATTCGGACATAATTTTGAAAATTGCCCAGCTATCATTCGTACGAATTTCATTCCACGTTTTTCGTTTCAATTTGTCTTGAATTACTTTGTCTTCGTCGTTATCAAAATCTTCTAATTTCATAATTTTTAATTTTAGCTATTTTTTTACTTCGTTTGGCCGCTTGGCGATGTGGCGGATTAGGGAAGCCTAAACTTTCGGTTAATAACCGAACTTTCAGACACAAAACCAACTTTAAATTAAGACTAAACCCGCCATATTGCCAAACGGCGGTTGGCAGATGGCTTTTTGCTTAATTTTTAAATACGTTATCAGGTATTTTATCTTTAAATTGTTTTTGGTAATATATAAATTCGCTTGAATTTTTAATTGGATAATTTAACAAAATAAAACTATTTTTAAAATTTCCATTTTCATAAATGACCAAGAAATCGTTTTTTAAATCTGGTTTATCATCAGGAATTTCCACAAAGATATTTTCATAATAACTATTTTCTAAAGTGTCATTATTTATTATATAAGTATATTTTATAGAATTTCCTGGATTTCCTTTGTAATCTTTCATATTAGCCACAAAATATTCTAAGATTTTACCTTTAGTAAGAGAATAATTTGTGTAAATTCTTTTATATTCTGTGTCGCTTTTAAGTCGGTCATAGATTAAGAATATTGTACCAAAAGATATTAAACATATTAGTATTTTTAATTCCAATGTCATTTTGTTACTCTTAATTATTATTCTGCCACTAAAAAAAACTACTACAATTAAAAATAAGATTGTCGAAATTGTTTTGCTTTCTAGATTTTTAATAAATTCTATAATTTCCATTATGTTTCTTTTGGATTCTCCTCTTCTTTTAAGCTTTCTGCCAACCCCTCCAAAGAAGGGGAATTTAAACCAATTCTTTCTTTAAAAAATGACCAGTATAACTCTTTTTTACTTTAATGATTTCCTCAGGTGTGCCTTTGGCTACGAGCTGTCCGCCACCTTTTCCGCCTTCTGGACCAATATCAATGATGTAATCTGCGAGTTTTATAACGTCCATATTGTGTTCGATAATCAAAACGGTATTGCCTTTATCCACCAATCGATTAATCACATCCATCAACACCCGAATATCCTCAAAATGCAAACCAGTTGTAGGCTCGTCTAAAATATAGAAAGTATTTCCTGTATCTTTTTTAGATAATTCTCCTGCTAGTTTAATACGTTGCGCCTCACCACCAGAAAGCGTGGTACTTTGTTGTCCTAAAGTGATATAACCCAAACCAACATCTTGCAAGGTTTTGACTTTTCTATATATTTTTGGGATATTTTCAAAAAACGGTACCGCTTCATCAATCGTCATATCTAACACATCCGAAATCGATTTGCCTTTGTAGCGAATTTCAAGGGTTTCTCTATTAAAACGTTTTCCCTGACAGCTTTCGCATTCTACATACACATCGGGTAAAAAGTTCATTTCGATAGTTCGAACCCCTGAACCTTCGCAGGTTTCGCAACGACCACCTTTTACATTAAAACTAAAGCGTCCCGCTTTGTAGCCCCGAATCATACTTTCTGAAGTCATCGTAAACAAATTACGAATTTCGGTAAAAACCTCAGTGTAAGTCGCAGGATTAGAACGCGGTGTTCTTCCAATTGGACTTTGGTCAATATCAATTACTTTATCGATATGTTCCAAACCTTCAATCTTTTTATAAGGTTGTGGTTTTTTGACTCCGTTAAAATAATAAGCATTCAGAATAGGGTAGAGGGTCTCGTTGATTAAGGTAGATTTTCCACTTCCCGAAACGCCTGTTACACAAATCATTTGCCCTAACGGAATTTCTATAGAAACATTTTTTAGATTGTTTCCAGTTGCTCCAGTTAGTTTTAGAAATTTTCCATTGCCAGTTCGGCGTTTTTCTGGAATGTCAAATTTCATTTTTCCATTCAAATACTGTGCAGTTATAGTATTGGATGCTAAGGTTTCTTGTGGGGTTCCAATGCTAATGATTTCTCCGCCATATTTTCCCGCTTTTGGACCAATATCAATTACATAATCGGCACGTTCAATCATGTCTTTGTCGTGCTCAACGACCAAAACCGAATTGCCAATATCACGCAATTGCTCTAGCGAATGAATTAGTTTTTCATTGTCTCTTTGATGTAAACCAATGCTCGGTTCGTCTAAAATATAAAGCACACCTACCAATTGCGAACCAATTTGGGTAGCCAAACGAATACGTTGTGCTTCACCACCAGAAAGTGATTTTGAGCTTCGGCTTAACGCCAAATAATTTAACCCAACATTCATCAAAAACGCTAATCTATCTTTAATTTCTTTGATGACTTCTGTTGCAATTCGTTTTTGTTTGTCTGTCAAATGATTTTCTAAATCCAAAAACCAAGCGGTCAATTCTGAAATGTCCATAGTACACAATTCAGAAATATTCTTTTCGTTTACTCTAAAATAATTAGCTTCCTTTTTAAGGCGAGAGCCCTCGCAAACCGGACAAGCAATTTCGTCCATAAATTCTTTAGCCCAACGCTTGATAGCAGTAGAACCACTTTCGTCGTGTTGGTTTTTGATGAAATGCGAAATACCTTCAAAATCAATTTTGTACTCTCTCGTAACGCCCAAATCTTTAGATTGAACTGCGAATTTTTCTTTGCCACCATTCAAAATCATTTCCATAGCTTCAGCTGGAATTTTTTCGATGGGGTCCGTTATTTTAAAATTAAATTTTTCGCCAATAGTTTCCAATTGCTTAAAAATCCAAGACGACTTATATTCTCCAAGCGGAGCAAAGCCACCAGCTTTGATGGACAACTTTGGATTGGGAATGATTTTTTTGGTATTGATTTCATTAATAGTTCCTAATCCATTGCAGTGTTCGCAAGCTCCTTTGGGTGAGTTGAAAGAAAACAAATTGGGTTCAGGATTTTGATATGAAATTCCAGTAGTGGGGCACATCAAATTACGGCTAAAATAACGTACCTCATTGGTGTCTTGATCCAAAATCATCAATACATTTTCACCGTGATGCATAGCAGTATTGATACTTTCGGACAAACGTTTTTGTATGTCATCAGAAGTATCAACTACAATTCTATCCACTACAATTTCTATATCGTGTGTTTTGTAACGGTCGAGTTTCATTCCGGGAGTAATGTCTACAATTTCGCCATTAACTCTTACTTTTAGAAAACCTTGTTTGGTAATTTGTTGGAAGAGTTCGGCATAATGTCCTTTTCTCGCTCGAATGATTGGAGCTAAAATATTGATTCTTTTTCCATTAAAATCCTGAATGATTAATTCTTTGATTTGCTCATCAGAGTAGGAAACCATTTTTTCTCCCGTATTATAACTGTAGGCATCAGCACCACGCGCATATAACAAACGTAAGAAATCGTATATTTCAGTAATTGTTCCCACGGTAGAACGCGGGCTTTTGCTAGTCGTTTTTTGTTCAATAGCAATCACAGGCGAAAGACCATCGATTTTATCAACATCAGGGCGTTCCAATCCTCCTAAAAATTGTCGGGCATAAGCTGAAAAGGTTTCTACATAGCGGCGTTGTCCTTCGGCATAAATAGTATCGAAAGCCAAGGAAGATTTTCCCGAACCCGAAAGCCCTGTTATGACTACGAGTTTTTCTCTAGGAATAGCAATGTCGATGTTTTTTAGGTTGTGAACACGTGCACCTTGAACTTCAATCGTATTATTTGTATCTAGCATAATTTTTGCAAAAAAGCAAAGTTACCATTTTGATTACTACTTTTGATAGAACAGTATGGAAGATTGTGTTAAAAAGGATGCATTAATTTTAATGGAATTTATCAAATTGCAACGATATTGATTGTAACTTTGAATTATGTGAGTAATGATATTAATTCAGTATAAATAACAATTCTGCATAAATATTCCTAACTTTGTGAAAAGTAAAAAGATATGCCAGAGATAAGCCGTTTTTATGGAATAATCATTTATATGTTTTTTAATGACCATAATCCTCCTCATTTTAAAGTGAAATACGGAGAATTTGAAGCTAATATTTTGATAGAAAGTGGTAATTTATTGAATGGAGATTTACCAATTAGTAAAATGAAATTAGTTCAGGCTTGGGCTGAAATTCATAAAGACGAGCTTTTAGAAATGTGGAATTCTAAAGAGTTCCATAAAGTAGCACCTTTAAAATAGGTTAGATATGTTCAAAGTGAAAAAAATAATAGAAGTAACGCCATATTCTATCGTATGTGAATTGAATAATGGCATTTTAAAGAAATTAGATATTTTGCCTCTGATAGAAAAACATTCTAATTTTCAAGGGATAGATCAACTAAAAAATAAGGCTACTTTTGAAAGCGTAGCAATAGGCGATATGGGAGAGATTTTTTGGAAAAATATAATCACTACTTCAAATAATGAAAAATGGAATTATGATATTTCTCCAGAATTTATTTTTCATAATGGAATAACAATAGATTCATAGAAATTGGAAAATCTTGTTGTAAAATCAAAAAAAACGCTAATTTTGGTTAGCGTTTTTTTGTGAGTTGAATAATTTTTTGAATTTAGAATGAGTTGTATTATGCTATTCCCCCATACCTCCTAACATCTGGAATATTCCAACGACCCAAATCAGTGGTTTCCATAGCACTATGTAAGCGACAAAAGTAAGGATACCGAAAACTGACCAAAACCAAAAACCTCCATCATGCGTAAAAACAGGAAACCAATTGTTTAGCAGTATAAATATCCCAAAGGGAATAGCTACCAATCCAGCTAAAATCCAAACTATACATTTTATTAAAAACACGATTATATCTAATATTAGTTGAAATAGCATAATACAAAATTTAGAGATTAATAATAGTTATTTTATAATTTCTGCTTCACTTTTGATTAAAATTTCTTTTGCAAAATCGTGCGATTCATCTATTAAATCAGAACCAAAACTATTTGCCATTTTGTATCCAATTCCCGCAGCTGCAATTTGCCCTACAAATGGAATGTACTTCAATACTTCTTTAGATCCAATATTTAATGACAATCTTTTTAATAACAATATGATTCCTTCTTTTGCAATAAACTTAGCAGCATATTGACCAGCTTTTGCCTTTATAGCGGTAAGATTGGCTGAATTCCCCATCCTTTTTGATAATACATCAATGCTCTTTTCATCTAATCCATAAATACTTTCAATTTCTTTAGACATCGCCATCAAAATTGCAACATCTAAACCAATATCTAAACCAGGAATTGGATTGATTCCATTTGCAGCGGCTGAATATGCACCATAAGCGACAGCCTTTTTTGCAATAACACTTTTTTCTTCTAAAATTTGTTCATTCAAAGGTGCAACATCACACATAAAACTTTGCTTTTTTATTCCTGTTAAATTATGCTCAATGTCGATTAATAATATTGATAAATCCATTTTTAAAGGCTCTCTTGACGAAGTCAAGTAAATACCTTTAACTGGAATATTATCGATATTACTTTTAAGGTCATTTTTTACTTTTTCATATACTTCATATTCGGTTAAGTTATCATCGAACTTTCCGTTTATGATAGATTCATCCATTTTTGTTCGAACCACATAAACGGGTCTTCCAATTCTAATCATTTCTTTTATTAACCAAATATCATTTTCATAAAAACGATTTGCAGTTACAACAATTACGGCGTCAAAATTTTCTAGATTGCAATGTTCTAAATATGTTTTTACTGGGAATTTTTCAGTTCCACATCCTGGTAAATCAGAGAAATGAATACCGTTACTAGTATATTTTTTAATTTGTAAAGTAGTTTCTGTTATTCCTACATCTGCTACTTTTTTGCCAACAATTGCGTTAATTAATGATGATTTTCCAGCTCCACTTTGTCCAGAAATAGCAATATTTACAGTTGTATTTTTTATTGCATCATATTCGTTTTTTAAATTTTCGATAAATTCTGAAATTCCTTTCTTTGCTGATTTTACTTCCATTTTTATTCTAATTTATTTTGGTTAGTATCCAAATCTAAAAAGATAAAAAACAATAAAAAAACCCAAAAATGTGATTCGGGTTTCTATCCTGTAAAATGGGTATTCTGAGCTATAATTTATTTTTGGGTTAAATAATTAATAGGATAGTTACAGTAGTTCCGTTTTTTGAAAAATCAATTTTTATGGGGCAAAATTGGTGGGTTGCATAATTTGCAGGCGTTCTTTGGCTATTGCAATCCCTTTGGAAATATGTGTTTTTGTGGTTTTTGTATTGCCTTTTCCGTTGTCAGAAATTACGATTTGTAAAAGTTTTTTTTCAAGCAAAATAAACTCGATTTTAAAAGCTGGATTTGGATAATCTGCATCAAAAGCGTGTTTGAAAATGTTTTCCACAAAAGGCTGTAGTAACATTGTTGGAATTTTAGTTTCTGCTGTATCTATGGGATCATCAACTAGTATTTCATATTGAATACGATTATCAAATCGCTGATTCTCTATGGCAATATAAGTCTCTAAATACTCGATTTCGTCCTCGATTGTGATGGTTTGTTTAGCCGAATTGTCCAATGTTTGTCGCATCAAACTTGCGACTTCACTAATATAAATAGCTGAATTATGAGCATCTTTATTAAAAACAAAACTCTGAATTGTGTTTAAAGCATTGAATGTAAAATGCGGATTCATTTGGCTCAATAAGGCTTCTAGTTTTGCTTTAGCAATTTGATTTTCGGTCTCGGCTTTTTGTTTGGTTCGCTTTTTTATTCTTAGAATTATAAAAGTAGCACTAAAAATCAATAGGATTCCAACTAAAGAATAAAACCACCCTGTTTTCCAAAAAGGAGGTTGAATTTTGATTTTTAAAACATCGAAACGAGTCGTTTTTCCTGCATTCAAATCTAAAGCTTCAATTTCTAAATGATAGGTGTCATTGGGCAAATAGGACAAATAAACAAAAGGTTTATCGGAATATGGACTCCAACGATTTGTTTTGTTTAATCGGTATCTGAATTTTAGTTTGTTGGGAAACAGATGCCCTTTTGGTATAAAATCTAAAGCGAAGGTGTTGTGTTAATAATCACAAATTAATTGGTCAGAATCATAGGAAAACCATTTGTATTTAGTTTGATGTATAGGAATCGAATTGATGGCAATGGCTCGGATTTCGATAGAAGAAACGGTGTTTTTTTTCGTTGTAAGTTTGTCTAAGTTCAAAGTGTAAAAACCTTTTTTGGTACCAAGAAATAATTGGTCCTGCCAAATGTGTGAACTGGTAATAACACAATCTTTTAATCCTTGCTCTTTATCAAATAATTGAACGATTCCGTCGTGATAGATGTTGATGCCTTTTTCGGTACCAATAAAAATGAAATCCTTGTAACTTTCAAGAAAGGTGGTGGTATTGCCAATAATCTGGTTTTTCGGAATGGTTTTTAGTATTCGAAAGGAATTGGAATCATCAATTATGGTAACAGTTCCAAATTCTGAAGCAATGATAAGGTTGCCTTTTTGGTTTTTGGTTATGAATTTAAGCTTATTTTCTTTCCAAAGCTTGTCGTGTAGTAACGATTGGAATTTCTGTTTTTGATGAACAAATAATCCTTGAAATACCGATATTAAATAGGTTTTGTTGTTAGTATTTAAAATTCCAACAATGTCTACAGGAGTTTTTTTATCAAATTCTGAAAAGTGTTTCGCTTTCATTCGATACACATCTTCATAAACGCGAGTACCTGCATAAGGAATAGTTTCTATGAATTTATCATCAGTGGTAAATCCGATTTTATAACTGTGTATGGGAATGTAATTAACGATTTTACCTTCAAAATTCATTTCGAAAACACCTATATTGCTACTAATCCAGAAAGACTTTTGATGTTTTAGAATTTCATAAAACTCGATTTCAGGTGCTGGAATCTTATAATTTAGTTCATAAAATCCATCTTCGTGTCTAGGGAGCTTTAGTTTTGATTTTTTTATAAATTGTAATTCAAACTTTTTGAAATCAGTTAAAGAAATTGTTCTTGAAATAGAATTATCAGGATTCAAAAATGCAATTCCATCTTGATGAAGTACTAATTTTTTAGCGCCTAAAGTTTCAAAATCTACAATTGCTTTGTTGTTAAATGGATTATAATCAATGGTTTTGTCCAATTGAATTTCGTAAATCCCTTGGTCCTTTGAGCCAACGTAAAGAATGTCTTTTTTGGAACTATAAACCACATTCAACAAGTTTTTGGATTCAATTCCGTATTGTGTTGAAATATTGGATATTTGATTATTGGTAATCGAGTAAAGTCCGCCACTCAAATCAAAAACACCCCAAGCAGCTATGTAAAGGTTATTTTTTTTGTCTTTTGCAAAATCCCAAACGATGGTTTTTCCAATTTTTTTGGAAGTAGCTTTTCCTTTAATTAATTCTTGAATATTAAAACTGTCGATAAATCCTTTATTTCCGCTAAATAGGGTATTATCATAAAATCCTAAACTATAGGTAAATTGAAATTCATGAATAGGTTCGATAACGGGAATGTTGTTTTTGTAAGCAATCTTAAAGAGGCCTTCGTTTATCGTTGAAAAATAAACTTCATTGTGATAAATAAAAAAATCGGAAACCAAGAATACACCAAAATGGGGTTTTATCCCTTTTGGAACACTAAGTCTATTGGTGTGAATATCGATTATAACCACACCCAATTCTGTGCCTACAAAAATATTGTTTTTATATGCCAATATTTTGCGACATCTATCCACAGGCAATCCATTTTTTTTATTAAATAACCTAAAATTTTTACCGTCAAATTTATAGACTCCACCACCATAGCTAGCAAACCACATTGCTCCACTTTTGTCCTGTGTAATGTCCCAACAACTATTGTTTGTGTAGTTTTTTGGAAGTACTAGATTAGTAAATGCTCCATTTTCTAATTTTGAAATTCCGTTCTCCGTGCCAATCCATAAGTCTTGGTTTTTATCTAAATATAGAGACCTAACAGCATTGTTGGGCAAACCATCAGCTGTGGTGTAGTTTTTTGAAGGCTTGAATTGAGCAAAAAAAGGAAATATTAAAAAAAATAAAAAGAGAGATAAAATTTTAGTTTGAAAGTGCATCAATTAATTCTTTTTTTTTGAATTTTCTATCGGAAACTTTAATGATACGGCCATTATTCATTTTTAAATTAAAATCTTTACCATTAAAGGATTCCACCATTTTTTTATTGATTATGGCACTACTGCTTACACTCAAGAAAATGGATGCAGGTAGTAATTGAATCATTTTATTTATTGGCTTTGAAATAATAATATTTCCTTTGGTTGTTTCAATTTTGCATTTACCTGTGCCATTTCCAGTTTCGCAACTGATGATATCAGTAACAGTCAAAACTTTAAAACCATCTTTGTCAGGAATGACTAATGTTGTTCTTTCACCCTTCAAATTGTTTTTTAAGATGGCTAATTGATTAATGCTATTTTCTAAGGCTACTTTCTTTTCAAAGTATTCTACAATTGATTTAATATTTAGAGGATTAATAGGTTTCATTAAATAATTTAGTGCGCTGATTTCAATGGCTCTTGTATACTGATTGTCGTGACCCGTCACAAAAACAATTTCAAAAGGTACTATTGTAAAATGATTCAATAATTCAAAGCCATTTTTTTCTGGCATATCAATATCTAAAAAAACTAAATCAGGTTGGTGTTTTTCGATAGAAAGAATTGCAGCGTCAACAGAATGGCATAAGTCTAATATCTGTATTTTATTATCGCTATAGATTTTGCAAAAACTATGAATTAGCTCTCTGGATTTATAATCATCATCAATAATGATTGCTTTTATTAACATATAACACGAATAATGATTAGAATAATTTTATGCAATATAACTTTTTAAGTAATATTTTAGAAAGTTTTTCTTAAGAAAGCGCCAACTTTTTGGGTTAGCGCTTTCTTTTTCTGGAGCTGATATAGGCTTCAATGGCCTCTTTGGTGGTATACCAATTTCGTCCTTCTTTGTAGGCGTCTATTTTTCCCGTTCGAGCTAATAAACTAACATATTCTTGTCCGTAAGGGCTGCTTGGTTCACTAATAATAGTAGCTATTGTCTGAAAGTCGTTGTTGCTATCAGGCATAGCATTAAGGTAAATATTCAAACTTCGTTCCAATGCTTGACTCATCAAAAGTATTAGTTTTTGATAGTTACCATTGTTGGCTTGATTGAGGGCTTCATAGTATTTTTTTCTATCGTTTTTGAGGATAATAGCTGGTGGAAAACCACATCGCATCAATAGCAAATTCATACTCAAACGAACGGTTCTTCCATTGCCATCAAAAAAAGGATGAATCCAAACTAATTTGTGATGAAAGATAGTTGCCAACTCAATATCGTTGAGATTTAAAGGGTTGGTGTTAATGAAGTCAATCAATTCATCTAGTAAATCAGAAACTTTGTTTGCATTAGGAGGAACAAAATTAGCCCCAGAGATACGAACACCTCCATTACGTAATCTGCCTGCGAAATCATCTTCAATCGAGCGTAATACCAAACCGTGTAACGATAATATATCAATACTTCGTAATACATAGTTATCATTGATTATCGAAAAAAGGTAATCAATGGCTTTATCGTGGTTGTGTGCTTCAAAATGTTCTCTCAAGGAAATCCCTTTAATAGTAATTCCTTCTTGCAAGACCATTTGTGTTTCTCTAAGTGTTAAGGTGTTTCCTTCTATACTATTGGAATTGTAGGTCCATTCTATAGATAAACTTTCTTTGATTTTATTCAAAGCGATAGTAGGCAAGGGTCTGCTATTTTGCAAATCTTGCTTTTTTTGGTACAATCTTTCAAAAGTTGATTGAAATTCTTCGCGATATCCTAAATCTATTTTCCACATAACCTCACAAAAGTACAACTAATATCGGATAAATAAAAATATTTACATATCCGATAATAAAAAAAACGCTAACCGAAGTTAGCGTTTTTACTGATTTGGTTTTGAAAATTTAATTATTCTGCTACAAACTCTGCATACGTTTTTAGAGAAAATGGAATATTTTGTTCTTTGGCTTGTTTCAAATAAGTGGCTTCGTTTTTAGTTTTGATAGTTTTAAATTCTTTCATTTCATTATCAAAACGTTGTAGGATAGCTTCTTTATTCTCTAATTGAGAGGGCGAAGGAGCCGTGAAATTCCCAGCGATAGAAGCATAAAGCGCACCTAATTTTTCTCTCAATTGTGGTTCTGCCGAAGCTACGTAGCCATCACCAGTAGTAACTACCATTTTAGCTTTTACAGTCTCAAAATCGTTTTTGATTTTTGTACCACTTTTTGCAAAACCTTTATTTTTAGCGATCAATTGATCTAGTAATTTAACGGTTTCATCAATTTCATACACTGCGTAAGCTAGTTCTTCATTTTTGTTGAACAACTCTCGTGTAGTTTCTTTTTGTTTGGCTCTATCGGATAATGAAATACTACTTTTTGGGTCATTCAATACCTTAAAAGCATGCGTAAAGGTTTCTTTTCCTTTTGTTAATACTACCTTGTAATTTCCTTCTTGAACGCGTGGTGAAGTAAATCCTGCAAAGGATAAGGTTTTGGCAGCAGCAATTTTTGGGTTTTTCATGTTGTAATCCCAAGTTACTACATTAATCCCTTTTTGTTTACCAGCAGGCAAACTAATAATTTTATTGCCTTGTTCGTCTTGAATTTCAAGGTCCATTTTTCCTAAAGTATGTCTCTTTTTCAGGTAGTAGATAATCTGTGCACTTGTGTATGGATTACTGCCCACAAATTCCAATTCTGTAGCCGTAGAACCAAAGCTTGATTGTTCTTCGATAACAGCAGGTTTCAATGTAAAGAAATGAACGTCTTTAGCCAGAATGTCTTGTGTAATTTGGCGCAATGGCGTAATATCATCTAATACAATAACACCACGTCCATGTGTTGCCATAACCAACGAATTAGTTTTGGTACTCAATTCCATATAATGTACTGCAACTGATGGCATTTTGTTAGTAAAATGAGACCAGTTAGCTCCTCCATCAATTGTGATATACAATCCTTTTTCGGTTCCTAAAAACAATAAGTTTTCATTGGTAAAATCTTCTTGAATGTTACGCACAAAACCATCGATATCAGGCGTAATGATGGATTTCCAAGTTTTACCAAAGTCAGTTGTTTTGTAGGCGTAAGGTGTGTAATCATTCTTGGCATGGCCTTCAAAAACAGCATAAGCGTTTCCTTCACCAAACGTACTAGCTTCAATGTGGTAGCACCAAGTGTTTTTTGGAAGTCCAGTGATATTAGCCACTACATTGGTCCATGTTTTTCCACCATCTTTTGTTACTTGTACATTACCATCATCGGTTCCTGCCCAAATTACTTTTTCGTTCAGAGGAGATTCTGCGATGGTAAAAATGGTACAATGTTGTTCTGCACCAGAATTGTCAACAGATAATCCACCTGATTTTGTAGTGTCCATTTTTAATGGATCTTTGGTGGTTAAATCCGGAGAGATTTTGGTCCATGTAAGCCCCATATCTTCTGATTTGTGAACGTATTGACTTCCCATATAAAAACGATCGGGTTGTTTTTTACTAATTTCCATTGGTGCATTCCAATTGAAACGCAATTTTGGATCGCCTTTTACTGCCAAAGGTTGAATTGTAATTAATTCTTGTGTATCTGTGTTGTAACGCCAAACATTTTCAGCTCCTTGCATTTCGCTGTAAATAATGTTCTTTGTTGGATGTTTGATCACCCTAAAGCCATCACCTTGACCAATTCTTGTCCAGTCTCTAGACTCTATTCCTCCGGGACTTTTTGACGGACCATACCAAGAACCATTGTCTTGTAAACCTCCATAAACGTTGAATGGTTCTTTGTCATCAATACTAACATGGTAAAACTGTGACACAGGTAAATTGCTGACCATTTCCATAGTGTTTCCGCCATCCCAGCTTCTGTATACACCACCGTCAGTAGCACAATACATTCTGTTACTGTCATTATTGTCAAAAGTAATATCGTGAATATCAGAGTGCATGTAGCCAAGATTTTTAAAGGTTTTTCCACCATCTCTACTAATAGAACCATTTAATCCGCCTTTCACTACGATATCTGCGTTTTTTGGATCAATGGTAATTCTTGAAAAGTAAAAAGGACGTACAACCAATCCAAAATCACTATTCAAGTGTTTCCAGCTAGCTCCAGCGTCATCAGAACGATACAATCCGTTCAATTCCGCTTTTTCGGTTTCTAAAACGGAATATAAAATGTTGGAATTTGAAGGAGCTACAGCAATAGCTATTCGACCTAATTGTCCAGTAGGGAATCCGTTGTGAATTTTGTTCCAAGTTTTACCGCCATCGGTTGTTTTGTACAAAGCAGATTTAGTGCCTCCTGAGCTGAATGACCAACCCGTTCTTCGGAATTCCCAAAAAGAAGCATACATAATATTGCTATTTTTAGGGTCAATAATCAAGTCGGAGCAGCCTGTTTTGTTGTCTACAAAAAACACTTTATTCCAAGTAGTTCCACCATCAGTTGTTTTGTAAATACCTCTTTCATCACTATCACCCCATAATGCGCCAAGAACACCAGCCCAAACAATATCGCTGTTCTTTGGATCTACAATGATGGAACTAATACGGTCTGATTTTGGCAAGCCCATATTTTTCCAGTTTTGTCCGCCATCGGTAGATTTGTATATCCCATCTCCCATAGAAACACTATTTCTAGTCCACGTTTCTCCAGTTCCGACCCAAATGTTTTGGTCAGGTTTTGAAGGATCAATAGCCACACATCCTATGGATTGAATGTGATCATCGAATACCGAATTAAACGAAGCACCCCCATCGTTACTTTTCCAAACACCACCACCGGCTGTTCCTGCAAAAACAATTTTATTGTTTGTTGGATGCATTTCTATATCTGTAATTCTTCCGCTCATTAAAGCAGGTCCAAGGTGTCTGGCCTGCATGTCGCCAAACAATTCTTTACCTTTAAGTACTATTTTATCTTGTGCTAGTACACTGCTCGCTGATAGTATTCCTATGCAAGCAAGCCAAAGGGTGGTTTTTTTCATAAAGTTAAAAGTTAAAAAAAGTCCTTATCAAACAATAAGGACTCTGGGTTAGTATTTTTTAGTTTATTGCGCTGGGAAAGCATATGCTTTTGCATCAACTGAAGGGTTTAAAATCACTTTTTTAACGGTCATAGTTTGGCCACCTTGGTTCATTGCAAAAGGAAAGTAAATGCCATCCACTTCTTGATAGTCGCTCATGGTCGAAATTGATTTTTGACCTTTTGCAGGACCTTGTTTAATTTCAGTTTCGGTAGCGATAGGTAAATTATTATCGGTATCAAAATAGTAGTAAGTTACATCGTCTGTTTTAACGCCATCTACCATAATTGGTTTTTTGGTAAATTTGATTTTGAAGCATTCTGTTCCTTCTTTGGTCTCTTTACCCATTAATTCTACAGTATATCCTTTAGATTTGTAATCCAAAAAAGGATCCGGAAAATCGCCATTGCTTAATTTTGTATTAGCGGTGGTTTCTGCATCTGCTTTTTCAGCTTTCATGGTCATAAAATTGGTACTCCAAACATTTTCTCCATCCGAAGCAATTTGAGTAATTTCTTTCCCTTGAAGATTGAATTTTAAATACATTTTTCCTCCAGCTTCTTGAACAAGTTCTACCGGAATTTCCATTCCTTGTGCGTTAGCAGCTATTTCCATTTTGACACCTTTTAGTGCTTTTAGCTTTTCGGCACCACCGATAGTAGTAATGTATTTAGAAACAATTTCATCTGCAGTTTGAGCGATTAGTGAAGTGCCACTTGTTAAAAGGAACAATGCTAATGCAGTTAATTTTAAGGTTTTCATAAGTGTATAGTTTTAATGGTTTGAATTTTAGTTGTTAGTAGGCTTGATTTTGATTTTGTTACAAAAAAAAAAAATTAATCTATGGTCATGGCTTTTAATTTACTTCTGTAGGCTTCTAATGCAATGGATTTTGAGATAAAGCCATAATATTGTCCAAATTGTACTACAGGAAGAAAAGCTTTTTTGGTTTGATCAAATTTATTCATAACGCTTTCCATTTGGTCTGTGGGTGAAATTGTAGCAAGAGGTTGCGTCATGATTTCTTTTATCGTGGTATATTTTACTCTGTACGGATTGAAAATAATTTCTCGGACATCATGAAATTGAACAATACCAACCAACTCATTTTTAGTATTGACTACTGGAAAAATCACCTGATCTGAATTAGAAATCAAATCTACCAAGCGATCTAATTTATCCTCTGGGAATAGGGTTAAATAGTCGGTTGAAATGATGCTTTTGGTTTCAAGTATGGACAGGACATTGGTGTCTTTGTTACTAGTAAAGGCATTTCCTTTTTTAACTAAGCTTTTTACATCCATGGAGTGTTTTTCAAAACGTTTTGAAACCGCATAGCTGGTAGAAGCCACGATCATTAACGGAATCATTAATCCATAGCCGCCAGTAATCTCGGCAATCAAAAATATAGCAGTTAGCGGGGCATGAAACAAACCGCTTAGTATGCCTGCCATTCCAACAATTGTAAAATTACTCACCGGCAGTTTAGTCAATCCAATTTGATTTAAAAGGGTCGAAAAGAAAAAACCAATATAGGATCCTAGAAAAAGCGAAGGGGCAAAGTTCCCTCCATTACCTCCAGAGCCTAATGTTAATCCAGTGGCAAAGACTTTGAGCATCATACTAGCGCCAATAAATAATAATAAAACCCAATTGTTATTTCTAAAATCTTTAAATAAGGTATGTTCTAAAATTCTTCCTGGGTCATTTTGAGAAAGCACCCGAATACTTTCATAACCTTCACCAAAAAGCGTAGGGAAAATAAAAATCAAGCCACCCAAAATACTGGAACCAATGAATGCTTTTTTATAAATGGAAAGTTTTGAAACATGAAAAAGACGTTCTATTTTCTGAAAATTTCGGGAATAATAGACACTAATTAAGCCTGTAAAAAGCCCTAGTAAAATATAATAAAAGATATTAATGTGCGTAAAATGTTCTTGTTTATTAAATGACAACAGAATACTTTCGTCAAGTGCCACCATTGATACCATGGCCCCCGTTGCTGCTGCTATCATGATGGGAGTAAAGGCAGCAATACTGGCGTCAACCAATAATACTTCAACAGCAAACAATACACCTGCTATGGGAGCATTAAAGGCGGCAGCTATTCCGGCGGCTACACCACAACCAATAAGTAAGGTGCGATCTTTATAGCTCAATTTGTATTTTTGAGCATAGTTAGAGCCAAAAGCGGCTCCCGTAATTACAATTGGACTTTCTAACCCTGCCGAACCTCCTAGACCAACAGTTAAGGAACTCGTGGCTATTTGAGCATACATTTGTTTTTTGGGAATTATACTGGCTTTTTTGGCTACCGCAAATAATATTTGAGAAGTTCCTTTTTCGATCGAGCCTCCCAATAGTTTGTCGACCACTAAAACGGTTAGTAGAATTCCTATAATGGGTAATATACTATTGATAAAATTGAGTTGTAAAATACCATTGATGTAATTGGCAAAAGTAAATACAGAATGCGCAAAATATTTAAGTAAAATAACAGCTATTCCAGCCGAAATACCCACTAAAACACTAGATAAAAAAATAAACTGCTTGTTGGTTATTTTACTTTGACTCCAAGCAATCAGTGATTCAAGGCGATCAACTACAGTAAAAAAAAAGAGTTTAATAGTCATAATTATTGTTTTTCTATAATTCGCAAAGCTTCTTTTTTGCTTAATGGTTTTAAATTGGTACTTGTAACATAGTTCTGGACAGCTATAGGATTGATTTTACTGTATTCTCTTAATGCCCAGCCTATTGCTTTTTGAATAAAAAACTCATTACTTACTTTAAAGTGTTCACAAACAGCTTCTAAGATAGTAAAATTGGTATTCTTTTTATAGTCTAATTGAAATAAAAGTGTACTTCTGTTCAACCAGATATTTGAAGCATTAGAAAATTTTTCGATTACCATATTTGTTTGCTCAGGAAATTGAGCCAAATAGCGTCCTAATAAATATTTACTAATCGTATCGACAGTATCCCACCAAGAGTAGGTGAGTAGTAGTTGTTCTATCAACTGAATGTCATTTATAACTTGTTTTTTGCTACAATTCTGAATTAAAAGTTCAATTGCGCAATAATGAAATTCTCTTTGCGGTCTTTCATAAAGTTGTAGCGCCAGCGTTCGCGCATTTGCTTTTATATCATCTGAATATTTGGCACTAACTGACTTTAAAATTGCTCTTCGTTGTGGCATTGGAATACCAAAAAACGGAAAATGATTTTTCATATACGCTTCCATAGCACTACTTTGTGCTGTATTCGCCTGCGCTATAAATTCTTTTTCTAAGGCTGTAATGAAATCCATAATTAAAAGCCAACCGCTGTATCGTCACCTCTAAAATCAGCTCCACCTTCAAGTTTTTTATTAGGTAAAACCAAAATAGCATCGACTTTGCCAATGACAGGAGTCGTTTTTTCGTTGATGATATAGCCTTTTGTTTTTAGTTTTTCAAAAGTAGTTGTGTCGAATGTTTTTGGTTCAAACGTAATCAAATCAGGCAACCACTGATGATGAAAACGAGGCGCATTTACAGCTTGTTGCATATTCATTTTGTATTCGTAAACATTAAGAATCGTTTGTAAAACTGACGTAATAATAGTAGAACCACCCGGCGAACCTACTACCATAAATAATTGCCCGTTTTTTTCAACGATAGTTGGAGTCATAGAACTTAACATTCGTTTTCCTGGAGCAATACTGTTGGCTTCGTTTCCAATTAAACCAAACATATTTGGTGTTCCTGGTTTGGCACTAAAATCATCCATTTCGTTATTGAGGAAAAAACCTAAAGCATCGCAATAGTATTTGGAACCATAGCCATCATTTAAGGTTGTGGTAGCAGCCACCGCATTTCCAGCGGCATCTACTATTGAATAATGAGTGGTTTCTGTACTTTCGTTATAGTTCACTTTTCCTTCTTTGATTTCTGAGGACAAGGTGGCTTTTTCGAAACTAAAACTACTCATACGTTGCTGTAAATAGTCATCTGCTAGCAATGCTTTAATTGGGATTTTAACAAAATCGGGGTCGCCAAGATAGTGACTTCTATCGGCATAAGCCCTGCGTTCCGCTTCTACAATTACTTGTATGGACTCTGTTGAATTATGTCTCATTTTAGATAAATCAAAGGGAGCAATCATTTTAAAAATTTCAGCCAAACAAATACCACCGCTACTTGGTGGAGGCATAGAGATGATTTTTAAATCTTTGTATTGAAACGACAACGGAGTGCGCCATTTGGCTTCGTATTGTTTTAAATCCTTCATTGTGATGATGCCTCCTTTTTGTTGTAGGTACTGCACTAACGTTTTAGCCGTTTGTCCTTTGTAAAATTCATCGCGACCATTTTTTGCGATTCGCTTTAGCGTTGCGGCTAGAGCGGGATATCTTATGGTATCTTTTTCTTTAAAAGGTTGTGCGAATAAGGTGTTTGTCCCATTTACTTTTATTATTTCTTCTCGATAATCATTTAATCGGCGCTCTTGTTTGCGCGTAACTACAACCCCTTTTTCTGCCAAAGCAATTACAGGTTTTAGTATTTCGGACATAGGCAGACTTCCCAGTTTTTTATGAACAGCAAAAACACCAGCGATGGTTCCGGGTACACCAATGGCCAAAGGTGATTCGGTACTTTTTCCTTTGATGACGTTACCTTCTTTATCCAAAAACATCGTTTTATGGGCTGCCAAAGGTGCTTTTTCTCTGTAATCTAAAGAACCAATTTCGCCATTGGCTTTGCGATACACCATAAATCCTCCACCGCCTAAATTGCCTGCATACGGATAAGCAACTGCCAAAGCCAATTCGGTAGCCACCATAGCATCAAAAGCATTGCCGCCTTTTTGCATAATTTCTACCCCTATTTTAGAAGCTTCTTCTCGTGCAGACACCACCATAGCTTTTTCAGCGATTAATCCAGTTTGCGCATCGACATTTTCACTCAAAAAACTACAGAGAATAGAAAGAAAAAGAAATTGAAAAATTTTCATATATATAAAAGTTATTTATTAGTTGTCATATATGGTATCGCCTTGTATTTATCGGTGTTTGTTTTCAAAAAACCTGTTGTTAATGGCAATTTCATAGTTGTTGCATTTTTAGGGTAACTTGTTCTTGTAAATCTTTGAAAAAAATAGTGAACTCTTCTTCAAATTCGGAATAAAATTCAACCAATTCATTCGAGGAAAACCTCATTTTGGATGCGTTTTTGGTTCTATTATCCATTTGTGTCAAAATCCGACCAATCCCTTCTACTGTTTGATAACTCAATAACCAATTGTGCTCTATTAGGTAAGGCATCATTCCTTTGGTTCTTTCTGATAGCACATCATAATTGTCTCTTAACGATTGATAAAAAGTTTCGGTATACTCCTCTAGATTTTCATCAGAATAAGTATTCCAATTTTTGGCTAAAAAATGGTCGTAAAATAAATCAACAATCACTCCAGCATAGTGATGGTATTTGGAGTGCAGTCTTTGTGTACTTTGTCTAAATACGGGATGCGCATCCGTGTAAGTATCAATAAAGCGATGCAAACGAATGCCTTTTTGTATGGACAAAGGGAAGTGCTCGTACTGTTTTCCACGAATGCCATCGGCCATAAAATTGCCTATTTTGAGTAATTCATCATCACCCGAAAGAAAAATGTGCGCGAGAAAGTTCATTGTTTTGCTTTGACTATTTTCAAAGATACAAACTTTAAAAAGCCTCACAATAGAAGCCTCATTTTCCTTAACTAAAAACTTTTCGTTGGAAAGACTATTAGCCCATCCAACTTTTTTATATTTGTAGCTATAACCAAATTGAAATAAAATGACATTAATCAAATCAATATCAGGTATCCGAGGAACCATTGGAGGAAAAGTGGGTGACAATTTAACTCCTGTAGATGCAGTAAAATTTGCTTCGGCCTACGGAACTTGGTTAAAAAAACATAGCAATAAAGAAAAAAATACCGTTGTAATTGGTAGAGATGCTCGTATTTCTGGACCTATGATTCACAATTTAGTGGTGAATACTTTATTAGGTTTAGGCATTGATGTAATCGACTTAGGATTGTCCACGACACCAACCGTTGAAGTAGCAGTTCCTATGGAAAAAGCCGATGGTGGAATTATTTTGACTGCTTCTCATAATCCAAAACAATGGAATGCTTTGAAGCTTCTTAACGAAAAAGGAGAATTCTTAAGTGGTGCCGATGGTGAAAAAATATTAGCCATTGCCGAAGCGGAAGCTTTCGATTTTTCTGACGTGGATAATTTGGGCGAAATCACCATCAATGACGCTTATATGGATATTCATATCGATGAAGTATTGAATTTGCCATTAGTCGATATTGAAGCAGTAAAAGCTGCCAACTTCAAAGTGGTAGTCGATGGAGTAAATTCATCTGGCGGAATCATCATTCCAAAATTATTAGAGCAAATGGGGGTTGAAGTCGTAAAATTGTACTGCGAACCGAATGGTCATTTCCCACACAATCCAGAACCTTTAAAAGAGCATTTAACGGATATTTCAGCTTTAGTAGTCGAAGAGAAAGCGCATTTAGGAATCGTCGTAGACCCAGATGTTGATCGTTTGGCTTTCATTTCTGAGGATGGCGAAATGTTTGGCGAAGAGTATACTTTAGTTGCTTGTGCGGATTATGTGTTGAGCAAAACTCCGGGTAACACGGTTTCGAATATGTCTTCTTCAAGAGCGTTGCGAGACGTAACTGTTGCTCACGGCGGCAGCTACGAAGCGAGTGCAGTAGGCGAGGTAAATGTAGTGGAATTAATGAAAAAAAATAACGCTATCATCGGAGGAGAGGGCAATGGTGGAATCATCTATCCTGAATTGCATTACGGACGCGATAGCTTGGTGGGTGTGGCTTTATTTTTGACGCATTTGGCCAATAAAAAAATGAAAGTATCTGAGTTGCGTGCTTCGTATCCAGAATATTATATGAGTAAAAACAAAATCGAATTAACGCCTCAAATTGATGTGGATGCGATTTTGGTAGCGATGACCGATAAGTATAAATCAGAAAACATCACGACCATTGATGGAGTGAAAATAGATTTTGCCGAAAATTGGGTGCACCTAAGAAAATCAAATACAGAACCGATTATCCGTATTTATACCGAAGCTGCTACACAACAATTGGCCGACGATTTAGCGTTGCGAATCATTGACGAAATCAAAGCAGTCGCTGGAATCTAAAACACAAGTTTAGTTTTTAGGACCGAAACAAAGGCTAATCAGGAAACAGGATTCCCGCTATCCGCTATATCTTTGTTTTTTTAAAGAAAAAAACAAAGGATGCCGCTCCTATCGGGGGTAAAAGAGTCACAATTGGCTTTTTTGGTTTCATTTTTTAGCATTATAAATCAAGAAAAACCTTTTCAGTAGCAGTATTGAAAAGGTTTTTTATTAATGTTAAAACCAAAATCAATCCTACGTTTTCAATCAAATACAATATATTTGTAGGCAAATGACACAAATAATGACAACTAGTTTAAAAGAGACCCAATTAGAACAATATTTTCAGCAATTTCGCAAAAACATCATCGGAATTGAGCAAGAATTTGAATCACCTTTTGGACGAAAAAAAATAATCTACACCGATTGGACAGCAAGCGGCAGATTATATCGCCCCATCGAAGAAAAATTGATGAATGCCTTCGGACCTTTTGTCGCTAATACACATACGGAAACTACCGTTTCTGGAACAGCTATGACCAAGGCGTATCATCACGCTAGAAATATCATAAAGCAACACGTTAATGCCAATCAAAATGATGTTTTAATCACAGATGGAACAGGAATGACAGGTGTTGTGAATAAATTTCAACGTATCTTAGGGATCAAAGTTCCTGAAAATTTAAAAGATTTTGTAGCTATTCCAGCCGAGAAAAAACCAGTAGTTTTTATTTCTCATATGGAGCACCATTCCAATCAAACGTCTTGGTTAGAAACCATTGCCGATGTTGAAGTGATTCCTTCTACAGAAGACGGACTTTTTTCATTAGAAAATCTAAAAGTATTACTTGAAAAATATAAAGAGCGAACATTAAAAATTGCTTCCATCACTTCTTGTTCTAATGTTACAGGTATTCGCACACCATATCACGAGGCTGCCAAAATGATGCATCAGCATAATGGGGTATGTTTTGTGGATTTTGCTTGCTCAGGTCCCTACGTTTCCATCGATATGCATCCTGAAGATGAAGAGGCGTATTTGGACGCTATTTTCTTTTCTCCACACAAATTTTTAGGTGGGCCAGGTACCTCAGGAGTATTGGTTTTTAATAAAAAATTGTACAACAATATGGTGCCGGATTGTCCGGGTGGTGGAACCGTATCGTGGACAAATCCTTGGGGTGAACATAAATATATTGACAATATTGAAGACAGGGAAGATGGAGGAACACCAGGCTTCTTGCAAGTGATAAAAACAGCTTTGGCTATTCAGTTGAAAGACGAAATGGGTATTGACAATATTTTGAAACGCGAACACGAAATTGTGGACTATGTTTTTGATTCATTACAAAATGTTCCAAATATTAAAATTTTAGCTGGACAACATCAAGAGCGATTGGGTGTGATTTCGTTTTTTATAGACGATTTGCATTTTAATTTAGGAGTGAAACTACTCAACGATCGTTTCGGAATCCAAACAAGAGGAGGATGTAGTTGCGCAGGAACTTACGGTCACTTTTTGCTACACGTAGATCAAGAAACGTCTCATAAGTTGGTTAATGAAATTAGTTTAGGAGATTTAATCCGTAAACCAGGTTGGATCAGAATGTCTATTCATCCGACTACAACTTCAGCTGAAATAGAATACGTTTGTAATGCTATTCAATCTTTAGCTGAAAATCATAAAGAATGGGCCAAAGAATATCAATATAATGCCGAAACCAATGAGTTTTTGCATCAAAAGGCTACTTCATTCGAAAACAAATTAGTTGAACAATGGTTTGCTAAGTAGGTATTAAATTTCCATAAAAAAAAACTCATTACAGTTCGTAATGAGTTTTTTTATGGATTAACGTTTGTGTTTCCATCTTTTATGTGTCCACAAATAATATTCAGGTGCATCTAGGATTTGTTTTTCGACTAGTTTTAAATAACGCTCTGTCATTTCAAAGTTCGGAATGCTGGTTGGATCTTCGGAAATATTTACGAAAGTAGCTTCGTAATACCCTCTTTTTACTTTTTTTACATCTACAAAAAGAACATTAAAATCATATCGTTTTGCTAGCATTTCGGCACCTGTATGAACAGGTACTTCAATTCCCATAAATTTATGCCAATGGAAGGCTCTATCAAGTTTTGGTGATTGATCACTCACTAAGCCATACATGAATAGTTTGCCAGTTTTTTCATTGTCTCGCATTAACGGAATGGCTTTGGTCGTTTCCACCAATTCTGCATTAAATCGTGAACGGATGTCCCGCACCAATTGATCAAAGTATTTGTTAGCGATTTTTTTATACACCCCAACTCCGTAAAATTTGGTTTGGTTGTTCAGTGTCATGAGCCATTCCCAGCTGGCATAGTGAGAGGTCATTAAAATGGTGCTTTTGCCTTTGTTTTCAAATTCTTTTACCAATTCAATATTGGTGATTTTGAAACGCTTGTCCATTTCTTTATGTGAAATGCTCAAAGTTTTGATCATTTCTAAAAACATATCGCACATGTGTCTAAAAAACTTCTTTTCAATAGCTAATCGTTCGGTTGTGGTCAAGTGTGGAAGTGCCAAAGCAATATTGTCACGCACCGTTTGTTTGCGGTAACCTACTACTCGATACACTATCAAATAAATAAGATCCGAGAACCAATAGAAAACGCGAAAAGGAAGTATCGAAATCATCCATAGGAATGGGAAAACTAGGATGTAAACAAGAAGTTGCATGTATTTTTTTTATGCAAATATAGCTCAAAAAAGGAAATAATATAAGTTAAGCCAACGAGGGTTAAAAAATGTAAGATTACTATCTTTACCAATAACTAAATGCATTTTTTATGAACATGATTTTATTGGGCCTAATTTTGGCCAATGTTGTAGTAAGTTACAAAGGTTGGAACGATACTTATTTCTTTAGAAAATATGAATTTCACGTAGGAAGTATTCGTGCTGGTGAGCAAATAAGAATGCTGACTTCAGGTTTTTTGCATGTGGATATGTCTCACTTGCTTTTTAATATGTTGACACTGTATTTTTTTGCGCCAGTTGTGCTTGGGTTTATGGGGAATTTTTCGTTTGTCCTAGTATATTTTGGGAGTTTAGTGTTTGGAAGTTTGCTCACGATGTCTTTTCACAAAAACGATTATAGTTATAGGGCTGTAGGAGCGTCAGGGGCTGTTACAGGGGTTTTGTATTCCGCTATTTTATTGCAACCCGATATGATGTTGGGTTTATTTTTCGTAATCCCGATCCCAGCTTATTTATTTGGGATACTTTATCTTTTGTATTCTATTTATGGTATGAAAGCGCAAAACGACAATATTGGTCACACCGCACATTTTGGTGGGGCTGTTGGTGGTTATGTAATTACTTTGGTAAAAGAACCACAATTGTTAGTTGAACATTCGTTGATGGTCTTGCTTTTAGCGATTCCTATTGTGCTTTTATTTGTTTTGGAAAAAAGAGGAAAATTATAATGGCATTACTTTTGCTTTCGTTTTGTAATAAAATCATTTAAAAATAAACTGTATGAAAAAACTACTAGCCTTATTGTTGATCACTTCAACATTATTTGTTCAAGCTCAAGAAACAAAACCTGTCCCACAAATTAGTGTAAGCGGAGAAGGAAAAGTAAAGGTAACTCCAGACCAAGCAGCTATTGTAATAACTGTTGAAACCAAAGGAGCCAACGCCAAAGATGTTAAGAAAGAGAATGACCTAAAAGTTGAAGCTGTTTTAAAGTTTATAAAAAAAATAAATTTACCAACAGAAGATTATAAAACTCGTCGTGTTGCTCTAAACCCACAATACGAATATGAATCTAAAAAGCGTTTCTATAATGCAAGTCAAACGATCGAGATTTTGTTGAAAGATTTGACTAAGTATGATAGTTTAATGGAAGGATTGGTAGATGCTGGAGTTAACCGAATTGATGGCGTTACGTTTCAATCTTCAAAATTGGCACAATATCAAGCTGAGGCTCGAAAATTAGCCATGAAGGATGCGAAAGCCAAAGCAGATGATTTTGTGTCTGTATTGGGACAAAAAGTGGGTAAGGCGTTAACGATATCGGATAACTCTTCAAATTACTATCCGTCACCTACACCTGTGTATGCAATGAAGGCTACTATGAGTGATGCTGCTGAAGCTACTCCAAGAGAAACATTAGCCATTGGAGAAATTGCGATTGTAGTAAATGTGAGTGTGAGTTTTATTTTAGAATAAACGAGAAGTTTGTATAAATAAAAAGTCCCGATTTGCATCGGGACTTTTTTTGTGGGGAGAGCAGGATTCGAACCTGCGAAGTTTTCACAGCAGATTTACAGTCTGCCCTCGTTGGCCGCTTGAGTATCTCCCCAATTTCTCAGCAAGTCTTGCTCGCTGCGCTAACCGGGTGCAAATATAAGAACACTTTTTAGCTTTCCAAACAAAAAATGCAATAATTTTTAGGGAATTTTTTAATGTATTGGGAGTGAGTGAAATAAAAAAATCTCCACTAGGGAGATTTTTTATATATACGATTGTACTTGTATTATTTGGATAAAAGCTCCATTATTTTTGCTTTTAATTCGGCGCCACTTAAACCTTGAGCTACTACTTTTCCAGAAGCATCCAAAACAAACGTTGCAGGTATCGACTCTACATTGTATTGTTTGGCAATAGGTTCATCCCAGAATTTAAGATTAGAGACCTGTGTCCAAGTTAAGCCGTCTTTAGCAATAGCTTCTTTCCACGCTTTGGCAGATTTGTCTAAAGAGACTCCAATAATATTTAAACCTTTAGGGTGTAATTCTTTGTATAAAGCTACCATATTTGGATTTTCTTTGCGACATGGTGGACACCAAGAGGCCCAAAAATCTACAATAGTGACTTTACCTAAGCTTTGTTTTAAGCTAATTACTTTGCCTTCAGGATTAGGCGCAGCAAAATCTGATCTTCATTTTGTAGCTGGTGCTGTTGGAGTTGCTCCAACAGTAGGTGCTTTCATTTCAGTTAAACGATTTTTGATCGCTTTACCAGGTTTTGTGTTTTTCAAATCATCTTCTAAACTTTCGAATAGTTTTTCCGCTTTTTTAACATCGGTTGATGGATCATTCAACATTCCTTGAATGATTAAAGCACTAATGAAAGATTTTGGATGTGTTTCTGCATACGAAACATATTTGTTTTTAGACGCTGTACTTACTTCTTGTTGGATAGCCATGAATTCTTTCATCAAACTATTGATCACCACAGTGTCTTTCTTAGCTTGAGCGTCGTTCATTTTTTGAGTGTTAGCGGTTTGAAAATCAATTAATTTCTTTTGAACTTTGTTGATTTCTTCGTTAAATGAAGTAAACTCGTCATTATTGTAGGTTCCAGAAATTTTAGATTTTTGAAGTGTATCTTTATTGATTACGATTTCAATAGATCCATTCTCTAAAATGAAAGGCAATTTTCCTTGAATTCCTTCAACAGTAATTAAATGGAAAGAAGGCTCAGTAGCTTTACCTTCGATTTCAAATTTTCCGTTTTCAACTTTTACTGTGTCAATAGCGATCACGCCTAATTTGTCATCTTGACTTTCTAAAATAATAGTTTTTCCATTTTCGATCCCTTTTGCAGTACCAGAAATAGTGTAAGAATCTTTGTTGCATGAAAATAATACAACAGAAGCAGATAATAATAAAATGACTTTTTTCATTTTTGAGTTATGTTATTAGATTTGATTGCAAAAGTATTTAAATTTATAAATTACGCACACTATTGCCACCTAAAATTTTGTTATTCCGTTCTTTTTTTAAGTAAGATTTATGATATAAATAAAAAAGCACTCAAAATGAGTGCTTTTCTAAACTATTTTTTTGCAAGATTAGTCTTGATTAATGGTTTTTCTCCAAGTAAATGCATTAAGAATGTGTCTTTTTGCAAATCGTCCTGGTGAATCTGCATTTACCATTTTCACGTAAGTTGCTTTTGGTACGCTGATGTATTCATATACACTTCCGTTAGAGAAATTGATAATCAAACGACCTTCTACAAATTTGTAGTCAGTAATGGTTGATGTAGCAATAGTTTCAGTATATTCAGGTAAATTTTGTTTAATGGTCTCAGGATTGATGCTTACTAAGAAGTGGTAAGCTTCAATGATTTTTTTACTGTTTTCTTCAGCAGCTTTTAATCCTTCTTCATCACCTTGAAATTTATCAGGATGCGCATCTTTCATCGCATTGCGATAAATAGTTTTTAACTCTTTAAGGTCTACAGTTTTGTCTACATTTAGTAGCTTGCGGTATTCAACGATTTTTTTCATAAATAAGGTAACTTATTGTCTTTTACTATTAAAGGAATGAATTAGAATTCAATTTTGACAAATTTTTTGCAAAGGTACACTTTTTTTTATCTTTTTAGTTTAGGACCAAAAAAAAATCAAAAACAAACTTAAGTTTTTGATTTATTGTGTGTTATGTGACTGTTTATTGTTCAGGTTTCAAATTGGCCTTGTCAAAGTTTTTTGATTTTTTGGGATACTTATCATAACTTTTATCGCTTGGATTCTCGATAATGGTTTTGATCGTAATGACATCGCCTAATTTAAATTGTAAAGCCATTTTATAATCAAGTAAATAAGTACCACAAAAAAAGTTGTTGTCTTCGTCTTGTTCTATAATTCCTGTATATACTCCTTTTTTAAGCATTTTGCTTGGTATTCCTTTTTCCATGATTCTGAAACTTCAAATTTATAAAGGGCAAAGATACACAATAATTATGGCTATTATATTCGTTTTGGTTATTCTGCTTACCTTTGTGGCTATGAAAAATGTTTTTCGACCCGCACCACAATCTTTTAAAAACACTTTTTGTGTTTTTTATGAAGTTGCTTTGGAGCAAATTGAGGGATTGGTTTTGCAATATCATAGTGCCTCGGGGAGTAAATATTATTACACTCCTGAAGGAATGTTTCGTTTATCCAATCATTGGGGGCGATTTGCGAATAGTAAATGGCGTTTGGAACCATTGGAACCCGCCACAAACTCTAAATTTAAAGTTGGATTTGCGCGTTGGGAGGATTTTTATCCTGATAACGCAGAAGAAAAGCTGTATTACATTGCAGCAGATTACGCTAAGCGAACCGTAAATTATCAGCACAAACAAAATCCTAATTATGATAAAAAAGCGGTGCTTCGAACCAGTTTTGAGACTACCAAAAGAATCAAGCAAATTCGGAATTTGTTCGAATTGACCAACTGGGCAAAGTATTTTGATTATGAAGATATAGACGAATTAAGAAAAAAAATAATTGAGAAACTTATCTATACTGAGCGCTCTCTTGAAGAAATAAAACGTAGCATACAATGGGAAGAAACAACGAAAGAAACATAAAGAAACACAACGACAAGTTGCACAAAGCCCAAGATAAGGCCAAGAAAGCGGCTATGGAGCGCAAAGCGAAATTAAAAGAAATTGTAAAAAAGTTTAACGAAGACCAAGCGTCTAATAATGAATAATATGAGCCAGAATCCGTTTGACCAATTGAAAATACAAGTGCAAGAAATTATCGACTTGATAGCACAAAAACAAAACCGAGAAGCCAATAATAAATTGACCGAAGTGAGCGAAGCATTAGATGAACTTTTGGATCATTCAGAAGATGATGCTGATTTAATCGAAATCAGCAAATATCAAGTGTTGTTGAATCAGTTGTTTCAAAAAATCAATCCTGAGGATGCACAATAATACTTGTCCGTGCGGCTCAGGAAATGCTTTTGGAGCGTGTTGCGAAAAATACATTTTAGGCTACGAAACCGCGCCAACCGCTCTAGCTTTAATGCGCTCTAGGTATAGTGCTTACGTAGTTAAAAATGCGGACTATTTGATAGCGACTACACACGAGAGTACTAGAAGCCTTTTTTCTAAAGATGAAATTTTACTTTGGGCTAGCGAAAACCAATGGGAAAAGTTAGAAATTATTGCTTTTGATGCTACAATCGTTGAATTTCAAGCTTTTTTTACCGGGCCTGATGGTGAAAAATATAGCCACCATGAACGTTCCACTTTTGAGAAAGTTGACGGGCACTGGTTTTATGTTGATGGTGTGTTCTTATAAATGTTTTTTGTTTTATTTCCTTTAAAATTTTCAATCATGATGCGATATTGTTGTACTTTATTTTTCCTTTTTTTACTCTGCAGTTGTAAAACGCAAGCAACGCAGCCTGTTATAACTGCTAATGAGCAACCTACTAGAGCGTATCAATTACAAAAAGAGAATATGGAAAAAGAAATTTATTTTCGAGCAATGGGGAATGAACCTGAATGGAGTTTGAAAATTAGCTCAAATCAAATTGAGTTTACTTCTTTATTGCCTGATTTCAAAGCATTCAATGCTCCGCATGTTGAGCCAGTACGAGCGATGGATGCTAATGTAAAACGTTACAGTGTATCGACCGAAAGAGGGACGATGATTATTACTATCGAGCAGGATCAGTGTACTAATACCATGTCTGGCGCTGTTTTGCCGTATCAAGTTAGGGTAGAAGTGTATAAAGGAAATGACTTAAATGCTACATTCTCAGGTTGTGGTTATTATGTAGTGGATCCGAAACTGCATGATATTTGGGTCTTAGAAAAGATGAATGGAGAAAATATGTCGATCAACAAATTCAGCAAAGAATTACCTTATCTAGAAATCAACACGACAGAAGGAACCTTTATGGGTTATGCGGGTTGTAACCGAATGAAAGGGAAACTCTTTTTTGAAAAAGGGTTGTTACGCTTCACAAATATAACTACTACTGAAATGGCTTGTGGTTCCCAAAATAGAGAAAGTGAACTACTCCATTCGCTACAGAGCAGTACGACCTACCAAGTTGCCAATATGCGATTAACGCTGACTAATCCGTCTGGAATTGAGTTGGTTTTTAAAAAAGTAGATTAGCGTTTTTAACCTTCTTTTCCTTTTAACTTAAAATTAATAAACGTTCGGCAGACAACCGAATCAAAATGCTGTATTTTTAATTTGCCAATCGAAAGGCCCATTGTTGCTCTTTAGCCCCGGTAGTAGCGGCATCCTTTTTCTTTTTTCTTTAAAAAGAAAAAGATATAGCGGATGACGGGACGATGCTGGCTAAAAAGCCTATTGTTTCTGCTCCAAAATAGGAGCGAAGTTTGTAATGAAAATATTGTGATTCCTAATCCTATTTGTTGTTTGTGATGAAAAACCAAAACCGTGCTGGATTTTATTTTAAGACGTATGAAGCGCCATTTCAGTCGCCGTTTGATCGTTTGTTTCCTATTTTTAAAGAATTAATTACGCATACTTCGGGCGATTTTGACGAGGCGATTGCTTGGCTGCGCGAATTGGACAAGGAATATAAATTGACCGATGCCAGTTATACCATTGATGATTTTATTGAAGATTTAAAGAAAAAAGGCTACATCCGTGAGGAACTGAAAGACGACGGCACAACTGGAACGGGCATTACGGCCAAAACCGAACGCGCTATTCGTCAACAAGCGCTGGATACTATTTTTGGTACTATGAAACGCTCCGGGAATGGTAATCATAAAGCGAAACACAGTGGCAATGGCGATGAACATACGGGTGAGTTTCGTGAGTTTCATTTTGGGGATAGTTTGGAACGTATTTCGCTGACAGAAAGTTTGCGCAATGCCCAAATCAATAATGGGGTAGCCGATTTTAAACTTACAGAAAACGACTTGGTGGTCGAAGATACCCAATACAAAGCCCAAATGAGTACGGTTTTGATGATTGATATTAGCCACAGTATGATTTTGTACGGCGAAGACCGCATCACGCCTGCCAAAAAAGTAGCGATGGCATTGGCTGAACTGATTACAACACGTTATCCAAAAGATACTTTGGATATTTTGGTTTTTGGAAATGATGCTTGGACGATTGCGATTAAGGATTTGCCGTATCTAAAAGTTGGACCTTATCATACTAATACTGTCGCGGGTTTGCAATTGGCTATGGATTTACTCCGAAGAAAACGCAACACCAACAAGCAAATTTTTATGATTACTGACGGGAAGCCAAGTTGCGTGAGGGAGAAAGATGGCTCGTATTATATGAATAGTAATGGCTTAGACCAATACATTGTAGACAAATGCTACACTCAGGCACAGCAAGCTAGAAAATTACACATTCCTATCACCACTTTTATGATAGCGAATGATCCGTATCTGCAAAAATTCGTGACTTATTTTACCGAAGCCAATCAAGGAAAAGCCTTTTATACGGGTTTGAAAGGACTGGGAGAAATGATTTTTGAGGATTATGAAGCGAATAGGAAGAAGAGGATTAAGTAGGGAGTGTTCAGAAGGCAGAAGGCAGTGTTCAGAAAGAAGAAAATAGAAGTCAGAAAATAGAAATTAGTAAAAGAGAATCAAAACAATAAACTATAACGATTTTATTGTTTTTTCTACTCCCCTCTTGAGAGGGGCTGGGGGTGTGTTTTTTAGGAAGCAATTTTAAGAAAGAAGTTAAAAAAATATAATTTAAGGCATTCAATACCAATTGAGAAGTTTACTTAATGACCTTAGAAAAGCAATAATTATCTACATATGAAAATAGAAAATAATACCACTTTAGGCGCATTAAAAGAATCGGGTTATCAGCCAAGAACGATTAAAGAAGAATTGCGCGATAATTTGAGGAAGAAATTGCAAGCAGGTATTCCGACTTTTGAAGGGGTACACGGATTTGAAAATTCGGTGATTCCAGAGTTGGAGCGCGCTATTTTGTCGAAACACAATATCAATTTGCTAGGACTTCGCGGGCAAGCCAAAACTCGTTTGGCTAGAAAGATGGTCGAATTATTGGACGAATACATTCCATTTGTGGCGGGTTCTGAGATTAATGATGATCCTTTCCGCCCGATTTCTCGTTACGCCAAGGATTTGATTGCCGAGTTAGGTGATGAAACTCCCATTGAATGGTTGCCAAGAAGCGAACGTTTTTATGAAAAATTAGCGACGCCAGACGTAACAGTAGCCGATTTAATTGGCGATGTCGATCCTATCAAGGCGGCGAATCTAAAGTTGTCGTATGCGGATGATCGTGTGATTCATTTTGGGATGATTCCAAGAGCGAATCGCTGTATTTTCGTCATCAATGAATTACCCGATTTACAAGCTAGAATTCAAGTGGCGTTGTTTAATATTTTGCAAGAAGGTGATATTCAAATTCGAGGCTATAAGTTAAGAATGGCTTTGGATATGCAGTTTGTTTTTACCGCCAATCCAGAAGATTATACCAATCGTGGGAGTATTGTTACGCCATTGAAAGACCGAATTGGTTCTCAAATTTTAACGCATTACCCCGAAACTATAGCTATTGCTCGCACCATCACACAGCAAGAAGCCAAGTTAGAAAGCAGTCAAACCGATGTGGTGTATGTGCCTTCTTTGGCCAAAGATTTGTTGGAACAAATTAGCTTTGAAGCTCGTGATAGCGATTTTATTGATCCAAAAAGTGGCGTGAGTGCTAGAATGAGTATCACGGCCTACGAAAACCTGATAAGTACTGCCGAGCGTCGTGCTTTAAAAGCGGGTGAAAGCACTACATCTGTTCGTTTGTCTGATTTTATGGGTGTTATTCCTGCCATAACCGGAAAAGTAGAATTGGTTTACGAAGGTGAGCAAGAAGGCGCAGCCGCGGTAGCACAGCATTTGATCAACGATGCCATTCATTCTTTTTTTCCAGGCTATTTTCCAAAGATTGAAAAATTGGAAAAACAAGGAGAAAAAACGGCTTATACCGATACTTTAGAATGGTTTTTTGCCGAAAGTGGTTTTGAATTATTGGACGATGCCACCAAAGAAGAGTATGAAACTATTTTGGATAGTGTTACACCATTAGAAGTCATTATCAAAAAATACCAACCGCAATTACCCAAGGAAGATTATTATTTTATGAAAGAGTTCTTGTTGTGGGGGTTGGCTTCGTATAAAAAGTTGAGCAAAGATCGTTTTTCTGAAGGGTATCAGTTCAAGGATCCGTTTGGGAGTTACATCAGTAAATTATAAATAACCTGTTGGATAAAATACAAATTAAGATAGAGAATTAACCACATAGAATCATAGATTAAAGCAAATCAACCTAGAAAAAATAGAAATAACTCTATTTTCTCACATAGATTAGCTATGTGAATAGTATAACGTCTATCTATTTCTTTTAAAAAAACTACAAATTCTATGTTTCTATGTGGTAAAAACCATTCCGCAACACTGGAGATAAATTGTAAAAGGGTTTAGTGTAAAAGCTAAACCCTTTTTTATTGCAGTTTTTCGTTTTTGTAGCGCAGTTTGATTTTAAACGGAGCATTGCCTTCTTCAATGGCTTGAAGGTGTAGGGTGATGCCTTTTTTTCTATTTTCTTGGACTACTTTTTTATTGGTTATCTCTTCGTCTTTTGCAGGGTCTCGCAAATGAACATCGAGTTGCATATTAGAATTTCCATAAAAACCATAACTTCCTGCTAAATCAAAATTGAATACAGATGTGTTTATTGGTGTAGGAGCAATGTTGGCAAAACCATTTTTAAAAACAATGTTGATTGTAAGAGGATTAATAGTTACGCGATTAAAATTCCGAAACGGGAAGGCGTATTTTCCAATTCTTTGCAAAGGTTCAAATTGGTTCAAAGCGCCATTATTCAGGTTAAGTTTTAAATTTCCGGTTAGAGAACGCTTAACGATAGTAATGTTATTATCAAAGTAGCCATCCAAAACACCCGAAACAGAAATTAAACCCGAAACGGATTTTGGAGTGAGAGCTTTGGAACCAAAATTATCAAAAGCGCTCAGTAAGGCTGCACTGTTTACTTTACTTGCGTTAAGTTTTGCGTTGAAGTGGTTGTTTTTGTTTTGATACGAAACCATTCCGTTTACCATTAATGAACCACCGCCAAATTGTAGCGAAGCCTCTTTTAAGATGGTACGGTCGGGAACTACATTAATTTGCGCTATCGCATTTCGTGCTTTAAATTTTTTATAAACAATGTTTTCAGCTCTTAAATGAACTGTTGCGTTGGATTGATGTAAAATATTGATAAAGTCAGGAGTAATAGAAGTTGATTTTTTTAGATTAGCCGTTTTTTTACTTCCGAAACTGAAGTCTTGTAAATCAATTGTTCGAGCTTGAATGTCCCAATTTACCATAATTTTTTCTGGTGTATCATAGTAAAAATTTAAAAAATTAGCAGACTGACCTTTCATCAGTAAGGCACTATTTTGGGTGTTCAATACGATTTTATTGACTTTCAATTCTTTTGAAGTAAACGATAAATCAACACTGCTATTTTTGAATTTTTTCTTTGAACTTATATGCGTTCCACTCGCGTTTTGAATCACGACTGACCCAATTAGAAAAGGTTTTTGCATTTCTAAATTCACCACATCAGCTTTGAACGTAAGACGCAAATCTGCTTTTCCATTCCCAAAGGACAGGGTTTTGCCAATCATCGTTTGATTGAGTTGTGCCAAATCAAAACGGCTTATAAATGCGCCCGAGGCGATGGGTTTTTTCAAATCCAAAATCATCATATTTTTGGTGGTAAACGGAATCGAATGGACTTTTCCCCGAAAATCATTGAGCAAGATTGCCGAATTTTCATCGCTTATGCCTTTGTTCTTTTGGTATTCGTTGGTAAAAATGCCTTTAAAAGTACAATCGGTTACTTGATGGTCGAAGTAGCTCAGTTCATTATTTTTGATATTAGCTTCCACTCGAATGTTGGGGTCGCCTTCTTTGTTCAAGTCGCCAACAATAGTGCATTGCACGCCAAAAGGGTCTTTAAAATCAAAAGGGTTGAGTTTGCTGCTAATGTTGTTGGACAACAGTTTATAAGCCGCTTGCCAGCGAATATTTGGATTGGTAATAGCAATAGAAAAGGAACTGTTGGTCTTGCTAATCCCAAAATGCGACTGAATTTGAAAAACGTCTTCTCCAATAGATAAAGCAGGAGTATTAATTGCAATTGAGCCTTTACTTTCGGAATATTTTGCTTGTAAAGCTCCTTGAATGATTTTGTTTTTAGCAAAACTTCCGTGTTGTGTATTAAATGTCAAACTTTTCACTAAGGTGTTTAACGAAATATCAGCTTCCCAACCTTCTGAAGTTGTATGTTTTTCTATCCGAAGTTTTTCGATAACAAAATCAAATTTTTTATGCTTGAATTGGTTATCAGAAACAAAGGAAACATTGTTGAAATTTAGGTGATTCAAATCCAATGACAACGAACTTGAACTTGTAGTGTCGGTTTTTGGTGCACTAGAAAAAACGGAGGTATTGCTATAGCCTTTTGTGTCTAAATACAATTGTACTTCGGCATCATTGATGGAAAGATGGTCTAATTTTATCTTCTTTAGGAATACCGCCCAAGGCTGAATTTCGGCATAAATCGAAGGGGCTTGCAACAACGTTCTTTTATGTTGTGCCCACAAACTGTCTTTGATACTTACTTCTTTTACAGCAATGGTTATGTTGGGAAATCCACGAAAAAAGAGTACTTCAAGGTCGCCAATTGTTACTTCGCCTTTGCAATTTTCATTGGCAATCCGACGCACCTCTTTTAGCAGTTCATTATGATGAGAGCTTACATACCAACCCAAAGCACCATAGCCAATAAAAAGAAGCATCGTCAAGAATAGGATAATTTTACCCACTTTTTTGCCTATTGGCCACCATTTTTCTGTCATAGTAAAATGTTTTGGAATTGAAAAGGCTTCATTTTGAATCAAATATAATCAACTGAAGCCACTTACGGAAGTAAAACGCAAACTATGCCTTTCTTTACAGAAAGAAAACCACAATAGAATTTGTATTTTTGGTAAATAATCCAATTGTTATGCTCTTTTTAATTTTAAGTATCGTTTGCAGTGTTACCGTAGGCGTACTTTTCAAGTGGTTCAGAAATCACGCTGCTTTCAACAGTAAAGCCATTATTGCGACCAATTATGCGATTGCCTTGTTGTTGTGTTATTTTTGTTTTCCACCACAATTCGATACGCTACTTGAACAAGCGCCTTGGCCGTTGTATCTTGCTCTCGGACTGCTGTTGCCGAGTGTTTTTTTATTGCTTTCACAATCCATTCGGTATATGGGTATTGTCAAGACTGATGCCGCACAGCGCTTGTCGTTGTTTATTCCGTTACTTGCTTCTTGGTTGCTTTTTGGGGAGCAATTTAGTACCCTCAAAGTCTTGGCTTTTGGATTAGGATTTCCAGCCTTACTGCTTATTTTGTCTAAACCCACCGCCAATAGCAATTCCAATTGGGGCTATCCTGCTATGGTGTTGCTGGGTTTTGGAGTCATCGATATTTTGTTCAAACAAATCGCCTTGCAAACGCAACTGCCATTTACCACCTCGCTTTTAGTCATTTTTGCGTTGGCTTTGGTGATTATGAGTGGCGTAGTGGGCTACGAAATTTTTATCCAACGCCAAAAAATCTCGGGTATCAATGCCCTTTGGGGAGTTGCTGTAGGCGTATTCAATTTTGGAAACATCTATTTTTACCTCAAGGCGCACCAAGCCTTTTCCGAAAATCCGTCCACTGTTTTTGCAGGAATGAATATGGGCGTCATCGTTTTGGGCAGTCTCATTGGTGTGTTAATTTTTAAAGAAAAACTTTCCCAGAAGAACTATTTGGGGATTTTCTTGGCCTTATTAGCCATTGTCCTCCTCACGTATGCTCAATTAAATACTTAATCTTTTCTAGGAGCACCACATCTTTGCGCACCACACGAGTCGTCCCGCTTTCCGCTACAATCTTTTTTTTAGACCTGACAGGTTTCTAAAACCTGTCAGGTCTAAAAAAAGGATTTCCGCTACAATCGGGGCTAGGCGAGACGTTTTGTTTTCATAACAAAAAAACAGCATCATCGTTTAAAGAAAAGTATTGTTTTAATAAACCGCGATGCAAACGCAACGTTGACAGAATTAGAGAATCAACACCATTTTCATTCCTCCTCATCGTCTTCCTCCTCTTCACTATCTCCCATATTCTCAAAAAAAGCATCAGGATCAAACGGAATATCTTCATCAGGATCTTTGTCGTGTGCACTTACTCCAGGCGGATTGAACAATCCCCAATCGTCTTTGATGTAATTCCATTGGTCAAAGTTTTCAACCCAGTCCACAAATAAAAGCCGGAACTCTTCAATTTCACTTCTCAATAACCGAATATAATCTTGGTCGGGAATATTTTCTTCATAGCGCAAACTTCCTGCTTGTACATACAAATCTCTAGCCGCCTTCCGAACAAGAGTAGCATTTTCCATCTTTAAATCGTACAAATCAATAGCGCTAGCTCCTGCTATTTTTGGCGCTAGCAACATCGCGTTTTCCATCATAAAACACACGGTGGTTTCTTGAAGGTATTCATTGTCTTTTGGAACTATTTCTACTAAACCCATCGTAATTTTTAAAATTTGAAGGGCTTTTTGGTACAATGGCATTTGCTCTAATCGATCTCGTCTTGACATGGTGATTGGGTAGAATTAACTTGTTGTAAGTTATAAAAAACTACATAAATATAAGTTGTAGCACTTAAAAATAAAATCAAGAAGCTTTAATAGGATTCACAACTTTATTCAGACTAAAATTAAAACTTTTTTAAAGTTAAGTTGTTGTAAATCAGATGCACAGCCTGTTTTTGGAAAAAAGTAAATACAGTACTGTTTATTTTCTTAATAGAAATTGTAAAAAGCCAAGATTTATGAGGTTTTATAAGTTGGATATAGTTTAAAAAACTATCATTGGATTAATTTTATTTTCCTAATGTGTTAATATTGAGAATAATATGTTAAATTTACTACTGTTGAAAATAGAAATTTACTTCCTAGTTTATTTTAATAATACAGTCGACTTAATTTATCTCTAAAATTTTTTACTATGAAAAAACATTTATTACTGGTACTCTTGTTACAATTAGTAATATGGAGTTGTTCAACTACTAAGGATACAGTTCGTTCTTCTAAAGATGAAGTAAAAGCTACATTAGATTTAGTGAATGTGTCAAATGATAAAGTAAAAGTGACGGTAAAGCCAGTACGAATTACGGCAACAACAATTTCGTATCAATTAGCCAAGATTATTCCTGGTACGTATGCAATTGCTGATTATGGGCGTTATGTTGACGATTTTAAAGCCTATGATGCATCAGGAAAAGAACTTACAGTGACTAAAAAAGATGTCAATACTTGGACAATCTCTAATGCCAATCAATTGGACCGTTTAGAATACCTAGTCAACGACACCTATGATTCTGAAGAAGGGCAAGCATTTGCCGAAAATTCTACCACCATTTTCTCTCCAGCGGGAACTAATATTTTACAAGGTGAAAATTTTATGCTGAACCTTTGTGGATTTGTGGGGTATTTTGACAATCAAAAGGATTTTACTTATAAACTAACAGTAAATCACCCCAAAGATTTAGTGGGAACTACTGCATTAATAGATACAGATACTAGTGATACAAATGACATTTTTCAATTGTCGCGCTACGCTGAAGTAGTGGATAGTCCTATTATGTATGCCAAACCAGATGTGTCTTCATTTTCTGTAGACGGAATGGATGTGTATTTGCACGTATACTCACCACGCAATAAAAGCATTAATTCACAAGCGCTGCTACCCGATATAAAGAAAATGATAACCGCACAGAAAAAATTCTTGGGCAAGATTAATACCACTAAAAAGTATGCAATCCTTGTATATATCACCTCAATGAACAACGATGATGCTAAAGGTTTGGGGGCTTTAGAACATAATACTTCAACTACGGCCACTTTTAAGGATGATATGAAAATAACGGAATTGATTCACGTAATTTCTCATGAGTTTTTCCATACCCTAACACCGCTTAAAGTACATTCGAAAGAAATACACGATTTTGATTTTAATCAACCGCAGATGTCACAACATTTATGGATGTACGAGGGTTTTACAGAATATTTCGCCAATCTATTTCAAGTAAAAGAAGGTTTGATTGATGCCCCTGTTTTTTATAATACGATGAGCGAAAAGTTATTGAATTCAAGAACCTACTTCAAAGACGATTTGTCTTTTACTGAAATGAGTAAAAACGTTTTGGTTCCTGCGATGAAAAAACAATATCCCAACGTCTACGAAAAAGGAGCGTTGATGGCCATGTGCTTGGATGTTATTATTAGAGACAAAAGTAACGGTAAACGCGGAATTCTGAACGTCATGGGTGAATTATCAAAAATATACGGACCAACAAGACCCTTCGACGACAATGCCTTTATAGCAGAGTTTACAAAAATTACCTATCCAGAAGTAGGGGAGTTTTTGCAAACACATATTGTAAAAGGAGTGCCTATCAATTATAACGAATACTTATCAAAAGTAGGGGTATCTACCATTAAAGTACAAATACCAGTTAAAATCGCATTCTATTTTGATAATAAGATGTTCTTAAAAATGGATGAAAAGAAAAATGTCTATATAGATGCCAAAGACGGCTCAAATGAATTTATCAAAGCAATTGGTTTTGAAAATAATGATCAAGTAATTGAATTAAATGGAATCCCAGTAAACGGAGAAGACATCAACAAATTAATGATGCCTGTTTATGGGTTAGAAGTAGGGGCACCATTTAAGGCGAAAATTATTCGAAATGGTAGCGAAAAACAATTGAGTGGGGCAGTAAAATTAAATACATCAGAAGGCGATGGATTCCGCTATACAGATACGTCCAAACAAGCTTTGAACCAATTGTGGTTAAAAGGATAATCGTTTACGATCACAAAATCTAAAGATTGCCGATTAAACCTAAAACTGTTAAAAATAAAAGAGAAAGCAACTGTCAAAAACACTTGCATTCTTTTCCTCTGTGTATTGGTTAGTTTTTCCTTTTAATAGTTGAACTGCGAAGGATAGTACGCTACCAAAAAAGGAACTGTAATGGAGATGAAAGTTTTGGATAATAAATCGATGCGATAATTAAATTTTTGATTTTTAAGTTTTTTTAAGTGTAAAAGAGTTGAGTTGATGTTTTAAACCAATAAACTATGAAAAAACTAGTAATACTGCTTTTCCTTTCTCAATTAATGCTCTGGAGTTGCTCCACATCGACACCAACGAATGAAGTGAGTGCCACTTTGGATTTAGTGAATGTTTCAAATGACAAAGTAAAAGTCGTGGTTAAGCCTGCTGCTTTTGATGCTTCAACGATTACTTTTCAGGTGCCAAAAATTATTCCAGGCACTTATGCTTTGCAAGATTATGGAAGGTATATTGAAGATTTCAAAGCTCTTGACAAAGACGGAAAGACGCTTCCTGTAACTAAAAAAGATGTCAATACGTGGGTGATTACCGATGCTAAAAAATTAGACCACGTTGAATATTTAGTAAATGACACTTTTGACCAAGAAGTTGTTCAAATGAGTAAAAATGAAAGCGTAGCCTTTTCGCCAGCAGGAACCAATATTCTAAAAGGTCAAAATTTCTATTTGAATTTAGGTGGATTTGTAGGTTATTTTGAGAATCAACAAGAGAAACCTTTTGTGTTAACTATTGAACATCCCAAAGAATTAACTGGAACAACAGCTATGGTAGATGAGGATACGAGTGATACCAAAGATGTTTTTAAAACGACTCGGTATGCAACATTAATCGATAGTCCCATTATGTATGCCAAACCTGATATTTCAACCTTTACAATTGATGATATGGAGGTCGTGCTCCACGTGTATTCACCCAGAAATACAAAGGTGACTTCAAAATTCCTAATGCCAGCTTTGCAAAAAACAATGATAGCTCAAAAAGATTTTTTAGAAGCGATTAATACCACCAAAAGATATGCGGTCTTGGTGTATCTCACTGCAAGAACAGAAGATGATGCTCAAGGTACAGGTGCCCTAGAACACAACAGTTCCACCACTGGCACATTTGAAGACGATATGCAAGCCACAGGATTGGAGCATACCATTTCGCATGAGTTCTTTCATACCTTTACTCCTTTAAACGTGCATTCGAAAGAGATTCAGTTTTTCGATTTCAATACTCCGAAAATGTCGGAACATTTGTGGATGTATGAAGGTTTTACGGAATATTTTTCGGTGTTATTCAAAACCAATAAACGTATGGCAAACGAACAAGCGCTCTACGATGTAATAGCAGATAAGATAAATTTTGCTTCTACTTTGTATAGTGATACCATGTCATTAACTGAAGTAAGCAAGAACGTAGTCGACCCTGTAGTCAACAAACAGTTTGGGAATTTCTATAACAAAGGCACACTGGCTGCGATGTGTTTGGATATTATTATCAGAGAAAAAAGCAATGGGAAAAGAGGTATTTTGAGTGTAATGGGAGAGTTGTCAAAACTTTACGGAGCAGAAAAAGCGTTTAAGGACGAGGAATTGATTCCGATTTTTACAAAATTAACCTATCCAGAAGTGGGCGTATTTCTTCAAAATCATGTAGTTCAAAATAAACCCATAGATTATGGCTCTTATTTAGCAAAGGTGGGCGTTTCTTTGAAAAAAGTGAAGGTACCAGTTCAAATGGCTTTTTCATTGGGAACCACTACTTATTTTAAAGTGGACTCCAAAACAAACAAAGTGTTTATAACTACTTTAGATGGCAAAAATGAATTTTTAAAAGCCGTAGGATTTCAAGATAATGATGAAATTGTTGATTTACGAGGCATAAAACCTGAAGGTCCTGATAGTGGTAAATTAGCTTCTATTTTGGCTTTTAATCTAAAAGATGGTGACGACTACACAGCCAAAGTCATTCGAAAAGGAAAAACAATTGACTTGAAAGGAAAAGTAAAACTGAATCAAGTAGATGGAAATAAAATTGAATTTACTGATGCATCAAAAGCTAAATTAAAAGACCAATGGTTGTATAATTAAATACAGCATCACTACTTTTAATTTGAATATAACCAACTCCGTAAAGAATAGAATTTGCGAAGTTTTTTAATAATATTCTTCTTCTTGATTACTATTACCTAAACTGCACAAAGTGATCTAACTTTGCACATTTTTTATGCTATATTGGAGCTGTAAACATACTAAAAGTCTCCTAAATTTTTCAGTTGAGGTATTCCAAAATATAGAGGTTTGCTTATAAGCTGAGTTTGATTATCATAGGTAATGTAACAACGGTTGTTTTTAGTTTTTTTATCCCTTTTGAAAAGCAAAACATAAGTTAGATTAGTGTATGTTTTATAACACCTTAGTAATTTGCTTATTTTTCCATCAATACGCCAAAGGAGGTCCCATAATCTTCATGTCATGATCTTCAAAGATTTTAGCGGCTATTTCTGGTTTTGGAGGCGTTGTGAGGTTGCCAATTGTTCTAAAGAAATCTTCCATTTTTCCTGAAGGTTGAAAAAGAAAAAACATTTTCCCCGTGGCCGATACTTGTGCGAAGGTGTGAGGAACATTTCTCGGCAAGAAAATAGTGTCTCCTGTTTGTAGTTGATAGCGTTCCGAACCTACTTGAAAGAGATAGTGACCACTTACAATAAAGAAAATCTCATCTTGATTAGGATGAATATGCAAGGGAGGTCCACCTTTTTCATTTCCAATGTACTCAAATATACTAAGCGCACCATCGGTATCTTTGGATGCAATTTTGATATTATTGGGACTACTGCCGTTGATGAGGTTTTTTTCCTCAAACCTACTTTGGTTGGCTTTTACAACAAATCCTTTTGTGGTTCTTGTGGAAGGAGTAGGCAACTCGTGTCCTAAAGCCAATAACGGAAGGGTAGCGGCTGATGCGGTAATAAAATTTCTTCGTTTCATAGTCTTTTGTTGTTGGTTACAGTACAAATTTGCTATGAAATTTTAGCAATAAATGGTAAAAAAACGACATTTTAATAGGTATCCGCTTCACCAAATTTCCGCTCAGGAGAATTCAAATCCAATAAATGAAATGCAGCAGGGGTGTGGTGGGTCAACTCTTTGTAATCTTTAGCTAAATGTTGGTAATCATAGTATCCACATTGTATGGCTATGGTTAGCCAATCGTAGTGTGGATATTTGTTTTTCATTCGGAAAGTGCTTTCAAATCGAATGATTTTACTAAAATATTTTGGAGAAACTCCCATACGTTCTACAAACTTTCGTTCAAATTGACGTGGACTCAAACAAGCAGCTTGCGCTTGTGAATCGATACTAAAATTTTGAGTAGCGCTCAATAAGGTATTACAAACCCTATCCAACCGATGCGCCTCTTTTTTTTGATGTTGGACTTGACGCCATAAAAAAGATTCGATAACAGTTTTCATCTGAATGTAATCTTTGGCTTGATGCAATTGTTCGTTGATATTCTTTATTTCTTTTTGAAAGACAGTTTCTGCATCAATATAGGAATTGGTAAGCTCATAAGATGGAATGCCAGTGATTCTATATAAAGCTCCAGGACGAAAAACGATTTGGAACACCAAAAAATCATTTCCCACGTAACGATTCGTAATTTCACTTTGTTGCCCCATAAGTACGCTCTTCAAATTACTAATCTTTGTAGCGCTCTTGGTATAAGAAACGGTTTCGGTGTCCTTGGGATAAAAGCTCAAACAGTGTTCGGCTCTTGGTGGATAAGCCTTAAAAGGAAGCGTTGCCTTAGAATCAAATACAAAATGTATTATTCGATAAACCCGAATGAATTCTTGCAAGGCAACAGAGGGCTGTAATTCTAATAAGGCCATTCATTACTTTTTTAGAAAAGTAAAGGTACAAAATCATTGCTTTGAATTGCTAAGTTATTGTAAATGAGGTTTTTTTGGTGATTGTTTTGAATGTTGTTTAAATTAAAAAGCCTTCAGAATGGTAGGTTCTGAAGGCTTTATTATGATTATTGTTATGGGTTTCGATTGTTTATTACTTATGAAAACTAAACGTTGTAGACTAGCCCCGATGGGAGCGGCATCCTTGCTGTGCGGGGTTCGCACAGCAAGATATAGCGTACAGCGGGACGACTCGTGTGGTGTGCAGAAAATGACCTGCTCCAAGAAGACTCAAGACTTCGTATTCATTGATGCTGTTCTTGAATACGAAAAGGACTTAAAGTGTTCTTACTTTTCCGTAAGTGTATTACAAAAACATGAGATTCGTTTGTCAATTCCTAAATGTCTATTTTAAGTAAATCCAAAAACTAAAAAAAATGGCCAACGGTTATTTTGTAGTTTTTTATCCCTTTTGAAAAGACAATTATTCTAAAGGAAGTTATAGTAAAAAGTCGCGAGTTGAGACTTATATCGCATTTTCGTTTTTCAAGAATTATCAAAAAAAAATAAAGTCATGCGTCTTTGTCAGGTAAGGATTATTTCTTCGGTTCACTTCTTTCGTGCGCTTTGATATATCGTCGCTACTAATGGTAAGTTTTACGCTTAAATTTATAATTAAGTACAGTGAAAAAAATAAATGGCCTTACCTTTACAGACTTTAAATTGAACTGCATTTTTATTAGAAGGTTTACAATAATCGTAGTAGGTGTAGTTTTTGTAATACTATAGTGATGAAAAACAATAATAATGATATGATACTTGAAAAGCCTGACAATCTTGTCGAGCTTTTTGAATTAGCGACCAATAAATTTACCAGCAATTCTTTTTTTGGGACAAAGGATTTAAAATCAGGAGTTTTCAACTGGGTTACTTACGGTGCTATTGGTAAGCGTGTGGATGATTTGAGGGGTGGATTGGCGCATTTGAATATTCAAAAAGGCGATGCTGTGGGGATCATCTGTAGTAACCGCGCAGATTGGGCTGTGGCTGCCTTTGCAACTTATGGTTTAGGGGCAAGATTTGTTCCTATGTATGAAAGTGAGAATTACGGTACTTGGGAATACATTATAAAGGATGCCAATGTTAAGTTTTTACTGGTTTCAAGCTTTAGTATCTATGAACAAATTAAGAATTTAAAAGAAAGTGCAATTGCTTTAGAACATATTTATATTATTGATACCATTGGTGATCAAAGTATGAATCATTTGGAAGCAATAGGCCGTACTAATTTTGTTTCGTCGTATATTCCTTCTTCTAGCGAGATTGCTTGTTTAATTTACACATCAGGCACTACTTCTGAGCCTAAAGGAGTTTTGTTAACTCATGGTAATTTGGTTTCAAATGCTAGAGCTGGTTTCAGAAGATACACAAATCACCTTAGTGAGAAATCGGTAAGTTTGTCTATTTTGCCTTGGGCACATAGTTATGGCCAAACTGCAGAACTTTATAATTGGCTCTTTTTTGGAGGTTCTATTGGGTTTATGGTGAGTATGGAAACGCTTGCGGATGATTTTGTAAAAGTGAAGCCTACATTTTTGATTGCTGTTCCTCGAGTTTTTAATAAAATTTACGCAGGTATCCATCAAAAAATGAAAGATGAAGGTGGATTTAAACTTAAACTTTTTCAAAATTCTTTAAAGGCTGCCCGTGATTATCGTCTTAACGAAGGTCGTGTACCGATCGGGACCAAATTGATGTATTGGGTGGGTTCGAAACTGGTCTTTTCTAAAATTAAAGAACGTTTTGGAGGTGATTTAGTAGCCAGTATTACCGGAAGTGCTCAAATGAATGAAGAAGTAACGAATTTTTTCGCTGACATTGGTATTTCGGTATACAACTGTTATGGTTTGAGTGAAACCTCTCCCGCAATAACGATGAATAGTCCAGAATTAAACCGTAAAGGAAGTGTTGGTAGCGCTCTTGAGTTTATTAAAATTCGTATCGACAAAACAGTGGTGGATGACAACAGTGAAGATGGTGAAATACAAGTATCGGGACCTAATCTAATGGTTGGATATCATAACAAGCCAGAAACTACCAAAGAAGTATTTACTGAAGATGGTTGGTTAAGGACTGGTGACCGCGGAAAATTAGATGCTGACGGATTTCTATATATTACTGGCCGACTAAAAGAGCAGTTTAAGCTAGAAAATGGTAAATATGTTTTTCCTTCAGCACTAGAGGAGGATATTGTTTTATTACCGTATATCGAATCAGCAATGATTTATGGTGATGGAAGGCCTTATAATATTTGTGTGGTTGTCCCGGATCATGCTACATTGCGCAAAACAGCAGAGTTTTTAAATATTAAAACCGAAGTGGATAAATTAATTCATTTACCTTCCGTTCAAGAATTTGTTGGTATTGAAATTAGAAAAAGTTTGAAAAATAAATACGGAGGTTATGAAATCCCGAAGAAATTTATATTTTCTGATATATCTTTCACGGTAGAAAATGGATTTCTTACTCAAACTTTAAAATTAAAACGAAGATTAGTTTTGGATAAATTCAAAGATCAAATAGAAGCGTTATATCAAGAATAGCAGGATAGTTTTTGTTTTTATTAAAAAAAAACAGAAGTATCAGTTTTAAGAATACTTCTGTTTTAATGGTATATAACTTATTTGTTTTAGGTTGTTGATGCACTTTGTGGGCAAGGTTTACTTCATCAGTTCACTTTTTTTGTGCAAATTCGCTATCTGGTTTTCAAAAAAGCTTACATTAAATGTAAGTCTTTAGCAATCCTACAGGCTTCAATAGAGTTTTTTACTTGGAGTTTTTTTAATATTTCTTGTCGGTGTCTATTCACTGTATTGATGCTAATACATAACGACTCAGAAATGGATTTGCTCATCATTCCTTTGTCGATCAAGTTAAGTATTTCTTTTTCTCTTTTGGTCAAGATGTTAGTATCGCTATTGCTATCGAGGTCTACTTTTTGACCGTTTTTAGAGTTTACTATGTAGCATTTACTAGAGAAATCAATAACCATTGGGTTGTACAAACACAAAGCAAATCTTAATGTATTGTTATTGGTGTCTGCTATGTAAAACATTCTATGCACTACAGGGATATAGTTTCTAAAATGATTTTGCATTCTTATTTTACTAATAAGATAATGATCAAAACGGATCTTTTTTGGCAGTTTTGTGAAATGATGAAAAAAACGTAATTCGTGAAGATATTTCTTTTTTAGGTCATCAGGATGTAGTAATATTAATATCTGATCTTCCCAAATAGAATCTATTTGACTAGATGTATCTGAATGCTCTATGTTAAGCTCTTTAGCAAATTTTCCAAAATACATATAGCTTCTATTGGTATTTATATCACTCAAAATAGCGATAGCATTTTCAATTTCTGCATATTGTGAAGCGATGTTTCTGTAATGTTCAAGGTTATCTGAACAAGCTTCTTTGCTTCCATGTAAGGACGAAAATTCACTGTTTAGTTTTTTTTTATTTTCATTTTTCATTTGAATCTAAATATGGTTATTTATCAGTATTGAACACCTCGATTGGTAATGTTATTTTTGTATTCTATGTTAATGACATGAATACATTTAAAAGTAGTAAAAGTTCTAGGTTGAATTTTTATAAACCACTTTATTTTAAATGTTTTTAACACTTCAGTTGTATCGCGTAAACAATTTAAATAAGAATAAAATGAGAAATACCTTAGCAACAACATTGTTAGTAATGGTTTGTTTTTTTTCAAAAGCACAAACATTAGAGAAAATGCAATGGTTTAATGAACCCAAAGAATGGAGTATCAAAAACAACAGTTTACAAATGAATGTTACCCCATTAAGTGATTATTGGAGAATTACGCATTATGGTTTTACAATCGATGATGCACCTTTTTATTATGCTACTTACGGAGGAGAATTTGAAGCAAAAGTAAAAATATCTGCAAAATATAAAAGTCGTTTTGATCAATCTGGTTTAATGTTGCGCATTGATCACGAAAATTACATTAAAACAGGGATAGAATTTGTTAACGGAAAATATAATCTTAGTACTGTTGTCACTCATAAAACTTCAGATTGGAATGTTATTACCTTAGAGAAAGAAGTGCCTTATTTGTGGATCAAAGCAGTTAGAAGTTTAGATGCGGTTGAAGTATTCTATTCTTTTGATGATAAAGAGTATGTCTTGATGAGAGTAGCATGGCTGCAAGATAATGTGCCGGTACAAGTAGGATTAATGGGTGCATCGCCAGATGGTGCAGGATTTACTGCGAGTTTCGAAGGTTTTCAAGTCAAGCATGTTGCGGATAAAAGAAGATTGCAGTGGTTAAAAAATAATACAAATTAAAGTGTTAACATTGTTACAAGTAAAGAAAGTACTGGGGTTGGTTTAAACCTTAGTACTTTTTTAATGGAAAATTAATTGTGTAGGGATTGTTTTATGACGGCAATGGTTTTATACTGATTTAAACAACTACAAACTAATACGAAATAGTCAGTTTTACTATTAAATGCAATGGTAATCTTAGATTTTTAAATGATATTAGTGAAAGAAATTGATAGTGCATTGTACCCATGAATGATCGTTACAATTACAAGTATTCTCATTACTTTTTTTGTAATTGCTCAGTTTTCAAAACATACTCCATTCGAAGTTATTTGTAGATGCAGTCCTCAGAGCAATTCGTCTTTTTCCTTTTTCTTTCGTTTGATGTGGGTGAATCGCTTATATTTGCTTTTCATCTAACAGAAAAAAATGGAAATCTACATACAAAATAAAGCACATTTTGAAGCGCAAGTAAAGCAACTACAATTGCAATACAATCGGATCAGTTTGGGGCGCTTAGCAGCTGTTTTGGGAGTGATCGTGGCTATTTATGGTTATCAAAAAAGTGATAGTTTTGGTTTAGTTGTTTTAGGAAGTTTGTCGGTTGTAGCTTTTTTTGTACTGATGCGTTGGCACACTCGAATAGCGTATCAAAAGAAAATCACCGAAGCTTTAGTCGCAATCAATTCGGATGAAATTAATTTTTTAGAACGAAAAAGCATTCCTTTTGAAAACGGTATTGAATACAATGATTTTCATCATCCGTACGCGTACGATCTGGATATTTTTGGAGAGCAATCGTTGTTTCAAAGCTTGAATAGAACGGGCACTTTTATGGGTAAAAATACTTTAGCATCACATTTGTTAAAAATAAATACCGCTACTGCCATAGCTGAGACTCAAGAAGCAGTTAAAGAGTTACGCGACAAAATCGATTGGCGTCAGTCCTTTTTGGCGATAGCCAAAGTAGGCGGAGATAGTAAGGTACAGTATCAAAAGTTATTACGCTGGAGCATTTTTAATAGTGAAGCAGTTGGTAAAGTTGCCTTAGTGGTTGGTTATGTTGCTCCCGTGGTTCTTGCCGGATTGGCTATTGGATATGGCGTTACTTCGAGTTTGGTCTTAGCTAAGCTATTTGGTCTTATGTTCATGCTTAACTTGGCAATTTCTGGGCTGTTTTTAAAACGTATTTTAGCTGAAACAGCGCATTCTTCTGAAATTAATACAATTGTGTACAATTATAGTTTACTAATCGAAAAGATAGAAAACGAGACGTTTACTAGTACTAAGACCATAGAATTACAAAAGCAATTAGTACACGATAAGCAGCAAGTTAGCCAACAACTTAAGCAATTATCTGATTTGTTTGGTAAAATGGACAGCACGAGTAATTTTTTGACGGCTATTTTATTCAACGGTTTTTTCTTGTATAATATTCATGTTTTACATGGAATTGTTAACTGGAAAAAGCAACATGCTGCTCATTTAGAGCAAAGTTTGCAAGTGATTGGTGATTTTGAAATGTTGCATAGTTTAGCTAATTTTTCGTTCAATAATCCTGATTTTGCTTTTCCAGAATTGAATGCTACATATGAAATTGCTTTTGAAAACTTGAGCCATCCGTTATTGAATCCACAAACTAGAGTAGGGAATACGGTTACTTTTCGTCCCCAATCGTTTTTAATTTTAACAGGTTCTAACATGTCAGGCAAAAGCACCTTTTTACGAAGCTTAGGCGTCAATATGGTTTTGGCTGGAATGGGTGCGCCGGTTTGTGCTACAAAAGCATGTATACATCCTTTGCCTATCTTAGTTTCTATGCGATTATCGGATTCGTTATCGGATAGTGAGTCTTACTTTTTTGCAGAAATCAAACGTCTCAAACAAATCATGAATGGATTAGAAGAAAGTCCTGCTTTTGTTTTACTAGATGAAATTTTACGTGGTACCAATTCTGACGATAAGCGCAACGGAACAATAGAGGTGGTAAAAAAAGTAATTGGTAAGAAAGCGATTGGAGCTATTGCCACGCATGATATTGAAGTTTGCTTGACCACCAATGAGTTTCCACAGATTTTGGCTAACAAATGTTTTGAGGTCGAAATAAAGAATGATGAATTGTATTTTGATTATCAATTGCGTGATGGTATTTGTCAAAATAAAAGCGCGACCTTTTTAATGAAAAAAATGGACATCATCTAATAAAAGTTCCGGAGGAACGTTTCATTTTGTAGCATCGGATTTTAATCCGTTGAATTATTTTAATTGTTAGAGCGCTTCGTGTCTACTTTGTGAATCTTTGTGTTTGAATTTTTTTAGCAACAGATTTCAATCCGTTGGATTATTTATGGCAAAGCAGGCATGAAATGCAATCTTCTTTTTTGATTCAAAAAAAAAAATCCGTAAAACTGGTTAGGAATTACGGATTTGATAACAATAATTGGTTTTGGTTAGTTGTAAAAGGCGTTTAATTAGCTATTCAACATTACCGGCATTACTAGCATGGTCACTGTTTCGCCTTCTTCTAAACCGTCTACAGGAGTTAAAATTCCGGCGCGGTTAGGTAATGACATTTCAAGCATAATCATATCGGATTGTAAGTTGGTCAACATTTCGGTTAAGAAACGTGAGTTGTAGCCAATTTGCATGTCGTCTCCTTGGTAATCGCAAGTCAAACGCTCTTCGGCTTTGTTAGAATAGTCAATATCTTCAGCAGATACATTCAATTCGGCACCCGCAATTTTCAAACGGATTTGGTGGGTGGTTTTGTTAGAAAAAATTGCCACACGACGCACAGAGCTTAAAAACAAACTGCGATCAATTACTAATTTATTTGGGTTTTCTTTTGGAATAACCGCTTCGTAATTTGGATATTTTCCGTCGATTAAACGACACATTAAGTTATAATTATCGAACGAAAAAGTAGCATTGCTGTTGTTGTATTCTATTTTAACTTCGGCATCTGATGTGGATAAGATGTTTTTTAAAATAGTCAATGGTTTTTTGGGCATAATGAAATCAGCCACTTCTGAAGCGGTCACGTCGGTACGTGCATATTTTACTAATTTATGAGCATCGGTTGCAACAAAAATTAATCCTTCTGGAGAAAATTGAAAAAACACCCCAGACATTACTGGTCGTAAATCATCGTTTCCTGCTGCAAATATCGTTTTGCTGATAGCCGTAGCCAATACATCGGCAGGTACCAAGGTTACAGAAGGTTCGTCTAAATGTACAGCTTTTGGAAATTCATCGCCAGCAGCATAAGCCAGTGCATATTTTCCAGAGTTGGAACTTATTTCTATAGTACTGTTTTCTTCAACCGTAAAAGTTAAGGGTTGCTCAGGGAACGTTTTTAAAATTTCTAAAAGTAATTTGGCTGGTACGGCTACGCTACCTACGCTAGTAGAATCGATGGCTAACGATGCTGACATGGTGGTTTCTAAATCCGAAGCAGATACAGTCAATTGTGTATTGTCTAATTCAAATAAAAAATTATCTAAAATAGGCAAAGTATTGCTGCTGTTAATCACACTGCCTAATACTTGTAATTGTTTTAATAAGTACGAACTCGATACTATAAATTTCATGGGTATTGTTTTATTTTATTGGATTCTAAATTTCAACAGGCTAGAATACCTGATTACAAATATATTGTAAAGTAGTTTTACATTTACATTTTTTTATTAACACTTATCGGGCGTATTTTCGTTTGCGAAGATACACAAATAGTAATCCAAAAACGCCTAAAATTAAAATTGGAAGCCCAATAGTTTGGATTTGAATCGATGTATAATGGGAATATACTTTTTCTTTGTCTAGTAATGGAAGGTCTAAATCTTTACTACGAATGTTAATAAGTCCATTGTCGTCTAAGAGATAGTTGACGCTATTCATTAAAAAATCTTTGTTGTCGTATAAATTTCCACTACGCTGATCGTAACCTAGCTCGACAGGCATGTCATTTTTATCCAATTGATTGCGAACGATGTCACCATCCGAAACGATGATCATTTTAGTGGGTACACTTTGGTTTTTGAAATTAGATTGTTCAAAGCCTTTAATTCTATTTTCGAATACGGAATGAAACGTTCCTTCAAGTAAAACTGCCAAAGGAATGCCTCCTGTATTAGGATAATCAGCAGGGCTTGTAGTTTCTGAAACCATCGATAAATTAATAGCTGTTGGTGTTCCGATACGTTTGGAATACGGAGACGATTGTAATAAAACAGTTTTCTTAATGCCGTTTTTGAGTGTGTCAATTGAATTGGCAAAATCCAATTTAATACCTCCTAAGTTTTTTACAATGGGATGTTGGCTGGTTGGAGATACCAATGGTGCAAATTTCCAATTGAATTGTTGAAAACGTGTAGCGCTTCCAGGTTCGCCTGAGGCCAATTGTATGGGGCTACCTTGTTCGTCCTTTACTAGGTCCGGGTTGATGCGGAAGCCGTATTTGAAGAACATATCATTTAGATTCAAATCTCTTGGGAATGCCAAACTTGCTCCAGAGGGATTGTATAAACTATCCAATTCGGCTACCACTTGATCTACTAACCAAATGGTTTTTCCACCTTGCATCAAGTACTGATCTAGGACTTGTTTTTCATTTTCAGTAAACGCTTCGGTTGGTTTTGCAATGACGGTCAAATCAAATTCATGGAGAGACTGTAAACTACCATCTGGGTTTTTGGCAACAGAATCTAAAGTGAAAGGAGCAATAAAATAGCGATCTCTTACTTGTAATAAAAATTTAGCAATAAAAGCTTCTTTGAGTTCTCCATTACCTTTAATGATGGCTACTTTTTTCTGTTTGGCTTTCGTGATTTTATTAAAAGCTTCAGAAAAAGAATATTCTAGGTGCTGTACTGAACCAATGACTTTTTGTGTAGTAGAAGAACCCATTTGATTTTTTAGCAACGGGATAGCTACTTCTTTGCCGTCATAAGTAGCAATAGCCCACGGAAATACCATGGCTTGGGATTGTTTCCCTTTATCATCAACGGTTATGTTTATTGGAGTAAGTCCTCTTTTGTACAAGTCTTTGATGAGTTCAGTACTTTCGTCTGGATGGGCTAGAGGATCTACAAATTCAAAGACAATACTACTATTGTAGGCTTGAAATTCTTCTAGAATTTGTTTGGTTTCTTGTTGTAATCGCTTGAATTCAGCAGGTAAATCACCTTCCATATAGACCTTGATCGACATAGGGTCTTTCACTTCTTTTAAAATATTTAATGAAGTCGGTGATAAGGTGTAGCGTTTGTCTTTGGTTAAATCCAAACGATAAAATACAAGCGAACCAAGGAATTGTAGTACAAATAAAACAGCAAAAGTATAGAGTAAGCGAGTTAAATGGCTTTTTTTAATAGTTTTCATTACGCTTTAAAAGATTTTAAATTAAAAACGGTACACGTTAGGAATACAATAGTGATGTTTACAAAATACAGAATATCTCTAGTGTCCAACACACCACGACTCATACTTTTATAATGGTTTTGCATGCCAACTACTGTGATCCACGAACTCCAATTTCCAAGAGCCGAAGCTAATCCTTCAAAACCAAAATAAAACACGAAACATAAAAGGACTGCAATAATAAAAGCAACAATTTGGTTTTCAGAAAGTGTGGAGGTAAATACACCAATAGCTGTGTAACCAGCCGCTAAGAATAGCAAGCCAACATACGATCCAATTGTGCTCCCCATATCAATGTTTCCTTCCGGAAAACCTAAAGTGGAAATGATATACACGTAGAGAAAAGTAGGTACAATTGCTATTACAATTAGCAGTAGCGACCCAAAGAATTTTCCACAGGCTATTTCCCAAATGCTTAGTGGTTTGGTTAATAATAATTCTAAAGTACCTTGTTTTTTCTCGTCCGAAAAACTGCGCATGGTTACGGCCGGAATTAAAAAAAGTAAAATCCAAGGCGCTAATGTGAAGAAAGGGGTCATGTCGGCAAAGCCAGAATTCAGGATATTGTAGTCGCCTTCAAATACCCAAAGGAATAATCCGTTAAGCAGCAGGAATAAAGCAATAACCAAATAGCCCACAGGGGAACCAAAAAAGGATTTTATTTCTCTTAGTATGATTGATTTCATTTTTATAATTCAGTTTCAATTTATATGATGCGATATTTGTTTAAGTTGAAAACCTAGAGTCTTTATGAATTGTACTAGTTTTACACCAAGCTTTCTAATTTATGGACACTCCAGGCTTCGGGTTTGGCATTGAAGAGTTTTTTGGTGTCGGTCCAAACGTCATTAAAAAAAGCCGATTGTCTATAATTTTCTAAATCCGATGCGGTTTCCCAATAGCTGTAGGTGAAAAAGATATTCGGATTGGCTTGGTCTTGATACAATTCTAACAAACAATTGCCCGGTGTGTTTCTGATTTGGTGTTTTATGGACTCAAAATTCTCTAAAAAAGTAGTAATATGTTCAGGAAGAAAACTCAATTTTACGATTCGTACCAACATTTAAAATGACTTTTGAATGATTATTAATTTTATTCTGACTTAGGTAAATTGAATAGTTATAGGATCTCTATAATTGAGCCCCAATAAGCTATTGGCAGAACCCACTTTTGAGGGGTTGCTTCTGAAAATGGCAATTTCTAAATACCCAGCTTCGTTGAATAGGGCTAACTTTTCTCCCTCATAATATTTCATGGGATATTTACCAGAGGCGGCAATGGCCGAATAGGATGGGAGTATTGTCTTGATACTTTTTGATTTTAATAAAATTTCAAAATTACGCCCTTTGGCTGTTTCATTAAATTGTTTTTTGCTGATGTTGGAAACCACGTTACCAAAATGATCGATATACATAACTGAACCGGTTAGGCGATCTCCTTTGTCATTCAAAGTGACTTGCATTTCAGTAACCTCTTTCAAGGATTGGATTTCTTTGCCAATTACATTCAATAAGCCTCCTTTGGCTAAATGACAAGCGACTTGAACAAAAACATCTAGGTCTGTGGCGCCGTGATGCAATCGGTCATGAATGGTTATAGCAACTATTTTTTGGGGGACTATTTTTTGACATAATAAACTTAAAATACCATTATCAGCAGCTACAAAAAAATGATCATTCCATTGCATAGCAATATGCTGATTTTCATTGTTTAATTCTATATCAACCCCAATTAGGTGAACTGTTCCTTTTGGAAAGTTTGCGTAGGCGGCGTTTATTATATAACTCGCCTCCACAGTGTTGAAAGGATCTATTTCATGCGAAATATCAATAATTGTAAGATCAGGATTTGTCGATACTATCTTACCCTTAAGGGCGCCTACAAAGTAGTCCTTTAAGCCGTAATCGGTAGTAAGAGTAATTATTGACATAATTTTGTTTATAACTATTTCAGGTAATTTTAAGCTATTTTGCTTAAATTTGAGATATGCAAAGCTACTAATTTCAGCTATTATTTTTAATTAAAAACTACTCCATTTTGAACGAAAGAACCATCGAGCTTGTTGATATTGCTCCAAAAGATTTTTGGGGCACTCAAGATACTCATCTTGAAATGATTAAGAAATATTATCCCAAGTTAAAAATAGTGGCACGTGGCTCTACCTTAAAAGCTTTTGGCGAAAAAGAAGTGTTGGATGAATTTGAAAAGCAGTTCCAGCGCCTCATGTTGCATTTTACCAGATATAATACTATCGATTTGAATGTAATTGAGCGAGTGATTATGAATGATGCTCAGGATAATCGCAAAGTATTGGACTATGATAAAATTCTAGTGCATGGTGTTGGTGGCAAAATCATCAAAGCCATGACACCCAACCAACAATTGTTGGTAGATACCTTGAACAAAAACGACATGGTGTTTGCTGTAGGTCCAGCAGGAACTGGAAAAACCTATACTGGAGTAGCCATGGCAGTAAAAGCCTTAAAAGAAAAGCAAGTCAAAAAAATTATCCTTACCCGTCCCGCAGTTGAAGCAGGAGAAAATCTTGGTTTCTTGCCCGGTGACATGAAAGAGAAACTAGATCCTTACATGCAGCCACTGTATGACGCGCTTAGAGATATGATCCCCAATGAAAAACTTGAAGATCTAATCACCAAAGGGATTATACAAATTGCACCCTTAGCCTTCATGCGCGGTAGAACTTTAGATCATGCTTTTGTGATTTTAGATGAAGCGCAAAACACCACGCACTCTCAAATGAAGATGTTCCTAACTCGAATGGGAAAATGCGCTAAATTTATGATTACTGGTGATCCAGGACAAGTCGATTTGCCTAGAAGGACGATTTCTGGACTTAAAGAAGCTTTATTAGTTTTGAAAGATATAGAAGGAATAGGAATTATTTATTTGGATGACAAGGATATTGTACGTCATCGATTGGTGAAGAAAGTAATCGATGCCTACAAGCAAATCGAGAATAATGATTAAAACCATATTATTTAGTAATATAAGCAGAAAGTTATGTGTAATGCCAAACCAAAATTATGCTAGAAAAAATTGCCCGAGACATTTGCTTAATTAAATACCGAAAATTTCCATTGAGAGTTTTTGAAAAAGATGAGGAAATATCTTTTTATCCGGAAATATATTCTCATAATTGGTTTGAATTGGAATACAAATCAGATGCTGGTCTAACTAAAATATTATCAGCAGAACTTTCCAAACTTTATGAAAATCTGAAAGTTGAAAATGTAATTTTTTTTGGAGATTATAACAGAAATTGGATTTCAAAATTTACTGAAGAAAGAAAAGATTATAAGGCGTTAATTGATTCCGTGGCTTATTTCAAACATCACAAAGTTGGAAAACGTTTCAATGGTGCTGTAAAAGTAAGTACAGCAGAACTGTCCGAATTTATTAAACATTTCTTTGTTTTAACAAGATGCGACGGAGAGTTTGCCTATTATTATTTTTTAGACGAAAAGGAAAACTTATTGGGTTTTATTCACTACTCTGGAGAAGTTCGATTTGAGATTTTGAATCAGAAAACGGAAAAAATGTTTGTTGAAGAAATAAAGAAAACTAAATTCATACTGAAAAAATAGGCACTAAACAGAACAGCTACAACGGATTTGGGCAATAGGCTTAATGGAAAAATGGTTTTGTATTTGGATGTTTAGTGATAACCGAAAAATAAATCTTAATTTAGTTCCAAACTCGCTGTAATACCAGAAAGTTAGGCGAACAGTTCGTTTTTCTTTTTGCTTTTATTTTTTTAAATTGTACAAAAAAGAAGATAGCACATGAAGTTTGAAGATCACACTATAAAAGTAATTGTTTCTGATTTAGACGGCACACTCTTAAATGAGAACCATAAAATCTCACCCTATACCAAAAGCGTTTTTACAAAATTACATCTTGAAGGTTACACGATTATTATCGCAACTGGTCGTCATCATTTGGATGCTAAAGCGATTGTTTGTGATTTAGAGATCCCTTTTTATTTAGTGACTTCCAATGGAGCACGAATTCATTGTCCTGAAGAAGAACTTATTTTTGCTTACAACATTAAAAGTGAAATAATTGAAGCTGTTTTTGAATTGGATATTGATCCATCAATTACTTCGGTTTTATTTAAAGAAAAAGAATGGTTGACTTCTAAAACAAACAATAAAATCAATAGTTTTCAACGAGACGCTTCTTATCCGCCTAGGGTCGTTGACTTTAAAACAATTACTGATTATAGTGCCATCAAACTTTTTTTTACTCATGATCAACATGAAGTTTTAGTAACTCTCAAAGACAAAATATTAGAACATCACTCCGATAAATTATGCCATGCTTTTAGTTTGCCTTTTTGCTTAGAATTTATGGATACATCTGTTGATAAAAGCGTGGCTATCGCTAAAATTTTAGATAGGGAAGGTTTTTCTTTTCAAAATACTATGGCCTTTGGAGACGGATTTAATGACGAAAGAATGTTGGCCTCCGTGCAAAAAGGGTTGATTATGAAAAACGCACCCGATACTTTAAAAGATAAGTTAGGACAGCTCGAAGTTATTGGGTCGAATAAAGAAGATGCGGTAGCTAATTATCTAATGAACCATTTCGATATTTAATATTAATCTTTAAAAAAAAAACAGTATGAAAGATCTTTGGAACGATTTAAAAAACAACGCAATTGCAGGTGTTTTATTTCTTTTACCCCTTTATGTTTTAATGATTATTTTTCAAAAAGTATTTGGCGCTTTTGCAAAATTTGGTAGTGGAATGGCCAAGTATTTTGGTTTAGAAACTATTTTAGGAAAAAATATGGCAAACGTTTTTGGGGTCATTTTATTGATTGCTTTTCTTGTAGTTTGTGGTTTTTTGGTTCGTCTTAGTTTTTTTAAACGAATTAGTGATACCATAGATAATAACTTGAGAATTTATTTACCAGGCTACGAAAAACATAAGGAGTTAGCGAAACAAAAACTTATTAAAGAAGAAAAAAAAGACGAAGTGGTTCCAGTTGTTCCACCGAAAATCCCTATTTTGTTTATGCAAAATGATTCTTGGATACCGGCTTTTCTTCAAGAAAAAAATGAAAATGGAGAAGCAGTGGTGTATGTATTAGATCCCAATACTAATTTGAAATCTGTTTTTTATCTCACGACAACTGATAAGATCAAAATTTTAAATAATGTTTCTGAAACCGAGTTATTGCAATCCATCAGTAATAACGGCCAAGGATTTCTCGAACTATTAAATAAATAAAAACGTTACTTTTACCTCTTTTTAAGGCCTTACCTCAGAACAATCTGAGGTAGTTTTAGTTTTTATTTTGATTAAAATTTCTCTAATAAATAGCTTTAGTCCAGTGTATTAGTATTCTGCTATTCATGTCGTTATTAATGATAACAAAACAATAACTCAAAAAAAATAATTTCAAACAATACCTATGCTTCAAACCAAATTTCCCTATTTTTTACTGTTAGTTTCCTTTTTTGGATTCAGCCAATCACTTAAGTTAGAAGAAATCATGAAAGGAAATGATTTCATTGGCTGGCAACCCGAAAATCCTCGTTGGTCAGTAGATGGCCAAAAAGTTTTTTTTGAATGGAATCCTAATAAAGAATGGGGAGCAAGTACGTATTTTTGGCAAAAAGGAGCCACAGCACCAAAATTGGCTACACCTGAAGAAGCTGCGTTCTCTCGATACAATATCAAAATCAACAAGAGTGGTACTGTCGGCTATTATAGCAACAAAGGCGCTATTTTTTCTTATAGTATTAAAGATAAAGTGACCAAAAAAATATATGCTACTACTGCTTCTATCACTAATTTAGAGTTAGGAAGTAAAGAAGGAGTTTTGTTTTTTGGGCAAAATGATAACTTGATGCAGTTGGATACAAAAGCAGGAACGTTACTTCAGATGACTAATTTTAAAAAAGGAATTTCAAAACCCAAAAAGGAAGAAGAAAAAGCATTTTTAAAAACACAACAAACCGAGTTATTTCAATTTATTAGAGACCAAGAAGCCAAAAAGAAATGGAACGCTGAAAGAGCCAAAGCCATAAAATCGGATTTTCCAAAGGAATATTGGTATGGTGAGGATAATTTGGAGGCTTTTAAAATGAACCCAAATGGTCAATATGCTACTTTCAGACTAACCGAGGAAGCTAAAACGAAAAGCGAAAAAATGGAAGTGTTTATCACTGCCGACGGATACAACCAATCACCTGAGACTAAAGAAAAAGTGTCTGTCAAAAACCTAGTCAATTCAAAAATGGGGATTTATAATGTAGCCAAAGACACGGTTTACATGATTAATTTTTCAAAATTATCACATATAAAAGACCAACCAGAATATTATGCGTTATATGATAATCTGAAAAAGAAAGACAAAGAAGAAAAGTTAATTATTGCGCAAGACCCAGTCTACAACGAAACGGGTTCCTTTGCGGTGGTAGAAATCCGAAGCCAAGACAACAAAGAGCGTTGGTTGGTGAATCTGAATCTAGAAAACGGTACTTTCGAAGAAATAGACCACCAACATGACGAGGCTTGGATTGGAGGACCTGGCATTCCTTCCTATTCATTTGGTTCGGGTAATTTGGGCTTTTTGTATGACAATGAAACCATTTATTTCCAATCTGAAGCTACGGGTTTTTCTCATTTGTATACCTATAATTTGAAGACAAAAAAGAAAACACAAGTAACAACTGGCAAATGGGAAGTTCGTGACGTTACCTTGTCAAAAGATAAGAAAACATTCTATTTGTCGACCAATACTACGCATCCTGGAAATCGTGAGTTTTATAAATTGAATGTCAATGATACCGTTCTGCAACCAATATTGACTGCCGATGGAGCGCATGAAGTAAGCATGTCTCCTGATGAAACGACATTATTGGTTCGTTATTCTTATAAAGACAAACCTTGGGAATTATATGTGGCGCCTAATATAAAAAACGCAAAACTTAGTCCTATTACAAGTTCTACTACCGAAGCTTTCAGAAGCTACAAATGGAGAAAACCAGAAGTGATTACCTATAAAGCACAAGATGGTGCTACCGTTTATGCAAGAGTGTACCAGCCAGAAGAAACTAAAGCAAATAAAGCAGCAGTAATTTTTGTACATGGTGCTGGGTATTTGCAAAATGCTCACAATTATTGGAGTAATTATCATAGAGAATACATGTTCCATAACTTGTTGACGGATTTAGGTTATACCGTACTAGATATTGACTACAGAGGTAGTGATGGGTATGGAAGAGAGGTAAGAACGGGTATTTATCGTTTTATGGGAGGAAAAGACCTTTCAGATCATATAGATGGAAAAAAAGTATTAGTAGACAAATACGGAATTGACCCAAACAGGGTAGGGATTTATGGTGGATCGTATGGAGGTTTTATTACTTTGATGGCGATGCTAACGACTCCAAAAGAGTTTGCTTCAGGAGCAGCTTTGCGTTCTGTAACCGATTGGGCACATTACAATCATGGCTATACGGGTAATATTTTGAATTTCCCTGAAACGGATCCTATTTCGTTTCAGAAAAGTTCTCCAATATATTACGCAGATAAATTGGAAGGAAATCTGTTAATGCTTCACGGAATGGTTGATGACAATGTAGAGTACAAAGATATTGTTCGTATTTCTCAACGTTTTATCGAACTAGGAAAGAAGAATTGGAGCTTGGCTTCATTTCCAGTAGAAGCTCATGGCTTTAGAGAGACTTATTCTTGGATAGACGAATACAGTAGAATTTTACAATTGTTCGAATCAACCATCGGAAAAAAAGAGACCAAGTAAATTATACCAACGCTTTTCTTTGCTTGCTCCTAGAAATAGTTTTAAATTTGCGATCTTAAAAAAAACACACAACTAACAACACAATGAGTACAACGATTACGACTACCAATTTTAATTTTCCGAATCAAAAATCCGTTTATCGCGGTAAAGTTCGTGAAGTTTACAATATCAATGATGATCTTTTAGTAATGGTCGCTACAGATAGACTCTCAGCCTTTGATGTAGTGTTGCCAAAAGGTATTCCATACAAAGGACAGATTCTGAATCAAATTGCTACTAAGTTTATGGAATTGACTAAAGACATTGTTCCAAATTGGTTAGTGGCTACTCCAGATCCAAGTGTGGCTGTTGGTCATTTGTGTACTCCTTTCAAAGTAGAAATGGTAATCCGTGGATATCTTTCGGGGCATGCGGCTCGTGAATATGCTTTGGGAAAAAGAACACTTTGCGGAGTAGCAATGCCAGAAGGCCTAAAGGAAAATGATAAATTTCCTGAACCTATAATTACACCAACTACCAAAGCGGATAATGGTGAACACGATGCTGATATTTCGAGAGAAGCTATTTTATCAAACGGTATCGTGACCGAGGAAGATTATGTAGTACTTGAAAAGTATACTCGTGCTTTGTTCCAAAGAGGTACTGAAATTGCAGCAAGTCGTGGTTTGATTTTGGTAGATACTAAATATGAATTTGGTAAAACTAAAGAGGGACAAATCGTTTTAATAGATGAAATTCATACGCCAGATTCTTCTCGTTACTTTTATGCTGAAGGCTACCAAGAAAGACAGGAAAAGGGGGAAGAGCAAAAGCAATTATCTAAAGAGTTTGTGCGTCGTTGGTTGATTGAAAATGGTTTTCAAGGTAAGGAAGGACAGCAAATCCCAGAAATGACAGAGGAATACATCGAATCAGTTTCTGATCGTTATATTGAATTGTATGAAAATATAATTGGCGAAAAGTTTGTGAAAGCTGATATTACAAATATTAATGAACGTATCGAAAACAATGTTTTGGAGTATTTAAAAGGATAAAACGATACTAAAACATATTCTTTAAAACCTCATGCTATGAAAATAGTATGAGGTTTTTTCGTTTGTAAATAGTTCAATTTCCTTGTTTTTAGCGGGTTATCTTTTGTGTTTTGTTAATTATTTGTTAAATATAGGTACTATGCAAAACAAGATACTGTTTAAAAGATATATATTTGCATAGGATATTATTATTTAAAACAACAAATCAAAAAACTAAAAAAATAAAAATCATGAAAGCATCAATCATTTACACAGTAGCAGTTTCAGTAGTTTTAATTTCAACTTTAGAAATTCGTTTAGACAAAAATAATTTCGGTAAAATAGGAACTAGAAGAGCAGCCAAAATCAATTCTAGTTTTAAACAAAATGAATACCAAAAAGCAACAGTAGATTTTTCTAAAGTTCAATTGGCTAAAACAAATTTTGAAGTTAAAAAGGAAAGTCCAATAGTTTTAGTAAAGCCAGAACTTGTTTTAGAAGAAACCCCTACAGTTTTAGAATTGATTTCATCAACTCAAAAAAGTATTTCTTTTGAAAGTGCTATCATTGAAGAAACAGAAAAAGACGAAACTAGAGCTTTAGATTTTCATAAATTCAATACTTTATCATATGAGGAAGAAGCTATCGAAATACCATTTACATCAAACAAAGAGTATACTTTTGAATATAGATTAAATCAAGAATATACAATAATAGGAGACGTAGATCAAAATGAAACCCAAACATTAGATTTTGATGGGATCAATACGTTAGCAATGTATGATGAAGCTATAGTTTTGCCTTCTTCAACTATTGAAAGTAATACTGTAGACTTTAATGTAGTAGGTGAGGACAATGCTTTGTCAGAAGTGCCTCTAGATTTTAATTGGATTGAAACTTTACAAATGTTTGACGAACCAATCGTGACTCCTTATCATCCTTTGACCGAAAAGAATTTAGTAATTACAGATTACTTAGATAATACGATTATCGAATCTAATCAATAAGTTAAAAGTAAAATAAAAGTTAATTTATTTAAAGTGTTGTAACATTAACCATTGGGTAACGTCTATAGTCTAAGGTTGTTTTAATTTTAATGTTCTTAAAAATCAAGTGTTTAAACAGTGAGTTAATTATTAGTTAATAAATAGTACCTTGTAATACACATAATTAAAAATACCTTACTTTTGAATAGAGTTTTAATCATCAATCAATAATCAAAAATCACAATCATCATGAAAAAATCAATCATCTGTTTAGGTTTAGTAGTAGTACTGTCAAGTTTTGCTACAAAAGTAGAAGCGGCAAACGTTAAATCATTTGCTAAAGTAAAAGTTATGACTCCTACATATGGAGAAGCAACACCTTTGCACGTCGCAATTTATAAAGGCGATTTGGAATTCATCAAAAAATTAATAGACTTTGGTGCTGATGTCAATGAAAAATCATACGGTTTAACACCTTTAATGATTGCAGCGCGATACAACAAAGTCGAAATCATGAAATTACTAATTGCCAAAGGAGCAAAGGTAGATGAGAAAACAAATTTCGGTATCGATGCTGCCAAGTATGCTCAATTATCCAATGCAAAAGAGGCTTTTGTCTTTCTTCAATTAAATCACGCCAACGCTATAGTACAGCGCTAATTGTAATGAATTATCAATCGTACAACAAGAAAGTGTCACAAAAAGTCCAGATGTCTTTCTGAAAAGTTTTTATATGAAAATTATTCATGTTAGCTATTCAAATATTTTACTTAAAAAAAGAGGTTGTCTTTATTTTTAGACAACCTCTTTTTTTTCACAATGTCTTAAATTTTTAAGCTAATTATTCTTTATATAGCATTATAGTGTTGTGATTTTTATGATTTTAGTGTTTTATTTGTGATTTAGAACAAATAATTATGTAAATTTCGTTACTTTGTATGTCCAATATATCTTCGAATTTAATTGTTACTATTTTAATCAGTAAGGTTATGATATCAAATTCGGTAACGCAAGTTGAAAAAGAAAAAGAGTGTGACGAAAAATATCGTGTTTTGGTCAAACAAATGCTTGATGCTATTGTTGTAACTACTTTTGATGGGCAGATTTTGAGTGTAAACGACAACACTTGTACGATATCTGGTTTCACCGAAGAAGAATTGTTAACCAAATCGATCTATGATTTTGTTTTCGATGACGAGCTCTTAATTAAGCCTTTTCAATATAAAAAATTAAGAAAAGGGTTATCTGTCCAATCGGAAAGGAAAGTAAAAAGAAATGATGGCACTATTCTGTACTTGGAAATTCGCTCTAAATTATTAACGAATAACACAATACTTTCTATTTTAAGAGATGTTTCTCATCGAAAATTGGCTGAAATTTTATTGATAGAAAAAGAACAGTTTTTGACAGAAACCCAACAAATTGCCAGTATTGGTACATATAGTATAGATTTAAAAAACGCAAAATGGTCTCGCTCTCCGCTTCTAGATACACTTTTGGGTATTTCCTCAGCTGACTCTTTTGATTCGCACATGTGGCTTGATTTGGTTCATCCTGATTTCAAACAAGATTTAGAGCATTATATTATGGATGATGTATTGACTCAAAAACATCCATTTGATAAAGAATACAAAATTATTCGACCTTCCGACGGAAAAGAGCGCTGGTTTCACGGTAAAGGATCCTTGAAATGTGATGCCTCTGGGATTCCTTATGTTATAGTCGGTACAATCCGTGACATTACAGAAAGGAAGGAACTAGAAATAGCTTTAATTAAAGCTAAAAAAAAGGCTGAAAAAGCCAATAAAACCAAATCAGAATTTTTAGCGAATATGAGTCATGAAATTCGCACTCCTTTAAATGGTATTATTGGTTTTTCAAACTTATTATCTGCAACCAACTTAGACGAACACCAAGTTGAATATTTGAAAACAATCAACGAATCGGCAATTACATTGCTAGGCATTATTAATAGTATTCTTGATTTTTCCAAAATAGAAGCAGGGAAATTTCAACTAAATATTGAACAAGTTGATCTGTACGAATTGGTGCAGCAAGCCATTCATCTTTTTAAATTTCAAGCACAGCAAAAAGGAGTTGAATTATCGGTAACCATTCACGAAAATGTCCCTTGTTTTGTATACGCTGATGCTTTACGTCTCAAACAAGTGTTGGTGAATTTAATTAGTAATGCGATTAAATTTACATTTATTGGTCAAATACATGTTGATATACAGGTGGTTGGTGGGTTTAAAGAAAGTGTATTTGCTATTCAATTTTCCGTTAAAGATACGGGGATCGGCATAAAAGAAAAAAATCAAGACAAGATCTTTGAGTCTTTTGTTCAAGAAGATACCACAACTTCAAGAGTATTTGGTGGGACAGGTCTTGGGTTAACGATTTGCAATCAGTTATTAGGATTAATGGGAAGTGAGCTTAAGGTAAATAGCCAAGTTGGAGTAGGAAGTGTTTTTTATTTTACCGTAAATTTGAAGGAATTACCAAATCAGACACAAAATAATTATGATACTATTGTAATGGAGAAAACGAATGAAATCAATTGGGATGATTTTAAGGTCTTGATTGTAGAAGATAACAAAGTAAATCGCTATCTGGCTGTAACACTGACAAAAAAAATATTTCCAAATGCTATCATCTCTGAGGCAAATGATGGAGACGAAGCGATTCAGTTAGCTCAAAACAAACTTTTTGATTTGATATTAATGGATATTCAAATGCCCCTGAAAAATGGTTATGAGGCTACTGCCGAAATCCGAAAATTACCTCAATATAAAAACATTCCTATCATTGCTTTAACGGCTGGAATCTTAAATGGTGAGCGTGAAAAATGTATTGAATTTGGCATGAATGACTATCTTTCTAAACCTATTTTGGTACAAGATTTTCAACAAATTATTCAAAAATGGATTCAATAATATCTTATATTGATTAATAACTAGTATCGTCTAATTTTACTTTTCCATTAAAGGTTTTATAGAGAAAAAAGAAATATGCTCCTAACAGCGGCGCACCAATGGCAACAATGGTAAGCATAATCCCTAATGATTTTTGAGACGATGCAGCATTGTAAATAGTAACACTATACTCTGGATTAATAGTTGATAAGAGCAAGGTTGGGTAGAGGTGAAGAGCCACCAACATTAGCAATAAAGACATAGTTAACGACGAAAAAATTAATGCTTTCATGTATTCTTTTTTTGAAACCAATCGGGGGACGTTGGCTACGGCTAAAAATGAAATTACAGGCACAGCAAAATAGAGTGGATTTTGTCTGAAATTTTCGGTTACTCCAGGAATAAAAATCAGAGTGTACAAAGAAGTGATACCAAAACTAACAATGAAAAAAATCATTCCTTTTCTTAATAGAAAAGTTAATCGTTGATGTAGTGTCCCCTCGGTTTTTAGCAACAAATAAATAGCACCTTGCGTCATGAATAATGATAGGGTAGTGAACCCAACCATGATTGCATAGGGATTCAAAAATGAAAGAATCACTCCACCTTTATAGCTAAAATTGGGTCCTAAGGCTAATCCTTGTAAAATATTTCCAAGAACAACGCCAAGTAAAAAAGCAATCATACTGCTAGAGGTACAGTATATAATATCCCAAGTTTTACGCCACCAGAGCATTTCTTCAGCACTTCTAAATTTGATGGCTGCAGCGCGTAAAATATTAAAAAATAAAAAAATCATAAACGGAACATACATTGCCGAAAGCATTGTGGCGTACATTACCGGAAAACCAGCAAATAATGCGCCTCCACCAATAACCAGCCAAACTTGATTCGCATCCCAAACCGGACCAATTGCGTTGATGGCAATTCGACGACTGATGTCTTTTCTGAAAAATAAATGCCAAGCGCCCGCTCCAAAATCAAATCCTTCTAAAATAGCATAACCAGAAAATAATAAGCCAATAACTAAATACCAAAGGGTAGGATAATCAGTACCTAAAAAATATTCCATTTGTTTTGTAATAAAAAAGGGTTAATTTAAAGCAATATCTGAATGTTCGTAAGGGCCGTGTTTTATTTTTTTATTTACAGAATAAATAAATAAAAGCAATAAAAGTGTGTATACCAAGGTAAAAAGAATCAAAGAAAATAGAATTTGTTGCGATGAAACTTCTTGAGAAAACGCTTGACTGGTTCTTAAATGGCCATACACCACCCAAGGTTGGCGCCCCATTTCGGCTGCAAACCACCCAACTTGATTGGCAATTTGTGGTAAGAGTACAGCGTAAGCAAAAACACCTAAAAGCCATTTTGTTTCATACAATGTGCCTCGGTACCATTTATAACAGGCAAAAAAGGTAAGTGCAATCAAGAACATACCAATAGAAATCATGATATGATAAAACTGAAATACGGCGTTGATTTGCCCTGGTCGATCTTCTTCAGGAAAATCGTTTAAACCTTTTATGGGCGCCTCAAAATCTTGATGTACTAAAAAGGATAAACCTCCAGGAATACTTAGTCCCGTTACAGTTTGATCTTTTTTATTTACCCAACCGAAAAGATATAGGTCTGCTGGGGCTTCTTTATCGAAATGCCCTTCCATGGCTGCTAATTTTGCGGGTTGATTTACCGCTACACCATCAGCTGAGCTATGACCAGAAAGTAATTGGGCGAAAGAGAAAACGGTGGCCACAACCAAAGCAATAGGAAAAGCTTTTTTTGAAATAGCTACAAAACGTCCTTTTCGCAAGTAATAAGCATGAACACTTAACACTAAAAAAGCACCAGCCAAGAAAGCGCCTTGCCAAGTATGAATTAATCGGTCTACGCTAGAAGGATTGAAAACCATTGCCCAAAAGTCAGTGACTTCAGCTCGGGCATTGAGTCCTTCACCTACAATGTGATAGCCTGCTGGAGTTTGTTGCCAAGAGTTAGCCACAACAATCCAAACGGCCGAAAACATAGATCCTAAGAACACACCAATAGTTGAAACCAAATGTACCCAAGGTTTTACTCGATTCCAACCAAAAAGTAAAATCCCCAAAAAGGTACTTTCTAATCCAAATGCGAATAATCCTTCGGCAGCTAAAGCACTTCCAAAAATATCTCCAACGTACCTTGAATAAACGGCCCAATTGGTACCAAATTCAAACTCCATGATAATTCCTGTAGCCACACCAATTCCAAAGGTTAAGGCAAAGATTTTAATCCAAAAACGAGTCAGAATTTCATATTCTTTGTTTCCTGTTTTTAGGTAAATACTTTCAAAAAGTACAATAAGAAGTCCAAGACCAATACTTAACGGGGGGTAGATATAATGAAAGGCAATAGTAAAGGCAAATTGGATACGAGCTAAAATTTCTACGTCCATTTTCTGTGTTTTTTATACACACAAAGATAAATCAGAATACAGAAAGTTTCATTTTTTTTTTGAGATATAGCAATAAAAACTTAAGAAAACGATTGAGAAAACCCTATTTTGTTCGTTTTTTCTCAAAAAAACTTCCGATTAGCCCTCCAATGAGTCCTCCGTACAACGTGCTGTTGATAGGATTCGAGGTGATAGAACAGCTTCCAGAAGCACATCCAATAGCCGAATAATACCAATAACCAGCTACTAAGCCCACCAAAATTCCAATCCCGGCGGCCACAATTCCTTGCTTGCTCATGTGTTGCTTTTCGCTATAATAATTTGGATCAATTCGTCCTTGCTTACCACACCCGATTGACGCCACAATTGCTCGCCGTTTTGAAACAAAATCATTGTGGGTACCCCGCGTACTTGAAACTGCGAAGCGATTGCTTGGTTTTTATCCACATCAATTTTGATAATCGTAATGCGTTCTCCAAGTGTTTCTTTTACTTGTTTCAAAATTGGACTTAGCATTTGACAAGGGCCACACCAAGTAGCAAAAAAATCGACCAAAACAGCTTGGTCTGAAGCTATCAATTGTTGAAAATTATTCATGGTATCTCAAATTATTTTTTTGGCATAGCGCAACCATTGGCACCACAACCTGCGTTAAACAAAGCTTGAAGCAGGAAAAACAAGCCGAAAATGATAAAAAACCATTCTCGTGTAGCATACGCCTCAACTAACAAAAACAAGGCAAAAGCCAATCTAATCCAGCGCATCAAGTGCCAGTTGCTAAATAATTGTGTCTTCATTATTATCTTAAAGTGTAATTTTTATTAATTTTTTGAAACGGGCACATGAGGCTTCTCAGGCAACATCGTCCCGTTATCCGCTATATCTTTGCTTTTTTTTTAATCAAAAAAGCAAAGGATGCCACTCCTACCGGGGTTATAGAGAAACAATTTGCTTTTCTAGTATCATTTTTTCTATCTGTTATTGAAATCACTATTGTTAAATGATATCAAATCATTCCAGTTCTACTCTAAAAGCTAGATTTTTTGTATAAAAGGACACAAAACATTATGCTAATACTCCAATTTAAAGTTGTAGTGCAATACTATATTCGGGCTCATAGGCTAGTAAGTCAATTAGGGTTTTTAACGCAATTTCATTGGTACTAGTGACAATCAAATCCGAAAAAGAAGCATTGATTTGTGCATCAACTACACCTGGAATAGCGTGTATTTTATCAAGAATCGTTTTAGTGCAATTCGAGCAAGTAACTCCTTGTAGCGTAAAGTATTGTACAATTATATTTGCCTTTTTTTGAAAAATAAAAAACAGTTCTGTAGCAGCTCTTGGTGAAGCCGAGTTCACACACACCGAGAGTGTTTTTAGATCAAAAGCTGGCGCAAATAATTTTTCATACTCTTTCTGATTGCCACCAAAAGGCGGACTTATTTCGAAATCACGATTAAAAAATAATCCTACTATTTTGCCATTTTCTGTCAAAAGTTGATGCATTTTCCAAACGTATTGCTGACGCATGTGCGGGGGCAAAGCACAGAAAAAAGTTTGTTCCAGAATCAAATCATAACGATCTTGAAGTTCGAAAAAATCACCCAAAAGTACTCGTATAGCAGTAGTATTCTTAAATTTTTGTTTTAATTTTTCAACCAAAGTTGGCGCAATATCAATTACGGTGATATTGGTAAACCCTTTTTCTAAGAGGTATTCAGCTTCATACGTATTGCCACAGCCCGGAATTAGTATCGAAATACTGGGATCCTTCAACTGATCGATATATTCTTTAATAGGAGGCGAAACCGCACCCAAATCCCAACCTGTGGTTTGAGATTGGTATTGCAAATTCCAATAGGATTCGTCTAACGGTTTCTCGCAACTCGTTACGCAACAATTCAAGTCTTTCATGCTTATTTTTTCTTAATGGTCGATATCCCGAAGGGTAAATACAATGGACAAAAACTAATAAAACTAGTCAACAAAAACACAATAGCCAGTGCTAATAATACTATCGCCATGGTTCCGTCAATCACTTTAGTATAATAAAGCGAAGCAATTACAATCGCGATCAACACTCGAATTCTTTTATCGGTTATTCCCATGTTTTTTTTCATGATGCTTTGATTGAGTTAATGGTTTAATTTCAGTGTATTATAAAATAAGTGTGGGAGTTTCAATTATATTTTCCTCACTTGTTTTGCTTCATGGCTTTTAATCTATTGTCTTGTTTTTACTTCAACACTTTACTTTGGCAAACAAAATCTGTTTTTGGGACCGTTGTTTTGGCAATAGCATTAAAACCACCTTCAATTTCGGTGAAGTTTCTAAAGCCGCGTGCTTGTAAGATTGAGGCAGCAATCATGCTTCGATAACCACCGGCACAATGCATGTAAAAATGTTGTTTCGGATCTATAGTTGTAATCCAATCGTTGATTGCAGACAAGGGTTTGTTATAGGCTTCTGCAACATGCTCAGCACTGTACTCGCTTTCCTTTCTAATGTCTATGATTAGGTCGTTTGCCGTATTTAATTTTTCTTCAAACACCGCAGGAGTAATTCTATTAATGGTGTCAATTTCTTTATTTGCTTTTACCCACGATTTAAATCCCCCTTCTAAGTGCCCTAAAATTTGGTCAAAACCTACACGACTTAATCGAGTGACGGTTTCTTCTACTTTTTCGAGTTCTGTTACCAAAAGAATAGGTTGCTGTACATCGGCGATCATGGCTCCCACCCAAGGAGCAAAATCACCATTGATGCCTATATTTATGGATTGTGGAATGAAGGCTTTGCAAAAATCTCCATTGTTTCGGGTGTCTAAAATCAAAGCGCCAGTTTCTTCGGCTATTCTTTCAAAGTCGGCTACCGATAGCGCTCTCATTCCATTATGTAATACCTTTTCGAAACTTTCGTATCCCTTTTTGTTCATAGCAACGTTCATTCCGAAATAAGCGGGTGGAGGTAATAATCCATCGGTTACCTCTTTGATAAATTCAGCTTCGGTCATGTTAGCTCTCAAAGCATAGTTGGTCGCTTTTTGTTGTCCAATGGTGGAAACGGTTTCTTTACTCATGTTTTTGCCACACGCACTGCCGGCGCCATGAGCGGGATACACAATAACATCGTCAGACAAGGTCATTACTTTGTCTCTTAAAGAATGAAAAAGAATACCAGCCAATTGTTCTTGTGTCATTGCTGCTGCTTTTTGAGCTAAATCTGGGCGTCCAACATCGCCAATAAATAAGGTGTCGCCAGAGAAAATAGCGTGTTCTTTGCCGTTTTCATCCAACAGCAAGTAAGTGGAACTTTCCATGGTGTGACCAGGGGTGTGCAATACTTTGATTTTGATGTTTCCGATTTCAAAAACCTGATGATCTGTGGCAACTAGTGCCTCGAATTCTGGTTTAGCAGTGGGTCCATAAACAATAGGTGCGCCAGTTGCCTTACTTAAATCTAGGTGACCTGATACAAAATCTGCATGAAAATGTGTTTCGAAAATGTATTTTAGCTGTACACGATCGCGTTCTAAACGAGATAAATAGGGTTGTACCTCACGTAACGGGTCTATAATGGCCGCTTCGCCATTTGAAGTAATGTAATACGCTCCTTGCGCTAAACAACCGGTATAAATTTGTTCTATTTGCATGGTATTTGGATTTATTTGCTATACAAAAGTAGCATTGAATTTTGATAAATAATGTGATAAATGTTACTAAGTTATGACTAAAAAAAGAGCTCTTTTGAAATGATGTAAATTCCCATTACTAATATGAACCAGCCGAAAAGAGGTTTGAGTTTGGTGCCATCTATTTTTTTAGAGAGTCGCGTACCTATCAAAATTCCGATAAAGGCCATCGCAGCGATGGTTAGTAAAAAAGCATAATTGATTGGCGTGCCTATATATACATCACCTGCAAAACCAATGGCTGAATTAATAAAAATAATTAACAATGAAGTGCCAACGGCTTGTTTCATGGGGAGATTAGCAAAAAAAAGTAAAGCGGGTATGATTAAAAAACCGCCACCAGCGCCCAAAAAGCCCGTAATAATGCCAACAATAAAACCAATAAAACTCAATTGTGAGTAATTGGTGGTTGTAGCTGTAATTTCAGGAAGATTTTTTCGGATCATAGAAACGGCGGCTAAAATCATTAAAACCGAAAAAACAATCATAATTAAAAAGTCTTTTGAGACTTGATAACTTGCAATTGAGAATAAGGTTGAAGCGATTTTTGGAAAAATGACTTCTCTTATTATCAAGATAGAAACCACTGACGGTACTGCAAAATACAAAGCGGCTTTGATTTTTAAATGCCCCATTCGATAATGGCTAAAACACCCAAATAAGGAAGATAACCCAACAATAAATAAAGAATAACTAGTGGCTAATTCCGGGTTGATTTTGAATAAATATACCAAAATTGGTATGGTCAAAATAGATCCTCCACCTCCAATAAGCCCCAAGGATAAGCCAATAATAATAGACGCTAAATAGCCGATATATTCCATAATTAGATTTTATGATGCAAAGATGTTACTTTACTTTGGTGGATAGTGTAATTTTAGTCACATTACTAGGCAATGACAACAATACACTTAGTATAGTGTCGTATTTTGTTGTCGATTGTCTCAAATAAGTGACATGTTGCTAAAAGAAAAAACAATAGGTAAACTATGGGTTTGTCTATGAATCTTTATGGTATATTTGTGTATAGAGCTGTAATTGGTTTTATAAAGTCAAAAGTTCAATATGGTTGCGATGAAGTTTTAACAATCCTCTTTGTTCCATTTTTTTTAGCAGTCGAGAAATTACTTCTCTAGAGGTGTTTAAATCACTACCAATTTCTTGATGGGATAATTTTAAATCGTTACATCCGCATGAGACTACTTGACGTTTTAAGTAAAATTCCAAGCGTTCATCCATCGCTCTAAAAGCCACACTGTCCAATACTTCTAAAACTTCTTCAAAACGGTTGCGATAGGTGGCTACAACAAATTCGTACCAAGAGCGGTGCTCCATCATCCATTTGTCCATTAAGCTCAAAGGTATCGTTATGACTTCGGCTTCTTCGACTACTTTGGCCATTATTTGGCTCTTTTCGCTTCGTGTGGCACAAACCATTGAAAGCGCACAAGCTTGACCGGGTTGTAAATAATACATGAAAAATTCGCCACCATCCTCATCTTCACGGTAGATTTTAATTTTACCACTAATGACAAGCATTGTATTTTTAATGTATTGTCCTGTGCGCATGATTACTGTTCCTGCCGGAAAAACTTGTTCTTTTGCATTTTGGTCAATTTGCTCAAGTAATGAATTAGAAAAAGAAGGAAAGGTTTGTTTTATATGGGTACTCATTTTAAAATACGGATTGGTTGTTCTTGTCCATACAAATATAATGGAAATAATTTAGTGCTATTTTTGTTGATTTTTGCTTATGCAATTGATAATCTGTTATTTTTTAAATAAGAGTTTTAAAATTTGGGATTTATTTTGCTTTATTGTTTGTAAAATGGCAAAAAAATAAGTTTTATTATTGTTTGTATTTTACGATATCGTTTTCATTGAATTATTATCCATTTAACAATTTTGCCCCTTTTTGTTTTTGTAAAACATTGTATTTTTACCAAAAAGACAACTATGAATTTAACACAAGAAGATTGGATTGAGCAATTAGAAGCCGATTCAAATGCAGTTATACTAGATGTAAGAACTGAACAAGAATACAATGATGGTATTATAGCATCAGCTATAAATATTGATATTCATCAAGGGCCCATTTTTATTTCGGCTCTTGAAGCGTTAGATAAAACCAAAAGCTACTATGTATATTGTCGTTCGGGAGCAAGAAGTGCAAAGGCTTGTGAAATCATGAACGAACTAGGTTTTGAAAATGCTTTCAATTTAATGGGAGGTATTTTGGACTGGAATGGCGAGGTGGTTGCTCCAGAATAAGAAGTATTGAAGCTCCATCAAAAAAAATCAATTTAAACAAAATGAAGTAATGACTATGATTCCTGAAGAATATCAAATAAAAAATGTAATACATCAAGACACCTTTTTGGTGAATGGAGAATTGAAAAAGTGGACAGGGAAAACAACTCCAGTTTATTCTACCATTTCTTCTACACCAAATTATGAACCTACTTTATTGGGATCTATACCTTTTATGGGTGAAACAGAAGCCCTAGAGGCAGTTGATGCGGCTTATAATGCGTACAAAAATGGGCAAGGTTTATGGCCTACTATGAAAGTTTCGGATCGTATTAAGTGTATGGAAAACTTCGTGGGGCAAATGAAAAGCACCAGAACAGAAGTTGTCAAGTTGTTGATGTGGGAAATAGGAAAATCCTTAGGGGATTCCGAAAAAGAATTTGATAGAACGGTAGAATATATTTATGATACCATTGAAAGTCTTAAGGAATTGAATAGTCGCAGTGCTCATTTTGAAAAAGTACAGGGAGTAAATGCAATGGTACGAAGAGGGCCATTAGGAGTGGTTCTTTGTTTAGGTCCTTACAATTATCCTTTAAATGAGACTTTTTCATTGCTGATTCCTGCATTGATAATGGGGAATCCTGTAATCTTTAAGCCAGCAAAACATGGTGTTTTATTAATATCTCCTTTGTTGGAAGCGTTTAGAAATAGTTTCCCAAAAGGGGTTATTAATATTTTGTATGGTAGAGGCCGAGAAGTGGCTACGCCAGTAATGCAATCCGGTAAAGTAGATTTGTTGGCTCTGATTGGAAATAGTAAATCTGCGATAGCTTTACAGGACCAGCATCCCAACAAGAATCGCTTACGTTTAATCTTAGGATTAGAAGCCAAGAATCCAGCAATTGTTTTGCCAGATGCCGATTTGGATTTAGCAATTCAAGAATGTATCGCAGGATCGCTTTCTTTTAATGGACAACGATGCACCGCTTTGAAAGTGTTATATGTACACGAATCTATTGCAGAAGAGTTTAATGCTCGTTTTGCAGCCAAAGTCGATGAATTGAAATACGGAAATCCTTGGGAGAAAGGTGTAATGTTAACACCACTGCCTGAAGTAGAAAAGCCAAATTATATTCAAGAATTAATTGATGACGCTACCGCAAAAGGTGCTAAAGTGATCAATGCAAAAGGAGGTCAAAGAACAGAGAATTCAATTTTTCCAGCGGTTGTTTTTCCAGTAAATAAAGACATGCGTGTATATCACGAAGAGCAATTTGGTCCTATCGTTCCTATTTTGACTTTCAAAGATATTCAAGAACCTTTAAATGACATGGCAGCCTCTAGTTATGGACAACAAGTGAGTCTTTTTGGTCAAGATATCAAAACCATTGCCCCGCTAATTGATGCTTTGGTTAATTTAGTGTGTAGAGTGAATTTGAATAGTTCTTGTCAAAGAGGTCCGGATGTGTTTCCATTTACAGGTCGTAAAGATTCTGCTGTAGGTACCTTGAGTATTCATGATGCTTTGCGTTCTTTTTCTATCCGCACCTTTGTGGCTTCTAAAGACAATGCTTATAACAATGCAATTTTGCAAGAATTATTGAATAGCAAAGAATCCAATTTTATTAATACCGATTATATTTTGTAATACATTGATATTTCAGTACAAAATATTTTTTTAAATCGCACTATTTGGGCGTTACCACAAGGGTCGGGCTTTACGTTATAATCTTTTTGAGGCAGAAAAAGCTTCAAAAAGGATTTTTACTGCAAACGAAGTATACTGAACTCCTATGAAAATAGTATAAGTGAAGTAATCCCTAACGCAAAATTCCGTGCTAGAAAGAATTAAGCGTAGTATTCATAAAACAACAAAAAAAAGCTGTCCGAAAAGTAATTTTCAGACAGCTTTTTTTATAAGAATTAAAATTTATTGATGATGATAGGGTTCGTTTCGCAAAATAGTATAGCCACGATACAATTGCTCAATAAAGAACAGTCGAACCATTTGATGCGAAAAGGTCATGTCTGAGAGAGATATTTTGCCTTGTGCTGCTGCGTAAACCGTATCAGAGAATCCGTAGGGGCCTCCAATTACAAAAACCAAGGTTTTAATACCTGAATTCATTTTTTTTTGAAGTTCAAGAGAAAATGAAACACTTGAAAACTTTTTACCATTTTCGTCCAAAAGTAGTAGTTGGTCGGTTGGTGTTATTTTGGATAAAATAAGTTGTCCTTCTTTATCTTTTTGTTGACTTTCGGATAAGTTTTTTACATTCTTAATGTCTGGAATGATTTCAAGTTCAAATTTGATGTAAAAAGATAATCTTTTCGTGTAATCATCAATTAAAGTTTGAAGTGATTTATTATCCGTTTTTCCAATAGTGATTAATTTGATATTCATCTGTATAGTGTTCAATTTGCAAAAGTAGAAAATTGAGATGAAAATAGGTGATTTTACCTGTGGTTTACAACTTATTCAAGAAGGTTGTTTTTGGTGTGGTCTTGATTATTTAAATTTTTATCGCTAAATCAAGATTGTAATTGCTACATACTTGAAATGAAAAAAATAGCTGTCTCTTTTGAAACAGCTATTTTTTTTGGTTTTGGGGCATTGTAGTTTATAGAAATTCTCCGTGTTGAGAAATGTCTAATCCTAGTTCTTCTTTATCTTCACTTACACGTAATGGAGTAATTTTGTTTACAATAAAGAATAAAGCATAAGAAGCAGCAAAAGCGAAAACAGACACTAGTACCAAAGCTTTTAATTGAATTAAAAATAAAGTTGCGTCACCAAATAAAAGACCTTCGTTGTCACCAACTATTGGGTTTACTGCTTTTGATGCAAAAACACCAGTTAAAAGCATTCCTACCATACCACCAACACCATGACAAGCAAATACGTCTAAGGCGTCATCAATTTTTCCTTTAGGGAATTTGCCACAAACAACATTACTTACTACGCTAGCAATGATTCCAATGGCAATTGCATGAGGAATAGTCACGAAACCTGCAGCAGGTGTTACGGCTACTAGACCAACAACAGCTCCAATACACGCACCCATAGCTGATAATTTATGTCCTTGAATTTTGTCAAAAAACACCCATGTCATTGCAGCAGCAGCAGCAGCAACAGTTGTAGTTCCTAAAGCTTGCGAAGCTAAGCCACTAGCTCCAACTGCAGAACCTGCATTGAAACCAAACCAGCCAAACCATAATAAACCAGTTCCTAATAATACATAAGTAATACGAGCTGGGTTAACCTTTTGTACTTTTCTTTTGCCTAAGAACATGGCACCTGCCAAAGCAGCCCATCCAGCACTCATGTGAACTACAGTTCCTCCAGCGAAGTCTAATACTCCCCATCCGAAGAATAATCCATCAGGATGCCAAGTCATGTGACATAATGGAGCGTAGATGAATAATATGAATAAAACCATGAATAATAAGTAAGCCCAGAAGCGAACACGCTCTGCAAATGCGCCAGTGATTAATGCGGGTGTGATAATCGCAAATTTGGCTTGGAAGAAGGCAAATAATATAAACGGGATAGTTGGTGCTAATTCCCAAGCGGTTGAAGCGTTAACTCCTTGAAACATAAAGTTACTTGAAGGATCTCCAATAATTCCTCCTACAGAAGGACCGAAGCATAATCCGAATCCAACTACTACCCATAATACAGTAACAATGACCATAGCCATGAAACTCTGTAACATAGTACTAATTACATTCTTTTTGCCAACCATACCTCCGTAAAAAAATCCAAGACCTGGTGTCATTAATAGTACTAGAGCTGAGGCAACAATCATCCATGCGGTATCACCGGTATCTAATTTTAAGGCTACCACGTGAGCGCCTAATGTTGCAGCTTCGGTTTGGAAATAGATTGAAAAAATGGATAATACCAAAATTGTGATCAGTATCACACTCAAAATAATTTTTCGCATATTTTTTAGTTTTAGTTTAATTATAGGCTAAAAATATAAAATCATTTTAAACCCCTATAAAAAATCATAATTAAAAATTAATTTTTATTAATTTGATAGTTTACCCCTTGAATTTTAAGGGTAGTTTTTATTTTTGATGAATTATTTTGCATTTTATTAATGCGAGTTTTTTTCTTTAAATGAAAAAAAGTAAAATTTTGAGTGGTCAAGGCCTTGATGTTCTCTTTTTTGTATAAAAAGAAAGGAGACATTTTGCGAAATGTCTCCTTTTTAAATTCAAAAAAAAAATCCTTTATTTATAAAGTATGCTCACTCAAAATACGATATACTTCGTTGATATTATTGCCACCTTTACCAAATTGTTTGGTAATAGGATTAGGCTCATTGTTCAACCAAATTTTTAAATCGGCATCCATGTCTAAGATTCCGGCACTCTCTTTTGAGAATTTTTTGATGTTTTTATAAGGAATCGATAAATAGTCTACTTTGGAACCTACTAATTGTTTTTCGACTAGTATTAATCTTTTGTTGGTGAAAACAAACATATCTTTTATTAATCGGAAGGCTTTTTCGATTACTTCGCCTTCAATTAATATTGGTTCAAACTCTTTAGAAGCACTTTCGATAGTTACTTCTGAGGCGTTTCCTAAAATGGCATTGAATAGTCCCATAGTTTTTTATTTTTGATTGTATTTTGCTTTGTATTTATCGCTAAGTTTTGTTTGATGCGTCGCTAAACTAATCATTCTTCCTTGGATAAAGGCATGGGTTAATTTGTTAGTTCTCATATCTAAAGCATCGCCTTCTGAGATGAAAAGTGTAGCATCTTTGCCTTCTTCTAATGAACCACATTGTTGGTCAATACCTAATAACTTAGCGGTATTCAAAGTGATTAATTGTAACGCTTTTTCTTTGTCTAAGCCATAAGCTACACAAGTTCCTGCTAAAAAAGGGAGATTTCTTGAACTCATTCTTTCTTTACTTCCGCTATTTTCTAGACCAACCAGAATTCCTTTATCAGTTAATATTTTGGCCATTTTATAGGGTAAATCGATATCTTGGTCTTCGTTGGTAGGCATATCGTGAATTCTTCTTAAAAGTACACCAATATTGTTTTTAAGCAAAAGCGGTGCTACTTTATAGGCTTCGAATCCGCCAACAATCACCATTTTTTTAATTCCGTTCTCAAGAGCTAATTGAATACCATCCGTTATTTGTTTTTCTTCATCAGCGTGAATGAACAAGGTTTGAGTTCCGTCGAATAGGCCTTTCGTAGCTTCAGTAACTAAGTTTCTGCTGTCTGAGGTACCGCCTAAATAAGCTTTCGCACTTTTGAAAAAAGCATTTAATTCTTGCAGTTGTTTGTTGTACTCTTTATTTGGCTCGATAGAACCTGGTTCTGCCCACCAGCCACCTCTTCTAAAAGTAGCAGGAAGATTAATGTGGATACCATCGTTCTCTTTTATTAGTGCTTCTTTCCAGTGCCAAGCATCTAATTGTACGATAGAAGAACTACCAGAGATTCGTCCTCCTCTTGGTGTGATTTGAGCCATCAAAATTCCGTTTGGGCGAACGGTTTCAATCACTTTTGAATCGGCAGTGTAGGCCACAATACTTCTAACGTTGGGATTAAAAGTTCCAATTTCTTCCTCATCATCCGAAGATTTTACCGCGTCTATTTCTACCAATCCCAAAGTAGAATTGGGTACGATAAATCCAGGATAGACGTGTTTTCCGGTGGCATCTATTGTTGTATTGTACGCATCTTTGGCTAATTTTATTTGTTGGGCATTGGCAACCAAAGTAATTTTTCCGTCTTTAAAACCAATGGCTGCGTTTTCTATAACTTCACCTGTTCCTAAATGTGCTGTGGCATTAAGGATAAGTATCGATTGTGATTGTGGTGGCGCAGGTATTTGTTGGGCTTGACTAAGTGTTGAGAAACCTAGAGTGGCCAATAAAAGTGCTATTTTTATGTTCATCTTTTTTAAAATTTGGTGTTCGTAGTGCATACTAGTTTGGATTACAATTCTTCCATTGTATCGCATTCGTACTCAGGTTTGATTGTTTTTTTAGGAGTTTGTGTGGCCATTCCTTTGTTTTTTTCTAACAATAACTGACCAATCAATTGAGCTCTTTCTTTAGCATTTGCAGCTCTTTTGGCTTCATCTACTTGGCTGTCAAAATATACTACACCTTCGATTAACGTTTTTTCTGCTTTGGCATAAATAGACAAAGGATTGTTGTTCCAAAGTACTACATCGGCATCTTTACCTACTTTAATACTTCCTACTTTGTCGTCTATGTGTAATAATTTTGCAGGATTTAAAGTCACAAATTTCCAAGCTTCTTCCTCCGAAATATTACCATATTTAACTGCTTTTGCAGCTTCTTGGTTTAATCTTCTTGACATTTCAGCATCATCGGAATTGTAGGCCACTACTAATCCGTGGTTATGCATAATCGGACCGTTTTGTGGAATAGCATCGTTTACTTCGAATTTATAAGCCCACCAGTCAGAGAAAGTTGAGGCTCCAACACCGTGTTCTTTCATTTTGTCAGCCACTTTGTATCCTTCAAGAATGTGGGTATAGGTGTTAACTTTGAAGCCCATTTTGTCTGCCACATTCATTAGCATCAAGATTTCTGATTGTACATAAGAATGACAGCTTATGAATCGTTTGTTGTTCAAAATTTCTGCTAAAGTCTGTAATTCCAAATCGGTTCTTGGCGCTTTTGTTTTATCCTTTTTACCGCTTGTATTGTATGTTTTCCAAGCTAAGTCGTATTCTTTGGCTCTTTGAAAGTAATCCGTAAATACTTGTTCTACTCCCATACGAGTTTGAGGAAAACGAGTTGGATTTACGTTGCCCCAGTTGGATTGTTTTACGTTTTCACCCAAGGCAAATTTGATGAATTTTGGTTGGTTTTTGTATAACAATTCTTCTGGTTCCATTCCCCATTTCCATTTTACGATTGCCGAGCGACCACCGATTGGGTTAGCGGAACCGTGTAGTAATTGTGATGTAGTAACACCACCCGCTAAATCTCTGTAAATATTAATGTCTTCGGAGTTGACTACGTCTTCGATAGTTACTTCAGCACTTGAGTTGTGTCCGCCCTCATTTACACCATTCGAAATAGCAATGTGAGAGTGTTCGTCAATGATACCGCTAGTTAAGTGTTTTCCTTTGGCATCAATGACAGTAGCTCCACCATCTGAAAGATTTTTTCCAATGGCAGCAATTTTACCGTTTTTAACCAATACGTCGGTTTGTTCTAGAATTCCTTCTTTTTCGTTGGTCCAAACCGTTGCATTTTTGAACAATAGCGTTTGTGCTTTTGGGATTTCAGTATTTCCGTAAGCAATGTTTGGATAAGTAACAGGCTGAACCGCGAATGGTTTTTCAACGGCGCTTGAGTCTTTTACAATCTTAAATGGCGCAGTTTTTTTGGCGTACCATGTCACTTCTGAACCATTGTTTAAAATGGCTTTTCCAGATAAGTTTTCGGTAGTGTCTACCAAGCCATTTAGTCTTGAAAAATTGGTTTTTACATCGTCATTAGATTTGATTAATAGCGTAACCCATTGATTCGCAAAAGTCAAATTTGATTTTACTTTCTTTTTATCAGCGGTTGTAATATCCGATTTTGGTTTGGCAACTTCACCTTCAATTTTTAACTTATAGGTTTCATTACTTACGGTCAAATCGTACTCTCCACGAATATCTTTTACAGTCCAATCGTTAATCACATATTTATTGCCTTGTACCCAGTTTTCGAAAACGATGGTTTTTTCGTCAAAAATAGCACCAGAGGTAATGATGAAGTTGGCATAACTTCCTGTTTTTAAGCTTCCAATTTCATTGCTTTTTCCAAGTAAAGCAGCTGGAGTAGTAGTCAAAGCTTCTAACGCTTTGGTCGGGTCAAAGCCAAATTGAATGGCTTTTAATAAATTCCCTCTAAAGTCCTCTATCTTTTTTAATTTATCTGTAGTTAATGCGAAAGTAATTCCGTTTTCAGATAGTACTTTTAAGTTGCTAGGTGCTTGATTCCAAAAACGCAAATCGGCCAACTCCATTTGGTTGGCATTGAACGGATTTGAAACATCGTAAGCTTCTGGGAAGTTAATCGGAATGATAAAACTAGCATTCGTTTTTTTGATTTCTTGAATGCGTTCAAATTCGTTTCCAGCACCTTTGAGGATATAATTTAAGCCAAATTCTTTTGCAATTTTTGAGGCTCTTAAACTATTCAATTTGTCTTCTGCTGTAAAAATTTGAACTAATTTTTCGTTAGCAATCAAAGCTTCTAAGGATAAATCTTTGTTTGTTGCATTTCCATTTTTGTACCATTCTTTGTCGTGATACATTTGACGAAGTAACGCCATCATACCCATTAAAGAAGAAGGGTAGGACTGATTGGTAGTTACACTACGAGTAAAACCAAAGTGTTGGCTGGCTTTGTTGCTCAAAATTCGATTGGTTTTATCGCTGTTATTCAAAGCAACTATGGCTCCAGTTCCTCTGGCAATTCCATCTTGAATGTGAGTGCCTACTACGCCAAACCCAGCTTTTAATAATTCTTCAGCTTTGGTTTCGTCGTAAGCGAAAGTTTCGTAAGCGTTGATCTCTGAGCGAATATTTTCGTTCCAATAATAGCCTGCGCGTTTGGTGTCATAAGAAGAACCTCTTTCGCCAGATGTGGCTTTTTTTGGTTTCTCAGCACCAAAACTAGTATACATGTCAATGAAAGAAGGATAAATTGATTTTCCTTCAGCGTCAATTATCATCGCGTTTTTAGGGATAGCAACTGAGTTTCCTGATGCTACTACTTTACCGTTTTGGATTAGTAATGTTCCTTTTTCAATGATTTGAGTAGGGGTAACATAGATTTTTGCGTTGGTAAAAGCTGTGTAATAATTGTTTTTGTTTGGAATACTTTCGTTATTCGGAAAGTACTCTTGTGCTTGTGTTTTTGCTACAAAAACACCAAAAAAGAGTAGGATTATAAGTTTTTTCATAATGGGTTAGTTAATTTTTTTAAAAATACTAAAATTAGTAACACTTAGAAGGTCTATTTAAATTTTAACGTCTGTTTTATAGCTGAACAATATTTTATGCTAAAATTTTATTTTTTTGTAGCTTATTTTTTTAAGTTTTTGAGAATACTTTTTAAATTTAACAAGTTGATTACTGTTATGGTGTCTAATTTTATTTTACTTTTATTCAAAAGATTATTTATATGCTCGTTAAAGTTTTTGGAAGTGCCGTTTTTGGAGTCGAAGCTACAACTATCACTGTAGAGGTTAATATTGATAATGGGGTAGGCTATCATTTGGTGGGTTTGCCAGATAATGCGATTAAAGAAAGTAGTTATCGCATTGCGGCAGCGCTCAAAAATAATGGGTATGCCTTGCCCGGAAAAAAGATTACGATTAATATGGCTCCGGCCGATTTACGAAAAGAAGGTTCTGCTTATGATTTGACCTTGGCGGTGGGCATTTTAGTGGCTTCCTCACAGATTTCTACTGCTGTTTTGGACGAATATGTCATTATGGGTGAATTGTCTTTGGATGGAAGTTTACAACCTATTAAAGGCGCATTGCCTATTGCGATAAAAGCCAAAGAAGAAGGTTTTAAAGGTTTTTTTCTGCCGAAGCAAAACGTCAAAGAAGCCGCTATAGTTGCAGGATTGGATGTGTATGGTGTTGAAAATGTACAAGAAGTTATTGATTTTTTGGAAGGAAAAGGAACGCTTGAACCCACTAGAATTGATACAAGAGCAGAATTTTATAAAACCTTAGATTTTCCTGAATTTGATTTTTCGGATGTGAAGGGGCAAGAGAGCATAAAACGTTGTATGGAAATCGCTGCTGCAGGTGGGCATAATATTATTTTGATTGGACCTCCAGGCGCGGGAAAAACGATGTTGGCGAAACGTTTGCCTAGTATTTTACCTCCAATGACACTCAGAGAAGCACTTGAGACCACTAAAATTCATAGTGTTGCAGGCAAATTGAAAGAAGTGGGACTAATGAATCAAAGGCCTTTTAGGAGTCCGCATCACACTATTTCGAATGTGGCTTTGGTAGGCGGCGGAAGTTATCCTCAGCCCGGTGAGATTTCGATGGCGCACAATGGGGTGTTGTTTTTGGATGAATTGCCCGAGTTTAAAAGGGATGTTTTGGAAGTGATGCGTCAGCCGTTGGAAGATAGGGAAGTAACGATTTCTAGAGCAAAGTTTACAGTGACTTATCCTTCATCGTTTATGTTGGTAGCGAGTATGAATCCAAGTCCGAGTGGATTTTTTAATGACCCGAGTGCTCCTCAAACGTCTTCACCACACGAAATGCAACGGTATTTGAGTAAAATTTCGGGACCGCTTTTAGATAGAATTGATATCCATATCGAAGTGACTCCGGTGCCTTTTGAGAAATTGTCTGATGATCGAAAAGCTGAGAGTAGTGTGGATATTAGAGAACGAGTTACGGCTGCTAGAGAATTGCAAAGTGTACGTTTTGCATCGTTAGAAAACATTCATTATAACGCTCAAATGAACACCAAGCATATTCGGGAGTTTTGTGCTTTGGATGCTACTTCAAAAGAGTTGTTGAAAACAGCTATGGAGCGTTTGAATCTCTCGGCTAGAGCTTATGATAGAATTTTGAAAGTTTCTAGAACTATTGCTGACCTTGAAGCGTCTCCCAACGTAATGTCTTCGCATATAGCCGAAGCGATACAATATAGAAGTTTAGATAGAGAAGGGTGGTTAGGTTAAAATGGATTTAAGATTTTTGATTAACGATTTTTGACGGCAGATTTGTGGGCTCTTGAAAATACGAGAAAGGCTTAGAAATAAATAAGGTGTAAAAGAGGTTTCAATAGGAATCTCTTTTACTTTTGCCAAATGTTAGAAATTCTTTACCAAGACGAATTTATTATAGCCATAAATAAGCCAAGTGGGTTGTTGGTTCACAAATCATTTTATGCACGCGATGCAAAAGTTTATGCAATTCAAGAATTGAGAAATCAAATAGGAGGGCAACATGTGTATCCTATTCATCGGTTGGATCGCAAAACTTCTGGGGTTTTGTTGTTTGCATTGGATAAAGAGGTTTTGAAAATTATGAATGATCGTTTTGCTACACGCGAAGTCGAAAAAAAATATTTGGCTATTTTACGGGGTTGGTCGCCCGAGGAGCTTACCATAGATTATGATTTAATCAATGATGATGAGGTTAAACAAACTGCAATAACCTATTTTCATCGTTTGCAAAATGCCGAAGTTGCGTTAGCATTTAACAATAAACCCACCTCGCGATATTGTTTGGTCGAAGCGATTCCTGAAACAGGACGCATGCATCAATTGCGAAAACATTTCAAACATATTTTTCATCCCATTTTAGGAAGTCGGCCACATGGATGTAACAAACAAAATAAGTTATGGTTAGAAAATTATGACCTCAAAGGAATGATGTTGCATGCGCATCAGTTAATTTTTAATCATCCCATAACCAACGAACAACTCATCTTGAATGCAAAGATTAATGAAGAGTTTAGTAGAGTAGGGGCTATTCTTACTCTAGATTTGAAAAAGTATGAATAAATAATTAATACTATAAAATGTTATTGTCTTGTATAACTACTATTTGAAGAATTAAGAGAAACTGAGTTGCCATTTTAGATTTTTGATCTATTCTTGAGACTTTGTCTTTACTTTCAGTTTGTTGTTATACTATGTGGGCACGGATTACTTCGTCAGTTCACTTCGTTCGTGTGCAAATCCGCGCTATCGTATATTGAGGGACTTTTTTTTTAAAATCCGCGCGTTAGGGTTTTGGATAACTCCATGTCATATTATTTAAACCATCAAAAAAAATTTGATCATTCATCATTCGACAATCAGGCAGATTTGGATCTGATGGAATTTCTGGTGTAATACTGTTTATTATCCATAATCCTTTATATGCGTTTGTTGCTGAATCTTCTGAATTCGAACAATTTGAAAAGATTAACAGTAATAGAATGTAGATCGAAGTTTTTAGTTCATATAACTTATGCTTTTTAAATATCTAGTTAAACTGGTATCCAATTATTAAATTCAATGAATTAGTTCTTGCCTCTCCATTTCCCCAAACTTTATTTTTACTTGTATTAGTCAAACCTAGATTTTCTCTAATCTCTATAAAAATTGAGTTTTTTTCGTTTATCTCAATGGTTTTTCCTAATCCAACAGATAATCCAAAATCGGTTTTGTTGTTAAGATTTGTAGTATCAACAGAATCATTATTTAGTCCATCAATATTTTCTAAATCATTAGTTCCAAATGATTTTAATAGAAAACCAATAAAGGGCCCACCATTTACATAGAAACTGTTATTGTTACTAAAACTGTATTTTATCATTATTGGTAAAACTAAATAATCATAATTCTTTTTCGATGTGAAATTATAACTTTCAATAAATCCATTAATATCTCTAATTTCAATATTATTCTCTGCTTTTTGACTTTTTCGTTCGTAATTAAGCTCAAATTTTAAGCTCAAATTTTCTTTAATTTGATATTCAAAATTTATTCCTCCTAAAAAAGCAAATGCTGGACTTTCAGAATAAAGCGGACTAAATTCTTTAGGAACATCATATCCTAATAATGTTGAATAATTTAATCCTGCTTGAATTCCAAATTTAATCTTTGAATTTTGTGAATAATTTAGAAATGAAATTAATAGAAATGAAATGCTCAAAAATAATTTTCTCATAGTTTTTGTTTTCTGTTTTTTGTTTTCTGTTTTTTTTGGTAAAATATCGCCCAACGTCAGTCTGTGAAAAAACCTCCGCTTATTGTTATACCAAAAGTAGTCAAAAATGTTTATGATAAGAAAGAAAAGTTGTATGTTTAATAATGCAACACATACAAGGAATCTCCCGTCATCAACTGCAAATAAGTAGTTTAGAAGATACAATTACTCTTGATAATCCTGTTCGTTTTATCGAAGCTTTCGTAGAGTACCTCTCCCTTGAATCGCTTGGTTTTACCTCTCGAATTTTTAAAAGCAAAGGAAAACACTAGAAAAACCAATGAAAACCTACTCTCCAAAAAAAAGAGGCGCAGTTGCCTCTTGTATTCTCTATAAAATTTTTTCGATAAACCCATAGTGTCATGGAAGTAGAGCGGTTCCGTTCTACACGGGTTTCATTGTTCGGCTTGCAGCCGCAACGAAACCCTAACTGTTGGCAGTAGTCTTTTTTGTTTAACTAATTTTCTTTTTATATCCTTTTTTTAACCACTTATATTGTAAATACGCTAAAAAAAAATTCGCTAAAGTTTTTTTATTTGGTTTAAATAATTTTGGTTCTAAATCTAAATTATATATTTCGCTTATAATTTTGTTTCCAAATCCATAACGAATAAATCGTTCTTTAAAATCTTTTATTCCACCTCCAAAATTATGTTTTGAAATACTTTCTAAAGCATATGAAAGCTGACCGATATTTAAAAGTTTAAATCCTAAATCAATATCTTCACCCCCTGCAATTTTAATTTCTTCATTAAAACCTCCAACGATTTCAAACGCTTTTTTCCAAACCAAACAATTTGCTGTTACTAAATAATCTGGTCTTGGTTCTTTTCCTTTTTCATAAACTTCTGGTGGAATAAGTATTTCTTGATTTTCATAATACTTTGAAATTAAATCGCTACTTTCAGAAATAATATTTCCAGCGTATCCAACCGAATTATTTTGTTTTTTCAAATATCCTATTAATAAATTTTCAGTTGGAATACAATCGCTATCAGTAAAAAGTATCCATTCTGTTCTTGAGTTTTTAACTCCAAAATTTCTTGCGCTTGCAGGTTCAATTTTAGTGCAACTTAAAATTTTCAGAGAAAAAGGATAATTATTTTTTTCGATTTTTAAACTTGGTTCAGAATTATTGTCAACTATTATTATCTCATTAGGATAATTTTCTATTTTTTGAGTTTTTAAAAATTCTTCTAAAAATAATTCAATTCCTTTTTGATTATTCTTAACTGGAATTACGATTGTAATTTCATTTGTTGATTTCAGTATTTCTGATTTAATATTTTTTATTTTGTTTGGTTTAAATCCCAACCGACTTATCATTGTCATAAATGAATTCTGTGTAATTAGTTATTTTTGAATTCTCCTGTTTTTTGGCAAGATTACTGCTAACGTTCTCGCGCTACAGCGGGTTTGGGACTAAATTAAGCCCTATTTTCGGATTTGCCAAATCATCCCAAATACAAAACCAATTTCAAATTAAGCCAAATGCCCAACTTGCTTGTAGCGTGTGTTGTACGATGTTATATTCCGCATACTTCATTAAAGCTGTCTATTCTTTTTTCGCAAAAAGTATATAATCTAAACCATTCTTCTCTGGTTAAATCCATTTGTTTCATTGATTTCATGAAAATTGGTTGAAGTTCTAAATCTTCATATTCAAAATAAGTTGAATTAAATATTAAATGAAATTTATCTCTAATAAACTCTGTTAAATTTTCTCTTTCATTTTGTTGTCCAATTCCGGTTTGTTCTCTGAATTTAGAACCAAAAAAGACCTTTTCTATTATCATACGATTAAAATTATTCCCTTCAAGGATTGTATCGTAGTCTAGTTTTTGAATTTCTTCAGAAATTATTTTTAGCAGCTCTTTTTCTTCAGGAAGATCTGATGCTGAAAGGATATTTTCGACGTCAATTTCTGTATCATTATAAACTCCAAACTTATCTACATAATTGCGAATCAGTAAATAAAATGTAAATCCACGGTCTAAATTTTCAACCATCTTTTTACTTCTCTTGTTCCATTCATCTGTTGAGTTAAATTCATTCGGAATTGTTATTGATGAAAACAAGGAAGTAGGAATATTTAATGCTATTTTCGCGAAAAGCGAAGATATTTTATAAGCGGTTATAGGATTGTCAATTTTAAGATTGACTGATGTTAAATGAACTGCTGCAGAATATAGCGTTAGTTCAGGATGATATAATTTGTTTTCTAATTTTTTTGAGATTGCGGAAAGTTGTAATTCTCTATGTGGTGATTCAAGGTTAGAAATTGCACTTATTTGAAATTCATATTCAGCATTAGTTGCTGTTGTTTCCAAAAGCGAAACTACACTTATTGGAACTCTACTTATTTTTACATCTTGATTTGTTGCGAAAGATATAAATGGTATTGGACAGTCTTCATTAACGTTTCCATTGTGGTCGAATCTTAATCCAGATGTAATCTGAAATTTCCATCTATTTTGGTAATCACCAACTATATGATTATATGTTTCTGTATAATAATCTAAAAAATAGTTCCTTTTTAATTCTAAATTTAAGTCTCTAAATTTGAAGAACTTATATTCGTCTGGCATTATGGCTGCATCAAAAGCTCTATAAATTTTATAAATATTCTTTACACCCCAAAGTGTGCTTACTTGGTCCAAATAATGCTGATATTCGTGAATAAACACACTAAATCTATTCCTGTCTAAAAGAGGATTTTTTAAACTTTTTTCAAAATCTTTTTCATCAATATATTCGTTCAGATAAATATAGTTTCCTAAAGGACTAAAATAGCCTAAAGTTTCTATACTTGGGAATTTTTTCCAATTTTGAATGTTTTTTATGAAGTCCATTTTTTAATAATATAGTACAACGTTCCCGCGCTACACGCAGGCTGGGATTAAAGATGCGTAATCTTTCGGTTAAAAACAAATGTGTTAAATATAAACTATTTTCAAATTAAGCCAATTGCCCAGCTTGCTTGTAGCGTGTGTTATAGGGCGTTTTTCTTTTTGTCGTCAGTGATTTTCTTTGTCATTAGTGTAAGAGCTCCCATTACTGCTCCAACAGAAACAATTGAATTTATTCCTGTCCAATATGCAATTAGTCCTGCTGGTAGTCCGCCAATTAGTCCACCAAGTGCAGCCCAACATATATATTCTAAATTTTTTCTTTTAGTTGTTTTTAAATTCTTTGAGTTCTCAGCAAGGAAGTCAAACTTTGAGTCAAGCAAATATTTCTGATAATTGCCAATGAATGTTTCCCAAAGCAATTCGTCTTTGTTTGTTGGAATTTGACCTGTCGCATTTATATTAAAGTTTGCCTTAACGTGTTGTCCGCTAATTTCAATGTCGATTGTCGATTTCCATTTCAGCGGATTAAACGTCCACAAATTTGACGACATTGAACCACGTTCAAATATTATTCTATTGTTAGTGTTCTTGTTGTCTACGTTCTTAAAGCCCGATTTTTGAAAATAACCTATTGTCATTTTTCTCAGGTCAACTGACTCAGAAACTTTAAATTCAATTGTCTTTTTTATTACTGTCATTTGTTTGTTAGTCGTCTTATAAAATGCCCTATAACTAGTGTATAAGCGAAACAATTTTTTAACTACTCACCAACAACCAGGGTAGCTAAGCAAAAAAAAAATCTTTTTGTTTTTTCAAATATAACAAAATTTACTTACAAAAAAAGATAAAAACTGTTTCTTTTCGGGTTATACTTCCAACCAAAGGTTTTGGGTTTCCTATTCCCGATAGTAACGAAAATCCTTGTGAGGGCTTGCGTTTAGCCCTCACAAGGATTGTAGAGTATAGCAGGAGGAGGCTTTCTTCAAAAAACGAAATCCTTCTGCTCCTAAGAAAAATATCAATTACTTATCTATTAGAACGTCTGTCATTATTTTGAGAAGGACGTCTCGTACCAAAACTAGTAGAACTACTTCTGTTTGGAGTATCTGTTTTTGGTTTTTTTGGAGTAGAGTGGCGCTGTTGTCTTCCTTGTCCTTGTTTGATGGGCTCGGTAGAGGCATTGGGATCGGGTTCAAAACCTTTAATGTTTTCTTTGGGCAGTTTGATGCCAATCAATTTCTCGATATCTCGTAAGAAAACAGTTTCGTCAGGACTAAATAAAGAAATCGCTTCGCCATTGGCTCCAGCGCGTCCAGTTCTACCGATACGGTGCACGTAATCTTCGGGAATGTTAGGTAATTCAAAATTAACAACATGAGGTAACAAGGGGATGTCCAAACCACGAGCTGCAATATCTGTAGCAACTAAAGCGGTTAGACTTCCGTTTTTGAAACCCGCTAAGGCTTTGGTTCTAGCTCCTTGCCCTTTATTGCCATGGATAGCAGCAGCTTTAATACCAGCGCTAATCATGCTTTCGGTGAGCTTGTTGGCGCCTTGTTTAGTTCGGGTAAAGACTAGAACCTGCTTCCAGTTGCCTTCGGAAATAAGTTTAATAATTAATTCAGTTTTCTTCTCTTTTGCAGTTGGAAATACTTTTTGAATGATCGCTTCTACTGTTGTGTTTTCTGGAGTAGCTTCGACCTGAACAGGGTGGTGCAAAATACCCATAGCCAATTTCTTAATGTCTTTGGAGAAGGTTGCCGAGAACATTAGGTTTTGTCTTTTTACAGGAAGTATCTTTAAAATGCGTTCAATATCTCGCAAGAAACCCATGTCGAGCATGCGGTCTGCTTCATCCAAAACTAAAATTTCTACTTTGGAAAGTGATATTAGGCCTTGATTTTGTAAATCAATTAAACGTCCTGGAGTTGCTACTAAAATATCCACACCCTGACGCAATTGACTAACTTGAGGATTTTGATTGACACCTCCAAAGATAACTGCACTTCGTAAATCTAAAAACTCACTGTATTCATTGATGTTGGAAAGAATTTGAGCTGCCAATTCTCGAGTTGGAGTTAATATTAAAGCCCTAATGGGGCGGTGTCGTAAGTGTTGGCCTTGAGATAATAATTGCAAGATGGGTAACGTAAAACCCGCAGTTTTTCCTGTTCCTGTTTGTGCAGATGCTAATACGTCTTTGCCTTCTAAAACTGGAGGAATAGCTTTTTGTTGAATTGGCGATGGGGTAGTGTATCCTTTTTTGCTGATGGCTTTTAATAAAGCATCAGATAGACCTAATGAGTTAAATGACATATGGTGTGTTGTTGAAGTAAATTCTATTTTTTAGATCACTTCTTTAAAGTTGTCTGTTATGACTTTTGATTTAATTTGAAAAGCTCTAGCATTTTAACTGTTTAGAGATGTTTCTACTTGTGTTGGTCTCTTATATTGCTGAGGTATTCAATATAAAAGTATAGATGGTGAGGTTTGGTTGAGGTGGTTTTCTAAAACAAAGAAATACCCAATAACAGGTATTTCTTTGTAGAATTTTAATTGATTTTTGTAGCTATCGTTAAACAACGATCGCTCTTCCTTTAGCGGTATTTTGTTTATTGGAATCAAAATAAAAGTCAATGCGTCCAAGGTGGATTCCATAAGCGCCCACTTGGTTGACTAAGACTTCATTGCCAATGGCATTCTTAACAATGGTTGGCTTTTCTAAGAAAGTATGAGTGTGTCCGCCAATGATCAAATCAATATCTTGAGTTTTTTGAGCTAATTTTATATCTGAAATTTTAGCATCATCAGCACCTTTTCTGTAATCGTAACCTAGATGTGATAAGCAAATTACCAAGTCGCATTTCTGTTCATGTTTAAGAATACGTGTCATGTCTTGAGCGATTTCAACTGGATCTAGGTACACTGTTTCTTTGTAATTTTTTTTGTCCACTAGACCTTGAAGTTCAATTCCTAAACCAAAAACGCCAATTTTTATCCCATCTTTGTGGAATATTTTATAAGGTTTGATGTGTGAGTTTAAAATAGTATTTTTAAAATCATAATTAGCAGAAATAAAATCGAATTTAGCATGATGCATTTGGGCATAAAACCCTTCTAATCCATTATCAAAATCATGATTGCCTAAAGTAGCCAAATCGTACTGCATCATGCTCATTAATTTCAATTCTAATTCACCTCCATAATAATTGAAGTAAGGAGTGCCTTGAAAAACGTCGCCAGCATCTAATAACAAGACATTAGGATTTTCTTTTCGGATTGAATCAATTAAAGCTGCTCTTCTTGAAACGCCACCCATATTAGCATTTCTAGGATCATCAGCTGGAAATGGATCGATATGACTGTGTACATCGTTGGTATGTAGTATGGTGATTTTTTTTATATCAGGTTTTGAAAAACTTAATAATGGCAAGCTTGGTAAGGCTAATAAAGCAGAACTAGCAGCAGTTTTTTGAATAAAATCTCTTCTTTTCATAATTTATTTTTTTGATACAACTGATAGTTATTCTTCTGTAATTCGAGTGTCTTTTAAAACCGGTATCGTTTTTATCATTTTAAAATAATCAATTAACACATTGCGTAGTTTGTAATTCAAATCGTAAGTTTTGATGCCTTTCTTGAAAAAACTCATCTCGTCACCTCCGCTTGCAAGATAATCGTTAGTAGCTACCTGATATTCTTTTGTAAGATCAAAAGGGATTCCATTTATCTTGATGTCTTTGGCTTGCTCGTTTTTGTCTATGGTAAAAGTAAGTCCCGACAAGGGTTGTGGTTTTTTTGTTTTGATAAAATATTGAATCAATTCTTGTACGGTTTCTCCTTTTAAAGTAATGACTACCAAACTATTTTCAAAAGGCATAATTTGAAAGGCAGTTCTTGTAGTAACGTTTCCTTTTGGCAATGCGGCTCGAATACCACCGTGATTCAATAAACAAATATCTATTTTTTTATTTTCTCTTGCCTCTAGGATAATATTGCCTCGATCCACACAAGCATCTGCCATTAAATTACCAATTGTAGTTTGCCATTTGCCGCTACTTTTGTCTAGTGTTTCAGGACAATAGGCTAAAACGGTGTTTAAATCTTTATCAATATTTTCGCGGTAAGGTTTAATGTAGTTTTCAATACTTTCGGTAGTTGATAAAGCATTAGTAACAGACACTCTTTTGCCTTCAATCTTTGTTACTTGATAAGTTTTTGAAGCGCATGAAAATATTGAAAAAAATGTTAAGGATATAACAAAAAGTTTAAAAATTCGAATATAGTTTTTTAGTTTTACCATGTATAATGTGACTTTATTAATTAATTTTGTGCCACCGTAAAAGTAGTATGTTTTTCAATTATCTTAAAGATTTTTACTTAAAAAAGAAGTTAAAAAATAGCTTGTTAAAATCAGGAGGGTTTACTGTAGAACAAAAGGTACAAACGATTGGCATATTGGTGGATGAGGTTTTTTTTGCTGAAACTAGTGCTTTGATAAATGCCTTAATTGAGAAAGGATTTCATGGTGACAACATTGCTGTATTGGCTTTTAATAACTCAAAAGATTTGAAGTCAGTACGTCAATATCCAGTTTTTGGTTGGAATAGTGTTAGTTTCGACATGAAAATTCAAGAGAAATGTGTCAATGAGTTTGTTCAAAATCCTTTTGATGTCCTATTAAGTTACTACGAAACTAGCAATGGATTGCTCGAGTGGATTACTTATCAGTCAAAAGCTCGGTTTAAAGTTGGTTTTTACGCTGCAAACCAAAGGTTGAATGATCTAATGATCAATACAAATGCAAACAATTACAATCAATTCGTGCAAGAATTTGTTCGAGTTTTGAAACAAATTAATACAAACTAATACCATTTATTTTCATTATGCAAGCATTATTAGGCACCGGTGTTGCTTTAGTCACGCCTTTTAAGTCAGATTTTTCCGTTGATATTGAGGCTTTAAATACTATAGTAAACTATTCTATTGAAAATGGAATCGAATACTTAGTGGTTATGGGAACCACAGCTGAAAACGCGACCTTAAGCGCTCAAGAAAAAGAATTAGTTATCGAAACCATAGTTACTGCAAACAACGGCAGGTTGCCTTTGGTTTTAGGGGTAGGAGGGAACAATACATTGCAAATAGTTGAGGAATTAAAGACTAGAGATTTATCTGCATTTCAGGCAATACTGTCGGTTTCTCCATATTATAATAAACCAACCCAAGAAGGAATTTATCAACATTTTAAAGCTATAGCCGAAGCTTCTCCTGTCCCAGTTTTATTGTACAATGTACCAGGCAGAACATCAAGCAATATGTTGCCTTCAACAGTACTGAGATTGGCTTTTGATTTTCCTAATATAATAGGTATAAAGGAAGCGGCTGGTGATTTGGTTCAGGCTATGAAAATTATTCAACACAAACCGAAAGATTTTTTGGTGATTTCCGGTGACGATATGATCGCCTTGCCGATGGTTTTAGCAGGTGGAGCAGGAGTGATTTCAGTAATTGGGCAAGGTTTTCCTAAAGAATTTTCAGAAATGATTCGTCTTGGTTTAAATAAAAAAGTAGATGCTGCGTTTGAGTTACACTATAAATTAGCAGATAGTATTGATATGATTTTTGAACAGGGCAATCCAGCAGGAATTAAAGAAGTTTTTAAAGCATTAGCCATTGCAGAGAATGTGGTGCGTCTTCCATTAGTTTCGGTTGATGAGAATCTTTCAAAAAGAATTCATGATTTTGTAAAAAAGTTTTAAAAAGGCACTTTAAAAAGTAAGCTTTTTTTTAAATAAAAATATATTTTGTAGTCGCTAAATTAATAACTAAATTTGCCAGCCAAAGTTGTGTTTGATTTTTAACTATTTGGTGTTAAATTGTAATAAAAAGAAAATTAAATGAAGAAAATAGTTGCATTGTTAATTCTTGCTCTAGTTTTGGGTTCTTGCGGAGAATATCAAAAAGCTTTAAAAACCGAGGATGTTGGAGTGAAATATGAGTTAGCTGAGAAGCTATATGATGCAGGTAAATATTCTAAATCTATTCGACTTTTTGAACAAATTGCACCAGCGTATCGTGGAAAGCCACAGGCCGAGAAAATGTTTTATATGTATGCTCAAGCCTATTACAAAACCAAACAATATGTATTAGCTGGGTATCAGTTTGAAAGTTTTGCTTCTAATTATCCTAGAAGTGAGAAAGTGCAAGAAGCTTCTTTTTTAGGAGCAAAATGTTATTCTATGCTTTCTCCAGTGTACAGTTTGGATCAAGTGGATACTTTTAAAGCCATTGAAAAGTTGCAGAATTTCATAGATAATTATCCGAATTCGGAGTATTTAAAAGAAGCTAATGCAACGATGCGTACGCTAAACGAAAAGATCGAAAAGAAGGTTTATGAAAATGCTATTGGGTATAATAAAATTATGGATTACAAATCAGCATTGATTTCATTAGATAATTTTATTGCTGATTATCCAGGTACTACCTATAAAGAGAAAGCTTTATATTATAAATTAGATTCGGCATATAACCTAGCAATCAATAGTATTTCGCAAAAAATGGAAGAAAGATTGCAAGCAGCCAAATTGGCTCATGCCACTTTGATACGCTATAAAGCCGATACAGAATATAAAGAAAAAGCTGATGAAATGTTGGCTAAAATTGAAAACGAGTTACAAAAATTTACTAAATAAAATAAAGTCATGGATTTAAAGAAGACGAATGCTCCAGTAAATACAATTACCTACAATAAAACTGTAATTGAAGAACCTACTGGTAATGTATATGAAGCAATAACCATTATGGCTAAAAGAGCAAACCAAATCAATTCTGAAATTAAAAAAGAATTGACAGAAAAGCTTGAAGAATTTGCTACTTATAATGACAGTCTTGAGGAAGTTTTTGAAAATAAAGAACAAATTGAAGTTTCTAAATTTTATGAAAAATTACCTAAACCTCACGCATTAGCCGTACAAGAATGGTTAGACGGTAAAATTTACCACAGAGATACAAACAAATAATAGTACTGATGTCTGTTTTAAAAGGCAAAAAGGTTTTACTAGGTGTTTCTGGTGGAATTGCTGCCTATAAAACCGCCTCGTTAGTACGTCTATTTATAAAAGCAGGTGCTCAAGTCCAAGTGGTCATGACACCTGCTTCTAAGGATTTTGTAACCCCATTAACATTATCCGCTTTATCCAAAAACCCAGTATATTCTACTTTTTATGATAAAGAAGTAGCCGATACTGTTGATCATAATCCAGAAGCCAAAGAGTTATGGAACAATCATGTTGATCTTGGACTTTGGGGCGATATAATGGTTATCGCACCAGCAACGGCCAACACTTTGTCAAAAATGGCGAATGGCACTTGTGATAATTTGTTACTTGCTGTTTATCTTTCCTCTAAATGCCCTGTCTATTTTGCGCCAGCAATGGATTTGGATATGTACAAGCATCCTTCGACACTTCAGAGTTTTCAAAAGTTACAATCTTATGGGAATATCATGATTCCAGCTGAAAGTGGAGAGTTAGCTAGTGGACTTTCTGGTGAAGGTCGTATGGCTGAACCTGAAAACATTCTTACTTTTATCGAAAAAGATATTGAAAAGCAGTTACCCTTACGTGGAAAATCAATTTTAATTACTGCTGGACCAACTTATGAAGCTATTGATCCAGTTCGTTTTATAGGTAATCATTCTTCAGGAAAAATGGGTTTTGATATTGCGAACAGAGCAGCTGCTTTAGGGGCTCAAGTTTTTTTGGTTGCTGGACCTACGCATTGTCAAACGGAGTATGATTCCATACGTCTTTTTCCAATTGTTTCGGCAAAAGAAATGTACGATGCTTGCATGGAAATTTTTCCTACTGTTGATGTTGCCATCGCAGCGGCAGCTGTGGCAGATTATCGACCTAAAAATGTAGCAACTCAAAAAATTAAAAAAAACACAGATCAATTTGTTTTAGAACTTGAAAAAACACAAGATATTCTTGCGGCTTTAGGAGGTATTAAGCAACAACAATTTTTAGTAGGTTTCGCGTTAGAAACTGAAAATGAAATTGAAAATGCCAAGCTCAAAATTCAAAAGAAAAATCTTGATTTGATTGTGTTGAATTCTTTACAAGATGCAGGAGCTGGTTTTGGTAAATCCACGAATAAGGTTACCTTTATTGATAAAAATAGTACTATAACTCCAATGGAATTAAAATCTAAAGTTGCAGTGGCAGAAGATATAATGAAGATGGTTTGCGAACACTTAGTAGTGAAATAGCATTACTAAAGATATACTTTTTTGTTTTTTTGGTCGTTTTAATTTACAAATTCTCTTGATTATGTACAGATCTTTATGCTTCTTTTTTTTAGTGCTATTCAATGCTAGTTTTTTGTATGCCCAGCAATTAAATTGTTCAGTTGTAATCAATGCGCAAAAAGTAACCAATACCAATCAGCAATTGATAAAGAATTTAGAAATTGCACTCAATGAATTTGTAAACAAAACCGATTGGACTGGTCAGGAATTAAAGCAAAATGAAAAGATAAAATGCTCTATGTTTATTACGTTATCAGCGGTTTCTTCTGATCAGTTCTCAGGCACAATACAAGTACAGTCTTCTCGTTTGGTATTTAATTCAACTTATAGTTCTCCAATATTTAATTATAACGATAAAGACTTTAATTTTAAGTATGTGGAGTTTGAAAACTTAGTGTATAATCCTAATGTTTTCGACTCTAATTTAGTATCGGTGTTGGCCTATTACAGTTATATTATTTTGGGTTTAAATATGGATACGTTTAAGTCTTTTGGTGGGAATTCCTATCTTGAGACGGCACAAAATATTTTAAACGTAGCTCAACAAGGTAGCTACAAAGGATGGAGTCAGTCCGATGGTACGCAGAATCGTTTTTTTCTGATTAATGATTTACTATCACCCACTTTTGCAGCATATCGTCAAGCGTTAATTGAATATCACCAAGGTTTAGATGGAATGAGTTCAGATTTGAAATTGTCTAAAGAAAAAGTAAAGACTTCTATTTTAAATCTGTCTAAAGTCCATCAAACTCGTCCAAATGCTTTTTTGACACGTGTTTTCTTTGATGCAAAGGCGGATGAAATTGCTTCTATATTTTCAGGTGGTCCAAGTATCACTGTTTCAGATTTGTTAGAAACTTTAAATAAAATTTCCCCAATGAATGCTACTAAATGGGGGCAAATTAAGTACTGATTTTTTCCTTTATATTTGCCTTATATTAATAGCTGTATTCAAAACCTATTGTAATGATAATTTCACTTTCTATAAAGAATTTCGCTTTAATTGATCAATTAACTATTGATTTTACTTCTGGTTTTTCTATCATAACAGGAGAAACTGGTGCCGGTAAATCTATTATTTTAGGCGCTTTAGGATTGGTGTTAGGAAAGAGAGCTGACTTGTCCTCTTTGAAAAATGCCAACGAAAAATGTGTGATTGAAGCTCATTTTGAGATATCAAAATATAATCTTAAGCCTTTTTTTGAGGTACATGATTTAGATTATGAGCATGAAACCATCATTCGTAGAGAGATTTTACCTTCTGGAAAATCACGTGCTTTTATCAATGATAGTCCGGTTAATCTTCAAGAATTACAAGAATTGAGTTTGTTTTTGATCGATATACATTCCCAGCAACAAACCCAAGAATTATCTGAAGAAGGAGTGCAGTTTGCAATTATTGATGCCATTGCAAATAATAAATCTGAACTTGTGAGCTATCAAGAGGTGATGAAAGTGTTTCGATCTAGTAAATCGCAATTGGCTTCATTGCAGAAAAAACAAGGAGAGTCGATCAAAGAGCAAGAATACCATACTTTTTTGTTAGAAGAATTATTGTCAGCCAAGTTGGTCAATGGAGAGCAAGAAGTATTGGAAGAGGATTTTGAACGATTAAATAACGTAGAAGTGATAAAGGAAGCAATAGACAAATGCTTGTTGATTGCTAATGAAGAAGAAATCGGGGTTTTACATCATTTAAAAGAAATAAAATCTTCTTTACAACGCGTTGCACCTTTTGGGATCAAATATCAAGAATTGCTAGAGCGAATCAATAGTGTGATTATTGAGTTTGATGATATTAGTAGCGAATTGGATCAACAGTCTGAGCAGCTTTTGAATGATCCTGAGAAATTGGAGTACACCAATCAAAAACTGCAGTTGATTTATAACTTACAAAAAAAACATCAAGTCAATTCTGTAGCTGAACTATTGGCTATTCAAGAGCAATTAGATCAATCTTTGTTGTCAATTAGTAATTTAGAGTCTGAAATGGAATTGCTAAAAGCTACTATTGCTAAAAACGAAGAAGAGCTTGATGTATTGGCTACAGCGATTCATGAAAAAAGAATGGATTCTATACCAATATTAACAGAGAAGCTTACTTTTATTCTAGATAAATTAGGTATGCCAAATGTTCGTTTTAATATTGATTTGAGTTTTGGTGCTACTTATTTTGCCAATGGAAAAGACGAATTGCAATTTTTGTTTTCGGCCAATAAAGGAGGTGATTTCGGGTTGCTTAAAAAAGTAGCTTCAGGTGGTGAAATGTCCAGAATTATGTTGGCTGTAAAAGCAATTTTAGCACAGTATTCCAAAATGCCTACCTTGATTTTTGATGAAATTGACACTGGTGTTTCTGGTGAAATTGCCATTCGAATGGGTGAAATTATGAAGCAAATGAGTGCGTCGATGCAGGTTTTTGCTATCACACACTTGCCACAAATTGCAGCAAAAGGGGATTCTCATTTTAAAGTACTCAAAACTACGGTTGGAGAAGGAACTACCTCCGAATTACGATTACTAACGGAAGAAGAACGAGTGGTAGAGATTGCACAAATGCTTTCGGGAGCCTCCATTTCTGAATCCGCTTTAAATCACGCCAAAGCCTTGCTCAACTAAAAAAATGGGCTATATTTGCCGATCAATAAAAGCAATTTCAATTCAAAATTTTATTAATAGCTTTTTATATTTTTAAAAAGAAAATCCAATACTATGATTATTGAACCAAGAATGAGAGGATTTATTTGTTTGACATCACACCCAGAAGGATGCGAACAAAACGTAAAAAATCAAATAGAATACATCAAATCAAAAGGACCAATTGCAGGAGCCAAAAAAGTGTTGGTTATCGGAGCTTCTACAGGATTTGGATTAGCGTCTAGAATTTCGAGTGCTTTTGGATCTGATGCAGCTACCATTGGTGTGTTTTTTGAAAAACCATCAGCAGAAGGGAAAACCGCATCGCCAGGATGGTACAATTCGGCCGCCTTTGAAAAAGAAGCGCATAAAGCGGGTTTGTATGCCAAAAGTATTAACGGTGATGCCTTTTCAAATGAAGTAAAACAACAAGCCTTAGATTTAATCAAAAAGGATTTAGGTCAAGTAGATTTAGTGGTGTATAGTTTGGCTTCTCCAGTGCGTCAACATCCAGTAACTGGCGTGTTGCATCGTTCTACATTAAAACCAATTGGCGGGGTATATTCAAATAAAACCGTTGATTTTCATACAGGAAATGTATCTGAAATTTCGATTCAACCTTGTGAGGGTGATGATATCGAAAACACTGTAGCTGTGATGGGTGGAGAGGATTGGAGTATGTGGATTGAGGCCTTAAAAGCTGAAAATTTATTGGCTGATGGTGCAATGACAGTAGCATATTCTTACATAGGACCTTCATTAACGGAAGCTGTGTATAGAAAAGGAACGATTGGTCGTGCAAAAGATCATCTAGAAGCTACTGCTTTTACTATTGCCGATAGTTTAAAAGAAATCAACGGACAAGCTTTTGTTTCTGTAAATAAAGCCCTAGTAACACAAGCGAGTTCAGCTATTCCAGTGATTCCACTATATATTTCTTTGTTGTACAAAATCATGAAAGAAAAAGGAATTCATGAGGGTTGTATTGAACAAATACAGCGTTTGTATAGCGAGCGTTTGTTTACTGGAAACGCAATTGCTACTGATGACAAAGGACGTATTCGTATTGACGATTGGGAAATGCGTGAAGATGTTCAAGCCTTAATTGCTGAATTATGGCCTCAGGCTACTACTGAGAACCTTGCTGAAATTGGTGATCTTGAAGGATACCGTCATGATTTTTATAATCTTTTTGGCTTCGAGTTTGATCAAGTAGATTATAAAGCGGATACTAACGAAATGGTAAATGTTTCAAGTATCGTTTAATTGATAAAAAAAGAGTAACACCTTATTTGTTTTATGTAATGTAAAATCAAATAAGGTGTTTTTTGTTGGAAAAAAATCACAAGATATGTACAATTTATTGAAAGGAAAAAGAGGTATTATTTTTGGGGCTTTAGATGAAAATTCTATTGCCTGGAAAACCGCTGAGAGAGTCCATGAAGAAGGTGGTGTTTTTGTATTAAGTAATGCGCCTGCTTCTATTAGAATGGGTTCAATAGATGCTTTAGCGAAAAAAACCGGAGCGCTAGTTGTTCCTGCTGATGCTACATCGGTAGCTGATTTGGAAAATTTAGTAGAGGAAGCAATGATACATTTAGGGGGAAAGATTGACTTTGTGTTACATTCTATCGGTATGTCTGTCAATGTGCGTAAAGGCAATCATTACACGCAACAGAATTATGACTTTACTCAAAAAGGTTGGGATGTTTCGGCTGTTTCTTTTCATAAAGTGTTACAGGTTTTGTACCATAAAGACGCCATGAATGAGTGGGGGAGTATCGTAGCTTTGTCGTATATGGCAGCTCAGCGCGTTTTTCCTGACTATAATGACATGGCAGATAACAAAGCTTTTTTAGAGTCTATAGCGCGTAGTTTTGGCTATTTTTTTGGAAAGAAGTCCAAAGTTAGAGTCAACACCATTTCGCAATCTCCCACAGCAACCAAAGCGGGGTATGGAGTAAAAGGTTTTAATGGTTTTATCAACTATGCTGAAAAAATGGCTCCTTTAGGCAATGCTTCTGCCTTGGATTGTGCCAACTATACTGTCACACTTTTTTCTGATCTTACCCGAAAAGTTACGCTGCAAAATTTAATGCACGATGGCGGATTTTCTAATGTAGGAGTCAGTCAAGAAATAATGGAAATGTTTGAATAAATAGTATCTTTGCATCCCTTTTTAAAGTAACAACAAGTTTAATACCACTTTTTTTATATGTTTTTTTCGTTAATAATCCCGGTTTATAATCGTCCTGATGAAATTGATGAACTTTTAATGAGTTTAACTAAAATGGAGTACCCAGACGTTTATGAAATTGTTATTGTAGAAGATGGTTCAACAATTCGATGTCAGGAAGTTCTCGAAAAATATGCTACTTCATTGAATATTTCATACTATTTTAAACCCAATTCAGGACCTGGTGATTCTAGGAATTTTGGTATGCAAAAAGCAAGAGGAAATTATTTTATCATTTTTGATTCGGATTGTATTATTCCTTCGAACTATTTACAGGAAGTGTCTAATTCATTGCAAGAGCACTATGTAGATTGTTTTGGTGGGCCGGATAAAGCATTAGATAGTTTTTCGGACATTCAAAAAGCAATCAATTTTGCCATGACTTCTTTTTTAACTACTGGCGGTATTCGTGGCGGTTCTGAAAAAATTGGAAAATTCCAGCCAAGAAGTTTTAATATGGGATTGTCGCGCAAGGCTTTTGAATTATCTAAAGGATTTGGTAATATTCATCCTGGTGAAGATCCCGACTTATCGATTCGTTTATGGGAATTAGGTTTTGATACTAAATTGATTCCTTCGGCTTACGTGTATCATAAACGTCGAATAGATTGGGAAAAATTTTCAATCCAAGTTAATAAATTTGGAAAAGCAAGACCAATTTTAAACAGCTGGTATCCTAAATACAATAAATTGACCTTCTTTTTTCCAAGTCTATTTATACTAGGCTTTTTACTGTCAGTTTTTTTGTATTTGTTCAGTCAACATTTTGATTTTTTACTGCAATTGTACTTTGTTTATTTTCTGGTGCTTTTTATTACCTCTTCTATTCAAAACAAAAACATTAAAATTGGATATTTGTCTGTAGTAGCCGTTTGGAAACAGTTTTGGGGCTATGGTACAGGTTTTTTGCTTTCGTATTTAAAAATCATTGTGTTGAAACAAAAACCGCAGGAGGCTTTTCCTGAACTTTTTTTTAAACTTTAAATGACCAAAATTATTGGCTTAACAGGTGGTATTGGAAGCGGTAAAACAACTGTAGCGACTATTTTTAAAGCGCATGGTTTACCTGTTTATATTGCTGACGAAGCTGGGAAAGAGGTCATGAAAGACCCTAGTATTCTATTAGCCATTCAAAAAGCGTTTGGACAAACTGTATTTGAAAATGGTGTTCTTGATCGTAAAAAATTAGCTTCTCTTGTTTTTTCAGACAAAGATAAATTACAACAGTTAAATGCTATTGTACATCCCGCAGTGGCCAGACACTTTGCTTCTTGGCTAGAAAATCATCAAAATTTTGACTACGTAATTTATGAATCGGCCATATTATTTGAAAGTGGTGGCGATACTAAATGTCATGCTGTAATCACTGTTGTTGCTTCTGAATCTGTTAGAATTCAAAGAGTTATGCTCAGGGATGCTGCTTCCAAAGAACAAATTCTTCAACGGATGAAGGTGCAATGGACGGATGAACAACGCCTCGAAAAAAGTCAATTTGTAATTAATAATGACTCCCTTGTTAATACAGAAAAGCAAGTTGTTAAAATTCTTAATATTTTATAGAAACAACAATTTGAGGATTAATTGTTAATATTTGGTTAATGCATTATTTATTATATTGTTAAAATGTTAATTTTGTGGCATGAATAGAATGTTTTTTAGATTATTGGTATTGTTAATGAGTTTGTCCCTAATTGGGATTATTCTTGTTCAAGTGTATTGGTTTAACTCTTCCTTTAACAATAACGATGAGCAATTTAAATTTCATGTCAAACAAGTAATTGGAAATGTAGCCGAAAAACTCGAAAAGCAAGAAGCTTATAATTTCTACAACAACATTAATAAACTAAAAGATAGTACAGGTAAGATTCCTCAACGTGAAGATATTTTGGAATTCACCCTAGTTCAAAAGAATAAAAAAACCAATAAAACTATTGTGTATTCCAATAGTATTATTTCTGAAGACTATAATATTAATCCAACTTTTTCTTCAGGTGAAAAAGATGATTTAAAATTTAAAAGTTTTAATTCCAAGCGAAAGACGGAGATTTATAATAACAATGGTATTGATGATTACGACTATCAAAAAAGTTTAATACCTGATGTGAAAATTGAAAAGTCAGGTAGTTTAGCAATTTTAGATAATGCCCAATTAGAAATTACCTATAAAGATTTTGCTGCTGCTTTGCCGATACATGAGCGAGTATCGAATGACGTTCTTACTAAATTGATTAAAAAAGAATTGGAAGCAAATGGGGTTAATACTCATTTTGAATTTGGGGTGTATAGTAATGGATTAGCAACCAAAATTCGATCTGAGAATTTTACCTACGAGAAAAATGCAACGTATACAACGCCGATTTTTACCGATAATGAAGGAACAGAGAAGTATAAGTTATTGGTAACGTTCCCAAATAAAAAGAAGTTTTTATTGTCAGAGTTGGTAAGTATTACCGTTTTATCGGTCATTTTTACGTTGATTATTTTGATTGCTTATACATCGGCTTTGAATCAATTGATTCGTCAAAGACAAATTTCAGAGATCAAAACCGATTTCATCAATAATATGACACATGAATTTAAAACACCTATTGCTACGATAAATTTAGCTTTAGATGCAATTCGGAATCCAAAGATTATTGATGACAAAGAAAAAGTGTTTAAGTACCTTGGAATGATTCGGGAAGAAAACAAACGAATGCATGCTCAAGTAGAAAACGTACTTCGAATTTCGAAATTAGAAAAAAAGGAGTTGGATATTATTAAAGAGTCCACTAATGCAGAAGAAATCATTGAGGATGCTATCGAACATGTTAATTTGATTTTGGAAGACAGAGAAGGAAGTTTGAAATTGCATTTTGGTGCCAATAGAACTACGGTTTTATTAAATGATTTTCATTTCACCAATGTAATTGTGAATATTTTAGAAAACGCGATCAAATACACCCAAGGGCCACCTAAAATTGATGTTTATACCGAAAACATCAAGGACATGCTTTTAATAAAAATTAAAGATAATGGTCTTGGGATGAGCAAAGCCGCTCAAAAAAGAGTATTTGAAAAATTTTATCGAGAGCATACGGGCGATTTGCACAATGTAAAAGGGCACGGTCTTGGATTAGCCTATGTAAAACAAATAGTAGAAGACCATAACGGTCAAGTATACGTAGAAAGTGAAAAAGGAAAAGGGAGTACCTTTATAATAAAAATACCACTAATAAATTAGCAAATGGAAAATGTAAATAAAAAAATTCTACTTGTAGAAGACGATTTGAATTTTGGAGCTGTTTTAAAAGACTATTTAATGCTAAATGACTTTGAGGTTGTTTTAGCTAAAAATGGAATGGAAGGTTTTGAGAAGTTTAAAAAAGATAGTTACGATCTTTGTATTTTAGACGTAATGATGCCATACAAAGACGGATACACACTTGCCAAAGAAATCCGTGAAAAAAACAGCGAAGTGCCAATCATATTCTTAACCGCAAAAACGATGAAAGAAGATGTGATGAAAGGTTACAAAGCAGGTGCCGATGATTACCTTAACAAACCTTTTGACTCAGAAGTATTGTTAATGAAAATTAAAGCCATCATTCAAAGAAAATCTTCTGAAGTTAAAACAGATCAGATTCAATTTGAATTCAATATTGGTAAATTCCACTTGAATTCAAAATTGAGATTTTTGACTTTTCAAGACGATGAGCCAGTGAAATTATCACCAAAAGAGAATGAATTGCTTAAAATGCTAATTCTTCATGAAAATGATTTGATGCCAAGAGAATTAGCCTTGACCAAAATCTGGAGAGATGATAACTACTTTACTTCAAGAAGTATGGACGTGTACATCGCCAAATTAAGAAAATACCTAAAACCAGACGAAGATGTTGAAATTTTAAACATCCACGGTGAAGGATTTAGACTAGTAGTAAAAAGTAACACTACAGCATAACAAAAAAAAGCTTCGAAACATTTCGAAGCTTTTTTTTTATTTAAAATGTAATTGCAACGCAAAGCAGGTTTTGCCCTCTTTGGTAATAGAAAAAATAGTTTCCTCCTCTTTGCTATTTTCGTGAATTTGAACCGAATCCTTCAGTGATAATTCTTTCAAAAAATTCATCTCAAAACTATCCAATCTTTGTTTTAAAATAAGCTCAGTGTCCACCAAATCAAGGCACCATTCAAAATATTTTACGTTGTTAACATGGTTTACAATGTCCAAATCTGAAAGACAAACCGTTTTTTCAAACAAAATCTCTTTTTCGTGATGAATGTCAATTTTTGAAAAACTATCCTTTGTAGCCTTTTTATCTGGATACAGCTCAAAATGTTCATAAGGCAAGGCCAAGGCTTCAGGTCGACGCTTTTGAGTATTAAAAACCGCCCAAAACGTCTCTGATCCTACAATTTTTTTTCCGTTAACATGTACTTCTAAAGCCCGTACGGAACGCGAATTTTCGAGAGAATTTATCCAAGTACTCACCGTTACCGTGTCTCCCCATTTAGGTAAAGACTCAATTTCAACCCGCATTCTGCTCAAGACCCACGCTTGGTGAAACTCCTGCATGTCGGCAAAACTAATACCACCCAATTCTGAGTGTGCCGCCGCAGTCAATTGCAACAAATTGCATAATTCCGTATATTTCAAAAAGCCATTAGGCGCACATTGTGTAAAATTGATCTCCCAGTCTTTAGACAAGATCGAAGAGAAATTTGGGGATATAGGCATTCAAAAAAGTTTTAAGAGGTAAACAAAGTGTATTCGTAAAAATTAGGAGCAAAACATTCGGCATTTTAATAAACATCGTACCCGCCATCATTCCTAAACTTGTCCGCCGAACCCCGGCGCACAAGGTTTATCCCTTCTGTCGGGGCTAAATGAGCAGCATTTGGGATTTTTTATTATGTCATTTTTGAGTCAATATGTTCGATAATAACATTTTTATCGGTTGTAAAATCAAACCATTTAGTATTTTCTTTTCGTTTAAACCAAGTAAGTTGTCGTTTAGAAAAACGTCGGGTATTCTTCTTTATTTCCTCAATAGCAAATGCCAACTCGCATTCGCCATCAAAATGGCTGAATAACTCTCTATAACCCACCGTTTGCAAAGCATTCAAGGCTTTATGAGGATACAAACTTCTAGCTTCTTCAACTAAACCTTCCTCGATCATGATATCCACGCGTTGATTGATGCGGTCGTACATAAGAGCTCTTTCGGCTTCAAGACCAATGATGATCGGGGTAAAATTTCGGTTGTTTTTCTTTTGATTTAAGAAAGAAGAATAAGGTTTTCCACTACCAATACACACTTCAACAAAACGCATCATCCGCTGAGGATTCAATAATGTTTGGGGATTTTCAAGCGTTATCTTTTCAAAATAATAGAGATCTAGCGCCTTTAGTTGCTCTTGTAAATAAGCTATACCTTCTTTTTCATACTGTAATTGAATCCTTGTTCGCACCGCAGGGTCAATTTCAGGAAAAGTATCGAAACCTGTTAAAACCGCGTCAACATAAAGCCCAGAACCTCCTACCAAAACCACATAATCATTGGTCGTAAATAATTCGTCTATTTTTGATAGCGCTTCTTTTTCATAATCTCCAACCGTATAATTTTCAAAAATAGATTTGTTTTGAATACAATGGTGCCGAGCCGATTTGAGTTCCTCAAGTGAAGGTACCGCCGTCCCAATACGCATTTCTTTAAAAAATTGCCTACTATCGCACGAAACAATTTCACAGTTATAATGCTGAGCCAGTAGAATGCTTAAAGCTGTTTTTCCAATAGCTGTTGGCCCCACAATAGTAATTAAATATTTCATTGTTTTGAATCTCTAAAAATGAATCACTTTCAGTGTTTTGCTTTTTCGAATATGGCTCTGAATAATGTTTTTAGCATCGCGATTGTTTTGCATCGGAATTAAAATATTAGCCAATATCTCCGGATTTGTGATTTGGTAATTTAAGTCATAAAAAGCATAGCCTTTGTAAATTCCGTTTTCTATTAGCACCGCAGATCGTTCGCTATACTTTCGTCCTTTGTCAAGAATAATCATGTTTTGACTTTCAAAGTCGTGCTCTTTTATGAAAAGTTCTACTCTTTGGTTGTAGTCTTCCGCTGAAACTTCGCCAACACAGGCGCCATCACACTCTTTTATAGTATATTGAAAACACTCTTTCTTAGTTTGATATAGTCCGGTTAATTTCTGGCAAAGATGATATTTGGATGTAATTTTAAGAACTGTGTTTTTAGCTTCTTGCAAGGATGAAAAGGATGTAATTTCTTTTTTTCGCCCATCGTATTTTTGAATTTTTAGGTTCAAGTAGCCATTTTTATCTTTTTCGGAATAGAGTGCCAATTGAAAAATACTTTTACGTTGGGCACGATTCAAAATGGGTTTGTTGATTTTGATTTCTTCACTTTCTTTGAGTAAAGCAATCAATTCACTTCCGGTTTCTTCATACGTTACGGTAAATACTTCGGCTTGAATTTTCTTGCACTTGTTTGATTTTCCTGTAAAATGTTGGTTAATTCTCTTTTTTATATTTCGGCTTTTACCAATATAAATCAGGTTGCCCTTATCGTTATGAATATAATAGATCCCCGTCTTTGAGGGCATATTTTGAACAATATCTAAGAGTTTTGGTGCGATTCCTTTCTCAATTTCAGTTTTGATCAACTGTTTGATGATGGTTTTTTCAATATCTTTTTCTAATAAAAGTTTAAAGAGTTTTACGGTAGCCAATGCATCGCCACTCGCACGATGTCTGTCAGCCATTGGGATACCAAGTGCTCGCACTAATTTTCCTAAACTATGTGAAGGTTGTTCGGGTAGTAATTTTTGAGACAACTCAACAGTGCACAATGATTTGATGTTGAAATCATAGCCTAAACGACGAAACTCAGTTCGTAATATTCTACAATCAAAACTAGCATTGTGTGCTACTAAAACGCAATCGTTGGTGATTTCGATGATACGTTTGGCGACTTCAAAAAATTTAGGAGCCGAAGTTAACATGGCATTATTAATCCCAGTCAATTTTACCACAAAAGGCTGTATGGGGATTTCAGGATTAACCAAACTAATAAATTGATCTACTATTTCGTGACCGTCAAATTTATAAATAGCAATCTCGGTGATTCCTTCTTCGTTAAATTGTCCTCCTGTGGTTTCTATGTCAAGTATTGCGTACAAAATTCAGTGTTCAGTTTTCAGTTTATAGTAATCAGTTTATACATCATATATCCTTAATCTAGAATCATTGATAATTATCTACCGCCAAAGATACTACTTCCTATTCTAACCATAGTACTACCACATTCGATAGCTAATGAGTAATCGCCAGACATTCCCATAGAAATAGTGCTCAGTTGGCAGTTTGTAGTTTCCAGTTTTTGTATGTTATCAAACATAGATTTTAAGTGGGTGAATTCTTTTTTGATTTGGTTTTGATCATTGGTAAAGGTTGCCATCCCCATGAGTCCAACAATTTTAATGTTTTTCATTTGGGTAAAAGTAGGAGAGGAGAGGAGTTGTTGTAATTCTTGTTCGTCCAAACCAAATTTTGATTCTTCCTCGGCGATATAAATTTGTAATAAGCAATCAATAATTCGGTTGTTTTTTAGCGCTTGTTTGTTGATTTCTACTAATAATTTAAGGCTATCTACACCGTGAATTAGTGAAACAAAGGGCGCCATATATTTGACTTTATTAGTTTGAACATGACCAATCATATGCCAAGCGATATTCTTGGGCATTTGTTCCCATTTATCCACCATTTCTTGGATTTTATTTTCGCCAAAAATACGTTGTCCTGCATTGTAAGCTTGCATCAAATCTGATACGGGTTTGGTTTTTGAAACCGCTACTAGTGTTACTTGTTCTGGAAGTGATTCCTTTATTTTTAGTAAATTTTCAGCTATTGGCATTATGTGATTTTTTATAGATCTTCCGGCTTTGTTACCCTTAAGCAAACTTATTAAATTAATAGCTCTTTTTACGCATGGAGTAGGGTCTTCTTTTTATGGGGTGTTTAATTTTATTCTTTATTTAACCATTTAGTATTGGTGCCAATGTGTAATCGATTTGTTTTAAAAAAAAATAAGCCTGAGTTCGTCAGGCTTATTTCGTATTGTTCTTTAATTGATTAATCAAATTTTGATTTTACTTCTGCTTTTGGCCAGCTATTGTTAGTGACATCAATATCGGCAGTTTCTAATTTTGGATCGATTTCAATTTTTTTGATTGCTTTGGTAGTAGCATATACTTTCTTGGCTGTATCGTTGTTTTTTCTCCAAATTTGTGCTGGATATTTGAAATTTTCTGTCGTACCATCTTCATAAGTGATTTCCACTAAAATTGGCATGATTAAGCCTCCGGGTTTGTTGAATGCCACTTCATAAAAATATTTTGGTGCATTTAATGATGCTTTTTCCTCGGCTGTTAGTTTTTCATTCACATAATCCGAAAGCAATTTGAATTCGTCGATTTTCAACGCTTTCTTGTCAGCTTCTTTTAATTCTTGATTTGTTCCATTTACTAAATAAACAAAAGGTCCTTTTTCTTCTCCGAAACGCCCTTTTCTTAGTTTGGAATTTTTTAATTCGGTAGTTGGTGTGTCGGTTACGTAATATTGTTTTACTTCTGTAATGCCAATATCTACAACATCGGTTGAGTAAAACCAACCTCTCCAGAACCAGTCAAGGTCAAAGGCAGAGGCGTCTTCCATTGTTCTGAAAAAGTCCTCAGGTGTTGGATGTTTGAATTTCCAACGATTGGCATAGGTTTTAAAAGCATGGTCAAATAATTCACGACCCATTACGGTCTCTCTCAAAATATTGAGGGCTGTAGCGGGCTTACCGTAAGCGTTATTTCCGAAATTGATTATGCTTTCAGAGTTGCTCATGATAGGCTCTAGCATTTTTTGATCACCACTCATGTAAGGAACAATGTTTTTGGCAGGTCCACGTCTTGATGGGAAGTTAGTACCCATTTCTTGTTCGGCCATGTATTGCATGAAGGTATTCAAACCTTCATCCATCCAAGACCATTGGCGTTCATCTGAGTTCACAATCATTGGAAAGAAGTTATGCCCTACTTCATGAATAATTACTCCAATCATTCCGTTTTTAATCTGAGGATTGATGACACCGTTAGCATCGGGACGCCCAAAATTCCAACAAATCATAGGGTATTCCATACCTTGGTCTTCTGCTGAAACAGAAACTGCTTTTGGATAAGGATAATCAAAAGTGTGAGCGGAATAGCTCTTTAGGGTATGCGCAACTGTTCTTGTAGAGGTTTCTTCCCAAAGCGGGTTGGCTTCTTTTGGATAGACAGAAGTAGCCATAACGACTTTACCACCTAACTGTACAGCCATTGCATCAAATATGAATTTTCTAGAGGTTGCTATTCCAAAATCACGTACGTTTTTAGCACTAAATTTCCAGGTTTTCTTTTGTGTTGCAAAGCCTTTTTCAGCTGCTTCTGCTTCTGCCTGAGTAACAATTATAACAGGATTATCAAAACTCTTTTTTGCTAGTTCATATCGTTTGAATTGGGCAGGGGAGAAAACTTCAGCTGGATTTTGTAATTCTCCTGTGGCTTCCATAACGTGGTCTGCAGGAACAGTGATGTTTACATCAAAATTTCCAAAAGGGAGCGCAAATTCTCCTGTACCCCAAAATTGTTGATTTTGCCATCCTTCTACATCATTGTACACGGCCATTCTTGGATAAAATTGGGCAATTACATATAGACGATTGCCATCTTTTTCAAAAAATTCATAACCTGATCGAAATCCATCTTGTTGGTAATTATTGATATTATACCACCACTTTATTGAAAATGATATTTTTTCACCAGGTTTCATGGCAATAGGTAAATCAATACGCATCATGGTTTGATTTACGGTGTATTTCATTGGATTGCCTTTGGCATCTTTTACGTATTCTATTTTGAATCCACGATCTAGCCCCTGTTTTAAATATTCGTTGGTGAATTTATTGGGTGTTAGTACTTGTTCAATTCTTTCGTTTTCAGCTAAGGGTGTTTGCGAATTTTTGGCTGCTTGGTTTTGATCCAATTGTAGCCATAAATACTCGAGTTTATCGGGAGAGTTATTGTGATAAGTAATGGTTTCAGCTCCGCTTACTTTTGCGTTTTTGTCATCTAATTCAAGATCAATTTTATAATCGGCTTGTTGTTGGTAGTAGGCCGGACCAGGTGCACCAGAGGCTGTACGAAACATATTTGGCGTAGCTAACAAATCGTACATTTGACTAAATTTATTGGTGTCGTATGCGCCTTGTTGTTTTTGGATTGTGGTGGTGGTTTTTTCTTGGGCAATAAGTATTGCGGGTAGTAATAAAAGAAAGATGGTTTTTTTCATATATAGTTTGGCGTTTTAAGCTGGTGAAAATAATTATTTTAACGAAACGGCACTACAATTAGTTATAGTTTAACATTTGTATTTTGGAAGAGTCCGTAAAATTCAAGCTTTTTTTGGTGTTGTTTGCGGTAAAATGCATGATATTTTGTTGGTCAGCATTCCCATCCATTAAAATTGTATTTTGAATATTGAAACTTTTGACCTTCGAGATGTTGGTGATGCTCCAATAGCTGACCAATACATCTTCTTCAACATCACTCGATAGGTAATTCAAATGGTGCAACTGCCCGTTTATTTTTATTACTAAGTTGTCAGTAAAATACTTTTTTAGTAAAACAATTTCTTCTGGTTTTTCGGGGCCGAATCCAATTTGAGTTGCTTTGTGATATTTTTTTTCTAAAGTTTGGTTGATATCATCTAGAAAGATGCGAGAAGTGATTTGCACTCTTTTTTTCTCAGGAACAAATTGCACCTGAAAAATGGCAACATAAAATTTATGAAGTTCAAATGAAGATAGACTTAGCGCTAGAAATAGTAAGGCAAAGGTTAAAACTGTTTTTTTCATTGCTCAAAAGTACTGAAACTTTTAAATTCTATATTCTTACTTATTAGAAAATCATAGAGAAAAAAATCATCATATTCAGTAATGACTTGTGTTGCTTTTTTGTCTTTTTCGCAAAAAGAGAGAAAGAGCAAGATTTCACTTTCTTTTATTTTTAATGTATTAACAAAAAAAGAAGTTGGCGTTTTTCGAGTTACTTCCTTGTAGAAATTTATCGTTTTTTGTTTTTCTTCTAAAGCAGGTTCTTTCTTTTTAATAATTTTTTTGAACTCTTTGAACAAGCGTACTAAATCGGTTCCGTTTGGAATGGGGGATGAAGGCATTAGTGGGTTTGTTGGCGACGATTGGTTATCGGCAAAGTACTTTTTGTCAACGTATTTTTGAGAATTAGCACTAGTTGGGCGAATTTCCTTTTGATTGAGAATGATGACTTCTTTGAGTTCATTGTCAAACATTTCTAGCGTTACTTCTAAAACGGCAGGATTGAAATTCAATGTATTCAGTACTATTGTTTTGGGTAAACAGGCTAAACCGGTAAAAAGTAAAGTGTCTTTTGGTTTGGCTAAAATTTCGAAATATCCGACCTCTGTAATAGGTTGCCTTGTTTTGGAGTTCAAGTTTAAAACGGTTCCATTGGCTACTACTCCAAACTGTGTAGAAACTTTTCCGTGAAGTCTTGTTCGTTCTTGGGAATACGCAAGAGACACAAATAATAAAAAAGCATATAAGATTTTAGTTTTGGTGATCATTGGTTTGTAGTTCGTTAAAAGTGACGGCTAATTGTAACATTGCTAGTAGAATTTGTGCTTTATTATTGCTTTCTATAAGCTTTGCCAATGCACTGTTTTCGATACAATAATATTGAAAAGCATTGATCTTATCGTCGGTAATATGAAACGTTTTTTGATAGTCCTCCGTCGTAAACCATCGTTTTAATTTTTCTAGATTGGTTTCTTTCTTTTCTACTTCAAGGTTTTTTTTGAGCATGTCTTTTCGGCCAGAAAGGGTATTGATTATACCGCTTATGCCACCAGATCCTGAGGCTAATCTTCTTTCAGCAACAGTATAAGTTCGCTGGTTTTTTGGGATTATGCCCAATGCTCGGCTATTAATATTAGCATATTGATTGATCACTACTTCATCTAATTCAATGGCTTTTGGAGTCATATTAATAGTAACATAATCATTTAAAAGATCCTCTTTATGGATGATCTTTTTATAGGCTTGAAAGTTTTTAGAAGCAAATATCAAAACATCTGCGATGTTTACCTTTATTTCAAATTCACCGTTGGTATCTACTTTTGTGCTTTTTTCCGAAGCGAGGTTCACTACTTCAATTTCAGTAAAAATACCAGAGTTGGTGATAATTTTTCCTTTGATCATTTTACCCTCTTCTTGTACTTGTCCCAGAAGTAACTGTGTGCTCAAGAACAGGAATAGTGTTTTGGCTTTAGTTTTTTTCATCAGTAATGATTTGAATATACTGTTCAGCGAGTTTAATGATCAAAAATTCGCTCATGGTTTTGTTTTTTGCTTTTAATGAGTTGGTAAATCCCATGTCTTCAATGCAATAGTATTGAAATCCTTTGATATATTCTTTCGGGATATTGAGCTTATTTGTGTAATACTCTTCTTCAAATAAGTACTCTAATTTTTCTAAATATGTTTGTTTTCTTTCAATGACTACTTCTTTTTTGAGCATTTCGGTTCTTCCAGAAAGACCATTTAAAATCCCATCTAAACTGCCTTTGGTTGCGGTTTGCAATTTTCTTTCGGCTGGGGTGAAATGTTTGGTAGCCATTGGAATTCCAAGTTTTTGAGGGGAAATATCATTGTCTCCACCAATAATGATGTTTTTTAAAACAATACTTTTTAGATTCATTTCAATTTTTAAATCTTTTTGGATTAAATCTAATTTGGTTACAATTTTGGTAAGGGTTTCCAAATTAACCGCAGTAAAAAGTAAGACATCTCCTTCGTTAGCCGGAATCCTAAAAAAACCTTGAATTCGGCTTGAGGTAGAGGCTCCGGTGGTTTCGTTTTTGATATTAATCCCATCTATAAAATTGGATGCTACCATAATTCGTCCCTGAACGACTCTTTCTGTACTTATTTGACCGAAAAGTTGTGGGATAGCGAAAAAAAGCAATAGTAAGAGTATGAAATTATTCTTCACTCAGTATGTTTTTGTTAAAGGTAATGGCCAATTCTGATAGTGCTAATGCTGTTAATTTTTGATTTCCAGCAGTGAAATGGGAGACAAATGTACTGTCTTCAATACAAAAATATCTAAAAGCATCGATGTACTTGCTTGGAATGCTTAGTTTTTTTTGGATGTAATCATTGGGATAAAGTATTTTTAAGCGTTCCAGAATTTTTTCCTTTTTTTCAATTTCAAGCTCCTTTTTTAATTTTTTGGTTCGGCCACTGATCTTATTGATTACAGGATCCAATGGCATTCCTCCACCTAGAATTGCTAACAAATGTATGGGTTTAAAATCCCCCGCAGTTTTTAATCTTCTTTCCGCTGGGGTATATTTTTTTTGATTTTCAGGAATAATATGTAGTTTTTCGGCGGTAATTGCTTGGTTTGTCGTAATGATTACTTCGTCTAAAGCAATGATTTTTGATGTCATTTCTATAAAAACGGTTTGTGATTCATATTCTTTTAGGGTTATTTTTTTTCTTTTGGTTTCTAAGTGAGTAGCGCTAAAATGCAAAACATCACCCATTTTACATGCGATACGAAAAGATCCGTTTTGATTTGTTTTCGTAGTTGTGTTTGAATTTTCATTGCGTACAACTACATCTTCGGTGTTGGTGTTTGAGCTAATAATACGACCAGAAAGGACTACTTCATTTTTTGGTTGAGCCTGCAAGTGTATTATAGTTGATATTTGAAAAAAAAGAGCTAACCAAATTCTCATTTTTGTACCGATGATGATTTGAAGTAAAAGTATTGTAAGTCCTTGCTAATAAAACACTAATAGATTGGTAAAAATATGTTAATTTACAAGAAGAATTGGTCTTTTGATATTCTGTTTTTTCAACAATAAATAGCACTCATTTTAATATCTTAGCTCTTTAAATTTATTATAATGAAAAAAGTTATCATAGCTAGTACTTCAACGCTACACGAGGGAGAGTATTTGGATTATTTATTACCAGAATTACAACATCATTTTGAAGGTTGTCAAACTATTTTGTTTATTCCTTTTGCGCGTCCTGGAGGTATTTCGCATGACGAATACACGGCAAAAGTACGAGGGGCTTTTGCTAAAATTCAGCTTCAAGTTCAAGGAATTCATGAATTTGAAGACAAAAAGCAAGCCATTCAGCAGGCCAAAGGAATTTTTACTGGCGGAGGTAATACTTTTTTATTGGTGTCGCAACTGTATCAATACGAGTTAATGCAACTCTTGTCTGAAACTGTTAAGAATGGAACGCCTTATCTAGGCACTAGTGCTGGAAGTAATATTTGCGGATTGAGTATGCAAACCACCAATGATATGCCAATTGTATATCCTCCAAGTTTTCAAACTTTGGGATTGATTCCTTTTAATTTAAATCCACATTATTTAGATCCAATGCCTGATTCTACTCACATGGGAGAAACTCGTGAAACTAGGATTAAAGAATTTCATGCTTTTAATGCTGTTCCTGTATTGGGATTGCGAGAAGGAAGTTGGCTGGAAGTAAAAGGAGATTCGGTAGTTTTAAAAGGCAATTTGAGTGCGCGTTTGTTTTTGCAACATCAAGAGCCCGTAGAAATGAGTGCAGGAGCTGATTTAAGTCAGTTGAATTAAGGGTAATAAAAAAGCCGAAACAAATTTTGTTTCGGCTTTTTAGAGCGAAAGACGAGGCTCGAACTCGCGACAACCAGCTTGGAAGGCTGGAGCTCTACCAACTGAGCTACTTTCGCATTAAATAATTGAGTTGTTAATTGAATAAAACTCTTAGAACTACTAGAAAAAATCTAGCTTAGAGCGAAAGACGAGGCTCGAACTCGCGACAACCAGCTTGGAAGGCTGGAGCTCTACCAACTGAGCTACTTTCGCATTAAATAATGAGTTGTTAATTGAATAAAAACTCTAAGAACGACTAGAAAAATTCTAGCTTAGAGCGAAAGACGAGGCTCGAACTCGCGACAACCAGCTTGGAAGGCTGGAGCTCTACCAACTGAGCTACTTTCGCAGTATTGAGGTGCAAATATAGGGAAACATTTCGTTTAATTGCAAATTTTCAAACCAAAAAAATGATATAAAATTCCGTTAATTTTGTAATTGTTTTAAAACTAAAAAGTTATATTTTGTATTTCTTTTGAATTAAAAGTCTTTTATTTGTCAGATATCGGAAATCGCTGTTGTTATACATGCTATACCTGATTGATTTATACCCTAATCAACATGAAACTATTTTACTTGATCCTATTTTTTTTATGTTGTACTAGCTGTAAGCACTATTTTGAAGAGCAATCGACTCCGGTGGTTACCTCAAGTTTAGCGCCTATACCTGACTTGAAAGTTGAGAAAAATGCTATACCGTTCGATAGTTCTTTGGTTATGGCTACCAAAAATCAAACCTTAATTCAGTTTTACAGTGCTGCGGGGTTTTCCACAGTTTGGCAGTCGGATAGTTTGCGTGATACTGTTCTTTCGATGATTAAAACGTCGAATGTTGATGGATTGGTACCAAATGATTATCAATGGAGTACTTTAGAATTATATGAAAAAAGACATGCTGATTTGACCGAAAAGGAATTAATTGAATATGATATTTTGATTACCTCAAATATTCAACAGTTGTTATCGGAACTAAAAAACGGTAAACTTGATCCTAAAATTGTGTATGATACTTGGGATTTAAAGAAAACTCCTTTTAATGTCAATCTGTTGTTGGCTGAGTCTTTGCAAAACAAATCTTTCAAAGATTTAGTCGAAAAATGTAGACCTACTACAGAAGTCTATCATCAGTTACTCGAAGCGTTGAAAATTATTCGTCAATATGATGATCAAGAATTTGCGCCAATAGTATATTCTAAAAGTATTCAAGTTAATGATAATGTGGTTGAAATGAAAACCATTAAAAAAATTCTCAGGTATTGGGGAGATTTGAAAACTAGGGATTCGTTGACTTCAAAATACGATGGACAGACGTTAGCGGCAATTAAGCGTTTTCAGGAACGTCATGGTTTAGTGCAAGATGGTGTAATTGGACAAGGCACTATTGAAGCATTGAATGTTTCAAAAGCGATTAGGGAAAAACAGATTATTGCTAATTTGGAAAGATGGAGATGGTTTGAAGCTTTACAGAACGAAGATGCTGTTTTTATAAATATTCCTGATTATAAATTGTGGGTGGTTGAAAATCAAGATACCACTTTGGTGCATAAAATTGTAGTTGGGACTTCAAAAAGGAAGACACCAATTTTAGATTCGTATTTAAGAACAATTGTATTGAATCCGACTTGGACGATACCTCCAACTATTTTAGTGGAAGACATTGTGCCTGCTATGTTAAAGAATAGGAATTATTTATTGAATAAAAATATCACCATATATAGTAGTACTAATGAAGTGGTTGCTCCCCATGCTTGGAATGCCACAAAACCGCATGCTTATCGCTATGTACAAGGTCCTGGACCCGATAACACTTTGGGGGAAATGAAAATACTTTTTCCAAATCGTCACAGTATTTATTTGCACGATACCAATCATCGCAATTTGTTTGGTTTGAGTAATCGTTCGCTGAGTTCGGGATGTATAAGAGTGGAAAAACCGCTGGAATTGGCTGAATATTTTTTAAATCATTCAGAACAATGGCCCAAAGAAAAAATGGATTCAGTAGTAGCAACTAGAAAAACACACTACATCAAAATCGAAAAAAAATACAACCTTCATGTTTGGTATTGGACGGCTTGGAGCCAAAAAGGGCGTCTTTTATTTAGAAAAGATATTTATGACTATGATTTAGCGTTGTATGATAGTTTACGACGTTAAGGCTTGATTGTTTTCTTCTTTTTTTCTTGACGGATGATAAATAAAGAGAAGTGATTTGTCTTTAATAGTGGTAATGATAGGCATATTGAGTTCCTTTGGTAAAGCAGGACATCCTAAACTTCTTCCCAATCGTTTGTTTTGTTTGATGAATTTATCTGAAACATAGTCAGCGCCGTGAATGACAATTGCTCTAGATCTAGCATTGCTATTGAGTCCTTCTTCTAAACCATCAAGTTTTAATGAAGCGCCATGTTTTCCTTGGTAGATTTCGCCAGTACTATAAAAACCTAGGCTGCTTTGGAAAGATGAATTTTGATTGGAGAATTTTGTTGCAAATTCATCGCCAGTATTCTTGCCATGCGCTACAAGTGAATGGTGTAAAATGGTATTGGTAGCCAAATCAATTACCCAAAGACGTTTGGTGTTCGCTGAAAGACTAAAATCAATTAGAGTAAGGATTTCTTTTTTGATTAATCCTTTTTCTTTTAAAGTGTAGTAGCCTTTTAGTCCTTCTGCAAAACTATCATAATTAGGTAATTCAAATTGGTTGGCATTTAAATTTTGATAGATCGATGCAATCATTGTGTGGGAGTCAGATCTATAGCTACTAGTTTTTTTGTTTTTATTAAGAAGAAAATTACCCTCTTTTACACTATTGGAATTAAAAGAAAAGCTATTGCCGAATAAATATAACAAGAGAAAAGCTACGTTGTAATACATTGTAAATCTTTTAGTTAGAAAGAATTGTCGTGGTCGCAAATATACTATGATTAAGCAATAAAACAATGCTAAAATGTATTTTGTCGATAAAATTTAACACTTAGTCGATGTTGTATTTGGTTTTATTTAAGATAAAAGCGTAGTTTTTAGTTGTATTTGTGTTAAAATCCATACATTTACTCCAAATCAATTCGCTTTATGAGTAAAAAATACATTTTTATTCCTTTTTTGATGCTTTTAATAAATAGCACAATTTGGTCACAAAAAAAGTCACTACACACAAGTTTTATTAAAGAAACCATTAGTGTTGATGGAAAATTCAATGAAGAGGCTTGGAGTACAGCCGAAGCAGCTACTGATTTTGTGATGTTTGAACCCGACAATGGTAAGCCAATTAGTTCAAGTAAAAAAACAGAAGTCAAAATTCTTTATGATGATAATGCGATTTATATCGCTGCAATGATGTACGATGAAGATCCTTTGAAAATTCAGCGAGAAATTACCAATAGAGATGTTTTTGGGGTGTCGGACCATTTTGGTGTTTATATTAATGGCTTCAATGATGGGCAACAAGATTTTCGATTTTTTGTAAGTGCAGCTGGTGTTCAAATGGATTGTTTGGCTACAGAAGACTTTGAAGATTTTAGTTGGGATGCCATTTGGGATAGCAAAGTGTTACAAACCAGTTTTGGTTGGACGGTTGAAATGAAGATTCCATATGCAGCCTTGCGATTTTCTGCTGCCAAAAAGCAAACTTGGGGCATTAATTTTATGAGAGAGATAAAAAGAGATGTTCAAAAATACACTTGGAATTTAGTAGATGCTAGCATTGGAGCGGTTATTCCGCAAGCTGGAGTTTTGGAAGGGATTGAAAATATTGATACGCCCACGCGATTGTTTTTGATTCCTTATTCGTCTGCTTATTATCAGCATAACGATATTGGTTCTGAAACTACTTTTAAAGCTGGTTTAGATTTGAAATATGGTATCAATGATTCTTTTACTTTAGATGCTATTTTGGTTCCTGATTTTGGTCAAACCAAGTTCGATAATGCCATTTTAATCTTGGAGCCTTTTGAACAACAATTTCAAGAAAATAGACCTTTTTTTACCGAAGGGACGGATATGTTTACCAAGGGAAACTTGTTTTATTCCCGCCGAATTGGATTGGGATCCACGACAGAAGTAACGACCAAAGACAATGAAGTCATCGATAATTATCCCAATACTGTTGATTTGATCAATGCTGTTAAAATTTCTGGACGTACTAAAAAAGGGCTCGGAGTTGGTTTTTTGAATGCCGTTACCGAAAAAACTTTCGCCACCCTAAAAGACACGATCACTCAATTTAGAAGAAAAGAAATATTGGAACCTTTGACTAATTATAACGTATTGGTTTTTGACCAGCGTTTTAATCAAAATTCATCGGTTACCTTTATTAATACCAACACAACTCGAAACGGAAGTTTTAGAGATGCCAATGTTTCGGGATTGTTGTTTGATTTGAATACTCAAGCCAATAGTTATAATCTTTATGGTGATTTTAAATACAGTACCATTAATGATATTCAGGATTATAATGGTTTTAAAACGTCTTTAAATTTTGCAAAGACGAGTGGTAAATATCGTTATTTGCTTTCTGGTAAATATATTTCTGAAAACTATGATGTAAATGATTTGGGTATTATTTTCTTTACGAATTACCACGGTTTTTTAGCGAATGGTAGTTATAGAATTCTAAATCCAACACGGTATTTTAATACATTCAAAGTAGAACAAGAAGTGAATGTCGAGGTACAAAACACTTTTGGAAAATTACAAGAAGCGTGGTACAAAGCACTCATTAAAGGAACAAATTTGAATAATGATTATTTTGAATTTGCCTTTTTTGCTAATCCATTCGTTAATTATGATTTTTATGAGCCTCGTGAACACAATAGATATGTATTTATTCCCAAAAGAATGTCTTCCTATTTTGGTGTTGAGATGAATAGGAATCATGCGTTTACTATGGATGTTACCGTTTCTGGTGCTTGGTATGATGAAGAAGGCAGGCACAATTATGGTTTTTTTGCAAGTCCAAAATACCGTTTTAATGATAAATTTTCACTTGCCTATGCTTTGGATTATTTGAATAAAAAAAATGATCGTGGTTGGGTTGAAACAACAGATGATGCTATAGTTTTTGCAGAACGAAACAGAGAGTATTTCCAGCATGATTTTACCGGAAAATATGCTTTGAACGAAAAGATGACTCTTAATTTGACGGCAAGATATTATTGGTCCTATGCCAAGAATCATGATTTTTTTAGCTTACAAAATGATGGGCGACTTGTTACAAATACTACTTATGTTGAAAATAAAGATCGAAATTTTAATTCCTGGAATTTTGATTTTTCTTACAGTTGGTGGTTTGCTCCTGGTAGCCAATTGTCCTTTTTATATCGAAACTATGCCTTAGAAAGAACAAATCTTGTAGAGCGAGATTTTCCAACAAATTTTAAAAATGTTTGGAACAACAACTTGACGTCCATTTTATCTGTAAGCGTGCGTTATTTCATAGATTATAATACGGTAAAGAATAAATTTTAATATGTTTTCTTCATTTTTTGGGTTTTAAATAATTGATTCCTGTTTTTTTAAAAGGTTTTTTGCTAGAACTGTAACATTTTTTTCTTTTTTATGTCTATTAAGGAGCTGTTTCGTTTCGGCTTTTTAATCTATTCCTATGAAATCAATTGTACTGTTTTTTGTTTTGTTTTTTTCTTTTTTTGCTCATGGTCAAAAGAAGAGCATTGCTACTAAGTTGATTACGGAACCCATTACTGTTGATGGAAAAGTAGAGGAGAAGGTATGGGAAACGGTGCAGCCGGCCACGGATTTTATTATGTTTCAGCCAGATAACGGAAAGGCAGTAGCTCCTGAAAAACGTTCTGAAGTAAAAGTTTTGTTTGATAACAATGCCATTTATATTTCGGCTAAAATGTTCGATGATCAGCCTCAAAAAATTCTAAAGGAAATTTCTAAACGAGACGATTTTGGTACGGCTGATCTTTTTGGTGTTTTTATAAATGGCTATAATGATGGTCAACAAGATTTTCAATTTTTTGTCAATGCGGCCGATGGGCAAGCGGATTGTATTACTACGGATACTAATGGTGAAGATTATTCTTGGGATGCGGTTTGGGATAGCAAAGCGATTATTACAGATTTTGGTTGGACAGTTGAAATGCGTATTCCGTATGCTGCCTTACGTTTTTCGCCTGAGAAAATTCAAACTTGGGGGATTAATTTCTTTAGAGAGATACGAAGAGATCGTCAAAAATATTCATGGAATTTTATCGATTCAAAACTGGGGACTTTTACTCAACAAAATGGCATACTGACCGGAATTGAAAATATTAAAACCCCTACACGACTTTTTTTATTACCTTATTCTTCGTTTTATTTAAATGCCAACGACCAACAAAAAACAAAAGGAACGTTGAAAGGAGGTTTGGATATCAAATACGGCATTAACGACGCATTTACACTTGATGCCATTTTAATTCCAGATTTTGGGCAAACCAAATACGATGATCAGATTTTAAATTTGGGTCCTTTTGAACAACAATTCAATGAAAATAGACCATTTTTCACCGAAGGGACTGACTTGTTTAGCAAAGGAAATTTATTATACTCCAGAAGAATTGGGGGTGCGCCAACCTTGTATCCAACCAAAGAAAAAGATGAGATTATTATCGATAACCCTGCCAGTGTAAATTTATTAAATGCTTTAAAAATATCGGGAAGAACCAAAGGAGGATTAGGAATTGGCGTGTTGAATGCAGTGACCGAAAAAACAAATGCAACCTTGCAAAACACTAAAACCGGTGCGATTCGAAGAGAATTAGTGGAGCCTTTGGCTAATTATAATGTATTGGTTTTGGATCAACGATTTCGTAAAAATTCATCAGTCACTTTTGTTAATACCAACGTAACTAGAAACGGAAGTTTTAGAGATGGAAATGTTTCGGCCCTAGTTTGGGATTTGAATACCAAAGCCAATACCTATAACTTGTCGGGTGATTTTAAATACAGTTATGTTAATGATGAAATAGTAAAAAAAGGCATAGCTACACAACTTAATTTTGCCGAAACTTCAGGGAATTATCGCTATAGTTTGGGGACAGATTTATACACCAAAGACTTTGATAATAACGATCTAGGGATTAATTTTCAAACCAATTATTATAGTTTTTACGGAAATGCGAATTATAGAATTTTAAATCCGACCAAAAACTTCAATGGATTTCGAGTGAATTATAATAATTTCCTCCAATTCAATAAAGAAACAGGGCAGGTGCAAGGCAATAACATCAATATAAACACCAATATCGAAACCAAAAAGAATAATTCATATGGTCTTGGCATTGTTTTTAATCCCTTTGAAAATTATGATTATTATGAACCTCGTCAGTCAGGTCGATATGTCATCACCCCTACGAGTTATGGCTTTTGGGCATACTATTCTCGTAATTACAACTACAAATTTGCCTTTGATATTAATCCAGAGTATTTTCGTTCAGATGAACCTGGAAGAGATTTTATCGGCGTGACTGTGAGCCCAAGATATCGTTTTAATGATAAAATGGCGGTAGTGTATGATTTTGGATTTTCAAGACGAAATAATAATAAAGGGTATATTGATAAAGTTGAGAATACGATTGACGCTTCTTTAGATAAAATGATTCTTTTTGCTAATCGAAATGTAGTTACTTATTCTCATAATATTTCTGGGAAATATTCCATAAATAGTCAGGTTAATTTTAATTTATTGGTGAGACAATATTGGTCTTATGCAGAAAACAAAAACATACTTCAACTAGCTCCCAATGGAAGATTGGTTGAATTTATGGGGTATAATCTGAATAAGAATTCAAGTTTTTATTCTTGGAATATGGACTTGTCTTGTTCTTGGTGGTTTGCACCCGGGAGTCAGGTTTCGTTTTTGTATCGCAACAGTTCGGCTAATTTTGAGGACCTTATCAATAAAAATTATAGGGATAATCTGAATACCATATTAACCAATGAAAAATTGCAACACACTTTATCCATCAGTGTACGCTATTTTATTGATTATAATGAAGCGAAGAATTTGTTTATAAAAAGTTAAAATCGAAATTTTAGGGTCTTTTTTGTAAATTTTTATCACCTACATCGATTGAAATGAAAAAGCGAATTTTAGAATCCTTTTTCGGCGCTTCAAAATTCTTTATATTTGATAAAAAAATAATTATGAACAAGAAAGTTATCCTTATGATACTTGATGGATGGGGGAAATCTCCTGATCCTAAGGTGTCTGCAATAGACAATGCCAATGTACCTTTTATCAATAGTCTTTACGAAAAATATCCTAGTGCACAACTTAGAACCGATGGTTTAAATGTTGGTTTGCCAGAAGGGCAAATGGGAAATAGTGAAGTGGGACACATGAATTTGGGTGCTGGTAGAATTGTATACCAAGATTTGGCAAAAATCAATTTGGCTGTGGCAAATCATACTTTAGCTAAAGAATCTGTTTTAGTTGATGCCTTTACTTATGCCAAAGAAAACAACAAAAAAGTACATTTCTTAGGATTAGTTTCTGATGGTGGTGTCCATTCACATACTTCACATTTAAGAGGATTAATTGAAGCGTCACAAACTTATGGTTTGCAAGATGTTTTTGTGCATGCTTTTACTGACGGACGTGATGTAGATCCAAAATCAGGAAAACAATACATTCAAGATTTACAAGAATTCATGGCGCCAACAACAGCTAAATTAGCCTCAGTTGTAGGTAGATATTATGCTATGGATCGTGATAAAAGATGGGAGCGTGTAAAGTTAGCCTATGATTTAGTGGTAAATGGAACGGGAACGGCTACTCAAAATCCAGTAGCAGCAATTGAAGAAAGCTATGCTAAAGATGTGACGGATGAATTTATAGATCCTTTGGTTGTTGTAGACGAAGCAGGTCAACCATTGGCTAAAATAGAAGAAGATGACGTAGTTATTTTCTTTAACTTCAGAACAGACAGAGGACGTGAATTGACAGAAGCTTTATCACAAAAAGATTTTCATGAGCAAAATATGCACAAATTGTCTTTGTATTATGTTACTTTGACCAATTACGATGAAACGTATGAAAACGTGAAAGTGGTGTACAACAAAGACAACATCACTGAAACTTTGGGTGAGGTTTTAGAAAAAGCCAAAAAAAAACAAATTCGTATTGCTGAAACTGAAAAATATCCACATGTTACGTTCTTTTTCTCAGGAGGAAGAGAAGTTCCTTTTGAGGGCGAAACACGTATCTTAAGAAATTCTCCAAAAGTAGCCACTTATGATTTGAAACCAGAAATGAGTGCTTATGAATTGAAAGATGCTTTGGTTCCTGAATTGAACAAAGGTGAAGTTGATTTTGTTTGTTTGAATTTTGCCAACGGCGATATGGTTGGGCATACAGGAGTAATGAGCGCAGCCATACAAGCTTGTGAGGCAGTTGATGCTTGTGTGAAAGAAGTGATTGAAGCGGCTTTAGCTAATGATTATACTACTATCGTAATTGCCGATCACGGTAACTGTGAAACGATGATCAATCCTGATGGAAGTCCAAACACGGCTCACACGACAAATCCAGTGCCGATTATTTTAGTGGATAAAGATTTGAAAAACATCAATGATGGTGTGTTAGGGGATATTGCTCCAACCATTTTAGAATTGATGGGTGTTGAGAAACCTGAAGTTATGACTAGTCATTCTTTGTTGTAAGACAATATTTTAAAATAGAAAACCCCAAAATCTAATGATTTTGGGGTTTGTTTTTTTGTGCAAGTAAAGAAAATTACAAGAACATTTTTGAAATTTTTTCTGCTTTTTTGCTTTCACTGTAATCGTAGAATCCTTCGCCCGATTTTACGCCTAACTTTCCAGCGCGCACCATATTGACCAATAGCGGGCAAGGAGCGTATTTTGGGTTTTTGAATCCTTCGTACATTACATTTAAAATGGCTAAACACACATCCAAGCCAATAAAATCAGCTAACTGTAATGGTCCCATTGGATGTCCCATACCAAGTTTCATTACCGTATCTATTTCGTAAACACCTGCTACTTTATTGTACAATGTTTCTATTGCTTCATTTAGCATAGGCATCAAAATTCGGTTCGCCACAAAACCAGGATAATCGTTTACTTCAACAGGTACTTTTCCTAGTTTTTCAGATAATTTCATGATGATATTCGTCACCTCATCAGATGTATTGTATCCTCTAATGATTTCGACTAATTTCATAATAGGCACCGGATTCATAAAATGCATACCGATAACACGCTCTGGATGACTTACCACAGCTCCAATTTGTGTGATGGAAATTGATGAGGTATTAGTCGCTAAAATGGTATTGTGGGAACAAACTTCATTTAATTGTTTGAAGATATTCAGTTTTAAATCTACGTTTTCTGTAGCGGCTTCTACTACTAAATCTACACCAACTACTCCGTCTTTGATATCCGTATACGTAATGATATTGGTAATGGTTTTGGCTTTGTCTTCTTCTGTAATGCTGCCTTTGCTTACCATTCGGTCCAAATTGGCAGCGATGGTAGCCATTCCTTTATCTAATGCTTTTTCAGAAACATCAATTAATTTTACTGTAAATCCGCTTTGTGCAAAGGTGTGGGCGATTCCGTTACCCATAGTACCTGAACCTATAACAGCTATTGTTTTCATAATATGCCCCCTGACCCCCAAAAGGGGAATTCCTATTAGGGGTAAATAGGATTTAATTATTAAATTTTTTAGTTTGTGGTTGTGTGTTATTTAGCAAAACAATCGATAATTTGATAGGCTACACTTAGGGCTTCTGTTGCTTGCTCTAAGGTAACAACAGGAGTCGTATTGTTGTTGATGGCGTCTGCGAAGGAATTTAATTCGTCTAAGATGGCGTTGTTTTGGGCGACATCAGGATTAGAAAAATAGATTTGTTTTTTTACGCCTTCTGCATTTTGTAATATCATATCGAAATCACCTGGGACTTCTGGTGCATCTTTCATTTTTACTACCTCACATCTTTTTTCTAGAAAGTCAACCGAGATATACGCGTCTTTTTGAAAGAATCTTGATTTACGCATGTTTTTCATCGAAATACGGCTGGCGGTTAGATTGGCTACGCAACCATTTTCAAATTCGATTCTTGCATTGGCAATATCGGGAGTTTCGCTAATGACAGATACACCACTTGCGCTTACGTTTTTGACTTTCGACTGTACTACACTTAAAATAGCATCAATATCGTGTATCATCAAATCCAAGACTACAGGCACATCGGTTCCGCGAGGATTGAATTCGGCCAAACGGTGGGCTTCAATAAACATGGGGTTTTCAATCATGTTTTTAGTTGCGATAAATGCTGGATTGAAGCGTTCTACATGCCCCACTTGACCTTTTACATTATACTCTTTGGCTAAGGCGATAATCTCTAGAGCTTCTTCAACTGTATTTGAAATGGGTTTTTCTATAAAAACGTGTTTGCCTGACTTAATGGCTACTTTGGCGCATTTAAAGTGAGACAAGGTAGGGGTTACAATATCGACCACATCTACAGCATGAATTAGAGAGGCTATAGTTTTGAATTGTTTGTAACCAAATTCTTTTTCTATCTTTTGGCCATTTTCAAGGTTTTCATCATAAAAACCTACTAATTCATATTTTTCTGACTGTTGCAGTAAACGCAAATGTATCTTTCCTAAGTGACCAGCACCTAATACTCCAATTTTTAGCATAAGAATGTTCTTTTTACAAAAATAGCAATTTAATGAGAATTACCAATGGTAATCTATCTAAATCCTACTGATAAAAGTTGGTTAATTGTACTTTTAATTGGTTTTATTTTCCATTTGGAATTTGAATTTTTAGTTTATTTTTGCCAAAATAATTATAAACAACATTGAAAGACACTGCTAAACATCAAGGACTTAGAAATCAATTGGTTACTCTTTTAAAAGAAAAAGGAATTACGGATATGGCTGTATTAGAGGCTATCGGAAAAATACCAAGACACCTTTTTTTAGATTCTAGTTTTGAGGCGTATGCTTATCAAGATAAGGCATTTCCAATTGGTGCTGATCAAACCATTTCTCAGCCCTACACGGTTGCTTTTCAGTCTCAATTATTGGAAGTAAAAAAAGAAGATAAAGTACTTGAAATAGGAACAGGTTCTGGGTATCAAACGGCAGTATTATGTGCTTTAGGAGCTAAAGTGTATAGCGTAGAACGCCAAAGTGAATTGTTTAAAAAAACGTCTGTTTTGTTCCGAAAATTAGGAATCAGACCTAAGCATGTGTCTTTTGGTGATGGTTACAAGGGGTTGCCATTACACGCACCATTTGATAGTATTATTGTTACAGCAGGAGCACCATTTATTCCTAAGCCTTTGATGGCTCAACTAAAAATAGGAGGAAGGTTAGTTATTCCTTTGGGAGAAGAAGTTCAAATTATGACTTTGCTCATTAGGAAAAATGCTACGCAATTTGAAAAACATGAGTTTGGAGAATTTCGTTTTGTTCCTTTGCTAGAAGATAAAAATTAGATAAAAAAAGCGGTTAGATTTTTCACTAACCGTTTTTTTTTATTTTTTAATGACCGTTTTGTCTTTGATCATTTGACCATAAAGTGTTTTCATTATTTCGTCTACTTTAAGCCCTAAGTCTGATGCGTTAGAAGATTTTGTAGTTCCTGTCCAAATTAATTTGTTTTGATTTAAGGAAAAGATATTGGTTTCTACCATATAATAGGTGTTTTCTTGGTAGTATCCAGGAGTATAAAAATTAGGCGAATACATTCCGTACCAATTGCCAAAACCATAGCCGTAGATACCAGAATACATGCCATTAAAGCCACCATAAAAAAGAGAAGTGTTAGTACCTGGAACATAATTGGTCTCTTTTTCTTTGCTCACCAAGCGCATGGTAAGTACCCCATCAAAATTCTCATCTTTAAGGATTTTGAGTTTTTGTTCTTTGCTTAATTCTAAATTTGTTCCATTCAAATATTGAAAAGAAGTTACAAAAATGGGATTAGAGGAAGCAATTCTATTTTCTGTAGTTCTTCGGGTAGCTTCGTCTTTGACTAAAGCGACTACTAGTATTTTTTTGAATTGTTGTTGTTCAATTGTTGTTGTCGGATCACTCCAACTGTTAACAATAACGGTGTTGCTTCCACAACTAAAAAGGGTTAATGCGAGTAGGGATAATAATAGTTTTTTCAAAATCATTTTTTTAAGATTAGTAAAGTAAAAATAATGATTTTACTTTATAAAAATTACAAAAGAATAGTGAAATTAAAAAGCCTTCTTAATACGGTCTAAATCACGTTTGGTGTCTTGTTCTTTGAGTGATTCCCTTTTGTCGTATGTTTTCTTACCTCTGCAAAGGCCAATTTGTAGTTTTGCCATTCCTTTTTCATTGGTGAACATTTTTAAGGGTACAATAGTTAAACCTTTGGCTTGTACACTTCTTGCTAACGATTTTAATTCTCGTTTATTCAGTAATAATTTGCGTTCACTTCTGGCTTTGTGATTGAATTGGTTTCCAAAGGCATATTCTTCAATATAGGTATTGATAGCGAATAGTTCATTGTTGCTAAATTCACAAAAGCTTTCAGTAATATTGGCTTTACCCAAACGAATGGATTTTATTTCGGTTCCGGCCAAAACAATACCAGCCGTAAATGTTTCGATTATTTCATAATCAAAACGCGCTCTTTTATTTAGTATGTTGACTGTTTTTTGCATAGGTCAGCAAATTTAGGTACAAATTAATGAAAGCACAATTCTTTTTACAAAAATGCTATACATTTGCCTTATGGAAAATAAAAAATCAAACGATCCATTACACGGTATCACCCTTCAAAAGATGGTAGAGCAATTGGTCGGTTTATACGGATTTGATACTTTGAGCGAATTGATAAAAATAAAGTGCTTTACAAATAATCCAAGTATCAAGTCCAGCTTAACCTTTTTACGAAAAACAGATTGGGCTCGCAAACAAGTAGAAGAGTTGTATATACGATCGCTCTCTAAGTTTTAATTTAATTTATAAGAGAGCATTAGTCCACCACGATACGGCAACCACTCGCCACTTTTGTTCCAATCTTTAGCCTTTTCATAGCGTCCGGGTGTGCCATCATTGTAATATCCTTTATAAAAACCTTGATGCCAACCACCGCCAACAAATGCATCTAAGACAATCTTGTCAGAGATTTTAAAGTTATATCCAATGGTAGCTCCTAATCGATAGCCAAATCCTTCTTCGTATTTATTAGTGTTCCAATAATTCCATTTCTGAATTTTATAAATATCAGGTCCTGCGTGTCCACCAAAATACCAGCCGTTATATTTTTCTTTAAAGTGATAACGAACCTCTGGAGTAAAAGTGTAAAATTGCATAGGATGATGACCATCAAAAGATTTCCAGAATGAAGCCATTACATCAAAATTAAATGTCAATTTTTTTCCAATGCTTGTTTCAATCCCAATATTTGGAACGCCAACTAAAGCTGTTGCACCATTAAATTTGACGTATGTTTGGCCAAAACTTGTTGTGACTACTAATAATAAAAGAAATGCAATTGTTTTTTTCATGTTTGTTTAATTTACGGTAAAGGTAAATCTATTTTTGGGAAAAATCTGAGCCGAATATGGATTAATGATAACCAAGCATTGGTTTTTTAAATATAAAAAAAGCAACACTTGGTATTTCAATTGGTTAAAACGTATACTTTCCTCCCAAATAAAAATTTCGTCCTCCAGCATTTATTCCAGAAGCAAAAGTTCTGTATTGTGTGTCCAATAAGTTTTCTATACCAGAAATGAGGGTAAGATTATTTATTAATTTATACGCTCCTTTCAAATTATAGGTTTCCCAAGCAGGCATTCCGTTGGCTGGCGCATATTGTAAATTATCTTCTCCACTTGGAGAATACTCTTTTAGTCTTTTTTTGCCATTGTATAAAACATAAGTATCCACCATCCACTTATCGGCTTCATAACTCAAGCCTACTTTTCCATAGGTTGGAGCTATATGGTCTAACGGAAAGCGGCCTGAATTGTTTTCAACTCTTCCGTTGGTGTAATTGAAGTTACCATACAAAAGCAATTTTGGAAACAAATACCATTTTAGAGAAGTGGAAAGCCCTACAATTTCCCCTTTTCCTTGATTTTGATTCGCGTAGATTTGACTTAATTGTCCTTCATATACCAAGCTATTTTGCCCGTTAAGTGTGTATGGCGAAGTTACAATGGCGTCATACAATCGGGTATAAAAGAAGGTGTTTTCTAGTTGAAAGCGTTTACCTTCCCAAAAGGTGATTCCCATATCAGCAGTTACAGATTGTTCTGGTTTTATGTTTTGATTGGGAACAATAACTCTTCCAGGAACGGATTCGAAAATTTTAGCCAAATCATCGATATTCGGTACTCGAAAAGCTGAGGCTAAATTGAATGCTAATTTCACATTCTTACTAGGGTTATGAACAATTCCAACGGCACCACTGTAAGTGAAATTTTCTTGTTTAACAGTGGTGTAAGGAAGTTTGAAAAAATTAGTATCAGTTTCACTATTCAATTGAGTAAAGCCACCTCTAAAACTAGTATTGAATGTTGTCAAATTAGTAATGTCATTATTGAAATAAGCAAATGCTTCGGCTCTAAGTGTATTGTTTTTTTTATCAGGATAACGGGAATCTGTAATGGATTCGGCACCAGTTAAGATGTTTTTTCGAATTCCTTTTGATTGTAAATCATCATAGTAAAAGTCGGCGCCGTATACCAAATCACCATTACCAATTTTGGTTTTAAAATCAGAAGTCAAAGCATACACGTTTACTTTTTCAATTCTAGAAGTTTGATTGGCACTACCAAAACTTCTGGTAATCCTGCTTTCTTCTACTTTTTGATAACTAGCGTTCAAATTCAAGGTTGTGGAGCCAAAAATATCTTTTTTAACGAGTTTATAGGCTGATAAAAATCTGTCTTGTGGACCGTAATTCCAAACGGCCGACCTTAATTTACCTGCTGCATTAGTGTCCGTCAAACGGTCGTATCTTGGAATATCAGAAGTAGTGGAATATTGAACATTCAATTGATGTTTAGTGGATTCGTTTGGCTTAAAAACCACTTTTTGCATAAAATCATATTGCGTATAGCCAGAGAATTTCTGAATGTATTTATTTGTGTTAGCCACTTGAGTGTCTACTTCGTTATTGGTTACTACATAAAAGGGGCGTTCTCCAAAGAAAGCATTGTTACCATTTTTGTTTTTTCCCATTCTTAAATCTCCAAATTCATTATAAGAAAAAGAGGTTAGGCTCGCCCATCGATTGCCAGCATAATTAAAATCAAAATGACCTGATTTGCCTTCGTTTACAGTGCTATAAGAAGACAATACGTTTCCAGAAAACTTTTTATTGTCATTTTCGTCAAGTAAACGGGGGTTTTTGGTTTGAAGAAAAATAGCTCCACCCATTGCATCACTTCCATAGACGGTAGAAGAAGGACCAAAGAGCACATCAATGTTATCGAGCATATTTTTATCAACGGTGATAATATTTTGCAAATGACCAGCTCGATAAATAAGGTTGTTCATTCGGATTCCGTCTACAAGTAATAGAATTCTACTGGATTCAAATCCTCTAATAATTGGACTTCCGCCACCTTGTTGTGATTTTTGAACCGCCAATGTTCCAGAATTCGCAAGTGCATCAGCGCTGGTTTGAAAATTTTGAAATTCGATTTGTTTTTTGGACAGCGTTTCTATTTGCTGTGTCATTTTAATTTTAGGTTGTGCAAAACGTCTAGCACTAACCACTAGTTCGTTTAATTCAACGGCATTCACGCTATCTTTTGTTGCTTGTGAAAAGCCCATAAAAGAGCATAGACAAAACAAGGTGATAATAACTTGTTTCATTTTTTACTTGTTCAATATACTATATACCACCGCATCAATGAATTTACCGCCAAAGTATTCATTTTCTTTAAAATGGGCTTCTTTGACGAAACCACATTTTTGTAAAACTTTTTCAGATGCTCCATTTTCAGGGTCAATAACCCCTTCAATAGAATGTAATTTCATTCTAGTGAAGCCATAATCTACTACACATTGAACTGCTTCTGTAGTAATTCCTTTTCCGTGATATTCAGGTAAAATCATATACCCAACTTCGGCTCTATAATGTTCAGGTTTGATGCGATAATGTCCAATGAGTCCGATCATAGTGTTATTTCCTTTTAAGGTAATTGCCCAATTGATGCCTTCGTTGGTTTCAATTTTATCATCAATCATTTTAAAGTGTGCCAAAGCCTCTTCTTCATTGGTTACTAATGGTCTCGGGATGTATTTCATAGTTTCTGGATTCGAACGCAAGGCAAATATCTCATTGATATCATCGGTAGAAACCCTTCTTAAGATGAGTCTTTCGGTTTCTAAATTCGGAAAAGGAGAGAAGTTGATGGTTAGCATTTTTCTAAATTTAAAGAAGCGTTATTGTATAATTGGATTGAAAAAAAGAATTTGGCTCGACCAATTGAATCCCTTCTTTTTCAATAATTTTTCCTGAATTATTTGGTGTATCTGAATAACCAAACCAAGGTTCAATACAAATAAAAGGAGCATTTACTGGTGTCCAAACGCCAAGGTCTGGAAAATCGGCATAGTCTACTTTGAGTATGGGTTGGTTTTCTTCTAAAATTGTTACAGATTTTGAAGGTATATTTTTGAACACTAAAGCATCATTTTCAAATAACGGATACTCCAAATTCAATTGTTGATTTGGGATTTCGATGGTTTTCGTTTGATTCGAAATTAATCCCTCCTCCAGTAAATGATAGGTTAGTGAATTTGAAGCATCAAATTGTAAACTATATTTTTCAAAAGCTTTGGGTAAAGCAAAGGCAGGATGTCCTCCTATAGAAAACGGAAGCACAGTATTCGAAGTGTTGATGACTTTGTATCCTAAATGCAATGAACTACCAATTAGGGTGTAACTCAATTGAAGTTCAAACGAGAAAGGATATTTTTTTAGCGTTTCTTCATTGGATTGTAATGAAAAGATAACACTGTCTTCTTTTTTGTCAATTACTTCAAAAGTTAATTCGCGAGCAAAGCCGTGGCGTGGTAATGAATAGGAGTCGCCATTATATTCAAAAGTATTGTTTTTTAAAGAACCAACAATAGGAAACAAAATTGGAGCATGTTTTCCCCAATGGTTTGGATCACCTTCCCAAATGAATTCTTTGTTGTTTGTATCTTTTAAAGAAAATAATTCGGCACCCAATGTTTTGAATTGAGCAGTAATTTTTGCATTGCTTATAGAAATGGTAGTCACGATGTTTATTTTTAATAATGAGGTGTAAATATATTGATATTACAATACATGTAGAAATAGATGGCTAGAAACCTTAAGAATTATCTTAATTTATATGTTTTTAGTAGTGAAAACTATTATTTTTTTATTTAATTTGTGTTCATACTAATAAAAACATGCAAATTATGAAAGCAAATTGGATTTCATGCTTGGGGCTCTTTTTCGGGGTTTTATCCGTTTTTGGGCAGCAACCTACATCATCTGAAAGCAGAAGCACCGTATCAAAATACGATTATCATGATACGTTTGGTCCTAATTTTTATACCAAAATCGGAACGCCTACCCGCTCAGCTAGTGGTCAGCCAGGCCCTGAGTATTGGCAAAATCGGGCGGATTATCAGTTGAAGGTAAAATTGAATGACGCTACCAATGAAGTGGTGGGGACGGATGAAATTACATACACTAATAACAGTCCCGATAAGTTAGAGTTTTTATGGTTGAACTTAGAACAAAATTTATTCAAACAAGATTCTAGAGGTGCCGCGCTTGTTCCGTTAACAGGAAGTAGAAATGGAGGCCAAGGACAAGTTTTTGATGGAGGTTTTAAAATCAAATCCGTTAAAGCTATTTCAGGAAAAGCCAAAACAGCAACCGACGTAAAATTTGTGGTTACTGATACTCGAATGCAAGTTTTTCTGCCGGAAGCTCTTACAGCTAAAGGCGGAAGTGTCAAATTAGTTGTTGAATTTTCTTTTATAGCTCCCAATGAAGGTTCGGATAGAATGGGCGTTTTGGGAACCAAAAATGGAAAAATTTTCACCATGGCGCAGTGGTATCCAAGAATGTGCGTGTATGATGATGTGAGAGGGTGGAATGTTCATCCTTACCTTGGAGCTTCAGAATTTTACTTGGAGTATGGTAATTTTGATGTTAAAATTACTGCACCCGCGAATCATTTTGTAGTATGTTCAGGGGAGTTATTGAACCCAGCAGAAGTGTATACTGCAGAGCAATTCAAACAATATAAAACAGCGTTAACCAGTGATAAAACCATAGTCATTCGTTCCGAAGCCGAGGTGAATGCAACCGCAAAAAGCACAACAACTGCTACGAAAACGTGGCATTATCAAATTAAAAATTCCCGCGATGTTTCTTGGGCTTCGTCAGCTGCATTTATTTTAGATGGCGCAAAAATCAATTTACCGAGTGGAAAAAAAGCCTTGGCATTATCTGCTTATCCAGTAGAATCTGCTGGAAATGCAGCTTGGGGACGCTCAACAGAGTATGTAAAAGGTTCGATAGAGCATTACTCTAAAAAATGGTTAGAATATCCTTATCCAGTTGCTACAAATGTAGCGGGTAACGAAGGCGGAATGGAATATCCAGGGATTGTTTTTTGTAGTTGGGAATCCAAAGGTAAAGATTTATGGGGCGTTACAGACCATGAGTTTGGACACATTTGGTTTCCAATGATTGTTGGTTCTAACGAACGTTTGTTTGCTTGGATGGACGAAGGGTTTAACACTTTTATCAATTCATTAAGTGGAGCTGAATTTAATAAAGGTGAATTCAAGGACAGACCAAATGATTTGCATGCTATAAGTGAAATGTTGACCAGTCCGAAATTAGAACCAGTTATGAGTTCTCCGGATAATATGAAAGAAAAGAACATTGGTATCCTTTGTTATTTTAAACCCAGTGAAGGTTTAGTGATTTTGAGAGAACAAGTATTGGGACCCGAACGTTTTGATACCGCTTTTAAAAAGTATATCGAAAGATGGGCTTTTAAACATCCTACACCAGATGATTTTTTTAGAACAATGGAGAATGTTTCTGGCGAAGATTTGAATTGGTTTTGGAGAGCATGGTTTCAAAACAATTGGCGTTTGGATCAAAGTGTGAATAGCGTAAAATACGTGAAAAATGAGCCTAAGAACGGAGCAATCATTACGATCGAAAACCTTGAGAAAATGGCGATGCCTATAGTAATTGATGTAAAAACAAAAAGTGGTAAAGTGACACGAGTGAAATTGCCAGTCGAAATTTGGCAGCGCAATAAAGAATGGTCATTTCAGCACAATTCAACTGAGGAAATTGAAAGTGTTGTGATAGATCCAGATCACGTTTTTCCTGATTCTAATACTGCTAATAATATTTGGAATGCAAGTTCAGGTACAATTGAAAAAGATGTGATTTTGGATGGTTATTTGGGTAAATTCTCTACTAAAGCAGCTCCTTTAAAAATTGAGTTTACACAAAAAAACAGTGTCCTATTTGCTGAAATTACCGATTATCCAAAATTTGGTTTATCTCAGATAGGAAAAGATACATTTGAGTCTGAAGAAGAGGGTGTTACGTTTCAATTTAATGAAGCTAAAACGGAAGTGGATATGATCATCAGTCCAACAGAAAAAATTGCTTTTACAAGAGAGTAAAAGGCTTTGATATTACAAAAAAAGACTTGTAGTATGTGGTGTACTGCAAGTCTTTTTTTGTATTAAAAAAAAATATTAAACATAAACCCAGCAAGCATCATTCCAATACCGATGGTGCAATAAAAGGTAATGATCAACTTTTTTTTCATTACTTTTTTAAGCAGTAAGGCTTCGGGTATGGATAAACCAATGGCTCCCATCATAAATGCAATTCCAGTTCCCAATGGTACTCCTTTACTAACCAACGATTCTAAAACAGGCAAAACTCCTACGGCATCAATATAAAGTGGAATACCCGCCAAAACCGCAATAGGTACTGCAAAAACATTGGATTTTGATAAATAACTTTCAAAGAAGGATTGCGGAACATATCCGTGAATAAAAGAACCAATAGCGATGCCGATAAATACATATACCACTAGTTTTTTCAAGGTTTGAATGGCTTCTGTGTTAATTTCAGGAAGACGTTGAAGAAGCGTTCTATTGTTTTCTTCTTGTGATAGCTGAAAGGAGTTGGGGGTTTTTAACCAATCGGCTACATGTTTAGCCATTCCTAATTTTTCTAATACGATACCTCCAACAACACCTAAAACGATTCCGGTTATAATGTATATCACGGCCACTTTCCAACCATAGGTTACCCAAAATAGTGCAATTGCAATTTCATTCACTAATGGAGATGTGATCAAAAATGAAAGTGTTATTCCAAAAGGTATTCTTGCTTTAAGCATTCCAACAAAAAGCGGTATAGAAGAACAAGAACAAAATGGAGTAATGGCCCCCAAAGTAGATGCTGCTAGATTCCCAATCCCCGTTTTTTTATTTTTTTCTAAATAAATCCGAATACTATCTAATGGCAAATAATTGGTTACAATGCCCATAAGATAGGTAACCAGAAGCACCAAAATTGAAATTTCGCTAAAAGTGATAATGAAATAATGTAAAGCAGCACCAAATTTATCGGTACCGCTAAGTCCCAAGCAATTATAAACCAAAAAATCGGCCAAATAGGTGAGGAGTTGTGATAAGGTTTCCATTTTACAAGGTATTATAGAATGGATATTAGTAACTCTTCACTATTTATTTTTTTGTAATCATAAACTTTTCCTTTGATAACTAAAGAAGGAAAAGTCATTGTTCCAAAAGCCATAGTTTCTTGTAAATTGGATAACTCGGTGATCGAAATATCAAGATTGTTTTTTTCTGCAATTGCTGTTAATTGTTCTTTAATTGGTGATTTAGCACCACAGCATGACGAATGTAAAATTTTGATTTCAGTACTCATAGTATTGTTTTTTAAGATTAAACTCTACTATGTAGTCTTTGAAATAAAGTAAAAGACACATTTTTTTTGAAAAAAAAATTATTTTTTTACTTCAGCTTTAAAATCATTCAAGTGATTTTGAACGGTAGCGCAGTTTTTTTTAACAGTACAAGTGACAAAGTTGCCATTCGCATCATATACAATATCACAACTTTCAACAAAGAGTTCTCGCAATTGGATTCTTGCCCTTTGAATTCTCATTTTTGCCGCTGAAAGAGTTATATTCAGTTTTTTGGCGATTTCGATTTGAGGGATTTTGTCAATATCACTCCAATACAAAGGTTCAGCATATTTTTTAGGAAGTAATTGAATCATCGGTATAATGTAATCATATACCGATAATTCAAATGCTTGTGCGTTTTTGTCCAGAAGGATTTCATCAATCTCGATACTGTCGATGCTATTCTTGTTGAAATAATCGTGAATCGTATTTCTTGCTACTTGAAACAACCAAGCCTTTACATTGGCAATGGCTCTATTTTTTTGATGTGATTCAATGAGTTGTAGCATCACTTCTTGAACGATGTCTTCAGCCACCGTTGGATTTTGTACTTTCTTAAGAATATAATTTTTTAGAAAAGAATAAAATTCATCTACTACTTCATTGATATTGCAGCATTCGTTTTTCATCTTTTTAAAGTAAAAAATTACTCAGGAATTTGTTGACTCAAGCAATGTAAAGTTCCAAATCCCCAAATAAAATCTGTGGCGCTAATGCCAATAATTTCACGATCTGGAAAACACTCTGAAAGGATATTCAAAGCTACTCTGTCATTTGCATCATTGAAAGTAGGTACTAAAACACAGTTATTTAAAATCAAAAAATTAGCATAACTCGCAGGTAAACGCAATCCATCAAAATCAATGCGTTTCGGCATAGGTAAAGTAACAATTACAGGTGCTTGACCGTTTTCTAGTTTCGCATTTTGCAAACGTTTTAAGTTGTCTTGTAAAGGTTTGTAATTGCTGTCTTCTGGATTAGTCTCTATAATGGTGACAATAGTGTCCTCATTTACAAATCGGCATAAATCATCGATGTGTCCGTGTGTATCATCACCTTCGATACCATCTCCTAGCCAAATGACATTGGTAATGCCTAAGTACTCTTTAAAAACGGTTTCATAATCTTCTTTGGTAAAGCCTTCATTACGCACCTGAATCGTAGGATGCATTAAGCATTCTTCTGAAGTTAACAAGGTACCACGTCCGTTTACATCAATAGCACCACCTTCTACAATTACGGGCTTTCCTTTGTAGGTAACTTGAGTTAAGGAAAGTTGTAAATGTTCAGCGACTTTACTCGGTACGTGTTTATCTAAATTGATGTTTTTGTACTTTGCCCAACCGTTAAAATTGAAATTCAAGGCTTCTCTTTGATTACCATTCTTCACAATGATTGGACCAGAATCACGCATCCAACTTCTATTGGTTTTATGAATGATGAAGGATATCTGCTCTAAATTTACGGTAGCCATTGTTAGCAATTCAGTGACTTTCTCTTGTTGTTTTTCATCGGCAACTACCAAAAAAACAGTTTCGTAGGTGGCTACTTTTTTGATGAATTCTACGAAAGCCCATTGTACCGCTTCGTATTTTCCAGGCCAGTCTTTTCCGTTATGAGGAAAACATAATAGGATTCCTTGTTGTTTTTCCCATTCTGCGGGAAATCTTCTTGAGGTTGTAGTCATCTTTAGTCTATTGCTCTTTTAGTAATATCCCCAAAAGCATCGATGCGTCTGTCTCTGAAAAACGGCCAATTCTGACGTACGTTTTCTTGTAAATCCAAATCAACTTCGGCAATTATTATTTCTTCTTTATCGTGTGAAGCTTGCGCTAAAATTTCTCCTTGTGGTCCTGCAATAAAAGAGGATCCCCAGAATTCAATTCCAGCTGTTCCTTCGATGTATTGCTCCAAACCAATACGGTTGGCTGCGGCTACATACACACCATTGGCTACCGCGTGGCCTTTCATCACATTCATCCAAGCACCGTGTTGGTTTTCGCCATATTGTTCTTTTTCTAAAGGATGCCAACCAATTGCAGTTGGATAAAATAACACTTCAGCTCCTTGTAAAGCAGTAAGACGTGCACCTTCTGGATACCATTGATCCCAACAAATTAAGGTTCCAATTTTTCCTTTTTGTGTAGGGAAAGCTTTGAAACCAATATCGCCTGGCGTAAAGTAGAATTTTTCATAGAAATGTGGATCGTCTGGAATGTGCATTTTGCGATACAGTCCAGCTTCGGTTCCATCGGTATCAATGATGTAAGCACTGTTGTGGTAAATTCCCGCCATTCTCTTTTCGAAGAAAGGAACAATGATTACCACGCCTAATTCTTTGGCTAGTGCCGAAAAAGCGATAAATGAAGTACTGTACAATGGTTCTGCCAAGGCAAAATTATCCACGTCTTCACTTTGACAAAAATAATGACTGCTATATAATTCTGGTAACGAAATGACTTCTGCACCTTGTTTTGCAGCTTCTCGAACCCAGTGTAAACATTTTTTTAAGTTGTTTTCAGCAATATCGTTGAGGTTTAATTGAATAACCGCTATTTTGTATTTTTTATTAGGCATAACTTAAAATTTAGAGTGCAAAAGTAGTTATTTTTTCTAAAGAGTTCTAATGAGGTAAAATGAAAGTTTGGTTTGTAATCAAGCTATCATTGGTTTTGTTGAAGTGCAATTGTAAATAGAATTCTTTTTTTTATTGAGGATTAAATGCTCCAAAATGCCAAAGAATACCAGAAGGATCGTGTAAAAAACATTCCTTTCCCCAGTCGAGATGGCGAATAGGGACCAATTTGACAGTAGGATACTTTTTCGTCAAATGTAATGCTACTAATGATTCCCAAAATTCTTCTACATTTTCAACCTCCATAAAAACCATAGTATTGTCAATCCAGTCTTTTACATAAGCATCTTGTAGGTAGAAGCCAAAATTAGCGGTACAGAAATAACTCATATTGCTAGAAAGCATACTCTCATTAAAACCTAGCTCTTTATAAAACTGTCTAGATTCCGCGAAGTTTTTAGATCCTATAAATGGGCGGATGGATTTGGTTTTGAATTCCACTTTTTTTGTTTTTAATGTATGCCTTTGGGTTCATAAATGAGTCGTAAGAAAGTACTAAAGCGTTCGTTTTCTTTGCTTATTGGGATTCCAGTTACAATTCCAATCAATAAATTATCAATTATTCCAACACGCATTTGAGGCCTTATGACCATATCGAAAGCACCATTATGAATCTCTTTATTCAATTCTATTCCAAAAAAGTTACTAGTTCCAGGAATCATATAATGGAAACTAGTATTGATTTGCCACGTAGTTTCGATATGATTGTTTTCAAATTCGTGTTCTATCACGGGCCCAATGTAAAGTAAAGTATGAAAATTGTTTCCCCATCGTTTTGCAGCAACAAAAAAAGGATTGTAAATGTTACCAATTATGGCTTTCGATTTGCCATAATCTGAAAAATTGGGTAGTTCGAATTCGTTTAAGTAAGCAATGGCCAGTGTGGTTTTTTTTTTTCAGAAACATAAAACGAGTATTGTGTAGCTAGTTTTAATCCATCTATGGCATTTTTCGGAATGGTTGCGCCGCTGTTGTTTGGAGAATAAAAAGTGAATGGGACCTCAATTTCTAAACCTAAACGATCGATGACTGCCCACTCGTATTCTACAAATCCATTGTATGAATCAAATGTATTGTTGTCTTTTAATTCAAATCCAACGTTCCATTCTTTTTCTCCTTTTCGGGCACCTAAATCTCTAATTAAATCAATATAAAGGGGCTCGGCGTGAAGAACTTTATCTGGATGTAGTTTGTTTTCTACTGCTTCAATGTATAAACTGTCTTTTTCTTTCTTATTTTGACTAAAAATAAGAGCAGAGCAGAGTGTTGATAATACAACAAAAATTATTTTTTTCATGAGACTGAATCTAGTTACTTCGTTTTTAATAACGTGTTGCTTTTTTTATTTATTATAATTCTAAGAATTGTAAGCTGTCATAATGATTTCGAAAGATTACCAAAATTCAGTTTGAATTATTGCTATAACTCGAACCGAGTTTTTAAGTATTCGATATTGGCTTTCATAATTTTTTGCAATTGATCCAAATCGATATCGCTGAGCTTATTTACATACAAACACGCTTTTCCTCTTTTAAATTTCCCTAAACTTGTTAAAAGTGATTCCTGCTCTTCGAGTCCAGTAAAAACATATAACGAAATCGCCGATTTTCTTGGAGAAAAACCCAATAGCGGTGCATTTCCTTCGTGTCCGCTTTCGTATTTGTAGTGATATTTGCCAAAGCCAATGATTGATGCTCCCCACATTATAGCTTCACATCCAGAAACAGCCTGCATAATTTCAACTAATTTTTGGCTGTCTTTTTTCTTTTGTTCTGAATCGGCAAATTTTTCAATGAAATCAGCCACACTTTGATCTGTTTCTATAGTTTTTTGTGCCATTATCTTTGAATTAATATAAAAAATAAAGTTAGCTTTTATTTTGTAAAAAAAACAAAAGCTAACTTGTAATTAATTGAAAATAGAGGTGTTGTTTATTTTTTGCCCAAAACTTTCTTTATAATGGTAACGATGAGTAGTGTAATTCCACCAAACACTAAGCCAAATAAAGGCTCTTTGATGAAACTAGGAACTTGTGGTAGCACGTGATGTAAATAGTCGATTTGGTGGGCAAAAATTCCACCAGCTACCATAATCAAAGCAATAGTTCCGATTACGGCTAAACTTTTAATGACTTTAGGTAAAGCGTTTACCAAAAAGTTTCCAATTTTGGTTAAAAAGCCATTTTCTTTACTGCTTAGTTGCATTAGTTTGAATCCCATATCATCCATACGAACAATTAAAGCTACTATACCGTATACACCGATAGTAGCAATAATGGCAACAATAGACACTACTGCAATTTGAGTGGGGACTGATTTCTCTAAAACGGTTCCTAAGGCAATGATTACAATCTCAACAGAGAGGATAAAATCTGTAACAATAGCTGCTTTTATTTTTCCTTTTTCTTGTGCAAGAATCTCTTCTTCGGTAAAAGATTGGGTTAATGAAATCTCAGCTTCGTGATGATGATGCGGAAAGAAATATTCATAAATTTTTTCGGCACCTTCGTAGGCTAAATAAAGACCTCCCAAAACTAAAATTACTTTAATGGCCAAAGGCGAAAAAGCACTAAGCACAAAGGCTATTGGAAGAATGATTAGTTTGTTTAAAAACGAACCTTTAGTAATGGCCCACAATACTGGTAGCTCACGTGAGGAAACAAATCCTGAAGCTTTTTCGGCATTGACAGCTAGGTCGTCTCCTAAAATTCCAGCTGTTTTTTTGGTAGCAATTTTACTCATTGCTGCCACATCATCCATTATTGCTGCGATATCATCTAAAAGTGCAAAAAATCCTGATCCCATTTTTTATTTAATTTAGTTTAATTTTTAATTTGTTTTGATTTATGGCTTTTCTGTTTCACTCACTTCTTTGATTTGATCTAAGATGTTAGTTTGATTGGGAGCGATAAAGTTTTTGGTTTCGTTTGTGGTTTCTTTTTTGAAAAGAAGATCTAATGCATTGTATAATTTTAATAAAACGTCTCGGTCTTGTTTATCGATTTCCACCGCACTGTTAAAATTAAACACGTAATTATTGGAATTACGTACTTCTACTTTGATGGTTTTTGGGGTGATTTTGAATTTGACGATATCCATTTTTTGGCTATTGATTTATAAAAAGCATTTCTTCTCCAATTATTTGCTTGACTATGTGTTTACAAATGAGTGAGGCAAATCTAAAGAAAAACACCAAATTATAGGAATAAAATAAGGGTCATTTTGTATTTATTTTGTTTAAGTTGATTCTATCAATCTTTTGAAAATGTAGTGATGCAAAGCATTTTTTCTATTCAGCCCCGATGGGAGCAAGTATCCTTTAGGGCTGGGGTTCAGCCCTAAAGATACTGCGGACAGCGGGAGGGAAAGTTATTATGAAAAAAGGTGTTACTGCTCCTAAAAAAAACACCAATCTTTCGACTGGTGTTGTTGAATAACCCAATCAGAGTTCAAAACTCTGACAAGGTTGAAGTTGTTAGTAAGCATTGATTAATTTACCAATTCTGTTTGATTTCTGAAAACCAATTGATTATTGAAGGCGTCAATCAAAACGATACTATCGGTGGTGATTTTACCCGACAGAATTTCTTTCGATAATTCGTTGAGCACTTCACGCTGAATGACGCGTTTTACTGGTCTGGCTCCAAATTGCGGATCGTAGCCTTTTTGAGACAAATAGCTTATCGCTTCGGGAGTAGCGTCCATGGTGATGCCTTGTTGTGCCAACATTTTGGTCAAACTTTTCATTTGCAAGCCTACAATTTGCGCAATATTAGCGTTGGTCAACGGGGTAAACATCACGATTTCGTCGATACGGTTGATGAACTCTGGACGAACGGTTTGTCTTAGTAATCCCAACACTTCTACTTTGGCGGCCTCGGTGGCGGCTTCTAGGCTTCCTTTTAAATTTTCAAATTTATCCTGAATAATTTGGCTTCCCATATTCGAGGTCATGATGATAATGGTGTTTTTGAAATCGGCCAAGCGTCCTTTGTTGTCCGTCAATCGGCCTTCGTCCAGCACTTGTAGCAAAATATTGAACGTATCAGGATGTGCTTTTTCGATTTCGTCTAGCAGAATCACAGAATACGGTTTTCTTCGCACAGCTTCGGTCAATTGTCCTCCTTCGTCATAGCCCACGTAGCCCGGAGGCGCACCCACCAATCGGCTCACGCTGTGGCGTTCTTGGTATTCGCTCATGTCGATTCGGGTCATGGCATTTTCATCGTCGAATAAATATTCGGCTAAGGCTTTGGCCAATTCGGTTTTACCCACACCAGTAGTTCCTAAGAAAAGGAAGGTTCCTACGGGTTTTTTCATGTCTTGTAATCCCGCACGACTTCTGCGAACAGCATCACTCACTGCCTCGATGGCTTCTTCTTGTCCTACCACGCGTTTGTGAAGTTCATCCTCTAATTTCAATAGTTTTTCGCGTTCGCCTTGTAGCATTTTCATGACTGGAATTCCGGTCCATTTGGCTACGACTTCGGCAATATCTTCTCGGGTTACTTCTTCTTTAATCAAAGAAGTTCCGGATTGATTTTCTTGCAACTGATGGGTGAGAGTAGCCAGTTTTTCTTGGGCTTCTTTGATTTTTCCGTAACGAATTTCGGCAACTTTTCCGTAATCGCCTTCACGTTCGGCGCGTTCGGCTTCGTATTTGAAGTTTTCGATTTCTGTTTTTACCAACTGAATATTGTCCACCACATCTTTTTCAGATTTCCATTTAGCGAAAATTTCGTTGCGTTCTTCTTTCAAATTGGCCAAATCCAAACCTAACACTTTCAGCTTGCTTTCGTCTTTTTCGCGTTTGATGGCTTCGATTTCAATTTCTAGCTGCATGATTTTTCGGTCCAATACATCGAGTTCTTCGGGTTTGGAGTTGATTTCCATACGCAATTTAGAAGCCGCTTCGTCCATCAAATCGATGGCTTTGTCTGGTAAGAATCGGTTGGTAATATAGCGTTGCGACAATTCAACCGAAGCGATAATAGCTTCGTCTTTGATTTGTACTTGGTGGTGTGTTTCGTATTTTTCTTTGATACCACGCAAAATCGAAATCGCACTTTCTGTATCCGGTTCTTCAACCATTACTTTTTGGAAACGGCGCTCTAAGGCTTTGTCTTTTTCAAAGTATTTTTGGTATTCGTCCAAAGTAGTGGCTCCAATCGCACGCAATTCGCCACGAGCCAAAGCCGGTTTCAAAATATTGGCCGCGTCCATGGCGCCTTCGCCACCGCCAGCTCCTACCAGCGTGTGAATTTCGTCTATGAATAATACAATGTCTCCTTCAGAAGCAATGACTTCTTTGACTACCGATTTCAAACGCTCTTCGAATTCCCCTTTGTATTTTGCACCCGCGATAAGCGCGCCCATATCGAGAGAGAAAACAATTTTGTTTTTTAAGTTTTCAGGAACATCGCCTGCTACGATTCGGTGCGCTAAGCCTTCGGCAATGGCGGTTTTACCCACACCAGGTTCTCCCACCAGCATCGGATTGTTCTTGGTTCTACGCGTTAAAATTTGAAGGACACGACGGATTTCTTCGTCGCGACCAATTACAGGATCTAATTTTCCTGTTCGAGCTAATTCGTTGAGATTTTTGGCAAATTTGTTCAAAGAATTATAGGTGTCTTCCGCAGAAGCCGAGGTAACGCGTTCGCCCTTGCGCAATTCGTCTATCGCAGCTTTGAGTCCTTTTTCGGTCACGCCTTGATCTTTTAGGATTTGGGCAACTTTACTTTTAGAACCAAAAATCGCTAGGATTAAATGCTCAATACTAACGAACTCATCGTTCATTTTTTTGGCAATAATTTCGGCTTCGTTAAGTGCGGTGTTAGCACTTCTAGATAATTGAATTTCGCCACCAGTTACTTTAGGGAAATTTTGAATCTGACTATCCAAAATTTGAAGAAATATAGGCACGTTAACGTTTAGTTTTTTCAATAGAAAAGGCGCTACATTCTCGTCTACTTCAAAAATAGCTTTGAAGAGATGTTCGTTTTCAATTTGTTGTTGTCCTAGGCTTTGCACCAATTGTTGGGAGTGCTGAATGGCCTCTTGGGATTTGATCGTAAATTTATTAATGTTCATGATTGTTAGATTTGATGATTATTTTTGTGTTTTATTAGCTAATTTTGTTGAGAAAGCGTCAAAGGGTATTCCATTATAAATTTACGGACATTTTGACTGTTTTTGTTTGAATTTGAGTATTATTTAACGACAAAAAGACATAAAAAGAGACAAAATGAGCCTATTTAATTCCTTATTTGGTAGTTCAGAAGAAAAAAAAGAGTCGGATAGTAAAGTCAATTGGATTCCGTTGCAATTGATGGGACAATTAGACGAATTAACAGCACTTTCTAACGAAAAACCTGTATTTATTTTCAAACATAGTACTCGTTGTAGTATTAGTCGATTTGCCTTGAAACAATTTGAAAACGAGTTTGATTTGCACGATGTTATGGATGCCTATTTCTTGGATTTGATTACCTACCGTGAGATTTCGAATGAAATTTCTACTCGTTTTGGCGTGCAACATCAATCGCCTCAATTGATCTTGATTAAAGAAGGAAAAGCCATTTATGATGCCTCACATAGTGATATTGAAGCTGGGATTTTGAAAGAGTACGTTTAATTTCTTTCTTTTTCGGGTAATAAGTTATGATACTATTCACTAGGCTAAAAAGTACTAGATTTGATCATCAAAATAAATAAAATGACGACTATTGAAATAACAAAAGTAAAGCCTCATGAAATAGTTCCATTGCAAAAAATAGGGAGACAGACTTTTCAGGAGACTTTTTCAGATTCCAATTCTGAGGAAAACATGAAAAGCTATTTGGAGGAGGGATTTTCTGTTGAAAAGCTTACTTTAGAGTTGCATAATAAAGATTCTGAGTTCTATTTTGCTATCCATGAAAATGACATCATTGGGTATTTGAAAATCAATTTTGCAGAAGCTCAAACGGAGTTAAAAGATCATAAAGCGCTTGAAATTGAACGGATTTATGTTGTAAATGCCTTTCACGGGAAGCATGTGGGACAATTGCTTTATGATAATGCCATCACAATTGCCAAAGAAAAAGGTGTGGAGTATGTATGGCTTGGTGTTTGGGAAGAAAATGTGAAAGCGATTCGATTCTATACCAAAAATGGTTTTGTGGCTTTTGATAAACACATTTTTAAGTTAGGCGATGACGAGCAGACTGATATTATGATGCGATTGAAATTGAGTTAATCCTGATTTCAAATCGTAATCGAGTTTAATAAAAAAACGGCAATTTTTCACAAAGAAAAATTGCCGTTTTTAGTACTACCAAAAAGTATTGCTATTTTTGAATTTTTATATCTACTACGATTCTTGGGTCGTAGCCTGCTCTAGACACAGATTTCACATGAATCGCTCCTTTTTTTCCAGCAGCGTTTTTAAATAAAACTACTGTTGGAGTTAAATTGTCTGGGAATGACTCATTATCATCGGCATCTAATTTCAAAGTATCGAAATCGGTGCTTTTTTCGATTTTATTGAATTGATCTACTGTGATAGACCCTTTAGGGTTGTTTAAGAAAATAGAGGTTGTGGCATTTTTTATACCGTGATCTGAGTTATTTGGGCTAACAAATGCGTTTAATGAGAAACTACCACTATAAAAAGCAAGATCTATTTTTGGTAATATTGTAGCATCTATTTTACTTTTTTTGAATGATTTTCCTAATTCGGTAGAGAAAAATCTTCCTGCATCAAATCCCTCAGACTCATCTAAAGAAAAAGTAACATCTTTGAAAGTTTTTATTGTTGAGTTGTCTGTTGGTGGTACAGTAGTGCTGTTTGAGTCATCGTTAGAACAACTTGTAAAAACACCTAAGCTTAGGCATAGTAAAAGGACAATTTTCTTTTTCATTTTTATTTATTATATAGTTAAAGTTCTTACAAAATTATGTATTATTTTTGTTTAGCAAATAATTTTTATGAGAATTTTACACTATAAAATAAAAGTGATATTAAGTATTTAACTATTAATTAGTTGTGCTATTCTTAATTTATATTTGAAAATTTTTATGAATAAGAATTGTTGTGTTAAAGTGATGTTTGATAGGAGTGATATTGCTATTGAATTTTATAAATAAGCCACGAATGCACAAATTATAAGCGTTTAATTTGTGCATTCGTGGCTATTATTAATAAGATTAATTTAAAAAGTGTTTTCCATTTTTTCTTTGATCTCTTTCAAACACAAGTTATTGATACTCCCTTCGTGGGTGTGCTGGGTGGCTTTTGGTGATTCGTAAGTACCATTTTCTAATTGTTCTGCCACCGCTTTGTAGGCGTCTCTAAAAGGCATTCCTGCTACTACCATTTCGTTTAATGTATCCACAGTAAATAGGTAATTGTATTTTGGATCGGCTAGAATGTTGTCTTTTACCTTGATGTCTTTGATGGAAAAAATGGCAATATCCAAGCACGCTTTTAGATTTTGTATAGCGGGAAATAATCCTTCTTTCAATAATTGAAATTCACGGTGATAGCCACTAGGAAGGTTGTTTGTGATTAAAGTGATTTCATAAGGCAAAGCTTGAATTTTATTGCATTTCCCACGGATTAGTTCAAAAACATCTGGATTTTTTTTGTGAGGCATAATGCTTGACCCAGTCGTTAGATGCGCTGGTAAACTAATGAAATCGAAGTTTTGGCTCATATATAGACATACATCCATAGAGAATTTTGCTAAAGTTGAAGCCACGCTACTCATAGCAAAAGCCACTGTTTTTTCAGATTTTCCACGGCTCATTTGAGCTGCAACAGAATTGAATTTTAAAGTAGCAAAGCCTAATTCCTGAGTTGTAAAGGTTCGGTTGATAGGGAAGGAGCTTCCATAACCAGCGGCGGAACCTAATGGATTTTGATTTACCACTTTTAGAGCGGCATTCAACATCGTAATATCATCTATCAAAGTTTCGGCGTAAGCGGAGAACCACATACCAAAGGATGAAGGCATAGCAATTTGTAAATGCGTATAGCCAGGTAACAATACATTTTGATACTGTTCAGCGGATGCCATGAACAAATCGAATAGCGTTTTTACTTGCTCTTTGAGTGCTATGACAACGTCTTTCAAATACAAATTGACATCCACCAAGACTTGGTCGTTTCGAGAACGTGCCGTGTGTATTTTTTTACCAGCGTCGCCTAGTTTTTCGGTCAATAAATACTCGATTTTGGAATGTACGTCTTCAAAACTGTATTCGATTTCGAAATCTCCTTTTTCGATAGCTGTAATTATCTCTTGTAAAGCTGAAACTAAGTCATTAGCTTCTGTAGCATCCAATAATCCTATTTGAGCCAACATTTTAGCGTGAGCGATAGAGCCTAAAGCATCGTATTTGGCCAAAACCAAATCTAATTCACGGTCATTTCCTACCGTAAAATGTTCGATTTGTTTGTCGGTTGGTATTCCTTTTTCCCAGAGTTTCATATTATTTTATTTTTTGAATTGTAGGGACAGGTCGCGACCTGTCCCTACAATTAATTTTTTAAAAAATCTGTCAATATTTTAATGTACAATTGAATTCCTTCTTCGATTTCATTGATGTAGATAAATTCGTCTGCCGAGTGTGACCTCAGGGTTTCTCCCGGGCCAAGTTTTAGCGACTGGCAACTCAACACCGATTGGTCCGAAAGCGTAGGAGAGCCATAGGTGGTGCGGCTTAACGCGATTCCTGCTTGTACTAATCCGTGTGAAAGAGGAATAGAAGAAGCATTGAGATGCATAGAACGCGGTGTAATCTCAGCTTTCACTTGTTGACGAACCGTATCTAATATCTCCGCATTGGTATAACAATCATTTACTCGAATATCGACTACCAAATGGCATTCAGCAGGTACTACATTGTGTTGTTTTCCTGCGTTGATTTGGGTTACCGTCATTTTTACAGGTCCTAAAACTTCTGATACTTTTTCGAATTGGTAACTGTTTAACCAACTGATGATAGGCATCGCATTGTAAATAGGATTGTCAGGATTATGATGTGCTGCGTGGCTTGCGGTACCTTTTACGACTACATCTAAAACCAAGAGTCCTTTTTCGGCAATGGCCAGTTGCATTAATGTAGGTTCGCCCACGATGGCACAATCAATTTCTGGTAAATGTTTTAGTACGCTATTCAATCCGTTTTTGCCACTGCTTTCTTCTTCTGCAGAAGCGACCATAACCAAATTGTAAGGCAAATTTTCTTGAGCATAAAAATGAACAAAAGTGGCCAATAAAGCCACTAAACAACCTCCAGCATCGTTACTGCCTAGACCAAATAACTTCCCGTCTTTTTCGATAGGTTCAAAAGGATTATTGGTATAGCCTTGGTTGGGTTTTACCGTATCGTGATGAGAGTTGAGTAAAAGAGTGGGTTTAGCCGCATCAAAATGTTGGTTGTACGCCCAAATATTATTGTTTTCCCGCTCAAAGGGAATGTTATTTTGTTGAAACCATTGTTCAATTAAAAGCGCAGTTTGTTGTTCTTCACTAGAAAAGGAAGGAGTCGCAATCAGTGCTTTTAGTAAGGAGATGGCTTCTTGTGTAAGGGTTGTAATGGTTTTCAAAATTTTTAATTTAACCCTTTCAGAGTTTTGAATTCTGAAAGGGTTGTTAGTAATCTATAATGTTATACTCGTACAAAGTGCGTTGTTGTCTTTCAATAATTTGTGATGTCCAATTTTTATTTTATGAACGCCTTTGGACAAGCTGTTAAAGCAATTGTCGAGTTTTGGAATCATCCCTGAATGTATGGCACCTTCTGTTTTTAATCTATCATACAGTTCTTTATTGATGTTTTCAATGACAGAAGTGTCGTCTTCTGCATCATACAAAACTCCCGATTTTTCGAAGCAATACGTCAAAGTTACTTCAAAAACTTTAGACAATGCAATGGCCAATTCACTGGCAATCGTATCAGCATTTGTATTTAATAATTGTCCTTGTTTATCGTGTGTAATAGCGCAAAAAACGGGTGTTATTTCGTTTTTTAGCAATGTTTCTAGCAAAGACGTGTTTACTTTTTGTACATCGCCCACAAAACCGTAATCAATCGTTGGATGATTTCTTTTGGTGGACTGAATCAAATTGCCATCCGCCCCAGAAAAGCCCATTGCATTAGTTCCATTTGCGTGTAATTGTGCTACGATATTTTTGTTGATTTCGCCCGCATAAATCATCACGACAACGTCTAGCATAGGCTGGTCTGTGATGCGTCTTCCATCAATCATTTGAGGGACTAAACCAATACTTTTTGCCATTTTGGTAGCTGATTTTCCTCCGCCGTGCACCAATACTTTATAGTCTTCAATTTTTGAAAAATCGGTAATAAACTGTTGTAGTTCGGCTGGATTATCAATAATATTACCACCGATTTTTACTATTGTTAGTTGTTCCATTTTTTTGAATTAATACTCTAAACTTTTGGCTCCACTAGGTAATCTTTTCAATATTTTTTGTAAAACCAATTGTGCCGAATAGGTTCTGTTATGAGCTTGCTGAATCACAATGGAGTTTTCGCTATCAATCACTTCATCGGCTACAATCACATTGCGACGCACTGGAAGGCAATGCATAAATTTAGCATTGTTTGTCAATTTCATTTTATCGGCAGTAACGGTCCAATTTTCGTCCGTATTAGTCACTTTCCCGTAGTCGTTGTAATTGCTCCAGTTTTTGGCATAAATAAAATCAGCATTTTCAAAAGCTTTGTTTTGATTGTATTCTATTACCGAATCCTTGGTGATTTCAGGATTCAATTCATAACCTTCTGGATGCGTGATTACAAAATCCATATCTCTTTGCAGTTGCATCATTTCTACAAACGAATTGGCCACAGCTTGAGGCAATGCTTTCGGATGTGGCGCCCAAGTCAGGACAACCTTAGGTTTGTGTTTGGTTTTGAATTCGGCCATTGTAATCGCATCGGCTAAGGATTGTAGCGGATGCCCAGTAGCACTTTCCATATTAACAATAGGCACAGTGGCATATTTTACAAAACCATTCAACACCGTTTCTGCATTATCTTTTTCTTTATCCGTTAGTCCCGCAAAAGCTCTAATGGCAATAATGTCACAATATTGTGAAACGACTTCGGCGGCTTCTTTTATGTGTTCTGAGGCGCCTTGATTCATAATTGTGCCGTCTTCGAACTCCAAAGTCCATCCTTCAGCACCAAAGTTCATCACCATCACATTCATTCCTAGATTGATGGCTGCTTTTTGAGTACTCAAACGCGTTCTCAAACTTGGATTGAAAAAGAGCATAACTAATGTTTTGTCTTTACCCAATCTTTGATTTTTTAATGGGTCTTTCTTTATTTTAAGGGCTTGTTTTACCCATTTCTTTAGGGAATCGATTTCTTTTATTGAGGTGTAATTCATAGCTTTATCTTTATTAGAATGCTGAATAAGCGGATTTGTAGTTTGTGATTTTTAGTGGCTCTAAGTTAAATAATTTTAGTGAAAGGGATTTCATTCCGCAGCGCTTTCCGCATAAAATCATCTTCTAGGCCATTCACAATCCAAGTCTCAATATTGGCTTTTTTGGCAATGGCTGCCGATTCTATTTTAGATTGCATTCCTCCAGTTCCGTGAGACGATTTTTTATCGCCTATTTCTTTTTCTAGTAAAGACAAATCGGTTACTAGTTCAATCGTTGATGGAAGTGCATCGTTAATAGACGCTTTGGTGTAAATACCATTCGTATTGGTAGCAATAATCAAAATATCTACATCTAACAATACGGCTGCCAAAGCGGCTAATTTATCGTTATCGCCAAACTTGATTTCGTCTGTTGCCACTGTGTCATTTTCATTGATGATGGGAATGTAATTGTTTTTGACCAAAACATTGATGGTATTCACAATATTGACTTTGGATTGTTCTTTCTCAAAATCAGAATAGGAGAGTAGGCATTGTGAAATATGCAATCCTAAATCGCTGAAATTTTCGTGATAAATACGCATCAAATGGGGTTGCCCAATAGATGCTAAGGCTTGTTTTACAAAGACTTCTTGGTCATTATTGTCTAGCTTGACAAACTGTTTGGCAGCGGCAATCGCGCCAGAACTCACAATAATGAATTCGTATTGGTCTTGTAGTGCGGCAATTTGCATTCCAATATCCTCAATCTTTCCTCTCGAGATATGATTGGTTTCTTTGGTTAAGGTATTGCTGCCTAATTTTAATAATATTCTTTTTTTTGTCATTTTATATTTTTTTACAAACAGATTGTGAATTGGGTTGGGATATGTAGGGACAAGTCGCGACTTGTCCCTACCGAATCTGTCCTTCTCCGTAAATATACCATTTGTTGGTGACCAAATGTTGTAAACCAATTGGGCCGCGTTGGTGTAATTTGTCTGTGCTGATAGCCAGTTCTCCGCCTAAACCAAATTGTCCTCCATCGGTAAAACGCGTCGAAGCATTATGGTAAACGGATGAAGCATCAATGTTATCCATAAATTCTTGGGCTGTGATTTCACTTTCGGTGATGATAGCAGCTGAGTGACCTCCGCAATATTTATTGATTTTAGCTATTGCTTCTTGATTAGAAGAAACTGTACCAATTACAATCTTATAATCCAAAAATTCTTCATACCAAATGGCGTCTGAATCAATTTGGGGAATTTGAGTTGTTTTGGCAATTGTAGCATCTCCCAAAACAGTCACTTTTCGTTCCTGCAAAGCACGAATTAATTGGTTAGCAAAGACTTTCCAATTCGGTAAATTAACATCAATCAATACTTTATCTAAAGCATTACAAACGGATATATTTGAGGTTTTTGCATTAATAATCATTGCCATTGCTTTGTCTAAGTCTGCATCGGCGTTTACGTACACAAAATTATTACCGCGTCCACTTACAATCACCGGACAAGTAGCGTGTTTTTTGGTGAATTCAATTAGTTTTTCACCACCACGTGGCACAATCAAATCGACCTTTTGAGTTGGTTTTTCCAAAAAAGCTTGGGTTTGTGCTCTATCATAATTCAGGTATTCTACCCAATCCGTTGCTACACCATTGCTTTCTAAGGCTTTATGCCAAAGACTTACAATCTTTTGATTCGATAATAATGATTCTTTGCCACCTTTCAAAAGGATTTTGTTTCCAGATTTGAAAGCAATACCACCAGCTTCAACTGTTACATCAGGTCGGGACTCGTAAATAATTAAAATAGTGCCAAATGCAGCAGTCTTATTATAAATTTTAAGACCATTATCGTGAACAAATTCAAAGCGAATTTTTCCCACCGGGTCTTCTTGACTGGCCAATTGTTGCAAGGACAAAATCATACCGTCAATTTTAGCATCATCGACCAACAAACGTTTTTCCATTGCCAAATCGTTTCCGGAATAATTGGCTAAATCTTGTTGGTTACTACTTTTCAACGCCGTTCGTTCCTGCGCTAGCAAAGCCGCCATCGTGGTTAAAACGGCGTTTCTTTTTTCGATGGTTAGTAGTGTATTCATAGTTTTTGGTTAGTTAATTTTTTGGGCGTGTCCCTCCCGATACTTCGACAGGCTTAGTAGGTCGGTTTTTCCGCTTCCCGATGAAAAAATCGTGACTATCCCTCACGCAGCGGACTGGCAAGGAATACTCACACAGTTTCTTATTTCAATTCAGCCAACGACTCTTTCAAGGCAACGATAAAAGTATCAATTGCTGCTGTGGTAATGGTCAAGGGCGGTAAAATTCTCAATAAGTTTTTATTGTTGGCACTTCCTGTAAAAATATGTTTTTCCACAATCATTTTCTTACGTAACGCACTCACATCAAAATCAAATTCAACACCCAACATCAATCCTTTTCCTTTCACTTTGATGATTTCAGGCACTTGTTGGCTGGCTTTCATAAAATACTCGCTAACGGCGTTTACATTATCCATTAACTTCTCGCTCTTGATTACATCCAAAACGGCAATTCCAGCGGCACAAGCCAAATGACTTCCGCCAAAAGTAGTCCCTAGCAAGCCATAACTCGCTTTGAAATGTGGAGCAATCAAAATTCCTCCAATCGGGAAACCGTTGCCCATTCCTTTGGCCAAGCAGATGATATCCGCTTTGATGTCATGGTATTGATGAGCAAAAAACTTCCCGCTTCTGCCATAACCCGATTGCACTTCGTCTAAAATCAAAACGGCTTCGTATTGTTTGCACAGTTTTTCTAAGGCTTGAAAGAATTCGGTTGTGCCTTCATCTAAACCGCCCACACCTTGAATTCCTTCAATAATCACGGTGCACACATCGCCTTTTTGTAATTCGGTTTCTACCAAATTAATTTGGTTTAGTGGTAAAAAAGTAACCACTTGTTGCGCATTAATTGGCGCTACAATTTTTTTGTTGTCCGTTACCGCCACTGCTGCCGATGTTCTTCCGTGAAAAGAGTTGTCAAAAGCTATCACTCTTGATTTTCCGTTGTGGAAAGAGGCTAATTTTAGTGCGTTTTCATTGGCCTCGGCTCCTGAGCTGCACAAAAACAAAGCGTAATCATCATAGCCTGATAATTCACCTAGTTTTTGGGCTAATTCCACTTGTAATGGATTTTGGATGGCGTTAGAATAAAATCCAATAGCATCCAATTGTTCTTTTACTTTCGCCACATAATGCGGTTGGGTGTGCCCAATGGAGATGACTCCGTGGCCGCTGTATAAATCTAAATATTCCACACCGTTTTCATCTGTAATGGTGCAGTCTGCTGCTTTTACGGGTGTGATGTTGTATAATGGATAAACGTCGAATAGGTTCATAATTTGCCTCCCCCTAACCCCCTCCAAAAGAGGGGGAACTTTCACAACGGGGGGTGTTGTTTTAATATTTTATATTTTATTTCCATTTTGCTCCCTCCCTTTTGGGGAGGGTTGGGGTGGGGCTAGAATCCACTTGGTTTCAAATACAAACCGGTACTTTCGTCGAGTCCAAAGAGCAAGTTCATATTTTGAATGGCTTGACCTGAGGCGCCTTTGACTAAGTTATCGATAATCGAAGTAATCAATATCCGGTTGCCTTTTTTCATCAAACTAATAATGCATTTATTGGTTTGAACGACTTGTTTTAAATTGATATTGGTTGTGGTTACGGTTACAAACGGTTCGTTTTTGTAAAAGGCTTCATATTTGGCCACAACATCCTCTAAACTTTCCTCACAATGAATGTACAAGGTGGCAAAAATTCCTCTTGGGAAATCGCCTCTGTTGGGAATGAAAAGCAATTCGTTTTTGAAATCTTTTTGCAATTGGTGCAAACTTTCGCCTATTTCTCCCAAATGCTGGTGTTCAAAAGCTTTGTAATGCGACATATTGTTGTTTCTCCAACTAAAATGTGAAGTTTCTGAAAGACTCACTCCAGCTCCAGTACTTCCCGTTGTGGCGTTGATGTGTACATCGCTGTTGAGTAATTTGGCTTCCGCCAAAGGCAATAAAGCCAATTGAATGGCGGTGGCAAAACAACCGGGATTGGCAATGAATTGTCCATTTTTAATGGCTTTTTTATTTAATTCTGGTAAGCCGTATATGAATTTTTTACCCTCAAAAATTGCATCTTTTTCTAACCTGAAATCATTGCCTAAATCAATGATTTTGGTGTGGCTGGCAAATGTATTTTCGGATATAAAGGCTTTGGATTTGCCGTGACCTAGACACAGAAAAACAACGTTTACGTTGGGGTTGATGGTATCTGTAAAATTCATTTCGATATCGCCCAACACATCTTGATGCGCAATGGAAAGAGGTTTGCCCGCATTGGTGGTGCTGTACACAAAGTCGAGTTTGGCGTTGGGATGAAACATCAAGATTCTGATGAGTTCGCCAGCCGTATATCCCGAACCGCCAATAATTCCAATAGTAATCATAATTTTTATTTTTAAAACATTTTTATTTCACCATTAAGAAATTAAGTTTCATTAAGCTTAATGTGTCTTAATTTCTTAATGGTTTAAAAAAGGAATTAAAGTTTTTACAAAACTTTAATTTTTATACCCTTTTAATGAATGTTATTCGTAAGTTTCGTTATTCACAGATGAAAATATGTTTTGCGCATTGCCAAGAATTTTGATGAATCCTTTGGCATCGTCAGACGTCCAAGCATTGTTCATTTCGCCGTATTGACCGAAGCCGGTGTTCATTAAATCGTTTGGTGATTCGATGCCGTCTAAGCTGAAATGATACGGCTTTAAAGAGACCGTTACGGTTCCGTTGACTGTTTTTTGCGTGTCTTCTAAGAACGTTTCGATATTGCGCATCACTGGGTCTAAAAATTGTCCTTCATGGAATAACATTCCGTACCAGTTGCCCAGTTGTTCTTTCCAGTATTGTTGCCATTTGCCGAGTGTATGTTTTTCTAACAAATGGTGCGCTTTGATGATGATTAATGGTGCTGCGGCCTCAAAACCAACTCTTCCTTTGATACCGATAATGGTGTCGCCCACGTGAATGTCTCTTCCGATGGCGTAAGCGCTTGCTAGTTTTTCTAAGGCCACGATATTATTAGAAGGTTTATCAGCTTTGCCATTTATCGCAACCAATTCCCCTTTTTGGAATTCCAAAGTTACTTTCTCTTCTCCCTCTTTTTGTAATTGCGAAGGGTAGGCCTCGCTTGGTAAAGGTTGTCCTGAAGTTAAGGTTTCTTTTCCGCCCACACTGGTTCCCCAAAGGCCTTTGTTAATGGAGTATTGTGCTTTTTCCCAAGAATAATGCACGCCGTTTTTTGCTAAATAATCTACTTCTTCCTGACGAGAAAGCTTCAAATCACGAATAGGGGTGATGATTTCGATTTCGGGAGCTATGGTTTGGAAAATTAAATCAAAACGAATTTGGTCATTTCCTGCACCGGTGCTTCCGTGTGCAATGGCTGTGGCTCCAACGGATTTGGCGTATTTTATGGCTTCAATCGCTTGAAAAACACGCTCAGCACTTACAGATAGAGGATAGGTGTTGTTTTTTAGGACGTTTCCATAAATCAAGTATTTGATGGCTTTGTCATAATATTTGTCTAGAATAGTAAGGTTGGCGTGTTTGGCGCTTCCTAATTCGTAGGCCCTGTCCTCGATGGCTTTTAGCTCGGCGTCATCAAATCCACCCGTGTTAATTAATACGGTATGTACTTCGAATCCTTTTTCGTTTTTTAAATATTTTAGGCAATAGGAAGTGTCTAATCCTCCGCTATAGGCTAATACTACTTTTTTATTTTCCATTGTATATCTTTTGATGTTTTGTGTCTGACAAAACGTTGTTTTTTATTTTTTGAACTATTATTTTTTTAAGAAAAGGGCTTGTTTGATTTCTTTTAAACGATTCCAAATCCGGACATTGAAGGGGTGTTTTGGTGGATTTTTTTGTTTTTCTTTGGGATCATATAGCATTCCGGTGCACAAACACATTTTGTAGTCTTTGCTTTTTAGAATTTCAAAATTGGTGCAAGTTTGACAACCTTTCCAGAAAGTAGGGTCGGTAGTCAATTGAGAAAAGGGAACAGGTTTGTATCCTAAATCGGAATTGATTTTCATTACTGCTAATCCAGTGGTGATTCCGAAAACTTTGGCTTCTGGGTATTTTTGTTGTGAATACTCAAAAACGAATGTTTTGATTTTTTTGGCTAATCCTAAATTTCTAAAGTCTGGGTGTACAATCAAACCTGAATGGGCTACGAATTGTCCGTGTTGCCAAGATTCGATATAACAAAAGCCGGCGAATTTTCCATCGATTATGGCGATAACCGCATTTTCGGTTTCCATTTTCTTTTGGATGTATTCTGGGGTTCTTTTGGCTATTCCCGTTCCTCTTAGTAAGGCCGAGGTTTCGATGGTATCACAAATTTCTTCAGCAAATACATAGTGTTCTTTTTGTGCTACTACTATAGAAATATTCATTTCTGGATTCGAATTATGGTTAAATAATTGTTTTCTTTTTTTTTGTAATGCAATCATAGTCAATGTGCTATTAAAAGTACTATAAAATTTTCAACTATTTTATTGTAATTATTTTAATAACAATTACTTAGTAGTTAGAATTGGTTTTTGTTGTTTTTCCATTTTGAAATAAAAAAATATGACAAATGGGGTAGTAATGAAAGGATAAAAGGTAAGAAAGTCTTATTTGGAAACTATAGGCTATAGCATCCGCACCTCGGGAGAAGCGCAAAGTAAGTTTATCCGGTAGATAGAAGTTATATGTAAACTTGTTTTTTTCATCGGTGCAAATTTACGATAATAATTTTTATAAAAAATCAAATTTTATTTTAAATTGTTAAAATTAAATAAAATTTATTTTTAAAAGCAAAAAAAGTGATTTTGAAAGTCAAAATCACTTTTTTTAGCCCGATAAGGGGAATAATTGTTTTTTATGGATAGCTTCTTTTTTACTCGAAGCGGTTGGTATTCATTACATTTTTGATTTTTGACTTTAAATCTTCTCCTGTATCGAAGATCATTTGCTCTGTTGATGGAAAAGCAACGGCTCTACGATCAAATGTGGCGAAGTAATTTTCATCCGTAGCTCTTCTGTCTCCTTTGTAAGTAGCATAAATATTTTCGAAAACAAACTCGCTTGTGATAGGGTAAGACTGCATCAATTGATTGTTTTTGGTGTTGATAAAGTCAACTTTTGCGGTCACTTGACAGGATTTAAATTGACGAAATTCATAAATCTGTATTGAGACTTTCCTAAGGTTGTCCACCAAAACTTCTTTTCCTTTGTCGTCTAGTACCACTTTTCCGTTGGCATCGACTACTTTCTTATAACCGTCTTTTATATCGCGTTCTTTAACAAATTCACGTTCTTTGATTTGTTCAGGCGATACGGAAATATTTCTGAAAAGAATATTCATACTGTAGTCATATTTGTTTCCTTTTTGTGGTGTGCTGTGATACACAATCCAAGGATTATTTAATTGGTAAGTACTAAAGTCCAGCAAATCGGTCTGCAACTGCTCTGGGATTACCATGTTTGTTTCGTTTTTCGTTTTTACCAAAACAAAATCGGTTCCTTTGAATTTGGCTTCGTCTAATAATCGATTTACTTCTCTGTAATTAGGGCTAATTTTGTTGAGATAGGTCAATTCTTCAAAAGCGTTTCTGAAGTTCGCTTTGGTATTGGTTTTCATCAATTGTAGCGCTTTTTTGTATAAATATTCAGCTAAAGCATTTTTACTCGAAACAATTTGATTGTTGTAATTGTCAAAAGGAAAAATAGCATTGCGACCTTCTTTTATTAAAAACAAAGGAAGTACGGGTTTTATTTTTTCTTGTCGATCGTTTAATTGAACGTAGTAGTTGTACAATTTTTCGATTTGATTCGGATTTGATTCAATGTTTAGCATCTGAATGTTGTTCAAATCTCTTTCTTTTGCTTTTGCAAAGGCTTCTTCGAGTAGGTAGATGTAATCTTGTTTCCCTTTTTTGTCTTTGTTGGTTCTTAAGTTGGATAAGGCGTTATTGATAGCTTCGTCATAATTGCCAGTGTTTACTAGCTGTTGGGTTTGTTTTACGCCACAGCTCGCGACGAACGCAACTAGTGCGATAAAAAGAGTAATTTTCTTCATGCTTAAATGAAATTTCAAAAGGTTAAGGTTTGATTTTGTTGTTTTTGGACAGGCCAAAGATAATGCCAAAAAAAAATCCGACAAGTAATTTTGACGGATTTAATATTTTGAAATAACATTCAATTATTTACGAACAAATGGAGGTAGCAATTGGCTGGAAACTTCTCCAAAGCCTATTCGGACTTCATTGTTTTTACTGTATCCTTTGATTGTTACTGTGTCAAAATCATTGATAAATTTTCTTTCGCTTCCATCATTCATCTGGATAGGATCTTTTCCTCCCCAAGTCAATTCAAGCATGGAACCAAAACTATCAGGAGTTGGTCCAGAGATGGTTCCTGATCCCATCATGTCCCCAGAATTAACTCTACAACCATTAGATGTATGATGTGCTAGTTGCTGGCACATTGACCAATACATGTATTTAAAATTAGTGTTTGAAACTATATTTGGTACTCCATTTTTGGGTGTTATTGAAACTTCAAGGTTGATATCGAAAGCATGTTTCCCTTTTGATTGTAAATAGGGAAGTGGCGCTGGACTTTGTTTTGGGCCTTTGGTTCTAAAAGGTTCCAAAGCATCAAGAGTGATGATCCAAGGTGATATGGAGGAAGCAAAATTCTTAGCTAGAAAAGGGCCTAATGGAACATATTCCCATTTTTGAATGTCTCTAGCGCTCCAGTCGTTTAGCAAAACCATTCCGAAAATATAGTCTTCGGCTTCATAAACAGGGATGTTTTCACCCATGATATTGGCATCTGTGGTGATAAAAGCGGTCTCTAATTCAAAATCTACCAAACGAGAAGGGCCAAATACAGGTGTTGTTTCGCCATTTGGTAAAGTTTGTCCCATGGGGCGATGTACTGGAATGCCAGAAGGAATAATGGTTGAACTTCTACCGTGATATCCTACTGGTATGTGTAGCCAATTTGGAAGTAAAGCATTTTCTGGGTCACGAAACATTTTGCCTACATTGGTGGCGTGTTCTTTGCTAGAATAGAAATCGGTATAATCACCAATTAATACAGGGAGCTGCATTTCAACTTCATCAACATTAAAAATAACGATGTCTTTATGTTTTTCGTTATCGCGTAATTTAGGATTGTTTGCGTCAAAAATCTCTGCAATTCTGTTACGAACTAAACGCCATGTTTTTTTTCCATCAGAGATAAAATCGTTCAGTGTATCTTGCATGAACATATCGTCAGTTAATTCGATACCTTCAAAATAATTGAGTTGTTGTAAAGCGCCTAAATCAATGGCGTAATTACCAATACGCGTACCCACAGTTACGATATTCTCTTTGGTAAGAAACACTCCAAATGGAATGTTTTGAATGGGAAAATCACTATCTGAAGCAACTTCAAGCCATGATTTTCTATTTGGGTTATTTGCTAGTATTGGCATAATGTGTTAATTATTTGTTGAAAATTACACACCAAATATATTATAATCTAAGATGTAACCAAACGTTTTTTTGTATTTTTGCGCCATAATTAACGAAAAACAAAAAAATGCAACGCGACGAACAAATTTTTGACCTAATTCTTGAAGAACAAGAGAGACAAATACACGGATTAGAGCTAATTGCTTCAGAAAACTTCGTAAGTGATGAAGTTTTAGAGGCAGCAGGTTCTGTTTTAACCAATAAATATGCAGAAGGATATCCTGGCAAAAGATACTACGGTGGTTGTGAAGTAGTAGATGTTGTGGAGCAAATTGCTATCGATAGAGCAAAAGCTTTGTTTGGTGCTGAATATGCTAATGTTCAACCTCACTCAGGTTCTCAAGCCAATACAGCAGTGTATCATGCTTGTTTGAAACCTGGAGATACGATTCTAGGTTTTGATTTGTCTCATGGTGGGCATTTAACACATGGTTCTCCAGTAAATTTCTCTGGACGTTTGTACAATCCTGTTTTTTATGGGGTAGATAAGGAAACTGGTCGTTTGAATTACGATAAAATTCAAGAAATTGCTACGAAAGAGCAGCCTAAATTAATCATCGCTGGAGCATCTGCTTATTCTCGTGATATGGATTTTGCTCGTTTCAGACAAATTGCTGATAGTGTTGGTGCAATTTTGATGGCTGATATTTCTCATCCTGCTGGTTTGATTGCTAAAGGTTTAATGAATGATCCTATTCCTCATTGTCATATTGTAACAACGACTACTCACAAAACACTTCGTGGACCACGTGGTGGTTTGATTATGATGGGTAAAGATTTCGAAAACCCTTGGGGACACAAAACACCAAAAGGTGAAATTCGTATGATGTCTTCATTATTAGACTTAGCTGTTTTTCCTGGTAATCAAGGTGGACCATTAATGCATATTATTGCCGCTAAAGCAGTTGCATTTGGTGAAGCTTTACAAGATGAGTTCTTTACTTATGCTATGCAATTGCAGAAAAATGCAAAAGCTATGGCTGAGGCATTTGTTGCTAGAGGATACGAAATCATTTCTGGTGGAACAGACAATCACATGATGTTGATTGACTTAAGAAATAAAAATATTTCAGGAAAAGACGCAGAAAATGCATTAGTAAAAGCTGAAATAACCGTTAATAAAAATATGGTTCCATTTGATGATAAATCTCCTTTTGTAACTTCAGGTATTCGTGTAGGTACTGCAGCTATTACAACTCGTGGTTTAGTTGAAGAAGATATGGAAACTATTGTTGCTATGATTGATAAAGTATTAATGGATCATACAAACGAGGATGTTATAGAAGAAGTGGCTGCTCAAGTCAATGAAATGATGAGTGAAAGAGCAATTTTTGTATTCTAAATTTTTGTTTAAAAGTTTAAAATTTAAAAGTTTAAGGTTTTGTTGATGTTTAAAAGCATTTCGAAACTTTAAACTTTTTTTCATTTTTAATACAACTTTTAACTCTTTAAACAATTTTTAAACTTTTAATTTATAAAATAATGGGAGTATTACGTTTACAATTACCAACTGACCCGAGATGGGTAAATATTGTTGAGAAAAATATTGAAGAAATTTTAACGGATCATGCTTGGTGCGAGCAAAAAGCGGCTACAAATGCTATTACGATTATAACGAATAACTCTGAGCATCAAGATTTGGTTCAAGACTTATTAGCATTAGCCAAAGAAGAAATCGACCACTTTGAGCAAGTCCATAACATTATCATTAAAAGAGGATTAAAACTAGGTAGAGAGCGCAAGGATGATTATGTTAATGAACTGTATGCTTACATGAAAAAGAGCATAGATGGTAGTCGCGTTTCTGGTTTAGTCGAGCGATTATTGTTTTCTGCCATGATTGAAGCAAGAAGCTGTGAGCGATTTAAAGTGCTTTCAGAAAACATTCAAGACGAAGAATTAGCTTCTTTTTATAGAGATTTAATGGAAAGTGAAGCGGGACATTACACTACTTTTATTACCTATGCAAGAAAATACGGAGTCGGCATTGATGTTGAGAAACGTTGGAGAGAGTGGTTGGCTTTTGAAGAGTCTGTCATCTCAAATTATGGAAAGAATGAAACCATTCATGGTTAATTTTTAAATAATAGCAGCCATTTTTAAGTCTAATTTTAATTTCCTCATTTTATGATTACAGTTCTTCCAGCAACCGCAACCGATTTTGCTACGATACGTTCTATTGCCTACGAAACATGGCCAATAGCTTATGGTGAAATTTTGTCAAAATCTCAGTTAGATTATATGTTGGGTGCCTTTTATAATGATACAGCATTAAAGGAAAGTGTGTCACAAAGAGGACATCATTTTGTTTTGGCAAATGAAGGAAATCAAACCCTAGGTTTTGCTTCTTTTGAATGGAATTACGACCATCAAAAACAAACTAAAATTCATAAAATTTATATACTTCCTTCCGCCCAATGTAAAGGAGTAGGTAAAGTACTTATAGATTATATCGCCACTGAAGCGAGAAAGCAAGGTTCTCTTACCTTGTGTCTGAATGTCAATCGCTTTAATAAAGCGATTGCTTTTTATGAAAGAATGGGTTTTTCTATCATTAGTGAGGTAAATATCGAGCTAGAACATGGTTACTTGATGGAAGATTATGTGATGGAGCGAGCCATATAGAAGGAGTTTTTATCACTAATTTGTTTTATATTATAATAAAATACTACCTAGAAAACCTTATATTTATAGGGTAACTTTCTTCTTAATAAACAAAATACCATGCGTTCACAAGTAGTTGTAGTAGTGTCCTTTTTTTCGATACTTCTCGTAAATTGTTCCAAAAAAGAATCTCAAGAAATTCAACCTACCATAAGCGATATTACTGAAAGCGTTTATGCATCTGGTGTAATAAAAGCTAAGGACCAATACATTGTTTATCCTACAGTAAGTGGGATTTTGAAAAAAACAAAAGTGGTAGTTGGTCAAAAAATCAGCAAAGGACAATTATTGTTTGAGTTAGATAGCGACAAAGCCGATTTGAATACTCAAAACGCTTTATTGGCGTATGAATTGAGCAAAAAAGATAGTCGTTATATTCAAGATAAAATTGCCGAATTAGAGTTGAAAGTTTTGGCAGCGAAAGACAAACTACTTTTAGATGAATCTGTTTATCATAGGAATCAAAAAGCATTGCAGTACGAAGGAATTTCTCAAATTGATTTTGATAGGGTAGTGCAAACCTATAAAAGCTCGAAAAGTAATTTTGAAATGGCTCAAAAACAATTGGCACAATTCAAAAGCCAATTACAAAATGACCAAAGTAAGAATGCAATCAATCTGAAAATTAGCCAAAAAAGTCAAAGTGATTTTGCTGTAAAAAGTGAATTTGACGGTCAATTGTTTGACTTGCCGGTTAAAGAAGGAACTTTGGTGACACCCCAAACACCGATTGCTACGATTGGGAAAAGCAATACTTTTATTCTTGAATTGGATGTGGATGAAAACGATATGGTTCGAGTGGTGTTGGGACAAAATATCGTTGTTACTATGGATAGCTATAAAGGAACTGTTTTTGATGCAGTAGTTTCAAAAATTTATCCCATAATGGATGAGCGTTCGAGAACGTTCAAGATAGAAGCGCAGTTCATAAAAGCTCCGCCCAAGTTGTATCCTAATTTAACAGCTGAAGCAAATATCGTTATTCAAACCAAAAAAAAGGCACTCACTATTCCGAAAGAGTATCTAATAGAAGGTACGTATGTTTTAGTGAATAAAGATGAAAAACGAAAAGTAAAAGTCGGCTTAAGTGATTACAAAAAAGTAGAGATTTTAGATGGATTACAAGCCAACGAAACGCTTTATAAACCGAACTAATGAACTACAAACTTATCTTAAACATCGCTTTACATTTGTTGCGTGCGCGCCTAAAACAGACGATTGTGGCAGCAATTGGGGTTACGTTTAGTATCGCTATGTTTATTTCATTGGTGAGTTTTATGAACGGACTCAATGATTTATTAGATGGATTGATGCTAAATAGAACACCTCATGTTCGCTTGTATAACGAAATAAAACCTACGGCTAATCAACCCATTGATTTATCAAATCGCTATAAAAACACTACCAACTTTATCCGTTCGGTCAAGCCTAAAGATAGAGGAAAATCAATATATAACGGAATTCCAATTATTAAAGCTCTTAAGGACGACAAACGAATCATTGATGTAGCTCCAAAGGTAGTGGCTCCTGTTTTTTTTAATTCGGGAACTATTGAGATTTCTGGAGTGGTGAATGGGATAGCTATTTTGGCAGAAGAGAAATTGTTTCAAACCAGCGATTATATCATTGAAGGAAAGATAACCGATTTGGTGCAAAACAATAGTATTATTATTGGTAAAGGATTGGCAGATAAAATGCTATTGATTGTTGGAGACCGAATCAAAGTTACCACATCCAAAGGGAATTTGGCCACCTTAAAAGTAGTCGGGATTTCCCAAATTGGTATTGCAGAAATAGACGATACAATGTCTTATACTTCTTTAGACACGGCTCAAAAAATGTTGGGGGAAGCCACAAATTACATTACAGATATTCAGATTAAATTGTTTGATATGACTTCAGCACCCCTTGTAGCCAAAGAATTGCAAGCAACGTATCAATTGGACACTATCGATTATCAAACGGCCAATTCACAATTTGAGACCGGAAGTTCTGTGCGAACAATAATTTCCTATGCGGTTGGAATCGTGTTGTTGATTGTTGCTGGTTTTGGAATTTACAATATTCTAAACATGATGATTTACGAGAAAATGGACAGTATTGCTATTTTGAAAGCGACTGGCTTTTCAGGAAATGACGTCAAGTGGATTTTTGTTTCGTTGTCCATAATTATTGGTTTGGCTGGAGGTATTTTTGGTCTCATTTTTGGTTTTATTTTTACTTCAATTATTGATGTGATTCCATTTGAAACTGCGGCTTTGCCAACCGTCAAAACGTATCCAATTAATTTCAATATTTTGTATTATATCATCGGAATTGTATTTGCGTTGTTCACCACGACTATTGCAGGTTTGTTTCCTGCTTTAAAAGCCAGCAAAGTAGATCCAGTAGAAATTATTAGAGGAAAATAAAATGGAAAATAAAGTACTGCAAACTATCGGATTGAGTAAATATTTTTATGATCCTGTAAAATTTCAAGTGTTGAAGGAAATCGATATGAGTATTAATCATGGCGAGTTTGTTTCGATTGTAGGTAAATCAGGCTGTGGAAAATCAACGTTGTTGTATTTGCTCTCGACTATGGATACAGATTATGATGGACAATTGTTTGTGAATAATGAATTGATTACGGGAAAATCAGATAAAGAATTGGCTTTGATTCGCAATGAAAAAATCGGCTTTGTTTTTCAATTTCATTATTTGCTCAATGAATATAATGTGCTGAAAAACGTAATGCTTCCGGGATTGAAATTGGCTAAATTTTCTGAAAAAGAAGTGGAACATCGTGCAATGGAGCATCTGAAAACATTAGATATGCACGAACATGCTTTGAAGTTGCCTAATCAATTGAGCGGTGGACAAAAACAGAGGGTAGCTATAGCGAGAGCGTTAATCAATGATCCTTTAATCATTATGGGAGATGAACCTACAGGAAATTTAGATAAAAAAAACAGCGACCTAGTGTTTGATATTTTTAAGCAATTGACCCATGAGCAGAAACAGACGCTATTGATTGTAACGCATGATAATGATTTTGCAGAGCGTTCAGATAGAACAATAACTATGCAAGACGGTCGAATAATAAAAAGTTAATCTACCACAATCTCGTGTTTATAAAGTAAGCCTTTTACTTCGTTGAGACTGAAAGTTGCCTTTTTGAGTTTGGTTTTGGAAGGGTCTATAGTAAAATTATAGCTTGTTTTGAAGTTCGCTTTGTTGGCAATAGCTTTGTCAAATTCGGCGCGGTACAAGTCGCAATTATCAAAAATACTTTCGGTTAAGTCAGTTGCCATAAAATCTACCGCAATTAAACTACAATTCATAAAAGTGGTTCCTTTTAGTTTTAAAGTATAAAACTTTGAAAAGTCTAATACACAATTTTGAAAATGTACTTCAAAAATTAATTTATTGCACATTGCAAAATTAACCTCTCTGATTTGACAATGATCAAAAGTAACGGTTCGTAATGCCACGTGATTGATGTGTGCTCCATTAAAATTACACTTTGTAAACACACAATCAATAAATGTAACATCCATAAAATTACAAGCCGTAAAATCACAATTTTCAAACGTGCAACATTCGAATTCATTATGGTTTAATTCGTCTCTGTTATAAATGTTTTTTTGGTAATGTTGGTCTAGATTGTAGTTTGGCATGCACAAAGGAAGTGTTTTAAAGTAAAAAACGCAATTATCAAGAGACAATTGCGTTTTGTTAGTAATATCTTCGGGAGAAATCTCTATAAATTTATAAGCTTATAATTGATTGGCGTAAAACATATAGAGTCAGTTTTTCATTGGCTTTATAATTTTGCCTTGGCTTTTTGTGGAAAAATAGTATAAAGTCAATTATTCTATGCCAATAAATTCATACTATATATTTTCCATAATGTCTCTTGGTTAATCAAAAAGTCTTACACGTTTAATTTCTTGACATAGCTATCCGAAAGTCTAAAATAAAAAATGCCTGAGAATCCCGTATTTTTGATTTTGCGAAACAAATAATACTTTATGGGACTCTTCAGGCGAAACAAAAATATCAAAAAACCAGTTATTCGACAAATTATTGACCTTGTTCCTCGATGGATGCTTGAATCTTGTGCTAAAAAACACAGTTCCGACAAAGGCTGTAGTAAATACAAGACTTACGACCAATTTGTTGCATTAACTTACGGACAGCTTAATAAATGCTACACTTTAAATGATATTTCCACTGGAATTGGGGTCAGTGAGACTTTTATTGGGGATTTAGGACTGATTCAAAGTCCAGCACGATCCACGATGAGTGATGGCAATAAAAAACGTGATTGGAAAGTGTTTGAATCCCTATATTACAGGCTTTTGAAACATTATGGAAGAGTTTTAAAAAGTGAATCTCAACGTAGTATTATCAAAGAAATTAAAGAACAAAACATAAAATTGATAGACAGTACCACAATCAGTTTGTGCTTGAATATGTTTGACTGGGCAAAGTTTCGGACAGCAAAAGGTGGCTTAAAAGTACACACCTGCTGGGATGTTGGAGGTAATTGGACCGTGCCACTTAGACTACGACGTTTTTTCACAATGAATTTTCGGGATATTTTTTTGGGATGTTTAGAAGAATAAAGCATTTAGGCTTCAAGTCTTTCGATTGGGAATCGTAGAAAGTTCACTTTCAATACGTTTGACAACGTAAAAGACTTGGCTAAGTTATCGAAAATAAATGACAAAGTCAATACTATATTTATTTTTGCTAACTTAAACATCACCAAAAAAATAGAGCCCTAAAACCCCTATTATTGACTTCGCCTAGCAGGCTTGCTAAGCGCAATAAATAATTGGTTTCATTGAATAGCATTGTGTTGAAAAAAAAAGAGAGGAGTAGTCTATCCAACTCCGTTACTTAATTAAGCGATGGTTGTGCATAATTAAGTAACTACCCCCAACAGCGGCTATGCAAAATGCCTTCCGCTTTTTTAGATAAAAATAGTACAAATTAAAAAATTTGGCTATTTTAGCTATCATTAGTGAAGCGGCGAAAGAAGGCACTTCGCATAGCCGCAAACGATAATTTACAAATCCCGGATTTGGTAAATATAACCGAAGCTAAAACACACGATCGGTATGGTATAGGCCAGTTAGTTTTCTCAAAAGGAACCATCGTTGTGGAAGACAGGGCTTATTTTGATTTCGCATTGATGCTGCATCGAATTCAAGCAGAAAATGTTTTTGTAACTAGGATTAAGACAAATACTTTGTACGAATCCATCCAAGAGTTGGATTTGCCAGATGAAGAAGACCAAGACATTATCAAGGACGAAATAGTTGTTTTAAACAGTAGTAAAGCCATAGAGACAGGTATTAACCAAGAAAGACTAAGATTAGTCCATGTGTATAAGCAAGACGAAAATAAGATTATCGAAATAATAACCAATAATTTAGAATGGTCAGCAAGAACAATAGCCGATTTGTATAAAAAGAGATGGGATATCGAATTGTTTTTCAAGGCGATGAAACAAAATCTACAGATAAAAACATTCTTGGGTACAAGTGAAAATGCGGTTAAATCGCAAATTTATATCGCTTTGATTTGTTATTTGTTGCTTGAATTGATAAACAGAACCATATCAAAAAAGACAAAGTCATTCTCAAATCTGGTTGAAAAAATCAGAATTTGTTTAGTGTATTATTTAAGTTTAGATTATATCTGCAATCAGGTTGGAGATGGAGCCAAAAAAATAAGATCAGAACCAGAATTAAAATTCAGTTCTGACTTATTTTCAGCATAATAAAAAAGTAAACGCCTATTTATAATGGGTAACAAGGTATTTTATGCTCATTCATTAAAACTTTCGGATAGCAATGAAAATATCCATTAATTTCATTAATTGGCTAAAAGAATGTGTTTAATTGTAAATGAATTTGATATTTGTACTCATCTTTTAGATATGATTTATTTTCTACTATTTGTTAAAAATATTTGAACTGTTTCTATGCCCAGCTTCGTTTTTATACCAATTTTTAAAGTCTACGCCATTGCTTAAAACCCAATTTTTAAATTTCAAGTGACTGGCATCGATTTTTGCTTTTTCAATTGGATAATCAAAACTACTAGGGAAATCTATTGCCCAAGGTAAATTGTCTTTGGTTTTGTAATATTTCCCTATAGAAGACTGAGTATTGTCAAAAGAAGTTCCGAAATAGGCTTTGTCAGCCAAATCTGTTGGCGGGTAATTTGCTAAATGAATCTCTTTCCCTCTTTCTTTATTTACAATAATAAATGGATTGAAAGGCGCCATTCCGAAGGCACTAACATCAATTGGGTTGACTAAATCTATAGTGACTTCAATAGACTCTGAGGCAACATATGGTTGGCTAGGATTGGTATTACCGGCACCGTGCTTCCAAGCATTGTCAAAAACAATTATGGTCGCATTTTTTTGACCAGCTTCTGTACCATTACCGTTTGTTTTTATGTATCCTTCGGTGTATTTTGTTCCAGTAACGGATGCAATTTGCGAAGGACTTACTCCAGGAATTGAGAAACCAAACCCATTTTGGTAACTTGCCCCAATAGCTTTTACTGTGAATTTTCCTTTCAAGCTAACTACTTTATTTTGAGCATTTGTAATTCTATTAAAATTATAATCAACTACTAAATCATTAAAATCATAATCTCCTTTTGATGGCCATAGATCTTCAAAAGCAAGGGTTCCGTTAGTGTTACTGCTTGGGTAATAGTTATTAAACGCTAGTTTCGGATCATTTGGATAATCATCAGAACCATCAATTATACCATCTTTATCAGTATCTATTCGATCAGGGTTTATTTTTTGAACATCAAATATTTCAACATTTTTTATTGGGTTAGCCGTAGCATAGAAAACAGCATCATTAAAGTCATTGTCTCCACCTGGGCGAATTAAATCTTCAAATCCAAGTAGGAACAAACTTCTTTTTTCATCATACAACATAACCGTATGTTGACGGTATTTGATATCTGTCTCTGGGTTTAACTCTAAGTTAGAATACAATAAACCCAAACCTTCTGTTGCTTGTCTTGCACTGTCGCTCCAACCATTACGCAACAACATCCATCCAATTACCGTATTTTTTTCGAAAACACCTAAAGAAACCTTGTCCCCAGAATACAATCCTCCTCCTGAACCTGCAAATGAGGCATTAGGAAAAATCACCTTACATTCTTTAACATCAGCTGGAGTTTTGGGTGGAAAATCTCTGTCATAAGTATAGTATGCCAATGCATTTTTATATCCAGCTCCTTCAGAAACAAAAGTAATCCATACTTCGGCTTTATCTAAAATCACTAAATTGTGCTGGCTACTACCTAAAAGATATTCCGGATGATAGGTAGGAACGGGCATATTTTCAGGTAAAGCATTGTTGACATCAATTAGGAAATTTTTATCAATCACATCTGGTTTGCTCATTAAATAATTAGGCACTCCGTTGTTGTTATAAGTCCCGATATAGTTAATTTTTATACCAGCACTCGTTTTACTGTAAAGTGCTGATGCTTGTTTGGAAGAAAAGGGTTTACGGCTAGTTTTTTGGCCTTTTTGGGTACTTCTTGTCCCTCCAAAAGTAAAATTAACTACTCGATTTTCTAATGGCACTTTCGTTTCTGGAACAAAACCAATAAAGTCTGTTTTTAAAACAACTTCTTTCATGTCGGCTTCGAAAGTGTAATCTACTATAAATTCTCCTTGCTCATTGGTTATACCGTTGATAATCTCTTTTCCATTTTCTTCTTCAAAATTAGTCCAAACGCTCACTTTTACGCCAGGAACGGCATTTCCTTGATTGTCCTTAGTTCTGATAGTTACTTTAGCATCTTGAGTATTTTTCCAAGTAAAAGTTGAAGAAGCTTGTAAATTGTCAATTGTAACTTCACCAGAGGATGTTGGTGGATCAGTTATATCTACAGGATCTTTACTACAAGAGTTTAACAAAATCATAATTACAAATAACACTATCCATACGGAATTGCTATTTTGCTGCGTATTTTTAATGAATGGTTTTAAATTATTCATGTCCTTTAATTTAGAATGTTTTTAGGTTAAGTTTAATCTCAATTTACAATGTGCTTTATTTTGATGCATTTGAGTATCCAAAAACAACACCAAAAAAAATATCCCTCTCAAACGCTGGTATTTAAGCGCTTTACCCCATATATAGAAATTTATTCTTATCCATAAATTAGAATTACTTTCCATTTTTTGGAACTACTTATTCTAAAAAACACACCACTGAATAGGAATTCAGAGGATAGATTAATTTACAAATGCAATAGCATCTGGAACTCTTCCTGTTCCAATAGTGCTTACAATTTCAAAAGTTTTCATATCAATCACTTCAATTTTATTTGCATTGGAGTTGGAAACGAAAGCATACAATCCGTTAGGATGCATTACAATATTCACAGGACGCGGTGTATGATAAAGCAGTATCTCTACTAATGTTGTTTTCCCGTGAAATACAATAGTCTTTATCTTCTTTTTTAATTTTTGATTATACACATATACAGTACCTTCTATCGCATTGGCCACTATACAATACTTCCCGTCTGTTGAGAATTTAAGTTTTAATGGGTCATCACCTGTTTTCAATGTATGGGTAACTTTATAAGTCGAGGTATTTATTACCGAAATAGTATTCTCTTTATTATTGGTAACCCATAATTCAGAGCCATCTGGGGTTATATCGATGCCTTTTCTTCCTAATCCACAAGGAATAACCTTAATCACTTTATTCAAAATCAAATCGATAACACTCACTGAACTTGAACCTATGTTCGTAACATAAGCAATGGCTTTACTTGGGTGCAACACTATAAGATGACTCTTTTTTTGTTGGGTTTGTATTTTTCTTTCAATACTATCAGTATCAATATTAATTGCTAATAATGTATTAGTAACATAGTCAATCACCCCAACTTTATTGCGTTCTGGAAAAGCTACAATCCCATTAACTTTTATATTGTCCTCTAAGTCTATCGTTTTTTCTACTTCGTTTTTTTTGGTGTCTATGATTTTAATAATGTTGCCATCAGTAGCCCCGTAATTTGTAAGCACTACTCTTTTCTCATCCGAAGTTGTAACTGCTTCGTGAGATAATATGTCAATTGGAATTTCCTTTATTTCTGTTCCCGTAAATAAATCAAATACGTGAACACTCTCGCCAACCTTACTCACAATGTATAATTTCCCTGTGGTTTGTATGGTATACGATGGTAATCTAGCAATAAGACGTGCCGCTTGAAAGCAAATAAATGCAATGGCAAACGATAAAATCCAATATTTTGCTTTCTTATTTATCATAACTAAAACTAGATTATAATTGCTAAGCCGTCTGGCATATTTCCAACTTTGATACTGCTACTAATTGTGAAATTTTGCATATCAATAACCTCAACTCTACCCGCAGTATAATTGGACACAAAGGCATACAATCCGTTGGGATGCATTAGTATTCCAACAGGTCGAGGCGTGCGGTAGATGATTTTTTCAAAGACATTTTTATTACCAGGAATAACTATGGTTTTAAAAAGCTTTTTTGATTGGGTGTCAAAAACTGAAATTGTCCCCTCACTAGCATTAGCAACCAAACCATATTTTCCGTCAATTGAAAACTTTACTCTTAAGGGCTCTTTTCCTGTTGCCAATCGAGCCATTTCTTTATACGTTAAAGTATTGATAACCGATACGTAATTTTCTTTGTTATTTGAAACCCATATTTCTGAACCATCTTTTGTAATAGCAATACCTTCTGCACTTTTCCCGCAAGGGATAATTTGAACAACTTTATTGCTTTCAATAGCAACTACAGTCACTGAACCAGAATTGATATTGGTCACATAAACAATGGGCTTAAAGGGATGTTTAACCAATAAATGACTGACTTTTTGTTGGGTGGCAATCTGTTTTTCTACTTTTCCTGATTCAATATTGACTACTGATAAATGATTGCCATCATCAGACACAACAGCAACTTTGTTAGGGCTTTCCAAAGTAATAATACCGTGAGGACTAGTATTCTTATTACCCAAATCAATTGTCTTTATTATAGTATTCTTCTCTGCATCAATAACCGTAATGCTTTTCCCCTTTGCATCAATAGCGCCATAATTTGTGACTACTATTCTGTTCGGGTTGGTTAGTGCTGTTGCTTCGTGTGGTTCTATTGCAATGGGCAACTCCTTTATTTCCTCCCCTTTTTCTAAATCAAAAACAGTAATGCTTCGGCTTGCTTTATTGACAACATATAATTTCCCTTCTGTTTTTATGGAATATTTGGGCTGTTTGATGATATATACCATTCCAAATACCAGACAAATCACGCCCAACAGGAGTACTATTTTTTTGAAAAAACTCATAACTTATTGGATTTAAGTTGCTCCATAGCATATCTGCAAGCTCTTACGGTAAGTGCCATATACGTTAAAGAAGGATTTTGACAAGCCGATGACGTCATACAACTACCATCTGTAATGAATACATTTTTCACATCGTGCATTTGGTTGTATTTGTTCAAAACGGATGTTTTTGGATCATTCCCCATTCTTGCAGTTCCCATTTCGTGTACGGCAGATCCTGGGGGCGGACTTGTTCTATAACTTCCTACATTTTTAAACCCTGCTTTGGTTAAAATTTCCTCACTTGATTTGGTCATGTGTTCCATCATTGCCAGTTCGTTATCACCATATTTAAAATGAACCTTAACCAATGGTAATCCCCATTGGTCCAGATTCTGGGTGTCAAGAGAAATTTTGTTTTCATAATTCGGCAAAACTTCCCCTCGACCACCAAGAGAAATCGTCCATTTACCAGGAGTTTGCAATTGTGCTTTTAGAGATGCGCCAAAACCTTGCGTAGCTTTTGATTCCCAATTCTCCCGCTCTCCTTTTCCCTGAATCCCATATCCTCTAACAAAATCAGGGTTTTGCGTTTGCTTATTGATATTTTGAAATCTTGGAATATAAATGGTTCCTGGAGACCTTCCTTCATAATACTTATCCAATAAACCATCAAAAGTTCCGTAGGTGCCTTCATTGACTATATGATCCATTAAGTTGTGTCCGACTTGTTGACTAGAATTCCCCAATCCATTAGGAAAAGACGGTGAAACAGAATTCAATAAGATAGCAGCTGTGGCAATTGCCGAGGCGTTTAAGAAAATTATTTTGGCATAAAATGTATGTTCTTGTTTTGTCAGCGCATCAATGATTTTTATCCCAATGGCTCTTTTAGTATTGGCATCATACAGCACTTCTTTCACAATAGAATTTGCTCTTAAAGTCAGATTCCCTGTTTTTTGTGCATCTAACAATGTTGCCGAGTTACTGCTAAAATAGCCTGCAAAAGGACAACCTCGGCTGCATAAATTGCGATACATACAAGGCCCTCTTCCTTTTTTTGGTTGCGTTAAATTTGCTACTCTACCATTTATAATCACTCTATCGGAATAATGTTCTTTTACTTTTTCTTTTAGATGCTGTTCTATGGCATTCATCGGTATCGGTGGCAAAAAAACGCCATCTGGCAAATGAGCTATGGATTCTGAACTACCACTAATACCTACATAATCCTCGACATAATCGTACCATTGAGCCAAATCTGCATAGCGTATGGGCCAGTCGACTCCATAACCATCTTTTTTATTGGCTTCAAAATCCAAATCTGAAAGACGATAGCTTTGTCGCCCCCAAGTGAGGGAACGACCACCAACTTGATAGCCTCTAATCCACTTAAATGGATTCACCTGAATATAGGGATGCTCTTTGTCATTGACATAAAAATGCTTGTCGGCGGCGTTACAATGACTGCTTTGCACAGGTCGCTCCTCGAGTTCTTCATTTGTTAGATGCTTTCTATTTTTAAAATCCCAAGGATTCAGAAAAGCAGTTGTGTAGCCCGTTACGTGTTCAACTTGTCCGCCTCTTTCTAATACCAAGGTTTTTAAGCCGCCCTCTGTGAGTTCTTTTGCTGCCCATCCGCCACTGATTCCTGACCCTACAACAATAGCATCAAAGGTGTTTGTTTCTGTTTGGTTTTTCATACTATAGCTATTTTGTTGCCCAAGCTTTTTGATTGGGTTGTATGGTGGTGATTGCTTTGTATCTAGCTGGAATAGGTTCATACACTAAATGTTGTGTCGCTCCCAATTCGGAAGTGCAATATCCTTCTACAGTTAATGCTTTTAAAATGGTATAAAAAGGACGACCCGATATTTTATTTCTGATTTTAGAAAACAAACCCGAACCGTCATAAGTGCTGTCCAAATCCTTTACGATTGCTATTTGTTGTTGCGGTGTGCATTTTTCAAAACCGAAACCGTAGGTATCCAAACACGTTTCTTGGAGGTCATTTAATCCGTTAAAGAAATTAGTATACTCTTTTTTCGAAGAACACGATTCCATATAGCTAATTATAAAATCCTGAACATTAGCTTCCTTGGCACCTGGAGTTTCGGTAGCAGGAATAATCACATCGACTAAGGCTGCAATTAGATTCTTGTAATTAGGGAGTTGCCCTCTATTGGATTTCGCATAAAAAAAATGAAATCCAGTATAGGTAGCAATCCCAATTCCAGTGAGGGCTAAAATTCCACCGATAGCTTTTCTTCTATTCATAATTTTATTTTTTTTGAAGTGAAATCTAATCGTTTACAAATTGCATTCGGTGCTAACTCGCTCGTTGTGCTCTTTCCCAGTTTACCGATTGTGATTTTTTCATATATCTAAAAAAGCCCAAAACCACACACATATTCATTATAAAAAAGTAATACGGCACAAACAAAATCTTGATTCTAGTTTCTCTATTTTCTAAAAACCAACCCAACAAGGCAAGGGCATAAAAAAGCAACTGCAACCAAAACAGGGTAGAATACAAACCAAAAGAGAAAATCCCTTCGTTGATGGCTAAAATTGACAAAACAGGAATAAGGAGAATGAGACATAAAGGAGTTAAACTCCAACGCAAAACGCGATGCGAAATGTATTGAAAGGAAAGTGTTCCGTATTTAAAAATATTCAGCAAAGAACGAAGTCGCACAATAGATTGAATGCCTCCCGCTGAGATTCTGACTTTGCGTTTAAATTCTTCTTTAACATTGGCCGAAGCGGTTTCAATAGCATAGGCCTCTGGGTCATATTGAATGGTATAGCCTTCTTGAGCGACTCTTAGTGATATGATAAAATCATCCAATAAAGTGTCTTTTTCAACATGACGATACAAGGCTGTTCGAATGGCAAAAAGTTCGCCCGCAGCTCCTACCACTGAGTACAATTCGGCATCCCATTTTTTCAATGCCGATTCATATTTCCAGTAAATACCCTCACCAGCACCAGAGGCGACATCGCTTTCCTTATCCACAATTCGTTTTTCTCCAGAAACGCAACCCACCTTTGGATTACTAAACAAGTTTACAATTCGTCTAATGGATTCTTTTCCAAGATTGGTATTGGCATCACTAAAAATAACAATGGGTGTTTTTACAAAATCCATCCCTCGATTCATTGCTCCAATTTTACCATTGCGTTCGTCTAAATGATAAACCGTGGTATTGGGGTATCCTTTTAACACATCAGGAGTACCATCATCGGAACCATCGGTAACCCAAACGATATTGATTTTTTCTTTAGGATAGTCGAGTTCTAAGGTGTTTTTCATTTTAGCTGCTACATAATCCTTTTCATTGTAAGCCGCAATAAACAAGGTCACTTCTGGTTCATAAGAGGTATCTATTGCTAGCTTTTTGCCCATCTTAAAAAACCTTCTGATTTTTATAATTGCATACAATAAACTACCGTACCCCACATAGGTGTAGACTATCACCGATAGCAAAATCCAGAATAGTATTTTTAGTGTTATCATTTTTACTTGTTTAAAATTTATACTAGCGCTAGACCTTTTCCCATATTTGTTTTTCAGGATTGTATTGTTTTAATACACGTGCTGGATTCCCAACCGCAACGGCATAGTTGGGAATATCTTTTGTGACCACGCTACCTGCTGCGACTACACAATTTTTACCTATGCTTACTCCTGCCAAAACTACCACGTTAGCACCAATCCAAGTGCCATCTCCAATGGTTATGGGTGCTGTAGAAACTCCCTGAATATGAATAGGGCGATTGACATCTTCATAGTTATGGTTCAAGCCCGAAAGAGTAATGTTTTGCGCCAATCGCACATCATTCCCGATAGTAACAGGACCAATAATCGTGTTGCTGAGACCTATTTTGGTTCGGTCCCCAATGATTACTGGACCCACGCCATTGTTTATCGCAGAAAAATCTTCGATAGTAGAATCTTCACCAAGTTCAAATTTATTCCACGGAACGACGTCCAATCTGGTTCGATATCTTATTATAGCTCCTTTTCCTTTTTTATGATAAAAAGGATTTACGAACCACTTTATCCAAAGTCTCGGTCTTGTTTGTTTTGGAATAAGTATGGACCAATGAACCAGTTTTTTCAATTTTTCATTGGATTTTATTTTTTCTTTCAATCCCATTGTATCCTGTGTTTGGTTGCTTTAATTATTCCTTGATAGATGGCGCTAACATTGTTTTCCCAAGTATGACTTTTGGCAAAATTGGCTCTTTGTTCAGCCAAAGTTTTTGAGTTTTCTTCCAAAGCTTTTTCGGTTAACGTAATGTACTCTTCATTTGAAGAAGCCAAATACACATAGTCGCGAAACATTTCCATTGCTTTGGTTTGTGTTGCAATTACTGGTTTTCCCATAGCAAGGTATTCGTCAATTTTTCTTGGATAATTGCCAATCGTTAAGTTGTTGGTCAACTGCGGATTGATGGCTACATCAAAACCTTTTACATAAGCTGGAAGTTCTGAGCCATCTTTACTCCCAAAAAAATACACATTTGACAATTGATGCAATTTTGATTTTTTAAAATCGTCGTCTTCTGGGCCCACGAGAACAATGCTCCAGCTTTTTCTCTGTTCAGCCATATATTCGAGTAAACTGATATCTAACCTTAAACTGGTAAGCGACCCCACATAGCCAATAATTGGCGAGGGTACCTCTTTGAATTCTGCTGGTACTTGTATCTTACCCTCATCGTCACTAAAGTGTGAGACATCGCAACCTTGTCCAACCATATAACTGTAAGCCGTGTATTGTAAACCGAAATCTGCAAAAAAGTCTGAATTCGTCAATAAAACATCTGCTTGTTGTATGACTTCGGGTTCCATTTGTTCTCCGTGTTTTTGCCAATAAGGTACTTTCACCAAATAATCTCGCATATAATACGCGTAGACTTTGGGCTGTAAAAATTCCTTCAAATGTCTTCCTAAAAACATCGAACTATCATTAAACAAAATGACATCTTTAAAATTCAATCGCTCGGCCGCCGATGTAATATTTTCTGAAAACAAACGGGCATTTCTCCTGTTCAATATTTTAAACACGCTATCAATAGGCAACCAATTAATGGATTCAACACTGTTTTTGGGGTATAAATTCCACAGATTGTTACCAATCTCGTATAAATCAGGTTCAAGACCTTTTTTGATTCTGATTCTTTTTTGAATTTTTTCTTTGTGCTTGTCTTTTCTCATTGTAGCTCTATCCATAGGCGGATTTACATATAAAACCCGATTGTGTTTGGCAAACTCCAACGCTATATTCTTGCAATTACTACCTATTTCAATATCCCAGGCTTGTATGCCTACCACTATTATATCTTTACCTTTTATCATTGTCTAGATTTTTTTGAATGTTCGATATGGATGGTTTCATAAAGTTTCAAATACTCTTTGGCCATATTTTTCCAAGAAAACTGTTTACTGCGCTCCAAGCCTTTCTCACAAAGCGATTGGCGATAGGCTTCGTTATTTAGAATGGTGATGAGTCCATCTGTAATTTCCTCTGGTTGAAACGGGTTGACAATATGGGCAGCATCTTCTGCAATTTCAGGCATTGATGAAGTGTTTGATGTGATTACTGGCACGTTACACGACATCGCTTCCAGCATAGGAATCCCAAAACTTTCCCGAAGTGACGGATACAGAAATATATCGCATTGAGAATAAATAGCTGGCAAATCGGTATTGATTACGTAGCCCGTCAAAACAATTTGATGGATGAGATTGGAGTCGTTAATTTCATTCAACAAACTGTTCAGTTCCGTTTTATCATAATCCAACATTACGAGTTTATGATTTGAGGCTGTACGTTTTAAAAAATCGGAAAAAGCTTTAAGCGTTCCTTTTGTGTTCTTTTTAGGGTCTGTATTACCCAGAAAAAAGAAAAATTGGTCTGGTAAATTGTATTTTTCTTTAACCCGTTTCAGCTCATCTCTATTGGTAATGGGTTTAAAATGCTCGCTTACCCCATTATAAATAGCGCCTAGTTTTGTATCGTCTTTTATTCCAAAGAACTCACCAATTCTGTTTTTTTCAAAGTGAGAAACAGTAATCACTTTTTTACACTTCTTCACTATACGAGGCACTACCAATTTTCTATAAATGTTCCCAAATTTTTGATAAGTACTGGCACTACTTCTCAGTATTGTCAAATAACTACTTTCCATATAAATAATATCATGAAGAATCGTAATCAGCGGAATAGACGTAAAAAAAGGAGCGGTATTGCTAGTGCAGTGCAAGATATCGCAACCATATTTTTTGGCAGCATTGGGCAATGCTATTTGCTCCCATGTAGGATACGGTCCACCATTTAATTCAACAATAGTAAAATTAGACGTGGCTCTAAGAACAGATCGGTCTTCATCCGGTTTTACAAAAATAAAATAGTCATTTACATGGTCTAGCTCTTGCAGGTTCTTTATCAATTCTAAAGCTACCATGTCCATACCATGTTTCTTCTTGCGAAAAAGTCGTTGCCCTTCTATACCTATTTTCATATGCGGCTATTTATTTTTTTAAGAAGTAGAACCATGTTTGGTATGAATAAATGTCTTATTAGCTCCTTTTATTTTTAGAAGAGACAACAACATCATCAACATTCCTTTTGGCAAACTGAGTAATGCTTTCAATGTTTTGCGATTGTAAAAAGATTTTGGCACCGAAAAAACAAAAGACATCACACAAGCTATTAACAGGACCACCCAATAATTCGAATAGGAATTTTGATTATCTAACCAATAGTTTAGCAGAACAAAACTAACGCTGCACAATATAACGGCTCCGAGTAATAATATTCTAGGAGGCTGAATAAATTGAATTGCCTTGTCGAAATAATCGACATTACCTTTCATTGCTAAATGCTTGCAAGCATTTAAAATATCTTTCTTGAAGTAATGCAATTGTGCAGACAACCATCGGCGGCGTTGATTGCCAAATACTTCGGCTTTTTGAATTTTTTCATCAAAAACTACCGCATCATCAAGATAGACAATGGTATGTCCTTCTTTAAGCATTTTGAGTTCAATTTCTTTATCAAATCCCCCAACAGCGGTAGCGCTTGCCATAAGGGTTTTAAAATAATGGTATTTAAAAGCCATTCCAGAACCAATTATTGCTGAAGATAATCCTAAAACACGATGCCCCTTTCTGAAAATATTATTGTTAATTTCTTCACTAATGGCGTCAAGAATAGCCCAAGAGTTATTCATATTTTTTGCTGTTCGATGGCCTTGTACGGCAACAAATCCTTGTTCGATAGCAGCATTTACTTTACTCAAAAAATCATGTGCCATCACATTATCAGCATCTAAAACCACAGCAATATCATAATCCCTTTCAAGGGTTGCCATGGCTTTATTCAACGCTTTAGATTTTGTGCTTTTTTCAAAACTTACTTCAATAACGATTATTGGTAACGTTTTTAAGGCTGAAATGGTTTCTTCTTGAAAAGAATCTGCAATAATTACCACATCATAATGGGTAGATGGATACTCTTGTTGCAAAGCTGCATTGGCCACTTCTACAATTACTTCATCTTCTCTATAGCCTGGAATAAGCACCGCTATTTTTTTTAAATTTCCGTTATCAGAATATTTCTTTTGTCTATAAAATAAGCTTGCTATTGAAAACAGTAAAATGTATAAAGTCGCCAAACCCAAAAGGAGTAGCAGAACAATTTGTATGATATTAAATAGAAGCATAATTTAAATTTTTTAATTAAAATTTGTTGGTGCTTTATTCATTTTCTTATTTAAACTTCTTCAATAAATCTCTCACTTTCAAAGCGTATTTTCTTAAAAAAGGAAGGTGTTTGCCGCTTTTGAGATTATACATGAAAGATTCCGATTCGAAAATCATTTCAAAATTAGCAGTACATAAAACCGGTTTTTTTGACAGTCTATTTATTTCTACAGCCTGATGGTATTCGCTTTCAATAAAAAGCACGTAAGGTTTTGATAAATAGGCTTTTGCTTTGTGGTCTCCGTGATTATTGGCTCGCTGTCTGGCCTCCATATTGGGCAAATCCAGCATTACTAAATCATTGTATTTGATGTTGTTTGCCGCTAACCAAGTTTCGGTTTCTTTGCGGAATTTTTCAAGACGAGAAGTAACAATAGTTCCGATTTTGCTTCCCGGTATAAACAATGGTGGAGCATTCAAAATAAAATCAATGTATTTTTCTCCATCGTCATTTTGTTCTGGCAAAGGATCTGCACACAAAACCCCATCTATGTCAAAGCAGGCTTTCTCTAGAGTGGTATGATTGAGAATATTCCACTGAAAATATCTTGGTAACGGGACGGTTTCAAAAAAATAGTCGACCATTTTTTCTTTCCCTGGAATGACATAAATCGCACAATATTTTATATTGAATTGATCATTGAGATGTTTTAAATTTTCTTTAACCTCAACCATTGCAGCACCCGAAGCAATACTGTCATCGACCACAAGTACATTTTTAAATTCAGAAATATCAAAAAACTGACCTCTAGCTCCCGCTTTATAAATATGTCCATTCAAAAAAGAGTGAATATCAGTGTAGGGTCTATTTAGATATAAGGCTAATAAATTTGCTGGAAGCATCCCACTTCTTGGAACACCAACAATTAAATCAAAATCACGAGGAATGATACTTAATCGCTGAAGGATGATATTATTTAGATCTTTTACATTTCTATAGTACATAGCTTTTGGGTTTAAGGGTTTATTCGTTTGGCTTTACATAGTAATTGCTATTTTATAAATCTTATGCTGTACTCAATTCAGGTTGATTCTTTTGTTGGTCTTTTTCAAAAATTTCAGGATTGGATATAATCGCCATAGTTGCATAAATGAGCAAAGCCGTTGGCATTTGTCCCAAAACAGCATTACCATAAGAAGCTGCCATAACACCCGCCATTCCAGAAATTAGTGCACTCATCTTCAGCTTCGTTATGGGGTCTCGAATGGTAAACATGACTTTATAAGAGGCTTTGCCTATAACATAAAACAAAATAAACAAATGAAATAGCAAGCCCACAATACCTAATTCTGCCCAAATCAAAACGTACCAGCTATCTGTAGCTACATGAGAGAGAAAAGCATTGGGCAAAAACCGTTGCGCTTTGTCACCTGCATGACCAATCCCTCCTCCAAATGGTCTTGATGCTAAATAAGCTTTCAGTATTTTTTGATTGTTCAATCGTACTTGCAACGAGGGCTCATTGGGATCAAACGCAGTTCGCATTCGTCGTATTTGGTCATTCCCATTGCCAATGGATGTGTACTTGAAAAAAACAAAAAACATGGCAATAATTAGTACCCCAAATAGCAGCACTTTGATGTTTTTTCTTAATACAAAAAATGTCATAAATCCGGCTAAAGGAACACCGATAGCACCTCTAGTTCCGGATATGATCATTCCATATAGTCCTAAAACTCCAACGACGATAAGAAATACTTTAGCAAAACCTTTTTTTGACATGGCATAAATAATAGCCACTACACCTGTATACCCTTGATTTCCTCCAAATTGACCTGCATCACTGAAAAAAGAAAACACCCTTAATTTGCCAAAAAGCACATGAGTCTGATTGGCACCAGCATCTAACCAAGCTTGTTCGGCAGCATCTACACCAATGAACAACTGCTTCATTCCATTCAGCGTGGCAATTATTGAAAAAACGCCCCAGACATATAATAACATGTCTAACTTTTTATGAGTATCGATGAATAAAAAGGTGAGCACTAAAAAGAAAAAGAAATAAAATCCAAGACCTCTACCCGCAATCCAAGCCTCAACACTTTGGGCTTCTGGGTTTACCAATTGAAAAATGCAATACAATAACCAAATCCCTGCAAAAAAGGTAATGTCTTTATTAGCAGGAGACCAATCCACCTTTTCTCTAAATCTAGAAAAAATTACCGCTAAAAAAGTCAAAATCATGACGCCATCTATTGCAAAACCTAAAGGCAATCCAGTTATATAGCGAGTTAAACCAAGTATCAAAAAATTAAGTCCAATAGCCGTATAAAATCCCAGAATAGGATTTGTAAACAATTTATACAGATAAAAAACCAAAAATGGTAGTGCAATTAAAAGGCCTATTCCTACTGTTTTTAATTTCGCAATTAATAATGCGATGATCACTACCGTTACAAGCAATAACACAAGTCCCTTCGGGCTAGACAAACTAGCAGAACCAGACGCTTTATCAAAGGGATTTATATTATTACTGCTTGTGTTCAATTTACTGTTTTTTAAAATTTTTTTATGATTCCTTCAGATTCGTATTTGTCGCTTTATGAATAAGGCTCCGGTAAAAATTAATTCCACTTGAGAAAATTTCTCTATAGGTCAAAGTCAGTTCTTTGTCTAGGAAATACATTCCCATCCAAATGCCAATTAAAGTGAAAACTATTGAGGCAACCGCAACAAGCAACAACGATTGGAATATAAAAATGGCGATACAATCTCCAATAATATTTGCCAAAACCATAACGAATACCTTTATGGCATTAATTTTTGGTTTATTGATGCTATCCAAACCAATACCGGTCATTCTATCAATAGGCAATAACAATCCGTAAATAGAAAATACTCGAACAATATTGACAACATTAAACCCGGTTTGAGGATCCGTTTCTAAATATTGCCTTCCACTTATTACTAACACAAAGAATTCAGCAAACACAAATGTGAATACACTCAGTCCAGCAAAAAGATACGTTAGAGCTCCAGAGTAGGTGTAGAACAAATCCCTTACTTCTTCAACCTTTCCTTGAACACTAGCCTTAGACATTTTAGGGAAGGCAGTAGCCACAAAACTACGAAGCGGAATCTGCTGTAATTCTGTCAATTTTAACGGAATACTATACAACGCAACAGCGGCACTCCCTAATGGACTCAAACTGATAATTATGGTATCGGCACTTCTCAACAAGTTGGTACCAATTAATGTGAACGTTGTATATTTTCCAAAGTCTAATAAAGTTCTATTCGTTTTACTATTGGCTTTGAAAATAAATTTGGTACCATCCCAACCTAAAACTATACTTATGAATGATGTCAAGGCGTTGATGATAAGCATTGCTATTACTAATTGATCTAATGTCAACAACTCTAGGAAAAAATTAGTTAAAATCACCAAGAAGAATAGACCGCTGTTCACTGATTTTAACAGCAGTATCTTTCCGTATGCTCTGTCCGCTTGTAAGACAACCAACGCATTATTCCAAGGAAGATTTAGAAAAGCTAATAATGGATACCATTTAAAAAATAGATTGTATCCAGAAGTACTAATTTCATGATTGAATATGGCATAGCACAATATCAAGATGATGGCTATTACAAGAGTTGCTCCTAAGCCAATCAAAGCATTAGAACCAATTAGTTCCATTCGAGACGAAGCGTCTGCACCCGATAAAAAACGAATTAAACCATTATTCGTAATACCAAATCTAAACATTTCTACAAAAGACCCGCCGGTAATAAATAACACCCATTGCCCAAAAACATCCAGAGATAAACTTCTCGCTAATAATGCAAAACCTGCAATGCCCAAAACGGCAATGACAAGATTCCCTGTCAAGGACAGAAAATTATCTTCTCGCATTATCTTTTTGAGCGTTTTCATTAGTTTATTTTAGATTTGGGCTTTAGAAAAAAATTGAAATTTGAACATTGATTTTAATTTCCTTCGTAATAAACTTCGTTTTTTAGGCAATTCCCCTAAAATGGATTCCACTTCATTGATATGCACTCCATTAATAATAAAATTAATTTTTGAAGCGACTGTTTCCATTATATTTTTCATTGCTAGTTGATCGGCATCTGACCACACTCGATTAGAGCGACATACGATGATGTTCAAATCGGCTTGATTTATTAATTCTGTTGGATAGATATAATCAATCAAGGGAGGTAACTCAATAATTACAAAATCGGGAACACAATTGAGCGTAATGCCGTTTTGATTTAAAATATCGGAATAGTTTTGAGCGTTATAAAAGGTATTGTTTATTGCATAAGTATAATACTCGGTCTCATTCAGATAACTAGAAACATCGGCTAAAAATGGATTGTCATAATCTATTCTAGGGTCTGCATAACCTAAAAATTTATTTAGTCCAGAAAACTTCGGATGTTGTCTTACTATTTTTTTTGCGCCTTCATACGTAAGCATCACGACTTCTTTACCTTCATTTTTCAATGTTCTGGCAATGTTTCCTGCCATTACCGTTTTCCCCTCTTGTTTTTGAGTGCTAAAGACAATGATGGTTTTTGTCTTATTCTCTGAAGGATGTGTCCCAAAATATTGCAACACATTTTGTGTAATGATCTCAGTTAATCTTTTTTGAATGTAGGGTAAATTGACGCTGCCTGGATCTACTATTAATTTAGGCATCATCCCCAAAGAATTCATGCCTAACTTTTTACTGGCTATTTTAGCATTCTTTAAAGTATCATCAAAATACTCCATTATGAAAATAATTGCTAGCGTCAAAAAACCTCCTAAAATCGCCGCTGCAATAACTAATAGCGCTCGTTTGGTAGGATTTGGTGATAAAGGATAATAAGGAGGGTCAATGGCTTTCAAATTAGAGGTAAGCTCACTGTCTTGTAGTTTTAGTTTCGCTAAATTTAATCCATGAAGTATTTCTAAGTATCCTTGCTCAAATACCGAAATCTCACGCTCAATTCTTTTAATCGTTGCGCCTGCTGGAGCATAATTGGCATATTTTTTCTGAAACTCTTTGTTTTGCCCGTTTATAACTTTAATTTTTGCTTTAATATTATCTGCTTCGACTACATTATTTATCCAATCTGGAAGTATTTTAGTGACAGGCAAACCATCTATAGAATTTTGATAGGAATACAACTCAGCAACATTTCTTTTTATATCATTGGATAAGGCTTCGGCTTTTTTATTTAGCTCTTCAATTTTTGCCAAATCACTTTCATTATTCGTCGATTCGAATCTCGCCTTTATTAAAGCTATTTTGTAGTTAAGGTCTCCGATTTGTTTCTTTTTATCCAGAATTGCATTGGTCTTAAGTTGGATGGCCTCTTGAATTTTTAACTTTTCTTCCAATCGTATAGTCGATGCTTGGATCCCAGCTAAATCAGCTATTTTTTTATTGTAATCCACATCCATATCTTCTTTAACTACCGCAACAGCCTTACTCTGTTCGTAGTAGTTGATGATATTAGAAGATTTATTAAACTCCAAAAGAATATCTTCAGCTGCTGTTAATTTTTGTCTAGCATTTTCTAGCTGAGCTTCGAAATATTTTACTACTGCATCAGATCTATTTCCCTTAATGTATTTATAATTAACAATACAAACTAGATTATAAATAGCGAGCGTTTGCTGGCAAATACCTGGATCATTTACCGTATAACTTAACTTTATTAAATCACTATTTGAAATTCTTAGAGCGCTTACTTTAGCAATTGCTTTGATAGAATAATGATCATCTTTTCCATAATTTAATAGTTCATATACATAATTAGTATTGCTACTCTTCATTAAATCCATTAAATTTTTAACGGTTTTTTCGTAATCGGCTCTATTGATTTCAGGGGGAAATAATGCTTTATCTGGATCATTTATTTCCATTGAAGAAGGCACTGCTTTATTTTCGTGCACTACATATTTATACAAGGAAGCTGGTACTTTGCTTCTTAATTGGTCATAAAACGTTTTGGATATGTATCTCGGATTGGCTTCTGGGAGCATCAAATGTTGTGCTAATAACCTAACGGCAACTTCTTCTTGAGTTTCGCGAGAGTTTATAATATTAATCAAATTATCAAAAGCGGCGTTCGATGCTTGATAATTGAATGTTTTATCCATTTCAATAGAAGAACCCGTCGCGATACCCGTGTATAAAACCGTTTGAGAAGAATATTCAAAAGATGGGTTCTTGGTAAGTAAAATTACCAATGAAGCAAGTACTAATGGAACCAGTAGTAGGAGCAGCAGATGCTTTAAAATCAATCGTACAAAATCAATTATTTTCATCTTTCTTAATTAATTTATTAAATCGAACACGAGTCCTGACATGTCTTCGAGTAATTGTTTTGCAATTATAAATTCTGACTTTGCGGATTCATAATCAGCCTCAAGATTAGCAGTAATACTAGTTATTCGCACATATTCTGCAACGGGTACCACACCATTTCTAAATTCTTTTTCAACCATTTCCATGTTTACTTTTCCGTTGCCAAAGTTTTTAGATCGTATTTGCAATAATCGTTGCTTCAAAATAACGTCTTGATACATCCTAATAACCGTTTGCCGTATTTCATCTTCTTGAAATTTGGTCATATTTTTGGCTTCTTCAATTTCGAGTCTCGCTAGTTTGAGTTGATTCTTTCTGTTTAACATATCAAACACTGGAAATTTTAGATACATCCCCACACTATAATTGTATTGAGTGGAAAGTGTTGAAAAGGCAGTATTAGAAACCCCATCATCATTATTTGAGAAATTATTTAAAGTACCATATCTACCATCTACTTGTACACCAATATTTCTTGTCCAAAAAATACGTTCTGATGCTAGAGTAGATTCTTTTACACCAACGTGATTCTTTCTAAACTTGACCATTGCATTTCTTTTCAATACAGAATCTATAACCACTTTTAGCGGCGGAAAGTAAAACTCACTACCGGTTAGTAAAGTGTCTTTATTTTGAACGGTTTGAGCTTGCGTGTTATGCAAGCATAAAACAAAAACACTAATAATGGATATTATTTTAAGTTGTTTTTTCATAATTAAATTAGGGTCAGATCATAGGTATTAAACAGAACCTTTTTGAAGCAGTGCTGGAATAGTTCTTAAAATGAGTTTCATATCGTACCAAAAAGAATAGTTATCTCCCTTAAATTGATCTGCATATTCATTATCGAGGCGCATTCTTTCTTCTTCAGACATTTTTCCGCCTTTTCCTCTTAGTTCTACTTGCCATAAACCTGTAATTCCTGGAGGTGCTAAAAAACGTTTAGATAAATCATCTCCTGTTAGCATTTCTGCTTCATAAAGCGGCAAAGGCCTGTTGCCTACAATTGACATATCGCCTTTTAATACATTGATCAATTGAGGTAGCTCATCAATACTGGTATTTCTGATAAACTTACCCACTTTTGTAACTCGAGGATCATTCACAATTTTCACAAAAGTTGAATTATTTTTGGCAGCTTCCTTTTTTTGAACAGTAAACCAATAATCACATATTTCGTGTGTGTCTATATACATAAGGGAAGAGCAGGTCTGCCCTTCGGGTAGCATACTGCATCTAGGACAAGGAATATCTAATGGATTATCGGATGACTTAGTTTCTTCTTTTTTATATTGATTTTTTTCAACTGCGAGTTTTTTTAGGAGCTCGTCTGATCCTGTCCGCATGGACCTTAATTTGTAAAAATCGAAAGTTTTTCTACCCACACGTTTTGAGATGTAATATACTTTACCTTTGGACTCAAGTCGGATAGCGGCAATAACAAGTAGTAAAAATGGTGACGCTACAATAAGGACCGATGAGGCTACAAAAATGTCGAATATGCGTTTTGACAACGGCATTTTATACATTTCCTCTCTGAAATCTAGGACTGTTTCTTTTTTGTTTTTTGGTTTTCTATGTAGGGATAAAAATGCAACTCTATTTAAAATAGCGCTTGCAGCTGTATTTGAAATGACATAAAAATCATCTATTTGCTTTATAAATGCTGTTTTATAAATCTCAGGATTAAAATCTTTAGAAAGCAAAAGAAAAGGAATGGCATCGTATTCACTTTGTGCTCTAATCCAATCATAAAGAAATATTCCGTTGTTCCCTGGTAAATTATAATCACAAAGTATAGCATCTATATTTTTGTGAGACTGAAGAAATTTTGTAGCTTTTACACTATTTTCTAAAACAGTTATAGTCCAATTTTCAAATTCTTTTTGATTAAAATATTCTGCAGTGCTACCGATATATAAAATTGTTAGATTTGAGTTCATAAGGACTTAATTTAAATTGCAAGCATTGATAAAGTTGTCACCATTCTACGGCAAAATGAATGGGGAAAATATTTTTCTTGACCAATTCATCCAATTCTTCTGGATTGAAAGGTTTGGTCAGGTAATCCTGAGCACCCAGTCTATAACACTTTATTCGCTCTTTACTTTCTGACTTACCCGATAACATAATAAATGGCGTATGTTTGGTAAATCCACGTTGTCTGACCTTTGTCAAAAACTCATAACCATCCATATTTGTCATTTGGATATCACTAATTATTAAATCAGGAAGACTCTCATCAAGCCATTGAAGCGCTTCTATAGGATCGTGTATTGTTATAACTTCATAATCCTTAGAAAGAAAATTTTGCAATAACAAGCAAATGCTTTTTTCATCATCTACTACTAATATCTTTTTCTTCATAAGTTTAGGTATTCGTTATATTAAAATCATTTTTCATTTGAACTACTACTTCCTGTGCAATCAACTTTAGTGATGCAATTTTCATATCTACTTCTGGTGCAGTAATTTCATTAGACAATAAATCTTCGGTAAGAAGAAATTCCTCTGCTAATTCATCCGTTCCAAAATAAGCCAAGGTTGGTTTTATCTTATGCGATAATCTAACGATTTTTATAAAATCCTTTTCTGTGTAGGCTGTTTCTATCTCGTTTATAGCATCTATAATTTGTTCTACAAATACTTCAGCCATCTTTGCAATCTGTTCTTGATTGCCTCGACACATTTTTTCAACCAATTGAAGATTATATAATTTCATAACAGTAACATTTTAATAGCACTTAAAACTCGTTTAAATAATTGATTCAAAAAACTTTATCGATTCAATTAAACCTTCATCCAACTGAATTTTTGGAGACCAGTCTAACTCTTTTTTGGCAATTGTTATATCTGGTTGGCGCATCATTGGGTCATCAGAAGGCAAGGGGTGGTAGATTAATTTTGATTTTGAACCCGTTAATTGTATCACTTTTTCGGCCAATTCAAGAATGGTAAACTCATTTGGATTGCCCACATTGACTGGACCGGTAAAATGATCTGGTGTAGCCATCAATTTTATCATTCCTTCCACTAAATCATCTACATACTGAAAACTTCTGGTTTGCTGTCCTTTTCCGTAGATAGTGATATCTTGATTTTGTAAAGCTTGAACAATAAAATTGGAAACAACCCTTCCGTCATTAGGATCCATTCTTGGACCATAGGTATTGAATATTCTTATGATTTTAATTTTGACATTATTCTGTTTGTGGTAATCAATGAATAATGTTTCAGCACAACGTTTGCCTTCATCATAACAAGAGCGCTCCCCAATTGGGTTTACGTGTCCCCAATATGATTCTGGCTGCGGGTGTACCAACGGATCTCCATACACTTCACTTGTCGATGCTTGTAATATTTTAGCATTTACTCGTTTGGCAAGTCCTAGCATATTAATGGCTCCCATCACAGAGGTCTTGATTGTTTTTATTGGATTGTGTTGGTAATGTATTGGCGAAGCTGGACAAGCGAGATTGTAAATCTCATCCGTTTCGATAAAGAATGGAGTAGTCACATCGTGACGAATCAATTCAAAATAGGGGTTGTTTAACAAATGAACCACATTCTTTTTTTGCCCCGTAAAAAAATTATCCAAACAATACACTTCATTGCCCTCGTTTAATAAACGTTCACATAAATGTGAGCCTACAAAACCGGCACCACCAGTTACTAAGATTTTTTTCATTGCCATAACCTGTATTTTTAGAACCGAATTACTATTTACGAGAGATTACCTATTTTGAAGTATTCACTCCAATACAGAAATAATCAAAACCGTTGTGTTTCATTTCGTCTTTATCGTAAATGTTACGTCCATCAAAAATTGCAGGTCGATTCAGTAATTTTTGAACAATCTTCAAATTTGGAAACTTGAATTCCGGCCATTCGGTTAGAATTGCCAAGCAGTCAGCATCAATAAGGGTTTCATATTGATCTTCATAATACGAAATGGTGTCACCAAAATGATGTTTCGCTTCATTGATAGCGATTGGGTCGTAGGCTTTTACAATTGCCCCTGCTTTCAGTAGATTTTTTACAATGTATAAAGAAGGCGCTTCGCGCATATCATCGGTTTGTGGTTTAAAAGAAAGCCCCCATAGCGCAATATTTTTGCCTTTGACATCTCCATTAAAATACTTCATTATTTTATGAAAAAGCACTAATTTTTGGTCATTATTAACGGCTTCTACGGCTTTTAAAACGCGTAATTCATAATCGTATTCGCCAGCAGTTTTAATTAATGCTTGTACATCTTTTGGGAAACAAGATCCACCATAACCAATACCTGGATATATAAATTTATTTCCAATTCGGGAGTCTGAACCAATTCCCTTACGGACTTTATTAATATCAGCTCCAACAATTTCGCACAGATTAGCGATGTCGTTTATAAAACTAATTTTTGCGGCAAGCATAGCATTTGCTGCATATTTGGTCATTTCTGCGGAAACAATATCCATAAAAATGATTGGATGACCATTCAGCGTAAACGGCTTGTACAAACTCTTCATTAACTCTTGAGCTCTATCGCTTTCAAGCCCCACTACAATTCTATCTGGTTTTAAAAAGTCATCAATGGCCGCTCCTTCTTTTAAAAACTCTGGATTAGATGCAACATCAAAGTTTATGGAAACCTTTCTTTTGTCTAACTCTTCTTGCAACGCCATTTTTACCTTCTGAGAAGTTCCAACAGGCACAGTACTTTTGGTTACCACTAATAAGTAATCATTAATATATTTTCCGCAATCTCTTGCAACTGCCAATACATATTTTAAGTCCGCACTACCATCTTCATCGGGGGGCGTACCCACAGAAATAAATAAAACTTCGGAATCAATTAAGGCTTCTTGTATGTTTGTGGTGAAAAGTAATCGCCCTTTTTTCATGTTTCGGGTAATCATATCCTCAAGTCCAGGCTCATAAATGGGGATGATTCCCTCGTTAAGCTTGTCTATTTTATTACGGTCTATATCTACGCACGTAACATTAATACCAACTTCGGAAAAACAGGCTCCTGTTACAAGACCAACATAGCCACTTCCTACAATAGTGATTTTCATAATATATAGGTTTTATTAGATTATTTAAAATTTTTTAAGCTTCGTTTAAAATCAAAACTAATTTAGAATTGACTTTTTGAGCAAAAAATAAAAATTTGGTAAAATCAGGGCAAACAGCAATAATATTATATATGTAAATCAAATATAATAAAATAAATAGTACAATACTAGTTTTATTGATTGAAAATCAGTTTTATACACTTTTTTTAGGATTATTTTTTTTACTAAAAAGGGTAGAGCTAGGATCATGTTATAAGTACTAATTCTAATAGTATCCCAGTTTTAAATGTTTCATGGCAGTCTCAATTAGGAGCGAAAGAATAGTTAGTTTCAGCCAGTAACGTTCCCGCTCTCCACTCTATCTTTTGTACAGCTATCGCTGCACAAAAGGATGCGGCTGCGATCGGGTCTAGAGATTCACAGGGTTTTCTGTTTGGATACAACAAAAAAAGCGATAACAAAACCAAGATTTGTTGTCGCTTTTTAAATAAAATTACAAATTATTTTATCACCGCATTTATTTTATCCCAAAGTGCCGTATCGAAACCAGAAAGTGCAAAATTAGGATTCGTAGGATCCGAAATATCACCCATTCGTATCACCACCATATTCTTGCTCGGAATCACATAAATGCGTTGGTCCTCTGCACCCATCGCTGCATACATATCGGCAGGTGCATTAGGCACCAAAGCCCCTTGGTAAACTGTTTGCCCACCCGGAACCATATACTTCGATTTTCCATTCAACCACCACAAATAACCATAAGAAGGATTAATGGTTTGAGAGGTACTGATGCTTTCCTTAAAAAAGGCTTCATTAATGATTTGCTCATTATTCCATTTACCGTTTTTAAGTGCCAAAAGTGCAAATCGAGCCATACTTCTAGTTGAACTATTATAAATCTTAAAAATAGGTCCATAGTTCCAGAAACCATCCATTCCTATTTTGTTTTTCAATTTTGCATTGAAATACACTTCAAAGTCTTGTTTACTTGCCGCAGCCACTACATCCATCAACTTCTGAAACACATTATGATACGACCATCTTGTGCCTGCATCGGCCAAATATGTCAAATTTGATTTTATAACAAGCTCTTTTTCGTCATTCAAACCAGAACTCATCGTCAGTAAATGTCTCGATGTAATCAAATTTTCTTTATCCAATGTTTCACTTGTCCATCCAATACCTAAATACTGAGACGCTTTGTTGTTGATGTTAAGCAAGCCTTCTTGTTGTGCAATTCCCGTGGTAGTAGCCACCAAAGTCTTTCCAGCGCTATTCCATTGCCAAGTAGCCGCTGCGGTGTGTCCGTTGAAGTATTCTTCCATTACGATTCTTCCATTAACTAGTATCATAAAGGATTTGGTATGTTTATCAGTTAAATACTCTTTTAAGGGCTGAACCGCGCTTTGGTTCCATCCCAAACTGGCTAGGGATTTCGTTTCCCAAGCACTTCCTGTAGTAGGTGGATAATAAAAAGGCTCAGTAGGATTTTGTGGAATATCATCGCTTTTTTCACATGCTATGAACAACATCGCGAATACAAGTAGTGGTAAGTATTTCATAATTGGCTATTTTGGGTTATTTGGTTTGTTTTGTATTTAGACTTTTAAAAGCTAAATAGGTTTAACATTTTTTTGGGATTTTAAAAAAAATTGATATACCTTGAAAAACTATCCTTGAAAATCGCCACAATCATGGACTTTAAACTGACGCAATTTTTTATTTAGTGTAAAAAAAGCACTCACTTTAAAACCCTCTTTGATCATTCGATTACCTTCTATTTTCAATTGGTAAACACCTTCTTTTGCTACTTTAAACAAAATCCATTGGCTATTGGGGGTACCAATTATAATTTGATTGTTCAGCTTCTTAATGAATAACACCTTCAATGCAATGGATTGTGTAGCATCACAAACATTGGTAAAAATCAACTTTTGTCTTGAAATTTTGAGGTTGGCTAAATCACAATCATAACAATTTCCTTGAAAATCGATTCCATATTTTTCAAAAACATTTTTGCTCTTTTGTTCCAAAATTGCAATCGGAACAATAGTATCGGCAGTTAGCTCCTCTAAAGTAAGTGGTAAAAAAGAAGCTGGAACTACTATTGTTTTAGGAGTGCTCCTTTCAGAAAATGTAGGTTGCTCTACAGCAAAACTAAAAAAGAAGAGTAATAGTAGGCAAGTTTTCAACATAATGGTAAATCTAGATTGGGCTTTCCAAATATAGGAATAACCGAAAATCCACCACTATAACTTTGTTTTTTATTTTTTTATACTACAAAAAAATACCCTCAAACAACTATGTCATTTGAGGGCTTGAAAAAGATACCACACCTTTTCCTATTACATTCTTTTCAATTGCTTAAAAAGAACCACAAACATTTCCTGTAAATGTTGCTCCTGCTCCAGCTGAAACATTAGCCTTAACTGCAAATGCCGTAAGCGTTGGAATAGAATAAGGAGCTGTAAACGCAGTATTGCTACCCGCAGTATTTCCTGTAGTGTTGGTGAAAATGTTACCCACCGCAGTAGCAGCAGTAAATCCAGTCATCAAATCGATTGGTGTTTTTACATTTTCGAATACGTTGTTCTCCACACGAATGTTCGCTTCAAAACCAGCGGCTACACACTTATTGCTCACACTACTGCTGAAATAATTATTAATGATATGCACTCTTCCAAAACGAATTCTTGGCATTCTCTCGTTGCAAACACTAGCCCACCAGCAACGAGCGAAAGTAACTCTCAATTTACCGCGATCGGCAGTTGCATCATCTCTAGAGCCGATCAAGTTAGAGTATCTATGGTCATCCGAACCGCCTGAACCTCCTGCTCTTGGGGGCTTCAAGTAAGTAAATTTACAATAAGAGACAGTTACATAATCAGATTGGTTTTTGATGTCAAAATTCCCGTCAACTCCATCTCCTTACGGTTCTGCGGTAAAATTGCCCCTAACGTTTGGCCAATTGGCGATGTGGCGGATTAAGGAAGCCTAAACTTTCGGTTAATGACTAATTTTCCAAGTACAAAAGCATCTTTAAATTAAGCCTAATCCCGCCATATTGCCAAACGGCGGTTAGTGGCTGCCCTTATTAAATGTTTGAGATTGGAACTTCAATTCGGTCTCTAGCTACACATATATTATTTTTAATTATATAACATTCTACAAAATGAGAACCTCCAAAACTTGAGGTTTCATTTCTAATATTAGTTCCATTAAATATCTGTCCTCTGAAATTATTTTTTTGTTTCGCTATTTCACCTTCGTTTTTCACTTTCCATTTTATTGAATATGGTTCTTCAACATCAGTATTTTCAATGAAAAATTTAAGTTTCTTACTAACTTTCAATTTATCTAACATATTTTTTAAATACTCACTTCTAAAACCCGCTTGTGATACTTCACAATTAATAGTTAAAGAATAAATAATATCGACAGGATATAAATCTTCGATAAATTCTTCAGATGAAGTATAATTCAATGAAGATTCTTTTATAGTTTTTGGATAAGGGAATGGATAGCCAAAAACTCTTTTCCAAATTTCGTATACAGTGCTGTTCTCTTTTTTCTCAATTGCTTCTACAACATTTGAATGTGCTTTTTTTGCTTTACTTACAAAATTTGATTTCTTTTTGTATACTTTTTGATTACTACCTGGTGCAAACCAATATTCTCTTTTATTATCATAATCTTTAAGGAAACAAAAAAAATCTTTTATAAAAACATCATAGTTTGAATATGTCGTTGAGTGATGATTTTCATTGTTTTTCAAAAATTCATAGCATAATGTATCGATTAATAAACCACCTATTTTTACACCACATTTATTTTTCCAAGCTCTACAGATTTTTGATAAATTTTTTAAATTTCCATTAGTTGTAGTGTTGTAATCATTGATTTCTTTTATTTCTGGTCTTGGATTTGTTTTTTTCCAAGAACCATTATTGTTAGAATCAGGAAATTTATATGTTCCATCTGATTGTATAAAAACAGGACATACTTCTACTACATAATTAGTAAAGTTAACGACTACAACTTGTCCATCACCTCTTACATCAGTTGTAGTGTAAGTTTTTATTATTTCTTTTTTTACGTCTTGAAGAAGTGCTGATTGCCCATTTGTTTCATAGTTATCATACTTTTTGAATGTTTCATCAGATAATTCAAATATCATATCTAAATCACTAACTCCATTCACAGCCGTTTTTCTACCATAGCTTCCTACTTGTAGAGAATTTAAAGTTTCTGAATCTACACCGTGAAAGCTATCATTTAGTCTTTTGGTTATACTATTATATTTTGTTGAAATTTCCTCTTTATTCTGAATAATCAGATTATTTAAAAATTCTTTAAAGATTTCCGAAGTATTCATTTGAGAAATAAATTACTGTTAATATTAAAATTATAATTAGTAGATGTTTTAACGAGTTAGGAATTTTATCTTTAAAAAAATTGAACTTTAATTCATCGTCAATCCAATCAATTTGCATTTCATAAAAGAATTTATAATGTGCATACCATTGTGACATAAAAACTTGTTTTGTTATTGTTTCCGAGTAAAATTCATTCATAATTTCATCCATTTTGTTTATTTCCTCTGTAAAATCATTTTTTGATTCAGATTTTACTGTAAAATATAAATTTTTGAGTTTATTGAATATTTGAGTTTCTCTAACACCTTCTTTTTCAAATTTTTCAATATTTGAATTGAAAACACTTAAATATAAAGAAGCAACACTAATGAGTATTAATAAAACGGATAATTCTTTATTACTTCCTAAAACACTATAATAAAGTTGTAAAATACCTATTGATAAAGTTATGAAACCAATCCAACTTGGCAGTTTTACTACAATATCGTGTGAAGCAAAATTTTTTTTAGCTCCAAATCCAACATTGTAACTATTCATTGCGATATTTTTAAGTAGCTTGTCTTTTGTCATTTTATTGAATGTCTTATTTACGTGTGTTGCGAAAGGGTTGCCACTAACGTTCTCACGCTAAACGCAGGCTGGGATTAAGAAAGCCTAAACTTTCGGTTAAAAACTAATTTTTCAAATACAAAACCATTTTCAAATTAAGCCAGATGCCCAGCTTGCTTGTAGCGTGTGTTAGGGTGTGTAGCGACACGTTTGAAAAGCACCAAAGTTCATCCGTTCCAATTTGCCAGTCCAATTTCGGCAACTTTTCCACGTTTCAATTTCGGTAACTTTTCAGTTTTCTGTTTGTCTTCGGAATATGTTTTTCCATTAAAACTCAAAATAAAAACGAAAAATTTTTCCGCTTTCTGTTTTCCGCAAAGTGATTCACATTTGCTTGTCTTTCGCATTTCGATGTCAGATTCTGAGCTTGATTTGCGTCGGCACGCTAGCTAGTTCATTACTATTTTTCAGTTGCAAAACGTCTGGTTGATGTCGGCTGTGTCTTTTCAACGGAGCTATACACCCTAACGTTCTGGTACTACAGCGGGTTTGGGTTCTAAATTAAGTTTTATTTTTCGGTTATCACTAAACATCCAAGTACAAAACCATTTTCCCATTAAGCCCAATGCCCAAATCCGTTGTAGTAGCTGTTGTATGCTGTTTACTTACGTCCAATAGTTTTATGTCTCCAAACTTCATACAGATAACAATCTGCGTGATGTTCTTCGGGATTATTTTTAATTAGTTCTATTTGAATTTTTTTTGCTTTGTCGTAATCTGAAATTAATCCGTATTCATTTAGTTCTTCAGGTAAAAATGTTTCATCAAAACCTCCACAATTTGTTAGCGCACTAATATCTCCATCTTTTTCGACCAAATCATAACCAATAAAATCATACTCAGAATTCAAATTAGCATTCTCGCTTTTAGGTTCTTTAATGACAGCTAATAAGTTAAAATATTTTAAGTCTTTTACTTTTTCCAAAACGTAATCAACTGAATTAAAAAATACTGTAACCACATTTTGGTCAGTTACAATATATTTTCATTCAGTTTCAGAATCAAAATCAGGAGTAAAGGATAAATCATTTAAAATTCCATCTAATGAAACTAATTCTTTCAGTTGATATAGTTTTGACCATTCCAAATATTCTTGCCAACTGAATCCTGAATTATATTCTGAATCGTAAGTGTTTCTTGCTGTAAATAAAATTTCTCTATCCATTCAGGTTCTCATAAATAGCATACAACGTTTGCGGCTATGCGAAGTGCCTTCTTTCGCCGCTTCACTAATGATAGCTAAAATAGCCAAATTTTTTAATTTGTACTATTTTTATCTAAAAAAGCGGAAGGCATTTTGCATAGCCGCTGTTGGGGGTAGTTACTTAATTATGCACAACCATCGCTTAATTAAGTAACGGAGTTGGATAGACTACTCCTCTCTTTTTTTTTCAACACAATGCTATTCAATGAAACCAATTATTTATTGCGCTTAGCAAGCCTGCTAGGCGAAGTTAATAATAGGGGTTTTAGGGCTCTATTTTTTTGGTGATGTTTAAGTTAGCAAAAATAAATATAGTATTGACTTTGTCATTTATTTTCGATAACTTAGCCAAGTCTTTTACGTTGTCAAACGTATTGAAAGTGAACTTTCTACGATTCCCAATCGAAAGACTTGAAGCCTAAATGCTTTATTCTTCTAAACATCCCAAAAAAATATCCCGAAAATTCATTGTGAAAAAACGTCGTAGTCTAAGTGGGTGGATTCAAGACCTTAATGCAACAGTTGGTCTTTTTAGTGATGATCAAAAATACTAATTTGGTTTTAAATTGAGGTATTTGATCTTGTTTATTTCTAGTTCCAACATGTATGCTGGTGTTTTATATCCTAATACTTTTCTTGGCCTATTATTAAGTTTATTTTGAACTTGATTTAGCTGTTGTTCGGTAATGTTATTAAAGTCAGTTTTCTTCGGAAAATATCGTCTTATTAGCCCGTTTGTGTTTTCATTTGTGCCTCTTTCCCAAGGCGAATATGGATGAGCAAAATAGATATCCATTCCTGTATTGTCTTTAAGCCATTTATGATTAGTCATTTCCATTCCATTATCGTACGTCATTGTTTTTCTTGCCTCTGGAATTAAGATGTTTAAGGTTTTTGCTACGGCTTGTGTCATGGTTTCTGATGTTCTGTCTTTTAGGAAAATGATATAAGTAAATCTTGTTTTTCTTTCAACCATTGTGGCAATTGCGCTTTTGTGTCCTAGACCTACAATTTGGTCTCCTTCCCAATGACCAAGCTGTTTTCTGTTGTCTATATCTGGTCGCATTTCTATACTAATTGCATCTTTAATTCTAGATCTTTTAGAGCCAAATCTCTTATTATTTCTTCTTTTTGAATGGCTGTAGGGTAGTAGTTTGATTAATTTTCTTCCTAATCTAGATTGTCTATGCTTGTAAATATGCTTATATATTGCTTCATATGAAATAGACATTATGGGGTCATTTGGATATAAATCTTTGATACTTCCTGCGATTTGTTCCGGTGAGTGATCATTGAGTAATCCTCTATATACAAACACTTTTAGCCTAAAATGAGTATTTATTTTGTCAAGATTTCTTTTGTTTAAATACTCTTCTTTAGCGCAAAAATCGGCAAGATGTGCTTGGTATTTATCACTAGGAATACGAATCCATTTTTTGACTTCTCTGTGGATCGAACTCCTGTTACGATCTAATTGTCTAGCGATATATAAAATTGACTTCTTTTCGGATAGTAAAGTCTCGATTATAACACGCTCTGCAAAGGTTAATCTGTTACGTTTCTTTTCCATATACAACAAATTTAAAAAATTAAAAATGTTGCATTAAGTTATTGAATTTACGGTGGCACGGTCCAATTACCTCCAACGTTCCGGCGCTTGGCGAGGTTGCGAACTTCGGAACTAATTATTTTCTGTTAAAGATAAAATTTATTGCGAAATGTAAACGTGAATTTACTACAAAATTCGCAATCTTGCCAAACGCCTGTTAGCAGTAGCCTTTTTATTTATTTTACCATATAGTTTCAAAATATTCGCAAACAATTTTCATTTCCTCATTTGGTTTTTCGTTATATTTCTTCATTTCGTTTGAATAATAAATCCAATGAACATTTTTCCAATATTCTAAAGTTTTATTTCCCTCACCTTCAATAAAAGCATATTCTGGCGTGATATTTTTAAATTTCACTATTTCTACCTTTTTGGTTATTATAATTGCTTTAGGTTCATTATTCCAATCTGTTACAATTGCTAAATCTCCAATTTTTGGTATCTCTTCTTTGTTTTTTTCAAACCACCAAACTGATGTTGAAGTAGCTTGTTTAATTTTTTTTATTACTAATTCAGCACATTCATCAGCATCTCTTTTATTATCACAAAAATAAAATGATTGAGGTTCATTTGTGTTTTTATATTTTGGATTCTGTAATTGAAATTCTTTCCAATAAATAGAAATTAAACTCATTTCTTGGTTGGTTTTAGATATGTTTATGTCTATATTCTTTTCTTTAAATTCTTTACAAGAGAATAAGATAAAAAATAACAATATGAATTTGTTTTTTAGCACAATGGTGGATTCAAGACCTTAATGCAACAGTTGGTCTTTTTAGTGATGATCAAAAATACTAATTTGGTTTTAAATTGAGGTATTTGATCTTGTTTATTTCTAGTTCCAACATGTATGCTGGTGTTTTATATCCTAATACTTTTCTTGGCCTATTATTAAGTTTATTTTGAACTTGATTTAGCTGTTGTTCGGTAATGTTATTAAAGTCAGTTTTCTTCGGAAAATATCGTCTTATTAGCCCGTTTGTGTTTTCATTTGTGCCTCTTTCCCAAGGCGAATATGGATGAGCAAAATAGATATCCATTCCTGTATTGTCTTTAAGCCATTTATGATTAGTCATTTCCATTCCATTATCGTACGTCATTGTTTTTCTTGCCTCTGGAATTAAGATGTTTAAGGTTTTTGCTACGGCTTGTGTCATGGTTTCTGATGTTCTGTCTTTTAGGAAAATGATATAAGTAAATCTTGTTTTTCTTTCAACCATTGTGGCAATTGCGCTTTTGTGTCCTAGACCTACAATTTGGTCTCCTTCCCAATGACCAAGCTGTTTTCTGTTGTCTATATCTGGTCGCATTTCTATACTAATTGCATCTTTAATTCTAGATCTTTTAGAGCCAAATCTCTTATTATTTCTTCTTTTTGAATGGCTGTAGGGTAGTAGTTTGATTAATTTTCTTCCTAATCTAGATTGTCTATGCTTGTAAATATGCTTATATATTGCTTCATATGAAATAGACATTATGGGGTCATTTGGATATAAATCTTTGATACTTCCTGCGATTTGTTCCGGTGAGTGATCATTGAGTAATCCTCTATATACAAACACTTTTAGCCTAAAATGAGTATTTATTTTGTCAAGATTTCTTTTGTTTAAATACTCTTCTTTAGCGCAAAAATCGGCAAGATGTGCTTGGTATTTATCACTAGGAATACGAATCCATTTTTTGACTTCTCTGTGGATCGAACTCCTGTTACGATCTAATTGTCTAGCGATATATAAAATTGACTTCTTTTCGGATAGTAAAGTCTCGATTATAACACGCTCTGCAAAGGTTAATCTGTTACGTTTCTTTTCCATATACAACAAATTTAAAAAATTAAAAATGTTGCATTAAGTTATTGAATTTACGAATTTTAGTTTAAGGTTACTGCTAACGTTTGGCCGCTTGGCGATGTGGCGGATTAATGAAGCCTTAACTTTCGGTTTAACACTAATTTACCAAGTACAAAACCAACTTTAAATTTAGCCCAAAACCCGCCATATTGCCAAACGGCGGTTGTGCGTTCGTTTTTTATTTAAAATACTTGTCTATTTCGTCTCTGTGATAATCTACAATCCATTCATTTCTGTTTGTATAAATTTCTGTAATAGTTTTGGCTTCTTTGCTCCAAATATAACAACCTCTGTCATCATACATATGAAACCCAATATCAGTATTTGGATCAATAAAAAATATTGATTGTCCAATATAAGGTTCAAATCCCATTTCATTATTTGCAATTCCAGTAAGTATATTTTTTATACTTATTTGGCTTATTTTTATTTTGCCAATAATTACTTTTAAATCTTGTTTTTCGATATATTCAATTCCATCTTTGTCAGCGTTTATATCTTCAATTTGACTATCAAAATATTCTAATTTATTTCCTGAAAATTGAGAATAGATATAATTGTTTGAATTATTATTTTCTTCAAAATTGTAATCATAAATTATTACCCAAACTTCTGAATTTGAATTTTTGAAAGCGTCATTAAATAATTGCAGTGATTTATTTACCGAGTTATTTATTCTTTTTTTCGTTCCGTTTTTTAAACCGTCTCCAAGTTCAAATCTTATATGAGTTTCAATAGAAAAAATTCCAGTATCTATATCAGAATTTGGATAACTTAATTCGTAATATTTTTTAAAAGTATCTTTAATCATTTGGGTTTTTAATATTTTACGTTACGTTCGACCAAAATGACGCACAACGTTCCCGCGCTACACGCGGTTTGGGCCTAAATTAGCGTTATTTTTCTGATTAGCCAAAACTTCCAAATACAAACCAATTTTCCCATTAAGACAAAATGCCCAAATCGCTTGTAGCGTGTGTTAGGGTGTGTAGCGACACGTTTGAAAAGCACCAAAGTTCATCCGTTCCAATTTTCCAGTCCAATGTCGGCAACTTTTCCACGTTTCAATTTCGGTAACTTTTCAGTTTTCTGTTTGTCTTCGGAATTATGTTTTTCCATTAAAACTCAAAATAAAAACGAAAAATTTTTCCGCTTTCTGTTTTCCACAAAGTGATTCACATTTGCTTTTCTTTCGCATTTCGATGTCAGATTCTGAGCTTGATTTGCGTCGGCACGCTAGCTAGTTCATTACTATTTTTCAGTTGCAAAACGTCTGGTTGATGTCGGCTGTGTCTTTTCAAACGGAGCTATACACCCTAACGTCCCCAGGCTTTGCGATGTTGCGGACTAAAGAAGCCGAAACTTTCGGTTAAGACTGACTTCAAAGATATAAAACAAATTTTAAATCAAGCCTAAAACCGCAATAGTGCAAAACATGTGTTAGCAAACGTTTTTATCTTCTGTTTTTTCCTCTGTTCTGAATATTCATACTTGGCCAAAAATGATGTTCTTTATCTAAAAAAACAACATAAAATACATCTTCTTCAATATATCCGGCAACAACTTCTTTGCTATTTGGAGTTATATGTATTACTGCCCAATATGTTGGTGTAACATGTTTTGGGATATCAAATTTTGAATTTGGAGGGAATCCAACTTGCGTATATTGTTTTATTAATTGTTGAGCTAACGCATTTGTAGAATCATATTGTCCTATTTGTTGCATTCTTAAGCAAAGTTGGGAAAGTAAACCATCATTTTCCCAATCCACTATCGTTTGACCTTGAACTTTATCGAGTTTTTCCCAACTAAATGATATTGTTCTATTTCTTTTTCCAATTAGTTGTCTATGACCACTTTTTCTATCGTAACGATTTTCTTGATTTGTATTTTTTTTAGCCATTCATTAAATCAATTAAATCGTTAGAAATTTCAATTGTTTCTGCAGCACCAAATGCACTTTCAAGATATTTTTTTCTGAAGTCTGAAGTGTTTCTCACTACGCTTGCATCAAATTCAGACATTGAATATAGTTCTGAAGAGCCAAATTTATTTCTGTCAACAAACCATATTTGGTCTCGTCTCAATAAATCTTTATCCAATAAAATTGCATCATGAGCAGTAAAAATAAATTGTGAATTTTTAAAGTTGAATTTGTGAAAAAATTCTAATAATTTTTTCGTTAGATTTGGATGTAATTTTGAATCCAATTCATCTATAAAAAGAATTTTCCCATGTATTAAAGTATCATATAGTGCGCCTAAAAGATAAATCAGTTTTCTTGTTCCTTGACTTTCATCAATTTCAAAATTAAATGCAACAGAGTCAATTATTATGTTGTTTTCATCAAATTTATTATGATAAGTGACAAGATCTTTTTCCTTTGTTGTATCAATGTTTGATATTTCTAAAAATCTAACAGCAAGATTGAGCCACGCTTTAAATTTCGGTGATTTAGTTAAAAGTGAACTTGTTGCATTTTTATGATTACTATCATCTAATCCACTAATTACGTTGACATTAAAAAACCACTCGACTACATTGCTTGATTCTTTAGCATTGTTTTGTGCCAAATGACTTAAAAACAAAACATTAGAATTCACATCTTTTTTATATTTATTTCCTTCAGGAAAACCTTTGCTATTAATTTTAAAATTATTCTGGTTTCTTTCAAATAAAAGTGTTTCTACATCATTTTTTTTGTATAACCATTCAGATATAATTTCAAAACCTAGAATCTCAAAACCGTATCTATAAATGGAATCGTTTTTTAAAAATGAAATTTCAAAAAATGATGGTTTGTTTTCGGTTAATGAACTTAATTTAAAATAATAATCTGTACGTCCTCTATCTTCTTCTTTTTTTAGGGATTCTGAAAATGAATTATGAATTGCGTCTTTCATAAAAAACATCGCCTCTATAAAATTACTTTTACCACCTCCATTGCTTCCATACACAGCAGAAGATTTTAGTAAATCGATCCCTTTTGTAGTTTTTATTATATGTGTCTTTTCTAGCTCCTTAAAAGATTTAACTCTTGTCAGAAGTAAAGTGTTTTCATCTTTATAAGATGCGAAATTTCGAAATTTAAACTCTATTAACATGTTTTGTTATTTAATACGAGTACAAAATTACAATATTAAATTGTAAAATTACCATTATTTGGTAAAAAAATAACTTTAGAGGGGTTTTTAATTTTTTCTTTTATAATTGTGCCTAACGTTCCCACGCTAAACGCAGGCTGGGATTAAGAAAGCCTAAACTTTCGGTTAAAAACTAATTTTTCAAATACAAAACCATTTTCAAATTAAGCCAGATGCCCAGCTTGCTTGTAGCGTGTGTTAGTGGCAGTTTTTATTTTTCAGGTCTTTTTTTAAGTCTTTTATGATTAAGTAAATTGAAATTATAAACACAACTATATAAAGAACGTCTAAGACAGGTTCTTTCAGCGTTAAGTTTTTAAAATCAATGTGTTTAATTAAAGTCAAGCCTAATGTAAATGCAATAAATACAAAAAACCAATTCATTCCTTTTTTATCGTCCATATTTTTAATTTTTAGTTAGCACGTCAATAGTTATTCCAATTGCAAAAATAATAATGTAGAATGTTATTGTACCCAAAAGAAATGAAATTAATGCTTTAAAATAATTTCCAATTCTCTTCGCTTCAAAGAAATTTCCGATTGCCCATATTACATAAATTACACCAATAATTCCTGCAACTTTTAATAATTTAAAATGTAAAAGTCCTTGTACAAATGCAAAAACAGCAAAAATTAACATTGAAATTCCTTGTACAAAACATAACATTATAAGCAATTCAAAAAAGTTATAGCCATATTTTCTAAAAAACACTTTAAGCCAAATTGCTATAAATATTCCTGTCAATATACTTGCATAACCATAATTACCTTGTATCCATTTCAATATTGTTCCAATACTTGATTTTTCTAATCCTTTATAATTTACATATTCCTCTTCAATATGAAAAAAGTGGCTTATTAAGGTGTAGATTAATGAAGTTACAATAATGAATATAATGGGTTTAACAAGACGGCTTCTGTTTTCCGAAAGATAATTTCTAATGTTTTGACCTGGTTTTGTTACAAGTCCTCTAACTGTATATAAAATTCCACGTTCAAAATGTAAGACGTGTTCAATTTCGTGAATTATATAATGTCCATCAATTCTTTTAAGGTCTGTCGGTTGTCCACAATCTGGGCAAAATTTTGAATTTATTTCGGTGTTACAGTTTTTACAGTTCATTTAAGTTGTCAAATTTATTTTTTCAGTTGTTTTGTTTACGGTCGGGTGGATTCAAGACCTTAATGCAACAGTTGGTCTTTTTAGTGATGATCAAAAATACTAATTTGGTTTTAAATTGAGGTATTTGATCTTGTTTATTTCTAGTTCCAACATGTATGCTGGTGTTTTATATCCTAATACTTTTCTTGGCCTATTATTAAGTTTATTTTGAACTTGATTTAGCTGTTGTTCGGTAATGTTATTAAAGTCAGTTTTCTTCGGAAAATATCGTCTTATTAGCCCGTTTGTGTTTTCATTTGTGCCTCTTTCCCAAGGCGAATATGGATGAGCAAAATAGATATCCATTCCTGTATTGTCTTTAAGCCATTTATGATTAGTCATTTCCATTCCATTATCGTACGTCATTGTTTTTCTTGCCTCTGGAATTAAGATGTTTAAGGTTTTTGCTACGGCTTGTGTCATGGTTTCTGATGTTCTGTCTTTTAGGAAAATGATATAAGTAAATCTTGTTTTTCTTTCAACCATTGTGGCAATTGCGCTTTTGTGTCCTAGACCTACAATTTGGTCTCCTTCCCAATGACCAAGCTGTTTTCTGTTGTCTATATCTGGTCGCATTTCTATACTAATTGCATCTTTAATTCTAGATCTTTTAGAGCCAAATCTCTTATTATTTCTTCTTTTTGAATGGCTGTAGGGTAGTAGTTTGATTAATTTTCTTCCTAATCTAGATTGTCTATGCTTGTAAATATGCTTATATATTGCTTCATATGAAATAGACATTATGGGGTCATTTGGATATAAATCTTTGATACTTCCTGCGATTTGTTCCGGTGAGTGATCATTGAGTAATCCTCTATATACAAACACTTTTAGCCTAAAATGAGTATTTATTTTGTCAAGATTTCTTTTGTTTAAATACTCTTCTTTAGCGCAAAAATCGGCAAGATGTGCTTGGTATTTATCACTAGGAATACGAATCCATTTTTTGACTTCTCTGTGGATCGAACTCCTGTTACGATCTAATTGTCTAGCGATATATAAAATTGACTTCTTTTCGGATAGTAAAGTCTCGATTATAACACGCTCTGCAAAGGTTAATCTGTTACGTTTCTTTTCCATATACAACAAATTTAAAAAATTAAAAATGTTGCATTAAGTTATTGAATTTACGTCGGTTCGGCAAAATTGCCACTAACGTTCCCGCGCTACACGCAGGCTGGGATTAAAGATGCGTAATCTTTCGGTTAAAAACAAATGTATCAAGTACAAACTATTTTCAAATTAAACCAATTGCCCAGCTTGCTTGTAGCGTGTGTTAGGGTGTGTAGCGACACGTTTGCAAAGCACGAAAGTTCATCCGTTCCAATTTTCCAGTCCAATTACATAATCTATTTCGCCTTTCGATTTCCGCTTCTGAACTTCAAACTTCATTTAATTTATAATTGGCGGAGGCGGAGCATTAAGAATTTTGTTAAAAATACTTAAATCAAATTTTTTGTTTGTTCGAGTGAATTCATGTAGGTTCTTGATTTTGATCAATGATTCTCCAAAAGAAAAAAAATGTTTTGGGCCCATGTGACCATGAATCATTAGTTTTTTGGTTTGTTTTTCAACTTTTAGATTAAAAGCATTAGTTTCTCCATCTTCGATTAAACTATTTGTAAATTTTTCTTCCTTCGGAAAAGTTATTGTATCTAAAATATTTTGAATTTTTTCTTTTTCTTCACTACTTAAGATTGTAAATGAAGTTTGTTCTTCATAAGGATAAGAATTAATATAGTAAAGCGTATCAGAAGAATTAAATTTTAAATAATATGATTCATGAATGTTCCCTTTATAAAAAGTAAAATCGTATTCTTTTTTCGGAGATTGACAATTTGAAAAAACTACTATTAAAATTATTGTTAGTATTCTCATTTTCTTCGGTTCTTTATAATTGGCACTGTTGGTTTAGTATTCTGTCAGCACGCTAACTAACTTATCATTATTTTCTTTTGCAAAACCGTCTGGTTGATGTCGACTGTGTCTTTTCAACGGAGCTATACACCCTAACGTTCCCGCGCTACACGCGGTTTGGGCCTAAATTAGCGTTATTTTTCTGATTAGCCAAAACTTCCAAATACAAAACCAATTTTCCCATTAAGCCAAAATGCCCAAATCGCTTGTAGCGTGTGTTAGGGTGTGTAGCGACACGTTTGAAAAGCACCAAAGTTCATCCGTTCCAATTTTCCAGTCCAATGTCGGCAACTTTTCCACGTTTCAATTTCGGTAACTTTTCAGTTTTCTGTTTGTCTTCGGAATTATGTTTTTCCATTAAAACTCAAAATAAAAACGAAAAATTTTTCCGCTTTCTGTTTTCCACAAAGTGATTCACATTTGCTTTTCTTTCGCATTTCGATGTCAGATTCTGAGCTTGATTAGCGTCGGCACGCTAGCTAGTTCATTACTATTTTTCAGTTGTAAAACGTCTGGTTGATGTCGGCTGTGTCTTTTCAACGGAGCTATACACCCTAACGTTCCCGCGCTACACGCAGGCTGGGATTAAAGATGCGTAATCTTTCAGTTAAAAACAAATGTATCAAATACAACCTATTTTCAAATTAAACCCATTGCCCAGCTTGCTTGTAGCGTGTGTTAAGCGGGGGTTGTTTAGTCGGAATTACAATTAAACCGCAAATTTTTCACGCTTCTGTATTTCGGTTTGCTATTTTCAACTTCCACATTTGCTTTTAGTTTTCTGTTATTTGGTTCCAATTTTCACGCTTCTTTTTTCTAAGTTTCTATTGTCAGATTCCAATTTTCACGTTTCCAATTTTCACGCTTCTGTTTTCCGAGTTTCTGTTTTTCCACTCCAATTTTCACACTTCTGCTTTTCAGGTTTCAACTTTCCAGCTTCTTTTGGCGCTTCCAATTTTCACGCTTCAGCTTTGTCAATTTCTTGCGGAAACAAATGCTTGTTTTCTAATGGATTTCTTCTGCGTAATTTCGGCTTTCAACTCCCGCTTAACGTTTGGCCGCTTGGCGATGTGGAGGATTAAGGAAGCCTAAATTTTCGGTTAAACACTAATTTTTCAAGTACAAAACCATCTTCAAATTAAGCCTAAACCCGCCATATTGCCAAACGGCGGTTATGCACTGTGCTTATTCTTCCTTAGTCTAAGCTATCACTATTTCTTAGATCGATAATTCCTAGTACAGTATAAATTGCCAACTGCAACTTTTCTTCGTCGTTTTTCATCTTCTCGGGATTTTCTAAATACCTCCCAAGTTCAAAACTTTTTCTATGTTTAAGAAGGAGTTCGTTTAGAGATTCTGTTTCATTAAAACCGGCAATCCTAAGATGATTAAAATATTCTTTTTGGAGCTTAGCCTTCATTTCATCAGATAATTCATCGTAGAGTTTAAATAAATCGTGAGTATGTCTGGGTTCTTTACCATCTTTGATAAGTAGCGATTTAAGCGCAAGTTCAAGTGAAAAAGGTAAAACGAAGTTCATAACATAATCACATCCGAGTGCTAAGGTTTCCAACCCGTTGCCTCCGTCCATCGATTTATCGTTACCCATTAATTGATGCGCAATGCTACCACCCGCTTGAACATCAACAATTACATTCTGGAGTGCCTTTCCCACCCATTGTATTGCAAGAGATTGTCCATGTAAACGATTCTTTTTTTGTGTCTTATTCATATTTGAAATTTGTTTTCGGACATGTGTAACGGCATAGGGCATAACGTTCCCGCGCTACACGCAGGTTGGGATTAAAGATGCGTAATCTTTCGGTTAAAAACAAATGTATCAAATACAAACTATTTTCAAATTAAACCAATTGCCCAGCTTGCTTGTAGCGTGTGTTGGCAGTAGTATTTTTCACCGTTTCTGTTTTTTTATAGTTAAATTTAAGTATTTTCTTCTATCTTTGGTTAAAATTCTCAACCCTATGATAACACCATTAATTACAAAACTACAAAACTGTAAAGACAGTTCAGAGCTTCAATCAATCTATTCTGAAATACTTTCCGAATACGATAACATTAATTTTCCTTCTGCCGAGTCAAAAGCTATGTCTAAACAACTTGTAACAGAACCTATTGAAATTTTTATTAATGAGTTTGATTCTGAATACCTAAGAGAACAGAATAAAAAATTGTTAGACAGTATAAAGTTATTTGACAGTATGTAAGTCTAACATATTTAATCTCTTTTCGACACTTTCAAAATCTTCTTTTTCTTTAAGTGCTACTATTTGCTCTGCGATAATAAGTTTAATTATATTGTCTGCCGATAAATTTTTTATTTCCATATTTCTTTTCGGCAGTTTACGTCTTTTAATATTACTGCCAACGTTCCCGCGCTACACGCGGTTTGGGTCTAAAGTAGCGTTATTTTTCTGATTAGCCAAAACTTCCAAACACAAAACCAATTTTCAGATAAAGCCAAATGCCCAAATCGCGTGTAACGTGTGTTATGCAGCGTTGCGACACGTCTGAAAAGCACCAAAGTTCATCCTTTCCAATTTTCCAGCCCAATGTCAGCAACTTTTCCACGTTTCAATTTTGGTCGCTTTTCCGTTTTCTGTTTGTCGTCAGAATGATGTTTTTCCATTAAAACTCAAAAAAAAAAACGAAAAAATTTTCCGCTTTCTGTTTTCCGCAAAGTGATTCACATTTGCTTGTCTTTCACATTTCGCTGTCAGATTCCGAGCTTGATTTGCGTCGGCACGCTCGCTAGCTCATAATTATCTTTTCAGTTGCAAAACGTCTGGTTGATGTCGGCTGTGTCTTTTCAACGGAGCAATGCGGCATAACGTTCCCGCGATACACGCAGGCTGGGATTAAAGATGCGTAATCTTTCGGTTAAAAACAAATGTATCAAATACATACTATTTTCAAATTAAGCCAATTGCCCAGCTTGCTTGTAGCGTGTGTTGGCAGTAGTTAATGTTTTCGAGTTGCTTTTAATCCACTGTATTTTTCCAATTTTGAAATAATTTCAGTGTCAAATCTATTTTCTATTCGCTCTTTTGCATTATCGTCAAAATCTTCTTCTTTTAGCCATTTATTATGCCTTTTAGTGAAGACGGAACGAACAGCCAATATAGTTGGTCCATTTTCATCTTGTTTCTCATTTCCATCCGAAACAAATGATACATAATACATTTCTTCAGGCTCTGATTGAAAATAAAAAATTCTTGTATCTAAAAATCCGAAACCTCTTTTTTTCCAATCATCATTAGATTTCCATTTTTCAGGAATGACAAGTTCTGGATTTTTTGCAAACAAAGTGTCTATTGCTTTTTCTATATTCTTTTTGGGTGTGGTAAAATTTCTACTATCAAAACCACCTAAAGTGCCACAATTGCAGAATATAAGGCTGAATAAAAAAAATAAGAAGATTTTAATTTTCATTTGTTTTCTGGATTCTGCTGGTTAATTACTGCCAACGTCCCGCCGCTTGGCGAGGTTGGGGACTAAATTAAGATTTATATTTCGGTTAAGCACAAAATTTCCAAATACAAGACCAACTTTAAATTCAGCCTAAAACCCCAATCTAGCCAAACGGCTGTTAGCGGTTGTACTTATTCTTTTGGAATGTAAAGTTTCTTTGTTTTTGTTTTCAAATTAAGCTCAACAATTCCTCCACGAATACCAACAAATACTTTTTCCTCACTTTTCAATGCAATTGAGTTTGGATATAAACTTCCCCAAAATTCATCTTTGTATAAAAGTTCAATTTTCAGATTTTCAATTTGATAAAAGTTTTGATAAGATGCGACATAAATAGTATTCTCAAATATTGTATATGCTTCTGGGCAATCTCCAAAATCTATAATTTTTTTGTAAGCAAATTTATTTTTTTCAATTTGTAATTCATATAAAAATCCTTCATTAATTGACATATGAGCAATTCCTTCAATAAAATAAATTTTGTTATTATAATTAAAAATAAACTTAACATTTCCAGTCTTAATTTCAATTTCTTTTTCCTTTTTATCATTCGGCTGAAAGGTTAATTTTCCGCCCCATTCGCCGTGATTAAAACCTTTTAATATTCCATTCTCTATTTTTAATTCAGTATTTCTTGAAGATGTGAATTTTTCAACTTCCAATATTCCATTTTCGTATTTAACTTGAAACTCATTTTGTGAATAATTGAGTTTTCTGCTTTCTTCACTATTTTCTTTAGGGATTTCTGTTTCTTTAAAATTTTTTGGAAGTTCCGATTGAGAACAACTTGTTAGATTGATGCACAGAATTATTAGAATTGTGTAAATTTTGTTGTTCTTCATTTTCTGTTTTTTTTAGTATAACCGCTAACGTTCCCGCGCTACATGCAGTTTGGGACTAAATTAAGCCCATTATTCGGATTTACCAAATCTTCCAAATACAAACCGTTTTTTCCATTAAGCCTAATGCCCAAATTGCTTGTAGCGTGTGTTGGGGCAGTAACAACACGCTAGTTATGCAAGAGTGAATTTCTATTCCAATATTTTATTCATATTTTCAAAAGTATTCATGGAATTAAAGATTTTATTAGTTTACTGGTTATTCCTAGTTTATAGAGATTATAGCCTGGACCGCTTATAAAATTCCAAGAAATTATAAAATAGAATAAAATAGTTGGTAAACTAGATACTAGAAAATAGGTTTGTAAATCAAATTTTGGTTTTCCAACTCTTTCGATAAAGTCTTTTTTCCAACTTTTATAATACAGTATAGATTTAAATCCAGAAAAACTAACACCAACTGCTCCTAATATTGAAAGTGGAATTACTGCATTAGCAAGATTTAGTGATGGTAGGATAATACAGAAAAAAACAAGAAACATTATAAACAAAGACAGCCATACAATGAATGCTCTTTTATTTTGCTTTGGGTATGTCTTTAATTGATGCTCTAGAATTCTATTTTTAGCCGCTTCAATTAGTGTAATAAATTCATCTGAATTTATTTCTTGTTGTTTTAGGAATTTTTCAATACCATAATCATCGTAGCCTGCATTTATTTTATCAACAATTGCTTCTATAATTTCTTTGTTCTGCATTCTCATATTAATTCATATTACTCAACTAAGTTTTTGGATATAGCAAACTCAGACTTAAGATTTGTAACTAAAACAAACTTTAATTTACCCCTAAAAACCGCAATAACGAGAAATCTGTTTTAGCGGTAGTTTTTATTAATGTCCATGTCAAGTATTCATTTATTTGTATTCTAAATTTATTTGATTGGATTAAATCAATAAAATTATCTTTCTCAATGACGTAATTTGAATTTAATAATAAAGAAGACTCATTAGAATCAAATTCATAAAAGTTTAATCTTTTTTTATTAAATTTTGTATTATAGATATGCTCAATTTCATTTGGATATAATTGTCGATAAAGAATTTTAATTTCTTCGAGGTGGACAAGTGGTCTTAATATAATTTGCTTTCCTAAATTTGATAAATCAATAACTTTGAGATTCTTACATTCAGTAATTTCATTTAGATTGATGAGTTGGCGACAATTACCTAATTTTAATTTTTTTAGTTCATTAAATTTTTCAATTCCTTTTAAAGAATTTAGATCATTCCCACATAAGCATAAGTTTTCTAATTTAAAGAGATTTAAATTTTCTAAATTTATTATTTTAGTATCGTTTATGATTAATGATTTTAGATTTCTAAATTCATTAACTGGGTTTATATCTTTGAACTCAATATGATCAATGATTAATGTTTCAAGACTAATTATTTTTTCAATATTTTCAATTGTAGGTAAAAATTCATCAAGCCTTTGTCTAATTCCAATTCCGAAACATGTCTTGTATTGATTATATAAATCAGGATAAGTGTTTAATTTTATCTTTGATTCATTATAATCTAGATTTACTAAAAAAGTTTTTTTCCAATTGTGACTTAGACTTTTCCACCACTCAATTAAATTATTCATTTACTTTTTTCTATTTTTAATAAGACATCCAACTTTAATTATTCCATCTAACTTTTGTCGGCGTTGAAAAACATTTCCTCTAAATACCGTCGTCCTATCCAAGTTTCTTGCACAATTTCAATGCCTAGTTATTGCCCCCAACGTTCCCGCGCTAAAAGCAGTTTGGGACTAAATTAAGCCCATTATTCGGATTTGCCAAATCTACCAAATACAAAACCAATTTCAAATTAAGCCAAATCCCCAAATTGCTTGTAGCGTGTGTTAGCAGAAGTTTAAAATAGGTTGTTATCTTGGATATACCCTTCTTCTTTTATTTCTTTTTTAAATTTTTCTAAGTATTCAAATTTTGACTTCACATCATTTAATATCTCCGATAATTCAGTATCATTAATTTTTTGATTTAATCCATTTTCTATATAACTAAGATATTTGTCTAGCTTAATATAAACGTCTTTTCTTTCTATAGAATCATTTTCCTTTACTAAACTTCGTATGTAATCGAATTTTTTAATAATTAACTTTAATAATTCTTTGCTTTTAACTTCGTAAGTCTCATATAAGGCAATTAAATGAAAAGCTGAAGCTTTGAGGTCATTTATAATTAAATTATTTAATACATTCTTTTGAAAAAAGTAATCAATTGATTTTAACTGGCTCTTTAGAATTATGGAAGAATTTAATTCCTTAATTTCACTTGTATTTACAATTCCATATGGATAATGAGAAAATTCTATATTTTTTATTTGTGCTTCTTCGATTAGCACTTTTAAAAATTTTTCTTTGTGGATGTTATTTACTTGCAATAAGTAGTTTTTGGTATCATTATGATTCTTACTTTCTAGTATAATTAAATCCAAAGTGGCAAATAGATTAGATAATTTTTTTAAAATTAAGGTCTTTTTTGAAGTACCAGAACTTTTAACAAACTTCTCTATTAAACTATAATTTGTCGCAACTATACTTGTTTCGATTGAATTTTCATAGGGTTTCTCAAAATCATATTTAAAAGTGTCAGGAAATTTTACTCTAATAATTTCGCTAAAAAAATCTCTGTATAAATCAACAATTTCAACGCAGATAATTTCTTCATTACTTTGAAATGATTTATTGTAGAAATCTTCAAAATCAAAATTAAAGTCCCAACCATTATATTTATCCTGATAGTCAATTATTAAATTGGTTGTAATAACTTCTTTTTCAATTCCAAATCTTGCTTGCAAAATTTTATTCATTGCAAAGCTATTTTTCTCTTTTAAAGCGTAGGCAAATAGATCATTAAAAATATCTCTGAATTTAAAATAGAGGCTTCTCTTTATTTCGATAGATTTTTCACTTTTAGATATTTCTAAAAATTTTATGTAAATGCTTCTAATAATTATTTCGAAACTTGATTGGTCAAAATCTTTAATTGCGACTAAAGATATCTCTGTAATAATTTTGAAAGAATTAGTTTCATAATCATCTTCATCTATTTCTTCACTATAAAACGATTGTGAAGCTAAAATGTTTTCATCAGTAATTGAATTAAAAAGTCTTTTTAAATTAATTCTGCTTTGAGAACTTGATAGCAAATTAATCATTACTGGGAAAATACTGATTACAAGAAGAAAAGAGAATAAAAGTGATTCAATGAAAATTAGTTTACCATAGGTTCTAAAATAATTATCAACTAAGCAGGTTTTTAGATAATTGAAAGTGTAAATTAAAAATGATACATTTAAAATAAATAACGTAAACATTACTTTTAAATGTGATTTTTTAAAGAAATCATAAAAAGCAAAACGACCAAAATATTTATTGAATATTTGGAATGATAAAAGAGAAAATGAAAAAATTATACTTAAAAGAACAACAATTGTTCGCATCAAAATTTCCACTGTTGAAATACAATTTTCAAGCGAGGGAAATTGTATCGTAAATTGAACTTCATTGATGTTTAATAAAATATTTAATACCACAATTATTAGAAAAATAAGAGTAGTTTTTTTATCTATATATATAATATTTTTAAAATTTATGTCTCTAATTTTATAGTAGTTTCTGATGAAATAATATTTAACAAAAGACCATCTATCTTTCATTTTTTTTAGTTTGTTTGGTTTGTTTTCTGTCATTAAATATTGAATTCGTCTTCTTGTGGATAAATTTCTGCTAACGTTTGCGGCTATGCGAAGTGCCTTCTTTCGCCGCTTCACTAATGATAGCTAAAATAGCCAAATTTTTTAATTTGTACTATTTTTATCTAAAAAAGCGGAAGGCATTTTGCATAGCCGCTGTTGGGGGTAGTTACTTAATTATGCACAACCATCGCTTAATTAAGTAACGGAGTTGGATAGACTACTCCTCTCTTTTTTTTTCAACACAATGCTATTCAATGAAACCAATTATTTATTGCGCTTAGCAAGCCTGCTAGGCGAAGTCAATAATAGGGGTTTTAGGGCTCTATTTTTTTGGTGATGTTTAAGTTAGCAAAAATAAATATAGTATTGACTTTGTCATTTATTTTCGATAACTTAGCCAAGTCTTTTACGTTGTCAAACGTATTGAAAGTGAACTTTCTACGATTCCCAATCGAAAGACTTGAAGCCTAAATGCTTTATTCTTCTAAACATCCCAAAAAAATATCCCGAAAATTCATTGTGAAAAAACGTCGTAGTCTAAGTGGCACGGTCCAATTACCTCCAACGTTCCCGCGCTACACGCGGTTTGGGACTAAATTAGCGTTATTTTTCGGATAAGCCAAAACTTCCAAATACAAAACCAATTTTTAGATAAAGCCAAATGCCCAAATCGCGTGTAACGTGTGTTAGGGTGTGTAGCGACACGTTTGAAAAGCACCAAAGTTCATCCGTTCCAATTTTCTAGTCCAATGTCGGCAACTTTTCCACGTTTCAATTTCGGTAACTTTTCAGTTTTCTGTTTGTCTTCGGAATATGTTTTTCCATTAAAACTCAAAATAAAAACGAAAAATTTTTCCGCTTTCTGTTTTCCGCAAAGTGATTCACATTTGCTTTTCTTTCGCATTTCGATGTCAGATTCTGAGCTTGATTTGCGTCGGCACGCTAGCTAGTTCATTACTATTTTTCAGTTGCAAAACGTCTGGTTGATGTCGGCTGTGTCTTTTCAACGGAGCTATACGCCCTAACGTTCCCGCGCTACACGCAGGCTGGGATTAAAGATGCGTAATCTTTCGGTTAAAAACAAATGTATCAAATACAAACTATTTTCAAATTAAGCCAATTGCCCAGCTTGCTTGTAGCGTGTGTTAAGCGGGGGTTGTTTAGTCGGAATTACAATTTAACCGCAAATTTTTCACGCTTCTGTATTTCGGTTTGCTATTTTCAACTTCCACATTTGCTTTTAGTTTTCTGTTATTTGGTTCCAATTTTCACGCTTCTTTTTTCCAAGTTTCTATTGTCAGATTCCAATTTTCACGTTTCCAATTTTCACGTTTCCAATTTTCACGCTTCTGTTTTCCGAGTTTCTGTTTTTCCACTCCAATTTTCACACTTCTGCTTTTCAGGTTTCAACTTTCCAGCTTCTTTTGGCGCTTCCAATTTTCACGCTTCAGCTTTGTCAATTTCTTGCGGAAACAAATGCTTGTTTTCTAATGGATTTCTTCTGCGTAATTTCGGCTTTCAACTCCCGCTTAACGTTCCCGCGCTACACGCAGGCTGGGATTAAAGATGCGTAATCATTCGGTTAAAAACAAATGTATCAAGTACAAACTATTTTCAAATTAAACCAATTGCCCAGCTTGCTTGTAGCGTGTGTTATAGGGCGGTTGTTTAGTCGAAATTACTATTAAACCGCAAATTGTTCACGCTTCTGTTGGCCAATTCCAGCTTTCACACTTTTTCATTTGTTACGTTAGAGTAGGCGAGTCCCAATTTTATATTTGCTTCACCTGTTCACTTTCGTTAGACTCTGCTTTTCAAGTTTCGCTTGGTAAGTTTCATTTTTCACACTTCAGTTTTTCACGCTTCTGTTGGCAAAGTCCAATTTTTACACTTATGTTTTCATACTTTCGTTTTTCGTCTGCTTGTCGTTAGAATCCTATTTTCAACGTTTGCTGGCACTTCCAATTTTCACGCTTCCAATTTGTAAATATTCGGCGGAAACAACTGTTTATTTTTAAATTGGATTTGCCTGCGTAATTTCTGCTCAACTGCCCTATAACGTTTGCGGCTATGCGAAGTGCCTTCTTTCGCCGCTTCACTAATGATAGCTAAAATAGCCAAATTTTTTAATTTGTACTATTTTTATCTAAAAAAGCGGAAGGCATTTTGCATAGCCGCTGTTGGGGGTAGTTACTTAATTATGCACAACCATCGCTTAATTAAGTAACGGAGTTGGATAGACTTCTCCTCTCTTTTTTTTTCAACACAATGCTATTCAATGAAACCAATTATTTATTGCGCTTAGCAAGCCTGCTAGGCGAAGTCAATAATAGGGGTTTTAGGGCTCTATTTTTTTGGTGATGTTTAAGTTAGCAAAAATAAATATAGTATTGACTTTGTCATTTATTTTCGATAACTTAGCCAAGTCTTTTACGTTGTCAAACGTATTGAAAGTGAACTTTCTACGATTCCCAATCGAAAGACTTGAAGCCTAAATGCTTTATTCTTCTAAACATCCCAAAAAAATATCCCGAAAATTCATTGTGAAAAAACGTCGTAGTCTAAGTGGCACGGTCCAATTACCTCCAACGTTCCCGCGCTACAAGTAGTTTGGGTTCTAAATTAAGATTTATTTTTCGGTTATCACTAAACATCCAAGTACAAAACCATTTTCCCATTAAGCCAATTGCCCAAATCCGTTGTAGTAGCTGTTGTGGGAGGGTTTTTTAGTTAGTTCGATTTGTTTTTTTTTAGCATTTTAACTTCCAATTTTTAGTTCCGATATTTCGCAATAGCTTAATTTTTTTTTTAGAATATATAATATTAATAATGCTCCAAACGAAAATATCTCAATCACAATCCAAGGGGTTAAATTCCTTTTTGTAGCCTCTTCTCTTGTTTCTTCTTTTTTTATAAATAACACATTGTCTGAAGTGCCAAATTGAACAACTCTTACATCTAATTCTAATGGTTTTAAATCATCGTAATTCAACGCTATTTCTTCTTTGTCCTTATTCAAATAAGACATAAAATCATAAGAATGATTGTCGTATAATCCAAATGATACTTTTTGATGTTTTATTTTGCCTTCTATAGAAGTCGAAATTCTTTTTGAATTAGATCCACTAATACATTTTTCTACCCTCATCATTTTTTCTGTATAATTGCCCGTTATGTAGCAATATTGCTTATATGCAGTAAATAAAAAAATAATTGGTAATACAGCAATATTTGTGATTAAAATCAGGTAATATAATTTAATTACTATTTTCATTTTAAAAAAAATTGATTCAATTTCAAGAGAAGACGTTTCAAGTTTTATTCAATCACTCGGATATGCGAAAAAGTCTTTTAGAGATAACCTGCGTTCGTGCGATATGTTTTTCAAGTTTCTACTTTTATTTTTTGATTGAAAACGAAAGCGTCAATTCGTCACGAATTGGCTGTGAAACTCTCCCACAACGTTCCCGCGCTACACGCAGGCTGGGATTAAAGATGCGTAATCTTTCGGTTAAAAACAAATGTATCAAGTACAAACTATTTTCAAATTAAACCAATTGCCCAGCTTGCTTGTAGCGTGTGTTATAGGGCGGTTGTTTAGTCGAAATTACTATTAAACCGCAAATTTTTCACGCTTCTGTTGGTCAATTCCAGCTTTCACACTTTTTCATTTTTCACGTTAGAGTAGGCGTGAATCAATTTCAGGTTTGCTTCGTCTGTTCACTTTCTTTAGAGCCTGCTTTTCAAGTTTTGTTTGGTAAGTTTCGTTTTTCACACTTCAGCTTTTCACGCTTCTGTTGGCAAAGTCCAATTTTCACACTTCCGTTTTCATACTTCCGTTTTCACACTTCAGATTTTCGTCTGCTTGTCGTTAGAATCCTATTTTTAACGTTTGCTGGCTCTTCCAATTTTCACGCTTCTGCTTTGTAAACGTGCGGCGGAAATAACTGTTTATTTTCAAATTGGATTTGCCTGCGTAATTTCGGCTCAACTGCCCTATAACGTTCTCGCGCTACACGCGGTTTGGGACTAAATTAGCGTTATTTTTCTGATTAGCCAAATCTTCCAAATACAAGACCAATTTTCGGATAAAGACAAATGCCCAAATCGCGTGTAACGTGTGTTATAGCATGTAGCGACACGTCTGAAAAGCACCAAAGTTCATCCGTTCCAGTTTTCCAGTCCAATGTCGGCAACTTTTCCACGTTTCAATTTCGGTCACTTTTCAGTTTTCTGTTTGTCGTCAGAATTATGTTTTCCATTAAAACTCAAAAAAAAAAAACGAAAAAATTTTCCGCTTTCTGTTTTCCGCAAAGTGATTCACATTTGCTTTTCTTCGGTATTTCGCTTTCAGATTCTGGCCTTGCTTTGCGTCGGCTCGCTAGCTAGTTCATTGTTATTATTTCAGTTGCAAAACGTCTGGTTGATGTCGGCTGTGTCTTTTCAACGGAGCTATGTGCTATAACGTTCTCGCGCTACAGCGGGTTTGGGACTAAATTAAGCCCTATTTTCGGATTTGCCAAATCATCCCAAATACAAAACCAACTTTCCACTATGCCAATTGCCCAAATCCGTTGTAGCGTGTGTTGGCAGTAGTTTTTTATTTCATTTTAACTTCAAATTCTTTTTTAACACCATAAATTGGTTCATATAGTATAAAAACATTTTCAATGTTAGAAACCCCCGCTAAAACTAAATACAAACCTTTTTCAGATATAACATTTTCAAACTTATTCTGTTTTTTGAACTCTTCTAATGTATAGTTTTCATTTTGTGATATAAATTCAAAATAATTTTTTTCACATTCCTCTGTTGAAATTAATGAATTTTTTGAATTTTCATCAAATACAATTAGTTTGTTTTTTTTGTCAAAAATTAATAATTTGATGTTATTTTCATAATTTGTATCATAAAGCTTTTTTAATACAACTTTATTCATACGAATTTCTACAAGTTCATATTTCAGATTATTTAACTCAATTATTGAACCAATTTTACTTTTATCTAATTTCAAAATTGAGTAATCTGTCAAAAAGGCTATTTCATAAAACAAACTTCCTTTTAAATTTGTTTCTTTGTTTTTACGTGTAATAGTTTGATTTTGAATAGTCCGATATTCAAGTTCCGTATTAGAATCATTCTTAAATTTACCGCCGAGATTATTAAAATAAGATTTTGACAATTCAACTTTATCCATTTTTGAATTGAATAAATTGCTCTTTACGCTATTTAATTTTACGAGGTCGAATAATTCTTCTTTTAAATAAGGAGGAAATTGAGAATTTAATATTATGTCAACTTGATTATTATCTTTTTTCTCAATTGTTATATTGGCCTTTTCAGCGAATGCATCAGCTGAATTTTGTAAAATTTCTTTTTCAGATTTTGTTTTAATATAAATGTCATCGGGGTTGTATTCTTTATATATAATTTTATAATTAGGTTGTTTTTTAAATTCTTTTGACATCTCATATTTAAACTGATAAATTTCTTCTTGAGTTTGAGAAGATGAATTAAAAAATGTAAAGATTGATATTAATGTTATAATATACTTCATATTTCTGTTTTTATGGTAAAATTACTGCCAACGTTCCCGCGCTAAAAGCAGTTTGGGACTAAATTAAGCCCATTTTTCGGATTTGCCAAATCTTACTGACACAAAACCAATTTCAAATTAAGCCTAATACCCAAATTGCTTGTAGCGTGTGTTGTAGGCTGTTTTTATTTATTTAGTTAAATATATTCCACCATTTTTTTCTGGGTTCTTTTGATATTATTTTAGGATTATCCTCGATTAATTTGCCGTCGAAATTTATCAAATATTCATTCGATTCAAAATCAAATAATCTGATTATATCATTTTCTATTTTTAGTTCAGTTTTACCTTCAATATTTACCCAAATATCTCTTCCTCCAAAACTCCAAACTATTTCTCCATTTCTTGTGATTCTTTTAATTTCTAATTCGCCACGAGTAATGAAATCATTTTCAATTTTATAAAATTCAAAAACCGTAGCAAAATCAAATTCTCTTCTCCATTGTAATTCCAAAGTCGGTATTTCTAAACAGTAAATTTTATTACAAACTCGAATCCAAATTTTGTCATCCTCAATGATAAAAGAATTTTCAAATATTCCAGTTCCTCCGCCAACTTCACAAATTATAGCACTTGAAATTTCGGTTTCAAATTCTTTAACAATAATTGCGTGCTTGCTGTTCGGATAAAATCTGTCTTCTTGATGTTCACCTTCAAAATAAACTTTGTCATAGAATCTTAAATTATCGACTGAATTTAGAGTGTAGTTTGGCTCGTCAAATACCTCAATTTCGTAGTTCTTATACTTCAGTTTCATTTAATTATACGGTTTTTTTCCAAAATAGCCTACAACGTTCCGCCGCTTCTCGTCAGTTGCGAAGTTCGGAACGAATTATTTTCTGTTAAAGATAAAAATTCTTGCGAAACGTATACGTGAACTTACCACAAAATTCGCAATTGCGAGAAACGGCTGTTAGCCGTTGTTTTTTTTATTTCTTTTTTGTTTTTTCAATATGTTCACAAACTTTATTCAATTCTGTTATTAAATTTTTAATTGTAAACTTTTTTAATGGTCTCATTAGAGTATTTTCGTTTAAGTGTTTATTCAGTAAAGTTTCCAAGTCTTTTAATAATGCTTTATCGTTATATAAATATTCTCCAATGTTTGTAGAAGTATAACGAGAACCAAGTAGTTCAGTAATGGTTTCAATTGTTTGGTTCTCTGCATTTACTATTTTTGAGAATAATGTATCTGCAACTATATATTTGAACAAGTCAGTTGATAGATTGAATTTTTGGAATATCTCATCTATTAACTTTTCATCATTGTTTTCAATATATTTGATAAGTTCATTGCTTTTTTTAGCGTCTTGTTCTTTTTTAATTTTATTATGAAATTCTTTTATTAATTCCCTGATTTCAGCAACTTGATCATTGTCTGCTTTGAAATGGAATAGATTGTCAAAAACGCTTTGGCTTATTTCTTTTCTCTTTGAACATTCAGTTAAACCTTTAATAATAAATTCTTTAATTTCTTTTTTAGAAAGCGTTATTAATTTATTTTCTTCAAAGTAATAATAAAAATTTGCAATTTGTGAATAGTCATATAAAGAGTAATCTCCTTTTTCGGCATAAGATTTTACTTCGACACATAATTTCTCAAAATCATTGTCAGAAAGCATTCTAAATTTGTAATTAAGCAAAGTATTGAATGCAATTGATTCTGGTTTGCCAAATTCAGCATTGTTTTTATTTGTTAATTGTGTTTTTAAACCTTCTTCATTCAAATATCCTGAAAGAATAAAAGAATAAATTGAAGGGTAAAAAGCATATTCCTCTTGTCTTTTATCTAAATAGGTTTCGTTAAATATTTCTTTTTTTGATTTTGTTTGTTCTCCATCTGGTCCATTTTTTTTAAGCAAAGTTCTTGACAAAATTGACCACTTATTATAGCCTGCAAATTCTTCAAAGTTTTCAAATTCTTTAGAAGTAATTTTTCCGCTTTTGAATTCTATTGTAACTATAATAGAAAAGAGAATTATTTCTTTTATAAATTTTTCATTTTGGTTTAAAATTATTGGATGAATTTTTGCTAAAATTTCTAAATAAAAACTAACAGTTCTCAAGTTTTGTTGTTCGTATTCTACCAAAATATCAGTTGTATACTTTTCATGTTTTACTAAAAAATCATAAAAGTCAGGATTTGAAGTTTTGTATTTTATTAATAACTTGGGTAATGTTTCTTTTATATCGAGCTTGAAATTTATTATTCTACCAATTAATTTTTCTTTAATGTTATTATAGCTTTTATCTTTTTGAGATTTGTCAATCTCTTTTTCATCAGTAAGTATTATAGTTTTTAAATTTTTATGTTCTACATAATTATTGATAAATCCTAAAACCTCTTTTACAGGAATCTGACTTCTTTCTAAATCATCAAAGCAAATTATGTATTTTGTAAAATTAAAAGCATCAACACTCACGCCTTTGAAAATATCACTTATACTACTTTTAAGAAAATATGAACTAGCTTTATTAATAACGTTTGTAACTAGAGTTGTTGTGTTTTTCAATAAACTACTTTCTTTACTTCCTATGAAAGGAATTAGTTTAATAAATAACATATGTTCTAATGTTTCAATTTTACTTATCCCATTTAATGAAATATAGATTTCTTTATACTCGTTTTGTTTTACTATTTCTTTAAGTGTATTTTTCCAAAAAAATGATTTTCCGCTTCCCCAATTACCATTTAGCATTAAAGCGTAATTTGTATTTTCGGTTTTTAAATAATCATTAAATATCGATTTTATGTTTTCAGTATTCATTATGAATTCTCTTTTTAGTGTGGTGAGCGAAAATAACGGCTAACGTTTGCGGCTATGCGAAGTGCCTTCTTTCGCCGCTTCACTAATGATAGCTAAAATAGCCAAATTTTTTAATTTGTACTATTTTTATCTAAAAAAGCGGAAGGCATTTTGCATAGCCGCTGTTGGGGGTAGTTACTTAATTATGCACAACCATCGCTTAATTAAGTAACGGAGTTGGATAGACTACTCCTCTCTTTTTTTTTCAACACAATGCTATTCAATGAAACCAATTATTTATTGCGCTTAGCAAGCCTGCTAGGCGAAGTCAATAATAGGGGTTTTAGGGCTCTATTTTTTTGGTGATGTTTAAGTTAGCAAAAATAAATATAGTATTGACTTTGTCATTTATTTTCGATAACTTAGCCAAGTCTTTTACGTTGTCAAACGTATTGAAAGTGAACTTTCTACGATTCCCAATCGAAAGACTTGAAGCCTAAATGCTTTATTCTTCTAAACATCCCAAAAAAATATCCCGAAAATTCATTGTGAAAAAACGTCGTAGTCTAAGTGGCACGGTCCAATTACCTCCAACGTTCCGGCGCTTGGCGAGGTTGCGAAGTTCGGAACCGATTATTTTCTATCAAAGATAAAATTTCTTGCGAGAAATAAACGTGAATTTACTACAAAATTCGCAATCTTGCCAAACGCCTGTTGTAGGTAGTTTTTATTCAAATATTTTCCACCATTTTTTAGTTTCTTTTCGAATAATATTCGGATTTTCTTCAAGTAATTCTCCATTGAAACTTAGAATATATTCATTCGACTCAAAATCAAATAATCTTATTTTATCATTTTCTATGCTCAATTCGGTTTTGCCTTTTGTGTTTACCCAAATATCTCTTCCTCCAAAACTCCATACGATTTCTCCGTTTTTTGTGAATCTTGTAATTTCCATTTCGCCGTGAGTAATAAAATCATACAGGTCAATATTTAGTTTCATATCTTTGAAGTCAACAAAAAAGCTTTTTTATGGATATTTTTAAAGGACAAAACCTCATAGAGTTTGCTGAACGCTTCAAAACAGATGAGAATTGCAAAGAATATTTGTCTGTTTTGAAATGGGAAAATGGGTATACTTGTCGAAAATGCGGTCATAAAAAGAGTCAAATCCGTAAGGATTTTTCAAGAACATGTAACATATGTAGTGATACAGAATCCAGTACTGCAAATACCTTATTTCACAAAGTAAAATTTGGTTTACGAAAAGCATTTTTCATTTGTTTTGAAATGGGAACCACCACAAAAAGTCTTTCGGCAATGCAGATGAGTGTGCGCTATGGTGTTCAGGAAAGTACGGCCCGATTATTTATGCATAAAGTAAGAGAAGCTATGAAATCCAGTGGTAATAATCCCATTGATGGGATTGTTCATGTAGATGAATTTGTGGTTGGAGGATATGAAGAATCTAAACAAGGAAGAAGTTACGATAGTAAAAAGAAAAAGTCCGTTTGTGCAGTAGAATTAACCCCTGAGGGGAAAGTGAAACGATTTTATGCTTTAAAAATAAACGATTTTTCGGCAAAATCACTCAGAAAGATATTCGAGAATCACATCGGTAAAGAAGCAAAAATAACCACTGACAATTGGAAAGGGTATAGACCGATTGCAAAGGATTATAATATCACACAAATCCCGAGCGAATCAGGTAAAAACTTCAAAGCTTTACACACGATGATACATCAAATTAAAACTTGGATAAGGACAACATATTCATGGGTTAGTGAGGGAAATATTGAACGCTATTTCAATGAGTTCTGTTATAGAATAAATCGTTCACAAAACAAAGACACAATATTCAATAACTTAATCAAAAGAATGGTCAAGTCTGACAATATTACACATAAGCAAATTATATGTAATTAAATATTGACCTCTATAAAATCATTTTCAATTTTATGAAACACAAAAACAGTTGCGTAATCTAATTCTTTGCTCCATAGTAACTCTAAATTTGGTAATTCTAAACAGTAGATTTTATTGCAAACTCGAATCCATATTTTGTCATCCTCGATTATAAAGGAATTTTCAAATATGCCAGTTCCACCACCAATTTCACAAATTATTGCACTTGAAATTTCTGTACTTAATTCTTTAATGATAATTCCATGTTTGCTTGTCGGCTGAAATCTATCTTCGTAATCTTTTCCTGTAAAATATACTTTATTGTAAGTTCTTAAATTATTAACTGAATTTAGCGTGTAATTCGGCTCATCAAAAACCTCTATTTCGTAATTTTTATAATTCAGTTTCATAGTTTCTGCGGGTTCAAAATTACCTACAACGGTTCTCGGCTTTGTCGTCGTTGCGACTTATGAAAACGAATATTAATATTTTAAACTAAACGAAAATGAAAAACGATAATTCCACTAAACAAAGCAATGCGTCAAAACCGATGTTAGCAAATCGGTTTTCTCACACATTAGAAAATTGCTTATTTGCCAAACAAGAATTACTAAAAGATGGCTTTACAGATGATGATTTTTATTTACACGATCTTTCCTATTCTGATAGTTATTTAGATAATGAACCGATGATGAAATGCGATGACGATGATTGTTTTTCGGCTTTAGAATTATACAAACAGAAATGTTTTTCAGAGGAAGAAGATGAAGATAAAATGATAGAGTTCTTTTTACGTGAGGGAATTTAAACTGTTTGCTAACGTTCTCGCGCTACAAGCGGTTTGGGACTAAATTAGCGTTATTTTTCTGATTAGCCAAAACTTCCAAATACAAACTAATTTTCCCATTAAGCCAAAATGCCCAAATCGCTTGTAGCGTGTGTTAGGGTGTGTAGCGACACGTTTGAAAAGCACCAAAGTTCATCCGTTCCAATTTTCCAGTCCAATGTCGGCAACTTTTCCACGTTTCAATTTCGGTAGCTTTTCTGTTTTGTGTTTGTCGTCGGAATTATGTTTTTCCATTAAAACTCAAAATAAAAACGAAAAATTTTTCCGCTTTCTGTTTTCCACAAAGTGATTCACATTTGCTTTTCTTTCGCATTTCGATGTCAGATTCTGAGCTTGATTTGCGTCGGCACGCTAGCTAGTTCATTACTATTTTTCAGTTGCAAAACGTCTGGTTGATGTCGGCTGTGTCTTTTCAACGGAGCTATACACCCTAACGTTTTGCGGCTTGGCGAAAGGCGGGCATTTTACCACAAATGCTCGTGCGGAGCAGTGCATTTGACTTAACCACAAAAGTGTCTGCGGAGTACGAAACCCCGCCTTTTGCCAAACCGCTGTTACCTGCTGTTATTTTTGTGTCCACCAAGTTGGAAAATCATTTATAGTTAATAAGTAATTGTCAACTTCAGCCTCAGAGATATGGCCTAAATTTGATAAAGGAATTAACAAATCATTTTTTAGGGATTTATTTAATTCGTCAAGAAAAGTTCTTTGAATAAAATCAATACTATTTAGTGAATATGCAAAATAATTATTAACCATGAAGTGTGATTCTCCATTATGAGCAATGTAGTTCGTAAGTTTTGTATTGTTTATTGAGGCAAGTGCTAAATTAGTTTTCAATGAACCTTTGAAACGTTTAGTGTATGTTAGATCATCTGTTCTTTTTAGCAAAGCACCCAAAATATGCTTTTCATTTATCTGAATATCTATGCTGTTATATTGATTATTTGCAATTACACAGAAAATATTTTCGTATGAGCCTTGACTATTGATATCATAAGACCTATGCCAACTATATTCAAGATTATAATCTGTAATCTCAAGAATTTTCGTAGGTTTTAGTGTTATTTTATTATAAACTAAACCAGGTATGTTTGAAATAACTACCTCGTTTACGATTGTTATTGGTTTCGAAAACTGGATGAAATAATGGATAAAATTATCTGCAATAATAATTTTCTTGTACTTTTTAATTTCACTAATAAATGACGGATTAGAAAAATATTTCTGCAAGAGCATTGGAGATATTAAAGCAAAACTTATTTCTTTATTTATTGATGGAGTGATAATTTTATTAAAATTGAGTTTTTCTTGTTTTAGTGTGTTGCAATCAATTAGATTAAAATCTATACTTTCAGTCAGAAATTCATATTCCTTTTTATTCCCGCTCAATACGTTTCCTCTTGCCGAATCCAAAAACATTGGTAAAATTGCTGTGTTTGCAGGTTTTTGAAAATAATCAACTATTGTTTCAATAATTGTATTTCTCAAATTCAATAGTTTTTCATCTTCTTTAACACTGTTTCTAGAAGCTCTTAAATTTAATTTATTCTCAGGAAGTATGTTTATAAAAAATCTACAAAACTGGAGCCAGCCTATATTCAACTTAATATTGTTATTAGACTTTGACGTAATGGTAAAGCCCTGCTGCGATATTTTATTTTGAGCAATTATTTGTTGATGTTGACCCTTATGAATAACAATAAAACCTTCTAACCAACTGACACTTGATAATTCAATAACCAAAATATCATTAATTGCCTTATACTCTTCTGGAACTTCAATGCTTGATTTGCTTAATATAGTTTCATTATTATCAATATTAACTGAAATAGGAATTATTTGGTGTGCTGTATTTTCATTTATTATGTCGATAATATTTTTAGTTTTCAGTTTTAGATTGTATGCCTCGTGAAGTTTAAGTGTTATTCTTGTCCCGAATGAGCCTTTTGTTCCTCTTTTTTCATCAATATATCTATCTTCAAGAAAGAGTGTGTAATTTATTGGAATACAACTTTCCAATCCTTTTTTATACTTAAGCGATTGGATATTTATTGTTTCTGAAACCATAAAACAGGAAAGTATTCCAATGCCAAAATTACTTATTGGAGTGAATTTTAGGTGCTCCTTTTCGAAGCTCTTACTTTTATAAAAACTATTTCCAATTTTTAACACGTATTTTTCAAAGGTGGTGGTATCTATTCCGATTCCATTGTCCTCAATTTCCAAAATATTTGTTGTGGTGTCATATTTTATATGTATTTTAGCTTCATATGCTTCACCATCAATTATACATAGCTCTTGTCTATATTTACAGGCATCATAAGCATTTTGGAGTAATTCTCTTATAAATATATCTGGGGTATCGTATAGTTCTGTTCCCATTAATATATTCAAAACCTTTTTATAATCTAAATCTAGTTTTAAGTCGGTATAAATATATGATCCATCGTTTCTAACATTTATTAATACGTTGTTTTTTAAATTTAATTTATATTCCGAGTGCCCTTTAGCTTCAAGAAGTGCAATAGATTCTCTTCTTTCTATTTCTATCCAATTTACAAATTCTCTAACTCCTCTTTCAATTTTTGAATTTGTGCATTTTGCATCAAATCGAATTTCATTTTCACTAAACCTTTTGCCTTCAATAGAAAGATGTTTTGCCCATTCTTGTCTACTGATTTTATTTTCCGGATTTATATGTACAAATAAGAAATAAGGGGTTCTATAGATATCAAAATCTAAAATATCACCAAGTCTTAGTAAAATTGATAAGTATTGAATATTTACAGAATGGTGTTCAATCAACTTTTCAGTAGGGTATTTTTCGGAGTCATATAACTTCTCGATGGGAAGACTATGACTTTCAATGACGTTTTTTACCCAGTCAGAAATGTCGATGCCTTTAAATTCAAAATCAATTTTATATGTAGAGAAATCCTTTTTGAAATTGTTGATATATTCTAAACTTCTTTGAACATGAGTTCTACGAATATACTCTGTCAGAATTTCATCTTCATCTGCTCCTTTGTCGTATTCGAGCAATATATTTTTGAATCCTTCTCTTTCTTTTATTTGAATCGCTTTTGTTTTATTAATAACCATTCCAATATCATGTAAAATAACAGCTTGAAATAGAATAGTCAATTCAACAATATTTAAATGAACGTCTGATGGAATTATATTATTTATATTATCTAAGATGGCTTTGCAGTGTTTAATGTCATGCAAAGTATATTCTGCCATATATGAAGGAATTCTGTTTGAAAGAATTTCTGCTACTGGAATTAAGTTATTTGAAAGGTTATTTGACAGCGGAAATGATTTTTCTCCAAATTCCTTTGTCTCAAGTTCCTGTAATTTTTTGTATAGGGCTGTGTCTTTCATTTTTTAATATATCGTCTTTATAATAGCAGGTAACGTTCCCGCGCTACACGCGGTTTGGGTCTAAATTAGCGTTAATTTTCGGATAAGCCAAAACTTCCAAATACAAAACCAATTTTCCCATTAAACCAATTGCCCAAATCGCTTGTAGCGTGTGTTAGGGTGTGTAGCGACACGTTTGAAAAGCACCAAAGTTCATCCGTTCCAATTTTCCAGTCCAATGTCGGCAACTTTTCCATGTTTCAATTTCGGTAACTTTTCAGTTTTCTGTTTGTCTTCGGAATTATGTTTTTCCATTAAAACTCAAAATAAAAACGAAAAATTTTTCCGCTTTCTGTTTTCCGAAAAGTGATTCACATTTGCTTGTCTTTCGCATTTCGATGTCAGATTCTGAGCTTGATTTGCGTCGGCACGCTAGCTAGTTCATTACTATTTTTTCAGTTGCAAAACGTCTGGTTGATGTCGGCTGTGTCTTTTCAACGGAGCTATACACCCTAACGTTCTGGTACTACAGCGGGTTTGGGTTCTAAATTAAGATTTATTTTTCGGTTATCGCTAAACTGCCAAATACAAAACCATTTTCCCATTAAGCCAAATGCCCAAATCCGTTGTAGTAGCTGTTAGCGGTTCGGTTGTTTATTTTATATATTCCGTTTTCTATTTTAATTTTTTTGTTTTCTTTCTGAGTATATAACGCCAAACTGCTTGATTTCGGCAAAATATAATTATTATAAAAAATTACATACTACAACACTCATTTCTATTACGTTTCTTCTTTTACTGTAAAGTCAGCTATAATCTGAAGGTTTTTACTTATTCCATTTCATTAAAACTTTTTAAATTAAGAAGGAATAAATCCAAAGACAAAATATTACTATAATAGATATGAATGTAATTATTGGAAAATCATATTTTTTAGTTCTATTAAATTCTTTATGGTAGTTATAAAATTTATTCTCTTGAAATACGAATATAAACGCTTCTATTAAAGATACTAAACTACTTATAATTAGAATGACAAAATAACTATTCGCTAAATTCACTCTTAAAATTAGGAGAACCACATTAATAATAAAAGAGTTAACCAAAATCAAGAAAGGAATAAAAAACAATTTTACTCTAGCATCATATTTGTAATAATTCAAAAATGTCGGAAAATTTTTTTCCATATGTTCAAAAAACATTTTTGTTCCCAAACTGATTTTATTAAAATTACTTATCCAGACAAAAGGGTTTAAATACACAGTTATTAATTTCCCTAAACTCCTGTCTAAAAGACAGAAATTATAAAAATAAATATTTAAAATTTTTTCCACAAATGATATTTTAATCGTCTACTTTTTTTCGCAACTGACCGCTAACGTTCTGGTACTACAGCGGGTTTGGGTTCTAAATTAAGATTTATTTTTCGGTTATCGCTAAACTGCCAAATACAAAACCATTTTCCCATTAAGCCCAATGCCCAAATCCGTTGTAGTAGCTGTTGGCGGTAGTGTTTTTCGTTTCACTGGTTAGTTATTGTTAATTGATTGCGTTTTTTGGGCTTTCAATTTTTCTTTTAAGTTAAATACGATATTGATTAAAATCAGAGCAACTAAATTAATACTAATTTCAATTATTCCGTTTTCGGAAATTAGCTTAAAATTCCAAGTTGTAAGTCCAAAGTTATAGGTTAAAATAGCATCTGTTGTTAAATTCAAACCTAAGCTAAGAAATAGACCTGAGTAAAATTTAAAAGTAAAACCCAAAATTGAAAAACTTAAAACTTGAATTAGTTGGTTTATAATTGAATAGTTTAATCCTTTTTCAAATTGCTTTTTTAATAGTAAATAACCACAAAATACTGAAAAGGAATACAATGATAAAAACAGGAGAAACATTTTAAATGTCGTTCCATTTGTGAACCCAAATTTAACCAATAATGGTATTGTAGCAATTAATCCAATTAAACCTCCAATGATTTGATATATTCCAATAATTTTAATTCTACTTTCCGTTTTCTGCATTTTTAATTATTTTTCCAAAAATTATTTCTATAATGTGGTTTATTTCTTGTCTTTCGGTACAACATTACCGCCAACGTTCCCGCGCTACACGCAGGCTGGGATTAAAGATGCATAATCTTTCGGTTAAAAACAAATGTATCAAACACAAACTATTTTCAAATTGAGCCAATTGCCCAGCTTGCTTGTAGCGTGTGTTACCAGCAGTTTTTTTAGCGCATCCAGCCTTCTACAACATAATTTTTTTCTGTGATTTTGTATTCTTTTTCATTTTTTGGTTTGAACCAAAGTTCAATTCTTGCGCCATATTTATCACCCCAAGAGCCTTCATAAATTGTAAATTCACCAGAATATAGCTTTTCGGTTTGATTTTCAATTAAAATTTTTGACCGCTCAGTTATTCTGTCCTCTGATAATCTATCATTTGAGGTGATTTCGTATGCTTTGATATATAATATTCCATTTACTTTAGGTTGATAATTAGTGCAAAAATTATAAATTCCAGGTTGCGAAATAGAAGCTAACTTAAAATCGTTTGCGGCTAAATCACTTTCATTAATTTCTCTTTCTATTGGACTTTCAATTTTTACATTCTTTGGAATTGTTTTGTTTGCTCCATAATAATCAGGAGGAGAAAATGTGAAAAATATTGAAATATAATAAAATAAGAATCCTGAAATTAAAATTTGAGGAACTAAGAAATACCATTTCTTTATCGCAATTTGAACAATTGAAGAAATAAAATTGGCTAATATGTTTATGAAAAACACAATTAAAGCGAAGTCAATAACATCATCGTTTTTTAAAATAGCTCCTAACGTATAAATTAAAAAAGGAAGTAGATATCCAATTATTGGTATCCACCAAATTATAAAATATTTTTTTATTGCATTCATTTAACGTTTCAACGGAGCTATACACCCTAACGTTTTGCAGCTTGGCGAAGTGGCGGATTTAGAAGCACTTACTTTCAATTAAGCACTAATGTTTATTTGAAATCCGAATGTTCAATTCAACACTGAACCCGCCATTTTGCCAAACTGCTGTTAGCGGTTGTTTTTTCTGTCGTCATTTAGTTTGATATAATGCAATTCTGTTTCCTTCTGTGTCTTCAAATTCGGCAACAAGTCCAATTCCATTGTCCGTTTTGGGATATAAAATTTGTCCACCATTTGATATAGCCATTTCAATTGTCTCATCAATATTTTCTGTCTTAAAGTAAATCACAACACCGTCTTTTGTTGGCTTGTAAATCTCTCCTTTTGCTAATGCTCCTGAAATTCCTGAGTTTTCGTCCGAAAAGGGAAATAACGCCATTTCATTGTTGTCAATATTTTCTTTGTCAAAGTCAAAATGAAATACAGTATTGTAGAACTTTATTGCTCTGTTAATGTCAGTCACTGGAATTTCAAAATATACTACTGGGTTTGATTTTTTCGTCATAATATTCTTGTCAGTTTGTTTGATTGTCGTTTTTGAATTGTCGCCACAGGAAAATAGCAGTAGAATTAAAACTCCAAAAGTTACCGCTGTCAATATATATTTAGTTCTTTTCATTTTATATATTTTGTCAATTTACGGGTCGTCCTTAAAATAACCGCTAACGTTCTGGTACTACAGCGGGTTTGGGAACTAAATTAAGATTTATTTTTCGGTTATCACTAAACTGCCAAGTACAAAACCATTTTCCCATTAAGCCCAATGCCCAAATCCGTTGTAGTAGCTGTTATGCCTTCGGTTTTTTATTTATTCCAATATTCACGTTTCAATTTTCGGTTTCGCTTCCTCACCGTTTTTAAAGTCGGAAGTATTTTTAAATAATTATTATGTTTTACGAAAATATAAATTTCCAATATTTTATTAATTCAACTCTATATAAATCCCAAATAATTAATGACACGATAGGCAAAAATATGATTGTAAACAATATACCAAATGCTTTAAAAGACCATTTTGATATAGTCGAATTAATTATTTTTTGTACTATTTCTTTTGGTGTGGGTAGGCTTTTTGAAATGTTTTCAAATCGAAATAAAAATGATTGATTTAGTTTATTTGTCGGCATCAAATGTTCGTCAAGTCTATTTTCAGCTAAAGGCTTGTAAATATATTTATGAGGTTCGCTTTGGATCATCTGTTTTGCAAAATATTCAAACGTTGATTTTAGAAAAATTGGTTCACTATTTTGGATATTTATTTCGTATAAATCAACAATTTTTGGCACATCATAGAATTCATAATTCAAATACTTTTTGTTTGGATAATAATTTTCGTGCCAATGCTCTAAAGCCACAGAAGGGTCAGATGTGTGTTTTTCTGAATATTTATGTTTTATTCTCATTGTCTTCTTTGTTTCGGTTCTCTAAACTGAGGCATAACGTTCCGCCGCTTCTCGTCAGTTGCGAACTTCGGAACGAATTATTTTCTGTTAAAGATAAAAATTCTTGCGAAACGCAAACGTGAACTTACCACAAAATTCGCAATTGCGAGAAACGGCTGTTAGGCGCTGGCAATGTTCTGTACGCTTCTGTAAATACTTTTTAAATCTTCCACAACCTTTTTTAATTCATTTTTGGTTGGTAAAGTCATTCCATGAACTAAGTTATTTCTGAATCGTCTTATTTCATCTAACCTTTGTGCTTGACTATTTGAAAGTTCTCCTTTTTCAGCTAAAATTCTAAACCTTTCAAGCGGTAAAATTCTTCTACCATCATCAGCTGTAAATGAAGTTAACTTTTCTAAGTCAGCCCAAATTTTAATAAACTCGCCTGTTAAGTTATGATTTATGAATTCATCACCAGATTGTTCAATTTGAATACCAAATAAATTTTCAAATAAGATTTTGGCAATTTCTGCATAAGTTTCAACCTTTTCTTTTTCTACTGTAATTCCATTACCATCATGATAAAGCTGATTTCGCAAACGATGAAACCATTCTATATCACCAAGGTCAATTCCATTTAGTTTTTCATTTGCGAATTCTTCTAAACCATCTAACAAATTTGGAAATGAGGAAATTACTTCTTCAAAGCGCTTTCTAGTTAAGCCTTCAATTTTGGTAATTCTTTTCGGTAATCCCAGATAAGTTTTTATTGTCAATTCAACAGAATTGTCAATTGAAATCATTGCAATACGATTATCAAAACCAGTATTAAGTTCTAAATGCTGTATTCCGTGAACAAGTAATTCTCTTGGTCCAGATATCCATGGTTTGTCTGTTATCATTGTCGTGTTTTTTGCTTGCGCCTAACGTTCCCGCGCTACACGCGGTTTGGGACTAAATTAGCGTTATTTTTCTGATTAGCCAAAACTTCCAAATACAAACCAATTTTCCCATTAAGCCAAAATGCCCAAATCGCTTGTAGCGTGTGTTAGGGTGTGTAGCGACACGTTTGAAAAGCACCAAAGTTCATCCGTTCCAATTTTCCAGTCCAATTTCGGCAACTTTTCCATGTTTCAATTTCGGTAACTTTTCAGTTTTCTGTTTGTCTTCGGAATTATGTTTTTCCATTAAAACTCAAAATAAAAACGAAAAATTTTTCCGCTTTCTGTTTTCCGAAAAGTGATTCACATTTGCTTGTCTTTCGCATTTCGATGTCAGATTCTGAGCTTGATTTGCGTCGGCACGCTAGCTAGTTCATTATTATTTTTTCAGTTGCAAAACGTCTGGTTGATGTCGGCTGTGTCTTTTCAACGGAGCTATACACCCTAACGTTTGCGGCTATGCGAAGTGCCTTCTTTCGCCGCTTCACTAATGATAGCTAAAATAGCCAAATTTTTTAATTTGTACTATTTTTATCTAAAAAAGCGGAAGGCATTTTGCATAGCCGCTGTTGGGGGTAGTTACTTAATTATGCACAACCATCGCTTAATTAAGTAACGGAGTTGGATAGACTACTCCTCTCTTTTTTTTTTTCAACACAATGCTATTCAATGAAACCAATTATTTATTGCGCTTAGCAAGCCTGCTAGGCGAAGTCAATAATAGGGGTTTTAGGGCTCTATTTTTTTGGTGATGTTTAAGTTAGCAAAAATAAATATAGTATTGACTTTGTCATTTATTTTCGATAACTTAGCCAAGTCTTTTACGTTGTCAAACGTATTGAAAGTGAACTTTCTACGATTCCCAATCGAAAGACTTGAAGCCTAAATGCTTTATTCTTCTAAACATCCCAAAAAAATATCCCGAAAATTCATTGTGAAAAAACGTCGTAGTCTAAGTGGCACGGTCCAATTACCTCCAACGTCCTGCTAGTACAGCACGGCAGTAGAAAGCTAGCGTTGTGCTTCGGATAAGCGAAAATCAAACCAAATACACACAAATAAAACAATTAATCACCAATACTACTGCTGGGTTGTACTAGCTGTTAGTAGCTGGACGGATTATTAAAAACTAAATATTATTAAAAATGAAAAATATATTATTTCAAAAACCTCCTGAAAATACAAAAATAAAAGTTTACCACAAACCAAGTGGTATTGGTGCGCCAGAAAGAGAAGGATGGGAAACTACGGGTGTTTATAAAAATAACATTTGGAGGCTAACGCAAAACAAAGAAAAAAAAGTTGATAATAAAAAACCAACACATTGGGATTACCTTGAAGAAACGGAATCGTAGTCTTGCTACTAACGTTCCCGCGCTACAAGCAGTTTGGGACTAAATTAAGCCCATTCTTCGGATTTGCAAAATCTTCCAAATACAAAACCAATTTCAAATTAAGCCTAATACCCAAATTGCTTGTAGCGTGTGTTAGCAGTAGTGCTTGTTTTCCCAATTTTTATTCTTCACATATTCTTAATTCCCAAGAATTATTTTTTATAAAAATAAAAAACTCCAACAAATCATTTATACAATCATAATCCCAGACACTTTCTTGTAAATTTTGTTTATGTTGTTCATTTATTTCAGGAACTAAACTTATTAACCATTCAAGTTCATTTTCAGTAATTAAATCTTCAATTGATTCAATATCTCGCCAGCCTTTACATTCATACCAGTTTTTTATAAAATTTGGCAATTCTTGATATTCTTTTTTACGAACGATAAGTTCTCTTACAAATGAATCAAAATATCCTTCCCAAAGACTAAAAAAATATATGTTATTTTCTCCTTGTTCTAATTGAATTTCACAATATTTATCTTTCTCGTATTCTTTAATGTTTTTTTTAAAGACAACTTCTTGAGAATTAGTATAAAATCTAATTTCTTTTTCTCCTAAAAAGCCAGAATAGTAATCTAAATTTAAAGAATCAATTTTCATTATTTAAAATATATTTTTGCTATTAGTTCATTTTTTAGCATTGCTGCTAACGTTCTCGCGCTACAAGCAGTTTGGGATTAAATCAGCGTTATCTTTCGGATTTGCCAAATCTTCCAAATACAAACCAAATTTCCCATTAAGCCAAATGCCCAAATTGCTTGTAGCGTGTGTTGTGTGCTGGTTTTTTAAGCAACAATATCCATAATTGTATGAATCTCTTTTCTGATACTTTCTGGTAATTTTATTGAATTTTCGCTTTCAATTTTAATGTAATCTTCTAAAGTATTAATATTATAAGATTTTAAGTTGTGTAAGGTTTTAGGATTAATGCCGAATTCTTCTAATGGCACTTTTATTACATTACTATAGCTTCCATTTCTTTTTCTACTTGAGTTATTATAACTTATCTTGTTTATGGTGTCTACATCTTCTAATACTCTCAATCTTTTATCCATTCCTCGAACTGAATATAAAATTTCATTTAGAATATCATCTTTGGGTCTAACCTCAAGAACTTCTTCATCTTTTGTGTTTTTCAAGATTAATTTAAAATCAGTTTCAAATTGAGGCCAATAAGTATCAAAAACATTTAATAAAATATTTTCTTTTAGAGATTTATCTTCCAACCCATTATTTATTGTTCTTATTAATTGATATACACCCTCTTTTGTTGGAGTTGTATGATTGAATTGTGCTAAGGGATCTTTAATATCATTTGAATTTAAATCAATTAAAAAAGTATATACTCTATTTGAAGATAAACCTTTCGCTAAAGCTCCTGATTCGAATAAAATCCAAGGCTTGTTTAAGTTTGATTTTGTTAAACATACAATTCCATTATGAGTATTTGACAATTGACTAGTGATTTCAGAAAACCAAAGAGAGCCTCTATCTATATCTTTGCTCGACAGCCAAGGGTCTACTGCTTGTAGTACACATTGAATCCAATTATTTAATAATTCTGCAACTTGTCTGCTTCTTTCACCTGACCAACTTATGAATACTTTCATTTATTTGTTTTTATTAATTATTTCTTATTTAGATGATTTTATCTTAAACTAGCACACAACGTTCCCGCGCTACACGCAGGCTGGGATTAAAGATGCGTAATCTTTCGGTTAAAAACAAATGTATCAAATACAAACTATTTTCAAATTAAGCCAATTGCCCAGCTTGCTTGTAGCGTGTGTTATAGGGCGGTTGTTTAGTCGAAATTACTATTAAACCGCAAATTGTTCACGCTTCTGTTGGCCAATTCCAGCTTTCACACTTTTTCATTTTTCACGTTAGAGTAGGAGAGTCCCAATTTCAGGTTTGCTTCGTCTGTTCACTTTCTTTAGAGCCTGCTTTTCAAGTTTCTCTTGGTAAGTTTCGTTTTTCACACTTCCGTTTTCACACTTCTATTTTCACACTTCCGTTTTTCGTCTTCTTGTCGTTAGAATACTATTTTCAACGTTTGCTGGCGCTTCCAATTTTCACGCTTCTGCTTTGTAAATTTGCGGTGGAAACAACTGTTTATTTTCAAATTGGATTTGCCTGCGTAATTTCGGCTCAACTGCCCTATAACGTTCCCGCGCTACACGCGGTTTGGGACTAAATTAGCGTTATTTTTCGGATAAGCCAAAACTTCCAAATACAAAACCAATTTTCAGATAAAGCCAATTGCCCAAATCGCTTGTAGCGTGTGTTAGGGTGTGTAGCGACACGTTTGAAAAGCACCAAAGTTCATCCGCTCCAATTTTCCAGTCCAATGTCGGTAACTTTTCCACGTTTTCAATTTCGGTAACTTTTCTGTTTTCTGTTTGTGGTCAGAATGATGTTTTTCCATTAAAACTCAAAATAAAAACGAAAAATTTTTCCGCTTCTGTTTTCCGCAAAGTGATTCACATTTGCTTTTCTTTCGCATTTCGATGTCAGATTCTGAGCTTGATTTGCGTCGGCACGCTAGCTAGTTCATTATTATTTTTTCAGTTGCAAAACGTCTGGTTGATGTCGGCTGTGTCTTTTCAACGGAGCTATACACCCTAACGTTCCCGCGCTACACGCGGTTTGGGCCTAAATTAGCGTTATTTTTCTGATTAGCCAAAACTTCCAATTACAAACCAATTTTCCCATTAAACCAATTGCCCAAATCGCTTGTAGCGTGTGTTAGGGTGTGTAGCGACACGTTTGAAAAGCACCAAAGTTCATCCGTTCCAATTTTCCAGTCCAATGTCGGCAACTTTTCCACGTTTCAATTTCGGTTGCTTTTCTGTTTTGTGTTTGTCGTCAGAATTATGTTTTTCTATTAAAACTCAAAAAAAAGTGAAAAATTTTTCCGCTTTCTGTTTTCCGCAAAGTGATTCACATTTGCTTGTCTTTCGCATTTCGATGTCAGATTCTGAGCTTGATTTGCGTCGGCACGCTAGCTAGTTCTTTATTATTTTTTCAGTTGCAAAACTTCTGGTTGATGTCGGCTGTGTCTTTTCAACGGAGCTATACACCCTAACGTTTGCGGCTATGCGAAGTGCCTTCTTTCGCCGCTTCACTAATGATAGCTAAAATAGCCAAATTTTTTAATTTGTACTATTTTTATCTAAAAAAGCGGAAGGCATTTTGCATAGCCGCTGTTGGGGGTAGTTACTTAATTATGCACAACCATCGCTTAATTAAGTAACGGAGTTGGATAGACTACTCCTCTCTTTTTTTTTTTTCAACACAATGCTATTCAATGAAACCAATTATTTATTGCGCTTAGCAAGCCTGCTAGGCGAAGTCAATAATAGGGGTTTTAGGGCTCTATTTTTTTGGTGATGTTTAAGTTAGCAAAAATAAATATAGTATTGACTTTGTCATTTATTTTCGATAACTTAGCCAAGTCTTTTACGTTGTCAAACGTATTGAAAGTGAACTTTCTACGATTCCCAATCGAAAGACTTGAAGCCTAAATGCTTTATTCTTCTAAACATCCCAAAAAAATATCCCGAAAATTCATTGTGAAAAAACGTCGTAGTCTAAGTGGCACGGTCCAATTACCTCCAACGTTATCGCGCTACAAGCAGTTTGGGATTAAGAAAGCCTAAAACTCTCGGTTAAAAACTAATTTTTAAAACACAAAACCAATTTCAAATTAAGCCTAATACCCAAATTGCTTGTAGCGTGTGTTAGCGGCAGTTTTATTGTCTGGTATATTTATCTGTGTAGTCTCCCATTTTCAATTCCAACTCTGTAGCTGTATTTTTTACAATGTCATATCGCATGGTATCTATACTTGAGGTACCATTTCCAACACTTTCCATAATTAGTATTAATTTCCCATCTTCTTGCCACCATTTTTTATAGAGCAAAGTTGCCATATTGATTGATTCAGCAGATCCATCGCTTTTCATAGTGAAACCTTCAACTTCTTTATCATTAATAGGGTTAGGGCGTACCCAAGAACCTACCAATAAATTAGTAGTGTCTTTTGCCGTTTCTGTAACTGTTGTTTCAGCCTCTTTTGTTGTTTTGTTGCAAGAAACTAGTGTTAGTCCTGCAAGGATTGCCAATGTTGCTAATTGTTTTTTCATAGATTTAAAGTATTATTAAATAAAAAATTCGTTCAAACTTTTGGTTGTAGTCTAATAAGCTGAATGTGTACTTTTTGTTTGTATATCCAGGTTATCCTCCATATATAACTCCTTCGGGAATATAATATTTTTCTTTTCCATTACAAACTACTTCCCACTCATCCTCCTTAATTTTACCATATGTAAGTTTGCATTTGCTTGATTTACAGCTCCATTCCCCATCAGTAAAAACAAAAATTCTTTTACCTCTTCCTTTCATTGTTACATGCACTTCACCTCCGTTAGTATAACGAATTACTCCAAAATCGCACTTCATGGAGGTAGAACCTAAAACCGAACGTAATTGTCCGGTTGCGTTAAAATTGGTTCCTGAAACTTTTGCGTCATAACTTTCAGAAACTCGCCCAGCCAACAAAGCAATTTTTAAACTAAAAAATATTTGAGAGCTTTTCTTTTGGTAAACTCTAATTGTATAATTTCCACTTTTATCAAGATTCATTGAGGCTTTAGTTCCATCAAGTTGACTATTAAAAACCGACATCTCTTCTGGTCCTGGTAGCAGTATATTAAAACAAGCAGCGTTCGACGACGAATTGATAGTAACCTCTAGCTTTTGACTTTGTTTACCTGAAACTACATAATCAATAGTTTGACCACCTTTTAACTCTCCATCAATTAGAGTTGAAGATTCACCTGCCGGAAAATAAACTTTCTCCTTAATGATTTGCGCAGACGAAAGTAAGGGTACTATAGCTGCAAATAATAACATAACAATTGGTTTTGAAATTGATTTCATAAGAAATAGATTTTAAAGGGTTAACACTCGAAGGTTACAAAAAATATTAATAACATGAACCGGTCGGAGTAATTATTTTTAAAAAAACGACTTATTTAAAGCTCATTTAGTTCAAATTATCTAAAACACACCCAAATCTAACATGGCATAAAACGGAATGATTCAAGTTTTATAAAATGAATATTAAAAAAAAGTGTTTTTTCAAAGCCTGACGTCAGACTGTGAAAAAACTCCCCACAACAGCAGTGGCAACATTTACCAATGTCCCTCCAGAAAGGGTAGCGCCATATAACTTTCCGTTTGCCAATGTTAATCCCGCTGTGGGATTACCGCCAGTACTTTCTTGAAAATCATAGACTTTCTGATAATCGTTACCATATTGATCCACTCTATAAATGGTTCCAAGTCCATTAGTTCCGCCTTCGGAGGTGGTTCCATACATATAAATACCTTCGGTTTGGGCGTTTAATGTACTTTGTAGAAATAAAATTCCAAGCGTTAAGAATAATAGTTTTTTCATAGTTTTAAAATTTCATAAATAGTAAGTTATAAATATAGCATTCTAGTACTAATGGATAAAATAGTAACATAAAACGATTAGTCACTCTTACTTAGAATGACTAATCGAACTTGCTGCTTAGTCTTTTACCAGTTTCGCAGTATATGTTTTATTTTGAGAATTTACATTTACAATATAAGCCCCTTTTGCTAAATTTTCAATATTTACAGTATTCGTATTTTTAGCAGTTTGCACTTTTTGACCCAAAAGATTGAAAATTTCGATGGATTCGATATTTTCCATTCCAACAGTAAATGAATTGCTAGCTGGATTAGGGTAGAGCGCTACCCCATTATCGAGTACTACATCCTTAACACCCAAAGTGGAGTGATCAACTACTGTAAGCCCATTTCTTTCAGGTTTAATACCATCGGCAGTATTAAACGAGTGTTTTACAGTAAAGATATTTGTAGTTAAATTATATTCTAAAATTGTACCTTTACCATGTGCTCCTCCTAATCTACAAGTTGTATAAATACGATTTGCTGAAGGACTTTTAACAAATGTGCCTACTGGATTTTCACCTTCCGAAATATCTAAGGTTTTAATAAAGGTAATTTCAGATGTGCTTAAATTTATTTTATAAAAAGTTCCATAACTATCAACTAGGGTTGTTCCTTTGAAAGTAGCGCCATATATAAAACCTCCAAGTTCTAAATAACCACCTGAAGGGTAAATCCCTTCACCAGCCACCGCCTGAGTAAATTCCTTGATAATTGTCCCTCCTGTACCCGATGATAAGTTAAAACTCCTTGATGTTCCAGTATTTCCTACTCCTCCAATTTGAGAGGTTAAATAAACCTTCCCATTACTCGCTTCAAATAAGGGATTATTTCTAGCTTGCTCAAAGTCATCTGGCCAAGGGATTGGTTCAGTGATAGGGCTGTGTCCTCTAGAGCTAAACAGGGTGGTAATGTTGCCTGATGTAATATCATAAGTCATTACAGATCCTTTTTTATAAGTTCCTCCATCTTTAGAGATCATGTATATTTTTCCATTGGAAGCTTGCATTAATTTTGATTCTACAATACCTGTAATACCATCCATTGTGGCAATTGTATTAAAAACACCTGTTACAGGATTATATGAAAATAATTTTCCATAACCATTAAATGCTATAGGACTTAGATAGGAAGCTTCACTATGTCCATACAGCAAACCGTTTGATGCCAATATTGGAGCATCCTTAATAACCCATCCAATAGTGGAAAGGTTATCGAGGTATTTTATAACCGTGAAGGTATTGGTAATAGGGTCGAAAGAGAAAAAACTCCCCAAAACATCAGTGGCACCATTTACCAATGTCCCTCCAGAAAGGGTAGCGCCATATAACTTTCCCTTTGCCAATGTTAATCCCGCTGCGGGATTACCACCAGTACTATCTGCAAAATCATAGACTTTCTGATAATTGTTACCATATTGATCCACTCTATAAATGGTTCCAAGACCATTAGCTCCTCCTTCGGAGGTGGTTCCATACATATAAATACCACTGGTTTGGGCGTTTAATGTACTTTGTAGAAATAAAATTCCAAGCGTTAAGAATAATAGTTTTTTCATAGAGTAAAGTTTTACTATGATGAAATTAACAAAAAAATTTAATAATTGTTTAATTTTTTATATTTTTTATATTTTTTCAACTCGGGGTGTGTTTCTTAAAGTGTTACTTTTAAGCAAGTTGTTTAATTATATTTAAGTTGTGTGTTTTAGTAAATTGCCGCTAACTAGCATATACACGAAACAAACCTTCGTATATACAACTATATTTGGTTGTATAAGCGAAGGTTTGCTTCACTTAATTTTTTTTCAAATATATTATTTTTTTATCAAAAAATATAAAAATTTTCTGTAATAATGGTATGCAATCTGAATAATTTCAAATTCAAATTCAAAAAACAAATCCCGTCTTCTAACTTCGCATGAGGGATAGGAATGGCATCCTTTGCTGGCGGTTCTTTGAGCCAGCAAAGATATAATGGATAGCCCGACCCCGTGGAGCAGGTTGGTGTGGTGTAGCAAGGTGGTGTGTCTCGGGGGCATGCCCAAAATAGAAAACTAGTAAGATTACTTGCTGTCTAGTAGCGTTGTTGGAACTCGGGGAGGGGGATTTTTTGTGAGAAGAATTTAGTCAACGGATAGCAAATTGGAGTAGGAGTGGAGCGTGTATTTACCAAAAGAGCGATACTCTCCTACAGAAAGTATCGCTCTTTGTTTTTATCAGAAATCTTAATGGTTTATTTAACTTGGATGCTTACAGCATTTACAATTTCTTTTGAAGAAGTGCCTAAATGAAAAACAAATTCTCCTGGTTCTACTTTCCAATTGGCATTTTTTTCTTCATAAAAAGCCAAATCTTTTATCTTGACTTTAAGCGCAACTTCTTTTTGTTCGCCCGCTTTCAATACTACTTTTTCAAAAGCTTTTAATTCTTTTTGAGGTCTAAGCACCGAACAAACGGGTTGACTAGCATACAACTGAAGTACTTCTGCTCCTTCAAGTTGTCCTGTGTTTTTGATGGTACATTTTAGCGTAACCGTATCGTTTATATCGAAGGTTTTTTTATCTGTTCCCACATTGGAAATTGCAAATGAAGTATACGACAATCCAAAGCCGAAAGGATAAAGTGGTTCAATTTTCTTGGTGTCATACCATCTGTAGCCAACCAAAATATCTTCTTCATACTTCACTTTTAGGTCTCTTCCCGGATAATTCCCTAAAGTAACATCGGGTGATTGTTGTAAACTTACTGGCAAAGTGATGGGTAATTTTCCAGAAGGATATTGTTTTCCGCTCAACACATCCATCACAGCATTTCCAGCTTCCATTCCGCCGTACCACGCCCATACAATTGAAGGAACACGTGTCTGAATTCCTGATAATTCTAAAGGAGAACCTGCAATGATTACCACGATAGTTTTGGGATTGGCTTTGGTTACTTCTTGAATTAAGGTTTCTTGTCCATAAGGCAAACGCATATGAATTCTATCAAACGACTCCGAATCGAAATCGTGATTTAATCCTGCAAAAACAATCGCCACATCGGATTTTTTGGCTTGAGCCACTGCTTCATCGATTAATTTCCAATCGACAAAATCAGAATTTAGTTGTCCTTTGTTGCTGCCTTCTCCTGGTGAAGATTGCTTATTGTAGCCTTGCGCATAATTAATTTGCAATTGGTTTCCGAACTTATTGGTAATCGCTTCCAATGGTGTGATTTCGTATAAAGGCTTGATTTCGGAACTCAATCCGCCACCGCAATGCTTTCTGGTCGCATTATCTCCAATAACCGCCACCGATTTCAAGTCATTCATTGGCAAAGGCAACAGCTGTTTTTCGTTCTTTAATAAAACTATAGATTCCACTGCCGATTGATACGCCAACGCTTGGTGTTCTTTGGTATTCACGCTTCCTTTGATTCTGTTTTTGGGATCTAAAACTTTTGTTTTAATCATCACTCGCAACACATTGGCTACTTTTTCATCTACCACACTTTCTTTTACTTTGCCTTCTTGCACGGCTTTAATTAAAGGATCCGCAAAATACCATTCGTTATAATTGGTTTTATTAGTTCCCATTTCTAAATCCAATCCAGCCAAAGCCGCATTGACTGTACTGTGAGTCGCATCCCAATCCGACATATAAACGCCTTTGAATTGGTACAAGTCACGCAAAATAGTTCGTCCCAACAACAAATTCTCCGTGCAATAATCGCCTCTAAATTTATTGTAAGCGCCCATCACGGTTAACACTTTTGCGTCCATAACTGCAGCTTTAAAACCAGGCAAATAAATTTCGTGCAAAGCCCTATCGCTCATCGTTACATCTATCACAAATCGATTGTCTTCTTGATTATTCGCAGCAAAATGTTTTACACTAGCCGCCACATCTTTGCTTTGCAAAGCTTTAATATAGCTAACCGTCAATTGAGAAATTAAAAAAGGATCTTCACTTAAATACTCAAAATTTCTTCCACATAATGGACTTCTAATAATATTGATGCCTGGTCCTAAGAGCACGTCTTTTTTTCTAAATCGGGCTTCTTCACCTAAAACGTAACCTCGTTGGGCAGTCAAATCTAAATTCCAAGTGGCGGCCATAGCAGTACCGGGAGGGAAACAAGTTACTGCATCATCTTTCCAACCAGCATATTGCCAATTGTGTCGGTTTATTTCGGCACGCACGCCGTGGGGTCCATCGGACAAAGCCCATTCTGGTATGCCCAATCGTTTAATATCGGAAACATAAAACTTAGAATTACCGTGTAATAAACTCACTTTTTCTTGGAGCGTCATTTTTTTTACTAATGACTGAATTCTTTTTTCAGTTGTGGCGTCAGTTTGAGAAAACGAAAGCAACCCAACTAATAAAACAAATAATAGTATTATTTTTTTCATATATGTAAAAGTTATTTGTTAGCATTCATGTTAGAATTTAGCATTAGTTACAAATCGAAGGTCACAAGTATCAATAAGAAAATGTAACTTTATGTTTTACAGCATAATAAAATTTAATTATTATCCTCTATTTGAATTGTACTAATGGTGTTGCATTTCTGGGTGATTGTTATCTTTCTTGTTAAGATTTACAATGGCTTTGGCAAATTCTTTTCCCAAATCTATATATCCCTCGCTTTTGTAATGGTATTTATCTGAGTAAAGGTATTTGGAGGTGCTTCGCACAATACGCACGTTGGGTTCCGTAAGGGCAAATTTTTCTTGTCCGTATTGGACTAATTCTCCAAAACCCCAAACTTTTCCATCGGTATCATCTCCAGAATCGGATATTTTTCCGATGACGATAGGTAAATCATTGTTTCTAAAAGCGGCACGAATGAGTTGCATCAATCGTTTCAAATTGTCATAATAGTGGTTCGCAATTTGCTCCGTTTTATCAGCATCGCTTTCTCCTTGCATCCAAAGAATTCCGCTAGGCACTAAGACGTCTTCAACACCATCGCCGTTGATATCTTTAACAGCCATAGCTGCTTGCACTGTTTTTAAAAAAAAATCGTATTGATTTTTTACTCTTCTAAAATCAGGCTCCCAAGAGCCATAAAAATTGTTTCCGCTACTATCAATTGCTGAACCGTTTCGGGCATATTTTATAATGGCAATCTTTTGATTGGGATATTCCTCTTGTAATTTTTGAACAAACGAAAGCTCAACCCCAAATCGGTCAGAAAGCGTGTTGTTTTTGCCATCCGAAGCAAAACCCGTTCCGTGACCAGGCTGCAAAACGGCCCACTTTCCTAAACCGCCATTGGCATCATTATCACCCACTGGATTGCCTTGATAAATAAATGCTTTGTTGTTTTTTTTGTGTAAGGCATCTGGTAACTCTTTCACATAGCCAAAGCCTTCCATATTAGATTGCCCTCCCAAATAATATACTCTGATGGTATCTTTTTTTGTTTGAGCGAAAAGGATAAAAGGCATTACAAGTAAAAAAAATAGATTTTTCATTTTCATTTATTTAAAAGGTTATTGTAATAATTCAAAATTGTCTTTCAAGCGAATATCTGCGGATGAAGCTCCTAATTGCACTTCGAATGCACCCGGTTCAGGCGCCCATTCTAATTTGGCATTATAAAAAGCTAGTTTTTCTTTATCTACAGTAAACGTAATCTTTTGCGAAGCTCCTGCTTTTAAAAACACTTTTTGAAAATCACGCAACTCTTTTACCGGACGCACTACACTACCCACTTGATCTTTTAGATACAATTGCACCACTTCTTCTCCATCGAATTTTCCAGTGTTGGTAAGGGTAAAAGAAACTGTAATGGTTTCATTTTTTTTCATTACTTTTTTAGACAGTTGCAAATCGGAGTACTTGAAAGTAGTATAACTCAATCCGTAACCAAAAGGAAACTTCGGACTGTTTTTTAAGTCGATATAAGCCGAAACATAATTCGTAGCCGTTTCGTTCGGCGCTGGTCTTCCGGTATTGAAGTGATTGTAATAAATTGGAATTTGTCCTTCTTCTCTAGGAAAAGACATTGGCAATTTTCCTGAAGGATTGTAATCCCCAAACAACACATCGGCAATGGCATTCCCCGCTTCAGAACCCAACCACCAAGTATATAAAATAGCAGGCACTTGATCTGCTGTCCAATTAAAAATAAGTGGTCTACCCGCATTGATCAACACTACTACTGGTTTGCCCGTAGCTTGAATGGCTTTTACTAATTCTTCTTGAACTCCTGGCAGACGCAAATTGCTACGGCTTTTGGCCTCACCACTTTGATCTCTTCGTTCGCCAATGCTCAAAATCACCACATCTGCTTGATTGGCCACGGCAATAGCCTCTGCAAAACCTTTTGTATTGTCACCTTCGATGTCGCAACCTTTGGCATACAAGAGTTGTGTCTCTTTACCAACTTTATTTTGCAATCCATCCCACTGCGAAACAATCTCTTTGGTATAATCCAATTCGGGTAATTCTACGGACCAAAAGCCCATATTTTGTTTGTATTCTTTCACCAAAGGACCAATGAATGCAATGGTTTTGGTCGATTTTGAAAGTGGTAAAATTCCTTTTTCGTTTTTCAACAAAACAATACTTTTGGCCGCCATTGCTCTAGCCACTTTTCGATGTTCTGGATTGTTTAAAGCTTTTTGTTCGCGTTCTTCATTATTGAATTTGAACGGATCATCGAACAATCCCAACTCAAATTTCTTGCGCAGTATCCGTTTTACCGCATCATCAATCAAAGCCATTGGCACTTTTTTCTCTTTTACCAATTGTGCTAAATGATAACGATAGGCATTGCTTTCCATATCCATATCGCTACCCGCTGTAATCGCTGCCAATGCTGCTTCTTTATTATCTTTTGCATAACCGTGATTGACCATTTCGCCAATAGAGCCCCAGTCTGAAACTACGAAACCTTTAAAATTCCACTTCCCTTTAAGGATATCGCGTTGCAAATAGGCATTGCCAGTGGCTGGAATTCCGTTCAAGTCATTAAACGAATTCATAAATGTAGCTGCACCCGCATCTAAAGCCGCTTTGAAAGGAGGCAAGTAGGTTTCCCACAACATTCGATCACTCATATCTACCGAATTATAGTCGCGTCCGCCCACCGCAGCACCATAGGCCGCAAAGTGTTTTACACAAGCCATCACCGAAGTAACGTCTCCTAAATTTCCTTGAAAACCTTTAACTCTTGCATAAGCAATTTTAGAACCCAAATACGTATCTTCTCCAGCACCTTCCATCACACGACCCCATCTTGGATCTCTAGAAATATCGACCATAGGCGCAAACGTCCAGTGAATTCCAGCAGCCGCTGTTTCTATAGCCGCAATTCTTGCCGAAAGTTCCATGGCTTCTAAATCCCATGAAGCGGCTTCAGCCAAAGGAATAGGGAAGGTGGTTTTGTATCCGTGAATGACGTCTTGACCAAATAACAACGGAATTTTCAAACGCGATTGCATGGCCAATTCTTGGTATTGACGCGTATATTTGGTTCCCAAAATATTCAACATAGAACCGATTAGTCCTTGTTTGATTTCGGCTTTTTTGTTGGGATTAATGGTGATAGGGCCAGTAGCAGCATTATCACCTGTATATTGATTGAGCTGTCCTATTTTTTCTTCCAAAGTCATTTGTCGCAATAACGCCTCGACTTTTTGATCGATATTCTTGGATTGTGCAAAAACCAGCACATTGCACCCCAAAAATAGCAGTAGTATTACCTTTTTCATTTTTTTAGTACTTATTTAGTTGTGGAATAATCCACACATTCTTTTTATAATCGACGCTTCCTTTACTTTCTTCTTGAACAACTCTATCGATAATTTCAATTCCTTTTTGAGCCATATTTTCAAAAGTGTCGATGCCGTTGTTTGGGAATCCCATTCGGGTTCTGTGAATATTAAATTGATTTGAAAACTTTCGATTAAAGGCTTTTTCAATACCTTCTTTACCCAACATAAATCCTAATAAACCTCCCCAAGTAGCTGTAGGATTATCAGAATCCCAACCTGCTAATGTTCCTATCTTGATTGTTTCGACGATATTGCCTTCTCCATAAAAAAGGCTGATTAAACTCGAGGCGAAATTAATTCCAGAAGCAAAGCAGCCATTGCAATACCGATTCTTTGAAGTCATATCGTACCCGTCTTTTTGTTCGACTTGATAGCGTTGGTATATCTCATCTCGGGTTTGTTCCCAAGGTATGTTTTCCAAATACCTGCTTTTTACAAAATCATACATTTTGCTAGCATACGAATCTTTAGGAAGTTGCTTTTTCGAAACCTCAGCCATCCAAAGAATACTGTCCTTATTTGATTTTTTGGTATCAGCAACAGAAGCCAAAGCATACATAGACACATAAAAATTAGCAATCCATTCGGAGTCGTATCTAGCGGTATTTTGAATGGGAAGTTTGGCCATTTTTAGAGCAATGTCTGGTCTTGATGGCGCAAAAAAACCAAAAATTTCGGTGGTCAATTGTGCGTCAATCATTTCGTATTCAGGATTATTCTTTGGATCTCCAGTAGCGGGAGGAATCATTCCAAGTTGCATTAAATCAAATGCTTTTTGGTTGGAAACCCACAAATAATTTTCCTCTTCTTTTTTAATATGCCGCAACCATCCCTCTCTTATATCTTCGCCTGAAAGGATTGATTTTTGCTTGGTATAAAGAAGTTCTTGGTAGATATACTCGATGTCGGTATCATCATCGGAACCCCAAATGCCCTCAGGACCTACAAAAACAAAATCGATGTTTTTAGACAAATCGCTCGGCACACCTTGTCCCCAAATACTTGGCTGATCTGGTTTTCCCCAATCCAATCGGGTATAAAATTTACCCGTTTTGATCTCCCCGATATCGCCTATTTTGTCCATCTCGGTAACCAAACCTGTCCAATTGGCAATGCATTGTCCTAACCAAAAACCATAAAGTTTGTCCTTATAGTCACTTCGGGAAATGACCAAATCAGTAGCTTTAGGCTGAATCATTGAAACTAGAGATTTTCTTTTTTTAGTTTCTTTTTGATTTTGACTGTTTAAGGAAACACTCCAAAACAAAAGAAAAACAATTATAGTAATGGGGTACTTCATTTCTGTTTTTTCTTGTTAGCTACTAATTCTACATAAACTGGAAAATGATCCGAAGGATAGCGCAAGTCTTTAGCATCAGTCAAAACCGCATATTTTTGAACCGTCAACCCGCTATTTTTTGACAAAAAGATATAATCAATTCGGTCTTTCACCGCCACATCATAACGAAATCCATTAAAAGTTCCCTCGGGTCCAAAAGGTTTTTCTTGGGATAGTTCTCTGGCATCTTCCATCACTTTTTTCAATTCCAAAATTCTACTCTCGTTGGGAGTCGTATTGAAATCGCCCATAAAAATAACGGGGTAATTTTTAGTATTTAGCTCGGCTATGGTTTTTGAAATAAGCTGAATCCCTTTGGTACGAGCTTCCTGACCTTTGTGATCCAAATGCGTGTTGAATACCCAAAGGAATTGCTTACTTTTTTTGTCTTTCAATAAAACATAAGTACATACTCGGTTGCACGCAGCATCCCATCCCAAAGAAACCTGATTAGGCGTTTCAGACAACCAGAAGGTATTGGATTGTAGGAGATCAAATCGGTCTTTTTTAAAAAACACACAAGAGGCTTCTCCTTTTCCTTCCAATTCTCTACCAATTCCTACCTTGGTATACTCAGCAAAAACTTGCGTCAAATCGGTTACTTGATTGGGTGTTGCTTCTTGTACCCCAAAAACATCTGGGGCATAAAACTGTATTTGCGCAATCCAAAAGTCCTTTCGGTGCGACCAATCATTGAGCCCATCACTGGCTATATCCAAACGGATATTATAAGTCATCACTTTTAAAGATTGTGCCGAAACTGTTGTTCCAATCAACAGTACTAAAAGTCCAAGGATAATGTTTGCTTTGCTTTTCATCAGATAAAAGAATTTGTTTGTATTAATTGATTTATAAAACCGTTATAAGAGAGTACAATTAAACTTAAACTACCAGCAGTTATAAGTCCTCCAATAGACAAAAGAAAAGCAACAAAAAGATTGTGTAAAAATAAATCTGTTGCTCTTTTATAATAAGTACCTGTTTTTAGATTTATATTTTTTATAACTTGTGTGATATGTGTTTTAGGTTTATGAGTTTGAGTATTCTTATTGTTTGTAAGAAACGAATAATGTAATGATAATGCTAAAAATATTCCTAATAACCAAAAAACAAGACAAGTAAGATATTTCATTATAAATTTTGGTATTTAATAATGTTGTTAATTCGTTTTTCTATACTTGGATGTGTCATACCTCCTTTATCAATAAGATGGTCTGTGAGTATTGATATTTTTTTTAAAGCGTCAATCATTGTAGTGCTTTTAGTGTTTTTAGCACTAAATATATCTGCTTTATATTCAGCATTATGGCTTAACTTAGAAAAAAGTATAGCACCAAAAATCAATCCATTTAGACCACCAAAAATTGCAATTGCACTACCCTCACTAATCCTTGGTATTATGTTTTTAATAAATAAAATGAAATTTTCTCTAAACAATAAGAAAAACAAGCAGGAAAATGTAAGAAGTAAATAAAAGTGCAATAAATCATTGTTTTTATGATGTGCATATTCATGATATAAAATAGCATCAATCTCGTCATCACTACATTTGGCAATAATTTCACTACCTAAAACAATAACCTTATTCGTTGGGATTATTCCTACTGCAAAAGCATTTATACATTTTTTTTTAGTTGTATATACTGGAATGTTAACTCCAAATTTTTCCAATAATTGATTACTATATTTTGGTAATGGTTCTAATCTTCTATTTTGATTTTTTAGTATTGTAGGAAAGATGAGTACGAAAAAACTATTCGCCAATACCATAGCAATTACTTTGATTATAAAACTTATATACGGATACTCTAACGCAAACGTATTGTTGTCGTCAATACTATCTAGTCCCTCAAAGAATAATACAATGCTAAATAAATATATTCCAGATAATATAAAGTCAAATAAATTGAAAAACAATAGTTTATTTATAATTTTCTTTTTGATTTTCCCTATAAATAAATATGGGATATATAGTATTATAGCTTGTAATAAGGTAAAAATGATACTGATTTTTAATGCTTTTATAATAAGAAATGATATTGATTCATTCATTTTTTTATTTTTTTTTATAAATAATTAACAGACTAAATAATGCAGTTATTTTTTTGCAATATTTACTCTATTAATGTGTTAAATGGTTAATGAGTTAGTATGTACACGCCTCTGTACCTAGTACACAACCTACATAACCACCCCAAGGACCACCCAATCCAAGTACCCACAGCACCGCTAATAATCCAACCTGCTGCACCAACAGCACCTTGCCAAAATGTACCAACTCCAAGGCGATATGCAAGTTTTGCATTTTTTTAGGAATCAATTAGTTGGTTTACCTTTTTTTGGTAATTGCTTGTCGACATTTGACCAATTCCAAATAGATTAAGCCCAAGTAATGTGGCTAATCCTATTTTTTTTTTTTTTAATTTTTCTCATTTTTATATTTATTTGAGATTACACTTCTTCTTTCTAACAAAAATGTTACGTATACAAGTAATATCCAGTTTCTTTAATCAATTAATTGTAAACTCTAATATAATCAATTTCGAAAGTAGATGAAGTAAAATTAGGATCTACGTCTCCACCCCAAACGCCTCCCATTGCCAAATTGACAATCAAGTAGAAATTTTTATTGAATGGAAATTTATCTGAATTTTGAAACGTGTAAAACAACACATCATCTACATAAAATTTGATTTCGGAAGCAGACCAATTGGCTTTGTAAATATGAAACTCGGTGCTGCTGTTCGGTACTTTTATGGTTCCGGTATCAGGAGTCGCTCCAGAACGTCCAGGCGAATGCAGTGAGGAATGATTTTGATCCAAATTCTTTCCAACCGATTCTAGAATGTCTATTTCTCCACAAGCTGGCCATCCTACTGTTCCAATATTGGCGCCAAGCATCCAAACTGCTGGCCAAGTTCCAACACCAACTGGCACTTTGGCTCTGATGACAATCGTTCCATAGGTAAACTCAAATTTGCCATTGCTCTCGATTCTACCTGAAGTAAATTTACCTTTGCCATAATCTTCTCTATAAGCCGTAACTTTTAAAACGCCATTTTCAACGATTAGATTTTTAGAACGATTGGTATACGATTGCAATTCGTTGTTTACGTGCCCTGGATCCCAAACTTGAGTGTTCCATTTTGAAGGATCAGGAGCTCCGTTTGCGTTGAACTCATCAGACCAAACCAATTTTGATTCAACTTTTACCGTTACCGAAATAGTAGTATTGATGTATTGCGCACCATTATAAGCCGAAGCTAAAATTGTATAACTATTCGTGCCTACAGTTTTAAAAGCATAAGCATAATCGGTAGTGGTTACATCAATCACTTTGCCTTCAATCAATAGTTTGTATGAAGTAGCATTGGTCGCTTTGATTTTGAAATTAACTTTTCCGCTTCCGTCACCGGCAGGATTTTGCGCATCGGCACCCACAATAGTTGCGGTAACCGAAAGATTGGAAGGTGTTGGAATAACAGGCTCTTCAGAACCGCTACCCGAGCCACTACAAGAAAGAAAAACCAATAAAAACAAGCCCAAAACGAAACCTATTTTTGCATTAAAAGTGTGTATTTTCATCATTAGTTCATTATTTTAAATTGTAAATACGTAAAATGGATTCCTCCTTTTTCAAAAACGACCCGTACGGGTGTTTCCCCTTTTTCTAAAGCAATATTAGAAATCCTAACTGAGCTATACTTTTCATTATTCCCTGTAGCGGGAAGCAGAACACTTTCTGTTTTTTTGTTGTTCCCAAAAACCAAATGCACTTGCCCCTCTGTTGTGGCACTCGCATAAGTAATACTAACTGAATACGTAGCTTTCTTTTTGGAAGTTACAGTGTATTGTAACCATTCGCCCGCTTCAATAAATCCTACTTGAAAACCGTTGCTTTCTTTATTGTTTGAAGAAACAATATCAACGCCATCATTTCTTCCTATGAAACCTTTGTTGTACGGAGTAAACTTTGTCCCATCGATATTTTGAAAATCGGTATCATAATAAGCTACTCCTTGTGTGCCCAAGTCATAATGCGTGGCAGGAACACGAGCTGGAAGTAGGTGTTTTTTGAAAGCTTTTGCACTAGGATCTTGTACTTGTCTAAACATAGCATCTACCACATCTGGTCTAATAGTTACGTGCTCGAGCTTGTAATTATCTGCTAATTCCATTAGGACTTTTTTGGCAAAAGCTGGACTTGGTTTTGATTTTCCATCTTTCCAATACTCCAGTAATTGCTGGTAGCCTTGCGGCTGAATTACCGAAGTTACTCCAGCGATACTTTCTATTTTTTTCATTGGCCAAAAAGCCCAACCAATATTGTTTTGCTCTACTAGACTAATGGCTTCTTTGAACCAAACATTAGAGTTTTCACCACTTTCACCTAACCAAATAGGCACGTCGTATTGGGTTCTGTAATCCAACATCGTTTGAATGGAAGCTTGGTCATTGGTATTCCAATATTTATGAAAACTCAAAGCCAAGTTATCATCCCAAAGCGGGAAAATTCCGTTGTAGTTATTGCCCCAACAGTTGCCTTCGATAAAAATCAAATGGTTTTTATCAATGGCTCTAATGGCCTGAGTAGTCTCCATTAGCAAAGAGCGCAAAGGACCATTCGAAGCTTCGTCACAGCCATTGGCATTGGTTCCAGTAAAATTCCAATTGGGCTCATTGATAATATCATAGGCGCCCACCCAAGGATTGTCCTTGTAGCGTTCGGCTATTTTTTTCCAAAAAGCTATCATTTTATTGCGATTAGTAGCACTCTCCCAGAGCGATGGTTTTGACTCATCATAGTCTGATATTGCAGCATCTTTTCCTTGACCTCCGGGAGCAGCATGCAAATCTAAAATCAAATATATTTTATTGGCTTCGCACCATTTTAGTAAAGCATCGGTGCGTTTGAAACCTTCTTCAAGCCAGGTGATTTCACCATTTTTTTCATTTTCAATTGCGGGTGTATACAAATTGTAATGCATGGGCAATCGCACCGAATTGAATCCCCAAGCAGCCAAGGAATCAATATCCTTTTTGGTGATGCCATTGTCTTTGTAGGTTTGGTAAAATTTTTCGGTGGCCTCTGCGCCAATTACATCTAAAATTTTTTCCTTAATCTTATATTGTGGTCCAGCAAAATTGCCCGTTTTGAGCATGTACCCTTCTTGCACCATCCAACCTCCTAGACCTAAGCCTCGAAGCACTATATTTTGTCCTTTTCCATCCACAATTTTTTGATGGTCTCTATGCAAAAAGCCTTGAGCCCATCCGACTGTTGGTAGCCAAGCAAGAAGTATAAAAATTACTTTTTTCATTTTTATTCTGTTTTAAATAACCCTTTTAAAGTTTGATACTCTAAAAGGGTTGCGAAGAAAAATTACCAAACAAATGTAGCTACAGCACCCGCATCAAGTGTGGTGGTCACCCATTTTCCATTGTTTTTTATATTAAAAACTTCGTTAGTATTGCCATCGTTTTCTACAATCAAAACTTTTTTTCCTGCTGGTGTTTTGAAAGCCACATTGTTTAAGTTTCCTATTATATTACTGCCAATTCGAACGGAACCTGCAGGTACAAATTTAGAAGCATGGGCAATGATATAATAGGCAACATTTCGATCGAAAGATTCGCTAGAATTTATCGTTAAAGCACCTTTGCAAGTAGTACATCCGCCATTAGTGTGTGGTCCGAAAGAACTGTTATTGGCTAGGTTCCATTCCAATGCATTTTTACTCCAATTACGCATAGAGCCAATGATTACATTTTTTAAATGCCATTTTAAATCCTCTCCGAAATTACCATCTGAAGAAGTATATTGTTCTGTGAAATATACATTCTTGGTAGGAAAAGCATTGTAAATTGAAGAAAGTGCATTGATGTTTCCAGCATACAAATGATACGCAGATCCGTCTACAAATGGAGCTGCTCCTGCATCATTAAAAATAGTAGTGGCATATTGAATGTTATCGCAATTGTGGTCATAAGCAATGATCTTAGTCGTGATTCCAGCTGTTTTAAAAGCAGGACCTAAATTGTTTTTGATAAAATTAGCTTGTTCTTGCGCTGTCATTACCATACTTGGATTATTACCTCCGTGTAAAGGTTCGTTTTGTGGCGTAATCGCATCTATGATGATGCCCTCAGCTTTCATGAGTTGGATGTATTTTACAAAATAGTTTGCGTATACTTCATAATATTTTGTTTGCAAATTGCCACCAACGAAACTTGCTTTGTCTTTCATCCAAAGTGGCGCTGACCATGGCGTTGCTAAAATTTTGATGGCTGGATTGATCGCTAGGATTTCTTTTAAAAGAGCAATCACGCCATTTTTATCTGGGGCCAAACTGAATTTTGACAAAGCCAAATCTGTGTCGCCTGCAGGAAGATCATTGTAAGTGAATGGAGTAGCATTCATGTCTGACGCTCCAATACTGATACGAATGTAGCTCACGCCGATACTAGTTTCGGAAGCACCATATAGCTCTTGCAATACTTCTTTCTTCTTGGCAGGAGTCAGCTGGTTGATGACATCGGCACTCCCGCCCGTTAGTGTATACCCAAATCCGTCGATGATTTGAAAAGTTTGGGCGTCGTTTACTTCGATAGAAGGATAAGTATTGGGTAAAGTACCGAATGTAAGCACTTTGTTTTGTTTGGCTAATCGTACGGATTGATCGCCTTTGGTGAGCCAGTAATCGACCTCGTTTTTGCCTACTGGTGGAGTGGGAGTTGGGGTAGGAGTGGGAGTAGGATCTCCGCCATCGCTAGGTGATGAGCAACTGATTTGCATGGAGATAGCCAAAGCAAAAAGAAGGTAACGGATAATTTTTATACATTTAGATTTCATTAGTACTGTTTTTTATGGGTTATGATTACTTTTTGGAAAAATAGAGGGTCCTATAATGTTCCAAAAATTCACAATTGATAGCTGCCTAGCCCCGACAGGAGGGATAAGCAGCTGAGCCGGGGTTCGGCTCGGCTGCTTAGGAAGGATGGCGGGAACGTTGCCTACAGGTACTGCCTGATGTTTCGCTCCCAATGTCATTAAGTTAAGTGATTTTTGATTGAAGATTAACGATTTTTGATTTTTGATTTTAGAGTAAGTGAATAAAAATTAAATGCTTTTCAGTATGTTATACATCAGCAATCAAAAATCGTTACTCAAAAATCAGCAATCATTTTATCATTTAACCCTTAACTTAATAACATTGGTTTCGCTCTTTTTTTTCCTATTCCTGTTTTGCTGATATTAATACAGCAAGGTCTGGATACTATGTGGTGGTATTGTGGTTACGGTTTTCTCGGAAGCAATCATCAAATTGTAGGTGACTTCTTTGTCGCTTTGGTTCATGACCACGGTGACCATAGAGCCATCTGCATTTTGAAATGAAGTGCTGATTAGACTACTGCGGCTAGAGGCGGTGGCTACTCTGCGCGCTTGCGGGCGAATGAATTTGGCAAAATGACCAATATAATAATAAGACGGCGTGTAGATTAAGGCTCCCGATTGAGAGTCGGCATGGATGGGCGAGAAGCAAAAATTCCCCACGTGATTAGGTCCTCCTTTGTCGTCGAGGAGAATATTCCAATCGGTCCAAGCGACGGTTCCGTTATTAAAATCATGAATCATTGAAGCTCCATATCGTTCGGCGTTGGGCCAAAACTGGTATTTTTGGGTATCGAATTTTTCGATACAACCTTCGGTAAATATGAGGTTTTTGTCAGGAAAGGCTTCGTGTACTTTGCCTACATTTTCATACATGGAGTTGCCGCCAGACCAAGATTCGTACCAGTGAAATCCCATTCCCCAAGCGTACTTAGAGGCTTCGGGTCGGTAAAAATGACATTGGCTCTTTGGTTCATCAAATCGCGGTTGTGGTCCCAAACAATGATTTTTTTGCTGCCTAGCCCCTCTTTTTTCAAAGTTGGTCCTAGGTAATTTTTCAAGAAGTCTCTTTCGGCTTCGGCAGAGAAAACACAGGATTCCCAAGTTTGTACTGCCATAGGTTCGTTTTGAATGGTCAATCCCCAAATAGGCATTCCTTCTTTTTCGTAGGCTTTGATAAACTTAGCGTAATAATTCGCCCAAGCTTGGTAATATTCTGGCAAGAGTGTTCCGCCTTTTAGCATTTGCTTGTTGCTTTTCATAAAGGCTGGTGGACTCCAAGGAGAAACGTAGGTCACTATTTTTCCGCCTGCAGCTTGAGTGGCTTGCTTGATCATTGGGATTCGGAATTGTTTGTCATGCGCAATAGAAAATGTTTTCAAATCCTTATCGCCTTCTTCGATATAAGTATAGCTTCCACTGCTAAAATCAGAGCTATGAATTGTTGTTCTTAGCAATGAATAGCCTATGCCTTTTTGTGTATCGTAGTAAGCGGTTAAAAATTCTTGTTGTTTTTCTTTTGACAATTTGGCAAAAACTTCGGCACTTGCATCGGTAATGGCACCACCAATTCCCATCAAGGATTGGAATTTGCGTTGAGGTTCCACAAAAATGGAAATTTCTGTTTCTAGCGGTTGTGATGCTTTTGCAAAGACCAAATGGGCTGTAGGACTTAATCGCAAGTTGGTATTGGCTGCTGTGGTGTAAACGGTCACTTTTTTTCCAGCTGTTGTAAACACTTGTTTTTCTTTGGTTTCCTTTTGTTGTGCAAAAAGGGTTCCCATAAGAAGCAAACAGAATAGAGATATAGCTGATTTATTCATAGGTATAAATTTTATTTATTATGAGGCATATCGGTTATCGCCTTTTATGCATTTGGTGTTTGCTTGGACAAACTTGTTTTTGATGGCGATTCCGTTTTACTGTGTCTTGTTGTACGTATTTAGTAATCAGTTGTCTAAGTTGTGCTTTTTTTATTAAAAAATAGCCCATAATCATATGAAAATGAGCTATTTTAACCAAAATCAAAGCATAACTAACAATTTTTATTTTCCTCTAAACTCCACTTTAGAAATAGTGATTCCGCTAGGAGTAAAGGTGTTTCCACCACTTCGGATGACAAAATATATTTTACCCGTTTGATTAAACTTAACGGTATTAGAAATCACACCAACGGCATTTTTACACAGCCAACTGCTCAATTATGTATGATCAGCTGCGTTGTCAAAGTTGCCTCCTTTTACCGAATTCCCTTTTAATGGATCTGAAGTAGCTACAAAAATTTCTTTGGTCGTTACGTTTTCGGCAGCACCTCTTCTTGCAGCAATGTGTGTGATTTTGTAAGTTCGAGCATAAATGGATAAAAAAAAATGATTACAATTCTAGTTCTTTTAATACTAATTTATTATAAATGTAATCCATCAATAAGTACTAAATTTAATTTCATAAACTTTTAATTAGTGCTTATTGATGGATTAAATACAATGTTAATATCCAGGATTTTGGGCTAACAGTGCATTAGCATCTAATTTATCTTGAGGGATAGGCCATAAAAGTCTATTTTGGTTGATATTACTAGCATGTGGTAATAAATTTCCATTGCCATCTTTTTGTTTAGATAGAAATTCTATTGCTTTCCCCATTCTTTTTAAATCAAACCAACGATCGCCTTCGAAAGCTAATTCCATTAATCTTTCTTCAAGAATTTTATTAAATGCATCTGATTGGTTTGAAGCACTAATTGAAGCAATTCCTGCTCTTGTTCTTATTATATTAACTTGAGACATTGCTCCAGTAATATCTCCTTTATTAGCTAATGCAGCAGCTTTCAGTAATAAAATATCAGCTAAGCGAGCAATATAAAAATTTTGATTACCATTAGTATCTCTCATTTTATAACAAAAAGGATAGTTAGTTGAAGGCCAATAGGTGTCAGCCCAACCTACGTTTGCTCTTGTTATAGTTGATGCTACTCTTTGTTTATCGTTATTATTTGCATAAGCTTTAACTAAAGTATGGGAAGGAGCATTAAATTTTTTCCAATCTGTTCCTAAAAACATAAAAGTATTCCAAGCACCGATAGGACTACCCCATCCATCTCCGTTAATTTCCCAAATTGATTCCGAATTTCCTTCGTGAGCGTTGTCAAAAAGATGATCAAAAGTAGGTAATAGAGTGTAACCACCACCAATAACTATATCACAGTATTGGTTTACTTTTGTCCAATCAGGATTTGGCATAGTTGCATATACTTTAGCAAGAAGGGCGTTGGCAGCCATTTTGTTGGCTTTAAATTTATTAGAAGCATCTGGAGCTTTTTGAATTGCAACTTGGCAATCAGCGATGATTTGTGCATATACTTCGACAATAGGTTTTCTTGCTGGGAATAGAGCATTAAATGCTTCATCAAAGTTATCACTTGAAATTGAAAATATAGCTTCTTTTGCTATCGGACAGTCACCCCACAGTTGAACTGCTTGAAAATGATTCAGTGCTCTAATTAGTGAAGCTTCACCAATCATTTCGTTTTTTCTGGTTGCGTTTAAATCTGTAGCTTGATCAACGTAATTGATTACAATATTACAAGTATTGATATTGTTGTAAAGATCATTCCAGTCGCCTTTCATTTGTGAATTAGTTGATAACATTTGGTAAGCTTCATACTGTAAAACAGCAGGATTATCTGCACCAATATAAGCATTATCAGATTGTCCGTCTCCAATCAAGAAATAATCCAATTGCCAATAACCAGAACCAAAAGTTCCATATACTGCGTTCATTCTTTTTTCCGCATCAACGGCATTTTTTATTACTATCCCACCATTTAGAGAAGTTGCTTCTTCAGTAATAGGTTCTGTATCCAAATAATCTGAACATGATGTTAAAAAAATCAGCATCAATGCTGTGAATATTTTTAAATAATTTTTAAATAATTTCATAACTATATAGTATTTATATTTTAGTTCTAAAAATTGGCTTTTAACCCAAAAATAAATGTCTTAACTTGAGGATATGTACCAAGATCGATACCTTGACCAATTCCTGTAGCATTATTAAAAGCTCCAACTTCTGGATCAAAACCTTTGTAATTAGTTATTGTATATAGGTTTTGTCCTGTTAGATATAATTTTATTGAATTTAATTTCCAATTTTCTAATTTAAATTGATATCCTAGTGTGATAGCTTTTAATCTTATATATGATCCGTCTTCAATGAATCGGTCCGAAACGTGCAAGGTACTTGGGTCATTGGCTTTTGGAACATCAGTAATTTGACCCGAAGTAGTCCATCTATTTAACACTTCAGTTGATTGATTGTTGTAGTTATTCATTAATGTTAAATCCATTCTGGAAGCATTGTAAATATCTCCTCCTTGTGATCCTGTAATTAATGCATCTAAGCTAAATCCTTTATAGCTAAAATTATTACTTAAACCAAATGTAAAATTTGGATTGGGGTTTCCAATATTTGTTCTATCATCTGGTGTAATATTTCCGTCCCTATTAATGTCTTGATATAATAACGAACCTGTAGCAGGATCTACTTTGTCTACTTTATACCCATAGAAAGTTCCTAAAGCGCTTCCTTCAGTCAATAGAATTATGCTTTCTCCAATAGATGATAAATTTTGGAATGGTAATTTTTTAAGTAAACCTAATTTTACTACTTTATTATCATTGAAAGAAATATTAAAGTTAGTATTCCATTTAAAATCACCTGTAAAGTTTATTGTGTTTATACTTAACTCAAGTCCTTTATTTTCAATTTCACCGGAATTGTAGTAATACGGTTTTGAAAACCCTGGGAAATAGATAATTTGAAGTAAGTCTTTGGTGGCTTTTTTATAGATATCTGCTGTAAATTTTATTCTATTTTTAAATAATCCAAGATCTACACCGAAGTTAATATCAGTTGTTGTTTCCCATTTTAAATCAGGATTACCTATTTGATCTAATGTTGTCGTATTCGTTAAAGGATTAGTATAATTCAAATCGAAGCTAGAATAAGCTGGTAAACCTGATAAATTACCTGTTTTTCCCCAACCACCTCTAAGTTTTAATTCACTAATAGAATTTGACTCTTTCAAGTAATCTTCATTAGAAACAATCCATGCTGCTGAAATTGCTGGAAAGAAACCCCATTTATTACCTTTTGATAATTGAGAAGCACCACTTTGTCTAAATACTCCATTCAAGATGTATTTGTTGTTAATGGTATAGGTTGCTCTCCCAAAATAGGATAGGCTCCTTACTTCGTTTTCTCTTATTTCGAAAGATTGATTTTTTGCAGCATTAATATCGTAATGAGTTTGATCAACAGAAAAACCAGTTCCAGAATTTGCTTCTTTAGTATATTTGTTTTTTTGCATTGATACACCTCCTAATAAATTTAAATCTGAATTACTAAATTTCAATTGATAGTTTAAAGTGTTTTCAAAATTCCAATTATTATTATTATCAATTGTGTTGCTACCTCTTCCTTTGATAGACAAAGGATTGTCATTTCCATTTCGTCCCCAAACATTACTATAAGGGTCTACAAACTGAACATTATCGGATCTTGTTAAATCTAATGATACCATTGGTTTCCAAATCAGGTTATTCATAATGTTAACATCAAAACTAATACTGCTTAAATATCTATTTACAGCTGTTTTGTTTTGTCTAGATAATAAAGACACTGGATTTTCCCATCCTGATTGATAGGGGTTTTCGGCATATTGACCATTTTTGTATCCGTCTTTATAAGATCCATCAGTATTTGTTTCTCTAATATTTAGTTCAGATCCCCAGATAGGTAAAAATGAAGGGGTTACTAAAGCACTCATAATAGCACCACCTTGTCCTACACTATTGTTATCACTAATAAAAGAACCATCCGATTGAATGATATTCATGCTTACATCTGTTTTTAGCCAAGAATACAGATTTGCATTTATATTTATCTTGCCTGAAAATCGATTATACTTTGATGGTTTTATTATACCTTCTACTTTTTGATATCCTAGAGCTCCATAAAATTTTATTTTATCTGTACCTCCTGCATAGGAAAAGTTATAATTTTGATCAATACCTGTCTTCAAAATTTCATCTTGCCAATTTGTGTTTTTTCCTGCATATTTTGCATCATTTGCAGTTGTTAAATAATTGGGATTAATTTCAGTTATTAATGTTTTATAATCTGTTAAATTTAGAACGTCTACGTTACTTACCGCTTTTGAAAACCCTAAGTAGGAGCTAAATTGAAAATCATTTTTATTTGATTTTCCTTTTTTAGTGGTTATAATTACTACTCCAGAAGAACCATTCACACCATATATAGCTGTTGCAGTTGCGTCTTTTAATATGGATAAATCTACAATGTCTTCTGCATTTATGCCAGAAATATCTTTAGTTTGGATTCCATCAACAACGTACAAAGGTGAGTTTTCTGAATTTATAGAACTAAGCCCTCTAATTCTTACATCAAAACTTGAACCTGGTTTTCCCGAAGTTTGGACAACATTAATTCCTGCCGCATTACCCTGTATTGCTTGAGCAACAGATATGATAGGGCGATTTTCAAATGCTTCCGACTTAACTTTAACAACTGCATTTGTTGAATTTTTCATTCTCTGAGTTCCATAACCAACATTAATTACCACTTCATGTAAATCTTGAGACTGAGTTTTTAATTTGAAATCAATTTTGGTTCTACCGTTAATCAATTCTTGAATGGTACTGTACCCAATAAAGCTAACTACTAGTGTTCCATTAGATGGGGCTTTGATTTTAAAACTACCATCAAAATCGGTACTAGTGGCTACTTTTGTGCCTTTTACAGCTATTGTTGCCCCTGGTACAAATAGTCCATTTTCGTCCATTACTTTACCGTTTATTATGGCCTCTTGTGCAAAGCCATATAAAGAAAATAAGAGTGACGAAAAACAGAGAATAAATGTTTTTGTGAATTTCATTTTTCTAAAATTTAGGTTAATTATTTATTTAATTTTCAGCAATACTAAGGCTATTTTTTTGATATTCTCAATAAAAATTCCTTACAAAAACACATCAATTTAAATAAATAAACTTTATAAAAACACATCAATTTTATTTTAAAATATTGATTATATGTATTTTAAATATGTTTTATTGATATTTTTAAAAATTATAAAAACTAAAATAAACACTACATTTGTCTTAAAAGCTACATTTTTGTAATTTTAACAAAATATAAATAATGTATAACCCAGTTTGAGTATTTTTTTTAAGAAAATGAAAACGTTTTCGTTTTTATAAACAATTTTTACCTACGCTTACTTTTATGAGACATTTAAAATCTACCCTTTATGCCATTTTACTCTTATTTTACGTTTCGTCTTTATTAGGGCAAATAAAAAACATAGGATTACCCGATATTAAAAATTATACCCGAGCTGATTATAAAGGAGGCACTCAAAATTGGGGTATAGATCAAGATAAAAACGGAAATCTTTACTTTGCCAATAATGATGGTTTGTTTCAATTTGACGGTACGACTTGGAGAAGATTCAGGATGAAGAATTCTGAGGCGATTCGATCGGTTAAGATTGATGCAAGTGGAAAAATTTTTGTAGGTGGGTATAATGAGTTTGGTTTTTTC
>NZ_MUFX01000049.1:0-4054 GCF_002017945.1 Flavobacterium sp. LM5 | reverse complement strand
AAACAATACGAATCGAGACTCTGATACAGTATAGAGCAACAATAAATTATCTTGAAAAGCCAAATTATTGAGCACAAAAAATGCTATCCAAATTAAAAACAAATATTTACTAACCGACTTGTATAAAATAAGCGTTAGTGCTAATCCAGCGATAATCCATAAAAAGGCACTAAATACAAACGGTGGTGAAGGCAAGAAAAACTGAAAAATAGAAATCATAATCAATATAGAAGCTGCCAAAGGATAATTCAAAACGTTCCCTGGGTATTTTAAATTCTCATATAAGTTTGCCCTCTTATATTTGCTTCTAATGACTCTTAAATAAAGTGTGAGCCCAATAATAAAGAGAAGTAACAAGGACAAAATCCCTGTTTGATTGGCAAAATAAAATATAAATAATAAATATCCTTTTGTAAAGGAATGCACAAAATTCTCAACAAATGACAAACTTTTCTCTTTTGCATCAACAATATCTGGCGAAATTGAGTTAACCTTTTCACTTAGTTTCTTTCTAGCGTTATTTACAACAGCTAAATCTGACTCCAAACTAAATTTGAACATTTTTCCGTTAACCTCTAACTTTTGGATGCTATCAATAGCATTTTTTAAATTAGTATTCGCAATATTTAAATCTTTAGCCATTAATACCATTCGCTGATAATAATTTTTTTTTGCAGCTTCTTGAGCAGGGATTTGATAAAAAATCTTATCTGTAGCTAAGGAATCCATTCTTCTTTGAATTTCACTCAAAGATTTATTATTTGATGAAATTCTATCTAATTGATAATCAGTTCTTTTAAGCAATTCTTTCAACAATAGAGAAGTTGTTGTTAAATCCCTAGCTGTCTGCATCTTACTTACATTCTGCACGATGCCTTTTACTGATTTTTCTTTCCATTCTACTAATAATTCAAGTTCTTTGGTAAAGCCCTTATAATCGATACCTTCTTTCAGTATGGTATTTGCTTTCTGAATTTCCTCATTAAGCAAATTAAAACTACTATTTTGCTTATTGGTCAACACATTAAACTCGTAGTTTGTTTTATTCTCATTTAAACTCTCTGCATTTAATTGTTGCATAAGTGCATCCAATTGTTTGTTCTCTTTGGCTAAAGTATCCTTATTGACAGCTTCTTTTGTTTGACCAAAAGCAATTGAATTCAAAATAAAAAAGAATACAACATAGGTACTTTTTGAATTGAAATAGAAAAAATCGGTAAAGGGCCTTTTTTTGCTGTTTTTCATAAAAAATTGCATCATAGTATAAGATTAAATAAAAACATAAGTAGTATCAAAAAAACACCTCTCATAGTATCTTTTGAGATATAAATTACAAAAATTTATCATAAAAATAGTTAAAAAAACAAAACCACAACTATTTCATAATGAATAAAATATAAAGAATCTAATGATTACAATCGTTAATAAAAATCAAAAAACAAAAGAGATTACAGTAGATTGATTTAATTTTACTAGCTAATTCAGTATTTCAAAATTGTATCCAATTTAGAGAAATACTATTATCGCATTCAAAAAATGGTCTTAAATCTCAACAAACTATTTACCAAAGAATTACCTGCCGACACTGACACCAACAATGTTCCTAGACAGGTGTACAATGCTTGCTTTTCGTATGTATCACCCAAAATCCCTTCAAATCCATCGATAATTCACGTTGTGCATCAAATGGCTGAAGAAATAGGTTTGAATAAAAATGATATTGAAGATGAGGATTTTGTAGCTTTTTTTTCAGGAGCAAAAATTTACCCAAACACTCAACCGTTTGCCTTATGCTATGCAGGTCATCAATTTGGGAATTGGGCAGGTCAATTAGGTGATGGAAGGGCCATAAATTTAATGGAAATCAACCATAAAGAAAAAAACTTTACCTTACAATTAAAAGGTGCTGGACCAACCCCCTATTCCAGAACAGCAGACGGATTGGCAGTTTTACGCTCCTCCATTCGGGAATACTTATGCGCAGAAGCTATGCATCATCTTGGAGTACCTACCACTCGATCTCTCAGTTTAAACTGGAGACGAAGTGGTAGGTACTCCAAGATGATGCATAGCTTCTGCGCATAAGTATTCCCGAATGGAGGAGCGTAAAACTGCCAATCCGTCTGCTGTTCTGGAATAGGGGGTTGGTCCAGCACCTTTTAATTGTAAGGTAAAGTTTTTTTCTTTATGGTTGATTTCCATTAAATTTATGGCCCTTCCATCACCTAATTGACCTGCCCAATTCCCAAATTGATGACCTGCATAGCATAAGGCAAACGGTTGAGTGTTTGGGTAAATTTTTGCTCCTGAAAAAAAAGCTACAAAATCCTCATCTTCAATATCATTTTTATTCAAACCTATTTCTTCAGCCATTTGATGCACAACGTGAATTATCGATGGATTTGAAGGGATTTTGGGTGATACATACGAAAAGCAAGCATTGTACACCTGTCTAGGAACATTGTTGGTGTCAGTGTCGGCAGGTAATTCTTTGGTAAATAGTTTGTTGAGATTTAAGACCATTTTTTGAATGCGATAATAGTATTTCTCTAAATTGGATACAATTTTGAAATACTGAATTAGCTAGTAAAATTAAATCAATCTACTGTAATCTCTTTTGTTTTTTGATTTTTATTAACGATTGTAATCATTAGATTCTTTATATTTTATTCATTATGAAATAGTTGTGGTTTTGTTTTTTTAACTATTTTTATGATAAATTTTGTAATTTATATCTCAAAAGATACTATGAGAGGTGTTTTTTTGATACTACTTATGTTTTTATTTAATCTTATACTATGATGCAATTTTTTATGAAAAACAGCAAAAAAAGGCCCTTTACCGATTTTTTCTATTTCAATTCAAAAAGTACCTATGTTGTATTCTTTTTTATTTTGAATTCAATTGCTTTTGGTCAAACAAAAGAAGCTGTCAATAAGGATACTTTAGCCAAAGAGAACAAACAATTGGATGCACTTATGCAACAATTAAATGCAGAGAGTTTAAATGAGAATAAAACAAACTACGAGTTTAATGTGTTGACCAATAAGCAAAATAGTAGTTTTAATTTGCTTAATGAGGAAATTCAGAAAGCAAATACCATACTGAAAGAAGGTATCGATTATAAGGCTTTACCAAAGAACTTGAATTATTAGTAGAATGGAAAGAAAAATCAGTAAAAGGCATCGTGCAGAATGTAAGTAAGATGCAGACAGCTAGGGATTTAACAACAACTTCTCTATTGTTGAAAGAATTGCTTAAAAGAACTGATTATCAATTAGATAGAATTTCATCAAATAATAAATCTTTGAGTGAAATTCAAAGAAGAATGGATTCCTTAGCTACAGATAAGATTTTTTATCAAATCCCTGCTCAAGAAGCTGCAAAAAAAAATTATTATCAGCGAATGGTATTAATGGCTAAAGATTTAAATATTGCGAATACTAATTTAAAAAATGCTATTGATAGCATCCAAAAGTTAGAGGTTAACGGAAAAATGTTCAAATTTAGTTTGGAGTCAGATTTAGCTGTTGTAAATAACGCTAGAAAGAAACTAAGTGAAAAGGTTAACTCAATTTCGCCAGATATTGTTGATGCAAAAGAGAAAAGTTTGTCATTTGTTGAGAATTTTGTGCATTCCTTTACAAAAGGATATTTATTATTTATATTTTATTTTGCCAATCAAACAGGGATTTTGTCCTTGTTACTTCTCTTTATTATTGGGCTCACACTTTATTTAAGAGTCATTAGAAGCAAATATAAGAGGGCAAACTTATATGAGAATTTAAAATACCCAGGGAACGTTTTGAATTATCCTTTGGCAGCTTCTATATTGATTATGATTTCTATTTTTCAGTTTTTCTTGCCTTCACCACCGTTTGTATTTAGTGCCTTTTTATGGATTATCGCTGGATTAGCACTAACGCTTATTTTATACAAGTCGGTTAGTAAATATTTGTTTTTAATTTGGATAGCATTTTTTGTGCTCAATAATTTGGCTTTTCAAGATAATTTATTGTTGCTCTATACTGTATCAGAGTCTCGATTCGTATTG
>NZ_MUFX01000048.1:0-4780 GCF_002017945.1 Flavobacterium sp. LM5 | reverse complement strand
AAACTCACTCACCGCAGTTACGAAGACAAGAACGGGGAGAAACGCTACATCACTGAAGTGATAGTGAATGAAATCCTTTTGATGGGCAAATAAAATCCGGAGCTATGAATGTACAGGTATTTTCCGTTCGGGTAGATGCTCCTCATTTGGCGCACGACCAGCAACAACTTAATGATTTTATCGCCTCGGTAGAATTGGTACAATCCGATACTCATTTCATCGAATCCGATGCGAGCTATTGGTCGGTTTTGTTGCACTATAAAGAAAAAATCAATCTTGCGTCTCAGGAAAAAGCGTCACTCACCGACCTAACCCAAGACCAAATCGATAGGTTTGAACACTTGAAAAAATGGCGCAACGAAAAAGCCAAAACGAATGGTGTAAAACCATTTGTAATTTGTCACAACAGCCATCTGATTCAAATAGCCGTGCAACATCCCAAAACGAGTTCCGATTTTCAATGGATTAAAGGATTTGGAGAAAAACGAACGCAACAGTATGCGGAAGAAATCATTCAGCTATTAGAAAACATACCTCTAAATCAGGAAGAATTAATTTAAAATATATAAGCCATTTAAGTTTTCTATAAGCACGGAATTTTTCAAAACCATAGAAGGCATTTAAGGACATAAAAGGCTGAACAAAAGCTTGAGTGTTCTTGATGCCTTTTATGGTTTAATATTATGTGTTTTTTGAACTTTGTGGTTAATTATTGGCCACGGATGTCGCGGATAAAACGGATGCAACGGATTTTAATGGAACTTAAATGTCCTTATTTGTTTTATTACTTTGCGAGCCTTGCGATAATCTTTGCGTGCTTTGCGGTTAAACTTTAGACAAAGATTTCACACAATTTAAAGAATTAATTATTTAAAACTTTGCGCCTTTGCGTCCTTGCGGTTAATTTTTTTACCACAAAGCAACACGAAGAAGCCACTAAGACTCACAAAGCAAAAGTAGTGCAATTGTTGTATGCTATACCAAAACTTATATGCTCTTATTTGCTCTTATTTGCCTTATATGATTCAAAAAAGCTTTAATCAAAACTTCAATGCCTTATATGTTTTAAAATTCTCAGCAAATTAATACAACCCTCTCGCTACTCGATACGTATTAGCATGAGCCTCAATTATGGTTTTAATCGCAGGAGAATAACCGCCACCCATACTCACTTGTACAGGAATACCCAAAGATTTACAAAGACCTAAAACATAGCTATCTCGAGCTTTACATCCTTCTAAAGTACACCCTAATTTCCCTAATTTGTCCGTACCCAAAATATCCACACCCGCTAAGTAAAAAACAAAATCGGGACGATGGAGGCTGAGTAATTCTGGAAGTGTTTCTTGTAGAATGGCCAAATAAGTTGAATCATCTATCTTGTCTGGCAAAGGGATATCGTAATCTGAAATTTCTTTTCGAAAAGGATAATTACTTTGACCATGCATTGAAAAAGTAATGACATCCGTATTATTTCGAAAGATTTCTGCTGTGCCATTGCCTTGATGTACATCGAGATCTACAATGAGGATTTTATGGCACTTCTTCTGATTGATGAGATACTGAGCTGCAATCGCTTGATCGTTGAGTAAGCAAAAAGCCTCTCCACGATTCGAGAATGCGTGATGAGTTCCACCAGCAATGTTAAAAGCAATACCGTGTTCCAGCGCGTGATTACAACCTACAACTGTGCCTTGTGCAATACGCAACTCTCGCTCGACCAACGCTGCAGAAAGTGAAAATCCGATACTACGAATGGCTTTGGCATCGAGAGTCAATTCGGTTAGAGCCTTAACATAAGTTGGTGTATGCACAGCATGGACTAAAGATAAATCAATAGGTTCAGGGGAATAAAAATCATTAGGTTCTGCTGTCCCTTCGTGGAGTAACTGCTTAGGAAGCAGTTCGTATTTGAGCATCGGAAAACGATGTCCTTCGGGTAGTGAATGGTTGTAAATGGGATGGTTGGCAATAAAAAACATAAAACACTCAGTTGAGTGTGCAATGTAGTAGCAATTTTAGAATTACGCTACTTTTTTAATCAAATCAAACATAGGACAACGACCGCAACGTTTGTTTTCGCCTTTCTCGTATTTTCCGCAACATTTTGACTTGCAGTTTTCGGCAACTTTGATTTTAGCCAAAAGCGCTTTCTTCTTTTGGTCTTTCTTTTCTTTTTTGCCTTTTTTCTTGTCCTTTTCTTTGTCTTTCTTACTCATGTTGGTGTGGTAGACTAAAATTCACCGACAAAGATACTTTGTTTTTATTAATTCTAAATAAATTTTAACGAAAAAATTAAAAGGCTTTTTCTAAAGCAATAAAATGAGTCAATTTTCCTTTGGCATCAAAAATTGGATAACTTTTGAGTTAAAGCAGTCATATTTTAAAAAAATGGTAAAACTTATGACTGCTTAATCAAAAGTTATCCAATTTTTGATGCCAAAGGAAAATTGACTCATTTTATTGCTTTAGAAAAAGCCTTTTAATTTTTTCGTTAAAATTTATTTAGAATTAATAAAAACAAAGTATCTTTGTCGGTGAATTTTAGTCTACCACACCAACATGAGTAAGAAAGACAAAGAAAAGGACAAGAAAAAAGGCAAAAAAGAAAAGAAAGACCAAAAGAAGAAAGCGCTTTTGGCTAAAATCAAAGTTGCCGAAAACTGCAAGTCAAAATGTTGCGGAAAATACGAGAAAGGCGAAAACAAACGTTGCGGTCGTTGTCCTATGTTTGATTTGATTAAAAAAGTAGCGTAATTCTAAAATTGCTACTACATTGCACACTCAACTGAGTGTTTTATGTTTTTTATTGCCAACCATCCCATTTACAACCATTCACTACCCGAAGGACATCGTTTTCCGATGCTCAAATACGAACTGCTTCCTAAGCAGTTACTCCACGAAGGGACAGCAGAACCTAATGATTTTTATTCCCCTGAACCTATTGATTTATCTTTAGTCCATGCTGTGCATACACCAACTTATGTTAAGGCTCTAACCGAATTGACTCTCGATGCCAAAGCCATTCGTAGTATCGGATTTTCACTTTCTGCAGCGTTGGTCGAGCGAGAGTTGCGTATTGCACAAGGCACAGTTGTAGGTTGTAATCACGCGCTGGAACACGGTATTGCTTTTAACATTGCTGGTGGAACTCATCACGCATTCTCGAATCGTGGAGAGGCTTTTTGCTTACTCAACGATCAAGCGATTGCAGCTCAGTATCTCATCAATCAGAAGAAGTGCCATAAAATCCTCATTGTAGATCTCGATGTACATCAAGGCAATGGCACAGCAGAAATCTTTCGAAATAATACGGATGTCATTACTTTTTCAATGCATGGTCAAAGTAATTATCCTTTTCGAAAAGAAATTTCAGATTACGATATCCCTTTGCCAGACAAGATAGATGATTCAACTTATTTGGCCATTCTACAAGAAACACTTCCAGAATTACTCAGCCTCCATCGTCCCGATTTTGTTTTTTACTTAGCGGGTGTGGATATTTTGGGTACGGACAAATTAGGGAAATTAGGGTGTACTTTAGAAGGATGTAAAGCTCGAGATAGCTATGTTTTAGGTCTTTGTAAATCTTTGGGTATTCCTGTACAAGTGAGTATGGGTGGCGGTTATTCTCCTGCGATTAAAACCATAATTGAGGCTCATGCTAATACGTATCGAGTAGCGAGAGGGTTGTATTAATTTGCTGAGAATTTTAAAACATATAAGGCATTGAAGTTTTGATTAAAGCTTTTTTGAATCATATAAGGCAAATAAGAGCAAATAAGAGCATATAAGTTTTGGTATAGCATACAACAATTGCACTACTTTTGCTTTGTGAGTCTTAGTGGCTTCTTCGTGTTGCTTTGTGGTAAAAAAATTAACCGCAAGGACGCAAAGGCGCAAAGTTTTAAATAATTAATTCTTTAAATTGTGTGAAATCTTTGTCTAAAGTTTAACCGCAAAGCACGCAAAGATTATCGCAAGGCTCGCAAAGTAATAAAACAAATAAGGACATTTAAGTTCCATTAAAATCCGTTGCATCCGTTTTATCCGCGACATCCGTGGCCAATAATTAACCACAAAGTTCAAAAAACACATAATATTAAACCATAAAAGGCATCAAGAACACTCAAGCTTTTGTTCAGCCTTTTATGTCCTTAAATGCCTTCTATGGTTTTGAAAAATTCCGTGCTTATAGAAAACTTAAATGGCTTATATATTTTAAATTAATTCTTCCTGATTTAGAGGTATGTTTTCTAATAGCTGAATGATTTCTTCCGCATACTGTTGCGTTCGTTTTCTCCAAATCCTTTAATCCATTGAAAATCGGAACTCGTTTTGGGATGTTGCACGGCTATTTGAATCAGATGGCTGTTGTGACAAATTACAAATGGTTTTACACCATTCGTTTTGGCTTTTTCGTTGCGCCATTTTTTCAAGTGTTCAAACCTATCGATTTGGTCTTGGGTTAGGTCGGTGAGTGACGCTTTTTCCTGAGACGCAAGATTGATTTTTTCTTTATAGTGCAACAAAACCGACCAATAGCTCGCATCGGATTCGATGAAATGAGTATCGGATTGTACCAATTCTACCGAGGCGATAAAATCATTAAGTTGTTGCTGGTCGTGCGCCAAATGAGGAGCATCTACCCGAACGGAAAATACCTGTACATTCATAGCTCCGGATTTTATTTGCCCATCAAAAGGATTTCATTCACTATCACTTCAGTGATGTAGCGTTTCTCCCCGTTCTTGTCTTCGTAACTGCGGTGAGTGAGTTT
>NZ_MUFX01000047.1:0-6963 GCF_002017945.1 Flavobacterium sp. LM5 | reverse complement strand
TTTCCAATACACGTTCCAAAAACAAGTATAAGAGCAATAGAGCCGAGCATGTCACCCAAACCTTTTTGCACAGTTTGTGTTAATGTCATCATTGGCAAGCCCAAAAGAAGGCCTGCCAACAATGAAGTTATAATAAAAGCAATAAATGGATTAATTTTAAACCATGTTATTTGAAGAACAAGAAAAATAATGCATGCTGCAAGAATTAATAGGCTCATTATATTGTCGTATGTTTTTATTTGTCCCACCAAACTCTTGTTGTAAAAGAGTCGGCACCTTGACGTTTAGAAGCTTCTGCTAAGTTAATTGAATTGACAGAATATTCTCCTGTTGGGTATTTAATTCGTCTAGGGATGGTTCCGTTTGTAACGTTTCCAGGGAAGTTTATCGGTGTTAATTTTGGGTATCCTGTTCTTCTCCAGTTGGCATATATTTCTTGTTCATCAACGAATAAAGCAACCCATACTTGAGTATGAATTTGATCCATTTTTTCATCAAATGAACCGTTAGTGTTAAATGGGTTAGCGGTTAAATATGGCGTAGCATCGTTTATGGTGTAACTTGCGCCGTAGATTCCCATATTTGTAAAAGAAGCTTTTACGGCTTTTTCATACAGGTTTTTATCTGTTTCTGCGGTGTACCATCCTCTTAGTGCTGCTTCTGCTAGATACAAATTAGTTTCTACATTACTAAGAATTATAAGAGGCGCATCAAATCTAAGAACCGTACTTTGATTGGGTTCTGAATAAGTAGCTTGTTCAGATGGAGAAGGGGCTGTTTTGATTCCGTTTGGAAAGCCTTTTTGCGCAGCGCTAGTAGTATTTTGTGTAGTTCCTTGCCAAACGCCAGCATACACAGAAATTCTAGGATCGGATGTTGCTTTTAATACATCAATAAAGTTTTTGCAAGTTTGCCACCTTCCCCATTTTTTTGTCCAAAAGAGCCTTGAGAAAAATCTTGTCTTCTTGGATCGAAAGCGGATGGATTGCGGTTAAAATCATTTGGGCCGTCTGTATATTTCATTATGGCATTGTCTGTACCGTTAATGATTACTCCTCCAGCAATTGCTTTGGTGACCCAAGATTTAGATAGATTAGGATCAACTTTGGTAAGCCTCAACCCTAAACGAAGCATTAATGAGTAAGAGAATTTTTTCCACTTTGCGATATCTCCGTTATAGATCAAATCGGCATTGCCAAAACTTGATTTAGAAGGGTCCAATCCTAAGGCTGCTTCTTCTAACTCTTTTAAGAGATCTTTATAAATTGATTCTTGGCTGTCATACTTTGGCAGGAAAATTTGGGAAGTACTAGATTTTGCTGCGTCAAAGTATGGAATATCACCATATAAATCGGTTATTCTATGATATAAATAAGCTTTCCAAATTCGAGAAATGTTTAATTTGTTACTGTCATTTGGAGTGTTTTTTAGGGCATCAATTACAATTGAAATTTCATTAATCGCAGTTGGGTAGGCTTGAGAAAAATAGGCCGAATAATACACCTCATTGTTGAGGTATTTATCTCCCACACCAGAGGCTTCTTTATAGGTCGCGTAATGTTGGATCATCCCACCACATTGTAGTATGTTGGTAAAAAAATAATTGTTGTTTAAACCGTCTAATTGGGATTTGCTAAAAATAAAATTAACATTTCCTTTTTCAACCGCATTTGGATTGGTATTGATTTCTTCAAAATCCTTGGTACAAGCTGTGATGCTAAATAAAAATAGCCCAGCGAAATATAATATTGTGTTTTTCATTTTCCTTGCGTAATTATATCTTACTAAAAAAATAAGAATTGATTTATAATTTAACATTTAAGCTTAAACCAAAACTTCTAGTTTTTGGCACTCCAAATTGCTCTACTCCTTGTGCATTTCCAGCGCTGAAAACAGATTCAGGATCAACATTTGGTGTTTTCTTATAGAGAATAAATAAGTTTCTTGCTACAAATGACACAGACGCCCCTTGTATTTTTGACAACATTTTTATTCTACTAATTGGAAGTTGGTAGCCAATTATTATTTGTCTTAATTTAATAAAACTAGCATCATATATAAATTCAGATGAAATATTTCTAAGTCCATCGTAATACGTTCTTAAGTTTTCAGGGGCAATAACCATATCAACTGGTTTTCCGTTTGTATCAACACCTTTGATAGGTAAGCCATTTTCGCGACCTTCTAGTGTTAGTTTTGTGAGTCCCATTCTAGTTCCGTACAAGTCAGTACCTGAATACAGGCTACCTCCAAATTTCCCATCAATTAAGAAGCTAAAGGATAGTGACTTGTATTTGAATTCATTGTTGAAACCAGCTGCCCAAGGATGAACACCTTGTCCTAATTCTTCAAGTGGTCCTCTTGCTATACTAGCAGAGCCGCCACTTACATTGTAAACTATATTTCCTTTACTGTCTTTTAGCGGACTGTATCCTTTTATAGTACTATAGGGTCTATTAATATCGCTTGCAATTGTAACATATCCATTTACTGAGGTTCCCATTGTGATAGAATTCAACTGCTCAGTTAATGCTTCTACTTTGTTTTGATTGTATGAAGTATTAAAACTGGCTTCCCAAGAAAAGTTGGTTGTGTTAATTATTTTCCCGCTAATGAGAAGTTCAACACCTTTGTTACTCATTTTTTCCAACATTTAATAAAGCACTATTGGCTCCAGATGCCGTTGAGATGGTGGTTTCTACAATATCGTTGGTAGTAGAACGATTATACCAGGCAAAATCAACATTTAAGCGATTATTGAAGAAACCTAAGTCTGTACCTATCTCGAAAGTTGTTGAGGTAAGTGGCTTAAAGCTGGATTGGGTACCCTTGATCCGTTGGAGCTTGTAACTGCTGTCCGTTATGTCCTCCTTGGATCATAGAATATGAATAATTTAATGCATAAGGATCTGGTGTAGCGCCACCTACTTGTGCCCATGAACTTCTTATTTTTGCAAATGAAATCCAGTTCGGCATCGTTGCTAATTCTGATAAGATTATACTTGTTCCTACTGATGGGTAGAAAATACTATTATTGTTTTTTGAAAGAGTTGAAAACCAATCTTGACGTCCTGTGAAATTTAAGAATATCGTATTTTTATAATCTAAATCGATTGCGCTATAGATTGAGTTTGTTTTGGTCTTTCCGTATAGATAGTTGTTGTTTAAAGTAGTTAAATTGGTAAGAGAATAAAAATCTTCTAATACAAATCCAGACCTTCGATTCTTGTTTCATCCCTAGATGTGGTACGTGAATTTACTCCAGCTAGTGCGGTTAGAGAAAAGTTTTCTAAAATATTTTTTTTACTATAATTAAGTACTGCTTCGGAGTTGAGGTTAGACAAGACCATTTTTGAGCTTTGAACATATCCAATTGGATTGTTTAGAGTAGTTTTAGGTATATATCCGTAAAAATTATAATTTGTATAATCTTGTCCGATACGTCCTTGCAAAAATAGATTTGGAGCAAAATTTAGTTTTACATTTAGCATACCAACAAATCTGTTTTTGCAAGGACGTATCGGACAAGATTATACAAATTATAATTTTTACGGATATATACCTAAAACTACTCTAAACAATCCAATTGGATATGTTCAAAGCTCAAAAATGGTCTTGTCTAACCTCAACTCCGAAGCAGTACTTAATTATAGTAAAAAAATATTTTAGAAAACTTTTCTCTAACCGCACTAGCTGGAGTAAATTCACGTACCACATCTAGGGATGAAACAAGAATCGAAGGTCTGGATTTGTATTAGAAGATTTTTATTCTCTTACCAATTTAACTACTTTAAACAACAACTATCTATACGGAAAGACCAAAACAAACTCAATCTATAGCGCAATCGATTTAGATTATAAAAATACGATATTCTTAAATTTCACAGGACGTCAAGATTGGTTTTCAACTCTTTCAAAAAACAATAATAGTATTTTCTACCCATCAGTAGGAACAAGTATAATCTTATCAGAATTAGCAACGATGCCGAACTGGATTTCATTTGCAAAAATAAGAAGTTCATGGCACAAGTAGGTGGCGCTACACCAGATCCTTATGCATTAAATTATTCATATTCTATGATCCAAGGAGGACATAACGGACAGCAGTTACAAGCTCCAACCGGATCAAGGTACCCAATCCAGCTTTAAGCCCACTTACCTCAACAACTTTCGAGATAGTACAGACTTAGGTTTCTTCAATAATCGCTTAAATGTTGATTTTGCCTGGTATAATCGTTCTACTACCAACGATATTGTAGAAACCACCATCTCAACGGCATCTGGAGCCAATAGTGCTTTATTAAATGTTGGAAAAATGAGTAACAAAGGTGTTGAACTTCTCATTAGCGGGAAAATAATTAACACAACCAACTTTTCTTGGGAAGCCAGTTTTAATACTTCATACAATCAAAACAAAGTAGAAGCATTAACTGAGCAGTTGAATTCTATCACAATGGGAACCTCAGTAAATGGATATGTTACAATTGCAAGCGATATTAATAGACCCTATAGTACTATAAAAGGATACAGTCCGCTAAAAGACAGTAAAGGAAATATAGTTTACAATGTAAGTGGCGGCTCTGCTAGTATAGCAAGAGGACCACTTGAAGAATTAGGACAAGGTGTTCATCCTTGGCAGCTGGTTTCAACAATGAATTCAAATACAAGTCACTATCCTTTAGCTTCTTAATTGATGGGAAATTTGGAGGTAGCCTGTATTCAGGTACTGACTTGTACGGAACTAGAATGGGACTCACAAAACTAACACTAGAAGGTCGCGAAAATGGCTTACCTATCAAAGGTGTTGATACAAACGGAAAACCAGTTGATATGGTTATTGCCCCTGAAAACTTAAGAACGTATTACGATGGACTTAGAAATATTTCATCTGAATTTATATATGATGCTAGTTTTATTAAATTAAGACAAATAATAATTGGCTACCAACTTCCAATTAGTAGAATAAAAATGTTGTCAAAAATACAAGGGGCGTCTGTGTCATTTGTAGCAAGAAACTTATTTATTCTCTATAAGAAAACACCAAATGTTGATCCTGAATCTGTTTTCAGCGCTGGAAATGCACAAGGAGTAGAGCAATTTGGAGTGCCAAAAACTAGAAGTTTTGGTTTAAGCTTAAATGTTAAATTATAAATCAATTCTTATTTTTTTAGTAAGATATAATTACGCAAGGAAAATGAAAAACACAATATTATATTTCGCTGGGCTATTTTTATTTAGCATCACAGCTTGTACCAAGGATTTTGAAGAAATCAATACCAATCCAAATGCGGTTGAAAAAGGAAATGTTAATTTTATTTTTAGCAAATCCCAATTAGACGGTTTAAACAACAATTATTTTTTTACCAACATACTACAATGTGGTGGGATGATCCAACATTACGCGACCTATAAAGAAGCCTCTGGTGTGGGAGATAAATACCTCAACAATGAGGTGTATTATTCGGCCTATTTTTCTCAAGCCTACCCAACTGCGATTAATGAAATTTCAATTGTAATTGATGCCCTAAAAAACACTCCAAATGACAGTAACAAATTAAACATTTCTCGAATTTGGAAAGCTTATTTATATCATAGAATAACCGATTTATATGGTGATATTCCATACTTTGACGCAGCAAAATCTAGTACTTCCCAAATTTTCCTGCCAAAGTATGACAGCCAAGAATCAATTTATAAAGATCTCTTAAAAGAGTTAGAAGAAGCAGCCTTAGGATTGGACCCTTCTAAATCAAGTTTTGGCAATGCCGATTTGATCTATAACGGAGATATCGCAAAGTGGAAAAAATTCTCTTACTCATTAATGCTTCGTTTAGGGTTGAGGCTTACCAAAGTTGATCCTAATCTATCTAAATCTTGGGTCACCAAAGCAATTGCTGGAGGAGTAATCATTAACGGTACAGACAATGCCATAATGAAATATACAGACGGCCCAAATGATTTTAACCGCAATCCATCCGCTTTCGATCCAAGAAGACAAGATTTTTCTCAAGGCTCTTTTGGACAAAAAAATGGGGAAGGTGGCAAACTTGCAAAAACTTTTATTGATGTATTAAAAGCAACATCCGATCCTAGAATTTCTGTGTATGCTGGCGTTTGGCAAGGAACTACACAAAATACTACTAGCGCTGCGCAAAAAGGCTTTCCAAACGGAATCAAAACAGCCCCTTCTCCATCTGAACAAGCTACTTATTCAGAACCCAATCAAAGTACGGTTCTTAGATTTGATGCGCCTCTTATAATTCTTAGTAATGTAGAAACTAATTTGTATCTAGCAGAAGCAGCACTAAGAGGATGGTACACCGCAGAAACAGATAAAAACCTGTATGAAAAAGCCGTAAAAGCTTCTTTTACAAATATGGGAATCTACGGCGCAAGTTACACCATAAACGATGCTACGCCATATTTAACCGCTAACCCATTTAACACTAACGGTTCATTTGATGAAAAAATGGATCAAATTCATACTCAAGTATGGGTTGCTTTATTCGTTGATGAACAAGAAATATATGCCAACTGGAGAAGAACAGGATACCCAAAATTAACACCGATAAACTTCCCTGGAAACGTTACAAACGGAACCATCCCTAGACGAATTAAATACCCAACAGGAGAATATTCTGTCAATTCAATTAACTTAGCAGAAGCTTCTAAACGTCAAGGTGCCGACTCTTTTACAACAAGAGTTTGGTGGGACAAATAAAAACATACGACAATATAATGAGCCTATTAATTCTTGCAGCATGCATTATTTTTCTTGTTCTTCAAATAACATGGTTTAAAATTAATCCATTTATTGCTTTTATTATAACTTCATTGTTGGCAGGCCTTCTTTTGGGCTTGCCAATGATGACATTAACACAAACTGTGCAAAAAGTTTGGGTGACATGCTCGGCTCTATTGCTCTTATACTTGTTTTTGGAACGTGTATTGGAAAACTTACCG
>NZ_MUFX01000046.1:0-3334 GCF_002017945.1 Flavobacterium sp. LM5 | reverse complement strand
CTATCGGATTGAGTAAATATTTTTATGATCCTGTAAAATTTCAAGTGTTGAAGGAAATCGATATGAGTATTAATCATGGCGAGTTTGTTTCGATTGTAGGTAAATCAGGCTGTGGAAAATCAACGTTGTTGTATTTGCTCTCGACTATGGATACAGATTATGATGGACAATTGTTTGTGAATAATGAATTGATTACGGGAAAATCAGATAAAGAATTGGCTTTGATTCGCAATGAAAAAATCGGCTTTGTTTTTCAATTTCATTATTTGCTCAATGAATATAATGTGCTGAAAAACGTAATGCTTCCGGATTGAAATTGGCTAAATTTTCTGAAAAAGAAGTGGAACATCGTGCAATGGAGCATCTGAAAACATTAGATATGCACGAACATGCTTTGAAGTTGCCTAATCAATTGAGCGGTGGACAAAAACAGAGGGTAGCTATAGCGAGAGCGTTAATCAATGATCCTTTAATCATTATGGGAGATGAACCTACAGGAAATTTAGATAAAAAAAACAGCGACCTAGTGTTTGATATTTTTAAGCAATTGACCATGAGCAGAAACAGACGCTATTGATTGTAACGCATGATAATGATTTTGCAGAGCGTTCAGATAGAACAATAACTATGCAAGACGGTCGAATAATAAAAAGTTAATCTACCACAATCTCGTGTTTATAAAGTAAGCCTTTTACTTCGTTGAGACTGAAAGTTGCCTTTTTGAGTTTGGTTTTGGAAGGGTCTATAGTAAAATTATAGCTTGTTTTGAAGTTCGCTTTGTTGGCAATAGCTTTGTCAAATTCGCGCGGTACAAGTCGCAATTATCAAAATACTTTCGGTTAAGTCAGTTGCCATAAAATCTACCGCAATTAAACTACAATTCATAAAAGTGGTTCCTTTTAGTTTTAAAGTATAAAACTTTGAAAAGTCTAATACACAATTTGAAAATGTACTTCAAAAATTAATTTATTGCACATTGCAAAATTAACCTCTCTGATTTGACAATGATCAAAAGTAACGGTTCGTAATGCCACGTGATTGATGTGTGCTCCATTAAAATTACACTTTGTAAACACACAATCAATAAATGTAACATCCATAAAATTACAAGCCGTAAAATCACAATTTTCAAACGTGCAACATTCGAATTCATTATGGTTTAATTCGTCTCTGTTATAAATGTTTTTTTGGTAATGTTGGTCTAGATTGTAGTTTGGCATGCACAAAGGAAGTGTTTTAAAGTAAAAAACGCAATTATCAAGAGACAATTGCGTTTTGTTAGTAATATCTTCGGAGAAATCTCTATAAATTTATAAGCTTATAATTGATTGGCGTAAAACATATAGAGTCAGTTTTTCATTGGCTTTATAATTTTGCCTTGGCTTTTTGTGGAAAAATAGTATAAAGTCAATTATTCTATGCCAATAAATTCATACTATATATTTTCCATAATGTCTCTTGGTTAATCAAAAAGTCTTACACGTTTAATTTCTTGACATAGCTATCCGAAAGTCTAAAATAAAAAATGCCTGAGAATCCCGTATTTTTGATTTTGCGAAACAAATAATACTTTATGGACTCTTCAGGCGAAACAAAAATATCAAAAAACCAGTTATTCGACAAATTATGTACCTTGTTCCTACGATGATGCTTGAATCTGTGCTAAAAAACACAGTTCCGACAAAGCTGTAGTAAATACAAGACTACGACCAATTTGTCGAATAACTGGTTTTTTGATATTTTTGTTTCGCCTGAAGAGTCCCATAAAGTATTATTTGTTTCGCAAAATCAAAAATACGGATTCTCAGGCATTTTTTATTTTAGACTTTCGGATAGCTATGTCAAGAAATTAAACGTGTAAGACTTTTTGATTAACCAAGAGACATTATGGAAAATATATAGTATGAATTTATTGGCATAGAATAATTGACTTTATACTATTTTTCCACAAAAAGCCAAGGCAAAATTATAAAGCCAATGAAAAACTGACTCTATATGTTTTACGCCAATCAATTATAAGCTTATAAATTTATAGAGATTTCTCCCGAAGATATTACTAACAAAACGCAATTGTCTCTTGATAATTGCGTTTTTTACTTTAAAACACTTCCTTTGTGCATGCCAAACTACAATCTAGACCAACATTACCAAAAAAACATTTATAACAGAGACGAATTAAACCATAATGAATTCGAATGTTGCACGTTTGAAAATTGTGATTTTACGGCTTGTAATTTTATGGATGTTACATTTATTGATTGTGTGTTTACAAAGTGTAATTTTAATGGAGCACACATCAATCACGTGGCATTACGAACCGTTACTTTTGATCATTGTCAAATCAGAGAGGTTAATTTTGCAATGTGCAATAAATTAATTTTTGAAGTACATTTTCAAAATTGTGTATTAGACTTTTCAAAGTTTTATACTTTAAAACTAAAAGGAACCACTTTTATGAATTGTAGTTTAATTGCGGTAGATTTTATGGCAACTGACTTAACCGAAAGTATTTTGATAATTGCGACTTGTACCGCGCCGAATTTGACAAAGCTATTGCCAACAAAGCGAACTTCAAAACAAGCTATAATTTTACTATAGACCCTTCCAAAACCAAACTCAAAAAGGCAACTTTCAGTCTCAACGAAGTAAAAGGCTTACTTTATAAACACGAGATTGTGGTAGATTAACTTTTTATTATTCGACCGTCTTGCATAGTTATTGTTCTATCTGAACGCTCTGCAAAATCATTATCATGCGTTACAATCAATAGCGTCTGTTTCTGCTCATGGGTCAATTGCTTAAAAATATCAAACACTAGGTCGCTGTTTTTTTTATCTAAATTTCCTGTAGGTTCATCTCCCATAATGATTAAAGGATCATTGATTAACGCTCTCGCTATAGCTACCTCTGTTTTTGTCCACCGCTCAATTGATTAGGCAACTTCAAAGCATGTTCGTGCATATCTAATGTTTTCAGATGCTCCATTGCACGATGTTCCACTTCTTTTTCAGAAAATTTAGCCAATTTCAATCCCGGAAGCATTACGTTTTTCAGCACATTATATTCATTGAGCAAATAATGAAATTGAAAAACAAAGCGATTTTTTCATTGCGAATCAAAGCCAATTCTTTATCTGATTTTCCCGTAATCAATTCATTATTCACAAACAATTGTCCATCATAATCTGTATCCATAGTCGAGAGCAAATACAACAACGTTGATTTTCCACAGCCTGATTTACCTACAATCGAAACAAACTCGCCATGATTAATACTCATATCGATTTCCTTCAACACTTGAAATTTTACAGGATCATAAAAATATTTACTCAATC
>NZ_MUFX01000045.1:0-4734 GCF_002017945.1 Flavobacterium sp. LM5 | reverse complement strand
TTTTTAAAAGAATACGAATCCATTGCTATTGCATTAGGTATTGACACTAATTTAGGGCAATTCATTTTTTTGAAACGCCTGCCTTAAATACTCCGAAGGGCAAACATTGCAATACGCTTGATGAAATAAAAGTTTACAATATCTAGGATGTGTTACCCATCGTTGGGGTAAATTGCCGCCGTGTAAAATTGGAATATAATTGATGCTTCTGATCTTACAAATACGACTGATCCAAAAGCATACCAAAAAATTAGTAGTACTGTAGGTGTCTATAAGAACGCAATCTGGTTTTTTAGTAGTTAAAGTTTTGAATAGCATACGAAAAAACGCAAGATTTTATTGCTTTGAGAAGAAGCATAACTTACCTGATAGCCTTCCTTTTCGAGTAATGGGCCAAGAACATCAATTCCAGTAGGATTATTGCCTTTTTGGGCCAATTTATTCCCGATGTACAACAGGTGCTTCACGATAAACTTTTAAAAGGGATAAGGCATAAACAAAAGCTGGAGCAGCCAAACGCATCGCAGCATGATTGACGGTCAACAGCCAAAAAACAAAAAAAGAAAGGGCTAACACATTCTGCCGATCTACGGAAAACAAATAAAGTGGAGTCAAAAATAATATAAGCAAGCAAATTACCCCCAAGCTACCGTGTTCAGCCAACATTCGGGTCAGTTCATTGTGAGTGGCTAAATCTATACCCGTTTGCGATTGCCGCAGTTCTTTATTTTTTCCAACGCCAACCCCTAAAATAGGATGATCGAAGAACATTTGTAACTCAGATTCCATCAAAACTTCCCTTCCAGAAAGTTGGCTTTTTTTCTCCCGACCCGCAGCATCTTGATTGGCATATCGTTTATCCAACAACCCGCTCGTTTTTACAGAGCTATAACTCCAAACCGCCAAAGTCGCCACAAAAGAGAACACTATAATTGCTGCAATTTTAGGTTTCGTTTGAAAATTGGCTTGAAAATACAAGATCGCTAACAGCACTAAAATCATGGCCACTCCAGTATAAACTCCTCCACGAGAAAAAGTAACCAAACCTCTAAAAGCAAAAACCAATACCAATCCACCATTGATCAATTGCAATAAACCGTTGGATGAATTTAAAAGCAATTGCACAAAAAAGATAAAAATACCCAACCCTAAAATGGTTGATACTTGGTTGGGACCAAATCCTCCAGAAGTTTCAAAGTTAGACTGTGTTCCTGTCACCACATCTTGAATATTCGGCGTATAAAAATACAAATACGTCACTAAGATGAGTAACGGCAAAGAAAAAGCGGTAACTACTCCCAACAAACGTTGAAAAGTAAGTGTACGTTTAAAACAATAAATGGCAGAAATACCCAAACAAATTGGGCCTGAAATATTAAAAACAATAGCTTTCTTTACATCCGATGTCAAGTCCAAAATCATGGTAGACAACACCATACTGGGCACCAAAAAAAATAAAAAGAGCCAATAGAGCAAGGCTCCTCTCGAAAATCCAGAAAAAAGCATCCCTAGCAACAAAAAAAGCATCACCAAATATTTTCCATATTCATTGACAAAAGCACCACCTGTCATCCGTAAGATAATTTCTGCACTAATAGCATAAGCCGCCATTAACAAGGCCTCGTTGTTCCGGTTTTTACTTTGAACAATATAGTAGATGCCAAAAACAAGAATAGCAATGCCGTATACTTTACTCAATAGTGGGACAGCAAAGAGTATCATCCCTAAAAAAGCATGTAAAGCCAATAAAAACAAATATTTTTTTTCTTCTTCCTTCATTTTATAGTGTGACTAACCAGTTCAAATAGCGGGCAACAATAGCGTTTGCCCCAAACTGCTCCTGAACCGTGGCGTAAAAAGCGACTCCCATTTCTTTTCGCAAGGTCTCATTTTCAATTAAGAGCGTTAATGCATCGGCAAAAGCAGCAGCATCGTTATTAGGCACCAACAAACCATTGGTTGCGTGCTGAATCATATCGGGCAAAGCACCAACGGCAGTAACCACAACAGGTAATTGATGCATCCCATACTCTAACACTGATAACGGCAAGCCCTCAGAAACCGAGGTTAAAATTCCTATAGTCGCTTGTTGCAAAATTGCTGCGGTATCGGTTCTAGACCCGTACAAAAATACCTGATTTTGCAATGCAACTAGGAATTTTAACCTCGGTTTCTGAGGGCTTGCCGTTATCAGTGTTAGAGTATGGGATGCATCAATTACCTGTTGTGGTTACTGCCGTTGGTGCTTTGCCCGATATGATTCAGCACGCAACCAATGGTTTGTTGGTGCCTAATAACGATGCTGCTGCTTTTGCCGATGCATTAACGCTCTTAATTGAAAATGAGACCTTGCGAAAAGAAATGGGAGTCGCTTTTTACGCCACGGTTCAGGAGCAGTTTGGGGCAAACGCTATTGTTGCCCGCTATTTGAACTGGTTAGTCACACTATAAAATGAAGGAAGAAGAAAAAAAATATTTGTTTTTATTGGCTTTACATGCTTTTTTAGGGATGATACTCTTTGCTGTCCCACTATTGAGTAAAGTATACGGCATTGCTATTCTTGTTTTTGGCATCTACTATATTGTTCAAAGTAAAAACCGGAACAACGAGGCCTTGTTAATGGCGGCTTATGCTATTAGTGCAGAAATTATCTTACGGATGACAGGTGGTGCTTTTGTCAATGAATATGGAAAATATTTGGTGATGCTTTTTTTGTTGCTAGGGATGCTTTTTTCTGGATTTTCGAGAGGAGCCTTGCTCTATTGGCTCTTTTTATTTTTTTTGGTGCCCAGTATGGTGTTGTCTACCATGATTTTGGACTTGACATCGGATGTAAAGAAAGCTATTGTTTTTAATATTTCAGGCCCAATTTGTTTGGGTATTTCTGCCATTTATTGTTTTAAACGTACACTTACTTTTCAACGTTTGTTGGGAGTAGTTACCGCTTTTTCTTTGCCGTTACTCATCTTAGTGACGTATTTGTATTTTTATACGCCGAATATTCAAGATGTGGTGACAGGAACACAGTCTAACTTTGAAACTTCTGGAGGATTTGGTCCCAACCAAGTATCAACCATTTTAGGGTTGGGTATTTTTATCTTTTTTGTGCAATTGCTTTTAAATTCATCCAACGGTTTATTGCAATTGATCAATGGTGGATTGGTATTGGTTTTTGCTTTTAGAGGTTTGGTTACTTTTTCTCGTGGAGGAGTTTATACTGGAGTGGCCATGATTTTAGTGCTGTTAGCGATCTTGTATTTTCAAGCCAATTTTCAAACGAAACCTAAAATTGCAGCAATTATAGTGTTCTCTTTTGTGGCGACTTTGGCGGTTTGGAGTTATAGCTCTGTAAAAACGAGCGGGTTGTTGGATAAACGATATGCCAATCAAGATGCTGCGGGTCGGGAGAAAAAAAGCCAACTTTCTGGAAGGGAAGTTTTGATGGAATCTGAGTTACAAATGTTCTTCGATCATCCTATTTTAGGGGTTGGCGTTGGAAAAAATAAAGAACTGCGGCAATCGCAAACGGGTATAGATTTAGCCACTCACAATGAACTGACCCGAATGTTGGCTGAACACGGTAGCTTGGGGGTAATTTGCTTGCTTATATTATTTTTGACTCCACTTTATTTGTTTTCCGTAGATCGGCAGAATGTGTTAGCCCTTTCTTTTTTTGTTTTTTGGCTGTTGACCGTCAATCATGCTGCGATGCGTTTGGCTGCTCCAGCTTTTGTTTATGCCTTATCCCTTTTAAAAGTTTATCGTGAAGCACCTGTTGTACATCGGGAATAAATTGGCCCAAAAAGGCAATAATCCTACTGGAATTGATGTTCTTGGCCCATTACTCGAAAAGGAAGGCTATCAGGTAAGTTATGCTTCTTCTCAAAGCAATAAAATCTTGCGTTTTTTTCGTAATGCTATTCAAAACTTTAAACTACTAAAAAACCAGATTGCGTTCTTATAGACACCTACAGTACTACTAATTTTTGGTATGCCTTTTGGATCAGTCGTATTTGTAAGATCAGAAGCATCAATTATATTCCAATTTTACACGGCGGCAATTTACCCCAACGATGGGTAACACATCCTAGATATTGTAAACTTTTATTTCATCAAGCGTATTGCAATGTTTGCCCTTCGGAGTATTTAAGGCAGGCGTTTCAAAAAATGAATTGCCCTAAATTAGTGTCAATACCTAATGCAATAGCAATGGATTCGTATTCTTTTAAAAAACGGAAGGCGCTTCGACCTAAGATATTGTGGGTTCGCGCTTTTGCGGAGCTATATAATCCGCTAATGGCTATAGCAGTACTAGCTGATTTGGCCAAAAACTATCCTGAAGCCGAATTGTGCATGGTTGGGCCTGATAAAGAAGGAAGTCTTGAACCAGTGAAAAATCTAGCCGCATCGTTAGGGTTGACCGTTACTTTTTTTAGTCAGTTACCCAAGTCAGCGTGGGTAGCCCTTTCTGAAGACTATGATTTTTTTATCAATACGACCCATTTTGACAATATGCCTGTTAGCGTCATCGAAGCGATGAGTTTAGGGCTAGGCGTAGTTTCTACTAATGTAGGTGGTATGCCTTTTTTGATCCATGATCAGGAAGATGGGCTTTTAGTGCAGGATAATGATGCGTTGGCCATGAGCGAGGCGCTTCAGTTGTTACTTAAAACGCTTCTTTGTTCGGAGAGATGACCGAAAAGGCAAGACGTAAAGTGACTTTGTTTCATTGG
>NZ_MUFX01000044.1:0-3264 GCF_002017945.1 Flavobacterium sp. LM5 | reverse complement strand
ACTGACGTAAACTACAAAACGTACCAACCTAATTATTTATCTAGTATTGACGCTACCCAATTACCCGCTGCCAACAAACCGATGACAATGTTTGAGGATGATGAAGATCCTGCCAGAATGTATGACAAAAAAGACCGATGGTTTCGCGTCAACGAACCGTTACAAATTATCCAAAAGGAAAAAGATTCCATTCAAATTTCATTGTACTCGCCAGTAGCGCTTTCCGACGTAAAAATCTATGCCAAACTAGCCAACTACGACAAGCGATTTGTGTTGTTTCATTTTAGCAAAATCCCAGCTTTTCACAGATCCGTACATCAAATACCATTGGTAGTTGGCAAAAACGATTATTTATTAGAAAATGGAAAAACCGTTACTATTGACAAAATAGAAGGCTTTGCATCGAACGAAATCACGTTTACAACCGCATCAACCGATCCCTTATTTGCTAAATTTCAAAAAATTAAATCCAAACACCTAGTACAATTTCATGATGGGTACCACATCAACGAATTAGGGAAATTTCTCCCAATGAATCCTGTTTTGGCCAAAGAAGCGATCACTATGATCATCAACTATTCCTATGCGCTAAGTCACCCAATTTATTATGACACTTTTAAAAACTATGACAAATACAAACAAGAGCAAGCTACTTTAGCAGGGACTCCCGTAAACGGTGCGATTGACTGGCATGGCAATGGAGATGACACCAACGGTAATTATGACTATTACACCAAAGAAGAAATTGAAAAAATTTACTGGAACTATCTTGATTCAAGAACAGTTTACATGGCCATGGTGGGCGGTGCTGCTGCTTTAGGAGGCGGACCACTGGCCTCACATTGGGAATCCTCATACGTTAGAGGGCATTGGCTAGGCGATATGTCGGTTTGGTCTCATGAATACTCTCATCATATTGGTTTTGGACACAGTAGTAATTTGGCCAATAGCGGCGAAGGAGGTGGCCAACAAGAAATGCTGACACATTTTTACAAATACTTGATCTATTTAAATGACTTGCCTTTTATTGACCCCGAGATCCTTAAAGGGTGGACAAAAACCAAGTATTTAAACGGCACATACAACAAACCTGTTTTTAAAATCAACAACAACAATCCCTTTTTACTAAAGTACAAAGGAGAAGGAAAATGGAACTAATACAATACGATAACACAATGAAAAAATATTTTTACCTTATACTACTTCTATCTACTCTAATCAGTTGTAGCAAAGACAGTGACGAAACATACGAGCCGACCAACTATCAACACTATTTTTTAACGAACGAAGCGACCATCAACGCCAATCAAATTGTAGGCGGACCTGGAAAACTAGAAACAAGAGCCCTAACTATTGCCAACAACAAATTATACGTTTGCAATGGTGATGTTTTAGAAATTTTTGATGCTACCACATTAGCATACCTTTCTAGTGTAAAAAACTACACCAAAGGAACCACTACTATTCCGTTCACCAAACTATCTTCCGTCTCTATAGACAATGGCAGAATCTACCTTGGAAGTATTGATTCAAGAATTTTTGTTTTGGATGAAAAATCACTTTCGGGTATCAATACGATTGGAATACGGTTTAATGCTTGTGTTTTTTTCTTTAACAAATAAAACGGCCGTCTTTTGCTTTTAAACGCAAAAAACGTGTACAAAAGTGCCACCATTGACAGTATTCCAATCGTATTGATACCCGAAAGTGATTTTTCATCCAAAACAAAAATTCTTGAATCAATACTTCCAAGGTAGATTCTGCCATTGTCTATAGAGACGGAAGATAGTTTGGTGAACGGAATAGTAGTGGTTCCTTTGGTGTAGTTTTTTACACTAGAAAGGTATGCTAATGTGGTAGCATCAAAAATTTCTAAAACATCACCATTGCAAACGTATAATTTGTTGTTGGCAATAGTTAGGGCTCTTGTTTCTAGTTTTCCAGGTCCGCCTACAATTTGATTGGCGTTGATGGTCGCTTCGTTCGTTAAAAAATAGTGTTGATAGTTGGTCGGCTCGTATGTTTCGTCACTGTCTTTGCTACAACTGATTAGAGTAGATAGAAGTAGTATAAGGTAAAAATATTTTTTCATTGTGTTATCGTATTGTATTAGTTCCATTTTCCTTCTCCTTTGTACTTTAGTAAAAAGGGATTGTTGTTGTTGATTTTAAAAACAGGTTTGTTGTATGTGCCGTTTAAATACTTGGTTTTTGTCCACCCTTTAAGGATCTCGGGGTCAATAAAAGGCAAGTCATTTAAATAGATCAAGTATTTGTAAAAATGTGTCAGCATTTCTTGTTGGCCACCTCCTTCGCCGCTATTGGCCAAATTACTACTGTGTCCAAAACCAATATGATGAGAGTATTCATGAGACCAAACCGACATATCGCCTAGCCAATGCCCTCTAACGTATGAGGATTCCCAATGTGAGGCCAGTGGTCCGCCTCCTAAAGCAGCAGCACCGCCCACCATGGCCATGTAAACTGTTCTTGAATCAAGATAGTTCCAGTAAATTTTTTCAATTTCTTCTTTGGTGTAATAGTCATAATTACCGTTGGTGTCATCTCCATTGCCATGCCAGTCAATCGCACCGTTTACGGGAGTCCCTGCTAAAGTAGCTTGCTCTTGTTTGTATTTGTCATAGTTTTTAAAAGTGTCATAATAAATTGGGTGACTTAGCGCATAGGAATAGTTGATGATCATAGTGATCGCTTCTTTGGCCAAAACAGGATTCATTGGGAGAAATTTCCCTAATTCGTTGATGTGGTACCCATCATGAAATTGTACTAGGTGTTTGGATTTAATTTTTTGAAATTTAGCAAATAAGGGATCGGTTGATGCGGTTGTAAACGTGATTTCGTTCGATGCAAAGCCTTCTATTTTGTCAATAGTAACGGTTTTTCCATTTTCTAATAAATAATCGTTTTTGCCAACTACCAATGGTATTTGATGTACGGATCTGTGAAAAGCTGGGATTTTGCTAAAATGAAACAACACAAATCGCTTGTCGTAGTTGGCTAGTTTGGCATAGATTTTTACGTCGGAAAGCGCTACTGGCGAGTACAATGAAATTTGAATGGAATCTTTTTCCTTTTGGATAATTTGTAACGGTTCGTTGACGCGAAACCATCGGTCTTTTTTGTCATACATTCTGGCAGGATCTTCATCATCCTCAAACATTGTCATCGGTTTGTTGGCAGCGGGTAATTGGGTAGCGTCAATACTAGATAAATAATTAGGTTGGTACGTTTTGTAGTTTACGTC
>NZ_MUFX01000043.1:0-3168 GCF_002017945.1 Flavobacterium sp. LM5 | reverse complement strand
TATGACATTGCAAGAATTTCATAAAGAAACTGATGAAATGGTTTTCAGCACAGCTTTTTATGAAAGTGAAGTTAATAGAGAAGTTAGAGTTTTTGGAAATATTGCACACATTTGGAGTACTTATGAAACACGATTAGAAAAAGATGGGAAAGTTGAAAGAAGAGGAATAAATAGCATTCAGCTAATTTTTGACAACAATCGTTGGTACATTATCTCTTGGATATTTAGTGGAGAAACAGATAAAAATATGATTCCGAAAACATTTGACAGAAATTAAAAAACAGCCACTAACACACGCTACAAGCAAGCTGGGCAATTGGCTAAATGAAAAGTTGGTTTTGTATTTGTGATGTTTAGTCATAATCGAAAAATAAATCATACTTTATCCCGAAACCCGCTGTAGTAGAAGTACGCTAGAGGGTAACTTAAAAAAAAAATTAACTCATGAAAAAATTTACTTTAATATTACTTGGATTTGTTTTACAATGCTTAGGAATTACTTTTATGTTATACGGCCTTAATAATAATCGTTTTTTATTATGGACGGGATTATCAATAGTGTTTATTGGATTTGCACTAATAATTGTAGGAGTAATTTTAAATAAAAATAAAACTAAATAATTTGCATTCAACATTTCCCCAAAAAGTGTGTAATTTGATTTTAAAGCTAATTTTTTAGGTATTTGTTGAAAAAAAAAAATTAAACATATCAATTTTCAAGACTATTTTGGTAGTAGTCATCACTTTTTCTTTGTGTTTATTAACATACTATTTTACTTTGTTTTGGGTCGAGGTGATACCTGTTTTTTGGTGGTTGGCAGTTCTTTTATTCCAATAAAAAAAACAAAGCATGTTTACTATGTCAATAGATTCATATCTGTACAATCAAAATAAACTAATACGACCAAATAGAGGTTAAAGAAAAAAGTTTATATAAAATGAAATTCAGAGAAAAACTCTTTCCTTTGCGTCACAAATAAAATTACAATACTTTGGAAAGTATAGAAAAGATAGAAATCACCGTTTTTATTGCATTATTTAATTCCGAAAACTATATTTCTGACACTATAAAAAGTGTACTGAATCAAACATTTACAAATTATGAAATATTGATTATTAATGATGCTTCTACAGATAATAGCGTTGGCAATAGTTGAAAATTTCAATTCTAAACGAATACGATTAGTACACAATTCGGAAAATAAAGGAATTTGTTTTACTCGTCAACGAGGTGTTGAGGAAGCTAAAGGGAAATATATTGCCATTTTAGATGCTGATGATATTGCTGAAAAGAATAGGCTACAAATTCAATATGATTTTTTAGAGCAAAATCAAGAATTTGCAGTCTGTGGAACAAATACAAAGTTTATTGACGAAAACTCAAATCCTTTGCAAGATGAATTTATTGTCAATACTAACTATGATGAAATAAAACTAAAGTTACTATTTGCCAATCAATTTATTAATTCGTCAGTACTAATAAGAAAAAGTGCGATAGAAGAAATAGGGGGTTACAAAAGGCATGCCGCAGAAGATTATGAATTCTATAAGTTAGCCAAATACTGGTCTAAAGTCAGCGACTTTAGACAGTTTTTGGCTAACCTTACGAATAAATCATAATCTTCTGCGGCATGCCTTTTGTAACCCCCTATTTCTTCTATCGCACTTTTTCTTATTAGTACTGACGAATTAATAAATTGATTGGCAAATAGTAACTTTAGTTTTATTTCATCATAGTTAGTATTGACAATAAATTCATCTTGCAAAGGATTTGAGTTTTCGTCAATAAACTTTGTATTTGTTCCACAGACTGCAAATTCTTGATTTTGCTCTAAAAAATCATATTGAATTTGTAGCCTATTCTTTTCAGCAATATCATCAGCATCTAAAATGGCAATATATTTCCCTTTAGCTTCCTCAACACCTCGTTGACGAGTAAAACAAATTCCTTTATTTTCCGAATTGTGTACTAATCGTATTCGTTTAGAATTGAAATTTTCAACTATTGCAACGCTATTATCTGTAGAAGCATCATTAATAATCAATATTTCATAATTTGTAAATGTTTGATTCAGTACACTTTTTATAGTGTCAGAAATATAGTTTTCGGAATTAAATAATGCAATAAAAACGGTGATTTCTATCTTTTCTATACTTTCCAAAGTATTGTAATTTTATTTGTGACGCAAAGGAAAGAGTTTTTCTCTGAATTTCATTTTATATAAACTTTTTTCTTTAACCTCTATTTGGTCGTATTAGTTTATTTTGATTGTACAGATATGAATCTATTGACATAGTAAACATGCTTTGTTTTTTTTATTGGAATAAAAGAACTGCCAACCACCAAAAAACAGGTATCACCTCGACCCAAAACAAAGTAAAATAGTATGTTAATAAACACAAAGAAAAAGTGATGACTACTACCAAAATAGTCTTGAAAATTGATATGTTTAATTTTTTTTTTTCAACAAATACCTAAAAAATTAGCTTTAAAATCAAATTACACACTTTTTGGGGAAATGTTGAATGCAAATTATTTAGTTTTATTTTTATTTAAAATTACTCCTACAATTATTAGTGCAAATCCAATAAACACTATTGATAATCCCGTCCATAATAAAAAACGATTATTATTAAGGCCGTATAACATAAAAGTAATTCCTAAGCATTGTAAAACAAATCCAAGTAATATTAAAGTAAATTTTTTCATGAGTTAATTTTTTTTTTAAGTTACCCTCTAGCGTACTTCTACTACAGCGGGTTTCGGGATAAAGTATGATTTATTTTTCGATTATGACTAAACATCACAAATACAAAACCAACTTTTCATTTAGCCAATTGCCCAGCTTGCTTGTAGCGTGTGTTAGTGGCTGTTTTTTAATTTCTGTCAAATGTTTTCGGAATCATATTTTTATCTGTTTCTCCACTAAATATCCAAGAGATAATGTACCAACGATTGTTGTCAAAAATTAGCTGAATGCTATTTATTCCTCTTCTTTCAACTTTCCCATCTTTTTCTAATCGTGTTTCATAAGTACTCCAAATGTGTGCAATATTTCCAAAAACTCTAACTTCTCTATTAACTTCACTTTCATAAAAAGCTGTGCTGAAAACCATTTCATCAGTTTCTTTATGAAATTCTTGCAATGTCATAGTTACTTGTTCTTG
>NZ_MUFX01000042.1:0-1919 GCF_002017945.1 Flavobacterium sp. LM5 | reverse complement strand
TTTCGAATCTCTTCGTTTTCAAAAACTTTGTGATGCATGGCTTTCTCCACGTTCAAAATCTTACCTCTCAAAGGCAAAATAGCTTGAAACGCACGATCACGTCCTTGTTTTGCTGTTCCACCAGCCGAATCTCCCTCGACAAGATACACTTCACATCTTGCCGGATCTTGTTCTGAACAATCGGATAATTTACCAGGTAAACCTCCACCGCCATAACGGTTTTACGTTGTACCATTTCACGAGCTTTCTTAGCTGCGTGTCGCGCTTGAGCCGCTAAAATTACTTTTTGGATAATGATTCTAGCATCATTTGGATTCTCTTCCAAATAATTCTCTAGCATTTCTCCTACCGCTTGACTTACAGGAGAAACTACTTCTCTATTTCCTAATTTGGTTTTTGTTTGTCCTTCAAATTGTGGCTCTGCAACTTTTACAGAAATAATCGCAGTTAACCCTTCACGGAAATCATCTCCAGTAATTTCGAACTTTAATTTATCAAGCATTCCAGAAGCATCAGCATACTTTTTTAAGCGTTCTTGTCAAACCACTTCTAAAACCTTGCAAATGCGTTCCTCCTTCGTGTGTATTGATATTATTTACATACGAAAATATGTTTTCAGAATAACTTGTGTTGTATATCAAAGCTACTTCAACAGGAATTTCTCCTTTTTCGTGATCCATTGAGATTACGTGTCCAATAATCGGCTCACGGTTTCCATCCAAATAGCGAATGTATTCCTTTAATCCTTCGGTAGAATGAAATACTTCTCCTAAGAAATTACCATCTTTATCAACTTCTCTTTTATCTGTAAATGTGATTGAAATCCCTTTATTCAAAAAAGACAATTCACGCATACGTGCAGAAAGTGTATCATATGAATACTCTGTAGTTTGCGTAAAAATAGTTGGGTCAGGATAGAAAGTTACAATAGTACCTCTTTTAGTGGTATCTCCAATTTGTTTTACTGGATATAAAGCTTTTCCTCTTTCGTATTCTTGCTCATATACTTTACCATCGCTACTATGAACGGTTGCTCTTAAATGAGAAGATAAAGCATTCACACAAGATACCCCAACACCGTGAAGACCTCCAGATACTTTATAAGAATCTTTATCAAATTTACCTCCAGCTCCAATTTTGGTCATTACTACCTCAAGTGCTGAAACGCCTTCTTTTTTATGAATCCCTACTGGAATTCCTCGACCGTTGTCTTCAACTGTAATAGAACCATCTTCATTTATTGCAACGCTAATAGTGTCGCAATGCCCACCCATCGCCTCATCTATAGAGTTATCTACCACTTCATACACTAAATGATGCAAACCACGGACACCTACATCTCCAATATACATCGATGGACGCATTCTTACGTGCTCCATTCCTTCCAATGCCTGAATACTATCTGCTGAATAATTGTTCTTATTGATTTCTTCGCTCATATGTGTTTATTCTAAAATATATTTTCTATAACACGCAAATATACAAAAGCAGAAAGGATTTTAGTTCAAAAATGGCTTTTTAAGCGTCCAAGTTATCAACATTTATGGTTTAAATGTGGAAAAACGCGCCTTAAAAAGGACGCGTTTTTTGTTTTCCACATTATAAACCATAAATGTTGATAACTTGGACGCTTAAAAAGCCATTTTTGAACTAAAATCCTTTCTGCTTTTGTATATTTGCGTGTTATAGAAAATATATTTTAGAATAAACACATATGAGCGAAGAAATCAATAAGAACAATTATTCAGCAGATAGTATTCAGGCATTGGAAGGAATGGAGCACGTAAGAATGCGTCCATCGATGTATATTGGAGATGTAGGTGTCCGTGGTTTGCATCATTTAGTGTATGAAGTGGTAGATAACTCTATAGATGAGGCGATGGGTGGGCATTGCGACACTATTAGCGTTGCAATAAATG
>NZ_MUFX01000041.1:0-3242 GCF_002017945.1 Flavobacterium sp. LM5 | reverse complement strand
TTCCTTTTACGATGACACTTTTTAGGTTTTCTGCAATAGTGTCATTTGCGTTGTTTTTGTCAATTTTAAAGTTTTTGTTGTTAGTAGTACTTGTTTGCGATAAGGCGGGTAGCAACGTAAATAGAAACAACAAGAGACAGGTATATTTTGCTAAACATGGTTTTTGAATGTGATATTTAACTAAAAATAATTCTTAATTAGACTTAATATAAATAATTTTGCGCAAAAATACCGCCTTAATCCCTCTATCGAATAGGGAAAAACGGATTATAACTTTGTAAAAACGGATTATATTTTGAAACTTATTTCAAGAATTGTAGAGCAGCAGCAGCCCATTTTGTCACTAGAAACGGTTAATTATTATCAGTTAAAGAGTCACTTTTACAGTGAAACAATTCAAGTGAAGAATGGCGAAACAGATCAAATTACATTTCAATACCAGATAGCCGATGGCGTTATGATCGTTTACGCACAAATGTTTTTTTGCAGCAGCAACAGCCATTGAAGTTCAAATCGTGGGAGAATCTATTGTAATGAATTTTTTCTCAAGTTCACATACAGTGGAACAAATAGAGCATCTTGCGGGAGAAAAAAATTCTGTTGAGCACACACATAATATTTTTTATGCTTCTAATTTTAAGGTTATCTATACCGTACCTGCTTTTCAAAAATTAGATTGTTTTTCAATAATTCTAGCACCGGATTATTATTCGAAATTAATAGATGCAAATTGGGCACTTCATGAAAGTTTTTCACAGCAAATTAAATCAAAGATTACCAGTTATCTATCAATGCAATATGCGTCTTTTAATTCTGGAATTCAATGGATTCTTCACGAAATTAAGACTTGTAAATTTGAAGGGGTTATAAAAAAAATGTATTTAGAATCTAAAATCAAGGAGCTGCTCATTTTTCAATTGGAGATATTAACTAGTACAGATCATAAGATTGTTATTGAAGATGGAAATAGGGCTAAGCTAGATCAAGCCAAAGTCATCTTGCAAGAAAATTACACAAATGCTCCTTCATTATCAGAGCTTTCTAGAATCATTGCACTGAACGAATTTAAATTGAAAAAAGGATTTAAATCGTGTTTTAATTGTACCATAAAAAACGTATGTTACTCAACTCAGAATGGAACGCGCAAAAGAATTGCTTAAAAATAAAATTTTAAATGTAAGCGAGGTGGCATATCAATGTGGCTATAAAGATGTATCACATTTTTCGGCTGCATTCAAACAGTTTTATGGATTTACACCGGTTAGTTTTAGACAGAAGCAATAAAGAAGTTTTCCAGAAAAATACATCATTATTAAGTCATAAAGTCAAAAGTTATAAGTCAAAAGACAATTTGCCTTTTGACTTTATGTCTTTTTATTTAAAGTGTTTTTTTTTGTTTTTCTACAAAAGTATTGGATTGTAATTCCAATAAATCTGTTGCATTTTTTCGTTGTAAATCATACAATCTTTTGTCTTCGGCAATATCCGCATACACTTTGTCGTGCATACTAGCGCTGGTTTGTACCAAAAGAGTGCCTTGGTATTTGCCTGTTCTATTGTAGCTTTTAATGCTGTTTCGAGGTTTTTAGTTTGTAACATACTTCCCTATTGGATTGACCAATAATTGTCGCCAATAATAGGTGAAGTTATCTATGGCTAAAAACAACAACATTAGAAACAATAGAACGGACAATACCAACGCACTCTTTTGGTACAAACCAGCGCTAGTATGCACGACAAAGTGTATGCGGATATTGCCGAAGACAAAAGATTGTATGATTTACAACGAAAAAATGCAACAGATTTATTGGAATTACAATCCAATACTTTTGTAGAAAAACAAAAAAAAAACACTTTAAATAAAAAGACATAAAGTCAAAAGGCAAATTGTCTTTTGACTTATAACTTTTGACTTTATGACTTAATAATGATGTATTTTTCTGGAAAACTTCTTTATTGCTTCTGTCTAAAACTAACCGGTGTAAATCCATAAAACTGTTTGAATGCAGCCGAAAAATGTGATACATCTTTATAGCCACATTGATATGCCACCTCGCTTACATTTAAAATTTTATTTTTAAGCAATTCTTTTGCGCGTTCCATTCTGAGTTGAGTAACATACGTTTTTATGGTACAATTAAAACACGATTTAAATCCTTTTTTCAATTTAAATTCGTTCAGTGCAATGATTCTAGAAAGCTCTGATAATGAAGGAGCATTTGTGTAATTTTCTTGCAAGATGACTTTGGCTTGATCTAGCTTAGCCCTATTTCCATCTTCAATAACAATCTTATGATCTGTACTAGTTAATATCTCCAATTGAAAAATGAGCAGCTCCTTGATTTTAGATTCTAAATACATTTTTTTTATAACCCCTTCAAATTTACAAGTCTTAATTTCGTGAAGAATCCATTGAATTCCAGAATTAAAAGACGCATATTGCATTGATAGATAACTGGTAATCTTTGATTTAATTTGCTGTGAAAAACTTTCATGAAGTGCCCAATTTGCATCTATTAATTTCGAATAATAATCCGGTGCTAGAATTATTGAAAAACAATCTAATTTTTGAAAAGCAGGTACGGTATAGATAACCTTAAAATTAGAAGCATAAAAAAATATTATGTGTGTGCTCAACAGAATTTTTTTCTCCCGCAAGATGCTCTATTTGTTCCACTGTATGTGAACTTGAGAAAAAATTCATTACAATAGATTCTCCCACGATTTGAACTTCAATGGCTGTTGCTGCTGCAAAAAACATTTGTGCGTAAACGATCATAAACGCCATCGGCTATCTGGTATTGAAATGTAATTTGATCTGTTTCGCCATTCTTCACTTGAATTGTTTCACTGTAAAAGTGACTCTTTAACTGATAATAATTAACCGTTTCTAGTGACAAAATGGGCTGCTGCTGCTCTACAATTCTTGAAATAAGTTTCAAAATATAATCCGTTTTTACAAAGTTATAATCCGTTTTTCCCTATTCGATAGAGGGATTAAGGCGGTATTTTTGCGCAAAATTATTTATATTAAGTCTAATTAAGAATTATTTTTAGTTAAATATCACATTCAAAAAACCATGTTTAGCAAATATACCTGTCTCTTGTTGTTTCTATTTACGTTGCTACCCGCCTTATCGCAAACAAGTACTACTAACAACAAAAACTTTAAAATTGACAAAAACAACGCAAATGACACTATTGCAGAAAACCTAAAAAGTGTCATCGTAAAAGGAAAACCT
>NZ_MUFX01000040.1:0-3505 GCF_002017945.1 Flavobacterium sp. LM5 | reverse complement strand
ACCTACATTGGTAATACCATCATTATTAGCATCAACATAAGTACCTTCTTTGGTGATGTTGATACTTGGCGTTTGAGTCAATGGAGTAATGGTACAATCTGTACATTCAGGGTTCACAGGACAAGAAGTACAAGGTGTAGGATCCGAAGAAGTATCAGTAACAGGATTTCCTTTAGGATCTTTACCCGTTGCAGTAGCCAAGTTGTACACATAACCAGTATTGATATCCTCTTGAGTGATGATATGACTGCCAGAGAATGTAGTAGCATCAGTTGCGCCTACAGCAAGAGTAGCAATTGGTCCACCAGAGATTGTAGCATTATTATCTGTAACAGTGATATTAGTTAAGGTGGTGTTTCCAGTGTTTTTGATTACGAAGTTATAAGAAACTAGATCACCTACATTGGTAATACCATCATTATTAGCATCAACATAAGTACCTTCTTTGGTGATGTTGATACTTGGAGTTTGAGTCAATGGAGTAATGGTACAATCTGTACATTCAGGGTTCACAGGACAAGAAGTACAAGGTGTAGGATCCGAAGAAGTATCAGTAACAGATTTGTTTTCTGGATCTTTACCAGTAACAGTAGCCAAGTTGTACACATAACCAGTATTGATATCCTCTTGAGTGATGATATGACTGCCAGAGAATGTAGTAGCATCAGTTGCGCCTACAGCAAGAGTGGCAATTGGTCCACCAGAGATTGTAGCATTATTATCTGTAACAGTAATATTAGTTAAAGTGGTGTTTCCAGTGTTTTTGATTACAAAGTTATAAGAAACTACATCACCTACATTGGTAATACCATCATTATTAGCATCAACATAAGTACCTTCTTTGGTGATGTTGATACTTGATTCTGAAATAGCGTAATTATAATTAGCTTTACAGCCATTTTTATCAGTAATTTCAATAGTGTAATTTCCGTTTTGTAAGCCAGAAATGTCTTCTAGTGTAGAACCATTTGACCATAAGAAAGTATAAGGTGATGTTCCTCCTGTGACAGTAATGTTTATTGAGCCATTGTTACAATTTGCACAGTTGTTATTGTTTATAATAATAGCAGTTGCACTTAATGGAGCTGCAGGTTGTCCAACAGTTACTGAATTAGATTGAGAAGAACAAGAATCACTAACCGTTACAGTATAAATTCCCGCAGGCAAATTATTTACAGAAGCAGTTGAACCCACCACTGTATTGGAAGCATTTTTCCAAGAATAAGTTACTGTTCCCACGGCGCCAGTTACGTTACCCGCAGTTACAGACCCAATGCTAGCTCCAAAACAAGAAGCATCTGTTTTAGAAGAAGCTGCCAAAGCCAAAGCCGTTGCAGGTTGTCCAACAGTTACTGAATTAGATTGAGATGAACAAGAGTCACTAACTGTTACGGTATAAGTTCCCGCAGGCAAATTATTTACAGAAGCAGTAGAACCCACCACAGTATTGGAAGCATTTTTCCAAGAATAGGTTACTGTTCCCACGGCGCCAGTTACGTTACCCGCAGTTACAGAACCTGTACTAGCTCCAAAACAAGAAGCATCAGTTTTAGAAGAAACTGCCAAAGCCAAAGCCGTTGCAGGTTGTCCAACAGTTACTGAATTAGATTGAGATGAACAAGAGTCAGTTACCGTAACGGTATACAGTTCCTGCAGCTCAAATTAATTACAGTAACAGTAGAAACCAGCAGCTTTGGATTTGAGCATTTTTCTAAGAATAATGTTACTGTTTTACAGCTCAGTTACAGGGCTGCATTACAGAGCCCGTACTGAGCTCTAAACAAGTAAGCATTAGTTTTGAAAAATGCCTAAGCATAAGCTGTGCGTTCTCACTGCTTACAGAATAATTGAGCATGAACAGATCATACCGTTACGGTAACTGACTCTTGTTCATCTCAATCTAATTCAGTAACTGTTGGACAACCTGCAACGGCTTTGGCTTTGGCAGTTTCTTCTAAAACTGATGCTTCTTGTTTTGGAGCTAGTACAGGTTCTGTAACTGCGGGTAACGTAACTGGCGCCGTGGAACAGTAACCTATTCTTGGAAAAATGCTTCCAATACTGTGGTGGGTTCTACTGCTTCTGTAAATAATTTGCCTGCGGGAACTTATACCGTAACAGTTAGTGACTCTTGTTCATCTCAATCTAATTCAGTAACTGTTGGACAACCTGCAACGGCTTTGGCTTTGGCAGCTTCTTCTAAAACAGATGCTTCTTGTTTTGGAGCTAGCATTGGGTCTGTAACTGCGGGTAACGTAACTGGCGCCGTGGAACAGTAACTTATTCTTGGAAAAATGCTTCCAATACAGTGGTGGGTTCAACTGCTTCTGTAAATAATTTGCCTGCGGGAATTTATACTGTAACGGTTAGTGATTCTTGTTCTTCTCAATCTAATTCAGTAACTGTTGGACAACCTGCAGCTCCATTAAGTGCAACTGCTATTATTATAAACAATAACAACTGTGCAAATTGTAACAATGGCTCAATAAACATTACTGTCACAGGAGGAACATCACCTTATACTTTCTTATGGTCAAATGGTTCTACACTAGAAGACATTTCTGGCTTACAAAACGGAAATTACACTATTGAAATTACTGATAAAAATGGCTGTAAAGCTAATTATAATTACGCTATTTCAGAATCAAGTATCAACATCACCAAAGAAGGTACTTATGTTGATGCTAATAATGATGGTATTACCAATGTAGGTGATGTAGTTTCTTATAACTTTGTAATCAAAAACACTGGAAACACCACTTTAACTAATATTACTGTTACAGATAATAATGCTACAATCTCTGGTGGACCAATTGCCACTCTTGCTGTAGGCGCAACTGATGCTACTACATTCTCTGGCAGTCATATCATCACTCAAGAGGATATCAATACTGGTTATGTGTACAACTTGGCTACTGTTACTGGTAAAGATCCAGAAAACAAATCTGTTACTGATACTTCTTCGGATCCTACACCTTGTACTTCTTGTCCTGTGAACCCTGAATGTACAGATTGTACCATTACTCCATTGACTCAAACTCCAAGTATCAACATCACCAAAGAAGGTACTTATGTTGATGCTAATAATGATGGTATTACCAATGTAGGTGATCTAGTTTCTTATAACTTCGTAATCAAAAACACTGGAAACACCACCTTAACTAATATCACTGTTACAGATAATAATGCTACAATCTCTGGTGGACCAATTGCTACTCTTGCTGTAGGCGCAACTGATGCTACTACATTCTCTGGCAGTCATATCATCACTCAAGAGGATATCAATACTGGTTATGTGTACAACTTGGCTACTGCAACGGGTAAAGATCCTAAAGGAAATCCTGTTACTGATACTTCTTCGGATCCTACACCTTGTACTTCTTGTCCTGTGAACCCTGAATGTACAGATTGTACCATTACTCCATTGACTCAAACGCCAAGTATCAACATCACCAAAGAAGGTACTTATGTTGATGCTAATAATGATGGTATTACCAATGTAGGT
>NZ_MUFX01000004.1:0-379903 GCF_002017945.1 Flavobacterium sp. LM5 | reverse complement strand
TTTTAGGAGATACGGCTCAGTTGCCACCTGTCAATTTAGATATTAGTCCGGCCTTAGATATTCAAACTTTATCGTTGCATTACAACAAAGAAGTCGATCATATTGAGTTGGATGAGGTAATGCGACAAGCTGAAGATTCGGGTATTTTGTTCAATGCAACGGCTTTGCGTGAATTACTCCAAGATTCTTTTGTTACCGAGTATCAATTTGATTTGAAAAAATTTAAAGATATCGTTCGACTCGTGGACGGCTACGATATTCAAGATGCGATTCATTCGGCCTATAGTAACTACAGCATTGAGGACACCGCTTTTATTGTACGTTCCAACAAAAGAGCCAATCAGTACAACGAACAAATTCGGGCCAAAATTTTGGATAAAGAAAGTGAATTGGCTACGGGTGATTTTTTGATGGTGGTCAAGAACAATTATTTTTGGCTAAAAGATTCCGACGAAGCCGGATTTGTGGCCAATGGTGATATTATCGAAGTACTTGAAATGTTTGGTATCAAAGAGCTCTATGGTTTCAAATTTGCCAAAGTCAAAATCCGAATGGTCGATTATCCCAACCAAAAACCTTTGGAAACCGTTTTGTTATTGGATACGATAAAAAGCGAATCTCCTTCTTTGACTTATGAAGAATCGAACAGATTGTATCAAGAAGTGATGAAAGATTACGAAGGAGAAACGAAATACAAACAGTTTCAAAAGGTCAAAAACAATGAGTATTTTAATGCGTTACAGGTTAAATTTTCCTACGCTATCACTTGTCATAAATCTCAAGGTGGACAGTGGAATACGGTTTTTATAGAACAGCCGTATTTGCCTAACGGAATCGACACCGATTACATTCGCTGGTTGTACACCGCAATGACTCGTGCCAAAAATAAGTTATATTTGATAGGATTTAAAGACGATAGTTTTGTGGAGTAATTGTTTGAAATGACCGCTAATTCGCAAATTTTTAATTTAAATAGTAATGGGTGTAATTTGTGAATTTGCGGTAAAAAACAACAATTACGAATGAGTTAAAGTCTTTCGTGTTGTCACAAAATATGGATTTTATATCTTTGTTAAAAATAATTTTAAATAGGATAATATTCATCTTTGAATGCTGTTGATGTAATAAATAGGTCTATTTCACACATAGTAACTTTGTGAACAGTAAAACGTCTATTGCTTTCTTATAAGAACTAAAAATTTTATACTTTTCCTATGTGGTTAAAAATGATTTCCCCTAAATAAGTCCTTTAAATTTTAAAACTTTACTCTTTAAGAGCCTTAACGGCAATAAAAATAAAACAATGAAAATAATAGCAGTCATTCCCGCTCGATACGCCTCAACGCGATTTCCGGCAAAATTAATGCAAGATTTAGGTGGAAAAACAATCATCAGAAGAACTTATGAGGCCGCCATTAACACCCAACTTTTTGATGATGTGTTTGTGGTAACCGATTCTGATATCATCTATAATGAAATTGTATCAAACGGAGGAAAAGCCATCATGAGTATCAAAGAGCATGAGTCGGGGAGTGATCGTATTGCAGAGGCAGTGGAACATCTTGATGTAGATGTTGTGGTCAATGTGCAAGGCGATGAACCATTCATCAATGCAGAGCCTTTAGCTAAAGTAATTGAAGTATTTAAAAAGGATACGAATCATCAGGTGGATTTGGCTTCGCTGATGCGAGAAATTACAGATGAAGACGAAATTAATAATCCTAATAATGTAAAAGTAGTTGTGGATCAAAATGGATTTGCGTTGTATTTTTCACGTTCAGTAATTCCTTATCCAAGAGAGAGAAATGTAGGGGTGTGCTATATGCAACATATTGGAATTTATGCTTTTAGAAAACAAGCCTTATTGGATTTTTACAGTTTACCCATGAAATCCCTAGAAGCTTCCGAAAAACTAGAACAATTACGCTATTTGGAATTCGGGAAACGTATCAAAATGGTCGAAACTGCACACGTGGGTATTGGTATTGATACGGTTGAAGATTTAGAGAAGGCTAGACTATTTTTGAGCTAAGTACGAGTGGTACTACTATAAAAACTGCTTTATTTCGGACTAAATTTAGAAGAGCGATAAAATGACTTTAAAAAGTTAATTTTCATGGCCTTTTTAGATATAATTAACAAGTGTCGTCATTCCTTGTGATAATATTTAAGTACTTTTGCGACACTTTTACCAAACCAATTTGTAATTTAAATGGATAAAAAATATTACTCTTTTTTGTTTTCCACTCGCTTGATGGCGGTGTTGTTTATTGTTTATGCAGTTGCTATGGCTGCTGGAACTTTTATAGAAAGTAAATACAATACGGATACGGCCAAAATATGGATTTATAATGCTTGGTGGTTCGAAGCCATTCATGTTTTTTTCTTGATTAATTTCTTCGGAAATATCAAAAGATATCAGTTATTGAAAAAAGAAAAATGGGCTACTTTATTGCTGCATTTGGCTTTTATTTTTATCATCATTGGCGCATTCATTACGCGTTATATTAGTTACGAAGGCATGATGCCCATTCGTGAAGGAGCAACAGAAAGCCGAATCTATTCTGACAAAACTTTTGTTACTGTTTTTGTGGATGGCGAATACAAAGGTGAACCAAAGCGTCGTACTTTCGAAAAACCAGTGTTATTATCTCCAGTAACCAACAATGATTTTTCGATTGCGGATAATTTTGCCGACATTCCATTCGAAGTCAATTACGAAAACTTTATCATGGGTGCCAAAGAATACATCAAACCTGATCCCAAAGGAGTTTTATATTTAAAGATTGTAGAAGCCGGAGATGGTGGAAGAGAAGAACATTTCTTGAAAGAAGGTGAAGTACAAAACATTCACAACGTATTGTATGCTTTGAATAAATACACCGAAGGCGCTATCAATATCACAACTACAGGAAAAGAATACACTATACAAACTCCATTTGAAGGAAATTTTATGCGTATGGCGGATAAGTTGGAAGGAAAAGTAGCCAAAGATGTGGTGCAACCTTTGATGATGCGTTCTTTATATTCTATTGGTGAAAAGCGTATTGTATTTCCAGAACCTGCTATTAAAGGTGTTGTGGCATATGAATCTAATAATGATTTTAAAGCCAAAAATCATGAAGATGCTTTAGAATTGAGCATCACTTCACAAGGAAAGACTGAAAAAGTAACGGTTTTGGGTTCTAAAGGAAAAACGGGTGATGTAAAAACTGTAAAAATCGGAAAATTAGATTTTGCTATTTTCTACGGAAGTAAAGAATACCAATTGCCATTCAAAGTGAAGTTGAACGATTTTATTGCCACCAAATATCCTGGAACAGAAAAGAGTTATTCGGCTTTTGAGAGTCAAGTTACCGTTTTGGATTCCACTGGAAATTTCGATGCGCGTATTTATATGAATCATGTGTTGGATCATAAACAATATCGTTTCTTTCAATCGGGTTTTGATCCAGATGAAAAAGGAACTATTCTTTCGGTAAACCATGATTTCTGGGGAACCAACATCACATATTTGGGTTACTTTTTATTGTATTTTGCAATGATGGCCATTTTATTTACCAAACATTCTCGTTTTGGTGATTTGAAAAGAAAGTTAGAAATAGTTAAGAATAAGAAGGCTAAATTATTGGCTGTCTTTTTGTTGTTCTTTGGATTACAAGGATTTGCACAAAGTCATGAAGGACATAATCATGCAGAAGGTGATGGCCATGATCACGAGCAATCCGTGATGCATACCCGAAAAGCGCCAACTGAAGCCGAATTGGACGAGCTATTGAAATCCAATACGGTCAAAGCAGAACATGCCGCTAAATTTGGCAGATTGATTATTCAAGATGCCGGCGGAAGGATGAAACCAATCAATACTTTTTCGTCTGAATTGTTGCGAAAAGTGAGTCATGAAAATACTTTTAAAGGGATGAACTCGGATCAAGTGTTTCTGTCAATGACCCAATTTGCGAATATTTGGTTGGAAGTACCTTTGATATATATTACACCCAAAAACGACAGTATTCGTAAAATTATAGGTGTTGATAGCAAAGCTAAATTAGTTCCATTTATCAAATTTTTTGATGAAAAAGGAAATTACAAATTGTCTCCTTATTTGGATGCAGCCTACAAAGCAGCCAATCCTAATAGTTTTGAAAAAGATTTTATCGAAACGGATAAAAAAGTCAACTTGATGGAATCGGCGTTGAGCGGACGAATCTTGAAAATTTTCCCGATACCCAATCATGAAAATTCAAAGTGGGTTTCCTTCTTAGAATTGAATGAAGCTGGTTTAAAAGGGATGGATTCTACCTATACCAAAAGTATTTTGCCTTTGTATTTTGGAACACTGAATAATGCCATTAAAACCCAATCGTATGACACTTCTGATGAATTGTTAGAAAGTATCAATGGATATCAAAGGAAATTTGGTACAAAAGTTAGACCTTCAGAAGAAAAGATTGATCTTGAAATAGCTTACAATAAGTATGATGTTTTTCAAAAATTACCAAATATCTATCTGCTAGCGGCAATGATGATGTTGATTTTTACAATCATTCAAATTTTTAAAGATAGAAAAGTGTTGCGTATCATAATTAATGGATTCCATGTTTTTATTGGACTTTTATTTGCATTACACACGGTTGGATTAATAGCTAGATGGTATATTTCTGGTCACGCACCTTGGAGTAACGCTTACGAATCGATTATTTATATTGCATGGGCCACGATGTTTTTCGGATTGGCTTTTGACCGAAAATCAAAATTAACTGTAGCTTCTTCAGCCTTTGTTACGGCTATGATTTTATGGGCGGCATCTCTGAACTGGATTGATCCAGAAATTGCAAACCTGCAACCGGTTTTGAATTCGTATTGGTTAATGATACACGTGGCAGTAATTGTAGCGAGTTATGGACCGTTTGCGCTAGGGATGATTCTAGGATTTGTTTCTTTGTTGTTGATTTTCTTTACTAATGAAAAGAACAAAGCCAAAATGGATTTGAACATCCAAGAGTTAACTTATATTAATGAAATGGCATTAACTATTGGATTGGTGATGCTAACGATAGGAAACTTTTTGGGTGGTCAATGGGCTAACGAAAGTTGGGGCCGTTACTGGGGTTGGGATCCAAAAGAAACTTGGGCTTTGATCAGTATTATGGTGTATGCCTTTGTGATTCACATGCGATTCGTTCCTTCGTTAAGAGGAAAATGGATATTTAATTTGATGAGTATGTTTGCTTTTCTTTCGATTTTATTCACCTATTATGGAGTAAATTTCCATTTGGTAGGTTTACATTCTTATGCGAGTGGCGAAGCGAAATCATTGAGTTGGATTTGGTATTCCATAGGAATCATTACGTTCATCGGAGCCTTAACCTATCCAAAATATAAGAAGTTTTATAAAAAATAACGTTACTACCATTTAAATTCAAAATCAGCTGTTTTACCATCAGCTGATTTTTTTTTTTAAGATTAACTTTTGTTGATCTAATCAAGATTTTTTTGAAACGAATAAATGGTTACTTTTATGAAAAATTATAAGATGAAAAAATTAGTTTCCATAGTAAGCCTAGCATTACTATTTTTTAGTTGTCAAAATCAAGCACAAACCTCAAAAGTTAATTCTACAGTTATGACTACCAATCTTGCCAAAGAAACCATCTATCAATTTAAAGTAACCGATTTATCAGGAGACACTTTTGATTTCGCTACGTTGAAAGGGAAAAAAATAATGATTGTCAACACCGCTTCCAAATGTGGTTTGACGCCTCAATACAAAGACTTAGAAGCGTTGTATAAAGAATACAGCAGTAAGGGATTTGTAATTGTAGGTTTTCCAGCGAATAATTTTGCTTCTCAAGAACCGGGAACCAAAGAAGAAATTGCTACGTTCTGCCAACAAAATTACGGTGTAACTTTCCCGATGATGGATAAAGTTTCGGTAAAAGGAAGTGACATGTGTGCGGTGTACCAGTTTTTGACTCAAAAAGCTAAAAACGGACTAAAAGATTCTGAAGTTGAATGGAATTTCCAAAAATACTTGTTGAATGAAAATGGCGAATTAGTTGATGTTATTTCACCTAGAACCTTACCAACCGACCCAAAAATTGTGAATTGGATAAAAAGTTAGTTTGTTTTATATATTTAGTTTTAGAAATTTAATTTGAAAAAGAGTTTGCTTAGCAGGCTCTTTTTTTTGGAGTATATTCAATTTTTTACATTGAATGGATACCGCAAATTCGCAAATTTTTTTTACGAAAAACTGATGTCTTTGATGGAAAATTATGAAAGTAAAGTAGTTGCTAATCTTGTTGAATTGAAGTTAGAATTTTACTGGTATTTAAAGATATTCATTTCAATCTGAGTCATCCGCGTTCCGTTTTAAAACGATTTACATACAATTTCAGGTAAAATTTATGACTCTTTCGCTATAATTTCTTTTACAGCAGCCTCGTAATTTCGGATACTTTTGGCCTTTTTAATTTGCTTATGTACTTTGTGTGGATTTGAAAAAAGCACCGAAAAGTACTCCCACAAATGGTGCATTTTCAATAGAATATGAGTAGCACCAGATAAAGATTCGCTATAGCCTTCGTAAAGCGTATCATGAAACTGGCTAAACACTTCCATTTTATTTTTGGGGTATTCGAAAGTATTGTTTTTAATCATACTAGGAAGAAAGGGGTCTGCAATCAATCCGCGCCCAATCATCCAGTGGTCGATACTCGGGAAACGTTGCTGCATCTTTTGAAATTGCGCCACCGAAGTGATGTCCCCGTTGTAATACAACTTGTGTTTGGTAGTGTCAATGCAGTTTTGAAACCCTTCCAAATCGACACCTCCTTTGTACAATTGTTTTCCTAAACGAGCGTGAATGGCAATGTTTTTTATGGGATATTGGTCCAAAATAGGAAGGACGTCTAGTATTTCTTGTGGCGATTCGTAGCCCAAACGCATTTTCATGGATACAATAATATCTGTTTCGGTATGCGCTCTGTCGAGTATGTGATTGATTTTTTCTGTATTGCTGATGAGCCCTGAACCCATTCCTGATTTGGTAACCATCGGGTAGGGGCAACCTAGATTCCAATTAAGTTCTTTGTACCCCAATTCTTTTACATAGCGAGCAACAAATAAAAATTCTTCGGCATCGTTCGTAATTACTTGCGGAATTACTTCAAGCGTAGCATTGTTTTCTGGGAGTAAATCTCTGTGATAGGAATTTTTGATGAGTAATTTTCCGTTCAGCCGAATATAAGGCGAATAAAAAGTGTCGATGCCGCCAAAATATTTTTGTTGTGCATTTCGAAATCGGTAATCGGTGAATCCTTGTAAAGGTGAAGAAAGCAATGTGAAACTCATAGTCGTAATAAAGCTGCAAAGATAAGTCATTCAAGCGGAAGGCGACTCATTAATTATTTTCTGTTTTTTAGCCACGAATTTATTGAGATTTATTTTTTTAGCCACGAATTCACGAATTAATAAAATAAAACGAAGCCGACAGATTACTCAAATTCAAGAAAACTTAAAAATTTGTGTTGTTTTTCTGCTATGAATTTAAAATTTAATTCGTGGCTATTATTTAGTACGAATTCAAGAATCTGTAAAATAAAACGAAGCCGACAGATTACTCTAATTGTAATTATTTTAGGTATTTTTTTGGACATTAATTGCCTCCAACTTTAGTTGGAGGGGTAAAATTTGAATGTTTTAATGGCTTTAGCCAAAATTAGCTGCTTTTATTTGGCTAAAGCCAATGCAATCATTCCTTTTATCTCCAGCTAAAGCTGGAGTCAATTCAAACTATATAATAAAACAATCTTAATAACTCTAGCTAAAGCTGGAGCCAATTCAAACTATATAATAAAACAATCTTAATAACCCCAGCTAAAGCTGGAGTCAATTCAAACTATATAATAAAACAATCTTAATAACTCTAGCTAAAGCTGGAGTCAATTCAAACTATATAATAAAACAATCTTCATAACTCCAGCTAAAGCTGGAGTCAATTGAAACTAGATAATAAAACAATCTTCATAACTCCAGCTAAACCTGGAGCCAATTGAAAGAAAAATAACGGGGTAATTACCTCTAATTCAATAAAAAAATAATTCGTGCATTCGTGGCTATTATTTAGTACGAACGCACGAATAGATAAATAATAATTCGTGAATTCGTGGCTAAACAAAACTACTTTATTCCAAAATCAATTGCATGAATACCGAATGCAACCAACGATCAAATTTAAAGCCCGATTCTTTGATGATACCCACAGTTTTGAATCCGAATTTTTCATGAAACAACACACTACCTTGATTTTCGGCATCGATAACTGCAATCATCGTGTGGAGTTTTTGTGCTTTGGCCAAAGCAATTAGTTCTGCTAATAATACGTTTCCAATTCTTTTTCCGTGGTAATCATTCGCTACATAGACAGAATGTTCGACAGTAAATTTGTAAGCTTCTCTAAAACGAAACTCGCTGTACATTCCAAAACCAACCACTTGACCCTCTGCTTCGGCTACTATTACAGGGAATTTTTTAGCCAATTTATCATACAAAATCGCTTTTTGTTGTTCATACGTTCTGATGTTGTAATCATACAAAGCGGTTGAATGCAAAATGTTATAGTTGATGATGTCCAATATGGCTTGTGTATCTTCGGTTTGGTAGGGTCTGATTTCGATTTTCATTTTTAAAGTATTTCTATCCAAAAATAGGAAAAATTGATACGATTTGAAGGTTTTCGGTACTCAAGTTTGTAACTTTGCCGCTCAAGTTGAAGTACTATAACTTCTAACTTTTTTAACATCTAATTTCCAAATTCAAAAATGGTTTATCCCAAAATACCTTTAGCACAAAGCATACTTCAGATTTTTTTAGCCAAAGGAATTCAAACAATAGTTATCTCTCCAGGTTCTCGAAATGCCCCTTTAACGATTGGTTTTGCGAGTCATCCTGATTTTACTTGTTATAGCATTGCCGACGAGCGTTGCGCTGCATTTTTTGCGATGGGAATTGCCCAACAAACGCAAAAGCCAGTGGCCGTGGTGTGTACTTCTGGTTCGGCATTACTGAATTATTATCCTGCATTTGCAGAGGCTTTTTATAGTCAGATTCCGTTGATTGTACTTTCTGCAGACCGTCCACAAAGCAAGATAGACATTGGCGACGGACAAACGATTCGTCAAGAGAATGTTTTCCTGAATCATTCGTTATACAATGCCAATTTAACCGAAGACGCTTCTTTCGAGAATGATGTAAAAATCAACGAAGCGATTACTACTTCGATTACCCAAAAAGGTCCCGTTCATATCAATGCGCCTTTCGAAGAACCATTGTATGAAACTGTTGAAGCTTTTACGGTAAATGCTCATATTGATGCAACGATTCCCGCTACCGTTGATAAACCATTAGGTGATTTAACGCCTTTTGCGGTGATTTGGAATGCTTCCAAAAAGAAAATGATTTTGGTAGGCGTTAGTGGTTTGGATGCCAATGCGAAGTCGATTAACGTGATTGCGAATGACGATTCGATTATAGTGATGACCGAAACAACTTCGAATATTCATCATCCGAGTTTTGTCAACAATATAGATACCATCATTACGCCGTTTACAAAAGAAGATTTCGAGGAGTTTCAACCCGATATTTTGGTGACTTTTGGAGGAATGGTGGTGTCCAAACGCATCAAAGCTTTTTTAAGAAAGTATAAGCCCAAACACCATTGGCACATTGACCCTTTGAGAGCTTACGATACTTTTGGTGCTTTAACGTATCATTTTGAAGTGCATCCGAATACCTTTTTTAGCGCATTTTATCCTTTGGCACAAAAGGTAAAGAGTTCTTATTCTTCCCAATTAGCGCATGTGAAATATTTGCGCAAGCAAAAACACGATTGGTATGTTTCTAAAATGCCGTTTTGTGATTTTATGGTTTTTGATAAAGTAATTTCGAATTTGCCTAAAAATTCGCAATTGCAAATCAGTAACAGTTCGGCCATTCGATACGCTCAGTTGATTGATATTGACCCGTCGATTGAAGTGTTTTGCAACCGAGGAACCAGCGGTATCGATGGAAGTACGTCGACTGCCATTGGAGCGGCTGTAGCCAACGGAAAACCAACGGTTTTTATGGGCGGCGATATTGGTTTTTTCTACGATAGTAACTCCCTTTGGAACAATTATATTCCGAAAGATTTCAAAATCATCCTTATCAATAATGGAGGCGGAGGAATCTTTAGAATCTTACCAGGACATAATGAAACTCCAGTTTTTAATACTTTTTTCGAAACCTCACATCACTTAACCGCGGAACATTTGGCTAAAATGTATGGTTTAGCATACAGCAAAGCGACAGATGCTGCAAGTTTAGATGAAGCCATTGCTACTTTGTTCCAACAAAATGAACAACCTCAACTATTAGAAATTTTCACCCCAACGGTTGAAAACGATAAGATTTTGTTGCAATATTTTAAAGAGTTGATATAAATTATTGATTTGGTAATAATAGAAAAGATTAAATGTTTAAATTTGAGAGAGTTATAAAAAAAAAACAAATAATAAATTTTAAACTTTATTCTATGAGTTCCAGAGAAGAATTAATCGTTAAGTATGCCTCAGATTTAAAAGAAAAGTGTGGTGTAACTCCAGACATGGATTTACTTACGAAAGTAACCATTGGTTGTGGACCATCTATTTACAATGCCGATTCCGCTACTGTAGCAGGAAGTCAGCCTTCGGAATTAGAAACGGTAAAAAAGAATTTCTTGATTGGGAAATTAGGACTTGCAGATGGGCCAGAATTAGATAGTTCCATTGATGCTGTGATGGAACAGTATGGAAAATCAAATGCCAATAAATATAGAGCAGTGGTATATTATTTGTTGACCGTGCATTTCAAAAAAGAAAGTGTGTACAACTAGTAAAGTGAATTACCTTTTAAATAAAAAGCGCCTTAATTGGCGCTTTTTGTTTGTTTTATGGAAAGCCGTTTGCTTAACCGATTACACTTGCAACCAGAAAAAGAACGATTAAAACAATGACTACTACTTTTAAGTATTTTGAATTTCTCATGATTGTTTTTTTTGTTGTTTTCAAAAATATCAAAACTTTTTGATTTTGAGCTATGCGAGGCGTATTTTAACGAATCGGAATTGGATATACGGGCAAGCTAGCATGTCCTAAAGCATCTACAGACTGTACGGCAAAGAAGTAATTGTCTTTTGAGTAAGGGATTTCTATTTTGTTTTCTTTTGTGAAAACTGCTTTTTGCCAATGAGAAGCGCTTGTTTCTCTTATTAAAATGGTGTATCCAAAAACGGGTTTTCCTTGTGGAGCTTGCCAAACTAGTACGGATGAATTGGTTAGTTCTTTAACTTCAATTCCGACGTTTTCTGGTGCTTTGGGCGACCAAGCTAAATTGCTGAAAGTAGACAAATTAGAGCAGGTTACTTTACGCATGTATTCAAAGTCCATGAACTCGGGTAAATCGCCATATTGAATGTTGTTTTCTTTGCGAACGTTTTGATGTTGATGGTCATAGTTCTCATTCATTTCACAAAAACGAATCGCTGTAAAACCATTTTGGCTAAAGGGAGTATGGTCACCACCTCTTAAAAAACGATCATTACGGTACACCAATTGAATGTCTAGTTGTGGTACATATTGATTGGTTACCGTTTTGATATAGCGGGCCAATTGTCGGGACGGACTATCATTGTCGCGATTGGTAGCTTTTCTCATTTTGGCTTCGGCCTCTGTTTCGGTATAAGGAATTGTTTCGCTAAATACGCGAACTTGAGTGTTATCGCGCAGTTGGGTACCGCTTGATAAACTATTGCCAATCATGTCATTATTGAGCATGGCAATCAGGTTCCATTTTTGTTCTTTGGCTATATCGGCCAAATGTTTCGCTCCATACAATCCTTGTTCTTCACCCACTACGGCTACAAATATGAGGGTAAACGGAAATTCTCTTTGACTCATGATTCTGGCTAGTTCCATTACACAAGCCACTCCCGAACCATCATCATTAGCACCTGGCGCATCCGATTTGGCATCCATTACATCAGAAGCACGGGAATCCAAGTGCCCACTAATTATTAATACACGATTATCGGTTGGGTCAGTTCCTTTTAGGGTTGCCATTACATTGCCTAATTCGCTATCCACAGCGATTCGTTTGCCATCGGCCTTGATGGTGAAATAGTCAATTTTAGAGGTCAGTCTTCCATTGGAAGCTAATGCGTATTTGTTAAATTCTGATTTTACCCAGCGCTGAGCAGCACCTATTCCGCGTGTGTTACTTTTAGTATCACTTAAAGTATGTCGCGTACCAAAAGAAACTAATTTCTTTACAATGGCTTCTAGGTTTTCGGTTTTGACTTCATTCACCATTTTGAAGATTTCTGGGTCGGAAGCTGTGTTTTGGGAGTGTAAATTTGGAACTACAAAGAGTAGTAAAAAGAGTTGAAAAAGTACAGTTGGTTTCATTGGAGTTAGTTTGATTTTTTCAAATTTAAACAATTAAAATAGTTTTAGGTATTTTGATTTGGAGATTAACACTAGTACAATGACGAGCTTCACAAGATACATCGAAGAATCTCAACGCTTAACTCTAGAATAAAGCAAAGTCTTTGTACCTTTGCGCCATAGAAAATAGAAGAAAATGATTCAAATAGGAAAATACAATACCCTAACCATTTTAAGAGATACCAAAGTAGGTTTGTTTTTAGGCAACCCTGAGCAAGACCCAGAAGGAATACACGATATTCTTTTACCTAACAAATATGTTCCAAACGAATTTGAAATTGGAGAGGAATTGATAGTTTTTGTGTATTTAGACCACGAACAACGACCTGTAGCAACAACTTTAGAGCCTTATATTTTATTGAATGAATTTGCTTTACTAAGAGTAAATTACATCAACCAAGTAGGTGCTTTTATGGATTGGGGAATGGAGAAAGATATTTTGGTTCCCTTCAAAGAGCAAGCGCGTCCTATGGAAAAAGGAAAGCGTTATTTGGTGTATTTGTATATGGATGAAAAAACGAATCGATTGGTTGCGTCTAGTAAAACCAATCAGTTTTTGAGTAATGATGTCCTTACTGTTGAAAAAGGAGAAGAAGTAGATTTAATTGTTTCGCATATTACCGAGATTGGGATTAACGTAATCATCAACGAAAAACATAAAGGCTTGCTTTACAAAGACGAAGTATATGATGATGCCATTCGAACTGGGGACAGAATGCGAGGCTACATCAAAAATATTCGCCCTGATAATAAGATTGATGTTTCGTTGCAAATTCAAGGTTATCAAAGTATTGAGCCTAATGCTGAAAAGATTTTGAATGAATTAAGAGCAAGTCGCGGTTTCTTGCGATTAAATGATAATTCGCATCCAGAAGACATTAAAACTGTTTTGAAGATGAGCAAAAAAACATTCAAAAAAGCAATTGGTGCTTTGTACAGAGATAAAGTAATTGAGATTAAAGAAGACGGGATTTATTTGATTCAAGAATAATTCTAACAGTATAAAATAAAAAAAGGCTAATCGATATACGGTTAGCCTTTTCTCTTTTGACGACAAATTGTCTTCAAAAAGGATGCATTCGTAAGGTCTTTGTATCACCTGAAAAACAACAGTTTTTAACGAAAAGTAACTGCTTATAATAGATTAACTTAAGTGTAAAATACCTATTGAATGTTTTGCCTTTAAATGGAATTTTCGATTGGTTCAAAATAATTGAATTAACCTTGCAATAAAACCATTAGTTCTTATATAAATTGTAAGGATTCGATTGTGGTTTTACTCCCTTATTTCTTTTAGGTAACCAAATTGAAACACTTATTGTTAACTGTAGGTGCTACTATTATGTTCTAGTATTTTTTGCAAACGAATCATCCATTTGCCCAATTGTTTTTGAAGTAGATTTTATCATTCTTTCCGAAAAAAATTGAGCGACATTTTTTTTAACTAATTTCAAAAGCTTTCATTTTTTAAGGTTAATAATTCAGTGAAAAAATCCACGCTAATCTAAGCTCAAAAAAAGAAGTACAACGCTGATTAGCAATAATTAAAAGTACTCATTTTTTTAGTTCGTGTTTGTTAAAAAACTGAATTTCTGACCAATTTTAACATTTCAAAAAGATTCGTCAGATTAGGATTATCAAAGCTTATTCAATTAGAATAGTTTAAAATAGAAAAATGCTTTATTTTTACACTAAAATTTAAAATTGTAACTAATGGAATGGATTACCGCTAGAGAATTTGAAGATATCACGTATAAAAAATGCAATGGTGTGGCCAGAATTGCATTCAACAGACCCAATGTTCGCAACGCTTTCAGACCCAAAACAACTGCTGAATTATATCAAGCTTTTTATGATGCACAAGAAGATACTTCTATTGGAGTAGTCTTGTTATCTGCCGAAGGTCCTTCTACCAAAGATGGAGTGTATTCTTTCTGCAGTGGTGGTGACCAAAATGCAAGAGGTCATCAAGGCTATGTGGGAGATGATGGTCAACATCGTTTGAACATTCTAGAAGTACAACGTCTTATCCGTTTTATGCCAAAAGTTGTTATTGCGGTAGTGCCAGGATGGGCTGTTGGTGGTGGACACAGTTTACATGTAGTTTGTGATATGACTTTAGCTAGTAAAGAACACGCTATTTTCAAACAAACGGATGCCGATGTAACTAGTTTTGATGGCGGTTATGGTTCAGCGTACTTGGCCAAAATGGTAGGGCAGAAAAAAGCGCGTGAAATATTCTTTTTAGGACGTAATTATTCTGCTCAAGAAGCTTTTGAAATGGGCATGGTCAATGCTGTTATTCCTCATGATGAATTAGAAGAAACCGCTTACCAATGGGCACAAGAAGTATTAGCAAAATCACCAATGGCGATCAAAATGCTAAAATTCGCCATGAATCTAACCGATGACGGTATGGTAGGACAACAAGTCTTTGCAGGCGAAGCCACTCGTTTGGCATACATGACCGAAGAAGCCAAAGAAGGTAGAAATGCATTCCTAGAAAAACGCAAACCAAATTTCGAAAAGAAATGGTTGCCTTAGAAGGGAGGTACTTTTGTAATTTATAGGTTTGAGGTTTCAATTTTTTATATTTTGAAACCTTCAATTTTTAATTTTGAAAATAAATGAAAGATTTCACAAACGATGTTATTGATACCTCTCAGCTTCCAAAATTTGAAGAAGTAGATTTTTCTGTATTGCATCCCAACTATTGGAAGGTAACCTTGATAAATTTGATGGTTTTATTTTTGATAATTGGTGTAATAATTGGGGTTGTCCTATTCTATAATGAAGACCTTGCGGATTTTGTCACTGAAATTTATTTACTATATACGGTATTGGTATTTTTAGTACTTTTTATTTCTAGACTTAGTTTCATGAAAAAAAGATTCGCATTTAGGAATCATGACCTGTTGTTTAGATATGGCATTATAGCGACAAATACACATGTAATTCCGTATAATAGAATACAACATGTCTCAATAAATGAAGGGATGATTTCTAGATTTTTTGGTTTAGCAAATCTAGAGATTTTTACAGCTGGAGGTGGTTCAAGTGATATAGAAATACCTGGAATAGCAAAAATGCAGGCCGAAAATATTAAACAATTATTGATGGGGAAAATTCAAAAACAGTTGTAAATGATTACCGACTTTAATCAGCCTCAACGACAATCTTTAGCCGGTGTTCTAATAATGTTTGTTTTTACTCTTCAAGGATTTGTAAAAGCATTTTGGCCCATTTTATTGCTTTGGATTTATAAATTTAATGACGCAAATAAAATCTATCTATTAATTGGTGGAATAGTTTTTTTTATAGCAATGGTTGGTTTGGTCTCTTATTTGAAATATTGGAACTTTACATTCTATATTGATCAAGAAAATAATGAGTTCATAATTAATGAGGGCGTTTTTAATAAAACCAAAACAACTATTCAACTTCATAAGATTCAACAAGTTAATATTAATCAGTCCTTAATACAAAAAATCGTTGATGTTTATGAATTGGATGTTGATACTGCAGGATCTACTAAGAAAGAAGCTAATATCAAAGCAATAACATATGAATTGGCACTGCATTTAAAGAGTCGATTGCTAGAAAATGAAGGTTCAAGGGAGCTTGGTAAAGAGGATTCGATTCATGTAGAAAATACGTTATCAACTGAAAAAACGGCTAAAAATGAATCTGAGTTTATAAAGATTAGTTTATTGAGTTTGTTGAAGATGGGAGTTACCTCCAATTACATAAAAAGTTTTTTTGTTTTATTGGCTTTTTTTATCACTGTTTTCGACCATATTAAACAATTTACAGGACGAAATGTTTTGAATGATGAAAATCTTGAAGATTATGTTGAAGAAAGTACAGTATTAACTGCCTTCCTTTCTTTATTCAGCTTTGTTATCCTTGCAGTCGTTTCAATCAATTTAACAAGAATAGTTTTTACTTTCTTTAATTATAAAATCTCAAGAGAAAAAGGTTCATTGTTGCTCACTTATGGCTTGTTGAATACTAAAGCTACTATTGTAAAACCCGCAAAGGTCCAAATGACTAGTATAACACAGAACTTCTTTCAAAAAAAAATGAATGTTTTGCATCTTAGAATAAATCAAGCTACAAGTGGTGAAAAAGAAAATCATAAACTAGCCATTGAAATTCCAGGTTGTAATCAACTAGAAAAAGAGGCTATTTTGAAATTATTGTTCCATAAAATTCCTGAAAAGGAAATCATGCTAAAGCCGAATTTTAGAAAACTAGGTTTTGCAGCCTTCTTAACCATTGGGCTTCCGCTTTTGGTATTCTCTTTTACAAGAGATTTTTTAATTGCAGAGTTGTCTCAAGTTGATTTTTTAGTTTTTTTTAGTATTGTTTTCGTTGGTACGATTCAGTTCTTCTCTTATAAAAACAACCGACTTTTTATAAATAAAGATTTTATTATTCTTCAAAGTGGGGCATGGGATATAACGAATAGAATTATTATACCAAGTAAAATACAAGCAATTACAACTTCACAACTTTTATGGCATAAAAATAGTAATATTGGTTCCTTAACTTTACATACTGCTGGAGGTAAAATTAATTTTCAATTAGGTAATTTTACAGCAATACAACAATATGTTAATCTTTGGTTGTATGAAATAGAAACATCCGATAGCAATTGGATGTAAAGTAATAAAAGAAATATCTTAGAGGTTAGAATATGCAAGACAAGTAATTTTGCTTAAATCATATCTTTAATTTTTTTTAAAAATAAATAAATAAGAATAAAAAATGAAACACTGGATTCAAGCCGCACGATTAAGAACTTTACCATTATCCGTATCGGGAATAATTGTGGGGAGTATGTATGCCTTAGCGCATCCAACAGAAGCTATTTTAACACCAACCGAAGTGTTCAATTGGTCTATTTTAGGCTTTGCTTTGCTTACCACTTTGGGGCTGCAAGTATTGTCAAACTTTGCCAACGATTATGGAGATGGCGTAAAAGGCACCGATAACGAAGATAGAGTAGGGCCTAAACGTGCCATTCAAAGTGGAGTGATTTCTGCGCCAGCGATGAAGCGTGCCATAATCATCACTTCTATACTTACACTTTTATCAGCCATTACATTAATTTATATTGCTTTTGGAGACACCAATTTTGTGTATTCGTTGTTCTATTTAGTACTTGGGGTTTTGGCTATCGCCTCAGCCATCAAATATACAGTGGGAACATCTGCCTATGGATATCGCGGATACGGAGACGTTTTTGTATTTATATTCTTCGGATTGGTAAGCACGCTAGGAGTTAACTTTTTGTATTCTAAACAATTGGATTTCGATTTATTTTTGCCTGCCATTGGCATCGGATTATTGAGTGTCGCGGTGCTTAACTTAAACAATATGCGAGACGAAGCTTCGGATAGAAAATCTGGAAAGAATACAATCGTGGTACAAATGGGCGGCGAAAAGGCCAAAAAATACCATTACTTTCTAATTATCACTGCAATGGTAGTGTTTGTTGTCTTTGCCTTACTCAATAATTTTAATATTGACCAATACTTGTTTTTATTAGCCTATTACCCTTTGGTAAAACATTTGGATACGGTGAAAAAAAATACCAACCCTAAAGAATTAGATCCTGAACTGAAAAAAATAGCCTTAAGTACTTTCTTTTTGTCAGTGCTTTTTTCATTATGTATGATTTATTTCTTCTCAGACGTTATTGTGAATACTTTTATGGGTGGTCGATAAAAGGCTTCTTTCAATCTTTCAATCTTTAATTATTAAATTATGAAAATTACATTCTACGGACACGCTTGTATTGGAATTGAAGTGGCAGGAAAGCATATTTTGGTAGATCCATTTATCACCGGAAACCCAAAAGCTAGCCATATCAATGTGAATGAACTAAAAGCAGATTACATTTTGATTACCCATGCTCATTTTGACCATGTGCAAGATGTCGAGGCTATTGCTAAACGCACCGATGCTGTGATTGTTTCCAATTGGGAAATAGCCAATTATTTCGGTGCCAAAGAACTAAAATTCCATCCTATGAATCATGGCGGAAGCTGGACTTTCGATTTCGGAAAAGTAAAGTACGTGGCTGCGGTTCACTCAAGCGCCTTCCCAGACGGAACTTACGGTGGGAATCCTGGTGGATTTGTAATCGAAGGGGAACACAAAAACATCTACATCTCTGGCGATACGGCACTAACAATGGATATGAAATTAATCCCAATGCGAACCAAACTAGATTTAGCGATTTTCCCAATTGGAGATTGCTTTACGATGGATATAGAAGACGCCATTATTGCTTCGGATTTTGTAGAATGCGACAAAGTGTTAGGCTGTCATTTTGATACTTTTGGTTTCATAGAAATCAATCACGAACAAGCCATCAAGAAGTTTTTCGACAAAGGAAAAGACCTAATGCTTTTATCCATTGGCGAGTCGATAGAATTATAGTTATTTGATATAGTAAGAGTTAGGAGCTGTTTACTTCGTCAATTCGCTTCGCTCGTGTCCTGCTGTCCACTATATCTTTACTGCCGAACCCCGGCAGTAAAGGATGCCGTTCCCATCAGGGCTAGGGTCGAGTGCATTCATCACGCTTTGTTTTTATATTTTAATACTGTTTGCTCGTTGAGTGAAATTCTAACAAAAAAAAACCACATAGGATCATAGAAAAATGCTAATCCGCTAAAGAATCAATAGAAATAGGATAATTTTTCGCATAGAATAACTATGTGAAGAGTAAAACGTCTATTGGTTACTTTTAAAAAGAATAATAAATTCTATGTTTCTATGTGGTTAAAAAATATGCCATTGGATTATGATTAAAAAAACATTCCTTTTACTTTTTACAGTATTTTGTTGTTCTCCATCACTTCTAGCTCAAAAAACGGGCTATTGGGACAAAGAAAGAGCTACTTCCAAAGAAATTATAGTTTCCGCAAGAGACCGAATCATCATCAAAACAGAAGATTTACCCATCGGAACCACAGAAGTCGTGTATCGCATTACGTTACTAGACGAAAACCAACAAATGGCGGGAAGCTTGGTTTCAGTACTAAAATCCATTCCAGACCCTACAGGAATTAGTCAAGGTTCTGCGGGTGCAGTGTTTATTTTGTCTAAAATCTCTGGCGATGATAAATGTCAATACGCTATTTTTTCTTCAAATGCTGCTTCTACAAACTATCAAAAGACGGGTAGTACCACAGAGGCTTGTTTTTTGCAAGAAACCCCTTTGAGCAAAGACGCCAAGCGCTTATCGACAGATAAATCAACTTGTTTGCAATCCAATGCCATTTGGTTTGGTTTCGAAAGCAAGAATTGGATAATGAAGCAAAAAATTGTGTTAGAAGTTGTGCCTTGGGTTGACTACAAATTAAGCCGTGGCTGGAGCGCAAGCAATCGTAAAAACATTATTGAGCAGTGTAAAACCTCAACAATGGCGCAAAAAATGACCAATTCGGATGATTTTTGTGTTTGTGTTTTAGACAAAATCCAAAACAAATACACCCACTCGGAATTTCAAAAGTTGCTAAAAGAAGAGCGTAACAAAGCTTTTAAAGATTTTGGTAACAGCTGTTTTGGTGAATCTAGTGTGTCCAATACAACCTATGCAGACGCAAGAAAGCAGGCGAGCCAATTAGCTAAACAAGGGAAACACGGCGAAGCCATTACCAAACTAAAGATGATTATCAATGATGGCAAAGGCAAAGTGCAAGATTATAATGCTATTGGAACCAGTTATTTGTTGACCAAACAATACGGCAAAGCCATTAAATTTTTGCAAGACGGCGAACGCTTAGACGACACAGAGTTGTTAATTAAGTTGAATTTAGCCCACGCTTATTTATTAAATGACAACTACAAATCTGCCAAAGCGATTTACAAAAAGTACCAAAATCAAAATGTCACCGATAGTTTGAGTTGGGTTGAAAATACAAAAGTGGATTTCGAAACCTTTCAAAAACTAGGAATTAAATCTGATGATTTTGAAAGGGTATTGAGTCTTTTTAATTAGACTTAGCAATGGAAATTGTTTTTTAATTTTAGTGAGAAGAAACAATTTAGTGTTATTAGGCATATTTAGATGAAATATAAAAGTTTAAAATTACTCAAATGAATAAAGAAGTTTTCAATAATGATTTTAAAGAAAAAATAGATAAAAATTTTCCCGAACTATCAAAATACTTTGATTTCAATCTTGAAGTTTTTTTTGAGTTTGATACGCTAATCTTTGAAATAAATAAATGCCTACTTCTTGAATTGAATAGAGCTTCAATAACACTAACAAATAATTTATTGGAAAGACTTTTAAAGCTTGCATTAATCAATAATGAAACTGGAATCGAGCCTTTGATTGAAAATTTAAATGTTGCTTTTCAAGAGCCTAATAGCAAACACGGCTCAATTGATTTAGCAAATTCAATTGAAAGATGTAAGAAGTTTGGACTCATTACTGATAAAGAAAAGAACTTTTTGTTCGATACCATTAGGGTGTTAATGCGGAATGGCTTTTCTCACGCAGATTCAAGTATAATTTTATCCGATTTACCAAATGATTCAAAAATGTTTCAAGGAAATTTTTCTAATCCAAATGAAAAATTAATAGAAATTAGTATAAATCAGAAGATAATCCCGACATTTCAGGCAATTCAGATGGAAAGATTTGCTAATGATAATGCAAAAGCCTATTTCGATTATGTCTTTCATTTAATCTTTAGAATTGAAAAAAGGTTAATTGAAAAACTAAAATAAAACCTGAATATAACCGCTAGAAAGAAATAGTTTGGAATTAGCCTTATTAGAAAGTTTCTTTAGTCTTTGTATTATTGTGATAATTTGTAATACAAAGGATGATTCAGTCTTGTTAGTACCAAAAGGGGAAGCAAGAAAAAGTAGAGTATAAATAAAATACACAGAACAGTTTAGAAAGACACAATTTTGAAAGCAACCTATCACAAATACTTACTTGATTTTAAACGACCATCAGGAACGTCTCGCGGTGTAATGACCACGAAGGAAACTTGGTTTCTGTTGTTGGAAGAAGATGGAAAATGGGGAATAGGAGAGTGCGGGATTCTTAGAGGTTTAAGTGCCGATGACCGTCCTGATTACGAAACCAAATTGCAGTGGGTTTGTGAAAATGTTCACTTAGGAGAGCGCGCTTTGTGGGAAGCTTTAATGGAATTTCCTTCCATTCAATTTGGTGTCGAAATGGCTTTTTTGTCGCTCAAAAGCGAAAATCCATTTTTGCTTTTTCCTTCTGATTTTGCCTCAGGCACACAATCTATAGTGATTAATGGACTTGTGTGGATGGGCGAACCTTCTTTTATGAAGGCCCAAATAGAAGAAAAAATTGCACAAGGTTTTAGTTGTATAAAACTTAAAATCGGAGCCATTGATTTTGATAAAGAGCTGGCTTTATTGGGGTATATTCGTACTCATTTTTCCGAAAATCAAATAGAAATTAGAGTGGATGCAAATGGCGCTTTTGATTCAAATGAAGCTTTATATAAATTAAATCAGTTAGCTGATTTTAAACTACATAGTATTGAGCAGCCGATAGCTAAAAACAATGCTGTCACTATGGCAGAACTATGTAAAACCACTCCATTTCCTATTGCTTTAGACGAAGAATTAATTGGTGTGTTTTCTCTTGCTGACAAAGAGCAATTACTAAAAGATATTCAACCACAATACATCATTTTGAAACCTAGTTTTGTGGGTGGTTTCAGAGGAACTCAAGAATGGATTAGTCTAGCTGATAAATATAATATTGGTTGGTGGATTACATCAGCTTTAGAAAGCAATATTGGTTTGAATGCGATTGCGCAATGGACGTATCTTCAAAATTCAAAAATGCCTCAGGGTTTAGGAACTGGAGCTCTGTATACCAATAATTTTGATTGTCCTTTGGAAGTCGAAAAGGGGCAGCTTTGGTATAGAAAAGATGCAAATTGGCATTTTGATAAAGCCATTTTTTCATAATTAAAATAGTCTAGATGATAGAAATAGAAAGAAAATTTTTGGTTACTTCAAACGATTTTATTTCGCAAGCTTTTGCTCATAATCGAATAGCTCAGGGATATATTAGCAAAAACCCAGAGCGAACAGTTCGAGTGAGAATAAAAGGAGATAAAGGTTTTTTGACCATCAAAGGAAAAGGTAATGAAAGTGGTTTGTCGCGTTTTGAATGGGAGAAAGAAATTCCTGTTGAAGAAGCACAGCAATTGATGCGTTTGTGCGAGAAAGGAACCATTGATAAAACGCGCTATGAGGTACAATCCGGAAATCACGTCATTGAAGTAGATGTTTTTTATGGTGAAAATGAAGGCTTGGTAATGGCAGAAATTGAACTATCATCTGAAACAGAAACCTTTCTCAAACCTGAATGGTTTGGAGAGGAAGTTACCAATAATCATCGCTATTACAACGGCTTTTTGAGTGAGCATCCGTTTAAAAATTGGTAATCACAAAAGTGATTCATAAATTCTAAATGGATGCGTTTTGTGAAAAATCATAAAAAAAAGCGCTCAAAAATATATTTTATTTATTTGAGCGCTTTTTTTTATGAGTATATTTTCAAGATCAAATCAACTTTTTTAGCCAAAAGCCAACCAATAAAGCCATTCCGATTAAAAGCGAGAATAGATAGAAAATCGTGATTTCATGAGTCAATCCCAAGAGTATTGGTCCAACAAAAGCAGCGGCCGACCAAGCGGTTAAAATATAGCCTAGTACTTGTCCATAATTATCAGCACCATAAATGGACTTTACAAACGAAGGCATGGTTGAAAAACCAGCGCCATAACCAGCAATAATAATATATGTGACTATTTGAAATGAAGTATTATTTGTAGCTACAATAGGAATCAAAGCAAAACAAATCATATTTACAGTCAAAAAAATCATGAAGGTTGACCAACAACCAATCTTATCTGAGATACTGGACCAAAACAATCGCCCTAGACCATTAAATAAGCCAATGATAGCCACAAACAGGGTGGATTGACTAGCTGACATGCCAACTATTTCTTCACCTAAAATGGATGCTTTCGAAATGATTGCAATTCCACCACAGACATTTAAGAATAGTAACAGCCAAAGTGCAATAAATTTAGGGTCGGTTACAATGTCTTTTGCAGTTAAAACAACAGACGAATGACTTGATTTATTGTCACATTTAGGATTAGCAAGGTACAAAGCACTCAAAAGCATGCAAATGCCATATATAGCCCCTAATACCAAAAAAGTTTTGGATAATCCCATGGATAGATATAACGGACTTATGATAAAGGAAGCTAGTAAAGATCCCAGTGCAAAAGACATGATGATGATACCTGATGCTAATCCTGGTTTTTCAGGAAACCATTTTACAACCGTATACACTGGTACTACATAGCCAAAACCTAGTCCTACGCCTTGTAGTACACCAAAAGTAAGATAAAATAAGGCGATGGAGTTAACTGAAACGGCAAAGCTGCTTCCTATTAGACCTATGAACATAAAAAAGGCACCTATCATTCCTGCTTTTGTAGGGCCAATTTTTTGAGCAAATTTGCCCATAAATGCAGCAGTTAATCCCAAAAAGCATATCGCTAAGCTGAAGGCGGTTTTGGTATCGTGCGCATTCCAATTTAATTCTGTGGCTAGTGGTTCAATCCATTTGCTATAGGCATAAATAGAACCGATGGACAATTGCATTACCATTCCTGCAATTACCATTAAATATTTATTTTTGGACATTATGAAAAAAGTGAGGTTAAATTATGTAATTTTTGTTTATCTGACGATAACGTTTTTAAAATATTGATTAAAAATAGTCGCGGTTTTATGAAGCATTTCCTCTGATGGCGAAGGTACGTCTGCCAAAGCATAATCAAAGTTTAGTAACTCCCATTTATGTTTACCCATTTGATGGAAAGGAATAATTTCTACTTTTTCAACAGTTTTGAAATTTGCAAAATATTGCCCCCATTCATGTAAGTATTCTTCTTGATCGGTCCATCCAGGGACCAATACGTATCGTAACCACATTGGTTTTCCTGTTTCCTCTCTGTATTTGGCTACTTTTAACGTTATTTTGTTTTTTAAACCGGTAAGTTTTTTATGCCAATCGTTGTTGATGTGTTTTACATCCAATAGCAAAACGTCTGTTTTATCTAACAATTCCTTAGTTTGATCATCCAGAACACGACCGTTAGAATCTAAACACGTATGAATTCCTTTTTCGTGTAATTTGTCAAAAAACGGAATTAATTTAGCTCTTTGAAGCAAAGGTTCACCACCAGACACAGTTACACCACCAGTGGTTCCGAAAAAAAGTTTTTGATTTTCGGCTTTGGCTACAAGTTCATCAACGGTGACAAATTTACCACCATGTATGTCTAATGTGTCAGGGTTTTGACAATACAAACAGCGAAATTGACATCCTTGTGTAAATACGACCATCCGAATGCCAGGACCATCATGAGTTCCGAAAGTTTCTAAGGAATGAATGCGTAGTGAATCTATATTATCAATATTTAAAGCCTCATCATGATTGGGTTGTTCTGGGAAGTACATAGGTTTACATTTTAGTATTAAAAAACCTGTTTAGAGTATTAGTCTAAACAGGTCTAAAATTAATTATTTAAAAATAATTATTACATCGAAAATTACATTCTTTCGTGGAAAGTTCTGCTAATAACCTCTAATTGGTGCGCTTTTGATAAACGTACAAAGTTTACAGCATATCCAGATACACGAATAGTTAATTGAGGATAATTTTCTGGATTTTCGTAGGCGTCCATTAATGTTTCTCTATTCAAAACATTTACATTTAAATGGTGTGCATCTCTACCAAAATAAGCATCCAATGTAGTTGTTAAATTGGTTATTTGATCTTCTTTTGTTGTTCCTAAAGATTTTGGAACCATTGAGAAGGTGTATGAAATACCATCTTGTGCATCATTGTAATCTAATTTACTTACAGAGTTTAATGATGCAATCGCACCGTTAACATCTCTTCCGTGCATTGGATTGGCTCCTGGAGCAAATGCTTCTCCACCTTTTCTACCATCTGGTGTTGCTCCAGTATTGGTTCCATACATTACATTCGAAGTAATAGTAAGTAAAGAAAGAGTTGGGGTAGCGTTTTTATATGTTTTGTGTTTTCTTAATTCTTCTACGAAAATATTGGTAATTTCAATTGCAATATCATCTACACGGTTATCATCGTTACCGAATTTTGGGAAATCCCCTTCGATATCAAAATCTACAGTTAAACCTTGTTCGTTTCGGATAGGTTTTACTTTGGCATATTTAATGGCAGATAATGAATCGGCAATGATAGAAATACCTGCTGCACCATAAGCAATATCAATAGCTGGATCACTATCGATCAAAGCCATTTGTGCTCTTTCGTAGTAATATTTATCATGCATGTAGTGAATAATGTACATAGACTTAGCGTACACTCTTGCTACTTCTGCCATTGTTTTTTTGAATGATGCAAATACTGTATCGTAATCCAATACTTCATCTTTCATTTCTGGAATGTTATTAATCACCAAAGCGCCATGAGCTTCTTCGCGACCTCCATTTAATGATAACAAAAGGGCTTTTGGTAAGTTGGCACGAGCTCCAAAATGTTGTATTGATTTTCCGATTTTTTGGTAGGAAACACAACAAGCAATTCCGTAATCATCAGAACCTCTGTTGGATTTCATCAAATCGTCATTCTCATATTGTAAAGATGAAGTGTCAATAGATACTTGAGCACAGAAATCTTTAAATCCTTTTGGAAGGTTTTGTGACCAAAGGATAGTTAAATTTGGTTCAGGTGAAGCTCCTAAGTTGTAAAGTGTTTGAAGGAAACGGAAAGAAGTTTTAGTTACTTTAGTTCTTCCATCATGAAATTGTCCACCAATAGCTTCTGTAACCCATGTTGGATCTCCTCCGAAGATTTCATCATATGCACCTGGGCGTAAATGACGCACAATACGAAGTTTCATTACGAATTGGTCAATGAATTCTTGTGCTTCTTCTTCTGTAATTAAACCAGATTCAAGGTCTCTTTCGATATAAATGTCGATAAATGAAGAAACGTTACCTAATGACATCGCAGCTCCATCTTGTTCTTTTACAGCACTTAGATAAGCTAAGTAAGTAAATTGTACTGCTTCATAAGCAGTTACAGCTGGTTTTGAAATATCGACCCCGTAAGATTGGGCCATTGTTTTCATGTCTTGTAATGCTTTGATCTGGCTTGTGATCTCTTCTCTTAAACGTACTTTGTGCTCACTCATTTCACCTGAAACAGCAGTAAAATCAGCTTTTTTTGCTTGAATTAAAGCATCAGCACCATAAAGAGGTAAACGTCTAAAATCGCCAATGATTCTTCCTCTAGCATAGTTATCAGGTAAACCTGTTAAAACGTGTTTAGAACGGAAGGTTTTGATTTCAGCATCATAGGCATCAAAAACAGCTTGATTGTGATCTTTAGCATAATTGAAAATATCTGAAACTCTTGGAGAAACTTCTAATCCTTTTTCTCTTACGGCTGATTCTACTAATTTGATTCCGCCAAAAGGTTTCATTGCTCTTTTAAGTAAAACGTCAGTTTGTAAACCTACAATAGTTTCGTTTTCTTTGTCTATATATCCAGGACCAAAAGCTGTAATGTTTGAAATAGTCTCAGTATCAATTGCTAAACAACCATTGTTTTGTCTTTCTTTTAATAATTGTAATTTGCAAGCTTCCCATAATTTTTTGGTTCTGGTAGATGGACCAGATAAAAATTCAGCGTTTCCTTGATAAGGAGTAATGTTTTTTACAACAAAATCGTATACATCTATTGTTGTGTTCCAATTTCCTTCTATAAAAGACTTGTTGTTTGTTAAAATTTCCATGGTTATTAAGTTTATTTTTGTAAGATTCTTGTATTCTACTATTTAAGTATCAATATTCTCAAATTTACATTTTTTTTATCACTTAATCTTGAGGTTTTAAACTTCTATGGAATGTTGACTATATTTTTCAAATTAGTTAAAAATGAGCATTAGAATGGCTTGTTTTTTTTATAAAATGAATTTTTTATTGGTAATAGCTACTTAATTTTCGATGCTTTTTTCGTGTAATAAAGTTGGATCCAATACTTTTTTTATTGTTTTGCGTTTGGTAGGTATCTAAAAAAAAACTTCATAAACTTTTTATAAAAATAATCAGTTCATGAAGTAATTAGAATACTTGTTATGGTTTTGTTAAAAAAGCGGCTTGTTTTTAAAGTTCTTTTCTATGGCTTTGATCATTTCTCCTGCAATATCTTTATTAGTAGCGCCCTCAATACCTTCAAGTCCGGGAGAGGAATTGACTTCTAACAATAAAGGACCTTTTGAAGATCGAATGATATCTACTCCGGCCACCTTCAAGTCCATTGCTTTTGCTGCTTTAATAGCAATTTTCTTTTCTTCGCTCGTAATTTTAACGATAGAAGCGGTGCCTCCCAAGTGGATATTGGCTCTAAATTCGCCAGGCATTGCTTCTCTTTGGATGGCGGCAACAACTTTTCCGTCAATGACAAAACAACGAATGTCTTTTCCATTGGCTTCTTTGATGAATTCTTGTACTAAGATGTTAGCATTTAAACTTTTAAAAGCATTGATTACACTTTCTGCTGCTTTTTTTGTTTCAGCTAGCACGACACCTTTTCCTTGTGTGCCTTCTAAAAGTTTGACAATTAAAGGTGATCCACCTACCATTTTAATCAAATCATCCGTGTCTAGCGGAGAGTTAGCAAAACCTGTGGTTGGAATATCTACACCATTATTTAGTAAAAGTTGTAATGAAAAAAGCTTGTCTCTAGATTGTGTTATGGCTGTAGATGAATTCAAGCAAAAAACTTTCAATGCTTCAAATTGACGGGTTAAGGCACAGCCATAAAACGTGATGCTAGGTCTAATTCTAGGAATAATCGCATCAAATTGATTCAATATTTTGCCCCCACGATAATGAATTTCAGGTGTTTTGGCATCTAATTTCATGTAGCATTCTTTGATGTTTAAGAAGTGCATTTCGTGCCCTCTCATTTCGCCGGCTTCCATGATTCTTTTGTTGCTATACAATTCAGGATTACTAGCTAAAACTCCAATTCGCAAGCCTGAACTTGCTTTTTCAGCGTTTTTATACAATTCCTTTAAATTGTCACTTGAGGGTTGGCCTAATAAATACTTTTGTTCTGGATCTACTAAGACACGACCACTCATGGCTTCTCTGCCCAATAACATTCGAAATCCCATAGAATCTCTATTTGTTAAGGTCATTTCAATTTGCCAGGTATCGTCCCCAATTTTTAATAAAGTTTGAATCACATATCGTTGTTCTCTGTAACCGCTCGAACTTTTTACAATCCGTTTGTCAATTAGTGGCGCTTCACAGTGAATGACAGTTTTATTGTTGTTTTGAATAGGGTTGATGTCAAATTTTACCCAATTACTATCGTTTTTTATAAAAGGAGCAATGTTGATCGCGTGAAGTGCAGATGTTTTTGCGCCAGAATCTACTCTGGCTTTTATGGTAGGAATATCTAAATCAGGAAAAGTACACCACTCTTCGCTACCAAGAATTAATTTGTTTTCTAACATAGAGGAATTGTATTTAATAAAAATCAAAAATACCTTTTTGTTTTTTATTAATGTTAAATAAAAATAAATAATTAGCCCGCTGAGTTAAAAAATAACGCAACGGGCTAGTGAATATTTGTAAATGTAAATTATTGATTGTTAGCTTCTTCTGTTTTTTTGACTTGAACAGTTAATTCGGAAGCTCCTTCTTCAATGTCCATGAATATCTCATCACCAACATTGATTTTAGAAGTGATAATTTCTTCAGCCAATGTATCTTCTACATATTTTTGAATAGCTCTCTTTAAGGGTCTTGCTCCAAATTGTTTGTCAAAACCTTTTTCAGCGATAAATGATTTGGCAGTATCCGAGAGATTTAAAGTGTAGCCTAATTCTTTAACCCTTTCGTATAGTTTTTTCAACTCAATTTCGATAATCAAGTCAATATCTGATTTTTCTAATGAGTTGAAAACAATAACATCATCAATTCGGTTTAAAAATTCAGGAGCAAATGTTTTTTTCAAGGCATTTTCAATAACACTTTTTGAATGATCTTCAGCTTGTGCAACTTTTGCGGCAGTGCCAAAACCAACGCCTTGACCAAAATCTTTAAGTTGTCGGGCTCCTACATTAGAAGTCATTATGATAATAGTGTTTTTAAAATCTATCTTACGACCTAAGCTGTCTGTTAAGTAGCCGTCATCCAATACTTGAAGCATCATGTTGAATACGTCTGGATGCGCTTTTTCGATTTCATCTAACAAAACAACGCAGTAAGGTTTTCTTCTTACTTTCTCGGTTAATTGTCCACCTTCCTCATAACCAACATAGCCTGGAGGTGCGCCAACTAATCGTGAAATGGCAAATTTCTCCATGTATTCGCTCATATCAATTCGAATTAAAGCGTCTTCGGAATCAAATAATTCTTTGGCCAATACTTTGGCTAATTGAGTTTTTCCAACACCAGTTTGTCCTAAGAAAATAAAGGAACCAATGGGTTTATTTGGATCTTTTAATCCAGCTCTATTTCTTTGTATCGAACGGGCGATTTTTAATACAGCATCATTTTGACCAATAACTTTGTTTTGAATCAATTCTGGTAATTTAGCTAACTTATTGCTTTCTGTTTGTGCAATTCGGTTTACAGGAATTCCAGTCATCATCGATACCACATCGGCAACATTGTCCTCGGTTACGTTGATTCTGTTGTTTTTAGAATCTTCTTCCCATTGTTCTTGTGCAATGGCTAGGTCTTTTTCGATGCGTTTTTCGTCATCACGAAGTTTTGCAGCCTCTTCGTACTTCTGTTTTTTAACCACTAGATTTTTTAGCTCTCTTACGTCTTCTAATTGACGTTCCAAATCCAAAATTTGTTTTGGTACCTCAATATTGGTAATGTGCACTCTTGAGCCAGCTTCGTCTAATGCATCAATCGCTTTGTCTGGTAAAAAACGTTCCGACATATAACGATCGGTTAATTTTACACACGCTTCAATCGCCTCGTCTGAATAGGTTACGTTGTGGTGTGATTCATATTTATCTTTGATATTATTCAAAATGGTAATGGTTTCCTCTACGGAAGTAGGTTCAACAATAACTTTTTGAAAACGTCTTTCTAATGCACCATCTTTTTCAATATACTGACGGTATTCATCTAAAGTAGTCGCTCCAATGCATTGGATTTCTCCACGTGCTAAAGCTGGTTTGAACATGTTTGAGGCATCAAGAGACCCTGTAGCGCCACCAGCGCCAACAATAGTGTGAATTTCGTCTATGAATAAAATGATATCGTCATTTTTTTCCAATTCATTCATTACGGCCTTCATGCGTTCCTCAAATTGACCTCTGTATTTAGTACCGGCTACTAAACTGGCTAAATCAAGGGTGACCACGCGCTTATTGAATAAAATACGAGACACCTTTTTTTGAATGATTCTTAAAGCCAGTCCTTCTGCTATAGCAGATTTTCCAACTCCAGGTTCACCGATTAATAAAGGGTTGTTTTTTTTGCGACGACTTAAGATTTGAGATACTCTCTCAATTTCTTTTTCGCGTCCAACAACAGGGTCTAGTTTTCCTTCTTCGGCCATTTCGGTTAAATCTCTACCAAAATTGTCCAATACTGGAGTTTTAGATTTTTTATTGGTTTTGTTGGCAGGTGTATTGAAGCTACCTTCTTTAAAACTGTCATCTTGTCCTGAATCGTCATTGTAAGATTCGTTTTTGGGCAAGTTATCTATGAATTCATTTTCGTTTGGAGTCATATTTAAGTATTGTTCTTTGGCTACATCATAATCAATTTTTAGCTTATTTAGTAGCTTGGTTGTAGGATCGTTTTCATTCCGTAAAATGCATAATAATAAATGTGCTGTACTAATTGAGGTACTTTGAAATACTTTAGCTTCTAAAAATGTTGTTTTTAGTGCTCTTTCTGCTTGACGAGTCAAATGAAGGTTCTTCTTTTCGAGATTGATTTCAAGACTTACTGGGCTAGAAGGGCTAAGAATTTCAACCTTTCGACGTAAATGATCTAAATCTACATCCAAATTGTTTAGAATATGGATTGCTTTTCCGTTACCATCTCTCAAAATACCTAACATTAAATGCTCTGTACCAATAAAGTCATGTCCTAATCTCAAGGCTTCTTCTTTACTGTACGTAATAACATCTTTAACTCTAGGGGAAAAATTGTCATCCATATGATATAATTTTATTAATTGTAAATTTACTGATTTACTATCTAAAACAAAAATCATTCCGAGTAAAATCAAGTGACAGCTAATTGACAAAAAATAATGATAAAATCATAGCGATAAAGTGTCAAATTTATGCTGGAACTAATGTTTTTTTATTGTTAATAAATTAGAGAAATTTGACTGTTAAAACGGCTGTAAAAAGTTCAGAAAGCCGTATATTGGCACGTTTTGAAATTAATATAATTATTTAATATAACAACTTATGTCTGAAGGAGAAAAGTTAATTCCTATTAACATAGAAGATGAAATGAAATCAGCTTACATCGATTATTCGATGTCGGTTATTGTATCCAGAGCACTTCCTGATGTTAGAGATGGTCTAAAACCTGTACATCGAAGAGTACTTTATGGTATGTATGATTTAGGAGTATTTTCAAATAAAGCCCATAAAAAGTCCGCGAGAATTGTCGGGGAAGTATTAGGAAAGTATCATCCACACGGAGATACCTCTGTGTATGATGCTATGGTACGTATGGCTCAAGAATGGAGTATGCGTTATCTTTTGGTAGATGGACAAGGTAATTTTGGTTCTGTTGATGGCGATAGCCCTGCTGCTATGCGTTATACTGAAGCTAGAATGCGTAAGATTTCAGAAGAAATCATGGCTGATATTGAGAAGGAAACTGTTGATTTTCAATTGAATTTTGACGATACTTTGTATGAGCCCAAAGTGATGCCTACAAGAGTGCCAACGTTATTGATTAATGGTGCTACTGGAATTGCTGTAGGTATGGCTACAAATATGCCTCCACACAATCTTACGGAAGTTATCAATGGAACTTTGGCATATATTGATAATAATGAAATTGAAATCGACGAATTAATTACTCATATTAAAGCCCCCGATTTTCCAACAGGTGGAATTATTTATGGTTATGAAGGAGTGCGTGAAGCTTTCAAAACAGGTCGTGGTCGTGTAGTAATGCGTGCCAAAGTTGGTTTTGAAGAAGTGGATGGAAGAGAATCAATTATTGTGACCGAAATTCCATATCAAGTCAACAAAGCAGATATGATCAAACGTACTGCTGATTTGGTAAACGAAAAGAAAATAGAGGGTATTGCCAATATTCGTGATGAGTCGGATAGAAATGGTATGCGTATCGTATATATATTAAAACGAGATGCAACGCCAAACGTTGTATTGAATACTTTGTATAAATATACTCAGTTACAATCTTCATTCAGTGTAAACAATATTGCTCTAGTAAATGGTAGACCGCAAATGTTGAATCTAAAAGATTTGATTCACTATTTTGTAGAGCACCGTCACGATGTAGTAATCCGAAGAACTAAATACGAGCTTAGAAAAGCGGAGGAACGTGCTCATATTTTAGAAGGATTGATTATAGCTTCTGATAATATTGATGAAGTAATTGCCTTAATTAAAGCTTCAAAAAACACCGAAGAAGCAAGAGAGAAATTAATTGAGCGATTCAAACTTTCTGACATTCAGGCTCGAGCAATTGTTGAAATGCGTCTACGTCAGTTAACAGGACTAGAGCAAGATAAATTGAGAGCTGAGTACGAAGAAATCATGAAATTGATTGATCATTTACGTGCTTTATTAGCTGATGTTAACCTAAGAACAGCTTTGATAAAAGAAGAACTAAACGAAATTAAAGACAAATATGGTGATGCCCGTCGCTCTTTAATTGAGTACTCTGGTGGCGATGTTAGTATTGAAGATTTAATTGCAGATGAAAGTGTGGTAGTTACTATATCACATGCTGGATATATTAAAAGAACTAATTTGAGTGAATACAAAACTCAAAATAGAGGAGGAGTAGGACAAAAAAGTGCCGGAACTAGAGATCAAGATTTCTTGGAACATATGTTTGTTGCTACCAATCATCAGTACATGATGTTCTTTACTCAAAAAGGTAAATGTTTCTGGATGAGAGTTTATGAAATTCCTGAAGGAACAAAAACCGCTAAAGGAAGAGCTATTCAAAATTTAGTAAACATTGAAAGTGATGACAAGGTAAAAGCGTATATTTGTACTCAAGATTTAAAAGATAAAGACTACATAAATAGTCATAATTTAATCATGGTCACTAAACAAGGTCAGGTTAAAAAGACCTCATTAGAGAAATATTCTAAACCGCGTGTTAATGGAGTTGCAGCAATCACTATAAAAGAGGGTGATGAATTATTAGAAGCGAAGTTAACCAATGGAGAAAGTCAAATTATATTAGCGGTTAAATCTGGAAAATTAGTGCGTTTTGAAGAAACGAAAACTAGACCAATGGGAAGAACGGCCTCTGGGGTTCGTGGTATTACCCTTAAAGATGAAACCGATGAAGTGATCGGAATGGTTACTGTTGATAAAGATAATATAAATGAGTCACAAATTTTAGTTGTTACCGAGAATGGATATGGTAAGCGTACTAAACTTGTGGATGAAGATGGCGAAGAAGTGTATCGTATCACGAATCGCGGTGGTAAGGGTGTAAAAACGCTGAATATTACTGAGAAAACAGGGAACCTAATCTCAATTAATGCTGTTACTGATGCTGATGATTTAATGATCATTAATAAATCAGGATTGACTATTAGAATGGCTATTGAGGATTTACGAGTTATGGGACGTGCTACTCAAGGAGTCAAGTTGATTAACTTAAAAGGAAACGATTCCATTGCGGCCGTTACTAAAGTTATGAAAGATGATGCTGATGAAAATGCAGAAAACTCAGCCGTTGAACGCGTAAAACCTGTAATGGAAGTTCTTGAAGATGCTCCAATGGACGATGAGGAAGACGAAGAAGAAGAGGAGGTTCTGAATGACGAATCAGAAACAGAAGAGGATGAAGATAATGAAGAATAATAATTAAATCAATAAATTTTAAACATTAAATACCATGAAAAGTAAATATGTAATGCTTGCATCAGCTATGCTGATATCAGTAGCTACTTTTGCACAAAAAGATCAAATTAAAGCAGCTGAGAAAGCATTAAAAGCAGGGAAATCAGACGAGGCAAAAAGTATCTTGTTAGATGCTGAATCGGTTATAGTAAATGCTACTGATGCTGAAAAAGCACAATATTATTTTGTTAAAGGAAATGTAACACTAGATTTAGCAAACAAAAGTGTAGATAAAGATGCTAATTTATCACTTGCCGCAGCAGCATTTCAAGAATTAATTGAAGTTGAAAAAAACTCTGGTAAGTCTAAGTATACCTCTCAGGCAGCTAAATCTGTAATCGATATTAAATACAAATTGATTAATGAAGCCATTGCTGATTCTAAAGTGGATAAATACGAAGTGGCTGCAAAAAAATTATATGATGCTTATCAATTAGATAAAAAAGACACTATCAATTTGTATTATGCTGCGTCAACTTATGTTAATTCAAAAAATTATGATGCGGCTTTGAGTAATTATGATGAATTAAAAAAGCTAAATTATTCTGGTAAAGGCACTAATTATTTTGCTGTAAACAAATTGACTTCTCAAGAAGATATGTATTTGACTGCTGCAGAGAGAGACCGTATGATTAAATTAGGTACGCATGAAAAACCAAGAACAGAAGTTATTCCTTCTAAAAGAGGTGAAATCTACAAAAATGTTGCCTTAATATTGGTACAACAAGGAAAGTCTGACGAAGCTAAAAAAGCTGTAGCTGATGCTAGAAAAGCTAATCCAGATGATACTTCGTTAGCTTTAACAGAAGCTAATTTGTATTTAGAAGGAAAAGATTTTGAAACCTACAAAAAATTAGTTGCAGACATCTTGTTGAAAAATCCAAATGATGCAGATTTAGTTTTTAATTTAGGAGTTTTGAGTGCTAATGCTAAAAATAGCGCTGATGCTGAAAAATATTACAACAGAGTGATTGAGATTAATCCTGCCTACACTAATGCTTATATCAATATCGCTGCATTAAAATTAGAAAATGAAAAGCCAATCATTGATGAAATGAATAAATTGGGTACTTCTAATAATGATATGAAACGTTATGATGTGCTTAAGAAAAAAAGAGAAGAATTGTTCAAGAGTACGATTCCATTTCTAAAAAAGGCAGTTGAGTTAGATCCAAAAAATACAGATGTAGCCAAAACATTAATGAATGTATATAGCGCATTAGAAATGACAGCTGAATACAAAGAATTAAAAGCAAAGTTGTAAATAAAAAAAATAATTTTTTTATTGTTAAAAAAAAAGTCGTTTATGATAATAAACGACTTTTTTTATGTAAAAAATGTTTATAGTGCAAAAATAGCTATCGTATCTGTGGTTTTTGTGTTGATCTTTGAAAAAGGTAGTCAGTTTATAAAATATTTTTTATTGTTTTTGCAAAATCGAAATTTAATTCTATTTTGCATTGTTAAATAAATGATAATTTTTTATAATTATTAACTCTTTTAAACAGATTGTAAAGTATTCAAGTCTAACCATTTTCAAACCACCTACTATGAAAAAAAAATATTTTTATGCACTTTTAGTGTTTAGTTTAAGTTTATCCAGTTTTGCTCAAAAAGATAAAATTACAGAAGCGCAAGCCGAATTAACCAATGGGAAAGCAGAGGCATCTTTGAAAATTTTAAATGACATTGAGTATCTTATTACTAATGCAAAGGAGGAAGACAAGTCAGATTACTATTATTTAAAAGCAAAATCTCACATAGCTTTAGCGAATAAAAAAATTGATGCTCCAAAAAACATGGCTTTGGCTGTAGCTTGTTACAATGAGATTTTAGTATTTGAAGTGGACTCTGGTAAATTAAAATACGCTGTACAAGCAAGACAAGGAATTAAAGATTTGAAAAATGAATTAGAAAGGAGTGCCGCTTCTGATAATAATGCACAAAATTTTGGTGAAGCAGCTAATAAAATGGTCTATCTCTATGAGATGGATAAAAAAGATACTCTTAATTTATTTAATGCCGCTTCTAATTACATCAATGCTAAACAGTATGATTTAGCTTTGAAAAATTATGAACTCTTGAAGTCGTTAAAATACACTGGTAACGCTCTTGAGTATTATGCGGTTAATAAAACAACAAATCAAGAAGAAATTTTTGGTTCTGCTAGTAATAGGGATTTAGGAGTAAAACAAGGGTCGCATATAAGTCCTCGTAATGCTAAGGCGAGTTCTAAAAAAGTAGAAATTTTAAAGAAAATAGCTTTCTTATATGCTGAAAAAGGAGATCTTTCTACAGCTGAAAATAACTACAAAGCTATTATTAGTTTGAATCCAAATGATATCGAGACATACGTTGATTTGGCCTATGCAAAATTAGATCGTAAAAAAGAATATTCTGACAAAATGTCATTGCTTGGTACTTCTGCTGAGGATATGAAAAAATATGATATTTTGAAAAATCAGAAAGATGATTTACTTAAATCTGCTGTTGAATATTTAGAGCAAGCTTTAAAATTAGATCCTAGTAATAAAGATGTTTCTAAACTGTTGTTAAATTTGTATCGTTCTTTAGATATGTCCGACAAATATGAGGCATTAAAAGCAAAGGGGTAACTTGTTTTTTAAGATACTTTTGAGAAGTATTAAATCAATTTTTTAATTGAGTAAAATCCATAAAAAAAAGAGTAGTTTTTAACGAGGCCACTGAAAAACCTCGTCGAATTTGATAGGCATTGTTTTTAGACAATAAAAAAACGCTTATAATTGGAATTTTACTTTCCTTTTATAAGCGTTTTCTCTTTTTGATTAATTTTATTTGAGATTTTATTGTGGCTACATTTCGATTTATCTAAGTTCATTTTAGAAGAATCTGGAAGTAGACCTGATTTGCTACATTAATTTCAGTATTCTTTTTAAATTGACTGTAAAAATAGCCATTGCACCCTGCATTTGCATATTGTCTATACCGTACGATAGTGCTCTTTCATAACCGTGTACATTTTTTAACTCACTATTTTTAGCCTCTATCTTGTATCGATGTTTTGCTTTTTCCTTGTAATATTCTGTTTCTTGAAAATCTATTTGGTCTTGATGTAATTTTGATTTTATAGATACCGAATACGTTTTTGTTTTGGCTCCATCTTTATAGCAACCTTCTTTTAAAGGACAAGACTTGCATTTTTTGATATCAAAATAATAAGTATCTACTTGATTTGCCCCGACATCTTTGGTTCCCCCTCGTGCCTTTCGTATTGCCATATGTCCTGCTGGGCAAACAAACCTATCAGCATCTTTATTGTAGTCAAATTTATCTTCATCTTTTCTAAATCCTTGTGCTATCGATAGATTTAGTTTTGCTACTATTTTAATGTTTTGTTCACTTGTTATTTTTAGGTTTTCTTTTCCAGAATAAGCCGCATCGCCAATAATGGTGTCAACATCAATTCCGTTTTCTTGACTAATTTCTAAAAGTTTAGGCAATTCCGGTCCATCGCCTTTTTCTCCTGATGTAACTACGGCCGCTGTAATGATGCGTTCTTGGGTCATTGCCAAATGGGTCTTGTATCCAAAAAAGGAGCTCTCGGCAGATTTATGGCCTATTTTTGCATCGGTATCTTTTGATAGCGTTAAATTTTCTTGAGTATCTTCTAGGGTTTCTTTTAGCAGATTTAATTTTTCTTTCACAGCGGGTATTGAACTTATCGATGGCTCATTTTCGATACGTTTTCCTAAGTCTTTGCAATAAGCTAGTTCCTTTTCTAAATCATTATCGGTATTTTTTTCAGGCATACGTTCTTTGAATTGGTCGTCAAAGATGTATACTGTTTTTCGAAGAAGTTTTGAACGTTCTCTCAATACATCGATAGCTGAAAATGGATTGGATCTTGATAAAGTATGTGTGGCATCAACGATAATAGACCTCGAACGGATGATACCTTTTTCAATAGCGATGGCTACCGTTTTGTTTATCAATAGATTTAATAAATCGGTGTCTTTTAAACGCAGTCTTCTGAATTTTGTCAACGAACTAGAATTGATAACATCGTCTTCTGGATTCATGTCCAAAAAATATTTAAAGGACATATCGTAACGCGAACGCTCTACTACATCAACATCAGAAACGGTATAAATTGTTTTAAGAAGCAGATACTTGAACATACGAACAGGACTTTCTGCCATACGCCCATTATCGGCGCGGTATTTATTCAATAACTCGTCGTAAATAAAGGAAAAATCAATCAAATCATTGATCTTTCTTAAAATATTTTCCTTTGGAACGATTAAATCATACAATGTAGAATGCTCGCTGAATCGTATTGTTTGTTGCTGTACTAACACTTAAAAAATATTAAAATTACAGCTAAATATAATAAAAAAGGAGCAGGAAAGCTAAGCTTTCTACTCCTTTAATTATCGCTTTTATTCCTTAAAGTACTTTTTCAGTGGCCTCGTTTTTAACTGCTCTTTTTTTTATGGATTTTTTTAAATAATGTTTTTTGGGATATTTTGTTAAACAAAATATCCCAAAAAACATTTTAGTAAGTTATTCTTTTTTGGATATGTTTTGTTTGGGTATATGTTTTTTTTTTGTACGCTTTAATTACTGAGAAAAGTATTTATTTTAATAAATTATTTTTAATCTATTTTTTGTGGTTATTATGTAATTATGGCTGTAATAAAAAGGTGGTTTGTGTTAAAATAGTAGTAAAAACATAATTACTCTTAATATTGGGTTTTCTAGTGTTAATTTTATCAAAAAAATATTCTATTTTGCAATAAATATTAGTTTAAATTTCTTGGCCAATATTAAATTTTAAAACGCTGTGTAACAAACTAATCCAATTATTGTTAACCTACTCTATTATGAAAAAAATATATTTTTGTACACTTTTGGTGTTCGGTTTAAGCCTGTCGGGTTTTGCTCAAAAAGAGAAAATCGCTGATGCGCAAATTGAATTGACTAAAGGTAATGCAGAAGCCTCATTGCAAATCTTAAACAGTATTGAGTATCTTATAATCAATGCTAAAGAAGAGGATAAGTCAGATTTTTATTTTTTAAAAGCAAAGTCTTATATTGCTTTAGCTAACAAAAAGATTGATGCACCGAAAAATATGGCTTTAGCGGTAGCTTGCTACAAAGAGATTTTAGTATTTGAAATTGATTCAAATAAATTTAAGTATGCAGTACAAGCACGTCAAGGAATTATTGATTTAAAGAATGAATTAGAGATAAGTGCTGCTACGGATAATAATGCTCGAAATTTTAGTGAATCGGCAAATAAAATGGTTTATCTCTACGAGATGGATAATAAAGATACTGTTCAATTGTATAATGCCGCTTCTAACTATTTCAATGCTAAACAATATGATTTAGCTCTAAAAAATTATGAATTACTGAAATCGTTAAAGTACACCGGAAATGCACTTGAATATTATGCTGTCAATAAAAACACAAATCAAGAGGAGCTTTTTAGTTCTTTAAGAAAGAGAGATCTGTCAGTAAAGGAGGGATCACATATAGAGCCTCGTAATACGAAGGCAAGTTCTAAAAAAGTCGAAATTTTAAAGAAAATAGCCTTTTTATATGCTGAAAAAGGAGATTTAACCAATGCTGAAATTAATTATAAGACACTTGTTGATTTAAACCCAAACGATGTTGATAACTATATCGATCTAGCTTCTATTGTGTTAGATCGTAAAAAAGATATTTCAAGTAAAATGTCGATGCTTGGTACTTCAGTTGAAGATGCAAAACAATATGATGTTTTGAAAAATCAAAAAGATGATTTGGTTAAATCGGCGGTCGTTTATTTAGAAAAAGCTTTAAAGTTGGATCCAAGTAATTCGGATGTTTCTAAATTATTAATGAATTTGTATCGCGCTTTGGATATGATGGATAAGTATGAGGCTTTAAAAACTAAAAGCTAATGGGTAAAGAGTAAAAAAAAGTCGTTCATTTTGAACGACTTTTTTTTGTTATATAATTTTTTTAATAACTCTAAGTTGGTGGGTGTGTTTTTGGGTTTCTATGTTGTAGATGCCTAAGTGGTCTAAGCGATCAATTCTGATTTTACCCGAGGCATGGATGATATAATTATCAGCCATAATAATACCAACATGAATGATGTTACCTTCTTCGTTATCAAAAAAAGCCAAATCACCAGGTTCGCTTTCTTCAATAAAACTTAATGATTCTCCTTGGTTGGCTTGTTGAGAGGCGTCTCTTAGTAGCTTATAGCCATTAATTTTATAAACCATTTGTGTAAAACCGGAACAATCAATTCCGAATGGTGTTTTTCCTCCCCATAAATAGGGAGCATTTAAATACATAAAGGCAGTTTTGAGTAAACATTCTTTCGGTTTTATACCGCTGATTTTAGTTCCTTCGAAACTTAATTTCTTGATATTTATTTCGTTGTAATTTAAAAACGATAAACTTGCTCCTAAGGGAATTGGTATCATTAAATTATTGGAACCTGTAACATATTCAATTAAGTCTGCATTCAAAATACAATTTGCTGTTGAGAGTTGGTTGTATTCCGTAGCACTTATTGATTGATACTGTTTACTATCTACCCAGCCCACGTATTGATCAAATTCTGTTCTGATTTTTGACCATTGATTATGTTGATCTATGATTTCAAAATGTTCTCCAAAAAGAACTTGAGATACGATTTCACTTTTGTCGCTTGGCTCTAATCTTTGTGGGATTATCGCTAAATTACAGATTCCAAACATTTGATGTTATTTTAGTATTCAAAAGAAATAGTGGTTTAAGCCTTTTCAATAACAATAGCTGAAGCTCCACCGCCGCCATTACAAATTGCAGCAGCGCCATAGGTACCATTATTTTGCTCTAACACATTAATTAAGGTCACTATGATACGTGCGCCTGAGCAACCTAGAGGATGTCCCAAAGATACAGCGCCTCCATTTATATTAAGTTTGTCATCGTTTAGACCTAAAATTTTAGCATTAGCTAGTCCAACGACAGAGAAAGCTTCGTTAAATTCAAAGAAATCAACTTCCTCTAATTTCACTTCTGCTTTTGCTAATGCTTTGGGTAATGCTTTAGCAGGACTTGTTGTAAACCACTTTGGTTCTTGAGCGGCATCAGCATAACCGCGTATGTAAGCCAAAGGTTTTAGGCCTAGAGCTGTTGCTTTTTCTTCGCTCATCAATACAAGTGCTGCGGCACCATCGTTAATAGTCGATGCGTTAGCTGCGGTAACTGAGCCTTCATTAGTGAATACTGGATTAAGGGCTGGAATTTTATCAAGGCTTACGTTAGTGTACTCTTCGTCTTTAGTGACTAAAATAGGCTCTCCTTTACGCTGTGGGACAGGAACAGGAACCACTTCGTTGTCGAATTTTCCTCCATCCCATGCTGCTTTTGATTTTTGATAAGAAGCGATAGCGAAAGCGTCTTGTTCTTCTCTTGTGATTTGATATTCTTTGGCGCAAAGATCTGCACTTACTCCCATGGCGGTATTGTCATAAGCGTCTGTTAGGCCATCTTTTTGCATGCCGTCGACCATAGTGTTAGGTCCAAATTTAGTACCGGAGCGAAGATTCATATAGTGTGGAATTAAACTCATGTTTTCCATACCTCCAGCAATTACAATTTCAGCATCTCCGCACTGAATAGCTTGTGCAGCCAGCATCACTGCTTTCATTCCTGAAGCACATACTTTGTTAATTGTGGTACAAGCTACTTCTTGTGAAAGTCCTGCATATAACGCTGCTTGACGAGCAGGGGCTTGGCCAACTCCAGCTTGAATTACATTTCCCATGTATACTTCATCGACTAGGTTTGCGTTTAAATTGATTTTATTCAACGCTCCTTGTATAGCTATCGCACCTAATTTTGGGGCTGAAATGCTTGATAGTGCTCCCATGAAACTTCCTATTGGTGTTCTAGCAGCTGAGACAATGACTACTTTCTTATTCATAATATAATAATAGATTGGTTTTAATAGCAAATTTAATCTTTTTTAGTGTTTTTTTTATTTTCTTTTAAATAATTACTATTAGACTTCATGTTTTGATTTTATTTTCTTTTCTATATGTTTGATTGTTAACTCCTTTAGAAAAACATTCAAAAATAATTTAAAAAAAGTAAGGAAATAGTTGTGAGAAACGTAAAGATGTCTTAAATTTGCAACCGCAAAACGAAACAAGTTTATTTGTTTTAGGAGAGGTGCCAGAGCGGTAATGGAGCAGATTGCTAATCTGTCGACGGGTAACCGTCGCCAGGGTTCGAGTCCCTGTCTCTCCGCAAATATTTGCACTCGGGGTGTAGCGTAGCCCGGTTATCGCGCCTGCTTTGGGAGCAGGAGGTCGCAGGTTCGAATCCTGCCACCCCGACAACATGGACGCATAGCTCAGCTGGATAGAGCACCTGCCTTCTAAGCAGGCGGTCGAAGGTTCGAATCCTTCTGCGTTCACTGAAAACGATACTAGAAATAGTATCGTTTTTTTGTTTATACTAGTTCTGGATGATTGAAATTTATATATTTATAAAATATTTCCAGCTATGCTTTTTAGACATTTACTTCCTTCTCTTTTTTTTGTATACTTAGTTTCTAGGTCACCACTTTTGTATGGACAGTCAGCTTCAGATCGACTTGTTACTGACGCAACCATTACTGATACTACATTTGTGGATTTGAGTGATTACAGCGATGCATTTATTTATGATATGAAATATGCGACAGAGGATAATTTTATAAAATCTAAAGTGTATGATTGTGCAGCTTGTTTGTTACGCTTAAAAACTGTAAAAGCCTTGGTAAATGCTAATGAAAATTTTATAAAAAAAGGCTATAGAATTAAAATTTTTGATTGCTATCGTCCTTTGGATATTCAAAAAAAAATGTGGACTATTGTTCCTAATCCTAAATACGTAGCCAATCCAGCTAAAGGTTCCATACATAATAGAGGAGGAGCAGTTGATATAACATTGGTGACTTTTGATGGTCAAGAGGTTGAGATGGGGACTTCTTTTGATTTTTTTGGACAAGAAGCAGCGCACGGCTATCCTTTTTTAGACAAAAAAATTATGGACAACCGTAAGCTCTTAAAAAAAATTATGAAAAAAAATGGATTTGTGCCTTTTGATTCAGAATGGTGGCATTATAGTTTATCTAATGCTAGCAAAGACGCAGTTGCTAATACAAAATGGAAGTGCAACTAATTTTCTATACACGAAAGATTTTTAATGAAATAAGTTTCCGGAAAATAGACTTTGTTGTCTAACTCAGAAGTGAATTCTTTCTTAACTGCATAATCCTCTAAATCTGTTAAGTATTTTATTCTCATGAGTGAAATCGGTGAATTTTTTAGCTTGTCAAAACTGTCTTTTACAAAGTAAAATTCGCCAGATGTAACTCTATTATCAAAACCTTTGTCATCTCTTAATAAAGTCCCGCAGTTCTCTTGATCTTTATGGATCAGAGAAATAATACTTCCATCATTTAATTGAAGAAATAATTTTGAGTTTTTATCGAAGCAGTTGGCTTTTATAAAACCTTTGCTTTTTTGAATCAATTGTATATTTAAAGTTGGAATTCCATCCGTTAGAGCTAGTGAAAAGAAAATGTAACTAGAAGTGCCGGCAAAGTTTTTTTCGCTAATCATGTATTCTTTTGTGACTTTATAGCTTCCTATTGAATCTACGACATTGGTGCTATATTCACATTGTTTTTGTGCAAATAAAGAAAAACTAAAAAGGATAAGGATGGTAAGAAATAAGTGCTTCATGTGGTTTTAAATTTTGTCGCAAATTAAGACTATTTTATTATTATTCATATCGGTTGTAAAAAAACAATAGGTTGCTCCACCTTCCTTTATTTTCCATTTTTTTCTAATGTTTTCTACACTTTCTGGGAAATTTCGTGTGGTGACGTTGGCTTTATGATTGGTGAGCTCTTTTTTTAATGCTAACTTATTGTAAGGTAGGGTTTTGATAATTTTAAAACTGCGTCCTGGAAAATCAATTAGTGTAGAGTTAGTGTATAAATGAGAATTAGGATGTAATTTGTTAATTTTAAATATAGCACTTATGGCATCAAAACCACCAGATTTCATGATTGCACTATTGGGTTCATACAAATAGCTTTCGGGTGCGCCATAACTCGCAAAGCTTGTTGTTGTGGGTACATCAAAAACTTCTGTTTTGTTTTTAGTTATATTTACTGTTTTTAGTACTGTTGGTCTAACATAATCTTTATGCAATTCCCATAACAACTCTTTTACTTCATTGTTTAGGGCGACAATATGGATGGTTTTAACATGTTTTAATTCAGCTAAACCGGCTGTTATGTCAAGTAATGGAGCGGTTTTAATTAAAATCGATTTTGATTTTGTAAAGTAAAAATCTAAATTACTTGGAACATTAGGAAGGCAATCTTTTAGCATAAAGACTTTGCCTTTCTGATCGTTTCTTCGAGAGGGATCAATGTAAATCCAGTCCCAAATGGTAGTGGATTGAAGTAGAAATTCCTGACTATCTCCCGAGATACATTCAATGTTTGTAGCATGTAATTGTTTGAAATTGTGTGCGGTGAGTTGAGAAAGAGAAGTGTTTATTTCACAATGGACTACTTTTTGAAATCTCTTTGAAAAATAATAATCGTCAACACCTAAACCGCCTGTTAAATCAATTAAGTTGGTGCCAGAGATTAACTTTGATTTGTACAAAGCAGTGCTTTCTGAAGAGGTTTGTTCTATAGAAATCTTAGGTGGATATAGAATGTTTTCGGTGCTAAACCAGCTTGGTAATTTGTCTTTTGCTTTCGATTTACTCTCTATTTGACTCAAAATTTCAATCCAATCTACTGTTGTAAAAGGATTTCTTTGTAACGCTAACTGCGTAATGTTGAGATGTAAATTTTCGTTTATGAAGTGTTGAATTTCGCTATTTAATACATTTAAATTCAAGGCTAAATATCTTTGGTTAACAATTGAATGACTTTGTTTTCTGGAAAAAATACTTTTCCGATTACTTTTAGGATGGTGTACAAAGGTACGGCAATTACCATTCCTAAAATTCCAAATAAAAACCCTGCAATTAAGATGACTAAGAAAATTTCCAGCGGATGGGAACTTACACTTTTAGAGAAAATTATGGGTTGTGAGAGATTATTGTCGATGATTTGAACAATCCAAAATCCAATTAAAACATAGATAGTAGCTGGAATAATTTCGGTTTGAAAATTACCTCCTAAGTGACTAATCATAGTTAAAAGGGCAGCCAAAACGGAGGCTATTAGTGGGCCGATGTAGGGGATTATATTTAGCACAGCACACAAGAAAGCAATAATTATGGCATTAGGAATTCCAAAAATCAATAATACTATCAAGTACAAGACAAAAACGATTGATAATTGAACAAGGAGTCCAATAAAATATCGGGAGAGTAAATGGTTGATTTTATGTAACGAATCTAAAATTTGCTCCTCATGACTATCCGGTATAAGTTTTTTAGCGCCTATGATAAAATAAACACGATCTTTAAGAAAGAAAAAAGTGATAAACAGTACAGAGGCCAATCCCATACCAAAACTGCTAATTGTACCTAAAAAAGTATTTAGAAAATTAGGAATAACACTAAAGTTTACTTTGGAAGAGAAATTTTTGAAGTCAAATATTTTTTTCAAATTGATATGATGACTTTCTAAAAATTGATTGATTTGTTGAAATAGTGCTATGGCATTTTTTTCGATTTCTGCAGTATTTAGTAAGGAAAGATTTTGACCTTGCGCTGCAATTAGCGGAACGAAAAGAATTATAAGTCCAAAAATAATAGCCACAAAAATACCTATTGTGAACAAAGTAGCTAAAGTATGTGAAAATTTCAATCGTTTCTTGAAAAAATCTAAAAACGGATTACCGATTAAGGTTAGTATCAAGGATACTATCAGATATATTAACACAGATTGAATTTGATATAATAAGTAAATTCCAACCACTGTGGCTAAAATAATTACAATTGCTCTTAAAATACCGTTTGCAATCAATTTGGAGGTCATCATATTTTAATTGTTTGGGGTAAAAATATAAAAAAAACTCGCTTTAAGTAGCGAGTTTTAAGATAAATAAGTTGAAGTTGTTTTTAGATTCCAAACCCAGCTCTTGCACCACCGCTAATAAATAGTGCGGACATTCTAGATTTTTGACCATTGGTAAACATATACATTCCTCTATCATCAGTATAATCCATATAGTTCATTGTCATTTCAACCGGTGTGCCAGTACATGTGCTTAAATGTGGATAAGTAGGTACGCCATAATTAGGAGCATTATGTGTAGGGGTGTCAGCAACTAAATCACTTCCGCAAGTTGCATCACCCCAAATATGTCTTAAATTCATCCAATGTCCTACTTCATGACTAGCCGTTCTTCCTAGGTTATAGGGATAACTTGCCCCTGAGTTACTTGTAACTCCAATATATTTTGAATCGATTACCACTCCATCTGTAGCAGCTGCTCCACCAGGAAATTGAGCATAACCTAAAATACCTCCGCCAATGGTACAAGCCCATAAGTTTAAAGTATTAGATGGAGAAGTTGGTGCTATACCACCTTGATTTGTTTTTTTCATGGCATCTCTGGTTCCCCAAGATGTTTTTGTGGTTGATTTACGATTGATTTTGACAAGTTCAAATCTAATGTCAACATTGGCAGCTACACCAGCAAATAGAGCTGGAGTACTTGAGAAATCAGTGTTTGTGGCGGTGAAATCTTTATTTAAAACATCAATTTGAGATTGAATTAATGCGTCTGATATATTTTCAGCTGCTGTACGATACAATACATTTACAACAACAGGAATTACGACCTTTCCGTTAACTAATTTTCCGGTAAGTCTTGCTTTTTGAGTAAATTCTTCAATTTGGTTTACGCGGAGCGCTAAACTGGGATCTGCAGCTAATTGTGCTTGAAAGACTTCATTGGTTGCACATCCTCTTTTAGTGACAGCTTGACTTTCTGCGCTTGTGTTAATTGTTTCTTCGTTCTGACATGAAAACAGCATGATCATGATACCAGCACTTGCTAAAATTTTTTTCATAAATTGGGATTTAAATTGTTATAAATAGTGTTAATTTGGTTAATAGTTTAACAATTTTATAACATAATTTTTAAATAGCCAATTTTTTATTCTTAAAATTGTTTTTTCAAGATGTTAAAAATCAAATATTTATATTGTTTTTTAAATACTTTGTAACCTCGTAAAGCGCAATTCCAGTGGCTTGAACTACATTCATACTGCTATTTTTCCCAAACATTTCAATATGAGCAATTTGATGGGAATAATTCAAAAAATATTCAGAAATTCCTTCAATTTCATTTCCTATTAGCAAGGCGATTTTTTTATTTTGAGGTATGGTAATGGTTTCCAAAGGAATACTTGTAGTGGTGATTTCCAAGGCTATAATTTCAAAGTCATTTTCAATTAAATAGGCAAGTACATCCTCTTTAGTATCATATAATTCATAAGAAACATGTAAATGTGTGCTTCTAGATGTTTTATTTATTTTTCTTGGATTCATTTGATTTCCAATTCCTAAAAAAATAATTTTTTCCACTCCAAATGCTTCGCTTATTCGAAAAATGGAACCAATATTAGGTTGAAAAACAAGAGAATCACAAACAAGTACGATTGGAAATTGTTGGTCTTGAAAAGGAACCGATTCATGTGCTAATTGCATGAAAAACAGTATTAATTATTAAAAATATAATGAATGATGTTCGCACCCATTTGTAAAGCTTTTTGTCGAATTTCGATTGGGTCGTTGTTTACCTCTGCATCTTCCCAACCATCACCTAAATCAGTTTCATAGGTGTAGAGTAGTGCTAAACGATTGTGTATAAAAACCCCAAAGGCTTGTGGTCTTTTTGCATCATGTTCATGTATTTTGGGTAAACCGTTGGGGAAAGCATAGGGTTTTTGAAAAATAAGATGATTTGATGGTATCTCAATTAGTTCATGATTTGGAGCTATTTTTTTTATTTCTTTTCGAACAAATTGATCCATTCCGTAATTATCATCAATATGTAAGAAGCCACCACCTTCAAGGTATTGTTTTAAGTTTGCAGCATCGGAAGCATTAAAAAGGACATTGCCATGTCCAGTCATATGAATGTAAGGATAGGAAAAAAGGTCTGGATTACTAGGTTCAACAGTTGCTGGCTTAGCTTTGATTCGGGTGTTGATGTTGGCATTGCAGAAACGGATCAAATTGGGTAACGAAGTTGGGTTTGCGTACCAATCGCCACCACCATTGTATTTTAAAAGTGCAATTTCTTGTGCCTTACTACTAAAGAAGGTAAATAAAAGTAGGAGTATCAGACTTCTTTTCATTTGATGGATGTTAAGGGCTAAAAAATTGAGCTATTCGTTAAAGAAAACAACACTATGACAAGCCACAACTGCTGCGGTTTCAGTTCTTAGGCGAGTGTTGCCAAGTGTTACCGGAATATAATTATTGGCGATTGCTAAATCAATTTCTTTTTCGGAGAAATCACCTTCAGGGCCGATTAAAATTGTCGTTTTTTGGTTGGGCTGTAAAATGGACTTTAAGGATTTTTTTTCGGTTTCTTCACAATGAGCGATTAATAAAACACCTTCATATTGTTGTTTGAAAAAGTCTTTGTATGAAATGGCATCATTTATTTTAGGTAAATACAATTGATTGCATTGTTTCATGGCAGTCAAAATAATTTTTTCAAATCGTTCTTTGTTGATGATTTTTCGCTCGGATCGGTCACAAATAATAGGAGTTATTTCTTGAATACCAATTTCAGTTGCTTTTTCTAAAAACCATTCAAAGCGATCGTTCATTTTAGTGGGCGCTACCGCTATATGTACCGGGTGGGCAGAAGGAGATATTTTTTCGTAAGACAGAATAGTTACAGCACACTTACTGTCTGATGCCAAGGTTACGGCCGTTTTGAATAAATAACCTAAGCCATTGGTAACAAATAGTATGTCGCCGTCTTTTTTTCGTAATACCTTGACAATATGCTTGCTTTCTTCTTTGTCAAAAATAAAAGAAGTCGAAGTTTCGTTAATTGAAGGGTTGTAAAATAATTGCATATTAAAATAAGATTCTTGCTTTTGAAACCACTGAGGATGATTCAAATTGTTGCGTTAAAAATTTTTGATATCCCACAATTCCAATCATAGCAGCATTGTCTGTAGTGTATTCGAATTTTGGAATAAATGTTTTCCATCCGTATTTTTTTTCTGCTTCTTTCAAAGTAGTTCTAATTCCGGAATTGGCTGAAACGCCTCCACCTATTGCAATTTGTTTGATTCCTGTTTCTTTTACTGCCATTTTTAGTTTATCCATCAAAATTGCAATGATGGTATGTTGAATCGAAGCACAGATGTCATTTTTATTTAGTTCAATAAAATCAGAATTTTCTTTTACATTTTTTTGAATAAAATATAAAATAGCAGTTTTTAACCCAGAGAAACTAAAATCTAAACCAGGTACCTTCGGTTTAGTAAATACATAAGCTTTTGGATTTCCTGTTTGAGCCAATTTATCTACTAAGGGGCCGCCAGGATAAGGCAATCCAAGTATTTTGGCACTTTTGTCAAAAGCTTCACCAACAGCATCATCAGTGGTTTCGCCAATTATAGTCATATCAAAAAAGCCATCTACCCTTACAATTTGGGTATGACCTCCACTTATGGTTAGTGCCAAAAAAGGAAATTCAGGCTTGTCATATCCTTCTTCGTCAATAAAGTGAGCAAGAATGTGCGCGTGCATGTGATTTACAGCAATTAAAGGAATTTGTAGTGCGGCAGCCAAAGACTTTGCAAACGAGCTACCCACCAACAACGAACCCATCAATCCTGGACCTTGAGTGAAGGCAATTGTTGAAAGTTGTTCTTTTGTTATTCCTGCTTTTTTAAGGGCTGCATCAATAACAGGAACGATGTTCTGCTGGTGTGCTCTAGAAGCAAGCTCAGGCACTACACCGCCGTATTGGTTGTGAATTAGTTGGTTAGCAACTACGTTAGATAGCACTTTATCGTTGAGTAAAACCGCAGCTGCCGTGTCATCGCAAGAGCTTTCTATCGCAAGGATATAGCTATTTTTATTTTCCATAAAAATGGTGACGAATTTTAAATTTAATTTGAAAAATGGTTGTAAAAATCTTTATTTTTACGGCTTGGTCAAAATTAGCTATTTTTTATGAAATGGCAGCCTAAGTCATTAGAATTATAGCCGTAATGAGTAATACGTTGCTCCTCTTTTGTGTGTTTTATATGTGTTACAACCGATTATTTAATTAGAACTACTATCAAAACAATTAAAAAAATACTATTTCGTGTCGTCATGGCATTCCTACTGCTACTTTTGTTGGTTGGGATTTCTTTGGCAATACCAGCTGTTCAAACAAGGTTAGCCAAAGCCCTAATGGAGGAAATTAATACTTCTTACGGGACTTCAATCGTGGTGGATCAAGTAGCAATTTCAATTTTTGGAGGGGTAAAACTTAAGAAGGTGTTGATTACTGATCACCATAAAGACACCTTAATATATGCCAATCGGATCAAGACGGATATTATTGGGATAAAAAAAATTGTAGAGGGCGATTTGATTTTTAATGGAATTAAATTAGACGGCTTATTGTTTAATTTAAAGACCTATAAAAAAGAAAAGTTGACCAATCTTGATGTTTTTATTGAAGCGTTTGAAACTGGAAAACCTTCCACCAAACCTTTTTTAATGACCGCTAGAGAGGCATTTATTTCCAATGGACATTTTATTTTAACAGATGAAAATCGGGTTGTGCCCAAAGATGTCTATTTTACAAAATTGTATGCTCAGATCAGCGATTTTAAAATTCTAGGTCCTGAAGTACAAACCAACATCAATCATCTTTCTTTTAAAGATCATCGTGGTATTTTTGTGAAAAAATTAAGTGGAAAATTTAATTACAACAAAAAACAAATCCGGATTCGAAACTTAGATCTTACTACCAAAGCATCTAAGTTGAAAGGAGAGGTAACATTGAACTATAAAATTGAAGACTTTGCCGATTTTAACAATAAAGTTAAGTTTGATATTAAACTAAAATCAGCTAAAATCGGATCCAATGATATTCGTTGTTTTTATAATGAATTAGGACGCAATCTCTATTTTACCGCTCGTTCTAGAGTACAAGGCACTTTAAATAATTTATGGCTTTCAGATCTTTTGTTGTTCGATAATCAGGGTTCTAAGATTGTTGGTACTTTGAATTTTCAAAATCTTTTTCCTTCAAAATCTCAAGCTTTTTTTATGAAGGGAAATTTTAAATCTCTGTCTTCAAGCTATGAAAACTTGGTGCGTATTTTACCCAATGTTTTAGGTAAAAGCCTGCCAGAAGTTTTAAAGAAAATGGGAGAGGTAAATTTGGTAGGAACTACAGAATTAACTACAGAAAACATTATAGCCAATTTCAAAATGAATTCGGCACTTGGAGCTGTGGCCTCAGACTTAGTGATTTTGAATATGAATCAATCTGATAAAGCTAAGTATAAAGGAACGATTGATTTAGTAGATTTTGATTTAGGTGGTCTTTTGGATCAAAAACAGCTAGGGAAAACCAGCGCGAATTTGGGTGTTGATGGACTAGGTTTTACGGAGAAAAGTTTAAATACTAGCGTTAAAGGGGGTGTTTCATCCATTACTTTTAATAATTATACTTATACCAATTTAGTTCTTGATGGTAGATTTACCATGCCTTTATATAAGGGTAAAGTTACTATCAATGATCCTAATTTAGATATGAATTTTGAGGGATTGGTTGATTTGAGTGGAAAACAAAATAAGTATGATTTTGAAATCGCCATCGGTAAAGCTCATTTATATCAACTTCATTTTGATTCTGAAAAGATTTCTAATTTCAAAGGAGATATAAAAGTAGCATGTGTTGGTAATTCAATTGATAACATGTATGGCGATGTTTATGTGAAAAATGTACAGTATCAAAATACGAAAAACAGCTATTCTTTTGGTGATATTCATGTTTCTTCTTTCTTTGATGATAAAAATAGTAGAACCGTTACCTTAGAATCCAATGACGTGGGTGAAGGACAAGTGGTTGGGAAATACAAATTTGCTCAATTAGGAGCTTTGGTTCAAAACTCGTTGGGAAGTCTTTATGGTAATTATAAACCAATTAAAGTAGCCAAAGGTCAATATTTAAAGTTTGATTTTTCTATTTATGATAAAATTGTTGAAGCACTTTATCCAGAAATCACAGTAGGTACAGATTCAAAAATTAAAGGGATTATTGATTCTGATCACAACTTATTTAAAATGAATTTTGCGTCCAATAGTATCACCGCATCAGGTACAACTTTAGACAATGTGAGGCTTGTGGTGGACAACAAAAACCCTTTGTTTAATACTTTTGTTGAATTGGATAGCATAAAAACAAGTGTATATAAAATCAGTGATTTTAGCTTGATTAATGTAACAAGTAAGGATTCTTTAAAAATCAGAAGCGAATTCAAAGGAGGTAATAAAGGAGAGGATGTTTACAATTTAAATCTTTTTCACACTATAGATAAAAATAAAAATAACGTAATTGGTTTTTCAAAATCTGATATAAAATTTAAAAACTTCTTTTGGAATATTAATGCCAATGAAACTCAAAGTAATCAGATCGTTTTTGATAAAACTTTACAAAATTTCGCCATCAATGATATTGTTTTAACACATGAGGATCAAGAAATTGATTTGAGTGGTTTGATTAAGGGTAAGAATTACAAAGATTTACATTTGAACTTTAAAAATGTTGATTTGAGAAAAATTACTCCTTACGATGAGAAATTCGAGTTCAATGGAAATATAAGCGGTCAAGTCAATTTTGAGCAAGAAGGCTTGGTGTATAAACCTACGGCAGCCGTGTTTGTGGATCGTTTAAAAGTGAACAATGTATTTTTTGGTAATCTTTCTCTAGATATTACTGGTGATCAATCTTTTAAAAAGTTTGAAATGCAATCGCATCTTGAAAATGATAATTTTGAATCCTTTAGTGCTGCCGGTTACTTTGAAGTTGTGAACAATGAAACGGTGTTGGACTTTGATGTTAAGTTGGATAAATTTAATCTCTCATTTTTAACGCCAGTAGCAGGTGGAATTTTGAAGAACATCAGAGGTTTAGTTTCAGGTAATACCAAAATACAAGGAACGACCTCCAAGCCTGATATCAATGGCAGATTGTACCTTGAAGGGGCAGGGATAAATATTCCCTATCTAAATGTGGATTATGAATTAAATGATAAGACTGTTGTTGATCTTTCAAATGAGAAATTTTTATTTCGAAACAATGGAATTTTTGATACTAAGTTTAAAACGCAAGGAATTTTAAATGGAGTGGTAGAGCACAATCAATTTTCAGATTGGAAATTAGATTTAAAAATAGATTCGAAACGATTTTTGGCGCTTGACACCAAAGACAGTGATGATGCCGCTTATTTTGGAACTGCATTTATTGATGGCACTGCACTTGTAAAAGGGCCTGCTGATGGGCTTTTTATTAAAGTTGTGGCTAAATCAGAGAAAGGAACTTCTGTTAAAATACCTATAAACAATGCCGAGAGTATTAGTGAAAATGGTTTTATACATTTTATCACAGCAAAAGAAAAAAACAACTCGAAGTTTGGTGTAATTGAAAAAATAAGAGATTATAACGGATTGGAACTTGAATTTGATTTTGATGTTAATCCAAATGCTGAAGTAGAAGTTATTTTAGATAGAAATACAGGTCATGGAATGAAAGGAAAAGGTTTTGGATCTTTGCTTTTCAAAATTAATACCTTAGGAAAGTTTAATATGTGGGGGGATTTTCAGGCTTACGAAGGAACGTATAATTTTAAATATGGAGGTTTAATAGATAAGAAGTTTGCCGTAAAAAAAGGAGGATCTATAATTTGGGAAGGTAACCCATTAAAAGCTCAATTGAACTTAGAAGCCGTTTATAAGACTTCTGCTAATCCATCAGTATTACTTGAAAATTCATCTTTAAATACCAAAGTACCCGTAGAAGTTGTCGTTGGAATTCGAGGTGATTTAGCTCGTCCAGAGCCTGATTTTAATATTTTATTTCCAACGGTAAGTTCTGTTTTGGGCTCTGAAATTCAATATAAATTAAATGATAAGGATACTAGATACACTCAAGCTCTTTATTTGCTGTCATCAGGTAGTTTCCTAAGTCCTGAAGGGATTAGTCAGTCTGATTTTTCTTCGAGTTTATTCGAAACGGCTTCGGGACTTTTGGGTGATATTATTCAATCAGACGATGATAAGTTAAAAATTGGTGTAAATGTAATTACAGCAGATCGAAGAGTGGGTCGAGAAACTGATGGTCGATTTGTAGCAACGGTATCTTCACAATTAAACGAAAGAATTACAATTAATGGAAAAGTAGGAGTTCCTTTTGGTGGTGTTAACGAATCAGCAATTGTGGGAGATGTGGAAATATTATATAGAGTAAATGATGCCGGAAATTTTAATCTTAGATTGTTTAATAAAGAAAATGACATCAATTATATTGGTCAAGGAATTGGATATACACAAGGAGTGGGTATTTCTTATGATGTTGATTTTGATAGTTTCAAAGAATTTGTGACGCTAATTTTTAAAAAACATAAATTGACTATCACTACAAAATCTTCTGAGATCATTAATGATTCAAGTTTGCCTCCAGATTATATCAATTTTAATAAATCAAAAAAGCAAGCACAAGAAAAGCCCAAAAACAATAATGAGGGCACTCTTCCCGAAGAAGAATATTAGGTGTTAGAATAGTATAGTTACAAAACCCGTTGCTACTGAGCCAACGGGTTTTTTTTTGCTATTTTTTTTGTAAAGATTTTCGTTTTCTAAGTAGTGAAGAATTATTGTTGCTTGTGTGTTTATGTTTTTCCTTTAGTAAACACTGAATAATCGAAATACAGGTGTGTTTTATTTTAACTTCACCTATTTTATTATTTTATCATCAATAAATTCCATTTTAATGCTTTATCACAAGTTATTAAAAAGTTAATTTGATGACAGTAGAAGTAGTATTGTTTGTTTTTCTTTATAAATTTATAGAGAAAGAATGCTATTTAAACCAAAATATACCCCTTTTAGCGACATATTATTTGTCTACATAATTTTTGAAATGTGCTTGATTTTTCTTTTATTTTTTTTTAATTGAACCACAATTGAAAATTATTGATTTGTCAAAAAATGAATAGTAAAATAAATTAAGTGCAAAATTAACTTGCATTTATTGTAAAAAAGGAGAACTTATCAACGAAAACGTTTGAATTTATATCAAAATATTAAAAATATAATAAGAAATTATTAAAAGTAACCAATGTTCATTAAATTTACATATAAATATATAGAAAATGTCAAAAACAATAAAAAAAATAGGAGTACTAACATCGGGAGGTGATTCCCCAGGGATGAATGCAGCGATTCGTTCAGTAGTTCGAACTTGTGCGTTTCATAACATTGGTTGTGTAGGTATTTATAGAGGGTACCAAGGTATGATTGAAGGAGACTTCAAAGAATTGGGACCAAGAAGTGTGAATAACATTATAAATAAAGGTGGGACCTTTTTAAAATCAGCAAGATCACAGGAATTTAGAACGCCTGAAGGACGTAAAAAAGCTTATGATAACTTGGTTAAAGAAGGAGTAGAAGCCTTAATAGTAATTGGAGGAGATGGATCATTTACAGGTGGATTGCTCTTCAATACAGAATTTGGGTTTCCAGTAATTGGTATTCCAGGAACGATTGATAACGATATTTATGGTACTAGTCATACGCTAGGATATGATACCGCTTTAAATACTGTGGTGGATGTTATTGATAAAATTAGAGATACAGCGAGTTCTCATAACCGTTTGTTTTTAATTGAAGTTATGGGACGAGATGCTGGTCATATAGCTTTAAATGCAGGAATTGGTGCTGGTGCAGAAGAAATATTAATTCCAGAAGAAGATCTTGGCTTGGAACGTTTGTTAGAGTCATTAAAAAAGAGTAAAACCACCGGGAAAACATCTAGTATTGTGGTAATCGCTGAAGGAGATAAAACAGGTAAAAATGTTTTTGAACTTAAAGATTATGTAGAATCGAATTTTCCAGAATATGACGTTCGCGTTTCAGTACTAGGACACATGCAACGTGGTGGAGCACCTTCTTGTTTTGATCGTGTATTAGCAAGTAGGCTTGGGGTTAAAGCTGTTGAATCCATTCTTGAAGGTAAATCCAATTTGATGGTAGGTTTGCTAAACAACAAAGTAGAATTGACTCCATTAGAGCAAGCTATAAAAGGACACACTGAAATTGATAGAGAATTGCTTCGCGTTTCAGATATCATGTCGATTTAATAAAAATATAAACTGTAGAAAAAAAAATTAATTTAAATTTAGTAAACATGTCAAAAGTAAAATTAGGAATAAACGGGTTTGGGCGAATTGGAAGAATTGTTTTTAGAGAGTCTTTCAATAGAGATAATGTTGAAGTTGTTGCAATCAATGACTTGTTAGATGTAGATCATTTGGCTTATTTGTTAAAATATGATTCAGTTCACGGTCGTTTTGACGGAACTGTTGAAGTAAAAGAAGGAAAATTATTTGTTAACGGTAGAAACATCCGTATTACTGCTGAAAGAAATCCTGCAGACTTAAAATGGAATGAAGTAGATGTTGATGTAGTTGCTGAATGTACTGGTATTTTTACAACTATCGAAACTGCAAACGAGCACATTAAAGGTGGAGCTAAAAAAGTAATCATTTCTGCACCATCTGCTGATGCACCAATGTTTGTAATGGGCGTAAACCATACAGAAGCAAAAGCTTCAGATGTAATTGTTTCTAATGCTTCTTGTACTACAAACTGTTTAGCTCCATTAGCTAAAGTAATCAATGATAATTTTGGAATTGTAGAAGCGTTAATGACTACAGTTCACGCTACAACGTCAACACAAATGACTGCTGATGGTCCTTCTAGAAAAGACTGGAGAGGTGGACGTGCAGCTGCTATCAATATCATCCCTTCTTCAACTGGAGCAGCTAAAGCTGTAGGGAAAGTAATTCCTGCTTTGAATGGAAAATTAACTGGTATGGCTTTCCGTGTACCAACTGCTGACGTTTCTGTTGTAGATTTAACTGTAAAAGTAGCTAAAGAAACTTCTTATGAAGAAATTATGGCAGCGTTGAAAACAGCTTCAGAAACAACTATGAAAGGTGTTCTTGGATTTACTGAAGATGCAGTAGTTTCTCAAGATTTTATTTCTGATAAAAGAACTTCTATCATTGATGCAGGTGCTGGAATTGGATTAAATTCAACTTTCTTCAAATTAGTTTCTTGGTATGATAATGAATATGGCTATTCAAGCAAATTGATTGATTTATCTGTTCATATTTCAGGTTTAAAATAAAAATTAAGAAAAAAAGCTTTCGGAAATCATCGATTCTCGAAAGTTTTTCTATTTTTACAAAACACACAAGTCCAAAAAAGCTTGTGTGTTTTGCTTCTAAACAAAACTTAAATACAAAATTATATGAAATTAATAGTTGACAGTGGTTCTACGAAAGCCGATTGGATCGCAATTGATGACAAAGGTAAAGTTCTTTTTACCACACAAACCTTGGGATTAAATCCTGAAATTTTAAACGAGAAAGAAATAGTAGATCGTTTGAACGATCGCTTTGATATATTGCAAAATAAAAATGCAGCAACACATTTATTCTTTTACGGTGCCGGTTGTGGTACAATAAGAATGATTCAATTATTGACTCAAGTTTTTCAAGAATATTTTCCAAATGCTATTGTTAGTGTTCAAGAAGATACTTATGCAGCTGTATATGCAACAACTCCTAAAGGGGAGGAAGCAATTGTAAGTATTTTGGGTACAGGTTCAAATTGCAGTTATTTTGATGGTAAAAAATTACATCAAAAAGTACAATCTCTTGGATATATTGTCATGGACGATTGTAGTGGAAATGTTTTTGGTAAAGAGTTAATTAGAAAATACTATTTTAACAAAATGCCTAAAGAACTTGCTGTAGAATTTGAAAAAGACTACAATGTAGATCCTGATTTTATTAAAAATAAATTATACAAAGAGCCTAATCCAAATGCTTATTTAGCTACGTTTGCAAAGTTTTTAATCAAACATAAAGAAAACGAATTTTGTAAAAAAATCATTTACAAAGGGATGAAATCATTTGTGAAAAATTATATTAAACAATATGATAATCACCAAGAAATTCCTGTCCATTTTGTAGGTTCTATCGCTTTTTACTTGAGAGAAGAATTGCAAGTGACTTTTGATAAATATGAATTAAAATTAGGGAACGTTTTACGTAGACCAATCGATGGATTAATCGCGTATCACGTGGCTAATAGTTAATTATGGAAATAGCTATAATTGCGCATGACGGCAAAAAAAAGGATTTAATTGATTTTTTAGTTAAAAACAAAGCTATTCTTGATTCCCAAAACATTAATTTGATTGCAACTGGAACAACAGGAGGGAAAGCAGAAGAAGTAGGATTTAAAGTTCGAAGAATGCTTTCTGGTCCCTTAGGTGGTGATGCACAAATTGCCGGTAGAGTGGGTGAAGGAAAAACCAATATGGTACTCTTTTTTAAAGATCCTTTGTCTAGTCACCCACACGAGGCAGATATTAATATGCTGATACGGGTTTGTGATGTTCATAATGTGCCACTTGCAACTAATGCAGCTACAGCACAATTATTACTCAATGCTATAGCACAGCAATCATAGATATTTCTACATTTACATTTTTTGGCAAACATGCCACTTGAACCGTTTCACGAGCTGGAGCGGTTTTTTCATTTAAGAATGATCCGTACACTTGGTTTATTGCTGCAAAATCATTCATATCCATGATAAAAATACTGGTTTTAACTACGTTTTCAAAGGTCATATTGGCTGCTGCGAGTACAGCTTTTAAATTTAGCATTACTTGTTCTGTCTCTTTTTCGATAGAATCTGTAACGAGTTCGCCACTTGTAGGATCTAGTGCAATTTGTCCAGAAGTATAAAGGGTATTTTCTTTTAAAATGGCTTGACTGTATGGTCCAATCGGAGATGGAGCCTCTGTAGTAAAAATTACTTTTTTCATTCTATTTTATTTATTGTAAGTTTATTGAAGTGCTCTGTCGTTTACTCTTCGTTTATTCCATTTAATATCGCTTAATACGCCAGATTTAATACCAATGAAGAAGTTCCAATTGGAATTGTCACCAAAAGGTGTCCAGTTGAAATCCATTCTCCAGCTCAATAAATCTCTTTCAAAACGAATTTGAGTAAAAGTGATTCCTTTTTGTACAAAATCATAACCTGTTGAGATACCTGCTTTCCATTTTGGGGTTAAATCTGCATTAGCAGAAATCATTATTGAGTTATTGATTATTTTTCGTTCTCTATTATTGTTTCCATAGGTTAAAGAGTAGGCAAAGGTCATATCCCATGGCAAAGCTGATTTAAAAAAGGTGGTGATTACATCTTCTCCATTGGATTCGTCGTCGGAGTCCTCAAATTGGCTTTTACGGTTCAATACATCATTGCTTTTACCAAATAAATCATCTTCTCGTCCACCATTACGTTTTACCTGACTATCATCTTTTTGTTTTTTGTCGAAATCGGTACTTGCTATGGAATAATTTAAAGTCATATTTGCACTAGTCATTCTAAACAAACTTCCTCCATTATTTATGTTATAGATGTTGACACGATTCCCAGAATTGTCAATTGCATAAGGATCTAAAGTGGCTCCAAAGTTAACTTGCATTTTGTCTTTAAAAAGCTGTGTTCCACCACTAACTCTAACTGCTGACCACGCTAAAGTGTTTTTCCCATCTGCATTAAGGTCATAACTAGTTGATAAATTCAAGTTGTTAAGCAACATGATTTTTTTGGGTTCTACTTTTGTACTATCACTATCTGTTACTTTGGCTTCAAAAGTGTTGCTTAAATCAAAACCAATGTTGTTAGAATTGCTCAAACGTGGTACGCCGTAAATACCACCATCAAATCGAGTGTATTGTTTAATCATTTTTCCACTAGCATCTGAGGCGTAAGTGTCATAATATTTCTCAAAACTAGGGGTGTAACCGTAAGAAATAGAAGGGCGCATGACGTGTCTTATGGACTTGATTTTTTTGTCCTCCCCAAAATTAAAAGTTCCGTAAATTGTTGTACCAATACTACTTGATAAAGAATAGGTTCTAAAAGCATCAAAACCATTTACAGTTTCATCTACTACTTTGCTCAAATCTTTGTTATAATATCTTTTTATGGTTTTCAAATACCAAACTTCTTCATAATTTGCAGATGCAGATGCGCTAAAGTGTTTAAAAATTTTAAAGTTGGTGCTAATAGGTATACTATGTTGCATACCAATTTGCGCATCTTTAAACATTTCTGATTTAAAGAATAAAGAATCGTTCGTGACAAAGCTATTTCTACCATTCAAATTGTATTGCAAGTTGATGTTTTTGATGATGCCTTTTTTAAGTCCATCACCTTTTGCAAAAGGAAAAATTCTGTCCACACTTAACTGAAGTGTAGGTAACGTCATATTGATTTCGCTTGTTTGTGTATTTTGTGAATGCGTAGCAGATAATGACATTCGTACTTGTGGTACGGAATTGAAGGTCTTGGAATAAGAAACTGATGAACTTAAGGTATTGTTTAAGTTTGATCCTATGTTTTCAACATTAATCGATTGTTGAAAATATTTACTACTTCCTAAATTCACGGATGCTGAAAAACTCGAATTTGGATTTGATTTAGAATCTTTGGAGTGAGACCATTGAATATTGTAGATGGATTGCTTAGAATAATCTGGATAACCTCGCTCACTATTAATTAAATTTTCAAATCTAAAATTAAAGTTACCTCTATAATTATAGCGTTTGGCATAGCTTGATTCTGCACGCATTCCATAACTACCATTGGTGTAATAATCGCCAAGAACAGTTAAATCATAATGATCACTTAAAGCAAAATAATATCCAAAATTCTGTAATGAAAAACCTCTTGCATTCGAATCATTGTAGCTAGGCAAAATAATCCCCGATACACTAGTTTCTTTACTCATTGGAAAATAAGCAAAAGGCAAGGCTAAAGGGGTAGGTACATCTGCAATTACCATATTGGTTAAACCAGTAATCACTTTTTTACCTGGAATAAATTTGACTTTGTTCGTTTGGAAATAATATTCTGGATTGTCTACATTTTTTGAGGTTGTAAATCGGGCGCCTTTTAAAAAATAAACGGAGTCATTTTCTTTTTTGGTAATCGAAGCTTTGATTTTAAATTCTCCTTGGTCGGACCTTGAATTCCAAATCAAGGCTTTTTTGGTTTTGAAATTAAAACGGATCGAATCAGGTTCTACTACGTTTGCCCCTTGTTTAAATACAGGATATTGAGTGTATTTACCGGTAGAATCTTTAATTCTGCCTGCATAAACTTCTTGTTTCTCGTTGTCCATAACTATGATACCTGACTGTAATTCTATGTCTTGATAATACAATTCACCCTTATCATAAAGCGTGATTAGGTTTTTCTTTTGGTCTCTTTTGACATAGTTTTGAGCCTTGTATCTTACTTTATCTTCTAAAAAAGGTTTTTTAGTTTTTAAAGTATCTTTTTTGATGGTATCAACTTCTGCAATAGACAATGCCTTAACATCTTTTTGCTGTTGTTTTGCAGTTTTTTTTGAAGGAATTGGAGTTGATTTTTTCTTTATATCCTGACAAAAGGCACTATTTGTTCCTGACAAAAGGATAAATGAAATTAAAACGATATTAAATATGTTTGTACGCAAAGGTTTTAATGCTATTTTTGTAAAAATGATGTATCAAATTTTGAAACATCAAACTTACATATATTTTTTTGCAAAAATAATCAATTAACAATATTATAGCTGTAGTCCCTTAATAAAATTAATTTTAAAATTATGAATACCAAGATTTTTATAAAAGTAATGTTTAGTGCAACCTTTCTTTTTCTTTCATTATTTTCTTATAGTCAGGTAGATGTGTTTAAAGTTGCTTTGGATGCTGGTCATGGTGGACATGATACAGGAGCTAAATACAATGGGAGAGTTGAAAAAGATGTGGCTCTGGCAGTTGTTCTTAAAGTAGGAAAAATACTTGAAGAAACTAAGCAAATAGAAGTTATTTATACTCGAAAAACGGATGTTTTTATCGAATTAAACGAACGTGCAAATATCGCAAATAAAGCTAAAGCCTCAATATTTGTTTCAATACACTGCAATGCAAACAAAAATACAGCTGCCGATGGTACCGAAACCTATGTGATGGGGGTTACAAAATCAGCTTCTAACTTAGATGTTGCACGAAAAGAAAATGCTGTAATTACGCTTGAAAAAGATTATAAGCAAAAGTATGAAGGATACGATCCCAATTCGCCAGAGTCTTTAATTGGTATGACTTTGATGCAAGAAGAATATTTGGAAAACAGCATTTCTTTAGCCTCAAATGTTGAAAATGAATTTGATAAATTAGGAAAAAAAATAAGAGGTGGTGGGGTAAAACAAGCTGGTTTTTTGGTGTTGCATCGAGCGTATATGCCTAGAGTATTGATTGAAATGGGGTTCATCTCTAATCCTGCAGAAGGTGCGATCTTAGTTTCTGAAAGCGGTCAAAATGATTTGGCTCAGGCTATTGCAAAAGCCATTATTGCATATAAAAACGATTTTTATGGAACTGCAATTTTTGATAACAACAGTAATCCAACAAATGTATCGGTAGCCAAAGAAGCAACCCCAGTTGTGGATGTACCTGTCATTAAAGAGGAAGCTAAACCGATAAGTAATCCTGTAAAGGGTACTGTTTTTAAAGTGCAATTATCAGCTAGTTATATGAATTTAGAATTGCATCCTAAAAATTTTAAAGGACTCACCGGTGTTACCATGGAAAAAGAAGATAATTTATTCAAATATTATTTCGGTGAAACTGCTGATTATTCAATAGCCAAAGAGCATTTGAAATCAGCTAAATCTAGCGGTTTTGAAACAGCTTTTCTTACCGCTTTCAAAGATGGAAAGAAAATAAGTATACAAGAAGCTATTAAATAAGCAGACTAGTTAATTTTTTTATTTTATTTTTGCGCAAAATCTTATATTTTGAAACTAACAAAAGAAATCAAAACGGCAATTATAGTAATTACCGCAATTTTATTATTTATTTGGGGATATAGTTTTTTAAAAGGACGCGATCTTTTTACTAACTACTCCACTTATTATGTTGAATATGATAATGTAGAAGGTGTTTTACCTTCATCGGCAGTAACTTTAAATGGTTTGTTGATTGGAAAAGTAGCATCAATCACAATTGACCAAAGTACGGGTAAACTTTTAGTAGAATTACAAATTAATACTGATTTTCCAATATCAAAATCCAGTACTGCTCTAATTTATGAACCTACTTTAATAGGTTCAAAGCAAATTGCAATACGTCCAAATCTTTTGGATAAAGAGCTATTAGAAAATGGGGCCAGATTAAAAGGCGGTGTAGAACTGGGTATGGCTGCTAGTATGAGCGAAAAATTGGTTCCGTTACAAGAAAAAATAGAGAAGCTATTAGTAAATGCTGATGCTATGCTTACGGGTATCAACAATGTTTTGGATCAAAAAGGCCAAGCAGATTTAAAAAATAGTTTAGCTGAATTGAATAAAACAATGGTTCAATTTCACAAGGCATCATCAAGTATTAATGGAATTTTAGATGATAACAAACACCAGATAAAAGGAGTGGTCTCAAATTTCAATAAGGTTTCTAGTAATTTTTCAAAGATTTCGGATTCACTACAAAAAGCTGATCTTGGCAAAACTGTAACCGAATTAAATAAAACTCTTGCAAATGTAGACAAGATGATGGCTAATTTACAGTCAGGGAAGGGGACCATGGGTAAATTACTTACTGATGAAGCGCTGTATGCTAATTTGTCCAAAACTTCAAAAGAATTAGAGTTGTTGTTGCAAGATGTTCGTTTACATCCAACGCGTTATGTAAACGTTTCTGTTTTTGGAAAAAAAAATAAACCTTATATTGCCCCTGAAAACGACTCACTATTAAAAGCAAAAAACTAACTATTTATGAATTTTTTAGACAATGTTCTATTTGCCATAATCCTTGTAGTAGGATTTGGTTATTTTTTTACTAATGTAAAAAAGATCATTCGCAACATCAAATTAGGTACTGATATTGATCGATCTGACAATCCTAAAGAGCGATGGAAAAACATGGCCATGATTGCATTAGGACAATCCAAAATGGTTAAAAGGCCTGTTGCTGGGGTTTTACATATTATAGTTTATGTTGGTTTTATAATTATCAATATTGAATTATTAGAAATTATTATTGATGGCCTTTTTGGAACACACCGTGTTTTTGCTTTTTTAGGCGGAGCTTATGATTTTTTAATTGGTTCTTTTGAAGTTTTAGCAGCTTTAGTGCTTCTTGCTGTATTTGTATTTTGGTCTAGAAGAAATGTTATCAAACTCAAACGATTTCTTAGTGCCGATTTAAATGGGTATCCAAAAAATGATGCAAATTACATTTTATATTTTGAAGTCGTTTTAATGTCTTTATTTTTATTAATGAATGCATCAGATCTGCATCTACAGCAGGTTCCTGGCGGTTTTTCACATTTCATCAAAGCAGGTTCTTTTCCTGTTAGTCAATTTATAGCACCTGTTTTTGACGGGATGTCTAACGAAATCGTGATGTTATTATCAGAATTATTTTGGTGGTTGCATATTGTTGGTATTTTGATTTTCATGAACTATTTATATTATTCAAAACATTTGCATATTATTTTAGCCTTTCCAAATACCTATTTTGCTAATTTAAAACCCCAAGGTCAATTTGATAATTTGGCTTCGGTTACTACTGAGGTTAAATTGATGATGGATCCTAATGCTGATCCTTTTGCAGCTCCCGCAACTACTGATAGTGTTCCAAATAAGTTTGGTGCCAGCGATGTAATGGATTTAAATTGGGTGCAGTTGATGAATGCTTATACTTGTACCGAATGCGGTCGTTGTACTTCATCATGTCCAGCCAATCAAACTGGTAAAAAATTGTCTCCACGTAAGATCATGATGGATACAAGAGATCGCTTGGAAGAAGTAGGAAGAAATATTAACAAAAACAAAGGAGTGTTTGTACCAGATTCGATTTCGTTGTTAAACAATTATATTACTGCCGAAGAATTGTGGGCTTGTACCTCATGTAATGCATGTGTGGAAGAATGTCCAGTAAATATAAGTCCATTGTCAATTATTATGGATATGCGACGCTATTTGGTAATGGAACAAAGTGCCGCTCCAATGCCTTTGAATGCGATGATGACAAATATTGAGAATAACGGTGCGCCTTGGCAATACAGTCAACAAGATCGTTTGAATTGGAAAAACGAGCAATAATTATACTCTTTCAAAAATCACAAATAGTTAAAGTAAATTGATGATGATAGTTTAAACTTCAATTTATTTCATTTTATAAAACACAAATTATGTCAGAAAATTTGATTGTACCTACAATGGCCGAAATGTTAGCGCAAGGAAAACAACCAGAAGTGTTATTTTGGGTGGGCTGTGCAGGAAGTTTTGATGATAGAGCAAAAAAAATCACCAAAGCTTTTGTTCGAATTTTGAATCGTTCTAATGTTTCATTTGCGGTTTTAGGTGCGGAAGAAAGTTGCACCGGTGATCCAGCCAAAAGAGCGGGAAATGAATTTTTATTTCAAATGCAGGCCATGATGAATATTGAGGTTTTGAATGCATATGAAGCAAAAAAAATTGTGACAGCTTGTCCACATTGCTTTAATACCTTAAAAAATGAATATCCGGAATTAGGTGGACATTATGAAGTGGTGCATCATACTGAATTTTTAAAATCATTATTAGATGATGGTCGTTTAACAATTGAAGGAGGTCAGTTTAAAGGAAAAAAGATCACATTCCATGATCCTTGTTATTTAGGTAGAGCTAATAAAATATATGAAGCTCCAAGAGCATTAATTCAGAAATTAGATGCTGAATTAGTTGAGATGAAACGTGCCAAAGCCAATGGTTTATGTTGCGGTGCAGGTGGGGCTCAAATGTTTAAAGATGCTGAAGCTGGTACTAAAGAAGTGAATATTGAAAGAACGGAAGATGCATTGGAGGTACAACCTGCTATTATCGCTGCGGGCTGTCCTTTTTGTAATACCATGCTCACTGATGGAATAAAAAATAAAGAAAAAGAATCTGAAGTAAAAGTGTTAGATATTGCTGAATTAATTGCAAATGCACAAGATTTATAAAACAAAATAATTATGTATCAAGCCTTTGATAGTTTACCAGAAGAATCCAAAATTTGGATTTACCAATCTAATAGAAAGTTTTCTGACACTGAAATGATCGAAATTGAAACTGCATTGCAAGCTTTTTTAAAAGAATGGGCTGCGCATGGTACCAGTTTGGAGTCTTCGTATCTGTTAAAATACAATCGTTTTATTATCATTGCGGTCAATCAAGAGGTACAAGCTGCCACTGGTTGTTCCATAGATAGTTCTGTCGAGTTTATTCAGAGCCTAGAAAAAAAGTATAGTGTTGATTTATTAGACAAAATGAACGTTACTTTTAAATTAGGAGAACATATTGCTTATAAGCCTCTACTTGATTTTAAAAAAATGGTAAAAGATAAAGCAGTTACAGAAAATACTATTGTTTTTAATAATTTAGTGAATAATATTCAAGAATTTAATGAGTCTTGGGAAGTACCAGCAGCCGATAGTTGGCATAGCAGATTTTTCTAAAACATTATAAACTAGATATTTTATCTAGTTTTTTTTTAAAAATTACTATTTTTTCTTTCATGTCAAATCGTTTTTTGTTTTGTGCTTTTTGGTTTTTCGGCTTAGGTTTGTACGCTCAAAATTTTGATAGTACTATCTTACGTTCTATACATGTAAATAGAAATACAAATTTCGACGCTACATTTGAGCATATTACCAACAGTTATGCTGTGGTGAGTGTTGGAGCGCCTTTAGTGTTATATACGGCCGGATTATTAAATAAAGATAAGCAACTACAAAAAGAGGCTATTGGTATGGTGGAGTCCGTAGCAGGAGCAGTTTTTATGACTGTTGCTTTAAAAGAAACCATAAAAAGAGATCGACCTTTTGAGCGTTATCCTGAAATTCAAAAGTTGACATCTGCGGGTGGCTATTCCTTTCCTTCGGGGCATACCTCAATTGCTTTTGCTACCGCTACATCTTTGAGTTTGTCTCATCCAAAATGGTATGTAATTGTTCCATCTTTTATTTGGGCTTCCTCTGTGGGCTATTCAAGAATGCATTTAGGAGTGCATTATCCAACCGATGTTATTGCGGGAGCTCTAATAGGTAGTGGTTCAGCTTATTTGACATACAAAATAAATAAGTGGATCGACAAGAAGAAAAAAAAGGAAGTTTTGTAATTCTTTTTTAATTTTCCTTAACTTCTAACTGCTCTTTTTTAAGTACATTCGTTACTTTAATTTAAATACATGAAAATAGCCATTGTTTGTTATCCCACATTTGGCGGGAGTGGAGTAGTTGCAACTGAATTAGGATTGGAATTGGCAAGACGTGGGCATGAAATTCATTTTATAACCTACAGTCAACCTGTTCGATTGGCGCTTTTGAATCCTAATGTGCATTATCATCAGGTTAATGTGCCTGAGTATCCTTTGTTTCACTACCAACCCTATGAGTTGGCTCTTTCGAGTAAGCTGGTAGATATGGTCAAGTTGTATAAAATAGAAGTATTGCATGTGCATTACGCTATTCCGCATGCCTACGCTGGCTACATGGCCAAACAAATGTTGAAGGATGAAGGAATCAATATTCCGATGGTAACTACGCTCCATGGAACGGATATAACCTTGGTTGGAAATCATCCATTTTACAAGCCTGCGGTAACTTTTAGTATTAATAAATCTGATTTTGTAACCTCGGTTTCAGAAAGTTTAAAAGCAGATACATTAAAATTATTTGCTATTAAAAATGAAATTCAGGTAATCCCAAATTTTATTGATTTAGATAAGGAAAAAAAAGACCCAACTACGCCATGTCATCGTTCAGTAATGGCTAATCCCAACGAACGAATTATTACGCATATTAGTAATTTTAGAGGAGTAAAACGAATTCCAGATGTAATTAAAATTTTTGATAAAATTCAAAAAACAGTTCCTTCAAAATTAATGATGGTGGGTGATGGTCCTGAGAAAGAAAAGGCAGAACAATTGTGCTATGAATTAGGAATACAAGATAAAGTCATATTTTTTGGAAACAGTAACGAGATCGATAAAATTCTTTGTTTGACAGATCTTTTTTTATTACCATCTCAAACAGAAAGTTTTGGTTTAGTAGCGCTCGAAGCTATGGCGTGTTCTGTTCCAGTGATATCGAGTAATTCAGGTGGATTGCCGGAAGTGAATTTCGATGGTTTTTCTGGTTTTTTGAGTAATGTTGGTGATATTGATGCGATGGCCGAAAATGCAATAAAAATTTTAAAAGATGATGCCACTCTAATAAATTTTAAAGCAAATGCACTTGAGGTGGCTAAAAAATTTGATATAAAAAACATCTTACCAATTTATGAAGATCTTTACCAAAGAGCCATTCAAAAATACCAATAAAAAAAGGGAAGTTTTGTGTAAAACTTCCCTTTTTTATTATTCATTGGATATTCTCTGATTAGAATACAAATCTAACGTTTAATCCAAAACCTCCTGCATGGAAATCAGTGTCTTCAAGTACCCAAAGCGTAGGTCTCCAGTCAACACCAATTGCAATAGGAGCTCCTTTAAAACGATATTCAAGGCCTACTTCTCCACTAAGACCTAATAGAAAATCATCACCAATAAATGCAGATGGTCCAGCACCCATGTACCAGTTGAAAGATTCACTTCCTAGTGGTCTGTAGATAAAGTCATATAATGCTTCAACTCCAACACCTCCGTTACCGAAAGATACATCGGCGTGGATTCTACTAAATTTACCAGCAGAAAAAACAGCATCTACTGCTACATCATTACCTGTAACATCACCAAATCTAACCCCGATTTCTTGTGCATTTACAAAATGCATTGATCCCATAAATAATAATCCTAACAGAAATTTTTTCATAATTTTTTTATTAAATAATTAATAATATTTATAAATTCTGAGGCAAAATTAGTAAAAAAAAGGGATCTCCGAATTCATTATAAATATTTTAACCAAAAAAAGACATTAAAAAGTGTCTTTTTTGTAGATTTTCATTTGTTTTTTATTTGTTTTACTGTTAAAATAGTTAGATATTTTAAATGAATGAAGGTTTTTAAAATAACTTTAATTAATTATGTTTGTAATAAATATTGCTTTAATAATTGTTTTAAAAGTTAATTATTTAACAAAACTCCTTGTTTTTAATAAATTTAATATAACAAACTTGTTAAATTAATTTTTTTGTTTACTGCTTAAAACTTACATTTGTCCAAAATAATTTAGTTATGGCAGGAAATAGTTACGGAACAATCTATAGAATCACAACATTCGGCGAGTCTCATGGTGAAGCATTAGGAGGGATTATTGATGGATGCCCGTCTGGAATATCCTTGGATTTAGAAGCTATAGAGCTTGAAATGATTCGAAGAAAACCAGGGCAATCCGCTATAGTCACTCAGCGTAAAGAACCAGATGCTGTTCAGTTTTTATCAGGAATTTTTGAAGGAAAAACTACAGGCACTCCCATTGGATTTATCATCCCGAATACGAATCAAAAATCAGATGATTACTCACATATAAAAGATAATTATCGCCCAAGTCATGCCGATTATGTCTATGATAAAAAATATGGTTTTAGAGATTACAGAGGCGGTGGACGAAGTTCAGCCAGAGAAACGGCAAGTAGAGTGGTTGCGGGTGCCATTGCCAAACAAATGATGCCAGACATACGTTTTAATGCATATGTGTCATCTGTCGGACCACTTTTTCTTGAAAAGCCTTATCAAGAGATTGATTTTTCGAAAATAGAAAGTAATCCAGTACGTTGTCCAGATAAAGCCATGGCGGCCAAAATGGAGGAGTATATAAGAGAAATACGCAAACAAGGAGATACTGTTGGTGGCACTGTTACGTGTGTTATTCAAAATGTTCCTATTGGTTTAGGAGAGCCTGTTTTTGACAAACTTCATGCTGAACTCGGAAAAGCGATGTTGTCTATAAACGCTGTAAAAGGTTTTGAATTTGGCAGTGGTTTTTGTGGTGCAAAAATGAAAGGGAGTGAGCATAATGATCAATACAATGAAGATGGTACTACCAAAACTAATCTTTCTGGTGGAATTCAAGGGGGAATAAGTAATGGAATGGATATTTATTTCCGAGTTGCTTTTAAGCCAGTAGCGACCATCATGCAAACTCAAGAAACTATAAATAAAGATGGAGAAATTGTTGAAATGACGGGTAAAGGCAGACATGATCCGTGTGTAGTTCCTCGTGCTGTACCAATCGTTGAAGCAATGGCAGCTATTGTTTTGGCAGACTTTTATTTAATGAATAAAACCTATTCTAAATAGTTGCACTTTAAATCCCCAGAACTAACTTAATCACCAAAAACTACTAATGGAAATAAAACAAACTTCAAAAAAATCATTTTTTAAAGGGCTAACAGGTCAAATTCTAATTGCAATGATTCTTGGAGCAATTCTAGGAATTTTTATTCATACGTCATGGGAACCAGAACACGCTCAAGAATTTAGTAACAAAATAAAAATATTGGCTACTATTTTTATTCGATTGGTTCAAATGATTATTTCTCCATTGGTTTTTACAACATTAGTTGTAGGGATTGCAAAATTGGGTGATGTAAAAGCTGTGGGAAGAATAGGTGGTAAAGCTTTGGCTTGGTTTTTTACAGCTTCCTTTATTTCATTGTTAATAGGGATGTTTTATGTAAATATATTGACCCCAGGGATTGGTCTTAATTTATCCAACATTGATGCAAGTACAGCAACAGAAGTAACGGGTAAAGCTCAGAGTCTTTCGTTTAATAATTTTATTGAACACATAGTTCCAAAAAGTATTATTGAAGCCATGGCAACCAATGAAATACTGCAAATTGTCGTTTTTTCAATTTTCTTTGGACTCGCTGCAGCATCAATTGGAAACCATGCTAAGCCAATTGTTGATTTTATGGATCGGCTATCTCATATTATCCTGAAAATGGTCAATTTCGTTATGAAGTTTGCTCCTGTCGGAGTTTTTGGTGCGATAGCTGGAGTATTTGCTGTTCGTGATTTTTCAGAACTTGCGTTTACTTACTTCAAATTCTTTGGATCTTTTTTAGTCGGAATTGCTACTTTGTGGTTGATTTTAATTGCTATCGGATATCTTTTTTTAGGAAAAAGGATGAAAACCCTTTTAAATCATATTATAAGCCCTTTGATTATTGCTTTTGGTACAACTAGTTCCGAAGCAGTTTTTCCAAAATTAACCGAAGAGTTGGAACGTTTTGGAGTAAAAGATAAGATCGTATCTTTTATGCTTCCGTTAGGATATTCTTTCAATCTCGATGGAAGTATGATGTATATGACTTTTGCAGGTATTTTTATTGCGCAAGCGTATGGAATTGATTTGGATCTACCTACTCAGTTTACCATGCTTTTGGTATTAATGTTGACAAGTAAAGGAATTGCAGGGGTTCCCAGAGCAAGTCTAGTGGTAGTTGCAGCAACTTGTGGAATGTTTGATATACCCGTTGAGGGTATTGCACTTATTTTACCTATCGACCATTTTTGCGATATGTTTAGAAGTGCTACTAATGTTTTAGGGAATGCATTGGCAACATCGGTAGTGGGTAAATGGGAAGAAGATTAAAATAAATAGTATTTATCTGTAAAGCCTGCTTGATTTTATTAAGCAGGCTTTTTTATGATTACAAATTAAGAGTTGAGGCGTATTAATTTATAATAATATAATCATTTGTATCTCGGAAATATGTATTTTAGATATATATTTTTTAACTATTAAAAAACAATTATGTTACAAAGTCGCATTGTTTTAACTTTTTTTTTATTATTTATATATGTTTTTAATCTATCAGCTAAAAATGGAGTTTATGATAGAAAAGAGTTGTTACAAAAGTCAAAACAGGCCAATGAATACTTTAAGGCTAATGATTTTGAACAATCATTACTCTTGGCACGAGAAGTTTTAAAAAAAGGATTACAAACAAATGATGACTATTTAATTGCTGTAGCCTATAATATCATTGGATGTAATTATAGTGAATTTTTCGAAAGTGATAAATCAATTAAGTATTTCAATAAATCTTTACTTTATGCCAATAAAACATCAAATGATACTTTGAAATTTAAAGCCTATAATAATTTAGGAAATGTCTATTGCTTCAATAAGAAAAATTTCAATCAAGGTATAGAGTATTTTAAAAAAGCTATTTTTTATTGTAAGAAAATAAAAAATGAAAATTTTCAATTGTTTGTTAGCATTAACATGGCTTGGGCGTATTTTGAAAATTCAAATTTTGAAGAAGGTCTCGAATTTCTTAACTATTCAAATGCTAATTTCATAGAAAAAGGGAATGAGTCAATTTGCACTGTTTTTAAAATGATTAACGGGATGTATTATAGTCATATTGGGGATTATAAGAAAGCCAAAGAATATTTTAGTAAATCTGTTTCACATGGTTACATTCATAATGACTTAAATGATGTTTCTTTTGCCCATTATCAGTATTCCAAAATGCTTTTTAAAATAGGTGATTATAAAGAGGCTTATGTACATCTTAATAAGTATGATGAATTAATAAAGACAATTTATGATGAAAATAAACTGATAAAAGCTTCTATTGCTGGCTTAAACGTAGAGGTTGACGAATACAAAAGAGAATTAACCAAATTTGAGATAGTCAAAGAGGTTCAGAAACAAAATTTAATTAAATCTAAGATAATTGTAGTCTTATTTATAATTGTTTTTTGTATTCTTTTACTTCTCGTTTTTACATTAGTTAGAAACAATAATTTCAAGCGAAAGATAAATTCAGAACTCATAATCGCGAATAATGATTTATTGCTTGCAAAGGAAAAAGCTGAAGAAGCATCTCAAATGAAGTCTCAGTTTGTATCTACCATCAGCCATGAGTTAAGGACCCCACTTTATGGGGTTATAGGAATAACAAATATGCTTATTGATGAGTATAAATATTTAGCCAAAAGCCCTCATCTTAGTTCTTTGAAATTTTCTGCAAGGTATTTACTTTCTTTAATTAATGATATTTTACAAATCAATAAAATTGAAGAAAATCGAGTGGTTCTGGAAAATATGACTTTTAATATTTCGGATGAAATAGAAATGATTGTACAGTCGCTCTCTTTCTTAGCTCAAAGTAATCGGAATGAAATTGAGGTATTTATCGATTCAAATCTACCTGAATATGTTATTGGAGATAAGTTGCGTTTTGCTCAAATAGTTATGAATTTAATGAGCAATGCCTTGAAATTTACTAAAAAAGGAACGGTTTCTGTTTCTGCCATTTTGGAAAAAGAAGTAGATAATCAATGTTTTGTGAAATTTAATATCAAAGATACAGGCGTTGGGATTGCCAAAATAGATCAACAAAAGATATTTGATAAATTTGTTCAAGTTGGTAGAAATGACACTGATTATCAAGGTACTGGTCTTGGATTATCTATCGTAAAAAGATTATTAGAGTTATTTAATAGTGAAATCATCCTTGAAAGTGTTATAGGGGAAGGAACATCATTTACATTTACAATTCCATTCGAAAATGATAGAAACAAAACAAATGCGATAATAAATAACATGAATGTGGATTTGACTTCTAGTCAAATTTTTAGTGTTTTGATCGTTGAAGACAACCGAATAAACCAAATGGTTACTAGGAAGTTAATGGAGAAAAATCATTTCAAATGTAATGTTGTAGAAGATGGTTTTAAAGCACTCGAAATTTTAGAAAAAGAGAAGTTTGATATAATATTGATGGATATCAATATGCCATTGATGAATGGGTTTGAAACCACTCGATTGATAAGAAGTAAGAATATTACAACTCCTATTATTGCTTTAACGGCTTTTGATAAGGAAGAAATTACAGAAGAAGCACTTGCCTCAGGTCTTAATGATATTATTATTAAGCCATTCGATCAGTCAAAACTTTTTAAAGTAATACATTCGTTAATTTCAAAATCGCAAAGCGTTGGTTAGTACCAACGCTTTTTGTTTTGTTTTGCATTTGCAGATTTACGTGATTTATGTGCGCCTCCACTTCTATTGGAATTTTTAGGTTTTTCGGATGGGGATTCTGGATTGCCAGATTGCCAAGGAAAAGGATGATCAGTAATGGTTTTTACATCAACTTTTATCAATTTTTGAATATCTTTCCAATAAGGATGTTCATCTTTTCCGCAAAATGAAATTGCTAGACCTCCATTACCAGCTCTTCCCGTTCTGCCAATTCGATGCACATAGGTTTCTGGGATATTTGGAAGGTCAAAGTTTATGACAAAAGGTAATTGATCAATATCAATGCCTCTTGCAGCAATATCAGTAGCTACCAGTACGCCAACTTCTTTGTTTTTGAAGGCTTCTAATACACGTTGTCTTGCATTTTGAGATTTGTCTCCGTGAATTGCCTCGGCTGCTATATCTTTTTTCCGTAAAGCTTTCACAACATTATCAGCACCATGTTTTGTTCTTGAAAAAACCAAAACATCCGTTAAATTCTGATTTTTTATCAAATGATATAAAAGATTTCTTTTTTCTCCTTTCTCGACAAAATATAAATGTTGTTCTACTTTTTCAGCAGTAGAGGAAACGGGTGAAACCGTTACAGTAGCTGGGTCATTCAAGAACATTTCTGCTAATTCTCTAATAGCAATCGGCATGGTGGCCGAAAACAATAAGGTTTGTCTATTTTTTGGTGTTAATTTTACGATTTTCTTTACATCGTTTACAAATCCCATGTCTAACATTTGATCTGCTTCGTCTAAAACCAATGTATGCAAATGATCAAAATCAATAAAGCCCTGTTTGTGAAGGTCTAATAATCTTCCCGGTGTAGCAATCAAAACATCCACTCCCTGACGTAAGCTGTCTACTTGAGGATTTTGCGAAACACCACCAAAAATTGTCAATTGCGTTAAATTGGTGTATTTGGCATAGGTATCAAAATTTTGGCCAATTTGCACGGCTAATTCTCTAGTTGGGGTAACCACCAAGGCTCTTATTTCCTTTTTTTTCTTAGAGGATCCAACTATTCGATGCAGTTGATGAATAATTGGAATGGCAAAGGCAGCAGTTTTTCCGGTACCGGTTTGTGCGCATCCTACCAAATCTTTTCCCGATAAAATTAGAGGTATTGACTGTTCTTGAATTGGAGTAGGGGCGGTATAGCCTTGTTCAAATACGGCTTTTTGTATACTTTTAGAAAGGGATAAATCTTCGAATAACATAGTTTTTGTTTTAATATTCTTTGATAAAACTCAAAGAACAGGTTTGCAAAGATAGTGTTATTATTTATAAGCTTAATTTTATCCCTAAATTCTACTTGTAATTTCCTTTTAAAAGATGAGCTAAATAAAATTCTGATTGTGTCCTTTGATAAAATCTGTTACTAAATAACCGATTAATTTTCCTATCAAATGATTGTTTTGTTGGAAGTCTAAATCTGGTGCCCCTTCACAAATATGTATATAAGATGCATTTTTTTGTTTTGCGAAAAAAGAAATAAAAGTTCGTAATTCTTCAATTGAAAACCCACTTAAAGTCATGGCACTACTAGCAATGTTCGGAATTGCATCTAAGTCAATTTCTATTCCAAAAGAGTCGTTTTTTATGAAATCAAGCGCTGTTCTCATTTCTTGACCAAACTCTTTTTCTTTTCTAATATTGATAGCGTCATAGGTGGTATATCGTACTCGATCTTCCAATTTTTTTATCACATCCAAAACGCTTTTTGAGGTGTAGTTTTCATGCAAACCAAAGATGAAGTATTTTTTTAAGAAGCCTTCCTCAAAGGCATATGAAAATCCATTTCCGCTATGTCTACCTTCAAGAATTCGAAAATCAGAATGAGCATCAAAATTGACAGCGTTAATGGCTTTGCCTTTGGCCAAAGCTGTTCCTTTAATATTTCCGTAAGCATTGTTATGACCGCCTCCTATAATTATAGGTACTTTTCCGGATTGAATAATTTTGCAAACGATATACGAAACTTCTTTGTCAATTCTTTTAACTAACTGGCTTAACTTTGATCGATCATCAATATTATTAAAGTCTAAATCGGTAACGAGATTCATTTCTTCTCTAACGTCAATTTGTCCTAAAACTAAAATTTGACTGCCTTTACAAAAACGATTGTGTTGAATGTTCGCTATACCTTTGATGGCGCAATCCCAAGCAGAGGCGGCTCCTGGTCGACCGTAATTGGCTCTTACACCTATATCCTCAGGAATCCCGAATAATACATATTTCGCTTCCGAGGATTTGATAAATGACACTAATTCTGCTTCTTTGGGAACAGTAATCATTTTTTCACCAAACTTGATCTCTCCGCTTCTGTGGTTGGTAATTTTAGCCAGATCACTTGAAGTGAATCGGATTAATTTTTCCATTTTTTTCTTTCAAAAATACTATAAATATGTTAACAGTCGTTATATGATTAAAAGATTTGCTTAATTTTGCTTAAAAATTTAATTTACATGGAAAAAGAACAAAACAATTCAAGTTTAAAGGCTATTATAGCAGTATTAGCTGTTTTATTAGTAGGAAGTTTGGTGTACATATTTAAATTATCTTCTGATAAAGATGTAGTGAAAACCGAATTAACTACAACACTTAGCGAGAAAGAAACCTTAATGAAGGATCTACAAACGTTAAAAACTACGTATGATGCAGCTATCGCTGAAAATACAACAATGTCTGAAGAGTTAATCCAAGAAAGAGACAAAATCGTTGCTCTCATGGATGAATTAAATCAGTCAAAAGGCGATGTTTCTAAATACAAAACTCAATTGTCAGCTTTACAGAATAAAATGAAAGCGTTGATGACTGAAAATGAAGGGTTGAAACTAGCAAACGAAAGAGTTACTGCTCAAAGAGACAGTACGGTAGTTGTTTTAGGAGAATCTAAAAAATTCAATGAAGTTTTAGTAGGTCAAAATGAGGACTTGTCTAAAACTGTTGAAAAAGGATCTAAACTTACTGTTTTAAATACAAAAACTGCAGCTTACAAATTAAGAAGTTCAGGGAAACAAATTGAAACAGAAAGAGCAAGTAGAGCGGATATTTTAAAAATTAGTTTTACTATTGCTGAAAATCAAATTGCAAAATCAGGTGATAAAACCTATTATGTGCAAGTTATTGACAGCAAAAACAACGTATTAGGTGAAAAACAAACTGAGTCATTTGGTGATAAAACCTTAACTTATAGTTTTGCAAGTACTGTGACTTACCAAAACAAAACAGTAGATGTTGTTGAAGATCTTCCTGGGAAAAATTTTGAAAAAGGAACTTATTTTATCAATATTTTTGATAAAGGTGAATTGGTTTCTAAAACAAGCTTTTCTTTGAAATAGTCAAACATAATAGTTTAAGAAAAAGAGGCTGTCCGAAAAGGACAGCCTCTTTTTTTATGCATAAACTTTTCCATCAAGAATGACAGTGTCTATTAGATTGCTACCGAAGGCATACGGTAATTGGTAAAATGAATGAAGTGTTTTGGTAATAATTAAGTTTGCTTTCTTGCCAATAGTTATGCTGCCATGGGTGGTTGAAATTCCCATCGCGTAAGCACCGTTCAGTGTTGCGGCATTTATAGCTTCCTCGGGAGTCATTTTCATTTTGATACATGCCGTTGCAACTACAAAATTCATGTTGCCGGACGGGGTAGAGCCCGGGTTATAATCGGTAGCTAGAGCAAGAGGTAATCCTGCCGCAATCATTTTCCTAGCAGGAGTGTATGGAATACTTAAAAAGTAAGAACAACTTGGTAAAGCTACTGGCATTGTTTCCGTGTGTAGTAATGCTTCAACATCTTCTGGATTCATGATTTCTAGGTGATCCACAGATAGTGCTTTGTGTTTTACTCCCATTTGAATCCCGCCAATAGAGTTGAATTGATTCACATGGATTTTTGGTATTAAACCATATCGTAAACCAGCTTCTATGATTTTTTTAGTTTGTGCTACACTAAAATAACCAGTTTCGCAAAAGACATCTATAAAATCAGCTAGTTTTTCTTTAGCAATTTCAGGAAGCATTTTGTTAATGATAAGATCAAGATAGCCTTCCTTGTTGTCTTTGTATAAAGAAGGGTAGGCGTGTGCTCCCAAAAAGGTGGCTTTTATTGTGATAGGGTAGTTTTGAGCTAATTTTTTTATGACGCGTAGCATTTTTAACTCTCCTTCAACGGTTAATCCATAGCCTGATTTGATTTCTACTGCACCAGTTCCTAATTTTATGACTTCTTTAAGGCGTTGTTCTGATTGGGAATAGAGTTCATCTTCGGAGGTTTCGTTTAGTTTTTGAGCAGAGTTCAAGATTCCGCCCCCTCGATTGGCAATTTCTTCATAAGTTAGTCCATTGATTCGGTCAACAAATTCTTGTTCACGATTTCCTGCATAGACAATATGGGTGTGGCTATCACACCAAGAAGGAAGTACTATTTTGCCAGTTGCATCAATAATTTGGTCTACTTCACGAATTGGCATTTTTTCCATTGACCCAAAATCAGCAATTAGGTCGTTTTCTATAAGTAAGAAGGCATTTTTGATGCTGGGTAAAATAGCCATTTCTGCACCAGAAACTTTAGTACTATTTTCATTCCGAATCTGTAGTAACTCTTTTATGTTGGTAATTAGTGTAGTCATGATGATGAAGTGTATAAACAGAAATTTCACAAATAAGCATGATTTTCATGAAATTTGTGAAATTTGTGTGTTGTTTTTTTTAATTTTTATTCAGATACTTTGATCTCAAACATTTTATCCCAGTTTTTTCCGGTTACAAAAAATGTTTTTGTTTTTGGGTTGTAAGCAATACCGTTTAGTACGTCGGTATCTGTTCTTTGTGTGATTTTTTTCTTTAGTTCAACCAGATTTAAAATGGCTTCTACAGCTCCTGTCTTTGGGTTAATGACTGCAATGGCATCTTTTAGATAGACATTGCCATAAATTTTACCATTTACCCATTCCAATTCATTTACACCTTTTATTTTAGTATCTAAAGAGTACACATAAATACTGCTAATAGGTTGGAAAGTGTTAGGATCTATTATATGTATGTTTTCAGTACTATCGGTCATGTATAGATTTGTGCCATCAGAAGTTAGTCCCCAGCCTTCCATTTTTTTAAAATAGGGAAATGTTTTTTCTTTTTTGAAGGTATCGGCATTATAAACGTAGCCTTCATTACTTTGATAAGTAAGCTGGTATACTTTGTTGTTAAGAATCGTAATGCCTTCGCCAAAATATTGTTTAGCTAGTTCTACTTTTTTATAGACTTTTCCGGTTTTATAATCGGTTTTTCGTAAACTTGAAATGCCTCTTTTTCCACTTACACCTTGGCCGTTTCCGGTTCCTTCAAACAAGGTGTCTCTATAAAACTCTAGTCCTTGAGTGTAGGCTGCTGTATCATGTGGAAAAGTATTGACGATGGTATACTTTAGTAATTTTGGTTGCACGTCGGATACCAATTCGATTCTAGCTGTGGCAGCAGAAAAATTGCCGTCAAAATAAACTAGGGCTTTGATGTTTTGATATCCTAATTTTTGATCTTTAAAGGAATGATTCAAATACTCGGCTCCTTTTTTAGTTTCGATTTTTTTATCGTTGATAAAATAAACAATACTATCAATTGTTTTTGAATTGGGATTCAGAACACCAATTTTTGCAATGTCTTTTGCAGTGTAGTAAGGCTTAAAGGTTGCTTGATCGATAGTGAAAATAGAATTTTCGGCATTTTTTGTATCGCCACAACGAACAAGTATAATTCCTAATAAAATGACTGATAGGAAGTTGAGTTTTTTCATGATTAAAATTTTAGCTAAAGCTAATATACAACGATAATTTTAAGTGCCAAAGTGCTTGCGAAAATATAAAAAGATTGTATATTTGCACCGGCAAGTCCTACACGACCAGCTCCTGCAGACTCCCCCAGGGTGGGAACGCAGCAAGGGTACGCGGTTGAGCGGTGCGATGTAGGTCGCTTGCCATTTTTTACTTCTTCAATCTTCCAATTAGGGAGATTTTTTTATTTAAAACCGTTTCTGTTTTTATTTATTTTTTAAAAACGGTTGATTTCAACATCATTTTTCTACATTTACTTCACTAATTTAAAACAAAATTCAATATTTAATCTATGGCAAAAGTAGTGTTGATAACCGGAGGTTCGTCTGGTATTGGGAAGTCGATTGGTGATTTTTTACTTCAAAAGGGTTTTGTTGTTTATGGTACCAGTAGAAATCCAGATAAAGTGTTGCAAAGTAATTTTCCGCTGCTATCTTTGGATGTGAGAAATACGGATTCGATCCAAAAAGCAATACAGCACATCATTGCAACATCTGGACGAATTGATGTGGTGATTAATAATGCGGGAGTTGGAATTACTGGTCCTCTTGAGGAAATTCCAACAGTAGAAATCAGGAATAATTTTGAAACTAATTTTTTTGGTCCTATCGAGGTGATGAAGGCGGTACTGACACAAATGCGCTCTCAGGGATCAGGTTTGATTATTAATGTTACCTCCATTGCAGGTTATATGGGATTGCCGTATCGTAGTGTTTATTCGGCATCTAAAGGTGCTTTAGAACTGATAACCGAAGCTTTGCGAATGGAAGTCAAGTCTTTTGGGATTACTATTACCAATGTCGCTCCTGGAGATTTTGCTACTAATATTGCTGCCGGAAGGTATCATGCTCCTGTTTTACAAGGATCAGATTATGAGGTGGTTTACAAGCGAACACTTCAAGCAATGAATGAACATGTGGATAGTGGGAGTAATCCTAATGAAATGGCTAAAGCAGTGTATGAAATTATTCAGAATCCAAGACCGAAAATTCACTATAAAGTTGGGGTTTTTATGCAGAAGTTTTCAATTGTTTTGAAACGTTTGTTGCCTGATTTGGTTTATGAAAAAATGTTAATGAATCACTATAAATTATAATATTTTGGAAAAAATTTTAGATTTTCTGCCTGTTGTGCTTTGGGGACTTGTTGTATTAGCTATTTGGTACTTTATTCGCAATGTATTACTAGGTTTGAGCGATCGAATCAATAATTCAGAGCTCTATAAGGAAGATATGCTTAATGTTCTTGAGGAAATTAGAGACGAATTAAAAGAATTAAATAAAAAGAATTCTGTGGAATAACTATATTGTTGTAGTTTTGCGAAAATTTGCGTGAGGGATAGAAGCAAACTACCGAAGTAGTGCGTATAGCCCGACCCCATTTACCAAAGGCGCCTATAGCAGGTAGGATTGTAGCGCCTTTGGTAAATGGGGTCACGCCCAAGATAGAGAACACAATTAAACATAAATAATAGTATGAAATTTTTTATTGACACTGCTAACTTAGCACAAATTAAAGAAGCACAAGCGTTAGGCGTTTTGGATGGAGTAACTACAAATCCGTCTTTGATGGCCAAGGAAGGAATTACTGGTAAAAACAATATTCTTAAGCATTATGTTGATATTTGCAACCTTGTTGAAGGCGATGTGAGTGCCGAAGTAAATGCTTTGGATTATGAAGGTATGATTAAAGAAGGTGAAGAATTGGCAGATTTACACGAGCAGATTGTGGTAAAATTGCCAATGACAAAAGAAGGTGTAATGGCAGCGAAATATTTTTCGGATAAAGGCATTAAAACTAATGTAACGCTTGTTTTTTCGGTAGGACAAGCAATTTTGGCAGCAAAAGCAGGAGCTACCTATGTATCTCCATTTGTGGGACGTTTGGATGATGTTTCTACTGATGGATTGAATTTGATCGAAGAAATCAGATTGGTATATGATAACTACGGGTACGAAACTCAAATTTTGGCTGCTTCAGTTCGTCACACAATGCATATTGTGAATTGCGCTAAGATTGGTGCTGATGTAATGACTGGGCCTCTTTCGGCTATCTACGGTTTGTTGAAACACCCATTAACGGATATTGGATTGGCTCAATTTGTAGCTGATTTTGAAAAAGGAAATAAATAATCTTTATAGTTAAAAAAGGTTTTTACGTTCTAAAAACACATGAATCCCCTAATGATTTCGATTATTGGGGATTTTTTTTTAAAAGTGAATAGAAATCTAAATTTACTGTTTTTAAAAATTTGTCATCTTGAATAAATAGTGTACTTTTGCACACCTTTTGGTGAATAAGAGTTTCCTTTAGGTATCAACTATTTATGTAAAACAACTTCTGTTTTTTCTCTCACTTTAAGAAACTCAAGATAAACAGAATACAAATTTTTTATCAGCATGTCTGAACAATTAAAATCACAAGAAGAGTTTTTAGCAAATTTTAACTGGCATAACTTCGAAGAAGGTATCGATGCAGTAGATGAGAAAAACTTATTAGAATTCGAAGAACTAGTATCAAAAACTTTCATCGCTACAGATCAAGAAGAAGTAGTTGAAGGAGTAGTTGTTAGAATTACAGATAGAGACGTTATCGTTGATATCAACGCTAAATCGGAAGGTGTTATTTCATTAAATGAATTCCGTTACAACCCAGCTTTAAAAGTAGGTGACAAAGTAGAAGTATTAATTGACATCCGTGAGGATAAAACAGGTCAATTGGTATTATCTCACAGAAAAGCCCGTACTATTAAATCTTGGGATAGAGTTATTGCTGCAAACGAAACAGGTGAAATCGTTACTGGTTTTGTAAAATGCAGAACTAAAGGTGGTATGATCGTTGATGTTTTCGGAATTGAAGCATTCTTACCAGGATCTCAAATTGATGTTAAACCAATTAGAGATTACGATGTATACGTAAACAAAAACATGGAATTCAAAGTGGTAAAAATCAACCACGAATTCAAAAATGTTGTAGTATCTCACAAAGCGCTTATTGAAGCGGATATTGAAGTACAGAAAAAAGAAATAATCGGTCAATTACAAAAAGGACAAGTATTAGAAGGTGTTGTTAAAAACATTACTTCTTATGGTGTGTTTATTGACTTAGGTGGTGTTGATGGATTAATTCACATTACTGACCTTTCTTGGAGTAGAATCAACCACCCAAGTGAAGTGCTGGAATTAGACCAAAAATTAAACGTTGTAATCCTTGATTTCGATGATGAGAAAACAAGAATTCAATTAGGATTGAAACAATTAAACGCTCACCCATGGGATGCTTTAGATGCTAACTTAGCAGTTGGTGACAAAGTGAAAGGTAAAGTAGTAGTTATCGCTGACTACGGTGCTTTCATTGAAGTAGCTGAAGGCGTTGAAGGTTTAATCCACGTTTCTGAAATGTCATGGTCTACTCACTTACGTTCTGCTCAAGATTTCGTAAAAGTAGGAGATATCGTTGAAGGAGTTATTTTAACTTTGGATAGAGATGACCGTAAAATGTCATTAGGTATCAAACAATTGTCTCAAGATCCTTGGACTGACATTACTTCTAAATACCCAGTAGGTTCTAAACATACAGGTATTGTTAGAAACTTTACAAACTTTGGTATTTTCGTAGAATTAGAAGAAGGAATTGATGGATTAATCTACATTTCTGATCTTTCTTGGACTAAGAAAATTAAACACCCATCTGAATTTGTAAATGTTGGTGAAAAATTAGACGTAGTTGTATTAGAATTAGATGTTGATGGACGTAAATTATCTTTAGGTCACAAACAAACTACTGCTAATCCTTGGGATCAATACGAAGATTCATTCGCTGTAGGAACTATCCACAATGGTGAGATTTCTGAAATCGTTGACAAAGGAGCTACTGTAGAATTTGGAGATGATATCGTTGCTTTCATTCCTACTCGTCACCTTGAAAAAGAAGACGGTAAGAAATTGAAAAAAGGTGAATCTGCAGATTTCAAAGTAATTGAATTCAACAAAGAATTCAAAAGAGTAGTTGCTTCTCACACTGCTATCTTCCGTGAAGAAGAAGAGAAAAATGTGAAAGCTGCAACCGAAAATACTTCATCTGCTTCTACTAATGCGCCAGCTGCAACTTTAGGAGATAACAATGATGTATTAGCTGCATTGAAAGCTAAAATGGAAAAATCAGAGAAAAAATAATTTCTTGATTTTTTGAATATAGAAAGCCTCACAGCAATGTGAGGCTTTTTTTTGTGCAATTTTGTTTGTTCCTTTGTGCTAAACGATAGTGTATTTTTGAATCTATAACCAATGATGAAACCTTTAAAAGAAAAACTTTTGATACAAGACGCCACGATTCATAAAGTGCAATATGATAAAGAATGGTTTTTTAAATTGGATGATATGGCCTTTTATTTAAATGAAGATTTATCCGACGTGGAAAGTATTAAGCTTTTGATGTTAGTGGAGGGTGAAACAGAACTTGTACAATGCGCAACTTTTGAGGATATTCTGAGAGGGAGAAAAGAACGACAATAAAAAAAGGAGATCATAATAATTTGATCTCCTTTTGATTAACGGTTATTTAGTTTTGCTTTTTCTTTGATGATATCACTAATTTTTCGATTCTCAATCTTGCTTTCCAGCCACGAAATAATGTCAAGATATAAGAAAGCTCTCTTTTCATAAGTGTTTTTTTCGAGTGCAACAAAACGTTCTTTCATTTTAATAAACTCTTTTTTGATGTCACTGGGGTAAATTGCATTCAAGTTTTTCATAAAGCGAATGATTTCCTTTTGCACTTCGTGCAGGTCGTTCATTTTTATCAAAAACTTATACGTATTCTTGATTTGAGTTTCAATGTGGAAATCTTTTCCAGCCTCGTAATGCGCAATGATGCACAATAATCTTGAAAAGCACATCAAATCTTCTCTCATGGACAAGTTTTTATTGTTGATGATTTTTTCCAAATACCAAATACATTTATCATATTTTTCGTTACCGAAATAGATGGAGGCAAATTTGTAATAGAACAGCATTTCGTGATGCTCATCAAGATGATCATTGTGGATTTTTAACTTGTTTAGCACTTCTGGAATCAAATATTCACTTTCGATAAAACTTCCCTCAAGAATATGATAGTTTAACTTATTGTTGTATAAGTATAAAAAAGACAAACTTGCAATATTGTCATTCACCGGAAAGCGAGGATCTTTAATCGTTTCTTCAAGCAATCCTAAATATTTTTTGAATTTGGATTGGTATTTTAGCATATACAACGACTCCAATAAATAATTGTTTCCTTTTAAGAAAAAAACAGGATTCAAATAAATCATGTTCGGGTTGTCATAGAATAAAGTCACCCATTTAAAGGAATACTTAAAACTCGAAAGGAAGTCTTGTACCAAAAAACTACGCCATAAATTGGCATTGTAAAACCAATATTTTTCGCGAAAACCAAATTTAGATTCGTCTAATTTTGAAATGTGTTTTAAGAAATAATCGTCAATATATTGGTGCTCATGATCATTTTTTACGTAACCGGTCTTTAGCATTGTTCCATACAACTGCAAAGATAGATTGGACAATTTACTTGAAATAGTATTTCGGTAATTTAATTCTTTGGCTTGTATCACTAATTCGTCGGCACGACCTTGAATACTGCGCGTGATGTATTGTGATTCGATTAATTTTTCGAACTCAACAATTTCAAAAGCCATATATTTTTCGTCATTTTCTAAGGCAATCGCTTTGGTTTTGTCGAGGATCTTCAAACTTTGTTTGTACAATCCCTTATTGTACAAAATGGCAGCAAAATCAATTTGCTCTCTTAATTGATAACGCACATTTTGACTGGGAATATTTAATCGAATGCTAACTAATATTTGTTTGTATAAATAAGACTTAAGATTGGATAGTTGTACTTTTTTGATAAGTCCATTCTTTAAAATCATTTTCTCATCATAAGTATCCGATTTGTCTAGAATATTAAAAAGCTCTATGAATTTGGTGTTCGAACTGGTCTCTAAACGACTAGCGAAAATCTTAAACTGACGTTTTTCGGACTTTGAAAGGGACTTAATTAATACAAATAAAAAATCTTTTTGATGGTTAGCCATTGTAAAATAATATGTCTTAAAGTATTGTAAATCAATAAGTTGTTGGTTATTAGTTGATTTTATGAAGAGTATATTTGAATATATTGGTTTTTATTCTTGTATACCTAAATCTATTTTTGTTATGAGATGTGAAATTACATTAAATATATCAAAATGAATAGAGAGAAAGTTCAAATTTTTGACACCACCTTACGAGACGGAGAGCAAGTTCCTGGATGCAAGCTAGATACTAAACAAAAATTGATTATAGCTAACCGTTTGGATGAAATGGGTGTAGATATCATTGAGGCAGGTTTCCCTGTTTCAAGTCCAGGTGATTTTTTATCTGTTTCAGAAATAAGTAAAATTGTTAAGAATGCAACGGTTTGTGGACTAACTCGCGCCGTAAAAAACGATATTGATGTTGCCGCTCAGGCTTTACAATATGCCAAAAAACCTAGAATTCACACTGGTATTGGTACTTCAGATTCGCATGTGATTCATAAATTGAATACGACTCGTGAGGATATAATCGAAAGAGCAAAAGCAGCTGTTGCTCATGCAAAATCTTATGTTGAAGATGTAGAGTTTTATGCAGAAGATGCCGGTCGTACCGACAATGAATTTTTAGCTCGAGTCTGCGAAGAAGTCATCAAATCAGGTGCTACTGTTCTAAATATTCCTGACACCACGGGTTATTGTTTGCCAGAAGAATATGGAGCAAAGATTAAATATTTAAAAGAGAATGTCAAAGGCATTGAAAATGTTATTCTTTCTTGTCATTGTCACAACGATTTAGGAATGGCTACTGCCAATTCTATTTCGGGAGCCATCAACGGAGCCAGACAAATTGAATGTACCATTAATGGAATTGGAGAAAGAGCTGGGAATACTGCATTAGAAGAAGTGGTGATGGTGTTCAAGCAACATCCTTATTTGAATTTGGATACCAATATCAATACCCGTCAATTGAATGAAATGAGCCGTTTGGTTTCTGAAAGTATGGGGATGATTGTTCAGCCTAATAAGGCAATTGTTGGTGCAAATGCTTTTGCTCACAGTTCAGGAATTCATCAAGATGGCGTGATTAAAAACAGAGCAACGTATGAAATTATGGATCCTTTAGATGTTGGTGTCAATGAATCATCCATTATTTTGACTGCAAGAAGTGGTCGTGCCGCTTTAGCATATCGAGCCAAAAAAGTTGGATATGAATTAACCAAAGTACAATTGGATATAGTGTATCAAGAATTTTTAAAGTTTGCCGATATTAAAAAAGAGGTACTAGATATGGATATTCATCAAATTATTGAAGTTTGTAAAATTAACATTCAATCCGCATAGGTTCTTTTAACATTAAAAACAAAAATTATGAATTTAAAAATAGCTGTACTTTCGGGAGATGGAATTGGTCCAGAAGTTACCTTGCAGGCCAAAAAAGCGTTAAATGCAATTGGTGTGGTTTTTAACCATGAATTTGTTTTTGAAGATGCCTATATTGGTGCCATCGCTATCGAAAAAACAGGGAAACCACTTCCAGATCAAACCTTAAATTTGTGTAGAAATACCGATTGTATCCTTTTTGGTGCTATTGGTGATCCTATGTATGATAATGATCCATCAGCTAAAATTCGCCCTGAACAAGGTTTATTGAAGCTTAGAAAAGAATTAGGATTGTATGCCAACATCCGCCCCATAAAAGCCTATCCTCATTTAATGCATTCTTCACCTATAAAAAAAGAAGTTTTGGATGGAACTGATTTTGTAGTGTATAGAGAATTGAATGGAGGTTTGTATTTTGGGAAAAAGTCAACCAATGAAACCGAAACCTATGCTTCTGATTTATGTGAATATGAAGAAGTAGAAATTGCCAAAATTACACATTTGGCCTTTAAAGCAGCTCAAGCCAGACGCAAGAAAGTGACATTAGTCGACAAAGCCAATGTATTAGAAACCTCTCGTCTTTGGAGAAGAGTAGTTACTGAAATTTCCAAGGATTACCCTGAAGTTGAATTGAATTTCTTGTATGTCGACAATGCCGCCATGCAAATCATTTTGAATCCAAGACAGTTTGATGTTTTATTGACCGATAATTTGTTTGGTGATATTCTTTCAGATGAAGCAAGCGTTATCTCGGGTTCAATCGGCTTAATGGCATCTGCTTCTATAGGAGATTATCATTCGTTATTTGAACCTATTCACGGTTGCTATACCGAGGCTAAAGATAAAAATATTGCTAATCCAATAGCATCCATTTTGTCGGTAGCCATGCTGTTGGAACATTTTGGATTATTTGAAGAAGCCAAAAAAGTAATTGCGGCGGTAGAAACAGCCATAAGCAATCAAGTCGTCACAGTTGATTTAAAGGTAGATTCACGATTTGGCACAAATGAAGTCGGAGATTTTATCGCAAATTATATTATGGATGCAGAAGATTTGTACTTTAAGAAGGATTTTGTACAAATTGGTCGTTCAACAATAGTATAGTTTTTCAAGAGAAACATTATAAATAGAGAAATACATTGTTTATTTGTTCCAATTTTTTAGTATTTTTGGATTTCAATAGATAAACAATGCAAAAACAAACCTTTATTATTACCTCTATTATTAATGTCATCGTAAGTATTACGCAGGCAAGAGGAATGGTATAGGCATATGTAAAACATATTTCTTTGAAACCTTCCAATGATCTTGGAAGGTTTTTTTTTAGACAAATAATAAATAGTAAAATATAAAAAAATAGAATGGAATTAAATAAATACAGTAAAACAATTACTCAAGACATTACACAACCTGCCGCCCAAGCCATGTTGTACGGAATTGGATTAACTGAGGAAGATTTAAATAAAGCACAAGTAGGAATTGTAAGCATGGGTTACGAAGGGAATACTTGTAACATGCACTTAAACGATTTAGCAAAAAAAGTCAAAAAAGGCGTTTGGGATGCCGATTTAGTAGGACTGATTTTTAATACGATTGGGGTTAGCGACGGAATTTCTAACGGTACTGATGGTATGCGTTATTCATTAGTTTCCAGAGATGTAATTGCTGATTCTATCGAGACTGTTATGGGAGCACAATGGTATGATGCTATGATTGCCATTCCAGGTTGTGATAAAAACATGCCAGGAGCTTTAATTGCCATGGGAAGAGTCAACCGCCCAGCCATAATGGTATATGGTGGTTCCATTCATTCAGGAGAATGGAAAGGTGAGAAGTTGAATATTGTGTCAGCTTTTGAAGCTTTAGGTAAAAAACTGCAAAACACTATTTCTGAAGAAGATTTTAAAGGGGTAATTCAAAATTCTTGCCCTGGTCCAGGAGCTTGTGGAGGAATGTATACCGCCAATACTATGGCTTCGGCTATTGAAGCATTAGGAATGAGTTTGCCTTATAGTTCTTCTAACCCAGCTTTGAGTGAACAAAAAAGAAATGAATGTTTGGATGCTGGAAAATACATCCGCTTGTTACTTGAAAAAGACATCAAGCCAAGAGATATCATGACTCGAAAAGCTTTTGAAAATGCAATTACAATTGTAGCTGTTTTGGGAGGATCAACCAATGCGGTAATGCATTTAATTGCAATGGCACATTCGGTTGATATTGAAATCACCTTGAAAGATTTTCAAGATATTAGTGATAAAACGCCAATGTTAGCCGATTTAAAACCTAGTGGAAAATATATGATGGAAAATCTTCATCATGTGGGTGGTGTTCCAGCAGTATTGAAATATTTATTAAAAAACAGTTTAATTCATGGAGATTGTATGACTGTTACTGGAAAAACAATTGCTGAAAATTTAGCCAACCTTCCAGATCTGAATGATGGTCAAGAAGTGATACACGATATTCAACGTGCCTTAAAACCTACCGGGAATATTCAAATTTTGTACGGAAATCTTGCTGAAGAAGGTTGTGTAGCCAAAATTAGCGGAAAAGAAGGAGAGTATTTTGAAGGTACAGCCGTAGTTTTTGAAAGTGAATTTGAAGTAATTCCGGGTATCGAAGCTGGAAAAGTAAAACCAGGAAATGTTGTCGTTATTCGCTATTGTGGGCCTAAAGGAGGTCCAGGTATGCCTGAGATGTTGAAACCAACATCTGCCATAATGGGAGCAGGATTAGGAAATTCTGTAGCTTTAATTACAGACGGTAGATTCTCGGGTGGTTCTCATGGTTTTGTGGTAGGTCATATCACTCCAGAAGCTTATGATGGTGGTGGAATTGCTTTAATTGAAGAGGGAGACGTAATTAGCATTGACGCCGTCAAGAACACGATTAACCTTAAAATTTCTGATGAAGAATTCGCAAGACGTAAAGCCAATTGGGTACAACCTCCATTAAAAGTTACGAAAGGAGTTTTACTTAAATACGCAAGAGCCGTTTCGAGTGCTTCAACAGGTTGTGTAACGGATAAATAATAAGAATGATACGAAAATGAAAGAGATTTCATTTAAAAATAAATACTCATGGAAACAAATAGAATAACAGGAGCTGAAGCCATCATCAAATGCCTTCTTGAAGAAGGAGTTGATATCGTTTATGGATACCCAGGAGGCGCCATAATGCCTGTTTATGATGAATTATATAAATTCCAAGACCAATTGCATCATGTTTTGGTACGACATGAACAAGGTGCTACTCACGCCGCACAAGGTTATGCCAGAGCCACTGGAAAAGTAGGAGTAGCTATTGCTACTTCAGGTCCAGGAGCTACAAATTTAATCACTGGAATTGCAGACGCTCAAATTGATTCCACGCCGATGGTTTGTATTACAGGACAGGTTGGGAAACATTTACTAGGTTCTGATGCTTTTCAAGAAACAGATATTATTGGTATTTCAACTCCAGTAACCAAATGGAATTACCAAGTAACTGAGGCCACAGAAATTCCGGAAATAATAGCAAGAGCTTTTTATATCGCTCGTTCGGGTCGACCTGGACCTGTTTTGGTAGATATTACCAAAAACGCTCAGTTTGATGAATTAGATTTTAGTTATACCAAATGTAAAGGAGTTCGCAGTTACTTTCCAAAACCTGTTTTGGATCACAAAAAAGTAGCTGAAGCCGCCGCCTTAATTAATACAGCAAAAAAGCCGTATATCGTTTTTGGTCAAGGGGTTATTTTAGGTGAGGCAGAGCAATTGCTAAAAGATTTGATTGAAAAAACTGGAATACCAGCGGCTTGGACCATTTTAGGGCTTTCTGCGTTACCTACAGATCATCCTTTAAATGTTGGGATGCTTGGCATGCATGGTAATTATGGTCCCAATGTTTTAACGAATGAATGCGATGTTTTAATTGCCATCGGTATGCGTTTTGATGATCGCGTAACTGGTAATTTAGCTACCTATGCCAAACAAGCCAAAATTATTCACTTTGAAATTGATCCTGCCGAGGTCGATAAAAATGTAAAAACCGATGTGGCAGTTTTGGCAGATGTCAAAGAATCTTTAGCTGCCTTGATACCATTGGTAAACAAAAATACACATGAAGCTTGGCATAATGAATTCAAAGAAAAATATAGAATTGAGTTAGAAAGTGTGATCGATGAGGAGTTAGCTCCAAAAGGAGAAGGGATTTCAATGGGAGAAACGATCGAGATGATTAACAAGCATTCTAAAGGAGATGCTATTATGGTTTCGGATGTGGGTCAACACCAGATGTTTACTTGTAGATATTCTAAATTTAATCAGTCCAAAAGCAATATTACTTCGGGAGGATTAGGTACCATGGGATTTGCTTTACCCGCCGCTATTGGCGCCAAAATGGGGCGTCCAGATCGCGAAGTGGTAGCTATAATTGGTGATGGAGGGTTTCAGATGACCATTCAAGAATTAGGAACGATTTTCCAGACCCAAGTACCAGTAAAAATAGTGGTATTGAACAATGAATTTTTGGGAATGGTACGTCAATGGCAACAACTGTTTTTTGACAAACGTTATGCCTCAACGGAAATGATCAATCCTAACTTTGTTGCCATCGCTGAAGGATATTACATCAAAGCCAAAAAGGTAACCAAACGAGAAGATTTGGATGCTGCCGTGGCTGAAATGTTGGCTTCAAAAGAAGCTTATTTCTTGGAAGTAATGGTAGAAAAAGAAAATAACGTGTTTCCGATGATTCCTACTGGAGCATCAGTATCAGATATCAGACTAAGTTAATTGTTATGGAAAATAAAACATTCACGATTTCTGTATATTCAGAAAACAACGTAGGCTTATTGAACCGAATTTCAGGAATATTCCTAAAACGACATATTAATATTTTGAGTTTAAACGTTTCCGAATCCGAAATAGAAAATGTTTCGCGTTTCATTATCGTAGTAAACACCACCGAAAAATGGGTACAAAATATTGTAGGTCAAATTGAGAAACAGATTGAGGTCATCAAGGCTTTTTATCATATTGACGAAGAAACAATTTTCTTAGAAAGTGCAATTTTCAAAATAGAATCAAGTTTGCTGTTTGATGAACGACAAATTCAAAACATCATAAAAGAGAGTAATTCACAAATTGTTACCGTATCAAGAGACTTCTTTGTGATTTCTAAATCCGGAAAACATTCCGAAATAGTAGATTTGTACAATAGCCTAAAACCTTTTGGTATTATGCAATTTGTGCGTTCTGGCAGAATTTCGGTTTCAAAAGCAAAAATGGAAATTTCTTCATTATTAGAAAATTTGTGATTCACAACCCAATAAACATTATAAAAAAATTAAAAAATCATTTAACAATAAAAAAAATGGCAAATTATTTCAATTCATTACCACTTAGATTACAATTAGAACAATTAGGCGTTTGCGAATTCATGGATCAATCTGAATTTGCAAATGGAATAACAGCTTTGGCAGGAAAAAAAGTAGTCATTGTAGGTTGTGGAGCTCAAGGACTAAATCAAGGTTTGAACATGAGAGATTCAGGTTTAGATATTTCTTATGCTTTACGCGCTGAGGCAATTGTTCAAAAAAGAGCTTCTTACATGAACGCAGCAGATAATGGTTTTACAGTAGGAACCTATGAAGAATTGATCCCAAGTGCTGATCTTGTTTGTAATTTAACTCCTGATAAGCAACATACTGCAGTTGTAGACGCCATCATGCCATTGATGAAAGAAGGAGCGACTTTGGCCTACTCACACGGTTTTAATATTGTTGAAGAAGGTATGCAAATTCGTAAAGATATTACTGTAATTATGTGTGCGCCAAAATGTCCAGGCTCTGAAGTTCGTGAAGAGTACAAAAGAGGTTTTGGAGTGCCAACCTTAATTGCGGTACACCCAGAAAACGATCCAAACGGATTAGGTTTAGAGCAAGCCAAAGCCTATGCAGTAGCTACAGGTGGTCATAGAGCTGGTGTTTTGAAATCTTCTTTTGTTGCTGAAGTAAAATCTGATTTGATGGGAGAGCAAACTATTTTGTGCGGTATGCTACAAACGGGTTCTATTTTGTGTTTTGACAAAATGGTTGAAAAAGGAATCGAGCCAAGTTATGCTTCAAAATTGATTCAATACGGTTGGGAAACCATCACGGAAGCATTAAAACATGGAGGTATTACCAATATGATGGATCGTTTAGATAATCCTTCAAAAATTGAAGCCTATGAATTGGCTGATGAGCTAAAAGATATTATGCGTCCTTTATTCCAAAAACATATGGACGATATCATTTCGGGTGAATTCTCAAAAAATATGATGATTGATTGGGCCAATGATGATATCAATTTATTGTCATGGAGAGCGGCGACTGCCGAAACTAATTTTGAGAAAACTGCACCAACTGAAGCTCCAATTTCAGAGCAAGAATATTTTGATCATGGTGTTTTAATGATTGCGATGGTAAAAGCGGGAGTGGAATTGGCTTTCGAAACGATGACAGAATCTGGAATTATCGAAGAATCTGCTTATTATGAATCCTTACACGAATTACCATTAATCGCTAATACCGTGGCCAGAAAGAAACTGTATGAAATGAACCGAATCATTTCGGATACCGCTGAATATGGTTGCTATTTATTTGATCATGCTTGTAAACCATTATTGGTAGATTTTATGAAAAGCATTGATACTAACGTAATCGGAAAACCATTTTCGACCTCAAACCAAGTAGATAATGCGGTTTTGATTGCTGTAAACAACACCATTCGTCAACATCCAATTGAAGAAGTAGGTGCTTGGCTACGTGAATCTATGACGGCAATGAAAAAAATAGGTTAAATTAAGAATTACCATACTATCTAATAGTGTGCTGATGAACACAAATCAATGCAATATTCTTTTATTTGAATTAGTTATTTTTCATTGCACTGGTCAATAGCAATCGGATTCACTTAACTTTCGATAAAGTTGAGTGAATGTAATTTTTTCAATAAATGTTTTGACTAAAATAGTGTCAAACCAACAAAGCCATGCTTAAATAGCATGGCTTTTTTTATATGAAATTTAACAGTATAAATAGGAATCCTTGCTAAATATTATATTTTCAATTGTAAAGTTCAAAAAAGGATTTACTATATTTGAATACTAGATAAAATTAAAAAAAATGAGTTATTTCAAAATCGAAAATTTAGAACAATATTTCAAGCATTACAATAAATCTGTTCGTGAACCAAGAAAATTTTGGGGCAAAATTGCAGAAGAAAATTTTACTTGGTATCAATATTGGGATAAAGTTGTTGATTTTAATATGGCTACTGCAGAAGTAAAATGGTTTACTGATGCTAAAGTAAATATTACAAAAAATTCAATCGATAGGCATTTAGCCAAAAGAGGCAATAAAAATGCAATTATTTTTGAACCTAATAATCCTGATGAAGCTTCGCAGTTTATCACTTATAACGAGTTACATCAAAGAGTTTGTAAAATGGCCAATGTTCTTAGAGAACAAGGGATTACAAAAGGAGATCGAGTTTGTATTTATTTGCCAATGATTCCTGAACTAGCTATTTCAATGCTAGCGTGTGCTAGAATTGGAGCAGTTCATTCTGTTATTTTTGCGGGTTATTCTGCTTCTGCCGTAGCGGCTAGAATCAACGATAGTACTTGTAAAATGGTGATTACTGCCAACGGTGGTTTTAGAGGAAATAAAACCATTGAACTAAAAAGTATTATTGATGATGCATTAGAAAATTCTCCTTCGGTAGAAAGTGTTTTGGTGGCCCAACGTACCGAAACCCAAATTGAAATGAAACCTGGAAGAGATCAATGGTTGCAGCCGCTTTTGGATAACGCTTCGGATAATAATGTGGCAGAAATCATGGATGCTGAAGACCCATTGTTTATACTTTATACGTCAGGAGTTACAGGAAAACCAAAAGGAATGGTGCATACAACTGCAGGGTATATGGTATATACTTCTTATACTTATAAAAATGTTTTCAATCACGATGAAAATGATATTTTTTGGTGTACCGCAGATTTAGGATGGATTACAGGACATTCCTATTCGTTATATGGTCCTTTATTAAATGGAGGTACAACCGTTATTTTTGAAGGAACGCCTTCGTATCCAGATTTTAGTCGTTTTTGGGAAACCATTGAAAAACATAAAATCACTCAGTTTTATACTGCTCCTACAGCGATCCGTTCTTTAGCTAAAGAAAGTTTAGATTATGTGCAACGTTTTCCATTGAAGTCTTTAAAAGTTATTGGATCCGTAGGTGAACCCATCAACGAAGAGGCTTGGCATTGGTTTAATGATCATGTGGGTGATAAACGTTGTCCAATTGTTGACACGTGGTGGCAAACTGAAACAGGAGGTATTATGATTGCCCCGATTTCTTTCGTTACACCTACCAAACCTACCTACGCTACATTACCTTTGCCAGGGATTCAACCAGTATTAATGGATGAAAAAGGAAATGAAATTCAAGGTAATCAAGTGGTTGGAAGTTTGTGTATAAAATTTCCATGGCCTGGAATTGCTAGGACCATCTGGGGAGATCACCAACGCTATATCAACACCTATTTTTCTACCTTTCAAGGGAAATATTTTACAGGTGATGGCGCTTTACGAGATGAAGTGGGGTATTACAGAATTACGGGTAGAGTAGATGATGTAGTAATTGTTTCAGGGCATAATTTAGATACAGCTCCTATAGAAGATGCTATAAATGAACATCCAGCAGTAGCAGAATCGGCAATTGTAGGTTTTCCACATGAAATTAAAGGAAATGCATTACTTGGATTTGTGATTTTAAAAGAAAGTGGTGAATACAGAGATCGTGATAATGTGACTAAAGAGATCAATCAAATTATTACGGATCATATTGGTCCTATAGCTAAGCTCGATAAAATTCAGTTTGTTTCGGGATTACCCAAAACACGATCTGGTAAAATTATGCGACGAATATTACGCCAAATTGCGGCAAGTGATTTTTCTGATTTTGGTGATACTTCTTCATTACTAAATCCTGAAATTATTGATGAGATTAAGATAAATACAATATAAATAAACTTGTTTTTATTGTCAAAAACTGCTTTTTGAAACACAAAAGCAGTTTTTTTTGTTTAGTGAAATTACTTCTATTTTGAAAGTACTTACTATTTTACGCTTGATTCTTATTATTGGTATTTATGTAAAAACAATTGATTACATTTACTCATATCATGAAAAAAGAAGTAGTAATAATAGGTGCTGGTCTAGCTGGATTAACGGCAGGAATACAATTATCTCGAAACGGTATTTCGGTAATGATTATTGAAAAAAACGACTTTCCCAAGCATAAAGTTTGTGGTGAGTATGTTTCGAATGAAGTCAAAAGTTATCTTGAATTTCTTGACGTTCCTTTCAAAGAGGCCAATCCATCTTCAATTGATCATTTTGAGTTTTCAACATTAATAGGTAAAAGCGTAACACAGCCCTTGCCTCTAGGTGGATTTGGTATTAGTCGCTATACTTTGGATTTTCTTTTGTATAAAAAAGCCCTTTCAAACGGCTGTACAATCCTGAAAGATAAAGTAGAAAATTGTTCTTTTGATAATGAAGTGTTTACTATAGAGACAGCACAAAAAAAAACTATTCATGCTACTGTTGTGCTTGGTGCTTTTGGAAAAAAAGCCAATTTAGATTACAAGATGGATCGGCAATTTATCCATAAAGAAGCACCTTGGTTAGCCGTAAAAAATCACTACACTGGTGTTTTTAAAAATAATATGGTTGGATTGTACCATTTTAAAGGTGGGTATTGTGGTGTTTCAAAAATCGAAAATGATGTAATCAACATCTGTTATATCACGAATTTTATTTCTTTTAAAAAATATAAAAACATTGCTACATTTCAGGAAGAAGTCCTTTTTAAAAATGAAAAATTGAAAACAATTTTGCAAAGTTGTACTCCTGTTTTTGAAAAGCCATTAACCATTAGTCAGTTTTCTTTTGATGATAAAGAAGCTGTGTCGAATCATGTGTTAATGATTGGAGATGCTGCAGGTCTCATCCATCCTTTATGTGGTAATGGAATGGCCATGGCGATTCATAGTGCTAAAATTGCCTCCGAACTCACTACAGATTTTTTAAGGAACAGTGTTACTAACAGATTGGTCTTCGAGCAGGAATATACCAGTCGATGGAATGCAACTTTTAAACAAAGACTTCAATTTGGCAAATGGCTAAGTAAAATTTTAGAAAAACCAATACTAACTTTGATTGTACTTCAAATTTTGCAAATTTTCCCTTTTCTATTACAACAAATCATTAAACAAACTCACGGAAAACCTATAGCATAAATGAATGTATTTGTACCAACAACTTATCGTACCTCTGCAGAGGAAATCATGGATGATTTTTCGTTAGAGGGCGACGAATTAAGAGAGGCACTTGATAAAATTGCCAAAATAAATCAGTTATTAGGAGGCAATTCCGTAACAGTATCAGGTATTGAAAAGCTATTGAAAAATTGTGATCCTTCAAAAACCATTCGGATTATTGATTTGGGTTGTGGTAACGGTGATATGCTTCGTACCATTGCAAATTTTGGAAAGAAGAATGCGCTCCATTTTGAGTTGATAGGTATTGATGCTAATGCTTATACCATTGCACATGCTACACAATTATCACAAAATTTCAATACTATTCGTTATAGTTGCGAAAACATTTTTGATTCCTCCTTTAAGCAAAAAAAAGCTGATATTTTTTTATGTACCTTAACATTACATCATTTTGAAGATGCTGAAATTGTGACTTTGTTACAAATGTTATATGCTAATGCCAATTTAGGGATCGTTATTAATGATTTGCATCGAAGCGCGTTGGCGTATAGGTTGTTTCAAGCTGTTTGTTTTGTTTTTCGTTTAAATCGTATGTCGCGACAAGATGGTTTAACCTCAATATTACGAGGGTTTAAAAAAGAAGAATTGTTCGCATTCTCAAAAATAATACATCCAAAACACTTTAGTGTGAGATGGAAATGGGCTTTTAGATATCAATGGATAATTTCAAAATTATGAAAGTTAAGATTTGCACAGTAGCCAAACAATTGCCCGATTTTTCAAAGGCAACGCATGAAATTATTCCTTTTTTAGACACTTGGCTAGAGGGTCAAGACGATCGATTTATTCGAAAAGTAAAAAAGATATTCGAAGGCGCCGAAGTAGATAAACGCTATTCTATTATGGATCCGATGGAGGTTTTTACACAAACTTCATTTGCGGAGCGTAATGCAATTTACAAGCGCGAAGTCATTCAATTGGGTGAAAAAGTATTGCTAAAAGCGCTAGAAAATGTGAACTGGTTAGCAACCGATATTGATTTTATTATCACTGTAAGTTGTACCGGAATAATGATTCCTTCACTTGATGCGTATCTGATTAATCGATTAAAAATGAGATCTGATGTTGTTCGTTTACCCGTTACCGAAATGGGTTGTGCAGCTGGAATTTCAGGTATTATTTATGCCAAAAATTTTCTAAAAGCAAATCCAGGAAAAAAAGCTGCAGTTATTGCTGTTGAAAGCCCAACCGCGACTTTTTTATTAGACGATTTTTCCATGGCTAATATTGTGAGTGCTGCCATTTTTGGTGATGGTGCTGCCTGTGTTTTGTTGTCTTCAGAAGCTGAGGCCGAAGGTTCAACTATTATTGGAGAAGAAATGTATCATTTTTATGATGCTATTGATATGATGGGCTTTGAATTAATGCCTTCTGGGCTACAAATGGTATTAGATCCTAAAGTCCCCGAAACAATAGCAGCACATTTTCCAGCGATCATTCATCCTTTTCTAAAGAAAAATGATCTCACTATTTCAGCCATTGATCATTTAATTTTTCATCCCGGCGGAAAAAAAATCATTCAAACAGTAGAAGCTCTTTTTGAAGGATTGGGTAAAAATATTGAGGCTACTAAAAAAATCTTGCGATTGTATGGCAACATGTCTAGTGTAACGGTCTTGTTTGTTTTAGAGGAAATTCTGAAACAGCAACCCATAAAAGGATCTAAAGGTTTAATGTTAAGTTTTGGCCCAGGTTTTTCGGCTCAACGCATTCTTTTAGAATTTTAAATACCTACTTTATGCAAAAAATTATTGCTGGTTTACCGTATACAAAGCCTTTCTTGTTTGTGGATTCGCTTCTTTTTATTGATGAGAATAGAGTGGTTGGTACTTATAGGTATGATGAAAATTTGGATTTTTATCAAGGTCATTTTAAAGATCGACCTGTAACGCCAGGTGTTATTTTAACCGAAACGATGGCTCAAATTGGATTAGTCTGTTTGGGTATTTTTTTATTAAATGATAAGTTTAATGAAGGGATCCTAATTACTTTAACATCAAGTGAAATCAATTTTTTAAAACCTGTTTTTCCAAATGAAAAAGTTACGGTGTATTCAGAAAAAGTGTATTTTAGATTTGGAAAACTAAAATGTAAAGTTTGGATGGAAAATGAAAAAAAGGAAGTGGTTTGCAAAGGTTTTTTAGCAGGAATGATGAAATAAAAAATAGCATAACATGAAAAAAAGAGTTGTAATTACAGGTTTAGGCGTAGTTGCTCCAAATGGAGTAGGGGTTTCAGCTTTTGCACATGCTATAAAAAATGGGATTTCAGGTATTGCGTTTGATCCCGAATTAGAACAATTAGCTTTTTCGTGTCAAGTTTCAGGTAAGCCAACTATTTCTGAAGCTTTGGCTCTAGAATATTTTACGGCACTTGAACTGAAAAATTTTAAAGCAACAGGTATTTTATATGGTGTTATTGCAGGCATGGAAGCTTGGAAAAATGCAGGTTTAAGTATTAAAAACGATACATCACCCGACTGGAACAGCGGAACTATCTTTGGAACAGGAACTTCAGGAATTGAAAAATTTAGGGAAAGTATATACAAAATTGACGACTTGCAAACCCGTCGATTAGGAAGCACTACCGTGGCACAAACCATGAATAGCGGTGTTAGCGCTTATTTGGGTGGAAAATTAGGTTTAGGAAATCAAGTCACTACAAATTCATCGGCCTGTACTACAGGAACCGAAAGCATTTTAATGGGATTTGAAAGAATAAAGTCAGGCTTGTCCAAGCGCATGTTGGTGGGAAGTACCAGTGATTCGGGACCTTATATTTGGGGAGGATTCGATGCTTTAAAAGTTTGTACATATAAACATAATGCAACGCCAACGCAGGCTTCAAGACCTTTTTCGTCTTCAGCTTCCGGTTTTGTTCCGAGTAGTGGGGCAGGTGCGTTGGTTATTGAGGATTTGGATACAGCTATTGCTAGAGGTGCCACAATTTATGCTGAAATAATTGGAGGGAATTGTAATTCGGGTGGTCAAAAAGGGAATGGCTCTATGACGGCACCTAATGGAGTAGCTGTTCAAAAATGCATTACAGACGCATTGCTTAATGCAGAAATTAATGCCTCAGCACTGGATGCGATTAATGGACACGTAACAGCCACAAGTAAAGACTCATTTGAAATTGAAAATTGGTGTAAGGCATTACAATTACAAGGAAAAGATTTTCCTTATATCAATTCTTTAAAATCAATGGTAGGGCACTGTCTTTCTGGAGCAGGAAGTATTGAAAGTGTTGCTACCGTCTTACAATTATATGATGATTTCATTTTCCCCAATTGCAATTGCGAAGATTTGCATCCAGAAATCACACAATGGATTGATCCCTCAAAAATACCAACTGTTGCACTAAACAAAAAAATGGAGTATATTGCTAAAGCCAGTTTTGGATTTGGAGATGTAAATGCTTGTATCATTTTCAAGAAATGGAAGTCTAACTAATAACTAAAACCATTAATGTCAACTTACAACGAAAACAAAATAGAACAGCTTAAGAATATAATTTTGCCCTATGTTCAAAATGCAGAAATGTTAGAGTCCTTGTCAGAGGAAACAGATTTTATCAGAGATCTAAATATAAATTCCTCCAACTTAGTCGATATTGTTCTAGATATTGAAGAAAAATTCGACATTGTGATCGATAATACTTCAATGGAACGAATGACCAATGTGAAGGCGGCTCTCGAGATAATTGAAGAAAAATTAAATCCTACAAAATGATAGCCAAAACGCATCGTTTGCCATCCTTCAAATACTTTTGAAGGTATTGTAGCAATTAATAATCCATTTTATAATTAAAAACGGAATTAAATCCGCAGCGTATCTATACAAGTAGTTAGCTGAAAAAGAGCTGTTTTTGAAAATTAAAAGTATTGCACGACAAGAATTCATTCATAAAAACAATAGTGTTTCTTACTGATTACATTTTATTACTCACGAACAAAAGTTAGTTGCTATTATGCATCATCGACAATTTTGCAATGGAATAATGTTAGAAGATTAAAACTTCAAGTCTAATTTATTTTTTAATTTTAAAAATAAAAGCGCAATTCTAAAAGCGTCTTCTGATGAAGAATGTCTGTCACTTTTTGGAATTTTATAAATGCTACAGAGTTCATCTAATGAAAATTGTTTGTCTGTAATGTCATTAATCTTTCGATACATTACATCAACATCAAGTGCCTGATTTTTCAATCGTCCACAGCCTAGTTTTTCTAGAGATGCATTAATCATTTCGACATCAAAATCAACATGATGCCCAATTAAAATAGCATTTCCAATGAAATCCACAAACATCTGAATAGCATCCATTTCGACCAATTTTTTCATTTTGCTATCCACAATAAATTCATTGGATAGTCCATTATCATGAAAATATTTGTATTGTAGTAAAACTGCCTCAAAGCTTTGGCCTATAGCGATACTTGACTCTTCGATTTGAAAGGAGCCAATAGATAAAATCACATCTTTGTTGGAGTTCATTCCTGAAGTTTCAGTTGAAAACACAATGATTTTATCTGGTTTTGATTCAAATTTCTCCAAATATTTTTTCCAAAAATCCGGAAAATCTTTATTTATATTTTTAAGCCAATCTAGCATACTATGAAAATTGTGTAAGTTTAAATTTGCCTTTAATTAATTCTTCTAAATCTTTCATTGGCTGTAAAGCCATTTTTAATTTGTCCTTATCCAATTTTGACATTTCGGTTACCGGTATGTATTGTCCAGAGTCATCATTTTTTAACCCTTCATTAGTTCTAATTTTAGACAATGTAATAAAAGCATCCGCACAATTCAAATAAATCTCTTCATTATTTGGATCGACAATGGCCAATTGCTTATATCTGAGATAGGTATTGTTTATTCCTTTCAAATTGAAATATAAAGCAAATAATCGAGCTCCATCAATTAACGGCATTAGTGCACGTGTTTTAATATCAAATTTATTACGATTGATAGCGTCTTCCTCTAAAATGAATTTCTTGAAAAAAGTAAGCGGAGTATTATTTTTTAAAACATGGTTTCCGAGAAAGTCAAAAAATAAGGTATTGTTTTTTGCGTTTTGCAAAACTACATTTCCAATAGCTTCCTCTAACTTGTCGTCTCCAAAAACCAACTCATAATCGAAGAATATACTACTCATATTGTTACTGTTTTCTCCAGGAGTATTCATCCAACTATTGAATTGTTTGATCCAATCTGATAATGATTTACTCCATTGCAAATTGCCAGCCATATGGTTTTCTGGACAAACAGGATAGCCTACTTTTTCTAATGTTGATGTTGTTCTTTTGGCTAATTTAATAAAATAATCTTTGACATTACGATATTGATCGGCTGGTACATCTTCAAAAATCAACATACTGTCTTGATCTGTAAACAATAATTGCTCCTTACGCCCTTGACTCCCAATACTAAACCAAGCAAAACGAGCAGGAGGGGAGCCCATATCTAATATAGACAATTCTACACTTCTTTTTATAATTGCTAAATTGATCTCACTGGCAATATTAGCTACGTGATAAAGGGGAATATTCTTATTAATTGCATTTTGAATCAAATCGGTCAATCGTTCACGGATTTGTTTTAAATCTTTGGAAGTTAAAGATCGCTTAATTTCTTTGATCATTACTCCAGGATTGCTTGCTTGTGCAATAATCAAGTCATGTTCGGATATAATTCCTTTAACTACAGATTGCGTAGTACCATCAAGCGTAACACATAAATGCGTAACATTATGTTTTAGCATTAGTAATTGAGCTTCTGCCAATGAAATACTTTCAACTACCGGAATTACTGGTGAATCCATAATTTTATCAACAGTATCCGTAATCAAATAGCGTCCAGTTGCCACTTTGGATCGCATATCTTGATCCGTTACAATGCCAATTGGATAGTTTTTTTCACAAATTAAAACATTGTTCACAACTTCTTCTGTCATTATTTGAGCGATATCTTTAATGACTGTTTTGGAAGTAGTGGTTAACGGTGAAGTATTATATGAAAGTGATTGGAAATATTGAATTTCAGATTGTTGTTCTGGAAAAAAAACATTATCAGAAATCATCGCATTCCCATATTTATCTTTATCGTTAGAAAATCTTGAGGTGGCGGCAAAACTTTCTAATAAAAAATTCAAAACCATTGAATTATTGCTCACAAAAGGCCTAAATACGGCAATTGGAATAGCGTACACGATGCTTTCCTCACGAGCTTTTGCGGTCATCATGTAATTATTTTTAGCAAAAAAAGGACGTAAGCCAAAAATATCACCTTGATTGCATTTGTGTAAAAGCGTTTCTTCTGCATCAGAAATAACAGACAAATTAACGGTTCCAGATGCAATTACGTAAAAACAGTCGTGAAGAATATCATTAATTTGAAATAATGTTTGATGCTTTTCAAGATAGATAACTCGAATGTTTATTGCAATTTCAGAAAGCTCAGCAAAAGTTAAGTTGTTGAAGGGTGGATATTCTTTAAGAAAATCAGCAATACGTTCAGCCACTGTATTCATAATAAAAAGTAAGATTTAAGGTCGTATAAAAAAAATAATTAAATTAGTTATACTTAAAAGTAATGGTTAACTCATTGATTTACAAATATCAAAATTATTTCTTAAAAAATGAGTTTTATTTACAAATATAGCTAGACTTAAAGTACTTTTAACTACTAAATTTAACTAAAAAAAACATGAAAGCAAACTCAAAAAAATTAGTATTATTTTTCTTCTTTTTAATAAGTGTAATTGGTTGGTCACAAACAAAAACAGGAAGTCTTGCAGAATCAGTAACAGGCAACATTAATGGCGCTACTATTACTATTAAATACGGAAGTCCTTCGGTTAAAGGACGTGCTATTTGGGGAGCTTTAGTGCCGTTTGAACAAGTTTGGCGAGCGGGTGCAAACGATGCTACAACTTTTGTTACCAATTACGCGTAACGGTTGATAATCAAAAATCAGATAAACTAATAGAAAAATTAGAATATAGAATTTTGAAAACTAGAATTGAATTAGCTTGGGAAAATTTGATTATATGATTTGAAGTAAAATAATATTCTCAAAATAAAAGTAAAACACCTTTGACTGAAGGTTTTTTTTTGCTTAAGTTTTAAAAATACTAAATCGGTATGTAATCTGTATATTGTAATTATTATTTAAATAGTTTCAATTTTACATTTTTCTATTTTACATAATATAAATTATAGTTCAAAAGATGACAATAGAAAATACTTGTTTTTGAACTGTATTAAAACTAAGTATATTTTTGTAAATTATAATCTTTAAAAAAATACAATCATTCATTACAAATGATTGCACTTTAAAAATATAAGTTAAAAAAAATATTTAGCCTTTAAATTTTTTAACTGGCTTTTCTTGAATATCCACTTTGTTTTGTGCCCAATAATTTGCAATTAGTTTCTCAATCAATTCTTCTTTGGTTAAATGATGAAAAATTGTTTTTATTTTAGTTTTAAACTCAGTGTCCAATTCGTGATTTGGCTTTGTTTTAAAAATCTGTTTTGCCCACAAAAAAGCATTATTTTCTTCAATACTAGTTGACGAAGGTTTTTGATATTTAGAAAATTGAATGCCTAACTCTTTTTCAAAATTAGTAATTTCAACTTCTTCTTCTGGTTGTAAAACGGTCAATGATAATCCTTTGGCTCCAGCTCTAGCGGTTCGTCCACTTCGGTGTACATAGGCTTCATAAGTATCAGGTAGATGATAATTTACTACATATGAAATAGCTGCTACATCAATGCCACGCGCGGCCAAATCGGTTGCAATCAGTATATTAATATGTCCTTGGCGGAATTGATCCATAATTCGATCACGTATTCCTTGCGATAAACTACCATGCAATGCTCCAGACGAAAATTTATTGATCGCCAGATTCTTAGCCAATTTATTTACGGCAGCTTTAGTTTTACAAAAAATGATACCGCGCTCCCCTTCTTTAGTATTTAAAAAATGCATCAAAACATCTAACTTTTCAATGGGATCAACCACTATGTAATGGTGATCAATGCCTTGATTACCCATGGTTTCCATGTTGGCACTAACTTGAACAACATTTTTATTTAGGTAATTTTGAATAAGCTGTTTTATAGTTCCGGGTAATGTTGCGGTAAACAAAAAAGTTTGACGATTTTTTGGTAATTCGGCAATAATAGTATCAATACTGTCTTTTAGTACTGAAACCATTTCATCTGCTTCGTCCAATACCAAAAATGTAGTATGAGCTAAGTTGATTGCTTTACGCTCAATTAAGTCGATAAGTCTTCCAGGAGTTGCAATGATAATATGTGTAGGTTGTAACAAACGCTCTACTTGAGGTTTGATTGGGACTCCTCCACAGGTCACTGCTATTGAAACTTCTGGTTGATATTTTGAAAATTCGGTTAAATTTTCAAAAATTTGATTCCCTAATTCTCTCGTGGGCACTAAAATTACTGCTTGAATCGATTGCTTTGAGCTGTCAATTAAATTCAAAATGGGTAAGCCAAAAGCGGCAGTTTTCCCTGTACCTGTTTTGGCAATTCCAACAAGATCTGTTTTGTTGCTTAATGCTAGAGGAATAATCTTTGCTTGAATTTCAGTTGGTATAACAATTCCCCTTTCGGTAATCGCTTTTACAATGGGTGCTGAAAGCCCTAAATCGGAGAATTGTTTTGACATATGAGTAAGTATTATTGTTATAATTTAAAAGTGAACTAAATTGAAAAGTGATTTTTAAGTAGCACTCTACATCTTTTAATCTAATTCATTCATGATTTTTTCACGGTATTTTTTACCAATAAGTAAGGTTAGCTTTTGTTTATAATCATCTACTAACCATTCGCGGTAATTTTTACTACATTGGCTTAAACATTTGGAATAACGCTTAATTCTGCAGTCAATATCATTCTCTAATTCTTTGGCTAACGCCCTAGCTTCTTGAGGTAATTCTGTATTGTCAACGCACATAGAAGCATGCTGATCCAAGGATTTATCCAACACTACTTTGGAACGTAAATTCTGCTTGATCGCTAATTTATGTTCTTCATCAACATCAAAGGTTACCACCTCAGTTTTACTAAATTTCGCTCTTAATTCTGGAGGCATTTGGTATTTAAAATGCAATTCAATTTCTTGATCGTCTCTAAGATTTTCAAGATAAAATTCGGGCGATTTAAAAATATGTTGCCAGTTTACCGGTTCACTCCAAAGTCCAAATCGAGCCGCATTGTTTCCTAAATCAATTACGGTAAACTCATCCTTTCCAGGTAATTTTCTAGAGCCACGTCCAATCATCTGAAAGTACAAAGTCAACGATTTTGTCGCTCTATTTAAGATAATGGTTTCCACGGTAGGTTCATCAAAACCTGTTGTTAAAATTCCAACCGATGTTAAAATGGCATCAGGTGTATGCTTGAACCAATGTAATATTTCTTTACGCTCGTCATTATTACTAGTATTGTCTAAATGACGAATAGGATATCCTGCCTCACGAAAAGTTTCGTAAACATATAGCGAAGTGTTTATACCATTATTAAAAATCAATGTTTTTTTTCCCAAAGAACGTTCAGTATAGGCATACAATAACTTCTCTTGCATTAGGGTATTGGTATAAAGATCGTCTGATGATTTAACAGTATAATCACCATTAATACCTACTTTTAATGAGGTCAAACCAACATCATAGCTATAGGTAACCGCACGAGCCAAAAATCCTTTTTCGATAAGTGAACCAATGGTATCTCCAACTATAAGTTCATTGTAGCTTTGATGCATCGGTAATTTGATATTGGAACTTAGCGGCGTAGCTGTAACTCCAAGTATAAAGGCGTTTTTGAATGAACTCAATAGTTTTCTGAAAGAATTGTAATGCGCCTCATCAATAATGACCAATCCAATATTGTCTAAGTGCAATTTCTCATCATTGATACGGTTTTTCAAGGTTTCGACCATAGCAACGAAACAAGAATAATCATTTTGATCGGGTAATTCTTTGACTTTACTATTGATGATTTTGTTCTTAACTCCAAAACCTTTCAGCATCTTCGAGGTTTGCTTGCACAATTCGATTCTATGAGTTAAAACCACTACTTTTTTATCATGTTGAGATAAATATCTACGTACGATTTCAGAAAAAACAACCGTTTTTCCTCCACCTGTTGGTAATTGATATAATAAATGATGATTGATTGGGGCGTTATCTATGCGCTCAAAAATGGCGTCAATGTCACCTTTTTGATAAGCATATAATTCTTTTTTAACTTCAACTTGAATTTCTAAAGCGTCTTCTAACATTATAAATTTTGGATTTTTGCAAAACTACGCTTTAAAAAGAGTTATTGCACTACTATTAAAATAAATTTTTATAGTCTGAAACCAATAATTTTATTAAGCAGCTTTAAAATTTGGTTGTTTTTTCTAGTACTATTTCAAAATCAGCACTATTTTTCCATTTTTGTAAGGTAATTTCAGTAGTGATGGCCTCCATTCTACTTTTGAAATCAACAAAAATTCCATGACGGATACAAAAGTCTAACGCTTGCGCAAAAGAGTTGAAAGTACTTTTTAAAAAGGCATCTGAAGTTGTTTTGTTTTCTAAAGCATGGGTTTGTCCTATTTCAATGGCAAAAAGCATTACATCGGCTATACGATACGGATCTACGCCAAGTGTGATAAAATGCTTAATGTACTTTTGAGCAACCGATCGTCTCATTTTTGCTTTAGGTTGTCTTTTGGTCCCTGATTTCATAACTGGGAAATATTCATGTGCAATTTTGGTTTTGGCCTCACGAATCAACTCTTCTTCTTTAGGTTGAAAGACAAAATTATAGTACACTTTTACGGTACTTAGTTTATCGTACAATTCCAAAATTTGTTCTTCCAGTTGCTCTTTTGTTAACTGAGCAACATATTTTTTTAGATCGCGTTTACTCATCTTCAAGTGTTGAAAGTGTAAATGTAAATTACTTTGAGTTCACAAACGTTATAATCAATAAGAATCCTTAATTTTGGGCCTTAAATAAAAAAAATACAATCAAAATGTTCAAAACATTCAAAATTACTGCCATTTTAGAAGGATGCTCCTATCTGATTTTATTAGCGAATATGTTATTTATCAAACCCAATAATTTAGAAATATATAAAACTTTATTGTATCCAATTGGTATGAGTCATGGTGTATTGTTTATTGGGTATGTTGTATTGGCTGTACTCCTAAAAAACGCGCAAAAATGGTCTTTTCTGACGTTATTAATTATCCTTTTGGGCTCTTTAATTCCGTTTGGAACTTTTTATATTGAAAAGAAATATTTGAGCAATGGGTAATATTTTGGATCATATTTTTAATTTCCTCTACCCTATATTTCGAGGATGGGGTTTGGGTTATTCGTTTTCTTCCTATGTAAGTCTAGTGTTGAATATCATTGTTTTGATCATTCTGACCTATTCCATTTATATGCTATTTCGTTTTTTGTTTGTGACAGCAATGGCTATTATTGCGCTAAAGACAAAAACCAAATTTGATGATTTGATCATATCCAACAAAACGGTAATTTATATTGCGCAGCTAATCCCGTTTACTTTGATTTACAAATCAGTACCTATAATTTTAAAACGTTATGATTACTGGGAAGATGTTTTTGGGAAATTAGTTGGCGTCTACATCGTACTATTGATTTTATGGATCATTCGATCCCTATTAAATACTACTCAGGATTATTTAAAACAAATCCAAGGTTTAGTGATAAACCCGTAGATAGTTTTATTCAAGTCATTATGATAGTGCTATGGATGTTTGGCATCTCTGTCATTATTTCTAAAATTTTCGGGATTAGTCAAAAAGAAATGCTAACTATTTTAGGAGCTGTTTCTGCTATCGTCATTTTGATTTTTAGAGATACCATTTTAGGATTTGTGGCTAGTGTTCAAGTTGCTATAAATGATATGGTTCGTATTGGTGATTGGATTACGATGGAACGTTATGGCGCTGATGGTGACGTGATCGAAATTAATTTGGCTACCGTAAAAGTTCGTAATTTTGACAATACCACCACCACGATACCTACTTATAGTTTAAGTTCGGATTCGTTTCAAAACTGGCGAGGAATGCTTAATTCTGATGGAAGACGAATTAAAAGACATATTTTAATCAAAGCGAGTACGATTCGATTTTTAGAAGATTTTGAATTAGATAATTTACAAAAAGTAGAATTGGTTCAGCCCTATATTCAAACTCGAAAAGATGAAATTGAAAGGTTTAATCAAGCGAATGCTATTGATAAATCGTTGGCAATTAATGGTCGAAACATGACGAATTTAGGATTATTCAGAAAGTATATCAATCAATATTTGCATCAACATGCTGGTTTGAATAAAAATCTTACCATGATGTGTCGTCAACTTCAGCCCACGCCGCACGGAATGCCTTTAGAAATTTATGCCTTTTCAACAGACAAACGCTGGGTCAATTACGAATACATTATGGCCGATATTTTTGATCATGTTATTGCCTCGGTACCCTATTTTTATTTGGAACTTTATGAGATGCCTTCCGATCATACTTTTTTAAAAACGGAGTCACTGTAATAAGCTAGATTTAAGGCAGAAATTACATAATCCTGTTTGAATTTTCTTTCTATAAAAATGCCCCGAATAGTATCTCACTTTTTGGGGCATGTTTATTTCGGGTCTATTTTATAATCTGTCTTTCACAAATTCAATTTCTGTTTTCCCATGCGGCTGTGGTTTTCCATCGGTTCCTAAATTAACCATAGTTGTTTTGTCAATGGTAATAATGGTTTCTCTTGTCATCATGTTGCGCGCTTCACATTTTAAAATTAAAGACGTCCTACCAAACTTTACCACATCAATCCCAATTTCAATAATATCGCCTTGTCTGGCTGAACTGGTAAAATTAATTTCAGACATGTATTTGGTTACAATTCTGGAATTTTCGAGCTGAATGATGGTGTACAGTGCTAGTTCTTCATCAAGCCAAGCTAACAAACGACCTCCAAACAAGGTGCCGTTTGGGTTTAAATCTTCGGGTTTTACCCATTTTCTGGTATGAAATCTCATTTCTTTTAGGTTTATCTTCAAATTTATAAAAAAATAAACTGCCTTTTTGATTAACTTTAAAGAAAAAAAATGACACAGCGTGAACTTTTGTTAAAAGAATTCAGAGGCGATACAATTGGAGTGATAACGGCTCAATCTTCAACTGAAGAAAAATTTCAAAATCAAGTGCTTAGGCCGATATTGAAGCTTCAGAATGATTTGTTCCTCGCAATGTTTGAGCATTACATCAACAAAAATAAAAGAGATTTTCATGAACTTTCCCTTGAAAAAAAGCTCGCTTTGGTTGAGAATTCAATTCAAAAAGATGTAAAATTTCGAAATGCTTTAAAAGGAACCATTATTGCCCTCTTTACTTTAGAAGAGTATCAAAATTACATTCAAAATTCTTCCAACCTGAATAAAAGAATGATGACTATGCTAATCGAACGGCTTAAAAGTCAAATTCAATTGTTTGAAAAGCAACTTTAAAAGTCATTTTTGCAAAAATAATCACGAGTAAGCCTCAATTTTATTTCCTTTATGAAACTAAAAAAAGCTTTCTGAACTAGTACTAGACTTCAGAAAGCTTTTTTATTTTTCATTCTTGGAACTTAGTCCGTTATGTTGTAACTGCCCACATAATAGTTGTTATCCACTTCAAGTGTTGGTTTTTCTGTTGTTCCCAAAGGCAACATTTTCCATTCGTTATTCGGTTCCAAAATTTGTACAGTACCATTCAGAATTACTTTTACAGGAAGATTGAAATTGGCCACACTATTCGCCCAACGATAACCCAACTGATTATTTTTAAAGAAATACTCCAAAGTTGGAATACGAGTATCACGCAAATACTGGTTAAAAACAGGCGTCAAATCTCTTCCTATTTTTTCGCTCAAATAACTTTCAATTTGCTGTGTCGTCACTGTTTGATGGTAAAAAGTAGCATTCAAACCGCGCAAGATTTCACGCCATTTATCGTCATTGTTTACCACTTGTCGCAAAGTATGCAGCATATTGGCGCCTTTGTAGTACATATCTCCAGAACCTTCATTATTTACATCATAAACTCCAATAATTGGTTTGTCATTTTCGATGTTTTTTCGAATGCCGCGGACATAAGTATATCCCGCTTCTTTACCAAAGTAGTATTCCAAAAACAAACTCTCCGAATAATTGGTAAAGCTTTCGTGAATCCACATATCGGCGATGTCTTTATAAGTAATGTTGTTCGCAAACCACTCGTGCCCCGACTCGTGAATGATGATAAAATCAAACTTCATTCCCCAACCCGTTCCACTCAAATCGCGTCCTAAATAACCATTCAGAAATTTATTGCCGTAGGTTACACTACTTTGGTGTTCCATACCCAAATATGGAGCCTGCACCAACTTGTAGCTGTCTTCATAAAACGGATAAGGTCCAAACCAATGCTCAAAAGCTTTTAGCATTTTGGGTACATCTTGAAATTGTTTTTTGGCTTTGTCCAAATCATCACGCAATACGTAGTATATACAATCCAAGTCGCCTTTTTCTCCTTTGTATTTTTCAGAAAAAGAAACATAATCGCCAATATTAATGTTCACCCCATAATTATTGATTGGATTTTTAACCACCCAATGAAAGGTTTTGGTACCGTCTTTTTCTTTTTGTACACTTTGCAAACGCCCGTTAGAAACATCCGTCAAGTTGCCAGGAACATTAACACTGATGCGCATTCCTTCTTCGACTTCGTCATACATATGGTCCTTACAAGGCCACCAAACACTAGCGCCCAATCCTTGACAAGACGAGGCGATAAACGGATTTCCGTTTTTATCTTTTTTCCAAGTAATCCCTCCATCCCAAGGCGGATTGACTGCTACTTTAGGTTTTCCTCCATAAAACACCACAATTTCTTTGGTGTTTCCTACTTTTTGAGGAGCCGTTAAAGTGATAAAATAAACATTTCCCTCTCGCTTATAGGTCAATGGTTTTCCGTCTTGAGTGACATTGGTAATGGCCATCGGATTTTGCAAGTCAATTTGCAACACCGAATTCTCTTGAAGCACTTGGTAGCGAATAGTATTCGATCCCGAAATGGTGCTATCCGAAGGATTCACTTTGATGGCTAAGTGATAATGTTTCAAATCCCACCAAGCGCGTTCTTTGGTAACGCTACCTCTAAGACTGTCTTGTCGGGTAAAAGTGGTTTCCTTTTTATTCAATAATCCTTGGGCTTTACTGACCGAAAACGAAGTCATCAATAGAAGGATAGCTATTTTTTTCATCGGGTATAGTTTTTTTCAAAACTACATACTTTTTTAGATTTTATCTGCATTTCATTTATTCAATTGCTAAAAAAGCATCCTGTTTTTTATACATACAACAGTCTTGTTTATTTATTTTTATTAACAAAATATTATTAAGAAAATTATTTTTAACAACCTTCTTCAGTGTAAGAAAATTTTATATATTTGAAAACATTCAAGTTGAAAATACCACAATAAATAATTAATCTTTACTAACAAACTAACACAAAATCTGTTAAATTATGAATTTATTGTTGAAAAGAAGTATGTTCATTGTGATGCTGTATTGCTATTCCATTCTATCATTTGCACAAGATAATAGTGCACAAAAAATAGACTCGATTGAACAAACCTTTACTTACGAAAGAGGTAGCATTACTTTAAAAAATGGAATAGGTACCATTACTGTTCCTAAAGGATTTAAGTATTTAAATGCAGAACAAGCAGAAAGAGTTCTTGTTGATTTATGGGGAAATCCAAAAACAGAAAACATCACACTTGGATTATTGCTTCCTGAAAATCAAGGTGTTTTAAGTCAAAAGGGATATGTCTTTAATATTCAATATGATGAAATTGGCTATGTAGAAGATAAAGATGCCGACGATATTGATTATGACGAATTGTTAACACAAATTAAAGAGGATACCAAAGAAGAAAATATTGAAAGAAAAAAAGAGGGATACGAACCTATCACCATAGTAGGATGGGCTTCCACCCCATTTTATGATAAGGAAAAGAAAATCTTGCATTGGGCAAAAGAAATAAAGTTTGGTTCAGAAGTACAAAACACACTAAATTATAACATTAGAATTCTAGGTAGAAAAGGAGTTTTAGTTTTAAATGCTATTGCTGGTACTTCAGAATTACCTTTGGTACAGAAGGATATTAATAAAGTTATTGATATCGTTTCTTTTAACAAAGGATATACGTATGCAGAGTTTGATAGTTCAATTGATAATGTGGCTGCTTGGACAATAGGAGGTTTAGTCGCTGGCAAGGTATTAACCAAAGTTGGTTTTTTTGCTATTCTAGCGAAGTTTGGAAAAATTATTGTTATTACCTTAATTGGTCTTTTTGGGGCATTTAAAAATAAGATAATGAATTTATTTTCTAAGAAAGAAAATGATGTAGCAATAACTGCCGAAAATGAAGTTGTAGAAACAACAACTGAACAACAATAAAATTTATCATGCATAAATAAGGTTTCTAGTTAAGTCACTTACTTCTAGAAACCTTATTTTTTTGTTTCAAAAGGCTACTTCTGCCTTCCCTTCAATACTTCCACTACATCATTCAATTGAAACCCTTTGGCTTGCAATAAAATCAAGTAATGAAAAAGTAAATCGGCACTTTCACTCAAGAACAAATCATCGTTATCATCTTTGGCTTCAATAACCACTTCAACAGCTTCCTCTCCTACTTTTTGAGCAATTTTATTGATGCCTTTTTCAAATAAAGAAGCCACATAACTCTTCTCAGAATCGGCATTTTCACGACGCGTTTTTATGGTCGACTCCAATTGTGAGATAAAGCCATAATTTGCGGAATTCTCTTCTTGCCAACACGTATCAGCGCCAGTATGACAAGTAGGTCCCACTGGTTTTGCCTGAATCAATAAGGTATCACCATCACAATCATTTTTAATGGAAACCAATTCTAAAAAATTACCACTTTCTTCTCCTTTGGTCCACAATCGTTGTTTCGAACGGCTAAAGAAGGTTACTTTTTGAGTATCTATGGTTTTTTGAAGCGATTCTTCGTTCATATAGCCCAACATCAAGACATTTTTGGTTTCAGCATCCTGAATGATGGCTGGAATTAATCCGTGAGCACTTTTAATATCTACATTCATTTTTGTTAGTATTAAGTATTGAGAATTAAGTAATAAGACTTAAATTCTGACTTCTATAGTATTATTTTTAAGTTCTTTTTTTAGTGTTTTAATTTCAATTTCTTTGAAATGAAATACGCTAGCTGCCAAAGCTGCATCGGCTTTTCCGTCAATAAAGGTATCCACAAAATGCTGAATGTTTCCAGCGCCTCCTGAAGCAATAATAGGAATATTAACCAATTGCGATAGTTGCGCTAAAGCTTCGTTGGCAAAACCATTTTTGGTTCCATCGTGATTCATAGAAGTAAAGAGTATTTCCCCCGCACCGCGTTGTTCTACTTCTTTCGCCCAATCGAACAGGCGAATTTCCGTTGGTACCTTCCCTCCTACCAAATGCACCATCCATTCGCCTTCTATTTGTTTGGCATCGATAGCAACCACAATACATTGGCTACCAAATTTCTGCGCTAAGTCATTAATCAATTGAGGATTTTTTACTGCCGAAGAATTGATAGACACTTTATCAGCACCATTTTGAAGGAGTACTTCCACATCTTCAACAGACGAAATACCACCACCCACCGTAAAGGGAATATTGATAGTAGCCGCCACTTTTCGCACCAAGTCAATCAAGGTGCTGCGTCGCTCCTCAGTAGCCGAAATGTCCAAAAACACCAATTCATCTGCCCCTTCTTGTGAATAGATTTTGGCCAATTCTACTGGGTCGCCCGCATCGCGTAAATCGACAAAATTCACCCCTTTTACAGTTCGTCCGTTTTTTATATCCAAGCAAGGAATTATTCTTTTTGTAAGCATAACGTTGTTTATTGTTTGTTGTTTTGGGTTAATGGTTCAATATTTCAACTACAAACCATTAACTATCAACTATGAACTTAAAATGAATTTTTCTAATTGTTTCAGCGTGATTCTTCCTTCATAAATCGCTTTACCGATGATGGTTCCTTCACAACCTAGTTCTGCTAATTTAGGCAATTCATCGAAGGTGGAAATCCCTCCAGAAGCAATCAATTTTATCTCGCCTCTCGACTTCGCTCGAGGTGACATACTCGATATGACATTACATTGGTTCAAAATTTTTGCATACAAATCAAAACTAGGGCCTTCTAGCATTCCGTCTTTGGCGATATCTGTGCAAATCACATACTGAATACCTTTGCTTTGATAATCTTGAATAAACGGAATCAAATCCTCATTCGAATCCTCCAACCAGCCTGAAACAGCCACTTTTTCATTGTTGGCATCTGCTCCCAAAATGATTTTATCCGAACCATATTCAGCAATCCATTTCTCAAAAATGGCTCGATTTTTTACGGCTATGCTTCCTCCTGTGATTTGGTTGGCACCACTTTCGAAAGCAATTTTTAAGTCGGCATCGGATTTCAAACCACCGCCAAAATCAATCTTCAATTTCGTTTTAGTAGCTATTTGTTCCAATATTTTATAATTGACAATTTGGCTCGATTTGGCTCCATCCAAATCTACCAAATGCAAATACTCAATTCCGTGTGCCTCGAATGATTTAGCGACTTCCAGTGGATTCTCATTATAAATAATTTTGGTATCGTAGTCACCTTTGGACAAACGCACACATTTTCCTTCGATAATATCTATTGCGGGTATTATTCGCATAATTTGTTTAAAGTTTAAGGTTTAAAAAGTTGTTTAAAATTTGCTCGCCAACATCACCGCTCTTTTCAGGATGAAATTGTGTTCCGAAAAAATTGTCTTTCTCTAAAGCTGATGAATACTCCAATTCATAGTTTGTAGTTGCAATGGTCTCCTTGCAAAGTGGCGCATAAAAACTATGCACCAAATACATATATTCATTCTCAGCAATGCCTTTGAACAAATCCGATTTTAGATTGTAAATCGTGTTCCAGCCCATCTGAGGTACTTTCACCTTTGAAGAAAACTTGATTACATCCACATCAAAAATCCCCAAACCTTTTGTATTCCCTTCTTCGGAGGATTGACACATCAGCTGCATCCCCAAACAAATTCCTAAAACAGGTTGTTTCAAGGTTGGAATCAAGGTGTCTAGTCCGCTTTCTTTTAGCATTTTCATTGCATAACTCGCTTCTCCCACACCGGGAAAAATGACTTTATCTGCTGCTTTTATCTCCTCAGGATTGTTACTCAAAACCGCTTTGTATCCCAATCGTTCAATGGCAAACATAATGCTTTGAATGTTTCCTGCGCCGTAATTTATGATGACAATCCCCCCAGCCCCCGAAGGGGGAGTTGAAGTAGATTGTGTTTTATTTTTTTCCATATTTTTAATTTCAAACTTTGTAATTCCCCCTTCGGGGGTTAGGGGGCTACAACATTCCCTTCGTACTTGGTAAAATCATTTTCTCTGTATCGCGTTTCACGGCTACTTTAATAGCTTTGGCGAAAGCCTTAAAAATCGCTTCGATTTTGTGGTGTTCATTGGTGCCTTCCGCTTTGATGTTGATGTTCGCTTTTGCCCCGTCTGAAAAGGATTTGAAGAAGTGATAAAACATCTCAGTTGGCATTTTCCCTACCATTTCACGCTTGAATTCAGCTTCCCAAACCAACCAATTTCTTCCGCCAAAATCAATCGCCACTTGCGACAAACAATCGTCCATTGGCAAACAAAAGCCATAGCGCTCTATCCCTAATTTATTGCCTAAGGCTTTAGCAAAAACTTCTCCCAAAGCAATGGCCGTATCTTCAATAGTGTGGTGTTCGTCTACTTCTAAATCACCTTTTACCGAAATTTCCAAATCCATTTGTCCGTGACGCGCAATTTGGTCCAACATATGGTCAAAAAAAGCAATTCCTGTGTCGATTTTGCTTTTTCCTGTTCCGTCCAAGTTCAGTTGAATGGTAATATCGGTTTCGTTCGTTTTTCTAGCAATATTGGCAGAACGAGCTTCTAATTTCAAAAACTCATAAATCGCTTTCCAATCAGTAGTTTGCAACGCAATTATAGCCTCTAATTCCTCTTTTTTACTTGATAATTCTGCTGCTCCCAACCCTTCTTCTTGCTTCAAGAAAATGGCTTTGGCTCCTAGATTTTTGGCCAATTCTACATCGGTCAAGCGGTCGCCTAACACAAAAGAATTCGCTAAATCATAATTCGGATTGTTAATATACTTGGTCAACATTCCCGTTCTAGGCTTGCGTGTTGGCGCATTATCTTCTGGAAACGAGCGGTCCACAAAAATATCATCAAACAAAACGCCTTCGTTCTCAAAAGCTCTCAAAATAAAATTTTGCGTAGGCCAAAACGTCTCTTCAGGAAAACTAGCGGTTCCCAAACCATCCTGATTGGTAACCATCGCTAATTCGTAGTCCAATTCTTTGGCGATTTTTGCCATATATTGAAACGCCTTTGGGTAAAATTCTAATTTACTCAAACTGTCCAACTGATACCCTTCTGGTTCTAAAACTAGTGTTCCGTCACGGTCTATAAAAAGTACTTTTTTCATCTTATTTTATATTGTTTATTTGGGCGTGCCCCACCAGAAAAAGGTGGGTCGGGCTTCCGTTCCCGCTTTTTTGTAACTCCGTTCCTCCGTTACAAAAAGAGCTCCACTACATCCCTCACGCAATTTACGGTTCTCTACTACTAAATGGCTAATAAAGCTTCTATCAATTTCTTATTTTCTATTTCTGTCCCAATCGTCAATCGCAAACAATTGTCGCAAAGGGGTTGCGTAGTTCGGTTACGAATCACAATACCTTTGGCAATTAACTCATCGTATCTTTTGTTGGCATCATCCACTTTAATCAAAACAAAATTCGCTTCTGTTGGATAAACAACCTCAACAAAATTTACTTTAAGTAATGCTTTAAGTAAAAGTTCTCTTTGCGCAATAATTGAAGCAATTTCTAAATCAATTTTAGCAGGTTGTTGCAAACGTTCAATCGCTCTTTGCTGCGTTAATTCATTGACATTGTAAGGCGGTTTAATCTTATTCAATACCCCAATAATAGCTTCTGAAGCATAGCAAATTCCAAGTCGGATGCCTGCCAACCCGTAGGCTTTGGACAAGGTTTGTGTAATGACCAAATTAGGATAAGCGTCCAATTCGTTGACCCAACTGGCTTTTTTAGAAAAGTCGATATAAGCTTCATCAATAACCACTAATCCGTTGAAATTATTCAACAAATACACCACACTTTCATCCGAAAACGAGTTGCCTGTTGGATTGTTCGGCGAACAGAGAAAGATGATTTTGGTATTGGCGTCCACTGCTTCCAAAATAGCTTCTACATTGGGTTGAAATTCATTGGTCAACAACACTTCTTTGTTGGTTACATCATTCAAATTGGCCAAAACACTATACATTCCATAGGTTGGTGGCAATGTGATAATGTTATCGATTTTTGGCTCACAAAATCCTCTAAACAATAAATCTAGCACCTCGTCACTACCGTTTCCAAGTAGGATTTGTTTCTTTTGCAAGCCTTTATTTTGCCCTAAAATCGATTTTACCGATTGTTGCTGCGGGTCTGGATAGCGATTTACGCCATTTTCAAACGGATTTTCATTCGCATCCAAGAAAATCATTTGAGCGGTATCAAAATCTTCAAATTCGTCACGAGCGGAAGAATAAGGTTTCATTTTTTTTACATTCTCGCGAATAATATCATTTATATTGAAATTCATTTCTTTCAATTTTTAAATTTTTAAATCTTTCAATCTCAACGTCACCGCATTTTTATGAGCTTGTAATCCTTCAGCCTCCGCCATTAGTTCAATAGCAGGGCCAATGTTTTGAATGCCCTCAGCTGTAATTTTTTGAAATGTCATCGATTTCAAAAAACTATCCAAATTGACACCACTATAATTTTTAGCATAACCATTAGTTGGCAGAGTGTGATTGGTTCCTGAAGCATAATCTCCAGCGCTTTCTGGGGTGTAATTTCCAATAAAAACAGACCCTGCATTACCAATGTTATTTACATAAAAATCTTCGTTCTGAGCGCAAACAATGAAATGTTCAGGTCCATATTCGTCAATCAAGTCTAAAGCAATTTGGTCATTTTCAACATAAATCAATTTAGAGTTTTCAATAGCTTTTGTTGCAATGGCTTTTCTTGGCAGTACTTCCAATTGTGTTTGGATTTCAGTTTCAACCGCATCAATTACTTCTTTTGAAGTCGAAACTAAAATCACTTGACTATCGGTACCGTGTTCCGCTTGCGACAATAAATCCGAAGCTACAAAGGCTGGAACAGCTGTATCATCTGCTACGATTAATAATTCTGATGGTCCCGCAGGCATATCTATAGCAACCCCAAACTGAGTGGCTAATTGTTTGGCTACCGTCACAAATTGATTTCCTGGTCCGAAAATTTTATACACTTTAGGAATTGCAGCTGTACCAAAAGTCAATCCTGCAATGGCCTGAATGCCACCCACCTTCAAAATTTTGGTTACCCCACACAATTGTGCGGCATACAAAATGGCTGGATTGATTTTTCCTTTTTTGTCTGGAGGAGAACACAAAACAATTTCCTTACAACCCGCAATATTCGCTGGAACGGCCAACATTAAAACGGTCGAAAACAAAGGAGCTGTTCCACCTGGAATGTACAACCCAATCTTTTGAATCGGACGTTTTTCTTGCCAACAAGCAACACCTGGAGTGGTTTCTACGCTTACACGAGTCGTTTTTTGAGCGGTATGGAATTTTTCAATATTGGATTTTGCCAATTGAATAGCGTCTTGTAATTCTTGAGGAATTGATGCAATCGCCTCATTGATTTCCTCTGCAGTAACCTCAAGATTGGCTACAGCAACTCCATCAAAAAGAGAAGTGTATTTGGTAATGGCTTCGTCACCCTTTTTTTGTACTTCCTTAAAAATTTCTTTTACAGTAGCTTCTATATCATCTACTGTTTTCGTGGGTCTTTCTAAGAGGATTGACCACGTTTCGGGTTTTGGATTGTATATTTTGTTCATTATTCTATTTTTTTTAACCGCAAAGGCGCAAGGTTTTTTTTATTCTTAGTTTTTAAAAACGCTAAGTTCGCAAAGCTGTTTTCTATATTTAGTTTATACTGAGTGAATTCGAAGTATTTTTATTTGGAATTTGGATTTTTTATATTGGAATTTCCTTTATAACACCATTTTCTCAATTGGGCAAACCAAAATTCCTTCGGCGCCAACTTCTTTTAATTGATCGATGACTTCCCAAAACGTATCTTTATCAATAACCGAGTGAACACTACTCCATCCCTCTTGAGCCAATGGTAATACGGTTAAGCTTCTCAAAACAGGAAGAATTTTGCCTACAGCATCGATTTTATCATTGGGAATATTCATCAAAATATATTTGGATCTTCTGGCTCTCAACACCGATTCAATTCTGAATTTCAAGGTATCAATGATCTTTTGAGATTCCTTACTTACTTTAGGTGAAACGGCTAAAACCGCTTCACTTTTGAAAATCACTTCAACTTCTTTCAAATTGTTTTTGAACAACGTACTACCACTAGAAACAATATCTACGATTGCATCGGCTAAACCTATGTTTGGGGCGATTTCCACCGATCCTGAAATTTGGTGAATATCAACCGTAACACCTTTGGAATTGAAAAAATTAATGACTGTATTTGGGTAAGAAGTGGCGATTCGCATGCCTTCCAAATCTTTTACGGAAGTATAAGTGAACGATTTTGGAACAGCTACCGAAACTTTGCATTTAGAAAAACCTAACTTCTGAATTACTTCAATGTTTTTCCCTTTTTCGACTAATAAATTATCGCCTACAATAGCAATATCTACTACTCCATCGATAAGATATTGCGGAATGTCCGAATTTCTCAAGTACAATACTTCAAGAGGAAAATTAGAGGCTTCGGCTTTTAATTGATCGATACCGTTGTCTATGGATATTCCGGCATCTTTTAGGATTTGGATGCTATCTTCGTTTAATCTTCCTGATTTTTGGATAGCAATTTTTAGTGTACTCATTTTAGTTTTCTTGTTTAGATTGATAAAATTTGAGTACAGCTTTATAGGTATAAAAAAACCCGTTTGATGTACTCAAACGGGTTTTAAAATATGATGATTTACAAACATACCATTAACACATCGCTTGAGAGCAATAATGTAAATGATGATGATGTAATTGAGTTGCGAACATTTTCGTGTGTAAAAATTTATGCGGCAAATATAATGCAAACCAAACGATAAAAGCAAATTTTGTTTTACTTTTTTTGTAATAATTTTGTTAAAACAGTGTCGAATTAGTAAAAACGCTATTTTTTCTTAGTTTACGAAAAAAAAAGAACACTTACTTGATGATATTAGCCCAAATAAGTGTTCCAAGCCACAACTAAAAAAAAAATTAATTTAATACCGGTTCAAGGTTTGGTCCTGCTGCAACCAATCGTTTTCCTTCATCCGTATTGGTGTATTGCTCAAAATATTTGATGTAGCGTGAAGCTAAATCTTGGGCTTTAATCTCCCATTCCTCATCGTTACTGTAGGTATCCCTTGGGTCTAAAATGCCCTCGCTAACATTTGGTAATTCTGTCGGGATGGTCAAATTTAGATATGGAATGTGTTTTGTTGGCACTGTATCGATTTCTCCACTGATGATAGCGTCGATTATTGCACGAGTGTTTTTTAAGGAAATTCTTTTTCCAGTTCCATTCCATCCTGTATTTACTAAATAAGCTTTTGCACCATGTTCTTTCATTTTTGCAATTAACGTTTTAGAGTACATTGTTGGATGTAAAGTCAAGAATGCTTCACCAAATGCAGGAGAAAAAGAAGGTTCTGGTGCTGTAATTCCTCTTTCAGTACCTGCTAATTTAGAGGTATATCCGCACAAAAAGTGGTATTGAGCTTGATCTTCGTCTAAGATTGAAACTGGAGGTAGCACTCCAAAGGCATCAGCTGATAAGTAAATAATTTTCTTAGCATGTCCTGCTTTTGAAGGCAAAACGATTTTGCTAATATGATAAATTGGATACGAAACTCTTGAATTTTCTGTGATAGAATGATCGTAATAATCGATTTCTCCATATTCATCGACAATTACATTTTCTAACAAGGCATCACGTTTAATAGCTCTCCAGATATCGGGTTCGTTGTTTTCGCTCAAGTCGATCACTTTGGCATAACAGCCACCTTCATAATTAAATACTCCATTATCATCCCAACCATGTTCGTCATCTCCAATCAAGTAACGTTTTGGGTCAGCAGATAAAGTAGTTTTTCCTGTTCCTGAAAGTCCAAAGAATACAGCTACATCACCTTCTTCTCCTACGTTGGCAGAACAGTGCATGGAAGCCATTCCTTTTAATGGTAGATAGTAGTTCATCATGGCAAACATTCCTTTTTTCATTTCTCCACCGTACCATGTACCTCCAATAATTTGGATTTTTTCTGTTAAATTAAACATGACAAAGTTTTCAGAATTTAAACCTTGTTTTTTCCAATTAGGATTGGTTGCTTTTGAACCATTCATCACAATAAAATCTGGTTTTCCAAAATTTTCTATTTCGTAAATAGACGGACGAATAAACATATTAGTAACAAAGTGCGCTTGCCAAGCTACTTCCATAACGAAGCGTACTTTTAAACGTGTATCTGGATTGGTTCCGCAAAACGCATCAACCACATATAATCTAGGAGAGGTTGATAATTGCTCTAATGTTAATGCTTTTAGATCGTCCCAAATGGCTTTGGTTGTTGGGTAGTTTGGTGAACTAATACCACTTTCTTTATCCCAACAAATGGTGTCTTTTGTAATCTCATCTTTTACAATGTATCGGTCTTTTGGAGATCGACCAGTAAAGACTCCTGTTTTTACTGCTATTGCACCCGTGTCGGTATGTGCTCCTTTTTCATATCCTTTTCTTCTGTGTGAAATTTCGGCTTGATACAATTCTTCATAAGTTGGATTGTAAACTACTTCATGATATCCTGTTATGCCTAAATCATGTAATTCCTGAATAATTTTAATGTTTTTCATATTCTATTAATTTAAATATTTTTTAACCCTATTTATAGTATACTATTTGTTTTGATACATTCAAATTTAAGACTGTTTTTTTGGATCAGAACTGATAAATGTCATGAAAGAGAAAAAAAACGATAACGATTTAGTATCATTCTAGTTGAAAACAAGTTCGCTTTCGCAATCGTTTTCATAACAAATTTATAGTTTTTTTTAAGAAAAATGTTGATTTACTGATTTTTATCATGCGCCTTACTATTAATATTGAGTTCTTTTACATTACTTAAAAAAAATAATAATTAAATTTTAGTAGTATGTTTGAATGGTTAAAATTCTTATTTACTCCGACAGAAGAACCGGAGTTGGCTCAATCCTTAATTGTGTTGTTTTTAACAATTAGTATCGGTTTTTTTGCCGGGAGATTGAAATTCGGAAAAATATCACTAGGTGTCTCTGCTGTGATGTTTGTGGGTTTGTTTTTAGGTCATTTGGGTTTTAGCATGAATCCTGATTTAATTCAATTTATTAGAGAATTTGGACTTATTTTATTTGTTTATGGAATTGGTATACAAGTTGGGCCTACTTTCTTTTCTTCTTTCAAAAAAGAAGGTTTAGTATTTAATGGTCTAGCTGTAAGTACTGTGTTTTTAGGAGGTGTTATTGCGTATCTAATCCATTGGTTTGCTAATGTAAAAATTGAAAATGCAGTGGGATTAATGTCGGGTTCTGTAACCAATACTCCTGGATTAGGAGCGGCAAAAACGACCTTAATTGAAATTCAAAAACAATTGAATTTACCCACAGATCACTTCTCTGATCCAGCTATTGCCTATGCAATTACTTATCCTATAGGAGTTTTTGGTATTATTCTGCTTATAATTTTGGCTAAAAGCTTCCTGAAAATTGATTTACAGAAGGAAGTAAAAATGCTAAAAGAAAAAAATAAAGAGCATGAAAATGTTATTGTACGTCAGAAATGTAGAGTCACAAAGTCTGGAATTATAGGTAAAACATTCAAACAAGTATTTAAGGAAAATAATATTGAGAATGTAATTATTTCAAGACAAAAACAAAGTGGTAGTAAAGTTGTTTATTCTCCTTCATTGGAATCAATCATTCATGATAAAGATGTATTGATGGTTGTGGCCAAACAAAAGGATATTGACAGTTTTATTCATGTGGTTGGTAAAGCTTCTACAGATTTATTCATTGAATCAGAAGATGATGTAACGACAAGAATTTTAAGTGTTACACACAAAACTGCCATTCACAAAACCTTGGCAGAATTGGATTTATACAATCAATTTGATGTAAAAGTAACTCGTGTGATTCGTTCTGGATTAGAAATTTTAGCACAACCTTCTTTGGAATTGTTCTATGGAGATACTTTAATGGTAGTAGGTAATAAAGAAGCGATTCATGAAGTTGAAAAACTAATCGGTAATTCGAAAAAAATCTTACTAGAACCAGATTTTCTGTCTTTATTTGGAGGTTTGATCTTTGGTCTTATTATCGGATCTATTCCAATTATGATTCCTTCCTTACCAGTTCCGTTAAAATTAGGTTTAGCTGCTGGTCCGCTAATTGCTGCTTTATTTATTAGTAGATATGGTGGTGTTGGTGTGATTCACTCATACATCAATAACGGGGCGATTCACTTTATGAAGGATTTTGGTATTTGTTTATTCTTTGCCGCACTTGGAATCAAAGCGGGACATGGTTTCTATGATAATTTTGTAGCTAACAATGGTTGGATGTGGTTGTATTATGGATGTTTCATCACATTTATTCCTCTTATTCTTTTGGTATTGATTAGTCGATTTGTATTCAAACTCAATTTTTACCAAATGGTGGGAATCATGAGTGGTTCTTATACGGATCCTGCAGCCTTGGCTTTTAGTACTAAGTTTTTAGATTCGGATATTCCAAATCAATCGTACGCTACGGTGTATCCGCTTGTAACCATAAGTAGAATTCTGGTTGCACAATTACTGATTTTACTCTTCGCGAGTTAATCTATATGTTGTTATTTAATTTCAATAAAAAAGGATGTCATTGGTTTGACATCCTTTTTTTATTAGCTTAAACCCAGATTCCGCATTAGAAATCTACTACAACTAAATTACTTCACCATTTTTATAATTTTAGCGGAGTTCAGTGAATGAATTTCTTCTTCAAAACCAAGAACTTACTCCTATTTTTAAATTCAAAATACAAAAGTATTAGCTCATTGGTTAATATTTATATAGGTATTCGCTGAACGTTGTTTCCTTCTTCAAAAATAGTCCGTGAGCTCTTCCTTTTATTGAATAATTCAGTTTCGCTACGATGTCTAATGCGAATTCTGGGTTAAAACTATAGTTAATCCTTGTCTTTCATTTGAACATCAGCTGGAATGGCTACCGATCTTATTTCTGTATGGCGAATCTCTCCTCCTGTTGTTCCGGTTTGTTGTCCTAAAAATACAGCTACCGCAGCAATAATAACTGCTACATAAGTTACTAGAACTGATTTAGCTGATTTTTTGTAATTCAAATACAAGCCAATTAGGGAAGTTAGTCCCAAAACATACAATGCAATAGCCAATTTTTCTGCCATTTCTTCGTGTTCGTGAATAATATCGTGACCAATGTTAGGCATATCTTCTACCAATTCCTCTGCTCCTTCTCCAGTTGCCATACTCACTGCAGCAAAAATAGCCGCAACAATAAACAGAAAAAACGCTGTATTCTTAACCGAATTGTTCTTAAACAACAACCCAACTACTAAAATTCCTAATCCTAAAATCGTCCCGATAATAGGAAAATGGTTCACCACTAGGTGCAAATGTGCTTCATTCATAAGTTTTATTTTTAAATTAAATTTTTTATTCTGCTAAATCAAAAACGCCTTTGGTCAAAATTTTAGCAGAAGCGTTGATGGAAGTATTTGGTAGTATTTCACTAAAATCCTCATTTTGTTCTCCTAAAGATACAGCTAATTTCTTGAAGGCATACCCATTTTTATTGGTAACCAAAGTAAAAACGTAATACTTGTTGTTTTCTTTCATAATAGCTTCTGTAGGTACTGCTAATCCTTTTTTAGCATCAAAGATAATGGCCGCTTCTACAAACATACCCGTAAGTAATCTTTGCTTGGATTCGTCTTCTAAATGCCCGTGAACATTGATGGTTCTGTCATTTCCTTCGATTGATTTCCCTACCAAATGTACTTCGGCATTAAAGACTTCCTTGGTGGCTTCGGGAACGGTAAATTTGATTTTTTGACCTTTAGTCACTTTCAAAATGTCTTTTTCAAACACAGCTAATTCCAAGTGCAAATGATCTGTATCTACAATTTCTAGAATGACATCTTCCGGCGCCATCAGCATTCCTACATTCGCATTCATAATCACAATATCACCAGAAATTGGAGCGTAAATAGTTATCACCGATGTGAATTTGCCTTTCTCCACCTGAACAGGGCTAATGTGCATCAAAATCAGTTTTTGTTTCAAGCTCTGATAGGTTGCCATCGCTCTTTTGTACTCGCTTTCCGCCTTGAAATAGTTCTTTTGTGAGGTTATTTTTTCGTCATACAAGGTTTTTTGTCGAACAAATTCAGATTTGAGGTATTTTAACTGCTCTGCTACTTCTAAATATTCTTTTTGAATATCGATAAAAGCTGTGTTTTCAAGGGTTAATAAAGCTTGTCCTTTGCTAACTCTGTCGCCCACCAAAAGTTGTGTGCTCTTTACATAGCCACCAATAAAAGTAGTCACTTTTGCCCTGTTTTGAGGCGGAACATCAATCTTGCCAGATACTTTTATGGTTTCGTCAAAATCTTTCATTACAGGGCTGCTAATCACCATTCCTGCGGATTGAAATTGTACCTGAGTAACTCTAACCAAACCATCGTCTTCTGTTGTTGCTGGTGCCGTTTCTTCTTTTTTACAGCCTATTAAAAGCAGTGTAATCACTAATATATACAGTTGTTTTCTCATAATCTAAACTAAAAATTAAGGTAGTGTAATTCTAATTGATTGCTGTTGAACTGTAGCACAGCTTCTACATATTCTATTTTTATTGCCACAGCATTTTCTAAACTCTGAATGTATTGAAAAAAGTCAATTTCTCCATTTTTATAGCTGCTATTCGCCACTTTGATGATTTCCTCAGATAATTTTTTCCCAGTGGCGTTGTAATAATTGATGCTTTCTTGGTACTTGGCAATTTCATTTTGCTGTTGACGGATAAATTGCGTCATTTTTTGTTCTTGATTAAGCTTTTGCTCTTCCCAACTTTGCGATTCTAATTGTGCTACTTTGGTTTTGGAAACATTTCCTGAAAACAAAATAGGAACCGCAATACCTACTTGAAAGCCATACAAAGATTGTGACAGACCGTTATTTCGTCCTTGAAAATATTCCAAATTCAAATCGGGTAACCAATGTTGTTTTTGCAAGCTAATCTGAGATTTATACATTTTACTAATACTCTCTAAATAAGCAACATGAATAGCTTTATTTAAGGTAGTATCCAAAGTAGCCATTGGTACTAATTCTTTCTCAAGAATGCTTATTTTTTCATCGGATTGCACCAAAGCTTGCAAAGATTCGTATTGTGCTTTTTTCTCAAAGTTAATTTGCGTGAGCTTGGTTTTAATTTGTCTGTATTTCGATTGGGCTGTAATTTTTTCTAAATAATTGGTTTCGCCCAATTCGAAACGACGGTCGCTGGCTTTAGAGAAATTTTGGTACAAACTATCTAAATAAGAATACAAACGTTCCTGATGTTGCCAATACACGATTTGCTCATAGGTTTTGGCTACTTGCAGTGAAAGTTTGTTTTTTTGAAGCTCAAAATTGGCTTTCTCTTTTTCAAATTCTGAGCTATTCGCTTTCTTTTGCACGCCATAAACGGTAGGAAATAGAAATCGTTGTTGTACTCCAAAAACTTTTAGCGGTTGATTATTCAAGGCCAAATTATTTTGGTCATACGAATAATATACATTGGTTTTTTCGAAAGTAAAACTGCTTTTGATATTTTCTTGCATTTTATTGACTTGCAATGCTTCAGCCTTGATGCCTTTATTGTTTTCAAGAGCTTTAGCTATTACCGCTTCTCGTGACATCGCTGTGTTTTGGGCAAATCCAAAGCTACTGGCTAACAAAAGTAAAATAACAGTTAGGTGCTTTTTGCCTTTCTTCAATTTTGGTCTTTTGAATTCTTTTGAATCAAAGACTTTGAACAGAATTGGCAATACAATCAAGGTCAATACTGTAGCTGTAAAAAGTCCACCAATCACTACAGTAGCCAAAGGACGTTGTACCTCTGCTCCTGCCGATGACGAAATCGCCATTGGTAAAAATCCTAAAGCAGCAGCGGCGGCGGTCAATAGCACTGGACGCAAACGGTCGGTAGTTCCTTTCAAAATTAAGGCATTCATATCGGTCATTCCTTGATGTTTTAGTTCTTTAAAATGTTCAATAAGCACGATTCCGTTCAATACTGCAATTCCAAAAAGGGCAATAAAACCAACCCCTGCCGAAATACTGAAAGGCAAATCGCGAATCCACAACAACAAAATTCCTCCCACTGCTGATAACGGAATCGCCGAATACACCATCAAAGCTTCTTTCATTGAGCCAAAAGCAAAATGCAACAGTATAAATATCAACAATAAAGCGATTGGAACAGCAATAAGCAATCGGGCTTTGGCACTTTCTAAATTTTCGAATTGTCCGCCGTATTTCACATAATAACCCGCTGGTAATTTGATTTGCGTGTCTACAATCTTTTGAATATCGGTCACCACACTTTGTAAATCTCGATTTCGAACATTGATTCCAACGACAATACGTCGATTGGTATTGTCACGTGATATTTTGGCTGGACCTTCGGCATATTCAATAGTAGCCAACTCATTTAACGGAATTTGAGCGCCATTGGGAACCGTAACATATAGGTTTTTCAAATCCTCAATACTCTTTCTGTTGCTTTGGTCTAAACGAATCACCATATCGAATCGTTTTTCGCCTTCAAAAACATTTCCCACTACTTTTCCAGCGAAGCTCAGCGCGATGGCGTCGTTCAAATCTTCAATATTCAAACCGTAGCGCGCAATTTTGGAGCGATCAAAATGCACTACCATTTGAGGTAAACCTTCTGTTTTTTCTATGATAACATCGGAAGCGCCAGGAACTTTTTTGATGGCGCGTTCTATTTCGTGCGCTTTTCTAGACAAAACATCCAAATCGGTTCCGAAAATCTTAATCGCCACATCAGAACGAGTTCCAGAAATTAACTCATTAAAACGCATTTCAATAGGCTGTGTAAACTCGATTTCCATATTCGGAATTTGGGCGTTTATTGCTTCTTTTATTTTATCGGCCAATTCATCTTTGGAAGTGGCGGAAACCCATTCTGATTTAGGTTTTAGTTTCACAATAATATCACTTTCCTCCATCGACATTGGGTCGGTTGGGACTTCGGCGGCGCCAATTCTTGATACGACTTGCTCTACTTCTGGGAAATTTTTAAGGATAATTTTCTCAATCTTAGTAGTAGTTTCAATGGTCTTAGTCAAAGAAGTTCCTGTTTTTAAAACAGGTTGAATCACAAAATCTCCTTCGTCTAAGGTGGGAATAAATTCACCTCCCATAGTACTAAATAAAACTCCCGAAAACACCAATAACGCAAGGGCTCCGTACAATACTTTTTTGGTATTTCCCAAAGCCCAAGTAATTGCTGGTAAATACCAAGAATTTAATTTACGAATTAGCTTCTCTGAAATCGAGTTTGGATTTTCTCTTGTTGGTTTTAAAAACATCGAAGCCACAACAGGAACATAAGTAAAACAGAAAATCATCGCGCCCAATAAAGCAAAGCTAAACGTCATAGCCATTGGCTTGAACATCTTTCCTTCGATGCTTGACAAAGACAAAATCGGAATAAAAACAATCAGAATGATTAACTGACCAAAAATGGCAGAATTCATCATTTTGGATGCACTTTTATAGGTGATTTGGTCAATTTCTATTTGGCGATTTTCTTTATTTAATCCCGCCAAATGTGCCGAATTTTGAGCAATTTGAAAGGCAATAAATTCGACAATAATTACAGCTCCATCGATAATAATTCCAAAATCAATGGCACCTAAGCTCATCAAATTGGCATCGATTCCGAAAATATTCATAAACGAAATGGCAAACAACAAACACAACGGAATCACCGAAGCCACGACCAATCCAGAACGCCAATTTCCTAGCAATAAAACCACCACAAAGATTACTATCAAACAGCCTAAAATTAAATTCTCGGCTACCGTAAAGGTGGTTTTTCCAACGAGTTCACTTCTTTCTAAAAAACCATTGATATACACGCCTTCTGGCAGTGATTTTTGGATTTCGGCTACTCTATCTTTGACATCACTAATTACCTGTTTTGAGTTGGCGCCCTTAAGCATCATCACTTGTCCGAGCACCTTCTCTCCTTCTCCATTTCCGGTAATCGCTCCAAAACGATTGGCGTGACCAAATTGAACTTTGGCAATATTTTTAATCAAAACGGGAAGACCATTGGTGTTTTTAACCACAATATTTTCAATATCCTGAATGCTATTGACTTTTCCTTCGCCACGAATGAAATAACTTTGATTTGTTTTTTCGATATAAGCCCCACCAGCAATACTGTTATTCTTCTCCAAAGCGGTAAAAATTTCAGTCAAACTACAATTCATCGCCTTTAATTCCGAAGGACGAATACTGATTTCGTATTGTTTTAAATAACCACCCCAAGTATTGATTTCGACCACTCCATTGATTCCAGATAATTGTCGTTTCACAATCCAATCCTGAATTGTTCTTAAATCGGTTATGGAATAGTTGTTTTTAAACTGAGGTTTTACCTCCAAAGTGTATTGGTAAATTTCTCCCAATCCAGTGGTAATTGGTCCCATTTCGGGTGTACCAAAACCTTCGGGATTTTTTCGGAAGCGGCTTTTATTTTTTCGGCAATTAATTGACGAGGCAAATAAGTTCCCAAATCGTCATCAAAAACAATCGTTACGACCGATAATCCGAATTTTGAAATGGAACGAATTTCTTTTACGCCGGGCAAATTGGCCATTTCAATCTCTACAGGATACGTAATAAATTGCTCAATATCTTGAGTCGAAAGATTGCGTGAAGTGGTAATCACTTGCACTTGATTGTTGGTCACGTCAGGCACAGCGCCAATAGAAATTTGGAATACAGAGAATAATCCGAAACCGAACACGCTCAAAGTAAACAACAATACTATAAGTTTATTGTTGATAGAAAATGCTATGATTTTATTCAGCATACTAGTAAATTAAAAATTATACGTTAGAATTATTAGAAATCTAGTAACTCACGAAATAGTAACTATCAAAAAGATAATTAATTATAAAGATAATTTTAAACTAGTTTAGGCGGTTGCCAAATAGAACTAAATACGTTAGAAATATACCATTCTTTATAAATCGGAAGTGATTGATTTACAGCAACAAGAATAGGTTTTTTTAAAGTAAAAATAGATTGAGGTTCCTCAAAAGCCAAGACAACCGTGTCGAGATTTATGGTTTGACTTTTAAACGGCAAATTTTCATGTTTATCGTGCCCATCAGTATCGGTGTGTTTGTTTAAATTATTGTAATGGCTGATGGTAAAATCGATAAACGAAAAGGCTTGTTCTTGGTTGTGATTTTGATGTTCTAAATAATGCTGATACAAATTGGGAATTTTGAATAACTGCCCTATTTCTGTGTTGGAATACACAAAAACAAATAGAAATAAAAGGGTCGTTATTTTTTTGACAGACATATCCAACTACTTTCAAATGGTTACAGCATCAAGCTTTGGTACAAAAGTAAGTGGTAAATATATGAAATATCTTAAGAACGGCTTAAAAAGAGATTAATGAAAACTTAAGACTACTTTAGTTCCTTTGCCAGTTTCACTAAAAATTTCAATATCCATAGGGAGTAATTCTGCAATTCTTTTCACTATAGAAAGTCCTAATCCAGAGCCTTTTATCGTAGGATGATTGGTCGCATTAGAACGATAAAAAGGGTTATAAATTTTATCCAAATCGGCTTTGGCTATACCAATTCCTTGGTCGGTAATGATGCATTGGGTACCTTTTTCGTCTTTATTCAAATCAATGGTGACCACAGTATTTTCTCCAGAATACTTGATGGCGTTACTGATAATGTTTCCAATAATTATGGCGACTAAATAATGATCGGATTCAATATAATAATCAGCAGTAAATTGACTAACAACGGTTGTTTTCTTTGATTTTATCTTTTCTGAATACATCGTCAAAGTATCCAAAATCAATGCGTTCAAATACACCTTTTCAATTCTTAATTGTTGTTTTTGATTTTCGAAACGCGCCAAGAGCAATAATTGATCCACCAAGTTATTCACACGATTGACTTCTTTAATACTGTATGCAATTTTTTCTTCGTATTCTGCTTGTGTTCTCGGTTTTCGTATCAATACTTCCAAAGTACCTTTCAAAACCGTTAGCGGTGTTCTTAATTCGTGTGAAGCATCCGAAGTAAATTGTTTTTCTCGCTCTACGGCATTTTCTATTCGATCCAGCAAATCATTGATTGTTTTGGAAAGCGTGTAAAGTTCATCCTTGTTTTGAGGTAAAACGATGCGTCCTTTTAAATTGTCTTTTGTAATGTTACTAGACGTTTCAGTAATGGCGGTGACAGGTTTTATGCTTCGACCTGCAATCAATCGAGCAATAAGAAAAAGTAAAATGAGTATTAAAGGAAAAGAAACGAAAAGGGTGTTGCGTAAATTATTCAAAATCATTTGCGCATCATCTAATGACATTGCTACAAACAGATGACCTACAATTTTCTGTTCGTCATACAGTGGAACTTGTATCTGACGAATAGGTGTTTTATTTAAATAGGTATCAATGAATTTGTTGTCAAAAGACTCTTTATACATTTTAAGTTGCAAGCCTTTCAAGTTGGGGGATTTGTCAATTAATTGATTGTTACTATCAAAAAACTGTACAAAAACAGGATTTACGGTTACTGTGTTATGCTCTCTAGCACGCCATTGATCTACTTGAATCAAATACGTATTGTTGCGATCAATTTCTATTTCTTCTAAATGCTTTTGAACCTCAGTTTGAATGTCTTCATTGATATGCGTATTCACATTGTATTTCATACTTTGATAAATCACAATGAAAACTACAGAAATTAAGAGCCCAGTGCTCAAAATATAGTTAAAGGCAATTCTGTCTTTGTATGAAAATGAAAACATATTTATGTAAAATTAATCATTCGCAATATAGCCAACGCCACGAATGGTTTTGATGAGATCTTCTTCTTTGTTCAGATTGAGTTTTTTTCGGATGGCGTTCATAAAAACATCAATAACTCCTGTATCGTATTCAAAATGAATATCCCAAACGTCCTCAATGATTTGATTTCGAGTACAAACCTTTCCTTTATTTTTGATTAAATATACTAATAATTCATATTCGCGTTGCGTAAGATTAACATCTTGATTGCCCAGTAGCACTTGATGTTTAGAAGGGTCAATAGTGATAGTGCCTAAAACCAATTTGTCATTGGAAGCCGTGTTTCTAAAATGAATTTTAATTCGTTCAATTAATTCATCAAAACTAAAAGGTTTCTTGATGTAATCATTCGCTCCTGCTTTCAAACCTTCTATGGTTTCTTGTACAGTATCTTTGGCAGTCAAAAACAAAATTGGCGTTTGATTATCTACTTTTCTTAGTGCTTTGCAAATATCTATTCCGTTCATTTTCGGGAGCATCCAATCTAGTAAAATGACGTTTACTTTTTGCTCTAATGCCAAAGCTAAACCAGCTTCTCCATCATAAGCCACCAATACGGTATAGCCCTCTTCTTCTAAACCTTGCTTGAGGAAATCTGCAATTCCAACTTCGTCTTCTACAATAAGAATTTTCATAGTTACTGCATTAAAAACTTGAATCCAAGTGAAACAATATCAGCTTTCAAACCATCACTCCTATCGTAATGATTGTATCTGAAATCGATATTTTTTAAGCCAAATTTCCAAATTTTTGCTCCCGTAAAAATATCGGTATAATTGACTCCAAATCCATACTGATTGGCATCAAAAGCAGACAAATCATAGTCTGAAGTATAATATCTATCAGAAGATAAATGCGTATTGATAGGCGCAAAATAGTCAGAAGCGGTTTGTGTATAATAGCGATACATAGGGAAAACCGTAAAGCGATCTGTTAGCTTGATTGGTAATTCGATACTAGCGGTATGCGACTGTATTCCCCAGTTATCAGAATAGAATCGATAATAGGTTCGCAACACAAAGCGTTCATTGATGTAATAATGTAACCTTGCTCCTATGGGTAATTTAAATCTTGAATCTGGTAAGCGTTCAATATCATTAGCCAATTGAAAATTATTGATAAAGGAAGCTGCCACATCTTTGAAATACACCCTTTGATAAGGTGTAGATAACAAACCTTGCTGTTGTAGTACATCCAAGAACACCGATGCTTGCAATTTTTTATTAATCACTTGCGACAAACTTAACGATACGGAATAAGAATTTCTTTTCTTATCCTTATGAAATTCGAATTGACTCGGATTATAGGCAGTATTTCCAGTAATGGTAAAATAATCAAATATTCCGCCGTTCAAATTATCCCCATTATTTTTGAAATCTTGTAATTCTTTCGGATAAATGGGTTTCCAAGTATCCAAATACGCACTAGCAGAAAGGCTTACTTCTGTATTTTTATCATTAAATTCTTTGGTAACTCCACCACCAAATCCAATAGAAGAATAATCATATTCCACTGAAGCAGAAACGTGTGCATTCCAAATTGTGTTTCTATCATCAGAACTTGCAGAATACGATAAAGCCAAACTCGTCAATTGGTCTGATTGCGATGCTCCCGAACTCGATTGCCAAGGGTTTGGTGTATTACTATCAAAAGGATTTATATTACTTGATGAAGCTGAAGAATAAGCAGAAATACCAATATCTGCAGTCAGAACTTCATCATCGCTTAATGGCATTGCTACCACTATTGCAGCTGTAATATCGGTCAGGTTTTCGGTTCCGCTACCACCAGAAACAGCTGAATGTATCCCATTTTGTTTGTAGTAGCTTAACAAGAAATCAACTTCGGTGGTTTCTAATACTCTTTTCTTAAATCCAACTGCTGTAGAATCTTTCTGTTGCCCATTGGCAAAGAAAACCATACACAATAATAGAATGGATAAGGCTTTTTTCATTATTTAAATTTCAATTAAAAAAATTATCTTAAGGTTTTAGTTGCATCCACAACCACCACCAGTTTTTCCTCCATTAGCTCCAGCAGAAGCTTCTCTGTAGACCTGAAAAGTGGTTTCATAACGTTCTGATGCTCTTGCGGCAAGCTTCATATCAGGGTCATTTATAGCTACTTTTTCATATTCTTTTACAGAAGTACAAGATTGTAAAGCGGCTACTAGTATACTAGCAAAAAGTAATTTTTTCATTAGTTAAATTTTTTAATATCAATATTTTTAGAGGTATGTATTTCCCCTTTATCGTCAACAATTATACATCCAATACCTTTTAGCTGGTTGACTAAGTTCAAGCCTACATCAACTCCCAAAACAAAAATTCCAGTAGCAAGAGCATCTGCAATTTCAGTTTGTTTAGCAAAAACAGAAACACTCACCACTCCTTGTGCTGGATAACCAGTTCTAGGGTCGATAATGTGAGAATAACGTTTGCCCTCAAAAACCACAAATTTCTCATAGCTGCCCGAAGTCTCCACCGAACTATTTTCGAGAGGAAAAGTAGCAAATACTTTATTTTTATTCATTGGGTTAACAATGGCTACAGTCCAAGGTTTACCAGTGGTTTGATAGCCCCAAGCGTTAATATCACCCGAAACATTTACAATTCCAGAGGTACAACCTTTTGATAGCAATAAATCTTTGATTTTATCAGCGATATAGCCTTGACCAATACCGCCTAAGCCTAATTTCATTCCTTTCTCTTTCAAAAAGATAGTCTGTGCTTTGGCATCTAAAACAATTTTTTGATAGCCAATTCTAGCTACCGATTGCTTAATGGCTTCGGGAGTAGGCATAGCCTTCATACTTCCGTCGAATTTCCAAATTTTGTCCATTGAAGCATAAGATATATCAAAAGCGCCAGAAGTAAGTTGTGATACTTTTATTGCGCGTTCCACCAAATCATAGACTTCTTTATCAACTTTTACGGGTTGAATGCCCGAATTTTTACTCACTTGAGATATTTGTGTCGTTGGAATCCAATCTGAAATTAAATTTTCAATACGCTTTACTTCGGCAATTGCCACATCAATATAAATGTTGGCTTGAGTTGTATCCTTAGCAACAACCGTCATTTCGAAGGGACTTCCTAGCATATTTAATTTTCGCTTGTGGGTCACTTGCCCAAAAGCGATTACTGATGTTAATAGGAATAAAAGAATTATTTTTTTCATTTTTTCTCTAACGAATGAATCAATTGAATATAATCACTGGAAGAAACATTTTTAAACCCCGTCATTCCTAACACTTTCCCAGTTTTATCTAACAATACTACTAAAGGAAAGCTTCCCCCACGATTGTATTTTTCGGCTAATTTTTGATTCGCAGCGGTTAAATCTGGAGCCAATTGATTGGCTTTTTTCTTCGGAAAATCGGCTTTATAAATGACCCAGTTCTTCTCTGCTTCTTGTTTGAACGCCTCTGATTTCCAAACTACATTATCTAACTTCATACAAGGCGCACACCAATCAGAACCAGAAAATACCAAAACGATATTTTTGTCCTCTTTAGTAGCTTCTGCTTTTGCATCATCAAAATTGGTTTTCCAGTTTTGAGAAAAACCACTTGCGGTCAAAAAAAGAAATAAAAGTAGCATTGCATTCTTCATATAAACATTTGTTAAATTCATAAAGTAAAAGTATTGCATTTATAGTCAAACTCAACTTGTTGTTACTTATTTTAAGGGAATCTTAATTTTAGTTTACTTTAAGCAAATCTTAAGTCAATCTTAAATGAATCTTAAACCAATTGCAGCAATACAAGTATAATTTTGAATAAAAATAATATAGAATGCCTTTTTTAAAAAAACTTTCCCCGTTTTACTACCTATCCCTTTTTTATCTTAGTATTAGTTTTGTGTTGAGAACTGTTTTGATGGTTCATCCCATTACACAAAGTTCTTTTACTTTTCTAGAACTAATTCAAATTTATGGACTAGGACTTTGTTCAGATGTGTTTGTATTCACTATCGCCAGTGGATTTCTGTGGCTCTATTTGGTTTTTATTTCCAATTCAAAATACAATAAGCCATACGGTTATATCATTTTTGCATTACTTCTCTCTTTATTGGGTTATGTAACGTTAGGAAATACTATTTTGGATGAATACGGTGGCGCTTTACCAAAAATTGGAATTGCCTTTGTTGGAATTAAAACCGTATTCTTTGGTTTGTTTTTATTTCTACCTCAATACCGTGAGCGTTTCCGCTTGTGGATGTTCAGTTTTGTTATCTTTTTATATGTTTTACTGCTTTTACAAAATGGCATCAGCGAATACTTTTTTTGGAACGAATTTGGAGTAAAGTACAACTTTATTGCAGTCAATTATTTGATTTATACCAATGAAGTAATTGGCAACATTATGGAATCTTATCCTGTGATTCCTATTTTTACCGCATTATTTATAGTAGTTGGAGGCATAACTTTTTTTATTGTTAAAAGAACCAAAAGTTATTTGGTTAAGCTTCCTACTTTCAAAGAAAAAATAAGCCTGTCTTTGATTTTCTTGAGCTTTTTTGCGCTTTCTTTTTGGGCAATTCCTACTTTGGCAAAAAAAGAAAATTCGACCAATATTTTCACCAATGAACTACAATCCAACGGAATTTATAAGTTCTATTTGGCATTTATGAACAGCGAATTGGATTATTTTAAGTTTTACAAAACATTACCAAATAACGAAGCATACGCCCTGTTACACAATTCACTACCAGGAATTAAAGGAACAACTACTCAAAGAGCTATTACTTCTGACAGTTTAGAAATTAAAAAAAATGTGGTACTTATTACTATTGAAAGTCTAAGCGCTGATTTTATGAAACGATACGGCAATGAAAAGAACATCACCCCATTCTTGGATAGCTTGGCTGATAAAAGTTTAGAATTTACCAATTTGTATGCTGTGGGGAATCGAACCGTAAGAGGTCTTGAAGCTGTAACACTTTGTTTGCCTCCAACAGCAGGTGAAAGTGTCGTAAAGAGGAAAGACAATAAAAACAAGTTTACTACAGCTTCTATTTTTAAAAAGAAAGGATACAAAGTAAATTATTTGTATGGCGGAGACGCTTTCTTTGATAATATGGAATCTTTTTTTGGAGGAAATGGTTATAACATTATTGATAAAAAAACTTTTACTCAAAGTGAAATTAGCTTCACCAATGTGTGGGGCGTTTGCGATGAAGATATGGGCAAAAAAGCGATTCAAACTATGAATGCTGATGCAAAAACAGGAAAACCCTTCTTTTCACATTGGATGACTGTTAGTAATCACAGACCTTTTACTTATCCTAATAACAAAATAGATATTCCAGGTGATGCAAAATCTCGTGAAGGTGGCGTAAAATATACCGATTACGCATTGAAACAGTTTTTTAAAATGGCTAAAAAACAACCTTGGTTTAACAACACCATTTTTGTAATTGTATCAGACCATTGTGCTTCAAGCGCTGGAAAAATTGAATTGCCATTAGATAAATACAGAATTCCAGCTTTTATCTACAATCCGAGTAAACCAAAAGCTGTAAAATACAACCAACTGATGTCACAAATAGATATTATGCCTACTCTTTTTGGCTTGCTGCATTTTAAGTACGAAAGTAAATTTTATGGACAAGACGTACTGCAACCTAACTATCAACCAAGAGCTTTTATCGCAACTTATCAGGATTTAGGCTTAATAAAAGATAATATTTTGACCATACTATCACCAAAACAGTCCGTAAAACAATTTAGTATTAAAATGATAGAAGATCCAATAATTCAAAACAACTATCAAATACATTTTGATGAAATTGAATTACAAAAAACAAATATACAAAGCATGAAAGAGGCTGTTTCGTATTACCAAACAGCCTCTTTATTAATAAAAAACAAAAAATATACTACTATAAATTAACTCAGTTTCATAATTACAAACAAAGAAGTAGAAGCGATAAAAGCCCATAACAACACCCCTTGCAATAAAGGTTTCACACCCACTTCTTTCAATTTACTGATATTTAAACCAGAACCAATTAAAAATAATGTAATAGTTAAACCTACTTTGGCAATCGTTACAAAATAAGGCGCTACTGTTGATACCGATGGCATGTAAGTATTTACAACTAAAGCTAAGATGAACAAGAATATAAAGTAAGGGATTTTAACTTTGCTTTTTCCACTTTTAAAAATGTATGACGATCCAATAGCAATCGGAATAATCCATAAAGCTCTAGCCAATTTGACTGTAGTAGCCACTTGTAAGGCCTCGGCACCAAATTTGTCGGCTGCACCTACAACAGAACTCGTGTCATGTATCGCAATAGCACACCACAAACCAAAATCATTTTGTGAAAGTTCTAACCAATGACCAATAGCAGGAAATAAAAACAACGCTACTGAGTTCAAAATAAAAATAACACCCAACCCTACCGATGTTTGATTTTCATTAGATTTGACAACTGGAGCAATAGCTGCAATGGCACTTCCACCACAGATAGCGGTACCACAAGAAATCAAATGTGAGATTTTTTTGTCAATACCCATCCATTTTCCCACAAAATAACCTAAAATTAAGGTTGAAAAAATAGAAACCACAGTAAACAGAAATCCTTCTTTTCCCGCATCAATGGCACTATGCAAATTCATACCGAAACCTAAACCTACTACTGAAATTTGCAACAAAACAGAAGTAGCTTTGTGATTTAAATGCAAAAAAGGATGACCAAACAAATTGGCGATTATCAATCCTATTAATAAGGCAACTGGGGGTGAAATAATTGGAAAAACTGCACAAGACATTAATAATAATACAAATATAATTTGTTGTGTAGTTCTATTCAATTGAAATAAATGTTGTTTGGGTGCGTGTTTTTTATTTGAGATCGTTTCCATTGTGATGTTTGTTAATATTACTATGCAAAGATCCGACGATTATACCGCAAATGCCAATTCAAAAAAAAGATAGACTATAACTCTAAGTTATAATACTTGAATAGACTTTGAATGAACAAGGTAGCCAAAGTATCCGACTTCCCCATCAAAGTAATAACATAAATGTCGCGCTCAAAGCTGAGTCCCTGAATATCTACAATAGACAATTCTCCACTCTTCAGTTCACTTTCTATTGAAAATATTGACATAAAAGCCAAGCATTCTGAATGCAATAAATACGACTTGATGCTTTCGGTACTTCCCAATTCCATTTCAATTTGCAAGTCAGAGAGTTGAATGTTGTGTTTTCTCAAAGCATAAGTTATAACTTCAAGTGTTCCAGACCCACGTTCCCGTGTCAACAGACGAAGTGTTTTCAAATCTTCAATTGAAATCTCATTTTGCTTAGCTAAAGGATGCTTAGAATGACAAACCAAAACCAATTCGTCTTTCAAAAAAGGAACATATTTGATGGATTGATTTTTGGATTGTCCCTCTACAATTCCAATTTCAATTTCTTTTTGAAGTAAAGCTGTTTCAATTTGCTCGGTATTTCCATTTGTCAATTGAATACTGATATCTGTTTCCCTTTGATGAAATTGTGCTAAAACAGGAGGAATTACATATTGAGAAATCGTGGTACTAGCACCAAGTCTAAGCAATCCCTTACGTTGACTTACAAAAGTACTCATGTCAAATTCAATATCTCTATAAATATCGAAAATAGCTTTGGTATGTTTCAACAAATGATGTCCAGCGGGAGTTAACGCAATTTTCGAACCATTTCTCTCAAAAAGTTTGGTATTATAGGTCTCCTCTAATTCGTGAATATGTTTTGAAACGGCAGGTTGACTAATATACAACTCTGCTGCTGCCTTAGTAAAATTAAGCCGAGTGGCTACAGTGAAAAAAACTTTTAATCTAAAATCCATGAGGTTGATTTAAATACAAGTTCTAAATTTACAACAATCCATGGTATTTACGTAGAAACCATTCAGCAGATAAACAAATGGCGATGATAATCAAAAGCCATATCCAATCAATCAAAGGAAATTTTGAAGTAATTTCTTTCTCTATCGGCTTGAACGATTCAACCGCAAGTAATTGATCTATTAATTGATCAACTTGTTTAGGGAGAAACGTTTTTCCATTGGTTTGCTCTGCTAATTGGTTTAGTTTTGAGTAGTCTGGTGTAACAAATTGTTTTTCAATGTCAAAGTCTAAGATTTCAAATCGTCCAGAATAGGTTGAATTTGTATTGAGTTCTTTTACAGTAAATGTATAATTACCTGCCGAAAGTCCATCTAAATTGACCTGATAAGTATTAGTGCTTTTAAGTAAGTCGTAATTTTTTTGTTGCTTATTTTTGGTATTGGTGACCGAAATAGTTAATCGAGCATTTTCATCAAATTCATAATTTTTATTAAAAAACTCTGCCGTAATGGCTATGGCTTCTCCTGAATTATAAAAATTTTCATGCGTTACATTTAAGGCTTTTTTAGTGCTATTTGAACTTAAAAACTGAATTGCTTTGTCAATAAATGTATCATATTTATCAAAAGATTGTTGCTGCACATACGATTGCAAACGCCATTTCCAACTATTTTCTCCCAATAAGTAGGCGCTTCGTTTTCCTCCTGCCTCTGCAAAAGCTAAAAGTGGCATTCCGGTGTCAATACTTCTAATTTTTGAAAAAAGTAAAATCGATACGTTTTCTCGAGTTGTCACTGTTCCGAATGGATGAATCAAAGGAGGGAAATTGTCAAGACCAATATTTTCAGAGGCAAACAAATTGAATTTGGTATTAAAAGAAGGTAAATAGTCTTCTTTCTGATTGCTCATTTTGAACGCCAAATCGGTTTGCTGTTGGTTTAAAAACACAAAATCGGTAGCCATTCCAGTAATGGTTAAGGTGTTGATCCCTGCCGTTTTTGCGTTGTCAAATATAGTCTTAAAAGAAGTGTTAGGTTGGTACATAATCAAAACATTATAATTTTTTAATGATTTGATTTCCTGAGGCTTAATAATGTTTACTTTACGTTGTGCATTAGTTTCTATGGCGCGTTTTAAAGCACTGATATCAGGATGGTTTATAGCCGAAACAATGCCAATACTTGTTTTTTGATCTAAAACATCTACCGCAAAATTTTTGGAATTATTGTACGTGTTTTTTTCCTTTAAACTTGAAGCTATTGAAGCTTTAAAAAGGTGTAATCCTATTTTATCCGCAGGTAAAAGAACCGTAAAATTGGCTGTTTTTTTATTGGGAGAAAAATTGATTTGCTGTTTGGTAAGTGTATTACCAGCCTCTGAAATGGAGAAATTAGCATTAACCGGTCTGTTTCCTGAATAGTGTACAAAAACTTCAACAGGAAATTTGTTCTTATAAAACGCATATTTATTCACATTGAGCTGATTGATTTTTAAATCAAAAACCGCTGTAGTGTCGCCTAAAACAACTGGAAAAATAGGATTATCGGCTTTAAAAGCAAATACATAATCATTGCCCGAAGTTTGATTCCCATCCGTAATAAGAATGGTTGGAAAATGATGGTTTTTATACAAACTCTTCAAATCTTTGGCCACAACATCCACTTTCGTTTGTGTTCCTTTAAAATTAAAAGCATCCGATTGTTGCAATGCGGTATCAAAAACATACGACTGCACCTCAAACTTGTTTTGAATGGCTGTATTGGAAATAATTTTGCCAAACGACTCGGTAGCTTGTGTTTTAGCATTCAAAAAAACAACCGAACTTGAGTTGTCAACTATAATGGGTAAAGGTGTTTTGATGACTTCCAACTGAGAGGTACTGATGATCGGATTGATTAACAACACGAATACTCCCAAAATGGTAACAAAACGTAAAAAAGCCAAAAACCAATATACTTTGGATTGGTTTTTGGCTTTGTAAAAGTACTGAAAATACGACAAACTTGCAGCTACAACTATTGCAATGAGCAGGAATAGAATCGTGTTTATCGTCATATTTTAATGGTAATTACGTCATGTTTTAGCAATACTATATAGCTTTTTTAGCTAGATTTCACTTTGAATTGGATCTAAAAACCAAAGTTTTTTATGTAAGCATTCCACCACAAACGTTTAGCACTTGTCCAGTAACATAAGCACTCATATCTGATGCAAAGAACAAACATGCATTGGCTACGTCGTCTGTAGAACCACCACGTTTTAAAGGAATTCCTTCTCTCCAACCTTTGACAACATCATCACTTAATTTGGCGGTCATTTCGGTTTCAATAAATCCTGGTGCAATTACGTTACAACGAATATTACGAGACCCCAATTCTAAAGCCACTGATTTTGAAAAACCAATCACACCTGCTTTTGAGGCGGCATAATTCGTTTGGCCAGCATTTCCTTTTACTCCAACCACTGAACTCATATTGATAATAGAACCCGCACGTTGTTTCAAAAAGGTTTTTTGAATGGCTTTTGTCATGTTAAATACCGATTTCAAATTCACATCAATCACTTGATCAAAATCAGCTTCTGACATACGCATCATTAAATTATCTTTAGTGATTCCAGCGTTATTGATTAAAATATCCACCGAGCCGAAATCTGCTAAAACTGCGTCAACAAAAGTTTGTGCTTCGTTGAAATCTGCTGCATTCGATTGGTAACCTTTGGCTTTGATACCCATTGTATTCAATTCATTTTCTAAAGCCAAAGCGGATTCAACAGATGAGCTGTATGTGAAAGCAATATTAGCGCCATGTTTGGCAAAAACTTCGGCAATTCCTTTTCCAATTCCACGACTTGCGCCAGTAATGATGGCTACTTTTCCTTCTAATAATTTCATTTTTTGTCAATATTTGTGTTTAGAAAATAAAAATCGATCTTGTTCCTTATTGCACAAGAAATGGTATTTGATTTATTTTCAAAAGATTATTACTTGTTTGGATTATTTTGAGCGCCAAATATAAGGTATTTCCTTTTTAAAAAAAATCACACCCAAAAATCAGACGTTGCAAATTAAGCATTTTTCTCCTTTCTTCTTTTTCTTTCAGTTTTAATCAATAATAATTCGCGACTGGTTTGTCCAGCAACGGAAGTATTCTCTTCTGCTCGTCTTATTAAGTATGGCATTACATCTTTCACAGGACCAAAAGGTAAATATTTAGCAACATTGTAGCCGTTTTCAGCAAGATTATAACTGATATTATCGCTCATTCCATACAATTGACCGAAATAAATACGAGGGTCATTATTTTTAACACCGTTTTTTTCCATCAAATCCATCAATTTGTAGGTGCTTAATTCGTTGTGTGTTCCTGCAAAAATGGACATAAACTCCAAATGCTCCATCATGTAAGTAACTGCAGCATCATAATTAGCATCGGTTGCTTCTTTTGAGGCACAAATTGGGGTTGGATAATTCATTTCTTGGGCACGAAGATTTTCTTTTTCCATATAAGCCCCGCGAACTAATTTCATACCGATGAAAAATTGGTCTCTTTTGGCTTCCTCATGTAATTTTTTCAAATAATCCAAACGATCCCAACGGTACATTTGTAAAGTATTGAAGATTATTGCTTTCTCTTTGTTGTATTTACGCATCATAGTGGTAACCAATTCATCCGCTACATCTTGCATCCAACTTTCTTCTGCATCTATTAACAAGGCAACATCTTTAATGTAGGCTTCTTTGCAAACGGTATCAAAGCGTTCTACAATTTTGTTCCATTCTATAGTTTCTTCAGCTGTTAGCTCTTTTTTCTCCCCTAATTTTTCATACAAAGCTAATCTGCCCAAACCAGTAGGTTTAAATACAGCAAACGGTATAGCGAGTCGTTCTTTGGCAAATTCTATTGTTTTTAAAGTCATTTTTAGAGCCGCATCAAATTGAGCTTCCTCTTCTTTGCCTTCCACAGAATAATCTAGAACAGACGAAACGCCTTTGGTAAACATTTTATCTACTACACTTAAACAATCGTTTTCGTTGATACCTCCACAAAAATGATCAAAAACGGTAGCTCTGATAAGACTTTCAACGGGTAAGTTTGCTTTAATTGCAAAATTAGTTACAGCAGTTCCAATTCGAACCAAGGGTTCACTTGCAATCATTTTAAACAAAAAATAAGCTCTATCTAGTTCAGTATCACTTTTTAAAGCAAAGGCAACTTGTGTGTTATTAAATAAATTGTTCATTATTTGTTACATTTTTATTGCAAATATAGATAGAGTTTTGAATTCTAATAACTAAAAATTGCCTTATTTTGCGACTTAATTATTTTGAAAAGTATGAAAACAATAATAGCCAACAATTACCCTGTTCATTTTAACGAAAGTGCTTACGATCACCTGAATCTTTTTTTAAAAGAACATAAGTATTCTAATCTTTTTATTATTGTAGATAGCCATACGGTAGACAGCTGTTTGCCAACGTTTTTACCTCAATTAGAAACCGATTTAGCTATAGAGATTATTGAATTCGATGCAGGTGAAGCGAATAAAAACATTGAGACATGTATTGAGATTTGGAAAGTATTGACCGAATTAGGTGCGGATCGAAAAACCCTGATTCTTAATTTAGGAGGAGGTGTAGTGACCGATTTAGGTGGTTTTGTGGCTTCAACTTTCAAACGTGGGGTTGATTTTATTCATATCCCAACTACTTTATTATCTATGGTTGATGCTTCAGTTGGAGGTAAAAATGGGGTTGATTTAGGAAATTTAAAAAATCAAATAGGAGTCATTAATGTTCCAAAAATGGTTTTAATTGATACCGCTTATTTAGCAACGCTATCACAAATTGAAATGCGATCTGGATTGGCAGAAATGCTAAAGCACGGATTGATTTATGATAAAGAGTATTGGGGAAAATTCTTGTTTTTAGACGCAATAAATTATGATGAATTTGATGCACTTATTCATCGTTCTGTAGCAATAAAGAATGAAATCGTGATGCAAGATCCTACTGAAAAAGGAATTCGAAAAGCTTTAAATTTTGGTCACACTTTAGGTCATGCAATTGAAAGTTATTTTTTGGAAAATGCAGAAAAAACGACCTTGTTGCATGGTGAAGCAATAGCTATTGGAATGATATTAGAAGCTTATATTTCAAAAGAAAAAGGTCTCCTAACTACCGAAGAATATCAAGAAATTAAAAAAACGATTCACGCTATTTACGACAAGATTATTTTTAACAATGAAGACATTGATCCTATTCTCGAGCTTCTGATTCATGACAAGAAAAATGAATATGGAACCATTCAATTTGCACTGATTGAGGGAATCGGTGGTATCAAAATTAATCAAATAGTTGAAAACGAATTAATTCTTGAAGCCTTTAAAGATTACGAAAATTAAAAGTTATTTTAAGCAAAGCATTGTTTTTCGAAGATTAAATTTTTTACATTTGCACCGATGAAAAAAAATCAGAATAATACCAACAACAACAAGGATAAAAACCGAAAAGAACGATTTTTAATTAAATCTTTCTATCGTTTTTATACCATGATTGGTTGTGTAAATTTTGACCCTTTTCAGTACATTAAAACAGAAAACGAAAAATTGCAAATTAGGTACGCTAATATTAGGGTTTGAATAAATAATAAAGTTTGAAAACTCAATTATTTAACAAATTTTACATCTAAAGAATGAACACTAAATATTCCGACTTAATCAATCAAACGTATTACTTTCCTCAAGAAGAATTTAAATTAAATAAAGACAACCTGCAATTTCACAATATTGATTTGATGAAATTGGTTGAAAAATATGGTACTCCGTTAAAGTTTACCTACCTGCCTCAAATTTCCAACAACATTAACAAAGCCAAAAGTTGGTTTCGTAAATCGATGGAAAAAAACAAGTACGAGGCTAAGTATTACTATTGTTATTGCACTAAGAGTTCTCATTTTGAGTATATAATGAATGAGGCTTTTAAAAACAATATCCACATCGAGACTTCTTCTGCTTTTGATATTAACATTGTAGAAAATTTACTAGAAAATGGTAAAATCAACAAAAGCACTTATGTAATTTGTAATGGTTTCAAAAGAGATCAATATGTTGAAAATATTGCTCGATTGATCAACAACGGTCATAAGAATACCATTCCAATTATTGATAATTATGAAGAATTGGATTTATTGCAATCGCAAATAAAAAACAAATTCAAAATCGGCATTCGAATCGCAGCTGAGGAAGAACCGAAATTTGAATTTTATACTTCTAGATTAGGGATTGGATACAAAAACATTGTTCCTTTTTATAAAAGAGAAATCAAAGAAAATAAAAAATTGGAACTCAAAATGTTGCATTTTTTTATTAATACAGGCATCAACGACAATGCCTATTATTGGAATGAGTTGGTAAAATGTATCAAAGTATATGTAGCCTTGAAAAAAGAATGCCCTACTTTGGATGGTTTGAATATTGGAGGTGGTTTTCCAATTAAAAACTCACTAACTTTTGAGTACGATTACCAATATATGATTGATGAAATTATCAATCAAATCAAAATAGCTTGTGAAGAAGCCGAAGTAGATGTACCTAATATTTTTACCGAGTTTGGATCGTTTACAGTTGGTGAAAGTGGCGGTGCTATTTATCAAGTTTTATATCAAAAACAACAAAATGATAGAGAGAAATGGAATATGATCGACTCTTCATTTATAACCACTCTTCCAGATACTTGGGCGATCAACAAACGATTTATAATGCTAGCAGTAAATCGTTGGAATGACACATATGAAAGAGTATTACTCGGTGGAATGACTTGTGATAGTGATGATTATTACAATTCAGAGCAAAACATGAATGCCATTTATTTGCCTAAATATTCTAAAGAAAAACCTTTGTATATTGGTTTTTTTAATACTGGTGCATACCAAGAGACTATTGGCGGTTATGGTGGATTGCATCACTGCTTGATTCCACAGCCTAAGCATATCTTAATTGATAGGGATGAAAATGGAATTTTGGCTACAGAAGTATTCTCAGAGCAACAAACCTCTGAGGATGTATTGAAAATTTTAGGTTACGGAAAAAATAAAAATTAGATCTTAATATTTACATTAATTTTTTTTTAAATTTGAAATATAATTTATTGAATATTAATGCTTTAAACAGTTAAAAATGAGTAAAGGACCAATCAGTCAATTTATAGAAAAGCATTATTTGCATTTCAATTCAGCCTCTTTAGTAGATGCTGCAAAAGGATACGAACAACAATTAAACAACGGTGCCAAAATGTTGGTGAGTATGGCTGGTGCGATGAGTACTGCCGAAATCGGAAAGATTTTTGCCGAAGTTATCCGTCAAGATAAAGTTCAAATTATATCATGTACTGGAGCCAATCTAGAAGAAGATATCATGAATTTAGTAGCGCACTCTCATTACGAAAGAGTACCAAACTACCGTGATTTAACGCCTCAAGATGAGTGGGATTTATTAGAAAGAGGATTGAACCGTGTTACCGATACTTGTATTCCTGAGCATGAAGCATTTCGTCGTTTGCAAAAACACATTTATAAAATTTGGAAAGATGCAGATGACAAAGGAGAACGTTATTTCCCACATGAATTCATGTACAAAATGTTGCTTTCAGGCGTTTTGGAAGAATATTATGAAATTGATTTAAAAGATAGCTGGATGTATGCCGCTGCCGAAAAAAACTTGCCAATTATTGTTCCTGGCTGGGAAGATAGTACTATGGGTAACATTTTTGCCTCGTATGTAATCAAAGGTGAATTGAAAGCTTCGACTATGAAATCGGGTATTGAATACATGACTTTCTTAGCGGATTGGTACTCTAAAAATTCTTCAAACGGAATTGGATTTTTCCAAATTGGTGGTGGAATTGCTGGTGATTTTCCAATCTGTGTGGTACCAATGTTGTATCAAGATATGGAAATGCATGATGTTCCGTTTTGGAGTTATTTCTGTCAAATTTCGGATTCAACTACAAGTTATGGTTCTTATTCTGGGCAGTTCCAAATGAAAAAATCACTTGGGGTAAATTAGATATTAATACTCCTAAATTTATTATTGAATCGGATGCTACGATTGTGGCTCCATTAATTTTCGCTTATTTGTTAGATTTATAAAATATTTTATGAAAAGAGTGATTGTTGATTACGCTAAATTAACTAATGAAATTTTAAACCTTTTAGTTGAAAAATTTCCTGATGGGTATGATGATTCGGATATTATTCGTTTTAAAAATGCGAAGAATGAGTTAATTGAAGCTGTTGAAGTGCGTACAGAAGATACTATTTATTTAGTAAAAGTAAGTATGAAATTGGCGGACAGAATTGAAAATTTTGATGAGGATGATGATATCGACAATGTTGTAGTTCCAATTTCTGGAATTGAACTAGATGATGAAGATGCCGTGTCTGATGATGATGACGATGATGACGATTCTGACAAACCAGATTTGGATCCTGAGGACGATGAAGACAATGATAACGATCCAATTGATGAAGACGATGATGAGGATGAAGATTAATTCTTTATTTTCAAAAAATATAAAAAAAGGAACTCTGTAGCAATGAGTTCCTTTTTTTATATTTGTAATTCAAACCTTTATACGCCATTATGAACAGTACTATTTTACATGCCGCTTTAAAAGAGAATTTCGGTTTCGAAAAATTCAGACCGAACCAAGAAGAAATTATTACTTGTATCCTATCTGGACAAGATACCTTAGCCATCATGCCTACGGGTGGTGGAAAATCGATTTGTTTTCAATTGCCAGCCTTGGTCTTACCCGGAATAACGGTGGTGATTTCTCCTCTAATTGCTTTGATGAAAGACCAAGTGGATAGCTTAAAAGCCAACGGAATTAAAGCCTGTTTTATTAATAGTAGTCAATCATCTGATGAACAGCAATCTTTAATTAATGCCCTTAAAACCAAAGAATACAAATTATTATATATTGCTCCTGAAAGTTTATCCTATCTTGAAAATGCTTTTGCCAGCATGACTATTAGTCTAATTGCCATTGATGAAGCACATTGTATTTCTTCATGGGGTCATGATTTTCGACCTGCTTATACCAATTTAGGTTTTTTAAAAAACCGCTTCCCTTCTACTCCAATTTTAGCACTCACAGCTACGGCTGATAAGGCAACACGTACAGACATTGTAGACCAATTGAACTTAGTGCATCCTAAAATTTTTGTTGCTTCATTTGATAGAAAAAATTTAAGCTTAGAGGTGCGCCCGGCTTTGGATAGAGTAAAACAAATTATTGATTTTATTAAGGATAAGCCCAATGAATCTGGTATTATATATTGTTTGAGTCGAAAAACTACGGAGGAACTTTCAGAAAAGTTGCAAAAAACAGGTATTAATGTCGCTGCTTACCATGCAGGCTTAGATAGTGCAACGCGTTCAAAAGTGCAAGATGCCTTTATTAATGATGATTGTCAAATAGTTTGCGCTACTATTGCCTTTGGAATGGGAATCGATAAATCGAATGTGCGATGGGTGATTCACTACAATTTGCCCAAAAATATTGAGGGTTATTACCAAGAAATAGGTCGTGCTGGTCGTGACGGGTTACCATCAGAAACCATTTTATTTGAAAGTTATGGCGATGTGATTCAACTTCAAAAATTTGCTTCGGAAGGTGCAAATGCTGAAGTGCAGTTGGCTAAATTGGAGCGAATGAAGCAGTACGCCGATGCGTTAAGTTGTCGTCGCAAGATTTTACTTTCTTATTTTGGTGAATTGGTAAGCGATACTTGTGGTAACTGCGATATTTGTAAAAACCCACCTGCTTTTTTTGATGGTACCATTATCGCTCAAAAAGCATTATCCGCCATTGCAAGATTAAAAGAGTCTGAGGCTTTGGCTGTTGTAGTTGATTTTTTAAGAGGTTCAAAAAATGCTTCCATTTATGATAAAGGGTATCAAGATTTAAAGACCTACGGAATTGGTGCTGATATTTCTTGGTACGATTGGAATCAATACCTTATTCAATTGATTAATTTGGGCTATTGTGAGGTGGCTTTTCATAGGCAAAATAAATTACGATTGACTTCTTTTGCTAAAAAAGTTTTATTTGAGGGCGAAAAAGTGCAATTGACCACAGTACTTAAGGCAGATAAAACAAAACCTGAAGTAAAAGAACGAACTACAAAAGCGGCGGCAAATTCACTTTTTGAAAGTTTAAGAAAACTTCGTTCAGAGTTGGCCAAAGAAGAAGGTGTTCCTGCCTATGTGATTTTTAATGATGCGACTTTAAAACAATTAGAGACAGAAAGACCCATGAGTGATGAAGCATTTTTGGCCATTGACGGTGTTGGTAAAGCTAAGCTAGAAAAATATGGAGATATTTTCATTAAAGCTATTATCGCGTTTCAGAAAGAAAAGACTGTTAAGGCCAAAAAAGAAGGAAGTACATTCAAAGAAACCTTAGCTCTTTTTCAATCAGGATTGTCAGTGGAAGAAATTGCTGAGAAAAGAAAATTAAGTGTTAGTACCATTACGTCGCATATTGCTAAATTATTTATTGACGGCCATGTGATAGATATTAGTCGTTTTGTGAGTCCTGAAGAAATTAGTAAAATTAGAAAAGCGAAATTACAATTAGAATCTCCTAATGCACTTAAACCTTATTTTGATTTTTTCGAGGAACAATTGTCCTATGACAAAATTAGAATTGGCTTGGCGGTTTTGGAAAAAGAAACAAAATCTTAGTTTTCTAATTCTTATAAAAAGAAAAGAAGTTTACAGTTTTCCAGATACGGTAGCTGTAAACTTCTTTTTTTATGGTTCCCCATCTTATTAAAAAGCCTGTTTTTTATCACTTAACCCCGATAGTAGCGGCATCCTTTGCTTTTTTTTCAAAAGCAAAGATATAGCGGATAGCGGGACTTTGTTTGAAAGAAGCCAATTGCTACTGTTTCAAAAAAATAACCGATACTTTTTTACAAATAGCGTTCTTCGAATACTTTTTGATGGTGTTTTTGATGTCCAATAATGATAAAACCGATGGCTCGAACCGAAACATTTTCATTGGAACTAATGCCAATATTCAGCAACTGTTTTGGGCTGAAGCTTTTAAAAAGCAATAAAGTAGCGTAACGTACAGCAGAAAATTCAGTCAATAATTCTTGAATACTACGTGCATTGGCATCAGTGTTTTGGGCAAAATCATTTTCTTCGAAACCAGGCAAAGGCGTTTTGTCATTGCGTGAAAAACGCAAAGCGCGATAACTAAAAATGCGCTCGGTATCAATAACGTGCTGAATGATATCTTTGATGGTCCATTTTCCTTCGGCATAGCGATAATCAAATTTATCCATGGGCAAATTTTGAATAAATCGAATGAAATCATGCAATGAAATTTCAAGTTCTTCTAACAAATCAACACCGTTAAGAGCGTTTATGTAAGTGGACTGAAATTTGGAATATTCGTTTATGGGCAATTGATTAGAATTCATGACGATGATTTTAGGCCGAGTTTCTACTCGCGTTAGTATTACCAAATAAGGATCGTGTGACTATTTTTTCATAAACTTTGATCAGCGCATCGTCTGGATGTTCTTCTTTGTTGAGCTCATTGATTCTTGATAATGCGTATTGTTGTATTGTCAACAAAGGCAGCACTATACGCTCTCTCATTGCAATAGAAGCTTTACCATCAGGATAATTCTCCATTAGCTCTTGATGACCGGCAATTTTCAAAAGTAATCGTTTGGTTTCTAAAAATTCATCGTAAATGATTTGCCAAAATTCACCAAAAACAGGATCTTTTCGCATGTAGGCGGTTAATGGAAAGAATGATTTTGCTAGTGACATCATACTGTTTTCAAGTAGTGTTTTAACAAATAAGGAATTTTTATACAGATCCTGTACTTTATCCCATTCATTATTATCTTCAAAATATTTTAAAGCAGTACCTACTCCAAAAAAACCGGGTACATTTTGTTTTAATTGACTCCAAGACCCCACAAATGGAATCGCTCTCAAATCGCTAAACTCCAATTGCTCCGCGGTACTTCTTTTGGAAGGTCGGCTACCAATATTAGTTTTGGCGTAGTATTTTAGCGTACTCATTTTTTCTAAATAAGGAATAAATTGAGGGTGATTTTTTAAGCCCAAATATTTATTATACCCTAATTCTGCTAATTTATCTAATATCAAAAGCTCTTGCTCCGACAAGATGTTTTTGGTTTTGCTAAATACTTGATTGGTTACGCCTGCACTTAAAAGATTTTCTAAATTATAGCGACAAGAATCTAGCGTTCCAAAATTAGAGCTAATGGTTTGTCCTTGAATGGTAATTTGTATTTCTTTATTTTCGATTTTCGATCCTAAAGAAGCATAAAACTGATGTGTTTTTCCTCCACCACGAGCTGGTGGTCCACCTCGACCGTCAAAAAATGCAACTTGTACGTCGTATTTTCTAGAGATTTCGGTAAGCGCAATTTTTGCTTTGTAAATACTCCAGTTCGCCATTAAATAACCGCCATCTTTGGTACCATCAGAAAAACCTAGCATGATGGTTTGTTTGTTGCTTCTATTTTTTAAGTGCTGAGTGTAAGCAGGATTGGTATATAATTTCTCCATTACTTCGTGTGCATGCTGCAAATCATCTACCGATTCAAATAGCGGGATAATGTCAAGAGCGGCATTCTCCCAATCAGATAATTTAATCAGGGCGAAGGTTTCCATTACATTCAAAGCACTTTCGTTATTACTAATAATATAACGATTGGCTCCAAATTCACCATTATTAGCTTGAATACTTTTTATCGCTCTTATAGATTCTAAAGTCAATCGAGTAATGTCATTTTCAAAAGTACTCGGGTCTAAATTTCCTGATACTTTATTAAGGATTTCAAATTTTTCCTTCTCTGATAGACTAAAATAATTTGCTGGAAAAATAGGATCCGCTTGTTTTACACAAAAATCAACAACATCTTTAAAAACGGCATCGTGAATTTTACTATTTTGTCTGATATCTAACGTTGCGAAATGGAATCCAAACAAATTAACGCGAATTAATAGCGCCTCGATTTCATCCAAATACAAGGACTGATGCTGCTCAATTATAATGGTTTTAATTTTCCAAATCTGTTCTTTAAATTCTTCAAGTGTAATAAAAATATCACCTTTGGAGTAGAAAACGGAACGATACAGTTTTTGTTCTAACTCAGTTATGAGTACATCAACACCTGAAAAAGTAAGTTTTCTTTTTAATCTTCTAATTTCAAAGTAGTAGCATTTTAAGATGGAAGTTCTTAGTCTTTCGGCTACTTTTAAAGTGATATCTGTGGTAACAAAAGGGTTACCATCACGATCTCCACCAGGCCAAAAGCCTAATTTAATCAGTGGATTTTGAATGGTTCTGTTATTGAAAATATTTTTCTCTAAATAATGTATCATTTCACCTGCTGTATTATAAAATACATTTTCAAGGTACCAAATCAAGCTTATAGCTTCGTCAAAAGGATTCGGTTTTTCTTTTTGAATGAAAGGTGTTTTTCCTAATTGCGCTAAAAGTTGTTTGATTTCAATTAAATCATTTTTTCGGATGGCTTCGGTCAAATCATTGATGATTCCTAATACAGCACCAGGATAAAATTGTGTAGGATGCGCTGTTAGAACGGTGCGTACATTAAAATTTTCAAGAAAATCAATGAGTTCTTCTTGTTTGTTTTTAGCTTCTGATTTTTCTTTTACATCTCGCAAAGACCCTCTACCGTCCATATTGTTTACGGATGAAAAAGCGGCGTCTTCAATCGCATCAAACAATACAATTTGACGTTCGATGTATTGAATAAAACGAAACATCAAATCAATAGCTTCAGCTTCTGAGGCAGTACTCAAGTATTTTGAGGCAAAAAAATTGACAATCTCTTTAGGTGTTTCTTGTTTTTTAAAACCTTTTTCACATATATCAGTAAATAAAGGAAGCAAAACTCCAGTATTATCTACCGAATCAAAAGGTAATGTAATGAAAACACTATTGTAAATGTTGTATTTTGAGAGTACATCTCGATGGAAACGCTCTATTTTAGGTAATGTATTCATGAATTATGGTTTGTTTTTTAGTAGTTTAATAAGTTGGTCAAAAAAAAACCCCAAGAAAACTTGAGGTTGTATTTTTTAACTATACGCATTCAAGCCTCTTACATCTCTTTGAAGATGGTGTGCATTAAACGCTTTTTATCATTGATACTTTCTTCTAGAGAAATCATTGTTTCGGTTCTGTATACACCTTCGATATCATCGATCATGAAGATTACATCTTTTGCATGTTTAGTATCTTTTGCTCTAATTTTGCAAAAGATATTAAATTTACCAGTTGTTACTGAAGCTACAGTAACAAAAGGAATTTCATTAATACGCTCTAAAACAAATTTAGTTTGAGAGGTATTATTTAAAAATACACCAACATAAGCTATAAAGGAATAGCCTAATTTGTCATAGTCTAATACTAAAGAAGAGCCCATAATAATTCCGGCATCTTCCATTTTTTTTACTCTAACATGAACGGTACCTGCAGAGATTAATAATTTTTTCGCGATATCTGTGAAGGGTACTCTTGTGTTGTCGATCAACATATCTAAAATTTGATGATCTACCTCATCTAAACGAAATTTACTCATAATTCTTTAATTAATATTACTGTTTAAGCAAGAATGATTGCAAATATAAGAAAAAATCAATAATTTGATAAAATAATTAAACTTTATTCACTCCATTAACAAAAAACACCGTGTTATCTAATGAAAAACTAGCTATTTTATTAATAATAGGCAAATTACCTAGATCATCTTTGTATAATGCGCCATTAGCATCATAGGTATAATGACCGAAAAAAGAGTCTAAATCGTTTATGGCGGCGATATATGCTTTGAAAAATAATTCGCCTTCAATTAGTTCTTCCTTATATTGTATTGCAAAATTCGTTATTTTTTCGTTACCGTCATAATTTATTTTGACATTTTTAAATATAAAATCATAAAAAGTGACTTTATTTTGAGGAATATTCAAATATTGAGTTGTTTTGTTGCTAACTACATCGTTTTCGATAATGCTAGTAAAACTTGCAAGTAGAGAAATAAAAATATATTTACGCGTTTCTTCTCTTTGGTAATCGTTCGGGTAATGGCCTGCTTCAAATAAAATTGTTGGAACTCCTAAATGCTGAAACGTATCACCTATACAATTGATGTTGAAAGAATCGTCAAAACGTCCTATTTGTCCAGGAATGTAATTTTGTAATACCTCATTAATTGTTGCAATACTATTTATTGCTTTTAATCGTGTAGCGTTGATGTCGCGAGTTTCATTATAAGAAGGGGCTAAAAACGATACAGTAGCCGGTTTACCAGTATCTGCAACTCCAAAAATAGTGCGTTGATCATGAAGATTAAAACAAAAGTCAGGCTGGAAAACTTCGAAAACACCTCTCAAAGTGGCGCTCTCTGGCTGTGATAGATTTTGTGAGTCTCTATTCAAATCTACTTTATTTGCATTTTCTCGGGTATATAACGCTGCTCCATCAGGATTTAATATAGGAATAGCGAGAAAGGTAAATGCTTCAAGAAGTTCTCTTGCTAAATCAGACGAGCCATTCAAAAAGTGTATACAATCTATCAATGCTTTCGTTGTGGTGCTTTCGTTACCATGCATTTGTGACCATAAAAAAATTTTGATTGGCCCATTACCTATTTTATAGGTGTAAATTGGTTTTTGCATCACAGAAAGACCTACTTGCTGGAGTTGATGCTGTGTATTGTATTGTTGTAGTATAGGCAAGATAGAGTCTAGTGTAAGGTATCTCCCTTGAATGGATTGTTCTTTATGTTGGTAATATAAATCTAGTGCTTCCATGTTTAATATTTTTAAGTGAACAAAAATAAACATCTTTAAAATTACAATTGTAATCAATTTGAAAAGTTAATTGAGTTACCATTGTAATTGTTACAAATTGTCTTTTGAATCAATTCTAACACAAACGAATTGATATTATTCAATTTTGTTAATTTTTAAAACAAGTAACACATAATCATTATTTTAAAATACATTACATAAAGTGTTTTTGTGATGAATTTGACTGTTTTTATTATAAATAAAGCCCTAGCCTATTGTTTACGATAAATTAACTTTGTAAATTGTAAAACATTTTTAAAATAATTTACAATGGTAAATTCTGATGATTTTAATAAAAGGCTAGAGATAATCTTAGAGTATTACGGACTTACAGCAGCCTCCTTTGCTGATCAAATTGGAGTTCAACGATCAAGTTTGTCGCATCTTTTATCGGGGAGAAATAAGCCTAGTCTTGATTTTGTATTGAAATTAATAGCAGTATTTCCTGAAGTTGATTTGTATTGGATTTTGCTAGGTAATGGCAATTTTCCGAAACAGGAAATGGTAGTTGACAAAAGTAATCACACTAAAACTTTGCCCTCACCTACTGATACATCTACAGTATTGTCGAACGAAAAGACAGTAATGACACTTAAACAAGATAAAAAAAAACCTGCTCTTCAAACCGTAAGTGAAGAACAGGTAGAGCAGCTTATTTTGATTTATGCTGACGGCAGTTTTAAAACGCTGCGTCCAAAAGATGGATTACTTGGTTTGCCTTTGTAAGTGTTACCAAACATAGCCGTTTTCGGGTATTTTGCCCACTACACCCACAAAATGTTGTTTAAGAATCGCAATATCATTTTCATAATTTCCAGTGACAGTAACAGGTTTTCCTAAATTCACTTCTTTTTTGCCAAAATCAAAAGCTACAGGTACTATGGGCACATTGGCCTTTTGGGCGATGTAATAAAAACCGGTTTTGAGTTGTGTTACTTTTTTTCGAGTGCCTTCAGGTGCTACAGCTAAACGAAATTCGTCTCTTCTTTCAAAAATTGAAGCAATGGCTTCTACTTTGTTAAGTCCGCCACTTCTATCTAATGGTTCTCCTCCCATGTAACGGAAATAATAATTAAAAGGAAAAACAAACAATTCTTTTTTTCCAATCCAATTCATTTGAAGTCCAGTGATTCCACGTGTAAATACTCCCAAATAAAAATCATGATTGCTAGTATGAGGCAAAACCATCATCACACATTTTTTTAATTCTGGCTCAATAGTTCCGACTATTTTCCATCCCATAAGTTTGAAAAATATCCACTTGTAAATTTGTTTTTTCATTGTTTTTTGAAAATTTGACACAAAATAAATGATTAATATGGTATTTTTGGAAAAAAACTTATTGAAATGCTAAAAAAATTTTTTAGTTATGTTTTTCCCATTACTATATTTAAAACCAAATCCAATATTAGCAAGTCCATTGAAGTAACTTGGGCGAATGGTGAATTACTTATTGATTCAGAGAACACTAATTACTCCTACGGTAGTTTACAGCGTATATTGAGAATTGGTTTAAAACAAATTGGCTTTTCTTCCATTCAATCCATGAACAATATTTTGGTACTTGGAGTGGCTGGAGGAAGTGTAATCAAAACACTAGTTAATGAAGTTGGATATAAAGGTAAGATTAAAGGCGTTGATATTGACCCAGAAATTATTGAAGTAGCCAATACCTATTTTCAGTTAAATACTATTCCAAACACAGAAATAGTGATTCAAGATGCCTTTGAGTATGTTTTGAGATGCAAAGACCATTATGATCTTGTGATTATTGATGTCTTTCAAGATAAAGAAATGCCCAATTTTTTGTTTGAACATTTTTTCATCAATCACACCCTCTCTTTGCTTAATTCCAATGGCTTTGTGCTTTTTAATACTATGTTATTGAAAGAAGCGGACAACAAAAGAAATAAAAACTTTATACAACAATTAGACGCTAAACTATATAAAATTAATGCGATACCAAAAATTGAAAGTCATAATGAGCTCATTTTGATTCAGAAAAAGCCTTGATTTTAATACTATTTATTTTTTAAAAAGAGTCTCGTATTGCAATGACATCAATCGTTCCTTTTTTTTGTGGATTACCCTTCTGAAAAATTATCATATTTTTATGTTTTAAGGTTTTACTATCTACTAAAGACAAAGAAAAAAAATGAGTATTTTTGTAAGATGATTAAAGTAACGCTTATTGGTGCTGGTAATGTGGCACAACATTTAATTTCTGCTTTTCAATCGCAATCGGATATAGAAATTGTTCAAGTATTTTCTCGGAATACTACAATTGCTATTCCTGATTTTGATGCTCAAAAAATGGTACATTCGTATGCTGAATTGAAAGAAGCAGATGTTTACCTTATTGCGGTTTCTGACGATGCCATAGCAACTGTTTCTGAGCAACTTCCGTTTTCAAATCGTTTGGTGGTGCACACCTCAGGAGCGGCTCCTTTAGAATCGCTTTCTTCTAAAAACAGAAGAGGTGTTTTTTATCCTTTACAAACTTTTACTAAGGGCAAAAAAGTTAGTTTTAAATCCATTCCTTTATGTTTGGAAGCGATTAGTGTTCCAGATTTTGAAATCCTTAAAAGGTTAGCGCAAAGTATTTCAGGATCCATTCAATCGATCAATTCGGAACAGCGAAAGGCCTTACACGTAGCGGCAGTATTTGTTAATAATTTTACGAATCACTTATATGCTATAGGTCAGAATATCTGTGCAGAACATCATGTTTCGTTTGATGTTTTAAAACCACTAATCATAGAAACAGCTAATAAAATAATGGATTTATCACCAAGTGAGGCTCAAACGGGACCAGCAAAGCGGAACGATTTTTCAACCATACAATCTCATGAGGCTTTTTTAAAGAATGAAAATCAAAATAATTTATATAAAACATTAACACAATCTATTAAAAATCATGGCAAAGAGTTATAAAGAAATAATGAATGATATTACTACGTTTGTTTTTGACGTAGACGGCGTTCTTACTGATGGTTCAGTATTTGTGAATAATGAGGGAGAAATGCTACGTACTATGAATATTCGCGATGGGTATGCTATTAAAACAGCTGTTGATAATGGCTACAATGTATGTATTATTTCTGGAGGAAGTAATGAAGGCGTTCGAGTGCGATTAAGAAATTTAGGAGTGACCGATATTCATTTAGGCACACCAGATAAGGTAGCTACTTTTGATGAGTACACTGATGTGTATCAAATCAACCCAGAACAGGTGTTGTATATGGGTGATGATATTCCAGATTTTCATGTGATGCAATTGGTAGGTTTGCCTACTTGTCCACAAGATGCTTGTCCCGAAATTAAATCCATTTCAAGGTATATCTCTCATAAAAATGGTGGCAAAGGCGCTGTACGCGACGTTATAGAACAAGTAATGAAAGTGCAAGGCAAATGGATGGAAAACTTTGATGGAAAATTAGATTAAATTATTGAGCGTTTCTCCTTTAATTTATCATGAAACGCTAAAAAACAAGCGTTTTTTTCATTAGCATTCACAATTCAAACCTATTTCTATACGTTTTATGAAATACTTACAATTAATTCGATATCAAAATTTGCTATTATTAGCTTTGATGCAACTGACCCTGCGTTTTGGTTTTTTGAAAAAGCAGAACATTGATTTGGCGTTATCGAATTTTGATTTTATTCTTTTAGTATTCGCTACAGTCTTTATTGCAGCTGGTGGATACATCATCAATGATATATTTGATCTAGGAACCGATGCTATTAATAAGCCTAGTAAAGTTATAGTAGGTAAGTCTGTTTCAGAAAGTAAAGCCTACAATCTATATGTTGGCCTAACAATACTTGGTGTGGCAATAGGCTTTTGGTTGTCCAATACAATTGAGAAGCCAAATTTTGCAGTATTTTTTATTCTTGTGGCCTCCATTTTGTATTTTTATAGCACAACTTTAAAACAGATGTTGTTACTTGGTAATTTAGCCGTTGCTTTGGTTTTGGCCTCTAGTGTAGTGATCATCGGAGTTTTTGATGTCTATCCCGTTACTACCGAAGAAAATCAACGACAGATGGCTCCTGTTTTTGGTATTTTAATAGACTATGCTGTTTTTGCATTTATCATTAATTTCATTCGAGAAATAGTTAAAGACATACAAGACATAGATGGTGATAAGGAATATAATATGAATACATTAGCTGTTAAATTAGGAACTTACAAGGCCACTAAATTACTTGCTGTAATCTGTCTGTTTCCTATTGGTTTGTTTTTTAATTATATGTATCAGTATTTTATTTTGAATGACTTGCATCTCATTACACTGTATAGTCTAATTTTCATTCTTTCGCCACTTATCTATTGTGCTATTAAATTATTTAAAGCACAAAACAAAAATGATTTTAGCCATATAAGTACCCTATTGAAAGTCATTATTTTATTTGGAATTTTTCTATTACCTATTTTAAATTATACCATTGAACAGCATGCTTAAATCTCAATTGCAACATATAAAAATTATTTTAGCTTCCGGTTCACCGAGGAGACAACAATTTTTTAAAGATCTTGATTTGGATTTTGAAATTCGAATCAAAGAGGTTGATGAAGTGTTTCCTGATACGTTACGTGGGGAAGAAATTACGAATTATTTGGCACAATTGAAAGCCAATGCTTTTGAAGGATTGCTAAATGATAATGAACTTTTGGTTACAAGCGATACTATTGTTTGGCATAATGACAAGGCTTTAGGAAAACCCAAAGATTATGATGACGCTTTTCAGATTTTGAAATCTTTATCCAATAATACACATGAGGTAATTACTTCGGTTTGTTTTAAAACAAATACTACTGTACATGTAATTAGCGAAAAAACAAAAGTCACTTTTTCAGAACTAAGTGATGCCTCCATAAAATATTATCTAGAAAAATACCAGCCTTATGATAAAGCCGGTGCTTATGGCATACAAGAATGGATTGGTTTTGTAGGAGTCGCTAAAATTGAGGGATCGTACACCAATGTAATGGGATTACCAACGGATAAAGTTTTTGAGTACCTTAGTAAATTATAACGATACAAAATGAACTTTTTTGAACATTATTTAATACAAGAAATCAGTACCGGAGTATTGTTTCTTGTTGTTGTTTTAGCAAGGACTATGGTTGCCAAACTAATTCGACGATACGCTAGAACTAGTGATATCATCGAAAAAAGGACAAATTTAGTCATTAAATATATCAACATTCTTATTTCTGTTTTAACTGTTATTACTATTATATTAATTTGGGGCGTTCAGGCCAAAGATATTTTTATCACTATCTCCTCTGTAGCAACGGTAATTGGTGTGGCGATGTTTGCCCAATGGTCGATTTTGAGTAATATCACAGCAGGAATTATTTTGTTTTTTTCGTTCCCCTTTAAAATTGGAGATACTATTGTCATTCATGACAAAGAATACGCTGTTGAAGGTGAAATTGAAGATATTGGAGCCTATCATGTTACCATTCTGGCAGAAAATGGTGAAACGGTGATTTATCCCAACAATCTATTTTTTCAAAAAGGAATTTCGATCAAAAAAAAGAAAGCATCTGAATATACTGATTTTACCGATTGATTTTGAATGCTTACAATAGATAATGTTAAAGCTCAACTATGCTAAATAAAAAATCATTCTTATGTTTTGCGCTTTGGTTGTTGTTGAGCACCTTTTTTTATGCGCAAGTACCGGTAAACAAAGACACCATTGCACTTTATAAGAATTTGCAAAGTTTTTCTCAAAAGAAAAAAAGTACAAATCTTTTATATCGTTTGGTGTTTCGACCAATTCAACCTAAAGCAAGCTCGAAAAAGAATACAACCTTTAATTACGCTCCTTTTCAAGGAAAGTACATCCACTCGATTACCATTATTACTTTGGATCCTTTTGGGAATAAAATTCAAGATTCAAAGACTTTATCGGAACCTAAGAACCCTAAAATGGTAGAAGAATGGGGTAATAAACTCCATTTGAAATCGAAAGATTATACGATTAGAAAAGTCTTGCTGTTTAAAGAAAAGGAAGCCCTTGATTCCATCAATATTAAAGAAAGTATTCGTTTAATTCGTGCACAGCGCTTCATTAATCGTGTTGAAGTCACTATAGATGATGTGCCCGACTTCAATAATTCAGTAGCCGTTACTTTGACTGTTTTAGACTCGTGGAGTTTGATCCCTAATGGCTCTTTTAGCAGTAGTCAAACTACATTAAAGCTAAAAGAACGGAATTTCTTAGGTCAAGGACATGAAATTCGAGGTGAGTATACTAACAAATTTAGTAACGGTGAAGATGGTCATTTTTTTCAATATACCATTCCAAATTTCAGAAAAACTTTTGTAAAAATTCAGGCCACTAATCAAGAAAGCGTGGATAATAACTCGTTCAAAAATTTTGACATTTCAAGACAATTTTTCTCTCCTTTAACCAAATGGGCAGGAGGAATAGCTTACGAAGAACATTTTAAGAAAGATACTTTGGCAGCTGCGGATGGTGTTTTTAACTTTCAAAATTTCAAATACAATACCGCTGATTATTGGTTGGGTCATGCTTTTGCTTTAGAAAAAGATCCAACTAAAAAAACAAAAATCACCAATATTATTCTAGCCGGCAGGTATGTAAATGTTTTATTTAAAGAAAAACCGCTACCTACTTACGATACTATCAATTTTTATTCTAATGAAAAGTTAATGCTTTTAAGTGTGGGTTTGAATGCACGAAACTTTATCCAAGAGCGCTTTTTATTCAATAACGGAATTATAGAAGATGTACCTATTGGCAAAGCTTATAGTGTAACCGCTGGCTATCAACGAAAAAATCATATGGAGCAATTGTATCTTGGTACTAGAGCTTCCTTTGGTAACTTTTATCGTTGGGGATTTTTTAGTATGAATACAGAATTGGGAACGTTTTTCAAAGAAGGCAAAACCTCACAGACGGCTTTTTCGTTTCAGACCAATTATTTTACAAAATTATATGAATTGGGTGATTGGAAAATTAGGCAATTTTTAAAACAACAAGTGGTGCTTGGTTATAATAGATTACCCAGCAATGGCGATTTACTAACCATTAATCAAGAGAATGGAATACGTGGTTTTAATAACGCTTTGTATGGTACTAAAAAAATGGTTTTTAGTTCACAAACGCAAAGCTATTCACCATGGAACTTGTGGGGCTTTCGATTGAATCCATTTTTTAATTACTCCATAGCCGTGATTGGCAACAGCAAAAAAAGCAATCAAAAGAACCAAACTTTTTCAAGTATTGGGCTTGGCTTTATTATTAACAATGATTACTTGGTATTCAGTTCTTTTCAACTTTCGTTTGCCTATTATCCGAATACCTTTAGTCCAAATGATAAAAATCTCATCAATAATGCTTTTGAAACCAGTGATTTTGGATTACTCGATTTTGAATTGAACAAACCTAGAACTATTATTTACAGGTGAGTACGTTATTTTAAATGTACCGCTAACCAATCAAAAAGTTTAGTATAGACCTTTTTTCGAACCTCAAACGAGGACAAAATCAAATCATGCATTCCGTTTTTGATTTCAATGATGGTGCGTTTTGGGGCAACAATTTTTTCGGCCTCTTTTTTTATGTCTTTTACATCCAATACGGTATCTGCTTCAAAAAAATGATCGTTCCATTTTTGATCCATACTACTTTTATCAGAATGCATCACTATAATGGGACAGGTAAGATGTATCCCTTTCTTGATTTTCAAATGGCCTTCATGTATAGCATTGATCCATCCCGCATTAACATTAGGGACTACATGAGGCTTCCAGGTTAAATTGTATTCCCACTCCCCTTTTTGTGCTTTATGTAAACTGTATCCATACCAATGAGATATCCCTCCGGGAATAGATAGTTGAGGAAAATATTTACCCAATTGACATACCCATGGAATTAAAAATCGCTTTTGGTAGTTGGGCATATTGAAATCATAAAAAGGACTATTACAAAAAACAGCCTCAAATTTTTGATTATCCACGCGTTCTGAAGCATATAAGGTAACCAATAAACCACCTGTAGAATGTCCTGATAATAAAACTTGTCTATTGCCTTCTTGTCGAATTATAGTTAAAGCAGCGTCTAAATCTTCATAGTATTCCGTTAGGCTACGCATAGTATTCATTTTTTGATGAGGCAACAAAGAGCGTCCGTATTTGCGTAAATCTAGAGCATAAAAATTAAATTCGTTAGCGTTAAATTGTTCTGCCATTTCGGATTGAAAAAAATAATCATTAAACCCATGAACATACAAAACAGCTTTGGTAGTCGATGCATTCCCTTTTTTTCTAATCAAAGTAGTGATAACCTTTCCCTCATAATCATCGGGTTGTTCAATAACGGTGCATTCAAACCCTAGTCCTAAATGATCCTCAGTATATTTCATAATTTTTGTTCAATCAATTGATCTACTAAAATACTTAAAATAATTAGTAATATTGAGATAATACTATCAAAGCAAAACAGAACATTAACATAAATTAACAAAATATACCAATCGGATATTACTATTTTTGAGGCCTATCAATAATTAAAGAAGAATTATGCCTAAGTTATTTAGTAAAGCCTCCTTGCTTTTATTTTTATATGTTTTTCCTACTTATGCACAAAAACCAGTAAAACTCAACTCAGTTGAAATTCACAATCAAATTCAAAAACTCAATTTTCTGGGTTCCGTACTCTATGTAGCGGCACATCCAGATGACGAAAATACCCGATTGATTTCGTATTTAGCCAATGAAACCAAAGCCAGAACAGCCTATTTGTCGCTAACTCGAGGGGATGGAGGACAAAATCTAATTGGAGCACAATTGCGCGAATTATTAGGAGTAATTCGTACGCAAGAACTTATAGAAGCACGAAAAATTGATGGCGGAGAACAACTTTTTTCTAGAGCAAATGATTTTGGTTTCTCCAAAAATCCAACAGAAACTTTAGCCATTTGGGACAAAGAAAAAGTCCTAGCCGATGTAGTTTGGGCAATTCGTAAATTCCAACCCGATGTAATCATTAACCGTTTTGATCATCGTTCTCCAGGAACTACTCACGGACATCACACCGCATCAGCAATGTTGAGTGTGGAAAGTTTTAATTTAACCAACAATCCTTCTGTTTATCCAGAGCAACTTAAATACGTACAACCTTGGCAAGCCAAACGCCAGTTTTTCAATACCTCTTGGTGGTTTTATGGTTCACAAGAAAAATTTAATGCAGCGGACAAAACCAATCTAATTGCAATGCAAACTGGGGTTTATTATCCAAACATTGGAAAATCCAATCAAGAAATTGCTGCATTAAGCAGAAGTTCCCATCAATCACAAGGATTTGGAAGCACAGGAACTCGTGGTGAAGAAACAGAATATTTAGAATTTTTAAATGGCGAAAGAGTCCCTACAAACGGTTCTCTTTTTGAAGGAATTGATACAAGTTGGAATCGTGTCAAAGGCGGAAAAGCTATTGGAGAACTCCTTACTTTGATTAGCAAAGAATTCAACCATAACAATCCTGCGGCTAGCATTCCAAAACTAGTCAAAGCCTACCAAATGATGTTGCAATTAGACGAAAATCATTGGTCGAAACAAAAAGCAACCGAAACCAAAAAAATAATTGCAGCCTGCGCTGGTTTATACCTAGAAGCTGTTGCTCCAATGCAAGAAACGACGCCTGGAAGTAGTCTGAAATTAAAGATAGAAGCCATCAATCGTTCTACAATTCCGATGGTATTGAAAAGTGTAACCACCTTGCCTAACCAAAACACAACGGTTCAGAATGCAAATTTACAACCCAACAAATTACTCAACTTTGCCCTTGATTTGCAACTACCAGAAACCATAGCCTACACACAACCATATTGGTTGGCTGAAGAAGCTACTGTGGGAATGTACACTGTAAGTAATCCTACTGAAATTGGACTACCTGAAAAAGAAAGAGATGCAAAAGCCGTGTTTACTGTAAGCATTGAAGGTGTTGAAATTCCCTTTGAACGAACAGTAGTTTACAAATACAATGACGATGTAAAAGGCGAAATGTACAATTTCTTGGATATCGTTCCTGAAGCCACATCAACCTTTACAGAAAAAGTTTTGTTATTTACCAATGAAAAAAGCAAAACCGTTGGCGTAAAAGTCAAAGCTGGTAAAGATGCAATAAAAGGAATCGTTCAATTGGATTTAGGAAAAGATTGGAAAATAAATCCTGCTTTTATCGAAGTTAATTTGGATAAAAAAGGAATCGAAAAAACCGTTTATTTTACCGTAACTCCACCTAAAAACAATCAAGAGATTGTAGCCAAAAGCATCGTGGTTATTGGAGACAAACAATTGAACAAAAGCCAAATCAATATTGATTTTAATCATATTACCAAGCAGCAAATTCTAAAAAATGCCGAGGCTAAGTTCTTGCGTGTAGATTTGAAAACCAATAATGAAAAAATCGCCTACATTATGGGAGCTGGTGATGAAGTTCCTGCAAGCTTAGAGCAAATGGGCTATCAAGTAACTATTTTGAAACCCGAAGAAATCACACCCGAGCGTTTGGCTACGTTTGATGTGGTGATGACTGGAGTTCGAGCCTACAATACCGTTCAAGCATTGGCCAACAAACAATCCATTTTATTTGAATTTGTCAAAGAAGGCAAAACAATGATTGTTCAGTATAACACTACCGATGATTTAGTAACTCCTAACCTTGCTCCTTATCCGCTAAAAGTTTCTCGTGACCGAGTAACGGAAGAAGATGCCGAAGTTCGTTTCTTGGCTCCTAATCATCCTATTTTGAATTACCCAAATAAGATTACGGCCAATGATTTCAAAGGCTGGAAACAAGAACAAGGATTGTATTATCCTAATACTTTTGATGCTTCCTTCACTCCTATCTTGTCCTCAAATGACAAAGGCGAAAATCCAAAAAACGGAGCTTTGTTAGTAGCACCTTACGGAAAAGGCAATTATATTTACACTGGATTAAGCTTTTTTAGAGAACTACCAGAAGGGGTTCTTGGTGCTTTTAAACTGATAGCCAATACCATTTCTGTAAAATCCGAAACCAAAATGCCTGCTCCAAAAATTAACAACTAAAGACCCGCTATGGAACCCAAGAAAGAAAAAATTTGGAAAAAGGACTACACCTATGTATTGGTGGCCAATATTATCTACATATTGATTTTTTGTCTCATTATGAATTTATACGCCTAGCTTATGCAATTATTTGATTGGATTATTTTATTGACCACCCTTTTATTCATTGTCATTTATGGCGTTTGGAAAACCAAAGGAAGTAAAAACGTTGAAGATTTCATTTTAGGTAACCACGAAACCCCTTGGCATGTTGTTGGTCTTTCTGTGATGGCAACTCAAGCCAGTGCGATCACTTTCTTATCCACACCTGGGCAAGCGTATCATGATGGCATGGGATTCGTGCAGTTCTATTTTGGCTTACCCATTGCAATGGTATTAATATGTGCTACCTTCATTCCTATTTATCACAAATACAAAGTCTATACAGCTTACGAATATTTAGAAAAAAGGTTTGATTTAAAAACACGTTCCTTAGCAGCGGTTTTGTTCTTAGTACAACGTGGATTAGGGACTGGTTTGACCATCTATGCACCCGCGATTATTTTATCGGCTATATTGGGTTGGAACTTGACCTATATGAATATTTTCATTGGAATTTCGGTGATTATTTATACTTTTTCTGGAGGAACGAAGGCAGTCAACGTGACGCAAAAACAACAGATGTTTGTGATAATGTCTGGAATGTTTATTACTTTCTTCTTGATTTTACATTATTTACCCAACGATATGACTTTTTCTAGTGCCTTGCACATCGCAGGAGCCAATGATAAAATGAATATAGTTGATTTCTCTTTTGACCCAGAGCAAAAATATACGTTTTGGAGTGGGATTACAGGAGGTTTTTTCTTGGCTTTAGCTTATTTTGGAACCGACCAATCACAAGTAGGGCGTTATTTATCTGGAAAATCGGTGCGAGAAAGTCAGATGGGATTGATTATGAATGGGTTGCTCAAAGTTCCTATGCAATTCTTTATCTTATTGACTGGTGTTATGGTTTTTGTCTTTTTTCAATTCAATCCGGTACCGCTTAACTTCAATCCGAATAACAAAACGATAATAGAAAACTCGAAGTATAAAAAAGAATATCAAGTCTTAGAAAACAAACTAAATGCGCTTTCTGAAGACAAGAAAGTGATTAATCTTTTGTACATCGATCAACTGAATCAGGATTATGACAACCCTACTTTGCGCAAGGAATTGGTAGCATTATCAAGTAAAGAAAAAGACTTGCGTGATCAAGCCAAAGTCATTATTGCCAAGGCGGATCCAGATAGCGAGACCAATGATAAAGATTATGTGTTTTTTCACTTTGTACTCAACTATCTTCCTAAAGGTTTAATTGGATTATTATTGGCGGTAATTCTTTCAGCAGCGATGTCTTCGACGGCATCTGGATTGAGTGCCTTAGCTTCAACCACCGCCATTGATATTTACAAGCGCAATCTGAAAACCGAAAAATCCGAAACACATTATTTGAATGCCACAAAATTTTTTACGGTAATGTGGGGCGTTATTGCTATCCTTTTTGCTTGCATTGGCACTTTATTCGAAAACTTAATTCAGTTGGTTAATATTATTGGTTCGGTGTTTTATGGAACAGTTTTGGGTATTTTTTTGGTAGGTTTTTATATCAAAAAAGTACAATCACAAGCGGTGTTCTATAGTGCGGTAATTAGCCAAATTACCATTTTTATTATCTATTATTTTGCCATTTTTATCCATCCGAGTGATGAAGAAAAATTAGGGTATTTGTGGTTGAATTTTATTGGAGCATTATTGACTGTTTTCTTATCGATGTTACTGCAAATAATGTTACCCAAAAGAGAAACGGAAATGACATCGTAATTTTCAATTAAAAAAACACACGCTATAAATTAATAGGCTACAGAACTGCAAATTTGTTTTACAATTTGCAGTTTTTTTTTAACAAACATTTTGTTTTGTTTTTTTTATTAATATATTTCAGATATTTTTAAATGTACTTATTCAATGAAAAAAACAATTCTTTTTTTAAAACTATTGCTACTAATATGGACAACAAAATCCATTGCACAAACCAATTTAAAACAATACAGAGCAGGACATGCGTTTGATATTGGGTTGCCAGATTATTTAAGTAAAACATCAGGACTAAATAGTTCAGCAGCTATTCAATATCAAAATAAGGTAAAAGAAATTTATGGTTTTGTAATTTTTGATACCAAAGAAGAGCTCGAATTAGCCGAAATGAAATATACTTCGATTAATGAATTTTATGAAGACTTCATGAAAGATTTTTTAAAAGATGAAAAAAGTGCTGTATCAAAACCTGTTTTTCAAAAAATAGGTGACATAAATTTTGTTGAATGTGATGTTGTTTTTACTAATGAGGAAGAAAAGACTGAGATTTATTATTTAGTTGGGATTGTTGAAACTAAAAACTCATTTTACAAAGTATTAACTTGGACAGCTGCTGAAGATAAAAACAAATATAAAGATGATTTTAAGAAAATAGTTTACAGTTTAAAGGACTAGTTAAGCTATTATTCTTTTAGATTTTCAAAATTAATTTGAAATGTGTTTGTCATGGATCATTTTCTGTTAAGGATAGTAACGAAAAGCCCGTAAAGCTAGCCGTTCTTTTTACAAAACAACCTCCAAAAGAGCGACCAAGGGAAGCTCCTTTTGGGGGTTGTTTTGTGAACGGCTTGCTGCGGACTTGTAGTGGATAGCCTGCCCGAACAGCCAAATAAATAGCAAACCTAATGCTGTTGTGAAAAATATGTTTAATGGCGAGGCATTATTCTATCAAGTCTGGCGTTGAAAGAATGAGCTCAATCTTTTTTAGGATTGTGGTAATCTGATTCATTTGATTTTCAATGTTTCTGAAAAACAAACTGATGTCGCGATTGACCCAACTCTCTGAAATGATTCGTGCCCCCAAACTAATACGTAAAACGGCACTTTGAAATTCCGGATTATATTTTACATCTACAGGTTGACCGATATGACATTTTTGACCTGCAAGTCGAATAATTTCGAGTGGCGAATGGGCAAAATGATTCGAAATATCAGAATTTAATAAAACATACAGATTTTTCACTTGTTTTTGCGGCAAGACTTCTCCATTTTTTTTGATAAAAAAGGGGAAAATGGTACAGATGTTTCTGAGACCAAATTCTTCTTTTTCAAATGGTTTTGTTGTTGATCGATCCATAAATAATGGCTCCAAAAAAGTTGCTTCTTTAATGGAATCTTCTACAAAATTGCAAAACATTTCGATACCCATATTTCGGTACAAAATAGGAGTTTTGTAATAACGTTCCATTTCGACAATAGCTGCATTCCAACGCATATTAGAGCCATAATTAAAGCCGTCTGATAAATTTTTCGCACACGACCAAGTCGTTGGCCAATCCGAATGATTGTAATAGGTGTTGAGTCCTTTTGGCAAAGTAGTCGAAAGAGAATCAATAGTTTTACTCACGGATTTGGGCAAAATTAAGGCTCCACAATATGGAGGGCCAGTAAAATATTTACTTCCGGTGATGGTAATTAGGTATCCTTTGTTTAAATAATGCTGAATGTCCTTAGGATCAAGTCGGAGTTGTGAAGCATCGACAATACATTGCAAGGATAGCTCTTTTAGGGTATTTAAGCGTTGTAATAATGACTTACTAGGCGATTGAAAACCTAGTTTGGATTGGTCCATAATGTGCAATACAACGTGTTGTCCTGCTTGATTTTTTTGCAAAATAGCATTGAAAACTTCCTCATCCATTTGTTCCAACGATTTTAACTGTCCTTTCTCGTCGCGCGATGGAATTTGTATCACATTTACGGGTCTAAATCCTTCAATAGTATCGCCTTTTTTGACTGGATAATTCAATGCTGTGGTGTTTTCAAAATGGCAGCCTTTCAAGGCCGCTGGTACACCACTCCCCGTTTCATCTGATGCTACCAGAACATGCGTAATTTGTTTATCTGAAACAACTTGTGTTATTGCGGCAATTTGCAGTGCAGAATCAGTGCCCGATGGAGAAAAAATAATTTGACATTCGTCTTTTATCTTGAGTGCTTTTCTTAACTTGTTTTTTAGCAATTCCGAAAAATCATTGGTCGTGCTTTTAAAACCATTTTTAAGACTATTTTGAATCAAAACACGTCTTAGTTTATCGGATTTGTCAAAGGCAAAGTTAGAGATACTCGTAGCTGTTGAAGAGGCAAAGGTAAAGGCATCTGGTCTAGGAAATGGTCGACAGCCGTACTTGTTTAACAACTCAATTTCGTCAATGTTTAAACGAAGATCGCCACCAGACATTAATAAATATTCCGTTGGTTTGGCTAAATGTTCTAAAATAGGTTCCCAAGCCTCATGAATCTTTTTGTCTTCATTTTTAATACCATGTACAGCTGCTAATTCCTTATTCTGCGCTAAACTCAAATATCTTAAAGATTCCTTTTCTTGAAGTAATTCAATTAAAAAATGTGGGCTATCCGCAAGTTTATCTTTATCTTCTTTGGGTAAAATATCATAAAATATTTTGGTCACTTTTAATGCTGCAACATCACACAAGAAAACATTGGATTTATCTTTTCCTAATGCCTTGTACCAAAGTTGCCACTCCACGCCATAGCGCAAATATGTTAGTGCTAGAACGGGTTGCTCTAAAAAAGCTGTACCAATAATGATGGATTTATTGGGTATAATCTTAAATACATTAGGCTCTTTGTTAGAGGTAATAATATTAATATCATTAATCTTAGGTACGGTATTAAAACGCTTTAAAACTCTTACTAGATCATTTACATTTTCTTTTTCAAATAATTGCGTTCTTTTATATTGATCTTCAATAAGTACGTTGTTGGACATGTGTATGGTATTAAAACTTAAAAAAAGTGTGTCAGACTGTGGCTACAGCATATTTAATTTTAAAAAATAAGTATAAAAATCAAGACAAAAAATAAGGTTTTATGGGTAGAAAATAGTTCTAAAGACTACTTTTTGAATCTAATATTGATCTAGATAAATTACTTTTTTTTATGTTGCAAAATACCGAACTTTTTTCGAGAAATCGATGTTAAAATATATCAAATACTATTAAACATCTTTGTTTTTTTTATGAAAGCTAGAAGCCTGTTCATTTCACTGGTTTTTCTGCTGTCATAAGTAATGGGAGAACCAAAGCCAATAAATACGCTTGCTTTTACTACTTTTGTACCTTCAATGGCACTTATATAAAATAACAACAACTTGGAAAATTTTGAAAATTCGCATACAAATTGGACTGTTTGTTCAGATTGTCATGGAAAAGGGCAAAAAAGTAGAAGAATTAGTAAAAAAAATCGCTTGGCGTTCGAGATTGCCTTAGCTCAATTTGAAAATAATAATGGCACAGGATTACCGCCCGTTAAACCTAAGGCTGCACTTTATACCTGTTTACAATGTACAGGTTCTGGTATAATACCGTCAGAAAATCCAACTAGTGTTGATACTGAAAATTTTCCTCATGTAGCGATCATTGGCGGAGGCATTGGTGGTGTGGCCCTTGCGGTGGCTTGCTTGCATCGCGGGATTCCTTTTACTCTTTTTGAACGTGATACGGATTTTGACGCTCGCTCCCAAGGCTACGGACTCACCTTACAGCAAGCCAGTAAAGCCATTGCGGGTTTAGGAATTGTTGCTCTAGCAACAGGTGTGGTTTCCACTCGACACGTAGTGCATACCACTGATGGCAACATTATCGGGGAATGGGGCGTTCGAAAATGGATGCAATCCGATGCTAACTATAAGGCAAAAAAAACCAATATTCACATTGCACGTCAACATTTGCGCAAGGCATTATTGGACCAACTCGAAGGTCACGAAGCTGTACAATGGGGGCATCAATTCATGGGTTTTGAAACTACAAAAGATCAAAAAATAGCGCTAACCTTCGATGTAAAGGGCACGCAAAAAAAAATAACCGCCGACCTTTTGGTTGGTGCCGATGGAATACGAAGCACCGTTCGCAAGCTTTTGATAGGTGAAGAAAAAACACCGTTGCGCTATTTGGGTTGTATTGTAATTCTAGGCATTTGTTCGCTCGAATCGCTCGAAAACGCCCAACATCCTTTATTGGACTCGGCCACCGTTTTCCAAACGGCCAATGGTCAAGAGCGAATGTATATGATGCCCTATACCGCCGATACCATAATGTGGCAATTTAGTTTTCCCATGTCTGAGACAGCAGCCAAGACTTTAAGTGCTCAAGGCCCCGCAGCACTCAAGGAAGAAGCTATAAAAAGAACACCTTGGCACGATCCTATTCCACAAATCATTCAAGCGACGCCCATCGCAAACGTATCGGGATATCCCGTGTATGACCGTGAATTGTTGCAACATGAAATGCTGCAAAACCAAGAAAACATCACCCTAATTGGCGATGCCGCTCACCCCATGAGCCCGTTTAAAGGACAAGGTGCGAATCAGGCCTTACTAGATGCCTTGCGTCTGGCTCGTACCATCAGTACAGCATGCAAACCCGGATCGCAATGGTGCGAAAAAGGAATAAGAGCCAGTGTTTTAAAGGCCTTCGAAACCGAAATGTTAACCCGAAGCGCTGTAAAAGTCAACGATTCAGCTTCAGCAGCCCAATTCCTGCATTCTGAACTAGTGCTCCATAAAAGCGATGCACCACGAGGAAATATTGCAAAGAAACTTTAATATTTTGGGCGTTACCACAAGGGTCGGGCTTTTCGCTACAATCTTTTTTAAGGCAAAAAAAGCCTTAAAAAAGGATTTCCACTACAATCCCTAACGCAGCTACAACATCGCGTTAGGTGCTGAATAGAAGAAATTGAAAAGCACTACTTTTCCTCAAACATTTTCAACAATTGTGTCACCGTATTCCAATTGCGAATAGTAGCGGTTAGGTTCAATTTTTTCTCAATATATTTTTGGTCGAATCTCGTTTTCCCAGCGCCAACAGCATATTTAATGTAAATTCTGCTAGCATCAATCTGTGCTTCATCGGGTTTCACTTGACTCATTTTTAAATCATTGATACTGTCACTTTTCAATTCCATCGAAACAAAAGCGACATACAATTTTTTCAAATCAACTTCTTTTTCCTTCAAAAAAGAATTATGGGCAAAACAAGCCTCCAAATCCGATTTCCCAATCACCACCACAGGAACTTCAAGACCAAGCGCTCTAAATAGTTCTTGCTTAATCATGAAACCTACCTTGGCAGGATTTTCCTCTTCGCTATCTACAAAAACATTCCCCGACTGAATATAGGTTTGTACGTTCTTAAAACCAACGGCTTCAAGAGTTGCTTTCAAAACCTCCATTTTAATCATATTATGCCCTGAAACATTGATGCCACGGAGAAGCGCTAAGTGTGTTGTCATTTTTTTTTGAATTAAATTTTAACCTTCACTACTACTTTCTTCACTTTCGAAACCTCTCCAGCTTTTACACAAGGACGGTGCAAATCTTCAGGAAAAAACAAGGTAAACATCCCTTCTTCCACTCGCAATAACGAAGTGTCGCCTTCATAAAAAGTATAATCCTTTTCCAAGTCTTCTTCCACCATTTTCTGGTTGGTCAAAGGCGCAAAACCCATCAACTCCACTCCACTGATGACGTATTGAATATCAATGTATTTATGGTGCCCTTCCAACACACATTCGGATTCGTCTTTGGTTTCATATTCTTGCACAATCGCGAATATTTTATCCGAATCAATTTCGTGCTTTCCTGAGGCAATAGCCTTTAAATCGGTGGTAGTTATAAACTCAAAACCTTTGGCCAAACGTTTGGTTAATTGGCTGTATAATCTGTAATTTTCAATTTTATCAATAACCATATCTCTAGTATTTAGTTTCCAAAGATATTGTGAATTGAAGGAAATTCCTAAACAAACCCATTTCCAAATCTAGAAACAATCTAGTATCTTCGCTTTGCGAAAAAAAATCCTTGAGTTAAGAATATAAAAATTCAAAGTAACTCATAACACATAACCGATAACTCAAAAATGTCCAATAAACTCCTAGAAACTCCCATTGAATATTTGAAAGGCGTTGGCCCCACTCGCGGGACTTTGCTTCGCAAAGAATTAGGGATTCACAAATATGGAGATTTGGTCAATTTTTATCCCAATCGATACATTGACCGTACCCGTTATTACAAAATCAATGAATTGCAAGGCACCACAGCCGAGGTGCAAATTGTTGGTAAAATCATCCACATCAAAACGGTGGAGTTTGGTAAAAACCAAAAGCGCTTAGTCGCTACTTTCGTTGATGAGACGGGACAAATGGATTTGAATTGGTTCCAAGGTCACAAATGGATTAAAGAGAGTTTAAAACTCAATGAAATGTGTGTTGTTTTTGGGAAATGTGCCCAATACGGCAGTCAATTCAGTATAGCGCATCCTGAGATTGAGTTACTCGCTGAGCACCAACAAAGCTTGCGTTCGGCTATGCAACCCGTGTATCCGTCTACTGAAACTTTGACCAACAGAGGGATTAGCAACAGAGTCATCAACAAAATGATGCAGCAATTGTTTTTGGAAACACAGGCTTTGTTTACCGAGACTTTACCTCAATATCTGCTTGAAGAATTGAAATTGATTCCAAAGAATGCTGCGCTATTCAATATTCACTTTCCAAAAAGCAGCGAAGCCTTAGCCAAAGCGCAATTCCGTCTGAAGTTTGAAGAATTATTCTACATTCAGTTGCAATTGATTACCAAAAATTTGATTCGCAAACACAAAATAAAAGGACATCCCTTTTCAAAAGTGGGGGAATTATTCAACGATTTTTATCAAAATCATTTGCCTTTTGATTTGACGAATGCCCAAAAAAGAGTAATCAAGGAAATCCGAACCGATATGGGTAGTAATGCCCAAATGAACCGTTTGTTGCAAGGAGATGTGGGTTCAGGCAAAACAATTGTAGCTTTTATGAGTATGCTTTTGGCATTAGACAATGGTTTTCAGGCTTGCTTGATGGCACCCACAGAGATTCTGGCTAATCAACATTTCATTGGACTTTCAGAATTTGCCACTACCTTAAATATCAACATTAAAATCCTAACGGGTTCTACTAAAACTGCGGCACGTAAAATCATTCACGAAGAACTCGAAAATGGAAGTTTGCAAATCTTAATCGGTACTCACGCGCTATTGGAAGACAAAGTGAAGTTTCAAAATTTAGGCTTAGCCGTAATCGACGAGCAACATCGTTTTGGCGTTGAACAAAGGTCAAAGTTGTGGAAAAAGAACTCCATTCCTCCACACGTTTTGGTGATGACGGCTACTCCTATTCCGAGAACTTTGGCGATGAGTTTGTATGGCGATTTGGATGTTTCGGTTATTGATGAATTGCCTCCTGGTCGAAAACCCATTCAAACTGTGCATCGTTTTGACTCCAACCGTTTGAAAGTTTGGAAATTTATTCGAGATGAAATCGCTTTAGGACGCCAGATTTATATTGTATATCCTTTAATTCAGGAATCCGAAAAAATGGATTTTAAAGATTTGATGGACGGTTACGAGAGTATTTCTAGGGATTTCCCTCTACCCGACTATTCCATTTCGATTTTGCACGGAAAAATGAAACCCGCAGAAAAAGATGCCGAAATGAAGCGCTTTGCCGAAGGAAAAACAAATATTATGGTAGCCACTACTGTAATTGAGGTGGGTGTCAATGTGCCGAATGCCAGCGTAATGATTATTGAGAGTGCCGAACGCTTTGGACTATCTCAACTTCATCAATTGCGTGGTCGTGTGGGACGTGGTGCTGACCAAAGTTATTGCATCTTGATGACTTCTTACAAACTAACTAGCGATAGTAAAATCAGAATGGAAACTATGGTCAATAGCAACGACGGATTTGAAATTGCCGAGGTAGACTTGAAATTACGAGGACCAGGAGATATAATGGGCACCCAACAAAGTGGGGTTTTAAACCTTCAAATTGCGGATTTGGTCAAAGACAAAGACATATTGCTTTTGGCTAGAAATTACGCTTTCAAAGTATTGAATGACGACCCTTCTATGCAAAAACCAGAAAACACTATCCTTAGAATGGTTTTTATGGAACTTACCAAGAAAAAAAATATTTGGAACTATATTAGTTAAATCTATTATTAAATTCTCTTTTTTTTTAAGAATTTATGATTTAAAACGAAACGATTCTATGTTGTTTTATTAATTTGTATGTACAAATGTTAAATTATTTTTTCTTATTATCGCTTTCTTACAAATGCTTTACTTTTGTTTTTGAACTTTTTTAAAAACCAATTAAACCATTGATTATTTCTGATGTCTCATCTACTTAATTAATAAAAAAGCAAGTTTAAAATTCAATTTATCTTACTTTAGAAGGTTAAAACAAACAGCTTTCCACACCCAAATATTACCAAAAAAACAAATAATAGCTACATATGAAAATAAAAAACCTTGTTTACACGCTTTTAGTTCTTATCATTGGAGGTTTTATAGCCTACAGAGTAGTTTCGAATTCTAAAAAAGGAGGCGATTCAAAAGACAAAGGAGGAAAAGACAAACCGATGAACGTAAGTGGAATTGTAATCAAAACACAAGTTTTCGAGAACAACTTATCCCTATCAGGTTCAATAGAGGCGAATGAACAAGTCGAAATTCGAAGTGAAGTTTCGGGAATTGTAGAAGCCATTTCGTTTCAAGAAGGAAGTTTTGTAAACAAAGGTCAAGTGTTATTTAAAGTCAACGACCAAGAATTAAAAGCGCAACTTATTCAAGCGACAACCAAAGAAGGTTTGGCTGCAGAGAATGCCAGAAGAGCTAAATTACTTTTGCAAAAAGAAGCCATCAGCCAAGAAGAATATGATGTCGCTAGAGCCGAGCACAAATCAACACAAGCCCAAGTGCAATTAATTAGAGCTCAAATTGCAAAAACATCCGTAAGAGCTCCTTTTTCTGGAAAAATAGGATTGCGTTCCATCTCTCCTGGAACATACATAACACCTACTATTTTAGTAGCCAATTTGGTTAATATCGGGAAATTAAAAATCACGTTTTCTGTACCAGAAAAATATGCTTCACAAATCAAGTTAAATACCAACATTTCTTTTACTGTTTCTGGTACCACTCAAAAATACCACGGTGTTGTTTACGCTATCGAACCTGAAGTGGCCACCGCAACCCGTACCTTACAAGTTAGAGCCATAGCCGATAATAAAGAAGGAAAGCTTTTTCCAGGGACTTTCGCAAATGTCGAATTGCCTTTAGATGTCATTAAAGATGCGATTGTTGTTCCTACAGAAGCGATAGTTCCGATTCAAAATGGTAAAAAAGTATTCATTTCCGAAAAAGGAATGGCAAAAGAAGTAAAAGTAGAAGCTTCAACAAGAACAGATGCTTCCATCTTGATTCTTTCAGGATTAAAAGCTGGAGATACTTTGCTGACCACAGGCGTTATGGCGTTGAAAGATGAAACACCTGTAAAAGTTAAAATTAAGTAGTGTTTATAGTAATTAGTACCTAGTAATTAGTACCTAGTAATTAGTACCTAGTAATTAGTCATAGACAACTGAAGATTATAAAATAAGAACTGAGCATTGAGGACCAAGAAAGGCCTTTAAAAGAAAAAATAAAACAAATGAGTTTATCCACCATAAGCATAAAAAGACCCGTTCTAACGATAGTTTTGAATCTAACTATTATTTTGTTTGGAGTCATTGGCTACAGTTTTTTGGGTGTTCGAGAATTCCCTTCTATCGACCCTGCTCAAGTTTCGGTGAGAACGAATTATACTGGAGCGAATTCAGATATTATCGAATCTCAAATTACTGAACCTTTAGAAAAAGCCATAAACTCTATAGATGGGATTCGAAATGTAACTTCTTCGAGTATACAAGGAAGTAGTAACATTACTATTGAATTTGATTTGAGTAAAAATTTAGAAGAAGCTGCCAATGATGTACGCGATAAAGTATCACAAGCTGTTCGTAGCTTACCACAAGATATAGATGCTCCTCCTGTAGTTTCTAAAGCGGATGCTAATGGGGAATCGATTATTTCAATGACGGTACAAAGTGATACTAGAGACGCATTAGAATTAAGTGATTTTGCCGAAAATGTAATTGCGCAACGTCTGGAAACAATTCCTGGTGTAAGTGGTGTACAGATTTGGGGACAAAAGAGATACGCAATGCGTTTGTGGATTGACCCAGTAAAATTAGCGGCTTATGGGTGTACTGTAGCTGAAGTTCGTAGCGCTCTTAATAAACAAAACGTAGAATTACCTTCAGGAAAATTAACCGGAAGCAACACTGATTTAACCGTAAAAACAGTTGGTAATCTTTCTAAACCTGAAGAATTCAATAATATCATCATTCGAAGTGAAGGCGATAGAATTGTCCGTTTTAGTGATATTGGAAATGCTGAACTTGGTGCTGAAAATTTAGAGACCAAAATGAGTCAATCAGGGCTTCCGTTATTGGGTGTGGCAATTGTTCCGCTGCCAGGAGCCAATTATTTAGATATTTCAAAAGAGTTTTATAAAGTCTATAACTCTTTACAAAAAGATTTACCAAAGGATATCAAATTGAACATTGCCATTGACAGTACGATTTTCGTAAAAAAATCAGTGGTTGAGGTAGCTGAAACCCTTGGTATTTCTATCATTCTGGTAATTTTAATTATCTATTTATTCTTTAGAGATTGGGCCATTGCCTTCCGTCCGTTGATTGATATTCCTGTTTCCTTGATTGCAACATTCTTTATTATGTGGCTTTTTGGATTTTCGATTAATGTATTGACGTTGTTGGCGATTGTTTTGGCCACAGGATTAGTAGTTGATGATGGAATTGTAGTAACCGAAAATATTTTCAAAAAGGTAGAAGAAGGAATGTCACCTATTGAAGCAGCAATAAAAGGGTCGAATGAAATCTTTTTTGCGGTAATTTCAATTTCGATTACGTTGGCTGCAGTATTTCTTCCTGTAATATTTTTGGAAGGTTTTGTTGGTCGATTGTTTAGGGAATTTGGGGTGGTAATTGGTGCAGCAGTACTAATTTCAGCTTTTGTTTCTTTGACTTTAACACCAATGCTAAATGCCTATTTAATGAAAGGTGGGGTTCAAAAGAAATCCAAATTCTATTTGATGACCGAGCCTTATTTTGAAAAATTAAACAGCAACTATGCGGAATCATTAGGACGTTTTATGAAAAAGAAATGGTTGAGTTTCCCTATTTTGATTGCTTGTTTTGGATTAATTTACCTATTCTTTTCGCTTTTGAAAAAAGAAACAGCTCCTTATGATGATAGAAGTGCCATTGTAATGTCAATGACTACTCCAGAAGGCGCTTCTTATGAATATACGGACCGTTTTATGCAGGAAGTTTCTAAAATTGTTGACGATTCTATTCCAGAGAAAAATGTTTCACTTATCATAACTTCACCAGGTTTTGGAGCTTCTACGGTAAACAGCGGACGTGTTCGTATTGCCTTGAAAGCACCAGAAGAAAGAAAGCGTTCCCAAAAGGAAATTGCAGAACAATTAACCAAAATCACCAAACAATTTCCTGAAGCAAAAACTGCGGTAATTGAGCAACCAACCATTGCAGTGAACCGTCGTGGAGGATTGCCAATTCAATATATTATTCAGGCGCCAAACTTTAAAAAATTAGAAGAGAAAATTCCATTGTTTATGGAAGAAGCTGCTAAAGATTCGACTTTTGCGATTACGGATGTGAACCTGAAATTCAACAAACCTGAAGTCACCGTTACTATCGACAGAGAGAAAGCAGAAAGCTTAGGAATTTCAGTTTTGGATATTGCACAAACCTTACAACTTTCGTTGAGCGGACAACGTTTTGGCTATTTTATGCAAAACGGAAAACAATACCAAGTCATTGGTCAGTTCAACCAAGAAGACCGAACCAAACCGCTTGATATTACTTCTATGTTTGTCAAAAACAACAAAGGAGAATTGATTCAGATGGACAATGTGGTGACTATTCAAGAACAAAGTAATCCACCGCAATTGTATCACAACAACCGTTATATGTCGGCCACTGTTTCTGCGGGATTAGCGCCAGGCAAAAGTTTGGGTGAAGGAATTGAAGCGATGAATAGAATCAAAGCCAAAGTTTTGGACGATACGTTTACGACTGATTTAGGTGGAGAATCTCGAGATTTTGTGGAAAGTAGTTCGAATACTTCTTTTGCTTTTGGATTGGCTTTAATCTTGATATTTTTGATTTTAGCAGCACAATTTGAAAGTTTTGTTGACCCGTTTATTATCATTTTGACTGTTCCGATGGCGGTTGCTGGAGCTTTGTTTTCGTTGTGGTTGTTCAATCAGACTTGGAATATTTTCAGTCAGATTGGAACCGTAATGTTGATTGGGTTGGTGACCAAAAACGGTATTTTGATTGTAGAATTTGCGAATCAATTACGAGAACAAGGCAAACCGAAATTTGAAGCGATTATGGAAGCTTCTGAAGCGCGTTTGCGTCCTATTTTGATGACGAGTTTGGCGATTTCGTTAGGAGCGTTGCCAATTGCTTTGTCACTTGGAGCAGCTTCGACTAGTAGAATTGGTATGGGAGTCGTGATTGTTGGAGGAACCATTTTTTCATTGGTGTTGACATTATTTGTAATTCCAGCGTTGTATTTGATGTGGTCTAAAGCCAGAAAACATTATCCTGAATTTGATCATATTGCAGAATACGAAGCCGAATCGAAATAGTCGTTGATTCGTCTTATGAAAAAGAGAAGTCTCGTATAGCCCCGATAGTAGCGGCATCCTTTTTTTATTTTTCTTTTCAAAAATAAAAAAAGATATAGCGGATAGCGGGAGGAATCGTGTTGTGAAAACAGATGTGGTGCTCCTTGAATTAGAAAATTAGAATTTAATTGGTAGTTGAAAATAAGAAATGAGAAAAAATATAATTGCGTTTTTGTTATTGCTTTTGTGCGGTCCTTGGGTGTATTGTCAAGATGTATTGACGATACAAGATGCAGTGGCGATTGCTTTGGAAAATAACTTTGAGATTAAAATCGCAAAGAATAGTCTAGGTATTGATAAAGTCAATGTTTCTGAGGGAAATGCAGGCATGCTTCCTTCTTTAACGGGCTCTTTTATTGATAATAATAGGATTCAAAATACTTCGCAAACCCTACAATCCGGGCAAGTGAATTCACTCAAAGATGCTAAAAATAATAGCATGAATTATGGCGTGAGTTTGGATTGGACAGTTTTTGATGGCTTACGAATGTTCGCGAGATACGATCAATTGAAAGAATTGCAAAAATTAGGAGAAGCCAAATTAAAACAAACAATTTTGAGCAAAATTGGTGCGGTGAACGCTACCTATTTTGATTTGGTACAACAACAGCAGCAATTGATTGCCATTGACAGTACTTTGTTGATTTCTACCCAACGATTAAAGTTGGCCGAAAATCGTTTCAAGATTGGGAAGGCTTCTAAATTGGAGGTTTTGAATGCTCAAGTGGATTTGAATACCGATAAAGTAGCTTTGTTGCGACAAAAAGAATTGTATGCCAATACCAAAATAAAATTGAACCAAATTTTGGCACGTGATGCTCAAACTTCTTTTTCAGTTTTAAATGATGTAATAGTGGATAATTCTTTAATTTTAAATGAATTAAACGATTTAGCTAAAAAGCAAAACCCACAATTACAATCACAGATTATTGCCAAAAATATTTCCGAATTGCAACTCAAACAAGTTAAAGCTGCTCGTTATCCGGTGATTAGTTTGAATTCAGGTTATAATTTTCAAAATACTGAATCGAGTTTGGGATTTACCACAGAATCTTCGGCTAGAGGTTTTAATTATGGTTTTACTGCTACCTTAAATATTTTTGATGGTTTTGCTCAAAATAGAAATGAGAAAATTGCAAAACTAGAAATTGAAAACACCAAATTGGCGATTGAACAACAAACTCAAGCTTTAGAATCGCAATTGTCTACTTTTTATCAAACGTATTTGACCAATTTGGAACTGGTTACTTTGGAAGAAAACAATGAAGCTATTGCCAAACAAAACCTTGCCATTACAATCGATAAACTAAAAATTGGTACCATAACCACCATCGAATTTAGAGCCGCACAATTGAATTATGTGAATGCCAGAGTTAGAAATAGCAACGCACAATATCAAGCCAAATTATCCGAAATAGCCTTAAAAGAGTTGGCAGGTACTATTTCATATTAATATTTTCAATCCTTTTATGACTTCTTACAACCCTAAAGATTGGTTTCGATTTATTTTCTTTTTCAGCAAAGGAGATACTTTTAGAAAATTAATTCCAATCATGATTTTAATAGGATGCTATTCAGCTGGAATTGCCTATTTAGAGATGGAATATTGGCATTTACCGGATAGTAGTCATGTCAAAAACATTTCGCTAATGCATGGCATGTTGGGTTTTGTGATTTCATTATTATTAGCTTACCGCACCAATACAGCTTATGATCGTTGGTGGGAAGGCCGTAAAATGTGGGGTGGTTTAGTAAATAACAGTAGAAACCTAGCTATTAAATTGTCTGCTATTTTGCAAGACGATAAGGATAAAGTGTTTTTTAGAAAAATGATTCCAGGCTATGCTTCGATTTTGCAAAAACATTTAAGCGATGATGAAACTGCACAACAATTATTTGACGATGTTGATCTACAGATTAATCAACAACGACATCGCCCGAATCAAATCGCCCAAATGTTGTTTCAAAAGGTAAATGATTTGTACCAATCTCATAAAATAACAGGTGATCAATTGATTATTTTGAACACAGAATTACAGTCTTTTACTGAGATTTGTGGCGCTTGTGAACGTATAAAAAATACGCCTATCCCCTATTCGTACAGTGCCTTTATCAAGAAATTCATTTTTATCTACGTACTTACTTTGCCTTTTGGTTATGTTTTTAGCTTAGGGTATTATGTAGTTCCTGTAGTTGTTTTTATTTTTTATGTTTTGGCTAGTCTTGAATTGATTGCCGAAGAAATAGAAGACCCTTTTGGTTCGGATGCCAACGATTTACCTACTGCAAAAATCGCATCCAATATTAAAAAACACATCGAAGAATTGTTGTAATTAGAAGAAGGACGATTGGAGTGTCTAAAAAATAAGCAAAATGTTTCTCTCTACAAGGTTCAATCCTTATATTTGCATTCTTATTAAAAATGACAAATGAAGGTATCATATAATTGGTTAAAACAATTTATTAAAATTGATTGGAATTCAGAAGAAACAGCTGCTTTACTAACAGATTTAGGTCTTGAAGTTGAAATGGTTGACAAATATCAATCGGTAAAAGGAGGATTAGAAGGCATTGTAGTAGGACATGTATTAACGTGTGTACCGCACCCAGATGCCGATCGTTTAAAAGTTACCACGGTAGACTTAGGCGATGGTCTTCCGGTACAAATTGTTTGTGGAGCAAGTAATGTAGATGCGGGACAAAAAGTACCAGTAGCTACAATTGGCACTGTATTATATGACAAAGAAGGGAATTCTTTTACCATAAAAAAAGGAAAAATTAGAGGGCAAGAAAGTCATGGAATGATTTGTGCTGAAGACGAATTAGGTCTTGGTGAAAGTCATGACGGAATCATGGTCTTGGACGAATCCTTAGTTCCTGGCACAAAAGCAGCAACTGTTTTCAAAATAGAAAATGACGAAGTATTCGAAATTGGCCTAACGCCAAACCGTGCTGATGCCATGAGTCATTTAGGTACCGCTAGAGATTTGCGTGCTGGTATGATTCAAAGTGGACAAAATGTAGAGTTAATTACTCCATCCGTAAGTAATTTTAGAGTAGATAAGCGTACGCTTAAAATAGACATTGATGTCAAAGACAGTAAATTAGCACCAAGATATTGTGGGGTTACAATTTCCGGAATTACCGTTAAAAGTTCTCCAGAATGGTTGCAAAATCGCTTAAAAGCCATTGGAATCAATCCTAAAAATAATATTGTAGACGTTACAAACTACGTTTTACATGATTTAGGACAGCCCTTGCACGCTTTTGATGCTAACAAAATTACTGGAAAAATACACGTACAAACTCTAGAAGCGGGTACTAAATTCATCACATTAGATGATGTAGAAAGAAGCTTGCATGAAGAAGATTTAATGATTTGTGATGACAAAGGTCCAATGTGTATCGCGGGTGTTTTTGGAGGAAAAAAATCAGGAGTTACTGAATATACAACGGCAATTTTCTTAGAAAGTGCTTACTTTAATCCTGTAAGTATTCGAAAAACGGCCAAGAGACACCAATTAAACACCGATGCTTCTTTCCGTTTTGAGCGTGGCATCGATCCAACAATCACTGAATATGCCTTAAAAAGAGCGGCACTTTTGATTCAAGAGGTAGCTGGTGGAGAAATCACATCCGATATTATTGATATTTATCCTAAAAAAGCAGAAGATTTTGCTGTTTTTCTAAACTTCAATAAAGTAGCCAAAATTATTGGTCAAGAAATCCCTAAAGATACCATCAAACAAATCTTAGCTTCTCTTGAAATTAAAGTCACTAGTGTTACCGATGCTGGGTTAGGACTTATTATTCCTTCCTATCGTGTAGATGTACAACGTGAAATTGATGTTATCGAAGAAATTCTTAGAGTCTACGGTTACAATAATATTACTACATCCAAAAAACTTAATGCTTCTGTAGCCAATGCACCAAGAACTGAAGATTATAAGGTACAAAACACCGTAGCTTCTCAGTTGAACGCGCAAGGTTTTCATGAAATGATGGCGAATTCCTTGACTACTGCAACTTACGCGCAACTCTCAGAGAACTTAAAAGAAGAGCACAACGTTACAATGTTGAATCCTTTGAGTAGCGATTTGTCAACTATGCGTCAGTCGTTATTGTTTTCTGGTTTAGAAGCTTTAGCGTATAATATCAATAGAAAAAATGCCGATTTGAAATTGTTTGAATTCGGTAAATCATATCATAATTTCCCTACTGGTTATGAAGAAATAAAGCATCTAACTTTGTTTCAAACTGGTAATCGTAACAAAGAAAATTGGAATTACGCCACTCAACCCACTAATTTCTTTTTATTGAAAGGAAATGTAATGGCCATTCTTGAAAAACTAGGCATTCAAAAGGCTACTAGTATTCCTGTAACAACCGATGTTTTTGCTGAGGGAATTGCTTTAGGAATCGGACAGGAAACTTTGGTTGAATTTGGCGTGGTAAAAAAATCGATTCTAAAATCATTCGGCATCAAGCAAGAAGTTTTATTTGCCGATTTTAATTGGGCTTTGGTTTTGAAACTAGTGTCTAACAAAATTAAATTTACTGACATTCCAAAATACCCAGAAGTGCGCAGAGACTTGGCATTACTTGTAGATACTACCGTTACGTATGATGCTATCTATAAAATCGCACGTCAAACTGAAAAGTCTTTATTAAAAGAAGTTAATCTGTTTGATGTTTACGAAGGGAACAATTTACCCGAAGGAAAAAAATCATATGCTCTTAGTTTTATTATTCAAGATGAGAATAAAACCCTGGAAGAAGCACAAATTGATAAAATCATGAGTAAATTGCAACGAAATTTCGAAACAGAACTCGGAGCTTCTTTACGCTAATTTATTTATTGTAAACACAATACGCATTTAACCAAAATCAGAACTTCGATTGGTTATAGAATACAAAAGCTGAATCTCAAAGCCAACATCGGTTTTGAGATTCTTTTTTTACTGAATCGTTAATTGAATATTTATTTATTAATAAAATTGAGTTTGAAAACAATTTTCAAAGTGAAAATTGCTATTTAAATTTGTAAGTTTGCTAGAGGTCAAAAGCACAAAAATGAGTATAACGGAGAAAAAATATAATAAACTTGCAATTCAAGTATCCTTGACAGGATTATCCTTTTGTTGTTTCGATACCTTAAATGGAAAGATCCTATCTTTTAACGAAGTACTTTTCGATACATTTCACAAGGCGAATAAAATTGAAGAGCTTTTTTCAGATGCTTTTCAACAGTTTCCTGTCTTAAAAGAAACATATGATGAAATCACGGTAATTCACAATAACAGCCTTTCTACTTTTGTTCCAGCACCCTTGTTTGACGAAAATTATTTAGGTAGTTATTTGCAGTACAATACTAAAGTATTTGAAACTGATTTTTTCACCTATGATACCATTGCCAATTACGAAATGAAAACCGTTTATATTCCGTACGTAAATATCAATAATTTTTTTATTGATCAATTTGGTTCGTTTGATTATAAACATGCTAATAGTATTTTGGTAACCAAAATTTTAGAAGCTTCCAAAAATAATGACACCAAGAAAATGGTGATACATTTTAATACCGGCCATTTTGAAATTATTGTGGTGCAAAATCAACAGTTATTACTCTTCAATTCCTTTGATTATACTACACCCGAAGATTTTTTATACTATATACTTTTCACAGCCGAACAACTGAGTTTAAATCCAGAAAATTTCCCATTAGAAATTATTGGAAATATTACTACTGAAAGTTTGTATTATCAAATCGCTTACCAATACGTTAGAAATATCTCTCTTTTTGATGTGAGTGCCTTACAACGAAACAATACTTTTTCAGAAGCTATCAACAGACAACATTTTATACTCTTCAACTCATGAGAATCATTTCAGGAAAATACAAAGGTAGACGCATCTCACCACCAAAGAATCTTCCGGTTCGCCCTACCACAGACATGAGCAAAGAAGCTTTGTTCAATGTCTTGAATAATCATTTCAATTTTGAAGGCTTAAAAGTTTTGGATTTATTTGCAGGCACTGGCAATATCAGCTACGAGTTTGCTTCAAGAGGAAGCGCACCAATTACCTCGGTAGATGGTGACTTTGGATGTGTAAAATTCATCAAGCAAATTACAGCAGAGTTTGATTTTACAATCGCCGCTACAAAAAGTGATGTTTTTAAATTTTTAGAAAATTGCAAAACCAGCTATGATATCATTTTTGCCGATCCTCCATATGGATTGGATCAAGCTACTTTTGAAAAAGTAGTGCTTTTAGTTTTTGAAAATAATTTACTAAACGAAGAAGGCATGATGGTTATTGAGCATTCAAAATACACCAAAATGTCGCACTTGGATAATTTTTCGTTTCAAAAAAGTTATGGCGGTTCTTTTTTTAGTTTTTTTGAATTCAACAATACCGATGAAGAAGAAGAATTAGAAGGTGATTTTGATGTAACCGATTCGGAAGAATAAAAAAAGAGCGTCTTTGGTAAAACAAAGGCTTTTTTTTTTTGAAAAAAAATGCAGACCTATAAGCCGGATTCTGTATTTCGATTACTCGAAACCCTTATCATTTATCTAGACTTACAATTACTCATAAGTTCAAGCTATCTACCCTTCAGCAACGAACGAGAAGCCCTTAAATGCTGATATACTTGATATTTCACCGCATAGAGTTTACCTGGTTTCACTACAGCATTACCTGTACATACTTTCTGTTGCACTTGTCCTAATCCCAACGAATTGGAACCGACGGGAATTACCCGCTATGCTACTCTGTGGTGTCCGGACTTTCCTCCCTTCCAAAAACGGAACGACGATAAGGCGGTCTGCGGTGCAAAAGTAACTTTTTTAAACCATTTTTCAAGATTAAAATGACTTTAATCCCAATTACAATAAGACTATTTCATGAAGACTGAAAGGATAAAAATAGTTTACTTTATTATTCAAATCAAAAAAAAATCTAACTAGGTTTTACACTAGTTAGATTTTGAATGATCTTTTTTTTTATGAATGCTTAACCGCTTCGACTTCATTGGGATGATGCTCATGTTTGAACAATATCGCAAAAGCAATAGCGATTACTAATGAATAAATAGCAAAAGCCAACCAGATTGTATGCCAATCTTTCATCAATATTGCAGAATCAAAGATCCCATTTTCAGTGATCTTCTTGCCTTGACTTTCAATAAAACCAAGCATTTTTGGATTAGAAGTTTCAGTTTCTAAAAAAACGGCTAAATCGCTAGTACTTTTGAATGACTTCGTGAAAAATTGATCAATCGCCCAACCTGAAGTAAAACTTCCTAAAACCGCACCAATACCGTTGGTCATCATCATAAACAATCCTTGAGCAGAAGAACGGTTTTTTGAATCGGTATTGGTTTCTACGAACAAAGAACCTGAAATATTGAAAAAATCAAATGCCATTCCATAGACTACGCATGAAAGAATTATCATCCACAATCCATTTACAGGATCACCAAAAGCAAATAATCCAAAACGAAGTACCCACGCCAACATACTAATCAGCATGACCTGTTTGATACCAAAACGTTTCAAAAAGAACGGAATAGCCAAAATAAATAAAGTTTCCGAAATTTGAGAAATCGACATAATAATAGTAGAATATTCCACTACAAACGAATCAGCATATTTTGGGAAATGTTTAAATTCATCTAAAAACACATCACCATAAGCGTTCGTCAATTGTAACGCAGCTCCCAAAAACATAGAAAAAATAAAAAACAAAGCCATCTTGTAATTGGCAAAAAGCTTAAAAGATTCTAAGCCCATCAATTCCATGAACGATGCATTTTCTTTTAGTAAATTTTGAGGTTTACATTTAGGCAACGAAAAAGAATACAGTCCCAAACAAATCGCTGCAATTCCTGCTATATAAAACTGATTAGCCGAAGCTTTATTGTCAGTTAGATTAGTAATCCACATTGCGGCTATAAATCCTACAGTTCCAAACACACGAATTGGCGGAAAATCTTTCACTACATCGCAATTGTTTAATTTAAGGGCGTTGTAAGAAATCGAATTACTCAAGGCAATTGTTGGCATATAACAACACATCGCCAAAAGCATCACATAAATAAAATTGTCTGGAGTAGTAATCTGTGGCAAGTAAAACAAGACTAAAGCATATAAAATATGCAAAATGCCATACAACTTTTCTGCATTTACAAATCGATCTGCTATAATTCCTGATAACGTTGGCATGAACAAAGAGGCAATCCCCATTGTACTAAAAACCAATCCAAATTGGGTACCATCCCATTGTTTTGTGCCAAACCAAAAATTGGCAATAGTGATAAGCCAAGCTCCCCAAACAAAAAATTGTAGGAAACTCATGATAATCAATCTAATTTTAATTCCCATAGAGTCGAATTGAAGTAGTAAAAAAAATAAGCAGTAAACTTACTATTTTAAATAGGTATTTACAAAAAATTAAACCGCTTTAATCGCATCTTGAACCAAATCAAATACAATGTCAAACTGCTCTTTTTTATTTAAATAGGAATTGTCAATTTCTATGGCGTCTTCCGCTATGACCAATGGCGAATCTTCGCGGTGCGTATCAATATGATCGCGTTCCATTACATTATGCAGCACGGCTTCATAACTCACTTCATCTCCTTTTTCTTTCAATTCATCAAAACGACGTTGCGCCCTAGTTTCGGCACTAGCAGTCATAAAAATCTTCAATTCAGCCTCTGGAAAAACAACCGTTCCAATGTCACGACCGTCCATAACAATGCCTTTGTTTTTGCCCATTTCCTGTTGCTGTTCTACTAATTTTGATCGCACTTCCGAAACTTCAGCTACTTTACTCACAAAATTTGAAACGGTAATGGTACGTATTTCATTTTCTACGTTTTTTTGGTTCAAAAACATCTCGGCATATCCAAGCGTCTCATTGAATTGAAACGATAATTGAATACTAGGTATGGCCGCAATTAAAGCTGCTTTGTCAAAATTTTCTTCAGTAATCAAACCGTTTTGCATGGCAAAGTACGCCACGGCTCGGTACATAGCGCCAGTATCTACATAAATATAGCCTAATTCTTTCGCTAATTGTTTGGCCAAAGTACTTTTCCCAGTAGAGGAAAAGCCATCAATAGCAATGGTGATTTTTGTGTTCAAAATGAAAATAATTTATGATAATCTTTCCTGTTGGATAGGATTACGAATTTATAAAATAAAGATCTTTAAGTAAGTGCGCTTTTTTTTTCAGGAACAGCAACTCTGGGCATTTTTAATAAACAGGGTTCCCGCTATCCGCTATATCTTTGTTTTTTTTTGCAAAAAAAACAAAGGATGCCGCTGCTATCGGGGTTAAAGAGCCACAATGGTCTTTATTAACCATCAATCATAACTAAAAAAATAGGCTGCAAAGTTAACAAACTCTTATTGCAAGTTCAAAGACAAACCAAACAAACTTGTGTTGGCCGCCAAAGTATATCGTGAATACGAATAATTAAAAGTCAATCGATTCATCTTTAATCCAAACCCAACCGATAGCCCTGAAAAATGCCGTTGATCAACCACACGCAATTCTTCCGAACGACGAAAATTATACCCCAAACGCACATTAAATTTTCTTCTAGGAAACAGCTCCACACCAAAAATAACATGACGCAACGCATTATTAAAAAATGAAACCTTTTCAGCGGTTACCGTGCCATCGATGGAGGTCTCTCCTCGAACCGGATTTGAAAAAGCAATATTCCATTGTTGCAAATTCTCTAAAGTCAAGTGCCATCGAATGGGTACATTGTCCAATTCTTGCGAAACCCCAAACATAATTTCTAAAGGCAATGGCTCACGAAGCCCTGAATAGGTGGTGAATTGTGTTCCAATATTTCGAATCACTAACGCCCAATTCACATCATTTGGCTCGTCTATGTACATTATTCCAAGATCTAGCGCGCCACCCAATGAATTATAATTTTCTAATACAGATGAAATTACTTTGACATTGGCACCAAGATGCAAGTTAGTATAAGGAACCGTATAGGCATAACCCAAGGAAACGGCTACTTCGCTACCAGTAAATGAACTCGTAGCCAAGCCATTTTCGTCATACCCTTCAAATTGTCCATAATTAATGTAATTAACACCCGCATGAAATGTTTGCAAATGCTGATCATAGGTATAAGCGTACGATGCCGTGCCATAACTCACTTCACCAAAGTAACTACCGTAGTTCAAAGCCAACTGATTGTGCATTTCTGGATTAATCGAAGCCGGATTAAAATGTACCTGATTCACATCGTCGTCATAAATTGTAACGGTTTTTCCACCTAAAGCTGCTTGACGTGGAGAAGTCATCAAATTCAAAAACTGATAGGTATACCTTCCTCCTATTTGCCCAAAAACAGGCAAACTAAGTAAAATGACGAGTAAAACGATCTGCTTTTTTATGATCCTCAAAATGGCATTTTTTTGATTAACTAAAACGACAAAACGAAGATAAAATTATATCCAACATAAATATGCTTTTCTTTATAAAAAAAGAAATTCCAAATCCCTAAACTGATGCACAGCAGGAATTTGGAATTACTATAATTCTTGGCTTTATTTTAGCTCTTTAGCGTTTTTAACTTTCTGATCCGTAATAGCGATGGCTAAAACTTCGCTCATTTCTTTTACGTAATGAAACGTCAAACCTTCAAGGTATTCTGCTTTTATTTCATCAATATCGCTTTTGTTCTCATGACAAAGAATAATCTCTTTTATGTTGGCTCTTTTAGCTGCCAAGATTTTTTCTTTGATTCCGCCTACTGGTAATACTTTACCACGTAAGGTGATTTCACCTGTCATGGCCAAATTTTTCTTCACGCGCTTTTGCGTAAATAACGATACTAAAGAAGTTAACATTGCGATACCTGCACTTGGACCATCTTTTGGTGTTGCTCCTTCGGGAACATGAAGATGGATGTTGTATTTGGCAATAATTTCAGGATTCAACCCTAATAACTCGGCATTGGCTTTAATGTATTCTAATGCTATGGTAGCAGATTCTTTCATGACTGTGCCCAAATTTCCAGTAATGGTCATGTTTCCTTTTCCAGCAGAAATCAACGATTCAATAAAAAGAATATCACCACCTACACTTGTCCAAGCCAAACCAGTAACTACACCAGCCACATCGTTGCTTTCGTACTTGTCGCGTTCTAATCTTGGAACACCGAGTACCGCAATAATATCTTCGTCGGTTACTTTTTTGTTGTACTCCTCCTCCATCGCTACACATTTGGCAGCGTTACGAACTATTTGTGCAATTTTATTTTCTAAGCCACGAACACCAGATTCTCTAGTGTAGCCTTCAATAATTTTTTCTAATTGTTTTTTACCAATAGTTAAATCTTTGCTGGTTAAACCATGAGCGGTTAATTGCTTTCCAAACAAATGTTTCTTGGCAATTTCAACCTTCTCTTCAATGGTATAGCCGGACATTTTGATCACTTCCATACGGTCACGTAAGGCAGGCTGAATCGCCGACATGTTATTGGATGTTGCCAAAAACATAACTTTAGACAAATCATAGCCCATTTCTAGGAAATTGTCATAAAATGCATTGTTTTGTTCTGGATCTAACACTTCTAGCAAAGCCGAAGATGGGTCTCCGTTATGACTACTAGACAATTTGTCAATTTCGTCTAACACAAATACAGGGTTAGACGTTCCCGCTTTTTTCAAGCTCTGAATGATACGACCTGGCATGGCTCCAATATAGGTTTTACGGTGGCCACGAATTTCTGCTTCGTCACGTAAACCGCCTAAAGAAATACGAACATATTCTCTTCCTAAAGCCTCAGCAACCGAACGCCCAATAGAAGTTTTACCAACACCCGGAGGGCCTGTCAAACAAATAATTGGCGACTTCATGTCATTTCTTAGTTTAAGTACAGCCAAGTGTTCGATCATTCTTTTTTTGACTTCTTCTAAGCCAAAATGATCTTTATCTAATACTTTTTGAGCGTGTTTTAAATCGAAATTATCTTTGGAGAATTCGCCCCAAGGTAATTCCAAAAACAACTCTAAATAGTTGCGTTGAATACCAAAATCAGGAGCCTGTGGGTTCATGCGACGCATTTTAGACAACTCTTTTTCAAAATGTTGTTGTGTTTTTTCGTCCCACTTTTTGGTTTTGGCTTTCTGACTCATTTCGTCCATTTCTTCTTCCTGTGAAACGCCACCCAATTCTTCTTGAATGGTTTTCATTTGTTGATGTAAGAAATATTCGCGTTGTTGTTGATCTAAATCAAAACGAACTTTGGACTGAATATCGTTTTTAAGCTCTAATTTTTGAAACTCAATATTCATGAATTTCAAAGTAGCTAAAGCTCTCTCTTTTAATCCATTGATTGCTAGTAGATCTTGCTTTTCTTTAACTGAAAGATTCATGTTTGAGGAAACAAAATTCACTAAAAAAGAGTGGCTTTCTATGTTTTTGATTGCAAAAGTAGCCTCAGTTGGAATGTTGGGACTTTCTTGAATGATTTGAATGGCCAATTCCTTGATCGAATCGATGATGGCTGAAAACTCAGAATCATTTTTTCGAGGTTTTTTCTCTGCTACTTCTTTAATTGTAGCAGTAAGATAAGGCTGCTCGGTTACCACTTCGTCAATTTCGAAACGTTTTTTACCCTGTAAAATAACAGTTACATTACCATCAGGCATTTTAAGAACGCGTAGAATTCTTGCTACAGTTCCAATTTTATTAATGTCATTTTTGGTGGGATCCTCGTCGGCTTCATTAATTTGTGCTACTACTCCAATCACTTTACCCGAAGCGTTTGCATCGTTGATTAATTTGATCGACTTGTCGCGTCCAGCTGAAATAGGAATCACAACGCCTGGAAACAATACGGTATTGCGCAAAGGCAAAATGGGTAATGTTTCGGGTAATGATTCGTTGTTCATTTCCTCTTCGTCCTCGGGGGTTAAAAGTGGAATTAAATCGGATTCGGAATCAAATTCTTGAAGTGACAAGTTGTCAATTGTAAGTATTTTATGGTTTGACATATCGTTATTAAGTCATTTTGTCATTAAATGAAAAATCATGTAATGCAAAGTTAATGATTTATACTTTTTATTTATCTAGAATTCAGTACTTAACCTATAGTGTTGGGTACTAATCTTAATAATAAAGACAATCTTTGTGCCACTCTTGTCAAACGAAAAATGAGCTTCTTTATTTTTGAAGATGACAATAAATCAAGACTATTGCTGCTTCGTAGCCCTGATGGAAGTGGCATCCTTTTTTTGGCTACGAAAGCGATTAGCTGAAGTAGCCAAAAAAAGATACAACGAACAGCAGGACGATGTAGATAAATACTCCAAATGTTTCTGCTCCAAAATTTTAGTTGCCTATATCCAAGAATTGAGCGGATAAAAAAAGGAATATTATTGATATCTTTAAAATACTTTTGACCAAACTGTAACACTAGGCCAATACCACCGTCTTTACTAAAAACATAACTAGCTACTTGTCTTACCAAACATTACATATCGAAGCATTGGTGCTACTTTGCCAACAACAAAACCAAAAGGCTCAATTTGAGGTCTACAGCAGGTATAGTAAGGCCATGTACAATGTGGCGTTTCGTATGGTAAAAGATGCGCATTTTGCCGAGGATGTAATGCAAGAAAGTTTTTTGAAAGCGTTTACCAAAATTGATTCGTATAAAAAAGAAGTGGCTTTTGGTGCATGGTTAAAACGCATCGTAATCAATTATAGTATTGATTTTTGTAAAAAGAATAACAAACTCAAAGTGGATGATTTCGAGAAAAACCTTTACATAATTGAAGATAAAGAGACCGAATTTACCGAAACTTTCAACTTTGAAACCTTAAAAGTAAAAGAAGTTTTACTGGCTATACAGTCATTAAAAAGCAGTTATAGTACAGTTTTGACTTTGTTTTACATTGAAGGGTACGATCAAGAAGAAATTAGTGAAATCCTAAAAATAAGTTATGCGAATTGTAGAACGACTTTGAGCAGAGCCAAGGAAAGTTTAAGAACGAAATTATGTGACTATGAAAAACGAATGGGATAGATTAGAGGAATGGTTGACCAGCAAGGATACGACATGGGATATTGAGGAGACACCACAAAATCATGAGTATCGTTTTATGCAGAAACTAGAAAACAGAATTGTAAAACGTAAAAAAAGAAACCTATATACCGCAATTGGAATTGCAGCTACGGTTGTGTTGATGTTTAGCGTGTCTTTCTTTTTTAAGCCTGAGGCGAAGGCTAACCATTTGAATTTTGCATCGGTGGAAACCAAACAAACGGATTCTATTTTTACGGTTATGATCCAACAAGAATTGAACAAGCTAAAAGAAATTAAATCACCAAAAAAACAAAAGATGGTTTCTGATGCCCTACTGCAAATGAGAAAGTTGGAGAGCGATTACCAAAAAATAACCGAAGAAATTGCTGCTAATGGAGAAAACAAACAACTTATCTATGCGATGATTAGCAACTTACAAGTTCGCATTTCTTTTTTACAAAACGTATTGAATCAAATTGAAGCTACAGAACAACTTAACAGCATAACTGATGAAAAAACTTTATAAAACAATCTTACTATTTTTCCTTTTTCCATGGCTTTGTTTGGCGAATGAAAGCATCATTATTTCCAAGCAAAAAAACATCAAAAAAGCGTTTATTGTCAATGCTGACGCTGGAATTGATATCACAAATTCGTATGGAACCGTTTTTGTAACCACTTGGAACGAAGATAAAATAGAATTGGATATTTTGATCAAAGTTACTGGCGACAGTGAAAATTGGGTCAATCAACGCTTGAACGACATTACCGTTGATATCAATGCGCTAAAATCATTGGTGACGGCAAAAACACAAATTCAGAACAACAATTATCGTTCAAAAGGAAGAAATAATAGTTTTGAAATCAATTATATCATCAAAATTCCGAAGAATGGAAGTGTAATTCTTGATAATAAATACGGGAACATTACTACTTCTGATTTATATGCGCCTACCACAATTACTTGTAAGTATGGTAAAATTAATTTAGGAAAATTGAATCATCCTAGAAATACGATCACTATAGAATATTGTTCCAATTCCACCATTGGTTTTATGAAAAATGGTCTGGTGACTGCTCGATATTCAGGATTAACTATTGATGCGCTGTCGAAAATTGAATTGCTTTCAGATTATACAGATACCTCAATTGGCGATGCCAATGATATAAAATACACTAGTAAATACGGCACCGTAAAAATTAAAGAAACCAACACTCTTGAAGGAATAGGAAATTACTTAACCATAAAAGTAGGTACCGTGAATCAACAACTTAAGCTGAATACCAAATTTAGTAGTATTGATATTGGAGTATTACAACCTAATGTGCAATCCGTATGGATAAATGCGGGTTATACAGGTGTGAAAGTTGGTTTTAATCCCAATTTCATCTTTGATTTTGAAGTTAGTTTGCGTTATGCCGATTTTAAATATGACAGTGAATTAGAGTTTTCAACTAAAGCCGAAACTAATTACAGCAAAAGCTACAACGGCTTTTACAAGAAAAGAGGAGCAAACTCATTGGTCATCAACTCAGAATATGGTAATGTATCGTTAACAAAAAAACTATAACTAAAAATATAATCTTATGAAAAATCTAACTATTACCAGTGCAATACTCCTTTCTTTGAGCGGGTTCTTCTCTTACGGACAATGGAATAATGGGAAACAAATTAAAGGCAACGGCAATGAAATCACAGAAACCAGAACCACCACAACGTATGACGGTATAAAAATTTCAGGTTTTTTTGATGTAGACTTAGTAGCAGGAAAAGAAGGAAGCATCACCATCAAAGGAGAGCAAAACATTTTGGACTATATTGATGTGGAAGTGGTAGACAACGTATTAAAAATTGGTACAGAAAAAGGATATTATTTTAAAACTTCCACAGGAAAGTCAGTACACATAACAATTCCTTTTGAATCCATCAGTTCGCTAGTTTTGAGTGGTTCAGGTGACATTATTAGTAAAAACATCATTAAAGCTGATGCATTTGATGCCAAACTTTCAGGATCTGGAGATTTAAAATTAATGGTGGATACGCAAAAATTCAACATGAGTTTGAGTGGATCAGGCGATATAATTTTAAAGGGAACAACAGACGATTTTATAAGCAGTATATCGGGTTCCGGAGATATTAATGCCTCTGATTTAAAGTCAAAAACTGTGAATGTAAGCATCTCTGGATCTGGGGACACCAAAGTAAATTGCTCCGAAAGTTTGTATGCTAGAATTTCTGGTTCAGGCGATATTGTATACTATGGAAATCCAGCAAAAAAGGACACCAAAGTGGTTGGCTCTGGTGAAATTTCAAGAGGAATGTAGTTTTTAATGTTGTTGTTGAAAAGGAGTAAAAAATCCAACAATTAGCAATTAAAAATAAAGGATAGAGTACTTGGGTATCATTTATTACCAATTCATTAAAACACTAAGCGTCTTAAAAAATTAAGACGCTTTTTTTGGAGGTACGCGTTTCAATAAAAATAGGGCTATAAAGAAAAATAAAGCCAAGAAAACAATTGCAAATCTTGGACTTCCAGTGATTTGATCAATTAAACCATACACACACATTCCGATTACAATGCCTACTTTTTCGGCTACGTCATAAAAACTAAAAAAGGAAGCCGTATCTGTGGTTTCAGGTAAATATTTAGAATAAGTGGATCTTGATAAAGCTTGAATACCTCCCATTACTAATCCAACAAAGGCGGCCATGATATAAAATTGTATCGGTAAGGTTATAAAAATAACCCCTAGACAAAGTAAAAACCAAAAACTATTGATGACAAGTAATGTTTTTATGTTGCCAAATTTTTCTGAAGCTTTGGAGGTCAAATAAGCGCCCAAAACCGCTACTAATTGGATCACCAAGATACAAATGATTAGTCCTGTAGTACTATCGCTTTTAGACTCCCACTCAATTTCTTGAGCTCCAAAATAAGTTGCTACTAGCATAGCGGTTTGTACGGCCATACTTGACACAAAAAATGCATACAAATAGCGTTTCAAAGGCAAATTATCCTTTAAAATTTGACTAACTTTTTTTAATTCTTTAAAACCTTGAAATAAAACATCTTTATGTATGGGTTTTGTAGATTTTTTAGTGCCTTTTGGCAAAAAGTAATAGGTGTATTGACTGAATACAATCCACCAAACACCCACCAATACAAAGGAATAACGCATAGCTTTCATGGCAGCTTCTCCTTCAGTACCAGAAATGCCAAACATTTTTGGTTTCATAATCATGGCTAGGTTGAGGATTAACAAAAGAACACTACCAATATAACCCAAAGAATAACCTTTGGCACTTATAGCGTCTTGTTGGTCTTCAAGAGCAATATCAGGCAAATAGGAATTGTAAAAAACCAAGCTTCCCCAATAGCCAATCAAACCTAAAAAATAAAATAACAATCCGCTGTATATGGTTTCCAATGAAAACCAGTACAAACCCATACAAGAAAGAGAGCCTAAGTAGCAAAAAAACTTCATAAAACTTTTTTTGTTTCCTACATAATCGGCAATACCAGATAAAAATGGAGAAATGATGGCCACTACCAAAAATGCGAAAGCCGTAATAAAACTGATAAGCGCTGAATTTTTTAAATTCATTCCAAAAACAGTAATATAAAGCCCTTTGTCTATAAACAAAGCCCCGTAAAAAATAGGAAATACCGCCGAAGCGATGGTTAGCGTATACACTGAATTGGCCCAATCATAAAATGCCCAAGCGTTTAATAGTTTTTTATCTCCTTTTGATAAGTTTGCCATAATAATCAAATTCATTATTTGCAGTAAAAGTATCTTTTTTCTTCAATTTAAAAAACAGATTCACTTTAAATAATTGCAACAAAAAAGCCAAGTTAAGTACTTGGCGTTTATGAGAGCTAGCCCTTCTTTTTAATATATTTTGCCAAATTTTGCGGCTATGGCTTTCGCTTCTGGTATCAAACTTTGCAAATTGGCAACTCTGGTCGCATCAGCTGGATGCGTACTCATAAATTCGGGTTGTGCTTGGCCTCCCGATTGAGCGGACATTCTTTTCCAAAAAGCAATGGCTTCTTGTGGATTATAACCAGCAATAGCCATTAAAATTAATCCTATTTTATCGGCTTCACTTTCATGAGCACGACTAAAAGGCAGCATCACTCCTACTTGCGATCCTACTCCATATAATTGTTGCCACAAATTTCGATTTTGCTCAGATTGACCTCCCGTTGCTACGGCTACGCCAAGAGCACCGTAGCCTTGTAATTTTGCTGCACTCATACGTTGTGCACCATGATTGGCTAAGGCATGTGATACCTCATGTGCCATTACAGTGGCTAATCCAGCATCGTTTTGGGTAACAGGCAAAATACCTGTATATACTACAATTTTACCGCCAGGCAAGCACCAAGCATTTACAGCTTTATCATCTATTAATTTGTACTCCCAACGGTAGTCTGTCAAGTATTGATTTTGTCCTATGGAATTCAGATATTTTTCTGCGGCTTCTTTTATTCTAATACCAATACTTTCTACCCTTTTGGCATCTGTAGTTCCTTGCACTACTTTGTTTTCTTTCAGAAATTGTCCGTATTGTTGGAATGACGCTGGGAACAGTTCACTGTTAGTCACTAAATTTAATGTTTTTTTTCCTGTCATAGGATTTGTAGCACAAGCACTACAAACCAATGCTAGAAGAGTGCTCAAGTAAAAAAAATAATTTTTCATGATGTAAAATTCATTTAGCTAAGAATAAAATTAATATAATTTTCCATTAATTCAAGCTTGTAAACCAAGAGAGAATTTCTTTAAATTAGAAAAAACTAATAACTGACTAAAACTATCAGATTAAAAAAAATCCCATAGTTTAATGTACTATGAGATTTGATTATTATAAAAACAAGATGTATCCTATTTTTATTAAAAAGCAACGTTCCATCTAGGTAATTTACCACTTTTATCTAAAAAGCTTTGCAAAATTTGTCCTTCTACGCTTGTAGGAATTGCTTTTGTAGTACTGTTAAATGTTTCGTACCAAACTACTTCAATAGCAGTAATACCCTCTAACTTCATTTGTGCAGGCCATGAGTACTTTCTGCCCGTTTTAGCAAACTGATGTCCTTCGACAATTTTTTCTGCTAAACCACCTTTTTTAATCTTTAAAGTACCATCATTCTGCACGGTTCCTGATGAACCTACCATAATTAGTTCTCTGTCCGAAGTAAGATCAAACACTAAAAACACACCACATCCTTCTGTTGCGTTGCATACTTGCTCTAAACTATCTTCTGGAGAGAAGTTAAAACTATTGGTTACCGAAAACTTTTCTAATTCTTTATTCATGACTTTAAATTTAAACAAAATGCCTCACAAAATCGTGAGGCATTTTGGGATTTATAATTGTAGCTTCAGGAATTAACCTAAAACCTCTTTAACTTTTTTACCAATTTCTGCTGGAGAATCTACAACGTGAATTCCGTTATCTCTCATAATTTGTTTTTTCGCTTCGGCAGTATCATCAGATCCACCAACAATAGCACCTGCATGTCCCATTGTACGACCTGCTGGAGCAGTAACTCCTGCAATGAAACCTACAACTGGTTTGCGGTTACCATCCGCTTTGATCCATTTAGCAGCGTCTGCTTCTAATTGACCTCCAATTTCACCAATCATTACAATACATTCAGTTTCAGGATCGTTCATTAACAATTCTACCGCTTCTTTTGTAGTAGTTCCAATGATTGGATCTCCACCAATACCGATCGCTGTAGTGATTCCTAAGCCTTGTTTTACAACTTGATCAGCAGCTTCGTAAGTTAATGTTCCCGATTTAGAAACAATACCAACAGTACCTTTTTTGAAAACAAAGCCTGGCATAATACCTACTTTAGCCTCACCTGGTGTGATTACTCCTGGGCAGTTTGGTCCAATCAATCTTGCGCTTCTTTCTTTAACATAAGCATTTGCTTTGATCATATCGGCCACTGGAATACCTTCGGTGATAGCGATAATTACTTTAATACCAGCATCAGCTGCTTCCATAATGGCATCGGCAGCAAAAGCGGGTGGTACAAAAATGATCGTAGTATCAGCACCTGCCTGCTCTACCGCATCTTTTACTGTGTTAAAAACAGGTAAATCTAAATGTGTAGTCCCTCCTTTTCCTGGAGTCACTCCTCCTACAACATTTGTTCCATATTCAATCATTTGAGAAGCGTGAAATGTTCCTTCGCTTCCTGTAAAACCTTGAACAATAATTTTAGAATCTTTATTAACTAAAACACTCATGATATATATTTTATGTAGTTTTTTAAAAAAAATGCATTGCAAAAGTAAGATTTCTGAGATTAAATCAAAGTCATTTATTAACAAATTATTTAGAAATTTGACTCATTTGATATCCTCTATATAATTTATCTTCTTTGATTTGCCAAAATACCGTAAAATTAGCCAATAGTAGCTCCTCTCTTGGGTTTTCAACTGTCTTTACAAAATGTGCATAACGTACAGCTATCAAGTCTTCTTCTTCAATAATATGACTAATTCTGACTTTAGACCGTACATACGCTTTTTGAAGTTGTGTTGTATAGTGTAGTAAAGCTTGGTAATCCATTTGAATATTTCCTTCAGAAGATTGCCAATCTAAAATGATGTTAGGATGAATGAATTCTTTTAAAACCGCACTATCAATGAGTGCATCAGATTTATAAAAAGCAATAACAAATTCTTTTGTAGTCATACTATTTTAGTTTATCTAAAATTTCAGGAATTTTTTTGATATTGGCCAATTGCTTTAATTTTTCTCTAGATTCTTGAATGGGTGTTCCAAAATATGTTTTTCCTCCTGCTACTGATTTAGTCACACCCGTTTGTCCCATGACAACGGCTTTGGTTCCAATGGTTATTCCGCTAGTTGTACCTACTTGACCCCATAAAGTAACTTCATCTTCAATGATAACACAACCAGCAATACCGGTCTGTGAAGCAATCAAACATTTCTTTCCAATTACAGTATCATGACCTACATGTACTTGATTGTCAATTTTGGTACCTGCTCCTATTGTGGTATCTCCCGTAACACCTTTGTCAATAGTACAAAGCGCACCGATTCCCACATTATCTTCGATTATTACACGACCTCCAGAACGCAATTGATCAAAACCACTTTCGCGTTTTTTGTAATAAAAAGCATCCGCTCCTAAAACCGTTCCTGCATGTATAATTACATTGTCTCCAATTACCGTATGATCATAAATAGCCACGTTGGCATGAATTACACAATTGTCACCTATGGTCACGTGGTTACCCACAAATACATTGGGTTGAATAATAGTATTTAGACCTATCTTGGCTGTTGGACTAATAGAAAGACTACAAGATTCAAAAGGTTTAAAATGTTGTGTCAACGTATTAAAATCCCTAAATGGATCATCAGAAATCAATAATGCTTTTCCTTCTGGGCAAACTACTTCCTTGTTTATTAGAATAATGGTTGCAGCTGATTGCAGTGCTTTATCATAATATTTGGGATGATCTACAAAAACGATATCGCCTGGAGTTACTACATGAATCTCATTTAATCCTAATACAGGAAAATCTGGATCTCCAACATATGGGCAATTTAGTAAGGACGCAATAGAAGCTAGGGAGTATTCTTTATGAAATTTCATAGTTTATTATTCGTTTTTTTTATTCGTTTTCAGTCACAGTAACGGAGCAATACGCCGCATACTGTGACTGAAATTAAATAAAAACTATTCTTTTACACGCTCCATGTATGAACTTGTAGCGGTATCGATTTTGATTTTGTCTCCTTCGTTAATAAAAAGAGGAACGTTAATTGTTGCTCCAGTTTCAACTGTAGCAGGTTTTGTAGCATTAGTTGCAGTGTTTCCTTTTACACCTGGTTCAGTATATGTTACTTCCAATACTACAGAAGGTGCCATATCTACTGAAAGAGGCAAATCTGTTTCAGTATTGATCTGAATCATTACATTTTCTCCTTCTTTCAATAAATCTGGAGCGTCTAATACATTTCGGTTTAAAGTAATTTGTTCGAAAGATTCAGCATTCATAAAGTGAAACTCATTTCCTTCTGGATATAAAAACTGAAAAGTATGCGTTTCTACACGTACTACATCAATTTTGTGTCCTGCAGAAAAGGTATTATCTAATACTTTTCCGTTGGTTACTGACTTTAATTTTGTTCTTACAAAAGCTGGACCTTTCCCGGGTTTTACGTGAAGAAATTCGATAATTTTATAAATATCGTGGTTGTGCTTAATACAAAGTCCGTTTTTAATATCTGAAGTTGATGCCATTATTTTTTCTGTTTTAATTTAAATATTTTTCACTTAACTGTTTGTTTCTGGTTTTGTAAAAATGAAATAGAAAACAAACCGTTTTTTTTACCTTTTAATAATTTCCTGAATATCCTTTCATAATTCCTCTTGAAGAATTACGAATAAAATCAATAATTTCATCACGCTCAGGTGTAGCTTCCATTTCGGCTTCAATAATGCCTAATGCCTGAGTAGTATTGTAATTTTTTTGATATAAAATTCTATAAATATCTTGAATTTCTTTGATTTTTTCGGTAGAAAATCCTCTTCTTCTCAATCCCACGGAATTGATTCCAACATACGAAAGAGGTTCTTTTGCTGCTTTTGTAAAAGGAGGCACATCCTTTCTGACCAATGATCCACCTGAAACCATGGCATGATCACCAATATGAATGAATTGATGTATTGCTGCTAAACCGCCTATTACGGCATAATTACCAACTACAACATGCCCTGCTAATGCTACTCCATTCACTATAATAGCATTGTCGCCAATATGACAATCGTGAGCGATGTGAGCCGTAGCCATTACTAGACAATTTTTACCTAAAATTGTTTGTCCTGACGCCACCGTTCCTCGGTTGATTGTTACGCATTCTCTGATAGTACAATTGTCACCAATGATTGCTAATGAATCTTCACCACCAAATTTTAAATCTTGTGGAACGGCAGATATTACAGCTCCTGGAAAAATATTACAATTTTTACCAATTCGAGCGCCTTCCATAATAGTTACGTTTGAACCAATCCAGGTTCCATCACCAATTACTACATTATTATGAATGGTTGTAAAAGGTTCAATTACTACATTTTTGGCGATTTTGGCACCTGGATGTACATATGCTAAAGGTTGATTCATTGTTTTTGTTTAATCGTTTACTTACGGCAGTAATTAATCATATTTATGATGGAATTATGCCACAAAAAAATTATTGTTTTCTTGCAATTTGAGCCATCAACTCTGCTTCGGCCACTAGCCTTCCGTTAGCGTAGGCATTGGCTTGCATGTGACAAATTCCTCTACGAATAGGAGTAATCAAATCACATTTAAAAATTAATGTATCGCCAGGTAACACTTTATGTTTGAATTTTACTTTATCTATTTTCATGAAAAAAGTCAAGTAATTTTCTGGATCTGGTACAGTACTTAAAACTAAAATCCCTCCTGTTTGTGCCATGGCTTCTACAATTAAAACTCCTGGCATCACTGGAGCATCTGGAAAATGCCCCACGAAGAAATTTTCATTCATGGTTACATTCTTCATTCCTACCACATGAACGTCTGACATTTCAATGATACGGTCTACCAATAAAAATGGTGGTCTGTGTGGCAATACTGACATGATTTTATGAATATCCATCAACGGTTCTTGATTCAAATCATAAACAGGAACATAATTACGCTGTTCGATTTTGATCAATTTAGCCATTTTCTTAGCAAATTGTGTATTCACAAAATGCCCTGGTTTATTAGCAATTACTTTCCCTTGAATTTTGGTGCCAATTAAAGCTAAATCACCTACCACATCCAAAAGCTTATGTCTAGCAGCCTCGTTAGGATAATGCAACGTTAAATTATCTAAGATTCCGTTTGGTGTTACCGCGATAGAATCTTTTCCGAAAGCAACTTTTAAATTTTCCATAGTACTAGCTGATATTTCTTTATCCACATAGACTATTGCATTATTTAAGTCGCCCCCTTTTATTAGTCCGTTGTCCAACAACGATTCTAATTCGTGTAAGAAACTAAAAGTTCTTGAAGAGCTAATTTCGCTTTTAAATTCAGAAATGCCTTTCATAGTAGCATTTTGAGTACCTAAAATTTTAGTTCCAAAATCAACCATTGCTGTCACACAATATTGATCACTTGGCATTACTAATATTTCACTGCCAGTGGTTTCATCTGTAAAAGAAATGATTTCTTTAACCACGTAAACATTACGTTTGGCATTCTGTTCTTCAATACCAGCTTGCTCAATAGCTTCAACAAAAAACTTAGAAGAACCATCCATTATTGGTAGTTCAGAGGCGCTTAATTCGATAATAACATTATCGAGATCACAACCTTCCAAAGCAGCCAAAACATGCTCAGGTGTTTGAATTTTAACACCTAGTTTTTCTAAATTTGTTCCCCTTTGGGTGTTTACAACATAATTAGCATCTGCTTCAATAATTGGATGACCTTCAAGATCAATTCTAACAAATGTAAATCCATTGTTTACTGGGGCAGGTTTAAAAGTCATGGTAACTTCTCTTCCTGTATGCAATCCAACACCGGTTAATGAAACTTCCGTTTTGATGGTTTTCTGTTTAACCATTATTTCCATTTTTTTGATTTATTATTTTTTTTAGTTCTTCAATTTCAGCTACCAATTGTGGTAATTTTTTAAAATAAATATACGATTTATTAAAATCATTATAAGCAAAAGCGGGGGTTCCCTGAATTACCTCTTCATTTTTTATACTTCTAGTCACACCGGATTGCGCTTGAATTTTTACATTATCCCCTATAGATAAATGCCCTACAATTCCAACTTGTCCACCTAACATTCCGTTTTTACCCACTTTAGACGATCCTGCTATACCAGTTTGCGCAGCTATAACAGTGTTCTCACCTATTTCTACATTGTGTGCAATTTGAATCTGATTGTCTAGTTTTACTCCTCTACGAATAATGGTAGATCCTAAAGTTGCACGATCGATAGTGGTGTTTGCTCCTATTTCAACTTGGTCTTCTAAAACAACGTTGCCTATTTGTGGGATTTTATCAAAAGTGCCGTCTGGTTTGGGTGCAAATCCAAAGCCATCTGAACCTAAAACAACACCCGAATGCAGGACACAATCATTTCCAATTACGGTTTCGGAATAAATATTAACACCGGCAAAAATAGTGACATTATTTCCAATGACAACATTGTCACCAATAAAACTATTGGGATAAATTTTTACATTATCCCCAATACTAACGTTTTGGCCTAGGTAACTAAAACTACCTAAATATAAATTCTTGCCATAGGTTACATTCTCCGAAATAACGGAAGGTTGTTCTATTCCTGATTTATTATTTTTGACCTCATTGTAAAACTCTAATAGTTTAGTAAAAGCTGCATAGGCGTCTTTTACTTTGATCAATGTGGTTGTAATTTCTGATTCAGGCTCAAAAGTTTCATTAACTATCGTAATGGAAGCCTTTGTAGTGTAGATATAATTTAAATATTTTGGATTGGATAAAAAAGTTAATGATCCCTCGGTTCCTTCTTCAATTTTCGATAATTGATAGACCCATGCATTAGGATTACCTACCACTTCACCTTCTAAAATAGCTGCTATTTGTTCTGCTGTAAATTTCATCTTATTGAATTGTATTTTTCATAGGAATAAGATGGAACTCTCTATAAAATGTTCTGCTTACACTTAAAAATAAATTATGATCTCGTTTCATCCCGACAAAAGTATAAAAAATAGGTTTTATTTGTTCAAAATTATAAAAGTTGTTTTGGAAAGCAGATATAATACTTGGTTACAAACTTAGATACTGATTTAAAATTAAGTTGATCCGAAGCATCGACAATATCTTCTATCGTTTTGTCTTTCATTAAAATTCTGATGGGTTCCGCATCTTTACTGTAGGCTTGATTTTTAATTTTTCCCCTAAAAATGAAGTAATTAGTTTCTTGTAATGAAATGCCATGTTCTTGTGCAAAACGTTCTTTGAGCGGTTGTAAACTCTCGGTCGTTATTTTATCACCGCTCAGTTTTATCTTCAATAAATCTCGGTTGATAATCATTTTACTTAAGGAAGATAAAATAAAATCTGGGTGATCTTGCCACGATTTTAGGGCGCTTATGATGTCAAAATCGTCTAATTTTGAAAACAAAGCCAAGGTTTCTGAATCAAAAGTAGCGAGCGTAACCTTGTTTTTTATGAAAAAAGTCAACGGACTACTAGCCGGTAACTCCTCGCCTTTTAAGCTCAATTCTTTGGCGCGCTTTAATATTTTGGTCAAAACGGACTCCGCTACCAAACTCGTTTTGTGCAAATAGACTTGCCAATACATTAATCGTCTTGACATTAAGAATTTTTCAACAGAATAAATGCCTTTTTCTTCGATCACCAAAACATCGTCTACAACGTTCATCATTTGTATAATACGCTCTGAATTGACATTTCCCTCCGATACTCCCGAATAAAAACTATCTCTTTTGAGGTAATCCATTCGGTCCATGTCCAATTGACTTGAGATCAGTTGCAACATAAAAGTTCTTGGGTATTCTCCTTTAAATACTTGAATCGCTAAACTCAAAGCACCGTTAAATTCCTCGTTCAAAGCTTCCATAAACAACAACGAAATCTCTTCATGATGCACATCCTCCACGATACTACTTTCCATGGCGTGTGAAAAAGGACCATGCCCAATATCATGCAATAAAATAGCGATATAGAGAGCGTTTTCTTCCTCAACTGAAATAGTTGTGCCTTTAAATCGAATGGATTCTACAGCCTTTTGCATAATGTGCATACAGCCCAGCGCATGATGAAATCGGGTGTGGTTGGCACCAGGATAGACTAAGTAAGAAAGACCCATCTGTGAAATTCGACGCAAACGCTGAAAATAAGGATGCTGAATTAAATCGTAAATCAGAGCGTTGGGAATGGTAATAAACCCATAAATGGGATCATTGAATATTTTAAGTTTATTGATTTGACTCACTTCTATTCGTTTAAAAAAGAGAGCAAATATAAGGATTTTAGATGGTATTGTCTTACGCTTGTTTTTTAGTCGTTTAAAATCATTTGAAAGGGAATTTTTCGTTTACCGAAGTAGTATTTTTCATAAAATAAATACTAAAAAAAAAGCAATTCCGTTTCTAACCTAATTTAATTAATTAAATTGGCTCAAATATTGCAACAGTAGAGCCAAACCAAACTTATGGATAAAATACAAATATTATGGGTAGATGACGAGATCGATTTACTCAAACCGCATATCCTTTTTTTAGAAAAGAAAAATTATAGTGTTACCACTTGTAACAACGGATTAGACGCTATTGCTATTTTTGAAGAGCAAAATTTTGATGTCGTATTTCTTGATGAAAATATGCCAGGTATGAGCGGATTGGAAACCCTTTCGGAGATGAAAGAGAAAAAATCGCATATTCCCATGATTATGATTACCAAAAGCGAAGAAGAATTCATCATGGAAGAAGCCATTGGTTCAAAAATCGCCGATTATTTAATCAAACCTGTTAATCCCAATCAAATTTTACTCAGTTTAAAGAAAAACTTAGACCATTCGCGCTTAATTTCTCAAAAAACGACTTTAGATTATCAAAAGGAGTTTAGGAAAATTACCCTCGAAATGAGTATGGTGCATTCTTTCGAAGATTGGATCGAATTGTACAAAAAGTTACTGTTCTGGGAATTGGAATTGGAAAATATCGATGATCAAAGCATGATCGAAATTTTGGAATCTCAAAAAGTAGAAGCCAATTCACAATTTGGAAAATTCATAGAACGTAATTACGAAGATTGGTTTCTGCCGCAAAAAGGAAAATTAGGAAAAGGGCAAATTGATGAAAGTCGTCCCACGCAATCGCATACTTTATTCAAACAATTGGTGGTACCCGAAATTCTTAAAAAAGATAAACCAGTACTGTTTATTGTAATTGATAATTTGCGATATGATCAATGGAAAGCATTTGAAAATGTGGTCGCTAACTATTATAAATTAGAAAAAGAAGTACCGTATTATTCCATCTTACCTACTGCAACGCAATACGCGCGTAATGCCATATTTTCGGGATTAACGCCACTTGAAATGGAACAAAAATTCCCCCAATACTGGAAAAATGATCCAGAAGAAGGTGGAAAAAATTTGTATGAAGCCGAATTTTTAACCGCTCAACTCAAACGTTTAGGGCTTAACATTAAAGAAGATTATTTTAAAATCACCAATCTCGCAGGGGGAAAAAAACTAGTAGATAACTTCAAGTCCTTAAAAAATAATGATTTAGTAACCATTGTTTATAATTTTGTCGACATGTTGTCACACGCTAAAACAGAAATGGATGTGGTCAAAGAATTAGCCGCCGATGACAAAGCCTATCGCTCTCTCACGCTAAGCTGGTTTAAGAATTCTCCCTTACTTGAAATCATTCAACAAGCACAGAAATTAGGCTTTAAATTAATTCTAACCACCGATCACGGCACTATTAATGTAAAAAATCCCTCAAAAGTTGTTGGTGACAAAAACACCAGTTTGAATTTACGCTATAAAACAGGCCGAAGCTTGACCTACGAACACAAAGATGTTTATGCTGTCAAAGATCCTAAAGTGATTGGTTTACCAGCTATTAACATGACCAGTTCTTATATTTTTGCCAAAAATGATTTGTTTTTAGCCTATGTAAACAATTACAACCATTATGTGAGTTATTACAAAAACACCTATCAACACGGAGGAATTTCGCTCGAAGAAATGATAATTCCCTTCTTAGTATTCAATCCTAAATAGGCTTTTAGTTACCTCTCGAAAACACTGCAAGTTTTTAGAGCTACTATTATTTCATAACACAAGAGAATCGACTTCTTATTTTTCTAGTAAGAGTCGGTTGAGTTGTGTGCCTTCGGTGGCATTTAATTCGGGTAATAGTTGCTCGAAATGCGCTCTGTAATCGGGCATTTTTAAAATTTTTCGGATAGTTTCTCTACCAAATTTTGAAAATTGCCACATGTGATGCGTCGTAGCGTTGACTAAATTTTTCAACACTTCAGGCGTAAGCATTCTAAATTCAAAGAGGGTTTCTAAGGCATTTTGTCGGGTTGTGGCTTCAAAATCAGGCGATGAAAAGCGAATCAATTCTTGTAGCAAATCTTGTGGATTAGGACTGTAATTCGGCGTATTTAAAGCCAATGCCAACCATAAAATGCGCAAGTTATAATCATTAAATCCAATCCAATGTTGGGTTTGATCCAAATACTTATAACGATCGTTCTCAAAAGAATTCCATAACGTAAACAAGGTAATTTCTCGCGTTTGATAGGAAGCATCCTCCAACAAAGTCTCGTAGTTCGTTTTAAAATCATCTGGAATTTGCGAAAAATGACTCGCTATTTTTTGACGAATCGATAGGTTCTGTGTGGAGAAAGCCACGGCAATTAATTCCTTAATGTCTTCGTATTTTTCTTTTCGTAATTGTGCGATGCTATTTTCTTTGACTGTAAAATACACATCAGATTGTAGCAATTCCAGAAAGAAAGCTTTTTTCTCAGATAACGATTTTGCTTTATATTGATCTAGTTGCAATTGTATTTTCATACTTTTATTTATACTCAATAACTCATTGGCTTCAAGAGTATTGAATTTGTAGCCTTCAAGCCATACTTTAGAAAACTGTTGCGTGTCAAAATCAGCTACTTTTCGAATTTCAGCTAAGAAATTTTCCGTATTTACCGTTTGGTATGCATAGCGGTTAAGGTAGTTTTTGATTGCTTTTTTAAAAGCCTTATCCCCTATTTTTTGGTGCAAATAAAACAAAGCCCAAGCTCCTTTTTCGTAAAACGTCAACGAACTGGCTTTGGCATGCAACACCGGAATAGTATCGGTACGGGAAGCAAACTTCAATTGCTGTGCTTTTTCATACAAATAACTATAAAAATAATCTTCACCATAGCTATCTTTTTCTGCAAGCAAGGCAAAATAAGTTGCAAATCCCTCCTGCAACCAATGGTGTTGGCTGCTCTCGGCTGTAATCAAATTACCAAACCATTGATGTGCCAATTCGTGTGCATTAACATTCGTATATTTTCGATCAAAAAAACCAATAGAATCTACCACATAACGGGTCATAAAGGTAGTAGCTGTGGTGTTTTCCATGCCTGCATACAAGAAATCTCGCACAGGCACCTGCTTGTAATTTCCCCAAGGATATGGAATGCCGATTTCTTTTTCTAAAAAATCAAACATCTTTTTGGAATAGCGATAGGTAGGTTCAAAACGAGCTACATCTTTAGCTTCAATATAAAATTCCAATGGGACACCTGAGGCTGATTTTTGGGTCTTTTTTTCGTAATTTCCAATCGCTAGCATTAATAAATACGAACTCATGGGGTGTTGCATGCGGTAGCGCCAAGTGGTTAGGGAATCTTGAGTGTTTTTTTCCTTTAAAGTGCCATTAGAAATCACTTGATACTTTTGATCCGCTACAATGTCTAAATGGAACACCATCTTTTCGTTCACATCGTCAAAACTTGGAAACCAATGACTGGTGTACTTTCCTTGTCCTTGGGTCCATATTTGTCCCGTTTGGGTGTTGGGATTACCCACAAAGTACAAGGCTTGCTTGGGTTGGGCTTCATAGGAAAAGCTAACGCTGTGTTTTCCTTTTGTAAAGGGAAAAATAAGTATCAATTGCTTGCCATTGGTAGTGAAGGGAATTTCTTTTCCATTACGCTTGACCTGAGTAAACTGCATATTTTGGGCATCCATTTTTACCGTATCAACAGCTGTTAGTACTTTAAAATCATAGCGAACGTTTCCTCTAATGGTTTTGGATTGGGCATCAATGGATAACGAACCGTAAGCGGTTTTAAAATCAACTTTTTGCGTTTGTTGGGCAAAAAGAAACGAACTTAACAAAAGAAAAAAATACTTCATGTGGTGTGATTAACTTGAGCATTGGAGATTCAAAGTTACAAACCTAGCGGGAATCAATGAGAGAAAATGTGTAAGTTTACCACCAAATTACCAAAATTGAAAACAAAAGCCCTATTCAACTGGAGCAGCGGTAAAGATTCTGCTCTTGCCTTATACAAAATACTTCAAAATCCAGCCTTCGAAATTGACTGTTTGTTGACCAGTGTCAATCAGAAACACCAGCGCGTGTCCATGCACGGTCTACGTGTTGAACTACTGGAACAACAAGCTCAAAGTATTGGTTTACCCCTACACATAGTACCTATTCCTGAAATGCCTACCATGCAAGCCTATGAAGAAGCCATGCAAAATGCTTTGCAACCGCTGCGCGCCAAAGGCATCACTCATGCGGTATTTGGTGATATTTTTTTAGAAGATTTGCGTTTGTATCGCGAAGAAAAATTGGCTTTGGCGGATTTAAAAGGGATTTTTCCGCTTTGGAAAATACCAACGAAAGATTTACTACAAGAATTCCTGCAACTTGGTTTTAAAACGATCGTGGTTTGTGTAAGCGAGCGCTATTTGGATCAAAGTTTTGTAGGACGTGTCATTGATCAAAAATTCATAGACGATTTACCTGAAAACGTAGATATTTGTGGCGAAAATGGCGAGTTTCACACTTTTACCTTTGACGGACCTTTGTTCACTAAGCCCATTTCGTTTGATATTGGAGAAGTCGTTTACCGTAAATACGAAAAACCCGCCACAAACGACACTTCAGGTACAGCTTGCGACACCAACACCGATGATCCTTATGACTTTGGCTTTTGGTACTGCGACTTACTCCCAAACTAAACCACTATAGTCTAAAAGTCCATAGATTTGGTTTGGCAGACTGAAAGTCTACAAAGTTGGAATATAATTTAACCGCAAATTCGCAAATTATTATAATTATTACTCTTTTAAAATCTGCGAATCTGCGGTATAAAAATTTTTGAAACTAAAGCGTGATGTACTGAAAGTGCATAGTTTTAAAACACGACATCAAATTTTAAGCAGTACTTAATTGGTCAGTTGCTCTCAAATACAATACCATTTTATCCATTGGAAATTTAGCAACAAAAAACAAAAACGTTAATTAAAAGTTAACAAAATTGTGATTTTATTTTTTATTTTAAGATAATATTAGTAATTTCACGGCAATTACCTCATTTCCAATACAATATAAAGCTATAAGTATAAATTTTCTATTTCAGTACAGCAATCATTACTATAAATTATTGCAAACAAAACACTTATGAATTACAAAAAAATAATCCTAACAGCAATTCTGACAGTACTTGTTATTTATGTAGTGTCCTCAGTTGTACTCTTGCTTTCCAGCGGAGGCCCTAGCGATTATTGGCAAGCTTTTAACCCCATCTACCAACACGAAACTTGGATGTTTGTTTTTAGTTGGTCCCTTGGCGATTGGGGCTTTTTGGTGATGACTATTTTATGGTTCCTACTCTACTCTTCTATATTTCTTATTGTAGATAAACCGTTTTTTGAGAAGTATCTTTAAAGGAAGCAATTAGTAGCTTATGCTTGTAAAGTTTCTATCAAAAAGAGTTTGATGATTTTGTAGCATTTACCGCTAAAACAAACCTAATTAACATATTGAAATAACGCTATCGATTATTCTTTTTTGGGAGCAGCCCGCCTAAGGATCGAAAGAACGTTCCCTCCCGTGATTCGTTCTATCTTTGTAGCCGAACCCCGGCCACAAAGGATGCCACTACTCCCGGGGCTAGCCAGAACGAATAAGGTTTCGAATAACATTAAATAAATAACGCTTCTCTGGGAATGGAGAAGCGTTTTTGTTTAAAACCAAACTCTGTATTATACTTTGTGACGATACGGTATTATACAATATAATTAGAAGCTCACTGTATATTTTATTTCATAGTAGTTTATAGCTAATTTACTATTCGTTTAACTCAAATTATTTCGTATTTTTGAGGTATGGGCAATAAAATTCAATTAGTGCAAGATTTCATAATTGACAAATTAACAGATTCAATTTTGAATACAATCTCTGGAGACAGTTTTCAAACTGAAGTTAGCAGATTGACCACAACTGATTTAAAAAATGTAACCAAAAAGAATGGATGGAATTTTGATTGGAAATTAGAATTCAAAGATTTACAAAAAGAAGTTTACAAACTAACTATTGTAAATAACGCATCAATTTTACAAGGTCTTCTAAGTATAACTATTGAAGAAGACCATATTTATATGAATTTACTTGAAAGTTCTCCTTTTAATATTGGTAAAGATAAACTGTACGAGGGTGTTGCAGGAAATCTAGTAGCTTATGCTTGTAAAGTTTCTTTCCAAAAAGGATTTGATGGTTTTGTAGCATTTACCGCCAAAACAAACCTAATTAAACATTACGAAGAAAATTTAGGTGCTTATCATTTTAAAAATCAAAGAATGATTATTGAAACCGAAGCAGCAAAAAAATTAGTAAAAAAATATTTTAAATCGTAAAAACATGAATATCATAAAAGAACCCAAAGGTGTGGATTTTATCATTCAAAGCCCACCTTTAACCGATCTTGAGAGAAAAGAAATTAGTGATTTTATTGCTAGTAGAAAAGCTAAAAAAGTAGTTACTAAAAAAAATGTAAAAGAAAAAACTACAGTTAAAAAATAGATACTGAGAACATCCGCTTTGACTATTGTGAAGTTATAGTTCACAAAAAAACAAAACAAACAACGCTTCTCTGGGAATGGAGAAGCGTTATTTGTTTATTTTAAATTATAACTTATTCTATTCAGAATAATGAATAGCAAAATAATTTTTCATGGCCTTTTCCATAATGATACTATCCAATTCGAGTAACTCCTTTTTAATGTCCCAAACTTCAATCAAAGCTTCATCGTTTGCATCAATAACTTCACCCTCCAATTTTCTCATAAGAATATCACTCAATAAAATAGCCTCACAAGAATAATAATTTGGGTAATAGGCTTCGATGAAAGGCCAGTTAATGTTTGAAAGATAGTTCATGACGATATTTATTTAATTAATAATATATTAAGTAATGACTTATAAAATTAAATCAATAATTTATCACTTTTCAAAATTTGAATCAAAAAGATTATCTAATTTTAAAAAAAATACATGATGATAAATGTAACTTGTGCAATCATAAAGATAAACAACAAAATACTAGTCACTCAAAGAAGTGGAAAAATGAAATTGCCTTTAAAATGGGAGTTCCCAGGTGGAAAATTAGAAGAAGGTGAAAATGAAATTGAGTGCGTAAAAAGAGAAATCAAAGAAGAAATCAATATTGAAATTGAAGTTGTAAGACAATTATCAAATAGTATTTATAATTATGGAACTTTCACCATTAATTTGATACCATTTTTATCAAAATATGTGTCGGGAGAGATTATCTTAACTGAACATAAAGATTATAAACTACTTGATAAATCAGAACTTTTGCATTTAGATTGGGCTGAAGCTGATTTACCGATTGTTGAAGAATTTCTAAAACTGGAACTATGAACCAAGGATTGTATGAAGAATTAGTTACTAAACTGATTAACTATAAATTAAACGAATTAAATAAAGACACTTTTCAGGTAAAGAAAACTTCAATTGACAAAGCAGAAGCTGCTCAATTATTATCACAACATATCGGCAAAACCATAAAGCAAGCTTTTAATTTAATCAAAGGTGATGACATACTTGAAACTCAAATTGAGATCGCCAATAAAATCATTTTATTTTTAAAAGATGAATTAAAGAAGGAAGAGTTTGAGGATGATTTGATAGAAACGGAAGGAAAAATATTGAAAGCTGTATTTACCAAAGTGGATAGCCACTTTACTGATTTAGATTTACATCTAAAAGAAATTACACCTTACACAAGATTAATTCATAGTGAACTATTTACAGGTGGCAATTCAGGCACAACTTTAGAAAGTGAATTAAGAAAAGAAATTTTATCATCGGATGAAATTGATTTACTAGTTTCATTCATAAAATGGAAAGGCATTAGAATTCTTGAAAGAGAACTAAAAGAATTTACTGAAAGAGGTGGCAAATTGAGAGTAATCACAACTACTTACATTGGAGCAACGGACGCAAAAGCAGTGGAGTTTTTGTCATCATTAAAAAATACAGAAGTCAAAGTATCCTATAACACTGGTAATGAAAGATTACATGCGAAAGCGTATTTGTTTCAAAGAAAAACGGGTTTCCATACAGGCTACATTGGATCATCCAACTTTTCTCGTTCGGCATTAACTGATGGATTAGAATGGAATTTAAAAGTGACTACCAAAGAAGTTGGTCATATCATTGACAAGTTCAAGAAAACATTCGAAGCCTATTGGCAAAATGCTGAATTTGAATTATATGATAAAAATATTCATTCCGTAAAATTAGTTGAAGCTTTAAAACAAGGGAAATTTTCAAAAGAATATACTTTTACAACTTCTTATTTTGATATTAAACCTTTCCCCTATCAAAGTGAAATACTTGAAAAATTAGAAGTGGAAAGGTCAGTACACAATAGATACAGAAATCTTTTAGTGGCTGCAACAGGGACAGGAAAAACAGTTATTTCTGCTTTCGATTATAAAAATTTCAGAAATAATAATGAATCTTCAAAATTACTTTTTGTCGCACATAGAAAAGAAATTTTGCAGCAAGCAAAAGCTACTTTTCAAGGCGTTTTAAAAGATAACAATTTCGGTGATTTATGGGTTGACGGATTAGAACCCTATTCAAATGAATATGTTTTTGCTTCGGTTCAAACGTTGAATAATAGACTTAAAGACATCAAACTTTCACCTGATTATTATGATTTTATCATAGTTGATGAAGTACATCATATTTCAGCCGCAACCTATCGCCCTATAATTAATTACTTCAAGCCGAAAGTGCTGCTGGGACTAACAGCTACTCCTGAAAGAATGGACGGTGAAGATATTTTGGAAGATTTTTGCAATCGTATTGCTGCTGAAACTAGGCTACCAGAAGCACTAAACAAAAAATTATTATGTCCATTTCAATATTTTGGAATAACAGATAGTATTGACTTAACAAACGTGAAATGGGAAAAAGGAAAGTATGTTGCCAGTGAGTTGACAAGCTTATACACAAAAAACGATGTGAGAGTTGGACAAATAATTTCAAATCTTGAAAAATACACAAACGACCTAAATGATGTCAGAGCTATTGGATTTTGTGTTACTCAAGAGCATGCTCTTTTTATGACAGAAAAGTTCAATTTAGCGGGAATAAAAGCTGAATGTTTAACGAGTAAAAATTCAAATGAAAGAGAAAGAATTAGAGCACAATTCAAGAAAAAAGAATTCAATTACTTATTTGTAGTTGATATTTTCAATGAAGGTGTTGATATTCCAGAAATTGATACTGTTTTGTTTTTAAGGCCAACAGAAAGTTTAACTGTTTTTCTTCAACAATTAGGACGTGGTTTGCGTTTAGCAGAAGGAAAAGATTGTTTGACTGTTTTAGATTTCGTAGGTAACTCAAGACCTGAATATGATTTTGAAAGTAAATTTAGAGCTCTAATCGGCAAAACAACGACATCTGTTCAGAAGGAAATAGAAGATGATTTCCCTCATTTACCTTTAGGATGTTCAGTTATTTTAGAAAAGAAAGCAAAAGAAACTATTTTAGAAAATATCAAAAGAGCAACATCTTTAAATGTAAATCAGTTGATAGCAAAGATTAGAAATTTCAAACATCAAACCACCTTGCCATTAACATTAGAAAATTTCATTAGTTTAAATCATTTGTCAATCGAAACAATTTACAAAAAAGACAGTTGGTCAAGATTATGTCAAAAAGCAGGAGTGATTGATGATTTTGAACCAATTAATGAAAAGCAAATTTATTCAGCCATTGGTAAAAAGTGGTTATCTACAAATTCCACAAGTTATTTCAATTTCATTTTACAAATAGCAAAACAAGGTTTTAATATTAGAATAAATGATTTTAACGAGAATGAAAAAACAATGTTATTGATGTTACATTATGACGTTTGGCAAAGTGCCGCAGGATTTGATTCTTTAGAAAAAAGTATAATTCAAATTGGAAAAAATAAAATACTTGTAAATGAAATTGTTGAAGTTTTAGAAATACTAATTGATAAAATTGGTTTTAAAGAAATTGATATTAAACTTCCTTATGAACAGCCGTTAAAGTTGCACGCTCGTTATACCAGAGATCAAATTTTGGTAGCATTCAGAATGTCAACTTTTGAAAAAAGATCTTCAAACGCAATTGGTGTTGGTGTTGCTGAAAACAAAGAGATAAATACAGAAATTCTTTTTATAGATCTAATTAAATCTGAAGAAGATTACTCCCCAACAACACTTTACGACGATTATGCTATTAGTGAAAGTTTATTTCATTGGCAATCTCAAAATCAAACAAGAAATGATAGCGGAAAAGGATTAACTTATATTAATCACGAAAAATTGGGGAAAATGATACTCTTATTTGTTCGAGAGAAATCTACAAACGAGTTTAAAAACACAAATGGATATGTTTTTGTTGGTAAAGGAATTTTTAAAGAATACGAAGGTTCAAAACCAATGAGTATCAAATGGGAATTAAATGAACCCATGCCAAATTATTTATGGAAAGAATCAGCTAAAATGTCTGTAGGCTAGACTTTTTTAAACTTTTCATCATTGAAGAATGTTCCTAAATCGGTTCCAAGCGCCAGCACTATTTTTTCTAAAATCTCTACAGAAACATTTCGTTTCCCTTTTTCGATGTCTGAAATATAATTTCTATCCACATCCGAAATGTTGGCTAAATACTCAATAGTCAAGTGTCTTTCTTCTCTGATAATCTTGACTTTATCTCCTATTTTTTGTTTTAAATCCATGTCGCTAAAAATACTTTTATGCCTACAATTGTACTGCATACTATTGTAGGCTTATTTTTCTAGTTGTTAACAAATAAAAAATTGCTAATTTGGAATACTGTATGCCTTTCCAAATCGTCAACTTGCAATTTCCCACTAAAAAAAGTACTTTTATGATAAAATAAGTCCATTTGAAACCCTATTTACAAAAAAGCATCGCCATTATACGCCGAATTCTTCCTGGAATTATGGGCGTATTCTTGCTTTTGCTTCTATTGATTCATTTACCTTTTGTGCAACGATTCGCCAAAAATCAGGCCGTTGCCTATTTGCAAAATAAAATCAAAACGACTGTCCAAATCGATACCCTTTCGTTTGGATTGTTCCAACCCATTCGTGTGAAAGGCCTCTTTTTGGCCGACCAAAAAAAAGATACTTTAATTGCAGGTCGTGAACTCAACGTGGACATCAATTGGCTGGATTTGGCTAGTAATCAACTAACGTTCAGTAGTATTGCATTAGATGGCGTCACGATTAAAGTGGACCAAAATAACCGCGGAAAATTCAATTTCGACTATATCCTTAAGGCTTTTGAAAGTACCGATCCACCTAAGGAAACTTCCTCCAATGCTATGGCGATCGTCTTGCAAAAAATCAAGTTGAATCAAGTGCGTTTGGTCTATCAACAGGCCAAAGATCCTTTGCAAACCAATATAAAAATCAAGCATTTTGATACGCAATTCCAAACCTTCGATTTGGAAAATCAAATAGTGGCTATTCCAAAAATCAATCTTGTGGGTCTGACGGCTACTATTAGCCAAACGCTAACTACTTCACTACAAAAAATTGCGCCAAACGCGATTGTTTTACCTCCAAATCGTCCGTGGAAAGTATCGGTAGGTGAAATTGATTTGAAAAAAGTGCATGTAGACTATGCCGAGAGCAGCCAAAAAATGAAAGGACAGGTTTCCTTTAGACGTTGGTACACCAAACTAGAACTGTTGGATTTGGCTAATGAATTAGTGGTGATCAACAAAACCCAATTCGAGAATTTGCGAGGCGCAGTATCTTTAGGAAAAACTACTTCAATAGCTGCTCCCTCTACAGAAACTCCACAAACAAAACCCAATGCGTGGGAGGTAAAAATCAAACAAACGGAAGTGGCACAACTGTTTTTTCAGTGGGACAATCACAATGTCAATCCTATTACAAAAGGTTTAGATTTTAATCATTTGCAATTAAAAAACAGCCATTTCAAAGCCAAGAATTTCCATTACACTTCACAATCTATTGCCGCCAACATTGTAGCTTTTGCAGGAAAAGAACAAAGTGGTTTGCAAATCGACTCCTTGCATACCGATTTTTTCTACGGTCCTAGAAACAGCTATTTGAAAAAATTATATCTCAAAACTCCTCAAACGGTAGTGCGCAATGAGGTGCTTATTGGGTATCCTTCTATTGCTCAAGTGGCTAAAAATCCAAAAGAAATAAGTATTAAAGCCAACATTAGCAATAGCAAATTAGGTTTTAAAGATGTATTGCTACTGGCGCCACAATTGGCAAAAACCAACCCATTTGATAGTAATCCAAATGACATTTTGATCCTAAACAGTGTCGTTTCGGGCAAATTAAATTGCCTCGAAATTCCAAATCTCGAACTCAGCGGCATCGGAAAAACAAAACTAAAAGCTAGTGGACGCATCCTTGGACTGCCCGATATGGACAAAGCACAATTTGATATTGCTTTGCAAAATTTTGAATCCACTGCCAAAGATATTGCGGTTTTCGCTCCAAAAGGAAGTCTTCCAAAAAACGTGACTTTACCTTCAAAGCTCAGTGCCAAAGGAAGTTTTAAAGGAACGATGCATTCGTTTTTAACCGATTTGGCCCTACAAAGTAGTTTTGGATCCGCCAAAGTAAAGGCTTCCTTCGATCAAAGTATAAAAAATCAACCCAAATATAACGCACAAGTCGAATGGATTCGTTTTGACTTAGGGCGACTGCTACAGCAAAAAGAGCTAGGTAAAATTTCAGCTAAAACCAAGATCATAGGAACGGGATTCGATCCAAAAACAGCGAAAATTAAGGCCTCTGGAACTATTTCTAATGTGATGTATAACCAATACAGCTATCAAAATTTTGGTTTTTCCGCTACCGCCAACAACGGATTTTATACTACACATGCCACAATCAATGATGCCAACTTGAGCGCCAAAATTGACGCCAATGGAGATTGGAAAGATAAATTTCCAAAAGGAACCGTAAAACTCAATTTGGATATTGCCGATTTAGAAAAACTACACCTCCATGCCGGCCCCTTAAAGTTAAAAGGAGAAATGGATGCCTCCATACTTGCCGCCGATTTGAATTTTTTAACAGGTACAGTCACTGCACATCATTTGGTGGTGACCAACGAAAAAGGCAGTTTTCCGATAGATTCTATTGCTATACAAACCGCAGCCAATGCCGAAAAAACGACTTTAACGCTTGACACTGGTTTCCTTCAAGCCTCAATCGAGGGCGGTTTTCAATGGACTGCTATTGGTGGAGCACTTGAGCGTTCCCTCCGCTCCTACTTTAGCACCCAACCTATCAAAACCATCAAACCTGGGCCTGCTCAGCAATTTTCTTTCCACCTCGCCACCAAGGAAAGTCCGATTTTTGGACAATTGGTACCAAATCTAAAAGAAATGGCGCCTGTTACAATTAGTGGAAATTACCAATCGGTTTCTGATTCCTTAGCCTTACAAATACAGGTTCCAAAATTAGCACTCGGCGATCAAGTAATTACCAATGCTACTTTCGACTTAAATACTGCCAATAAAGCGTTGCACTATCAACTACAAATTGCTGCAATCACCAATCCTCAAATGCAATTGCCCATGACGGTGTTCGCTGGAAAAGTGGCTAATAATCAAATCGATTATGCATTGCAAGTAAAAGATATAAATAACAAAGAGCGCTATAGCCTTGCTGGAGCTATGAATAGCGAAAAGGACGAACTTTTACTGCATTTTGTACCTAACAGCGTGCTTTTGAACTATGAAAACTGGGCGCTACCAGAAAACAATCTCATTCGATTATCGCCCAAAGGTCTTACGGTTTCTGATTTTGGATTGGAAAATAAAGACAGCAACATCCGCATCGCGTCACAATCCGAAGTTCCGAATGCACCACTCGAAATTGCTTTTGAAAACTTTAATATCAGCACGCTCACCAGCATGGTCGAGAAAGACGACTGGCAAATGAGCGGAAACGTAAATGGAGCAGTACTTCTTAAAAAAGGCATCACCCAACCTCTTTTTACTTCGGATATCAAAATTGAAGATTTTAGTTTTAAGAAAGATACCGTTGGAACTATTTCTATTCAAGTAAAAAATGAAAACGAAAACCTTTATCTAGCCGAAGTAACATTAACCGGACAAGACAATAAGGCAACGTTATTGGGAAATTATGAAAGTAAATCCGGTGATTACGGAGTTACACTAGCTTTAGACCAATTGAATATGAAAAGTATTCAAGGGTTTGCCATGGGACAGTTAACACAAAGCACTGGCTTTTTGTCGGGTAGTTTCGAAGCTTCCAAAAACAAGGACGCCAGTGTGATGAATGGAAAACTACAATTCAATCAGGTAGGTTTTAAGGTAAAACCACTCAATGCTACTTTTCATTCTCTTAATGATGCCATTACTTATGATGGACAAAACTTGATGCTAGATCATCTGACCATTAAAGATGAAAAAGGTAATAATTTGATAGTTGATGGTGCCATAAAAACCGAAGTTGGAAAAAATATGGCTTTTGATATTAGCATTGAAGCCGATAATTTCAAAGCCATCAATTCTAAAGCCACTGACAACGACTTGTTTTACGGTGAATTGTTTTTAAACAATCACATCACCATTCAAGGCGATACGAAAAACCCAAAAATAGCGGGAGTAATTCAGGTGAATAAAGAAACTAAATTCACCATAGTCGTACCACAATCAGATCCATCCATTTCCGATCGCGAAGGAATAGTCGAATTTATAGACCAAGATCATCCTACAGAAGCTAGTGCCTTAGCTAACGCAAAAGACTTGAATCAAAGTGAGATTATGGGATTCAATGCTTCCATGGATATTGTGATCGATAAAGAGGCAGAATTGACCTTGATTATGGATAAAACAACGGGCGATTATGTCAAAGCTAAAGGAAAAGCCAACTTAAGTGGTGGTATAGACGAATCGGGTAAAACAACCTTAACAGGTAAATATGAATTGGATGAAGGGGTATACGAATTGTCTTTTAGTGGTATCAAACGAAAATTTGACATCAAAAAAGGAAGCTATATTTTATGGAAAGGTGATCCAATGGATGCCGATGTGAATGTAACAGCCGTTTATAAAGTAAATACCGCTCCGATTGATTTGGTATTGAATGAAATTAGTAATTTCTCTGAAACCGAAAAAACGACTTTTAAAGAAAAAATTCCGTTTGAAACCGAATTGAAAATTACAGGCGAGATCCTTAAACCTGAGGTCGATTTTGACATCACGCTGCCTGATAACAATTCCGTTTCATCCAAAGTAATGAGTACGACCAAAGCCAAACTGGAACAATTGCGTCAAGAACCCAACGACATGAACAAACAGGTATTTGCCTTGTTGGTGTTGGGTAATTTTATCGGTGACAATCCGTTGTCGAGCGAGTCAGGTTTTTCGGCAGCATCGATGGCAAGAGGTAGCGCAAGTAAAATTTTGTCGAACCAATTGAACAATCTTGCTGGCGATTTGATCAAAGGAGTCGAATTGAATTTTGATGTTCAATCCACCGAAGATTATTCGTCAGGCAGTAAAGATGAAAGAACCGATTTGAACATAGGCATCTCCAAAAAATTATTCAAAGATCGGGTGAAAATAACTGTCGGTAGCAGTTTTGGATTGGAGGGCAATCAACAAGCCAATGAAAAAGCGACCAATATTGCTGGTGATGTTTCTATTGATTATCAAATTACCAAAGATGGTCGTTATAAAATAAGAGGCTATCGTATCAACAAATATCAGGTGGCACTTCAAGGGGAAGTACTAGAAACTGGGGTTTCTTTTATTATCACCATGGATTACAACAAGTTTAAAGAATTGTTTCAGAAAAGTAAATAATTTTTTAACCCTTAAATGAAATAGAAGATGAACAAAATAATAGTATTCATTCTAGTGGCTCTTTTAGCATTACAAAGCTGCTCTCCTACTAAAAATTTGGCAGAAGGCGAATTGCTGTACACTGGGGCTAAAGTGATTATTGAAGGAGAAAGTTCATCAAAAAACAAGAAAGCATTGACAGCGGAATTGAACGCACTCACCCGTCCGATTCCTAACCAATCTTTATGGGGTTGGTATCCAAAATTAGCGATTTACAATCTCGCAGGAACACCAAAAAAAGAAAAAGGATTACGCCATTGGCTGAGAACCAAAGCTGGAGAAGCACCTGTTTTAAATGCCAAATTTGATCCAGAATACAATCGGTTGGTGCTTCAAAATCACCTTGAAAACAAAGGTTATTTTAACACCAAAACCAAAGTTGATACTCTCGTAAAAGGTAAAACCATTCGAGCCGTATATACCGTAAACCCGTCGAAGCCCTTTACAATTAAACAAATCATTTTTCCACAAGATTCTTCGGCCCTATCCAAAGCCATACGAGCTACAGCCAAAAGAAGTTTGTTGAAAGTAGGAGCCATTTACAACCTAGAGACTATTAAGGAAGAACGAATTCGAATTGATGAGAGAATTAAAGAACAAGGATTTTACTATTTTAGTCCTGACTACCTCAAAATTCAAGTAGATTCTACCGTAGGTCGAGCCGAAATTGATGTGTTGATCAAAGTGAAAGACGAAACACCGATCAAAGCAACATCCATTTACAAGATTAACAATATTGTGATCTATCCGAATTATACTTTAGGACAAGATACCCTGAGCAATACTACTCAAGCGGTAACACAATACCGTGATTTTACCATTATTGATCCCGATTCCTTATTCAAGCCCATTATTTTTGATCGTTCGCTTTTCTTCAATAAAGACGATGTTTATAACAGAACCAATCATAATTTATCACTGAATCGTTTGGTGAATTTGGGTACCTTCAAAATGGTGAAAAATGAGTTTAAGCCTTCTTTGAAAACAGGAAATTATTTGGATACCTATTACTTTTTATCGCCTTTGGAAAAAAAGTCCTTGCGTTTTGAACTCTTAGCCAAAAGCAATTCTGCCAACTATCAAGGAACCGAATTGAATGCCAATTGGAGTCACCGCAATACATTTAAAGCGGCCGAACTGCTTTCCGTTTCTATTTTTGGCGGTTTTGAGGTTCAAATTTCTGGACAAAATCAAGGTTTTAACGTGTATCGTATTGGTACCGAAGCCAATTTAATTTGGCCGAGAATGATTTCACCTATCCGTTTCAAAATGACAGACCGATTCACCCCAAAAACCAAAGCTACTTTGGGGTATGAATTTCAAGAGCGCCAACAATTGTACACCTTACAAACTTTTAAAGCACTGTTTGGATACAGTTGGAAAGAGAATGCCCGACGTGAGCATACTTTTAATTTAGGTGAAGTTATTTTTGCCCGACCACAAAACGTAACCGAATTGTATCTTAATGAAGTAGATATAAATCCCTCACTAGGTAAAGTAATTGAGCGCCAACTTATTTTTGGCCCTACTTACTCTTACACCTACTCTAACACGGCACAGAAAAGAAAGAAAAACACCATCTATTACAAAGGTACAGTAGACTTATCGGCAGCAGTTACGGGTTTGATTGCTGGTGCTAATATTGATAAAAAAGATGCTTTAAAAGTCTTTGGCGTGCCTTTCAGCCAATATGTGAAATTCGAAAATGAATTCCGCCATTTTTTAAAACTAGGAAAAGAAACCCAATTGGCGAGTCGGATTATAGTTGGTACCGCTTTACCGTTTGGAAATTCGAAAGAAATGCCTTTTATCAAGCAGTTTTTTATTGGAGGAACCAACAGTATTCGTGCCTTTAGAGCGCGTTCTATTGGGCCGGGAAGTTTTCTTGATAAAGCGGCAAATACGGATGGTTTTTTGGCGGATCAATCAGGAGATATTAAAATAGAACTCAATACCGAATACCGCACTACGCTGTTTAGCTTTGTGAAAGGTGCCGCTTTTATCGACGCAGGAAATATTTGGTTGCTCAATGAAAACAAAGACAAGCCAGGAGCAAAATTTTCTAAAAACTTCATGAAAGAAATGGCAGTCGGCGCTGGACTTGGATTGCGCTTTGACTTTAATTTTTTGGTTCTCCGAACGGATTTTGCTTTCCCGCTTCGCAAACCTTACCTGCCTGAAGGCAATCGCTGGGTTATTGACCAAATCAACTTGGGGAATGGAGCGTGGAGAAAAGAAAATTTGATTTTTAATTTGGCGATTGGGTATCCGTTTTAGTGTTTTTAAAAGCTGAAAAAACTTAACCACAAAGGGCACAAAAATTTAACCGCAAAGTTCACAAAGGGTTACGCAAGGGACGCCAAGAATAAACGATTAAACAGTTAACCAATTTTTTAAAACATATAAGGCATATAAGGGCATTTAAGTTGTAATGTGTTATAGCTTAGTAAAATGGAAGTACAAATAAGTCTTAAAATATTCGTGGTAAAAACTTAACCGCAAAGTTCGCAAAGGGTTACGCAAGGAACGCAAAGCGCAGTAGTAATCTTTGTGTTGCTTCGTGACTTCTTCGTGTTTCTTTGTGGTAAAAAAATTAACCGCAAAGACTTTTTATTTTTACTTTTTGAATGAAAATCTGTGCAATCTGTGTCAAAAAAAATAGCCATAAAAAAAGCGCGATCCTAAAAATCGCGCTTTGTTGTTTAAGATAAATAAAGGCTAGTTCACCAAGAACAAAGCATTGCTAAAGAGTAAATTTCCGTTTTCCCAAAATGCTCTAAACAATGGGTTATCCACCATATAAATTACTTTTCCAGAACCTTTGTAGTCTATGGCGAAATTTACCGTTTCTGGTAATTCTTTACCAATTTCGTGACCTACAAAACCATAGCTTTTGTAACCTTTAGGAACATACGCAATATTTGAAGCATTTTTCAATAAAGCATAATGACGGCTATCGGTTTTTAAACTGAAATATTTTTTACCTAAACCAAAGGCCATCGGATGAGTAACATCCAATACATTTTCGATAATTGCGCCAGGAATAGCATCCGACATCGCACGACGCTCTTCGTTAGCCGAATCTAAGAAACGTTTTTTCAATTCTTTTTCTTTGGCGGTTTTTTCTGCTTTTTGCTTGTCATCATCGGTCGCGTGCGCATTCAATGCAAAACCATCTTTTCCATCAAAAATATCCAAAGCTCCGTTCATAGCAATGATTTTTCCACCGCTACTCACCCATTCGTTGATACGTTTTTGTTCCCCATCAGAGAAATCATAATTGCCATCCGCCAAAATCAAAGTATTGAATTCTTGCAATTTCACTCTTCGGAAACGGTCCAAATCTACAATGCTTACTGGATAGCCAATGGTTTCTTCTAAATAAAACCAAACCGAACCAAAATCAGTAGAATTTACTCCTCTTCCTGATAAAAACAAGATTTTTGGTGCCGTCAACAGCGGGAAGTTTTCTCCACCTAAATCTCTAGCATTTTTTGAAAACCCAGAAGACAGTATAGAGAAATCTGATTTCTTCTTCACGATTTCACCCACTACTTTTTCAAAATCAACCACCTTTGGATTATCGCCTTTGCTCACAATTAATCCACCTGGTGCTACAGTAGTGCTTCCAAAAGCCGATTGCTTCATCGCTGAACGTACTTTGATGCCTTTTTGGTGCAATAATGCTACCACTTGAGCTGAAGTACGGTTGTTCCAAGGAATATGAAACGCATACACTGAACTTGGAATAGAAGATGAAGTCGTTTCAATCGTTGGTTTAGTTTTGATATTGATGGCATTTTTCAAAGCATAGCCTTCAACTCCATACGCTAATGGCAACGCCCAAGCCGTAATGTCATAAGACAAACTATCATTCAATTTATGATTAGGTTCAAACAAAATTTGAGCAAAAACGGCTTTTTGTTGGTCCACTTTTACAATCATATCATTAGGTTCGATGGTAAAGCTGTTCTCTTTCTTGGTTTGGTAATTAAAACCACTTGCTGATTGTTTGGCATCGGCATACGAAAATTCAATTTTGTTTTTTTGTAACAAATCGGCCAATTGCTCCAATTTAGGATTGCTTTTCATCACATAAGTTGCATACTTCCCTTTAATTGTTTTTCTAGAAGTATTCATAAATCCTCTAAACCCTTTCAACAAAGGCTCCACTTGAGAAGCAGCCGATTCCACTATCGTTAAAACAGTGGTAGCGTGATGTGTCAAACGGTCTTTGATGGTCACACTTACACCGTTTTCCATAGTTACTTCTCTTCCTGCTCCAATTCCACCTTGCTCTACGGTCATCCCTACAGCTCCGTTATAGGTTGGATAGGTATCTCCATAACTTGGATAAAACAAATCGAAACGCTCGCTAGTGTTGTACAACCAGTTTTGAGCATCGAATTTAGCTGAAATATTTTTCCCTAACAAAGCGTGAAAATCTCTTTGATACAGTTCTATAAACTCATGCAAAGGCTCTGCAGATGGCGGGAAAAAGTAAGGCGAATTATAGCCTTGCTCGTGAACGTCTGTATGCACTTGAGGCATCCATTGGTTGTACAAAGCAATACGTTGTTGGCTTTCTTTTTGTGTTTGCCAAGCCCAATCTCTATTCAAATCAAAAATATAGTGATTGTAGCGTCCACCTGGCCATTCTTCCATATGTTCTCTATCGGTAAGACCTGGATGCGTGTTTTTTCCAGCGATTTCGTGCAACCAATTTCCGTATCTTGAATACCCATCAGGATTCACACAAGGGTCAAGAATTACCACGGTATTTTTCAACCATTCTTTGGTTGTTTTATTTTCTGGATTTGTCAATTCGTAGGCAACAGTCAAAGCGCTTTCTGTTCCTGCCCATTCGTTTCCGTGCACATTGAAGCTCAACCAAACAATCAATTTATCGCCTACAGTTTTGGATTGATTGGGTGCCATACCAATGGCAGCTAAATTGTTCAAACGAATTTGCTCCAAATTGGCTAAATTCTCAGGAGTAGAAATATAATACACATTCAAGTTGCGGTGCTCGGCAGTTTGTCCGTATCTGTAAGGTTTAATGTAGGACGTTTGTGCAACCAAATGTTCAAAATAATCTTCAACTTGGTGGTAAAAAGTAATGTGTTTGCCATAATCAGGAATGAACTGAGAAGGACTTTTTACTTGAGCCGAAACCCAAGCAGTGGTGGCTAAAAAAAAAGATAGTAATAATTTCTTCATGCTGTTTTGGTTTATTAGAATCCAAAAATAGGGAAACCTTAGGTATTGACCTAAATAAATTACAAACTTACCCATAAGCCGATTTTGAACGACTTTTTAGCTAGAAAAACAAAAAAACATTGGTATACAAGGCTTTAAAAAATCATAATTAAAAACAATCGGTAGCATTTTATTTTCATACAATAAATTAAAAAAGTAAATTTGAGTAAACCTATTGAAAAACAACCATTTAAAAACGCGTCTTAAAACCAAATATTCATGAGTAAAGAAGAAAAACCAAAGAAAAAAAAGCTTCTTTTTGAAAAGTTAAGTTCGAAAGAAAGAATTGAACGAGCCAAACAATTTTCAGCTCAATTCAAAGTCAAAGAAGAAGATAACTTTCAATTATCAGATTACAAAACCGATATTGATATAGAGCTAAGCAATAAGAAATTGGATAAGATTCTAGCGCTTGGCGTGGAGGCTTTGACCGATATGCAAGAAATTCTATATGCTCAGGACAAATGGTCATTATTACTCATTTTTCAAGCGATGGATGCTGCTGGAAAAGATGGCGCCATCAAACACGTGCTTTCTGGTGTGAATCCACAAGGGTGTCAAGTTTCTTCTTTCAAAGCACCGAGTTCGGAAGAATTGGACCATGATTTTCTTTGGCGTTGCCAAAAACATTTACCCGAACGAGGTCGTATCGGTATCTTCAATCGTTCGTATTATGAAGAAGTATTGGTCGTTCGAGTGCACGAACAAATTCTGAAAGCCCAAAAACTTCCTCAAGAATTGGTTACCGAATCTATTTGGGAAGAACGTTTTGAAGACATTCGCAATTTTGAAAAATACCTGAATCGCAATGGAACTATCGTGATTAAATTTTTCTTGAATGTATCCAAAGAAGAGCAAAAGAAACGTTTTATAGAGCGCATCGACGACCAAGATAAAAACTGGAAATTCAGTACATCCGATGCCAAAGAAAGAGGTTTTTGGGACGATTATATGAATGCTTACCAAGATTTAATTAAAAAAACAACCACAACCCACTCACCTTGGTACGTCGTTCCCGCAGATAATAAATCGTATGCTCGTATTGTCATTGCTTCGGCCATTATCAATGCCTTAGACGAAATGGGATTAGAATACCCAAGAGTAAGTCCAGAAAAAGTAGCCGAATTACTAGAAATAAAAAAAGCCTTGTTGGAAGAATAATATTTTTATTCCAACAAGGACTTTTAAATCATATGATACACCCGTTGAGTAAAATTCAAATAAAAAACAACGGATTGCTATAGATCCACTAGGATTGATTTTCTGACGCTAACCATGCTAAAAATAATTTGTAGCCAATAGTTAAAATTACAGCTCCTAAAAACAAACCCAAGAAACCACTCACAATAAAACCACCAATAGCACCCAAAAAGACAACCATCATAGGTACTGGAGCATTTTTACCCAATAAAATAGGTTTCAAAATATTATCAGAAATCAAAATAATAAAAAACCAAATCGACAACAACACTGCCGAAGTGGTGTCCGAAACTGAAAACATATAAATAGCAACAGGAATCAAAACAGGTCCTACCCCAATTTGAATAATTGCTAAAACCAAACAGACAATCGTCCATAAACCCGCAAATGGCACATCGGCAATAAAAAATCCAAGGCCAGACATCGCCGCTTGTATGATCGCTACTCCAAGAAATCCTTTGACAACATTTTGAATCGTCTTAACCGTAATGGATGAAAAATGATCGCCATGGTCTCCCGCTAATTTTTGAAACACTTTCTTTGACACTAACTTCAAATCTTCTGAATACGCCAAAATAAAACCCGCTATGATGATCGAAATATTAAATTGAATAATACCTTTTCCGATACCTGTTAAGGCTGTTAATAGCCACGATCCAGCTACCGTAACTTGATCTGAGTATTCTACAACCGTTTCCTGTAAATTATCAGAAGCATGTTTCCAAAAATCAATTATGGGTGAAGCAAACTTAGGCCAATTGGCAGTAGTTTCGCCAGGAGGCGGAATTAAAGGTTTCCCTTCTTGATAGGTTTGAGTTAAATACGAAACACCTTCGTAAAGCGATTCCGTAACTAACATACTAGGAATAATAATTACACTCAGCAAGAGTAATGTCAAGAAAAATACAGGGATTTTTTTTCTTCCTTTCATCAATTTCACAAACGATTTGTAAACAGGATACATTGCAATGGCAATGACTACGGCCCAAATCAACATTAAAATAAAGGGTTGTAAAATAGAAAAACACCAGAATAAAATAATGGCTAGCACACCAAGTCGAATAATAATATCTGTGATTTTCTCAAAGTTATGATCTTTTGCTTCCGATGGAGAATCTTGTTTCATATTTTATTTTTTTATAGTAAATATAGCATTTTACTACTATTTTTTGTTAAATCAAGTGCGAAAATAACCGAAAGCTTCGCAAGAAAACACCAAAAAAAGCCTAAAATTACGTTAACAATTGAGGACTATTTTTACAAGCCTTCGTTCCAAATAAAATTATGATATATTTAAATTGCTTCATATTTAAAACGAATTCGATAAGAGGATTTATATTTTGAAATAATATTTTGCAGATTTGACATTGATTCCTATATCTTTGTTTTACAAATTTCACTCTAGAATTATGGAAGAATGCATTTCTGTTTTTGATATGTTAAAAATTGGCGTAGGGCCATCTAGTTCTCATACCTTAGGTCCGTGGCGTGCTGCCGAACGTTTCCTTGAAGAATTACGTCAGGATTTTTATTTGAATAGTATCACTAGAGTAAAAGTAGATTTGTACGGTTCGCTGTCATTAACTGGAAAAGGACACGCTACTGATTTGGCCGTGATGTTAGGTTTGAGTGGTCAAGACCCTGAGTATATTCCGGTGCAAGATATTGACGGCATCATCAAAGCCATAAAAAACAATCATTTGATTCAATTAGGCAACGAAAAAGCCTTACCTTTTTATATTTTACAAGACATTGTTTTTCATAAAGAGTTTCTTCCTTTTCACGCCAATGGATTAACCTTTACCGCTTATTTTGAAAATGAAACCGAATATGCTTCCACTTTTTATTCGATTGGAGGTGGATTTGTGGTAAAAGAAGAACGCAGCAATGCCAAAAAGAAGATTGCTATAAAATGTGCTTTTCCCTTCCCTATCAACAATGCAGCAGAATTACTAGACTATACCCAAAAAGAAAACAAAAGCATCTCCGAAATTGTCTATGCCAATGAGATTTCGATGCGACCTGAAGCCGAAGTGCATAGTGAACTATTACGCATTTGGCACACGATGCTAGAATGTATGTACATTGGCTGTCATTCAGAAGGTATATTGCCTGGTGGACTCAATGTTCGCAGAAGAGCTTTTGATATGCATCAAAATTTGATTGGCTTATCAAATTATGATTCACCACAATCTTGGCTAGAAGAAATTCGTAAAACCGAAGTAAAGTTTCGTCAAATTCTAAAATGGGTGAGCTGTTTTGCCTTGGCCGTAAATGAAGTAAACGCAGCTTTAGGACGCGTAGTAACAGCGCCAACCAACGGAAGTGCTGGGGTTATTCCAGCCGTATTGATGTATTATATGGTGATTGAAAACCACCAAGCCGACGAAAAACAAATCAAACAATTCTTGATGGTAGCGGGCGAAATTGGAAGTATTTTCAAAAAAGGAGCCACTATCTCTGCCGCTATGGGTGGTTGTCAAGCCGAAATTGGTGTGTCATCGGCAATGGCTGCGGGAGCATTATGCGAAGTAATGGGCGGAACCCCTGCACAAGTATTGATGGCTGCCGAAATTGCTATGGAGCACCACTTGGGCTTAACTTGTGACCCAATTGGTGGTTTGGTTCAAATTCCGTGTATTGAGCGCAATACGATGGGCGCTATAAAAGCTATTAACGCAGCGGAATTAGCACTCGAAACCGATTCTAAAAACGCCAAAGTTCCTTTGGATAAAGTAATTGATACGATGTGGCAAACTGCCAAAGATATGAACTCTAAGTACAAAGAAACCTCAGAAGGTGGATTGGCTATAGCGGTTAATATGGCGGATTGTTAATACAAATGAGACCTCGTTTCGTATACTTTATTCTTGCCCTTCTTACGATTGTATTTGGAATTACTTCCCGTAAAATAGTGGGTATTCCCTTGTTTGTGGGCGATATCTTGTATGCCATATTGGTTTATTTTGGTTTTCGGTGGCTGTTTTTGAAAAGCAAAATGTTGTGGCAAATTGGACTTCCTTTACTGTTTTGCTTTGCGATAGAAATACAACAACTTAGTACAGCCGAAAAACTAGTTGCGATTCGGGAGACTACTTTAGGACATTATGTCTTGGGACAAGGTTTTTTGTGGAGTGATTTGTTGTGCTACTCGATGGGTATTGGATTAGCCTATGTTGTAGACCAATTTTGGCTCAAACAAAAGGTTTCTTAATCTCGAAAATTTCTCGAAGCAGCGACTGCCCTAGCCCTGATGGGAACGGCATCCTGTGGCGCTGGGGTTCAGCGACACAGATACAGTGGACAGCAGGATTAGCTCCTAAACACTCCCTAATTTGAAATAAAAAGTACAACCCAATCCGAGTTCGCTTTTTACGCCAATGGTTCCGTTTTGCGCCTCGATAAATTCTTTTGAAATGGCCAATCCAAGTCCTGTTCCTGTTTTATGGCTTCCGGGAATTTGGAAATATTTATCGAAAACTTTGTTTTTGTATCGAACATCTATTCCTTTTCCTTTATCGATTACCGCAAACACAACTTGATGTTTTTCGCTTGTTAACTGTATCGTAATCGTGCTTTTTTCGGAGGAATATCGTATGGCATTGGTCAAAAAATTAATCAAAACCCAAACGGTTTTTTCGCTATCTGCTTTGATGCTTGGCAGGTTTTCATCGGCTACGATTACTAGTTCAATTTGCTTTTGTTCCGCTTGTACTTTTACGGCTTCTGTGGCATACTGTGCAATATCATACGGATTGCTTTTTTCGATATTCAACTGAATGTTTCCTGTTTCTACTTGTGAAAGTTCCAACAATTCTCCTGTAATTTTCAACAAACGTTCGCTGTCCTCTTTGATGCTGTCCACCAAATGTTTTTGTTCTTCGTTAATGGCACCTGTTCTTTCATTTTCAAGCAATTGCAAACTCATTTTTATCGAAGCAATAGGCGTTTTCAATTCGTGGGAAACGGTGGCAATAAAATTGGTTTTGGCAAAATCTAATTCTTTGAAAAAAGTAATATTTCTCAAAATAATTACATTTCCGATGGCTATCGCTTGGTCTTCTCCTGTTGGTTTTATGGTGATTTTTACTATTTCTTTTTCAAAATAACTTTCTTTATCATCGGCGAAAATTTTCATTATTTGCGCTTTTTCATTTTCTGATTTCTCCACAAGCAAAGACTGCATCAAATCATTCGTCAAGCCCAATTTTTCAGCCGACTTTCCGACAACCTCCTCTTGTTTCAAGCCCATAATTTTGATGGCTTCATCATTGATAAACAAAATCACGCCCTCATTATCTAAACCTATAATTGGGTCGTGCATATTGTTGATTAAAGTCTCTAAACGCTTTTTCTCAAAAGACAATTTGTACAAATTACTATTGTGGTATTCTTGCAATTTTTCGGCCATTGTATTAAAGGAATTGGCTAAGTCTCCAAATTCGTTATGGTGTCTAAAATGAACCCTTTCTGAATAATTCTTATTAGCAATTTGCTTGATACTTTCGGTCAATTCTTTGATGGGATTTGCAATATTGTTAGGCATATTGACCAATAAATTAAAAGCAATCAAAAAGCATAAAGTCCCAACTACAGCAATCCATAAATTGGCGGTTTCAGCCGTGTGTTTTGCAATATCACTTTTGATTTTTATGGCGTTCATGTTGAGCTTCATTATCTCAAAAATGTTTTGTCGAATTTGCGCTTTTAACTTTTCGTTATTGCTGTCTCCCTTTAATAAATTGAAATTAGATTTTAAATCATTAGTAGCAACATCTTCGTTCTTCTCAGTAATATTGGATACTTGTTTATTGAGGTTAATTTCAAAAACCGCTATAGCTTTATTTTTGTTAACCATCATTTCATCGAGTGAAAGCAACATATTACGCGAATATTCCAAAGTATTATAATTTGCATTTAGAATATTTCCAGTGTCTTTTTTAATTGAAAAAACAGAATACGCACTTGCCAATGAAAGGATAATAATTAAGCAAAATAATAATCCAACGCCTAGATTTAATTTGGTTTTGATTCTCATTTTAGGATAGTATTATAAATTATGATAATATGACTAGATCAACTTTTGATAGCGAAAGCGTATTCAGTAAACGTCTAAAAAGCGAGGTTGATAAAATAGCTTTTATAAAACTATACTGTGGTTTTCCAATACAGACTGTTGTAATTTGTTTTTGTTCGACTATGGCCAAAATGGCATCGGTGATTTTTTTGTTTTCAACTTTAATTACTTCTGCTCCTAATTCTGTGGCTAACTTAAAATTATTAATCAAGCGTCTTTGTTTGTCCAAAGCAATTTTGTCGCTACTTTCCTTTGGTGTTTCAACATACAAAACATACCAATCACTATTGTAATAGGTAGCCAAACGAGCCGTTTTTCGAATCACTATTTTGGCAGTTACATCATTAGAACTGATGCAAGCCAATAATTTTTCGTGACGTAATGCGATTTTTTTAGGGATTTCATTTTCTACTTTTCGAACAACTTGGCTCGCCACTTCTTTCAATGCTAATTCACGCAATTGCAAAATTTGGTCCGACTTAAAAAAATTATTCAAAGCCGTCTGAATTTTATCCGCAGTGTAGATTTTACCTTCCTTTAATCTGGCAATCAAATCCTCCGAAGTCAAATCGATATTCACCACCTCATCGGCCATTCGGAGCACATTATCTGGAACTCTTTCTTTGACATCTATATTGGTAATCTGCTTTACATTTTCATTCAAACTCTCAATATGCTGGATATTTACCGCCGAAATCACATTGATTCCTGCTTCGAGAATTTCCAAAACATCTTGCCAGCGTTTTTCGTTTTTACTTCCTTCAATATTGGTGTGTGCCAGTTCATCTACAATCACCACTTCGGGACGCAAATTGATAATGGCTTGCACATCTAGTTCTTCGAGCTGCTTGCCTTTATAAAAAATACTTCTACGCGGTATAATTGGCAAACCTTCAAGTAATTCGTGGGTTTCCTTGCGATTATGCGTTTCGATATAGCCAATCTTAACGTCAATTCCTTTCTTTAGCAAGGTGTGCGCTTCTTGCAACATTCGGTATGTTTTGCCTACACCCGCACTCATTCCAATGTAAACCTTGAACTTACCTCTGCGCGATTTTTGGATTAAATCTAGAAAGTGCTTTACGTTATTTTCTTTTTCATTGTCCATGGTAATGCTGTGAGATGTGAGATGTGAGATGCGAAAAGTGAAATGTGAGATGTAAAATGTGAGATGTAAAATGTGAAATGTGAGATGCGAAAAGTGAAATGATCCTTAAATACCTTTTCACTTTTCACTTTTCACTTTTTACTTTTCACTTTTTACTTTTCACTTCTATCTTATTTCATTTTGTTGTTTTTAAATAGAAATAGCCAAAGATGCAGTAACAAATACATTACTATTGGTTGGAGTATTGCTCTTTAAAAAGATATCGTCTTTGCTATTTAATGTTCGTGCTTCCAATCGAAACATAATGTTATTGGCTACCAAATAATCAAAATTTGCAGAGAAACCATAAGTCTTAAAACCATTTGGTGTTCCCGTTGCAATGATTACACCATTTTTATCCTGATAGTATTCGCCTCTAGCGGCCAACTGAATTTTGTCTGTTGGTTTGTATTGAACGATTACTGATGGATTGTACCAAACATCGTAATCGCTACTTCCTTTTGCGGATTGCTGCGCTCCAATATCAAAACCAGCAACTAGACTTGTTTTTTCGGTAATTTTAAATGTCCCGAAAAAATCGTTAAAATAACGCCATTTTTTATCGACATCAGGTTGTTCATTTCCAATGTAAGTACTCCAATTTAATGATATGTTTGCCGATGGTTTAAAAGTCACTTGAGTTCCAAAAGCAGGCGTTTGATTCCCATCAATTTTTTGGATACGTTGCCAACCATTCAAATACATTGCTGCCAAATACCATTTCTCCGATTTCGAAGTGTACGCTATTTTTACACCCGCTTCATAATAAGGTGTATTATCAGCCCCCAAACTTCGGGTCAAAGTCATACAATCTTTCCCAATCGCACTTTCAAATCCAATATGCGAAGGCATAACTCCCGCATCAATCCAAAGATTGTGTTCTTTAGAAATTTTCACGCCTACATTCGCTTCAAAAACATTTTTCAATAAGTCCTGCTCGGCCGCCATATTGTATTGAGCATAAGTGCCCGCCATTAGGGCAAAATTCGCGCGAACATTCTCTTTCGAATAATTCACTTTGGCGATTCCTAAATTCAAATTCACCTCATTTGACCTATTATAATTGTAAATAAATCCCGATTTGGTATGATTCTCAGGTTTCCCAAAATCATAACTATAATACCCTTCTATATAACCTGAAAAAGTAATGGGACTTTTTGATGCTTCTTGAGCATAAATTGTTGTAAAACCAAAAGCCAAAAAGGCTGCAACTAGTATTTTTTTCACTTTATTTAACTATTTATTATTAGGAGCTAATCCAGCTATTCACTGCAATCTTTAGTGCCAAACCCTGGCACTAAAGGATTTCCGTTGCTATCTGGGCTAGGGCATTTCGTATTTCAAGACGTTTTATTTTAATTTATCTAAGGCTACATTCAACTCTAAAACATTTACCGTTGAAGTTCCCATAACCGATGGTTTATTGATGTTAGATTCCACCAAAGCTTTCACTTTATCCTCAGGTAATTTTCTAACTTGGGCAACTCTTTTCACCTGAATCAAAGCACCTTCTGGTGAAATATTGGGGTCCAAACCACTTCCCGAAGCCGTTACCAAATCCGATGGAATCTCCGCTTTTTTCAAATACGGATGCACGATTAAAAACGTGTCAATTCTTTTTTGAACCAAAGCCAAATATTCTGCATTGCTTGGTCCTTTGTTGCTTCCAGCACTTCCAGCAGCATTATAATCAACTGCCGATGGACGCCCCCAAAAATAGTTAGCTTTATCAAATTTTTGACCTATTTTTTGATACCCTATTACTTTTCCATCAACAGTAATGGTTTCTCCCTTTCCGTTATTGGGAGCCAATTGTGCAATTCCATAAATAGCCAATGGATAAATTACAGCGAATAAAATTACCATTAATACGGTGAATTTTAGTATTGAAAATATGTTTTTCATTTTTGTTTTTGTTTTTTTAAACCTGACAAGTTTCAAAAACCTGTCAGGTTTGATTTTACATAAATAATGCTACCACCAAATCGATGGCTTTAATTCCGATAAAAGGCACAATTATCCCTCCCAAACCGTAAATTAACAGGTTTCTTCTTAAGATAGCTGCTGCACCAATTGGTTTGTAATCCACTCCTCTTAAAGCTAGCGGAATCAAAATCGGTATGATTATGGCATTGAAAATTACTGCAGATAAAATAGCACTTTCTGGGCTATGTAATTGCATAATATTCAACCCTTGCAAGGCTGGAATTGCTGTGATGAACAGTGCAGGAACAATCGCAAAATATTTGGCCACATCATTCGCAATAGAGAAAGTAGTAAGCGTTCCTCTGGTCATCAATAGTTGTTTTCCAATTTCAATGATTTCGATTAACTTGGTTGGGTCATTGTCTAAATCCACCATATTACCTGCTTCTTTAGCCGCTTGAGTTCCACTGTTCATCGCTACACCAACATTGGCTTGAGCCAAAGCAGGCGCATCATTGGTACCATCACCCATCATTGCTACTAGCTTGCCTTGTTCTTGTTCGTTTTTGATGTAATTCATTTTGTCCTCAGGCTTGGCTTCGGCAATAAAATCATCCACACCCGCAGCTTCGGCAATAAATTTGGCAGTTAATGGATTGTCTCCTGTCACCATCACGGTTTTTACACCCATTTTTCTCAAACGCTCAAAACGTTCTTTCATTCCCGTTTTGATAATATCTTGCAACTCAATCACCCCTTGAACAGCGTTATTTTTAATAACTACCAAGGGCGTTCCTCCATTAGAAGAAATCGAAATAACCGTTTGGGCAATATCTTCTGGAAAAACATTTCCTGCTTGCTGAACGATATTTTTGGCCGCATCTTGAGCCCCTTTTCTAATATTGGTTCCGTCTTTTAAAACTACACCACTGGTTCTTGTCTCGGCAGTAAATTTGATTAAAGTAGCCCCTTCAATAGATAATTTTTGTGCAACTTCATTTCCAGCCAATTCCACAATACTTTTTCCTTCTGGAGTATCATCTGCCAAAGAACTCAAAACAGCCGATTGAATAAATTCTTCTTGCGATACTCCTTTTGCAGGATAAAAATTCGTTGCTTTTCTGTTTCCAATAGTAATGGTTCCGGTTTTATCCAAAAGCAATACATCAATATCTCCGGCAGTTTCTACCGCTTTACCAGATTTGGTAATCACATTGGCACGCAACGCTCTATCCATACCCGCAATTCCAATGGCAGAAAGTAATCCACCAATAGTCGTTGGAATCAAACAAACGAAAAGCGAAATGAAAGCTGCAATGGTAATTGGTGCATTAGCATAATCTGCGAAAGGTTTCAAAGTCACACAAACAATCACGAAGATTAAGGTAAATGCTGCCAAAAGAATGGTCAAAGCAATTTCGTTTGGTGTTTTCTGACGGCTCGCTCCCTCTACCAAAGCAATCATTTTGTCCAAGAAACTTTCTCCTGGCTCTGAAGTTACAATTACTTTAATTTTATCAGACAATACTTTTGTTCCTCCAGTTACCGATGATTTGTCACCACCTGCTTCACGAATCACGGGAGCGCTTTCTCCGGTAATGGCACTTTCATCAATAGTTGCCAATCCTTCGATAATTTCACCATCCGTAGCGATGACATCACCTGCTTCGCAGACAAATACATCTCCTTTTTTCAAAGCGGATGAACTCACATTTCTGATTGCTCCATTTTCTAAAAGTTGACGAGCAGGAGTTTCTTCACGTGTTTTTCTCAAACTATCGGCTTGAGCTTTTCCTCTGGCTTCGGCAATTGCTTCTGCAAAATTGGCGAACAAAAGTGTTGCAAATAAAATCAAGAATACTATGAGATTGTAAGCAAAACTACCTTGATTGGATGCGCCAAATAAAATGGCAATACACACAACAAACATAATAGCGGTACCAATTTCAACGGTAAACATTACCGGATTTCTGAACATTGTTTTTGGATTAAGCTTTACAAAAGACTGCACTAGTGCTTCTTTTACTTGCTTACTTTCAAACAATGATTTGGAATTATTTTTAGTCATTTTTTATAAAATTATTTTAAAGTAAAATATTCTGCCAATGGTCCTAAAGCCAATGCTGGGAAGAAAGATAAGGCTGCAATAATCGCGATTACGGCAAAAATCATTACACCAAAAATGGTAGTATCTGTTTTTAAAGTTCCCGCGCTTTCTGGAATGTATTTTTTATTAGCCAATAATCCTGCAATAGCCAAAGGTCCAATTAAAGGAAGGAAACGACTTAACAACAACACTATTCCTGTAGAAATATTCCAAAACGGATTGTTATCTCCTAACCCTTCAAAACCAGAACCATTATTAGCTGCACTCGAAGTATATTCGTACAACATTTCGGAGAATCCGTGATGACCGGGATTATTCAACCAGCCTGTGGCATTTCCACTAAACCAATAGCCCATTGCGGTATCATTGGCTGTAAAATAAGTAGCCAAAGCCGTGCCTGCTAAGATTAATAAAGGATGAAGTATCGCAATAAAAGCAGCGATTTTTACCTCTCTTGCTTCGATTTTCTTTCCTAAGAATTCAGGAGTTCGACCTACCATTAATCCAGAAATGAATACAGCCAAAATTATAAAGATGTAAAAATTCAACCAGCCTACTCCACAACCGCCATAAAAGGCATTGATCATCATAGCCAACAATTGCATCGTTCCTGAAACTGACATCGAACTATCGTGCATACTGTTCACAGAACCAGTGGAAATTACGGTCGTAGCAATACTCCAAAAACTGGTGATGGCAGTCCCAAAACGCACTTCCTTGCCTTCCATAGCGCCTGTAGCTTGGGCAATTCCCATCTTTTCGATAGCTGGATTTCCATTAATCTCGCTTATCATTGTTGGAATAACTAGTAGTAAGAAACCTACTGTCATCACTCCAAAAACGATATATGAGAATTTTCTTTTATTTAGGAAAAAACCTAAAGCAAAAATCATTGAAAACGGGATAATTAACTGAGCCCATAATTCAACCGCATTGGTTAAATACGTAGGGTTTTCTAAGGGATGAGCCGAATTCGCTCCAAAAAAACCCCCTCCATTTGTACCAATATGCTTGATACCAATAAATGCAGCGGCTGGACCACGAGAAACTTCAACAGTATCTCCTTGTAAAGTCATTATTTTATCTTTTCCTTCAAATGTCATTGGTGTTCCGCTAAAAGCAAGAACAATAGCTACAATAGCAGCTAGAGGCAATAAAACTCGAGTACAACTTTTGATGAAAAAATTGTAAAAATTCCCTAGTTTATCTGTGCTTTTCTCTCTCATAGCCACAAAAATCATAGCTGCAGCAGCCATTCCTGTACCTGCAGAAACAAATTGTAAGAACATTAAAAATAATTGCCCCAAATAAGAAAGCCCTGTCTCACCAGAATAGTGTTGCAGATTACAATTCACAACAAATGAAATGGCGGTATTAAAGGCCAAATCGGGCGACATAGATGGGTTTCCGTCTGGATTTAATGGTAAACTACCTTGGAAAAGTAGCACAAAAAAACAAAGGAAAAACCAAACCATATTCAAGCTCAAAAGCGTTTTTAAATGTTGCTTCCAGTTCATTTCCTCTGTAGCATTGATGCCACTGATTTTGAAAATAAAGTTTTCAATGGGATTAAAAATGGCATCAAGTAGGGTTTTATCTCCCAAATACACTTTGGCTATATACCTTCCAACAGGAATAGCCAAAACGATAGAGAGGATAAAAATACTGATGACGCCAAAAAATTCTGTGTTCATATTATGTGATTTGTTAATTGTGAGACGTGAAATGTGAGATGTGAAATGTGAGATGTGAAATGTGAGATGTAAACGGAAATTTAGGTTGTGGTACCAAGGTATTTTTTTAACTTTTCACTTCTCACTAATTACATTTCACCTATTAAAATTTTTCAGGTTTAATTAGTACATAAACCAAATAACCGAATACGGCAAGTGCGACAATAAATAGTGCTGACATAATTTTAGATTTTTTCAAAAAATTCGACGGATTTAAAACAAATCGCAAAGAGCAAAGCGCCTAAAGCGAGTAAAAGAATAGTGGTTATCATTTTATTAAAATTTAGATTAGATTTAAACTCCTGAAGTATTGATTTGTTTAACGTATTCCGCTTTTAACAATGGTGGGAAAAAGTTTGATATACTGCAATGACGCAGTTCCATAAACTGAGAAATAGAAAATACATAGACATTTGTAATGGCATTTTGGGTTTCTTTCGTTCCTGAAACAAAAAGAGATTCTGCCACCGAAAGGCATTTTTTAGCCCTAGTAATATTTCCTAAAATGATAGCCGTTTTGGTAATCGCTGCGAAACGTTCGGCTTGTTTGTATACATTGGTAATCTGATTTTTCATAACAATGATTTTTAATGTTGTGCTGTGCTTATGCCAAAAGTTGTTCCGAAAAAACACCAAACACTCTAAAACATTGTTAACAAAAAGATTGCAAAAAATCCCTTGGAATAGGGCATAAAAAAAGCCTATCAAAATGATAAGCTTTTATTGAAATGATAGGATTGTATGCTAGTTACCGAACTAGATAAGGGCAGTTTTACAGCTTGTATTCTTCAATTTTTCGGTACAAAGTAGCAATTCCAATTTCGAGTAATCTTGCTGCCTCTGCTTTGTTGCCTTTGGTGTAAGCTAATACTTTTTGAATATGCCCTTTTTCGATAGTTTGCATCGCCAAGGCCGAAGTACTTTTATTAGCATGTTCTTGCTGGTGCTGAATATCATAGGGTAAAACGTCTTGCGTCAAGGTATCTCCATTGACCAAAATTACCGAACGCTCAATAACATTTTTCAATTCGCGTATATTTCCAGGCCATTGGTATTCCTCTAATTTTTGGATAAAATCGGCACCAATATGTAGCTTTTTCTTGTTGGTTTTTTCAGCAAACTGTGCCACAAAAAAGGAGGTTAAAACGGCAATATCTTTTACTCTCTCTCGCAAAGGCGGAAGTTGAATTTCAAAAATATTCAATCGAAAATACAAATCGGAGCGAAAATGATGCGCTTCACTTTCTTGTTTCAAATCGCGATTAGTCGCCGCAATCAGCCTGAAATTCGATTTTCTTGGAGTAGTGTCTCCCAAAGGAATGTATTCATTGGTTTCTAAAACCCGTAATAATTTGGCTTGCAACTCAAGTGGCATTTCACCAATTTCGTCTAAAAATAGCGTTCCACCATTGGCTTCTTCAATAAATCCTTTTTTGTCTTTTAGTGCACCAGTAAAAGCACCTTGTTTGTGGCCGAACAACTCACTTTCTAAAATTTCTTTACCAAAAGTACTGCAATTCAACGCTACAAAGGATTTACCTACGCGCTTGCTATTTTCGTGAATGGCTTGCGCAAAAACTTCTTTTCCTGTTCCCGTTTCACCAGTTAACAAAACAGTAGAATCGGTTTGAGCTACTTTCTTGGCCAAATCAATAACTTGTTCCAAAGCTTTGGATTTTCCAATAATCGATTCAAAAGAAAATTGTGCACCAATACGCTGTTCCAATTGTTGCACTTTTTTCTGTAGTTCTACTTTTTCCAGCGCTTTGTACAATAGCGGAATAATTTTGTCATTATCATCGCCTTTGACAATATAATCAAAAGCACCGTTTTTCATCGCTTGTACGCCATCGGCAATATTGCCATAAGCGGTTAGCAAAATAACTTCAACTAACGGATCTGCTTTTTTTAATTGAGGCACAAAATCGACTCCGCTCCCATCGGGTAATTTGACATCGCACAACACCACATCGATTGCATTTTGCTCTACTTTTTTCAAGCCAGATTTTAAATCTCCAGCTTCTAGAACGTCAAAATTTTCAGCTTTTATGATGCGAGCGAGTAAACCACGTAGTTTTTCTTCGTCGTCTATAATTAGAATTTTTTTCAAAATAGGTAGTGAATTAAAAAAGCAAAATTACTGTATTTACTTTCGTCTTGTATCGATAATGGATACAATTTTCCATTGTCCATTGTCTTTATATAACGTAAAAACATTGACACCCGAATGGCTTTTTTTCCCATTGACATAAAATTCATAAGGTGTCCAATCGATAGCCATAGGGCCATCAATATGAATCGTATGCCCTAACAAGCGCTCTTCAAACTGCATTGTCGCAGGGATTGAAGCAATGGATTTATAAAATTTTGATGCCGTGTCTGTAGAAAATTGGCTGCCTTTCGCATTCTCTGTAATAGATTGCAAGCCCATTGTATCGGAACACACTTTTTGAATCGCAATAGAATCTCTAGAATGAAATCCCTTGAAAAAAGTCTCAATCGTTTGTTGCACTTCCAAATTTTGAGCTTGGGTAGTCATTCCGAACAACACCAACATTCCTAGAATAATTTTTTGCATAATTAAGTCATTAATAAGGTTTGAAAAACAAAAGAATCTCCCATATTCTCTTGGGCAATAGGCAAAAATGAATACCAAAGTAAAAAATCGAATAGATAATCTATGCTCCCATTAGAATGAATGACGACTTTGCATTGGTGATTTTCAACCTTTAGACCATAAGCCAAGAGTTCGTTCTGATTTTCATCAAAAATAACATATTCTGCTAAAGGATTGTTTCTTATTTTCAAACGAAATTTTTGTCCTTTGTATTCCAAAATAGAAGAATTGGCATACCACTTTTCCGTGTACGAACGCAAAACTACCGCCTCGTTTTCATCTTTTACAGTAATCGACGAGCTCCAAAAACCGTTATATTCCAAAGTATATTTTTTGTCTTCGATTTCGAAAAAAGCTTTTCTATCAAAATTAGCATAGCTAATAGTAAGATTTCCAATGACTTTACCGGCAACTTCAAAAGAGTACTTAAGTTCCTCATTTTTTATCCATTTTTTATCTTGTCCCATAACAGTAAAATTTTAAATGCAATTACTTTTTAATCAATTAGTTAGTAATCAAAAAATACAGAACGTTACAAGAAAAAATATAAAAACAATATAGTACTGCTAAACCTTTACAATTTAGTACTTTTGCAACCTTAAATTAAACAAAAACGGTATGTCAGTAGCCAAAAAAGATTACAAAAAAATTACTACAAAATCTCTAATTGAGATGAAAGCCAATGGAGAAAAAATTTCCATGCTAACCGCTTATGATTTTACAATGGCCAAAATTGTAGACACAGCTGGAATTGATGTTATTCTTGTAGGTGATTCTGCTTCGAACGTCATGGCAGGTCACGAAACTACTTTACCTATTACTTTAGATCAAATGATTTACCACGCTTCATCAGTAGTGAGAGCGGTAGACAGAGCATTAATTGTGGTTGATTTGCCATTTGGAAGCTATCAATCTGATCCCAAAGAAGCCTTACGTTCCTCTATTAGGATCATGAAAGAAAGTGGTGGCCACGCTGTAAAATTAGAAGGGGGAAAGGAAATCAAAGAATCCATAAAAAAGATATTGAATGCAGGTATTCCAGTAATGGGTCATTTAGGACTTACACCACAATCCATCTATAAATTTGGAACCTATACGGTAAGAGCTAAGGAAGATGCTGAAGCCGAAAAATTATTAGAAGATGCTCAAATGCTTGAAAAATTAGGTTGTTTTGCTTTGGTACTCGAAAAAATACCAGCGCACTTAGCCGAAAAAGTAGCCAAAAGTATTTCGATTCCTGTCATCGGAATTGGTGCTGGTGGTGGCGTTGACGGACAAGTATTAGTGATTCATGATATGTTAGGAATGAACAATGAATTCAGCCCGCGTTTTTTACGTCGTTATTTGAATTTGTATGAGCAAATGACTGCGGCAATTGGCAATTATGTAGCCGATGTGAAGTCACAGGATTTCCCGAATGCCAATGAGCAATATTAAGCACAATCATTCAAAGGTAACGCATTGATAATGAAAATAGTTTCAAACAAATCCAACCTCGAGGTGCTTCACGAAGACAATCATTTGATTGTAGTCAATAAACGAGTGGGCGATTTAGTTCAAGGCGACAAAACAGGCGACAAACCGCTTGCTGAAGTAGTCAAAGAATACCTCAAAGATAAATACAACAAGCCCGGAGAAGTCTTTCTGGGCATTGTTCATCGGCTCGATCGACCCACTACGGGTATTGTAGTTTTTGCCAAAACCAGCAAAGCCTTAACCCGAATGAATGAATTGTTTAGTAATCGGGAAACACGTAAAACCTATTGGGCAGTAGTCAAAAACCAACCTGAAAACACTCAGGGTCAACTAGTGCATTATATCAAAAGGAACGAAAAAAACAACACTTCGAAAGCTCATAAAAAAGAAGTTCCAGATAGTAAATTAGCCAGTTTGGATTATACCGTAATCAAAGAACTCCAAAATTATTTTGCCTTAGAAATCAATCTACACACTGGAAGACATCATCAAATTCGAGCCCAATTAGCGGCTATAGGTTGTCCGATTAAAGGTGATTTAAAATACGGTTTTGATAGAAGCAATCCGGACGGTGGCATTCATTTGCATGCCAGAAAACTGAGTTTTACTCACCCCGTTTCCAAAGAATCTATTATTATTACGGCTCCAGTGCCTAATGAGGTCATTTGGAAAGCTGTAGTATCCTAAAAAATAATTCTTTTTTACAGTATTAAAAATTAACTTGCACTATCTAACCCGATCGCTCTAACAATGGATTACAAAACCAGTTTATCATTTAGAAAGGAAACTTTAGTCAAATTATTGAATACTATTGTATTACTTGAGGACGAAATTATACAAGCATTATATGATGATTTCAAAAAACCAGCCTTCGAAGCTATTATTACTGAAACAAGCTATGTTATTTCCGAATTAAAACACACAATAAAAAACATATCTAAGTGGGCCAAACCAGAATACGTATGGCCCTCTCTACTTAACTTCCCTTCTACAGATTATATTTTAAGGGAACCCTATGGCAAAGTGTTGATTATTGCTCCATGGAACTATCCCTTTCAATTGGCGCTGTGCCCTTTGATTTCGGCAGTGGCTGCTGGTAATCAGGTGGTCATCAAACCCTCTGAATTAACCCCAAACACAGCCAAAATTATTGAAAAAATTATTGAAAGAGTTTTTCATGTGGCTCATGTAAAAGTCGAAAATGGCGGTATTGATATGGCTCAAAAACTTTTGTCTGAACGTTGGGATTATATTTTTTTTACTGGAAGTGTGGCTGTTGGAAAAATTATAGCCAAAGCTGCAGCAATACATTTAACTCCTGTAACTTTAGAATTGGGCGGAAAAAATCCTTGTATTATTGACGAAACCGCTAACTTAAAATTGGCTGCAAAAAGGATTGTTTGGGGAAAATTCATCAATGCTGGACAAACTTGTATTGCCCCTGATTATATTTTGATTCAAAAAGACATGAAAAGTCATTTTGTTGAATATCTGAAAGTTGAACTCCAAAAAGCTTTCGGAGATCATCCCAAAACTTCGCCCGATTTGGCACGTATTGTTAATGAAAAAAATTGGCTCCGATTGGTCAACATGATCGATCCGAAGAAAGTGCTCCTTGGTGGCGAAACAGACATTGAAGATTGCTACATTGCTCCTACTCTTATTGAAGAAACTTCATTAGAAAGTTTAGTGATGCAAGACGAGATTTTTGGGCCTTTACTTCCCATGTTAACCTATGACGATCCCAATGAAATCGAAGCCATAATTGCACGATATGAAAAACCTTTGGCGCTCTATGTATTTACAGAAGATCATAGATTTGGAAAAGAAATCATGAAAAAGTATTCTTTTGGAGGTGGCTGCATCAACGACACTGTGATTCACTTTTCTAACCAAAGACTACCGTTTGGTGGTGTAGGACATAGTGGCATTGGCGCTTACCATGGCAAATTGAGTTTTGATACTTTTTCACACAAAAAAGGAGTTGTAAAAAAAGCCAATTGGCTTGACCTTCCCTTTCGCTATGCTCCGTACAAAGGAAAATTAAATACGATAAAAAAACTACTGCAATGGATTTAGAAAAAACAGTTAGTGAAGCCATACATTACAGAAGATCCGTTCGCGTTTTTAAAAAAGAACCTATCAGCGAAGAAAAAGTCAAACAATGTATCGCCTTAGCTTCCTTAGCACCAACCAGTAGCAACATGCAACTTTGGGAATTTTATCACATAATAGATCCTAAGGTAATAGCACAAATTGCTACTGCCAGTTTTGATCAAAATGCTGCTAAAACAGCACAGCAATTGGTGGTTGTAGTAGCTCGAAAAGATTTATGGAAGGAACGACAAAGAGCGAACCTTTTGTTTTTAAAATCTCAGTATGGTGATAAAAAAGAGTCAGAATATAGTAGTAGAGAGCAATTCGCTTTGAATTATTATAAAAAAATTATTCCCTCCATCTACACAGATTTTTTTGGTATTTTGGGTGCTTTAAAATTTGTGATTTTCCAAGTAATTGGTATTTTCAAACCCATTTACCGTCAAGCAAGATTAAGCGATATGCGAATTGTAGCCCATAAAAGTGCTGCGCTAGCCGCTGAAAATTTCATGATTAGCATGGCTTCCATAAATTATGATACTTGTCCTATGGAAGGATTTGATTCCTTAAGAGTAAAACAAATTATTGGCTTACCCAACAGCAGTGAAATCAATATGATTATAGGCTGCGGCATTCGTGATGAAAACGGAATATACGGCGAGCGCTTTAGGGTGCCTTTTACTGAAGTATATTTTAAAATTTAAATTTTTTAGTAAATTCTACCTCAATAAATTAGATCAAATAAAGTATAAAAAAAGAACCAATAATATTGCTATGAATTTTGAAACAAGACCTAAAGAGAACAAACAATACACTACTGAAATTCATTTTGAAACTGTACTCAATCAAGCTTTTGCCAATTATAAAAAAATTGCACTATATGCAGGTTTAGCTTTGTTTGTGTTTTTTTTCATACTGGTAATTGTTGTGTCTGGAATTTCCGCTAACCTAATTGGACAAGAAAACATCAATGAGAAATCCATGATGCAGCTTCAAAAATTAATGACTATTGAACCATATGTATGGTATTATATTGGATTTTCAATTGTTTTAGGAAGTTTACTCAGTCCATTTATGGCCAGTTTTTATAAAATGGCCGATGCTGCTGAAAAAGATCTTCCCTTTGGTGTTTCCGACCTATTTTCATATTACAAGCCAAAATATTTTTTCACCATTTTTACAACCACAATTATCATTGGATTAGCAACAAATGGAGCTACCTTAATTGCAGACGAATTGGGTCTTTCTTTTGTAGGCATACTTATAGTTTTGATGATCAACTTCATTACGCTTTTTACCATACCTCTTCTAATATTTGAGGACGCTACGGTTTTTAATGCTGTAAAAACAAGTATTGCCATTGTACTAAAACAACCAATGGTTATTTTTTTATTGGTGTTTTTATCCCTTATTGGTGTTTTGTTAGGTTTTTTTGCTTTTTGCATTGGAATAATATTCACCTATCCCTTTTTTATATCCATGGTATATGCGATATTTAAGCAAGTTACCAATGATGTTACTTCATGATTTTTAACACAAAAATATTTGTATTGCGTTTTTTTTAAGTATTTTAGTAAGTGTAATTTAGTGTTTTAAAACTATTCTATAGATTAAACAAGTCTTGTAAAACCAAAAACAAAAGGATCGCATTGAATACAATAACGTTATATTCATTAATGCAAAATCTCATACTTCCACATGGAAGCTTTTTTTTATGGTCAATTGAATTCAAAAATATTCTTGCATCCGAAAATCAACAGTTGATTCAATTGACTGTATTTTTTATTTTAATCGCATTAAGTTTTCCTATTTACTCTACTTTTAAAAAATTAAAAACTGACGCTATTCATCAAGGCGAAGTTACCAGCCAAAAAGAATTTCACTTTTATATCTTACTCTTTGGTGCATTAATAATTTTATTAGAATTACTTTTTGATATTTTCAAAATCAGACCCAAAAGTTTATTGGTTCAAAATACTTTAGTTGCATTTGTAATGTTATTAACCTACTTTTTTTGTACAAAATTAAGTTTCGTTAAAAACAATATGAAAAAAGTCTTTTCATTCACATTTATTTTCTATTTCGGAGTTGTTTTAATAAATGTATTCTCTCATGACAATGATTTTATTCCGAAGGTTGCCTTTTCCATTCTTCTATTTTTATCCTTTGATGTTTTAAAAAACACTAAATTATATTGGTATTTCATTGGTTCAGTACTTTTGCTGGTAAGTTTATTTACACTTTTTCATTTTACTCCTAGTCCTTTAGGAGCTTACTTATTCAGCTGTACTTTCATCATTACTATCATAAATTATTTTCGAAAAAAAATAGATAAGTCACAAACAAAAGAAAATAATTTCATCAAAGAAATAGTCAATAATGGGAATTCACTAACTGTGGCGTGCAATTACCACGGTGAAATCATTTATTGTAGTGACACCATCGCTTCAATTTTGGGCTATTCACCTAAGGAGGTTATGGGTTTTGAGTTTTGGAAACTCACCGAAGATCCAGAATTTGTTGGACTTACATATCATAATGAATTTCTAGATGGTCAAATTTATACCAGAAAGCTAAAGTGCAAAGATGGTAGCTATAAATACATTCAGTGGACCGATAAAAAAATTAATAACAACATAATCATTGGTATAGGTCAAGATATAACTGAACAAAAACGCTTACATGACCAATACAAAAATATTATCCTTAATGCTAACGATTTAATTTTTGAAGTCAATATTCATGGAATATTTACTTTTATTAATGATTTTTCGATAAAAACTCTTCAATATGAAGAAAATATACTTTTAGGAAAAAATTATATTTCAATCATCAGAGAGGATTATCATGAGGAAATAATGAATCTCTTTGTTAAGAAGAAAAAAATTTCAGTGATTGAATTTCCAATTAAAACAAAATTCAACGATAGTATCTGGATTTCGTTAAAAATCATCATACAAAAAGATGATAATGGAAAAATTATCGGCTATTCTGGGATAGGAAGAGATATTACAAACATCAAGTTAAATGAACTAAAAAATACCGAACGACAACAAAAAATAGCACTTTACAATGAAACCATTAAAAATTTATTTACTGTTAACTTTAGAGATTTCGATAAAATAGAAAATGCTATACAACATATTCTAGCCACAGCCGCAACTATTTCTCAATGTGATAGAGTAAGTTATTGGAAATATCGTGAAAAAACAATCGTTTGTGAGTCTATTTTCTTTTTGAATACTAAAACTTTTGGGAAAAAAATTATTTTAAAAAAAGAGAACTATCCTATTCATACTAAAAAAATAAAACAAGGACTCCAACTTTATAAAAATGACACGAACCAAAAAACCGATAACTTAGAATTTTATGATTCTTATTATAGCACCAATGCTATAAAATCAATAATAGATACTCCTATTTTCTTGAATGGTGAATTGTTAGGTGTACTCTCTTTCGAAACTACAGCAGAAAAACGTAATTGGGATCAAGAAGATTTGACATTTTCAAGAACAATAGCCGATATCCTTTCTATAGCAATAGCTACTCATAAACAATTTGAAGCCGAAAAAAAACTGCAAAAGAAGAGTGATTTACTCGCAGAAATGTCACTTTGTACTGAAAAATTCTTGTTAAGCAAAAGTTTGGATGAAATGTTTACCGATACTTTTGAAATTATGGGTAATGCAACCCAAGTTGATCATTTATTTTATTATGAAAAAGAAATGGATACACAGTTGTTTTCTCAAAAATTTAAATGGGCTAGAAAAGGAATTCCATTACAAATAACGAAAACTAAACAACTGACTGAGGAAAATTTGATAGAAATAATAGTTAAAGCCAAAAAGAAAAAAACATTTAAAAGCACTATTAGTAAATTAAAAGATTCCTTTTTTAAAAAGCTTTTAATTGCAAATGAAATTAAATCTATTTTAATTGTTCCGCTTTTATTCAAGGATAATTTTATTGGCTTCATCGGCATGGATGACTGCAGTATGGAAAGAAATTGGACCAAAGAAGAAATTTTTATATTAAAAACTTTGGCTAGTAATATTTCATACGCATTGGAAAGAGACAGAAACGAAAAATTGATTTTAAAAAGTGAAGAAAAATTCAAACTTATTGCTAACAATATCCCTGGTGCCGTTTACTTATCCAAGTATGATGAATTAGCTACAAAAGTTTACATGAATGATACTATAGAAAAAATAACTGGCTATTCTAAATCTGATTTTTTAGAACAAAAAATTTCATTAATTACCTTGTTACATCCTGAAGATAAGCAGCTAATACTTGAACATAAAAACAAAAACTTTAACAATGGGAAGCCTTATCATGACCGATACAGAATCCAAACAAAAAAAGGCAATTATGTATGGATTGAAGAATTTAGTGATGCTATAAGAAAAGATAACAAAATCGAATATATCGGAGGAATATTATTTGACATTAGTGAAAAAATAGAAAATGAAGTAATAATAAAGGAAAAACAATTAGCCGAAGCAGCCAATAAAGCAAAATCAGATTTCTTAGCCAACATGAGCCACGAAATACGAACCCCTTTGAATGGTATCATTGGGTTTTCCGATTTGTTGATTAAAACCCATTTGAATCGTACGCAAGAAAAATACATGACTACGATCAATCAATCAGCACTTTCACTGTTGGATATTATCAACGATATTTTGGACTTTTCAAAGATTGAAGCTGGCAAATTGGAACTCTTTATTGAAAAACAAGAATTAACCGAAATACTAAACCAAACAATTGACCTAATATTCTTTGAATCCAACCAAAAAAAACTGGAATTATATTTAAAAATTGCTCCTGAAGTTCCAAAATTTGTTTGGATCGATTCTGTTCGTTTAAAACAAATTTTAATTAATCTATTGGGTAATGCAGTAAAATTCACAGAAAAAGGAAGTATTACACTTAGCGTATCAGTCCAAAAAGAGATAAATACAACAAATCATACGCTCCGTTTTTCAATAATAGACACAGGAATTGGGATATTGGAAAAAAATAAAAAGAAAATATTTAGTGCTTTTTCACAAGAAGACAATTCTACATCGAAAAAATTTGGAGGTACAGGACTTGGCTTAACGATTTCAAACCAATTACTAGGACTTATGAATAGTAAGCTTAATGTAGAAAGTAAAATAAATGTGGGTAGCACCTTTTATTTTGATATCGACCTTGAAACCTCGAATGAAATCGAAATTGCAGAACCTAAAACAGACTCAAAAATTAGTAACTTTTCTGGCGCAATCAGTAAAAAACATGCTATACCAAATCTTAAAATAATGATAGTTGAAGACAACAAAATCAACATGTTGTTACTAAAAACTATACTCAAAAATCTATTTGTAGAAGTAGAAATTATAGAATGTTTACATGGCAAACAAGCTATTGAACAATTGGAGAACAAACAGCCAAATCTTATATTCATGGATATTCAAATGCCTATAATGAATGGATACGACACCACAAAAGCTATACGAAAAATTTTGAACGGAAAATACCTTCCAATAATCGCCATTACTGCCGGTACCGAAAAAGAAGAACGAAGAAAATGTTTAAAAGTGGGTATGGATGACTATATTCCAAAACCAATAATTAAAGGTGTCATTGAAGAGGTTGTTTTAAAATGGCTCAATAAAAACAACTAGTTTTATTTAAATAACTAATAATTTTACTAATTATGAAATGGCAAGGACGAAGACAAAGTGATAACATGGAAGACCGAAGAGGGATGTCTTCGGGAGGAAAAACAATTGTTGGTGGTGGAATTATAGGGATAATTATTCTACTCTTGAATATTTTTGGTGGCGAAAATGCACAAATGATAACGCCTGTTTTAGAACAATTCAACAACCAATCACAAACCGCACCCACAGAACAAAGAGATTTAACGCCAAGCGAAGTTGAAGAAGGCAGATTTGTAAATGCTATATTGGTAGACAATGAAGATACATGGCAAAAAATTTTTCAAGAAAACAATCTCCAATTCGAACCTGCAAAATTAGTACTTTTCTCTGGCCAAGTATCCACAGCATGTGGAGGAGCCAGTTCAGCCTCTGGTCCCTTTTACTGTCCAGGAGATAAAGTAATCTATATGGATATGTCCTTTTTTGAAGAATTGCGAACTAAATTCGGTGCACAAGGAGGCGATTTTGCAGTGGCCTATGTGATTGCCCATGAATACGGACATCACATTCAAACTTTGTTAGGAACCTCTTCAAAAATGCGACAACTGCAACAAGGAAAAAGTGAAAAAGAGGCAAACAAACTTTCGGTAGCATTGGAGCTTCAAGCTGATTTTTATGCAGGACTATGGACGCACTATAACGAAAAGCAAAGGAAATTCTTAGAACCGGGTGACATAGAAGAAGCACTCAGCGCCGCACAAGCCGTTGGTGATGACGCTATTCAGAGGAAAATGCAAGGACAAGTAATACCTGATTCTTTTACGCATGGCACCTCCGAACAGCGTATGTATTGGTTTCAAAAAGGATTACAATCAGGTGACATCAAACAAGGTAATACGTTCAATACCGCATTATAAAGAAAGTGATCTACTCACTTTCTTTATAATAGGTTTTATGACTGAAGCAAAGTAATAAATGCCATTTCGGAAAGAATAGTAATACCTAATTTTGTGGCTTTTTCTAGTTTTGCAGGTCCCATATTGTCTCCTGCCACAACATAATCTGTTTTAGATGAAATGGAGCTTCCTACTTTACCGCCATTATCTTCGATTGCTTTTTTGAGATCATCTCTAGAAAATTGTTCAAAAACGCCAGAAACAACAAAGGTTTTTCCTGAAAATTTTGTGGTAGCATTAGGATTCACCTTTTCAACAATCTCCAATTGGACACCTTTAGTTCGTAATCGTTCAATAATCGCAATGTTTTCATCATTACCAAAAAAATCAATAACACTTTTGGCAATACGTTCTCCAATTTCATCCACCAAAATTAAATCCTCAAGACTCGCTTGCTCTAAAGCAGTTATTGTTTTGTAATGTTTGGCTAATTTTTTAGCTACAGTTTCACCAACAAAGCGAATACCTAATGCGAACAAAACGCTTTCAAAAGGGATTTCTTTCGATTTAGCCACGCCATTAACTAAGTTTTCAGCCGACTTTTGTGCCATTCTTTCTAAAGGCAAAATTTGTTCAATCGTTAAATCATACAAGTCTGCATAATTGTGGACTAATCCATTTTTAAACAACAAAGCTACCGTTTCACCACCAAGTCCTTCGATATCCATAGCTTTTCTTGAAATAAAATGCTGTATTCTTCCTATAATTTGAGGTGGACAGCCATAGAAATTAGGGCAATAATGATTGGCTTCACCTTCTGAACGCACCAAGGACGTTTGACACTCTGGACAAGCTGTTATATAGCAGGTAACTTCAGACTTTTCAGGACGCTTCTCTAAATCTACGGCAATGATTTTAGGGATAATTTCACCTCCTTTTTCTACAAAAACCGTATCACCAACACGAATATCTAATTTTTCAATTTGATCGGCATTGTGTAGCGAAGCTCTTTTAACAACAGTTCCCGCTAATTGTACCGCCACTAGATTGGCTACTGGCGTTATCGCTCCCGTTCGACCCACCTGATACGATATAGATTCTAATATAGTTGATACCTGTTCGGATTTAAATTTATAGGCAATTGCCCAACGAGGTGATTTAGCAGTGTATCCCAATTCTTCTTGGTACTGCAAGTTGTTAACTTTTATAACCACTCCATCCGTTTCATAAGGAAGTTGATGGCGATGCACATCCCAATACGAGATAAACTCAAAAACTTCTGCTAAATTTTTGGCTAATTTCGCCTCTTTTGGTGCTTTGAAGCCCCAGTCTCTAGCTGTTTGGAGACCTTCAAATTGTGATTGAAAAGGAAAATTATTGCCAACTAACGAGTACAACAAACAATCTAATGGTCTTTTGGCAACCTCTGCACTATCCTGTAATTTCAAGCTACCTGAAGCTGTGTTTCTGGGATTTGCGAACGGAGTTTCTCCTATTTCAATCAATTCTTGGTTCATTTTTTCAAAACCAGCGAAAGGCAAGATGATTTCACCGCGAATAGCAAAATATTCTGGATAATTCCCTTTTAATTGCAATGGAATTGACTTAATCGTTTTAATATTATTGGTAACATCGTCTCCCTGAAAACCATCTCCACGAGTAACAGCTTTAGATAACTTCCCATTTTCATAAGTGATACTGATGGAAGCGCCATCATATTTTAATTCACAGCTATAGTCAATAGGCACATTGCCTAAAACTTTCTGAATTCGAGTTTCCCAATCCAGTAAATCTTCTTTAGAATAAGAATTATCTAAAGAATACATACGATAATCGTGAACCACCGTTTGGAAGTTTTTAGTAATAGCACCTCCTACTCTTTGTGTTGGAGAATTGGTATCAAAAAATTCTGGATGTGCTAGTTCTAACTCATGAAGTGCTTTTAACTTTTGGTCAAATTCGAAATCCGAAATTTGAGGTTGATCCAACACGTAATAGTTATAATTGTGTTGGTCTAATTCGGAGCGTAACTGCTGAATCGTATCTTGAATATGCATGAAATAAAAATGGCTATTTTAGTTGTTCAAATAAGGTACTAAAATAGCCAATTTATACTTTATAAAATAGTTTTACGATTCTATAATTGTATTAATTTGATTAAACAATTGACCATCACTAAGAAAAGCCCCTTGTTGAATCAATTGAAACAAGGAATAATTTCGTTCCTCGGTAAATACTTTTTTGCCCACTTTCATTTCGATGGTTTCAGTGAACATGTTATCAGAAAGCCATTGTAACCCTTCTTTGGTCAAAAAGTCAACTTCAGGCACTAGAGCTTTCAAAACAATCGATTTTACTTCCGTATCAAAGCATTGAAATAGAAAAATATGATTTTTTGAAAAATGTTCCAAAAATTCCGCTTTAGTTAGTACACCTTCCCAAATTAAATCAGAGAAAACGTCTAATTCTTGTTCAGCAACTTCTGGTTTTTCTTTTTTAATGGTATCCCATTCCGCTTTATCAATAGATTGAGTTGCCAAAAAAGTGGTAAATTCTTGATGCAATTCTTCCAATTGTTCCTTTGTAAGTCTTGTATATTTCATTTTATAAAATTTAAACAAAAAAGTCTGTAGTTTTTGGATAAAAAAAATCCCGATTTCGTTGCTTCAACGTATCGGGATTTAAAGTATTTTGGAGATTAAAATTATGCTTTCTCAGCAACAATTTCGTATGCTACTTCAACAATTACGTCTCTGTGTAAACGAACAGTAGCAAAATATTTACCAGTACGTTTTACAATACCACTAGTAATAAATTTACGATCAATCTCTTGACCTGCAGCAGCTAAAGCAGCAGCAATATCAATGTTTGTAATAGATCCGAATAATTTTTCACCACCAGCTTTTGCAGCAATTTTAATTTCTAATGCTTTTAATGCTTCAGCAGTTGCTTTTGCATCAGCCACAATTTTAGCTTCTTTGTGCGCTCTTTGTTTTAGGTTTTCAGCTAATACTTTTTTCGCAGAAGAAGTTGCCAAATGAGCAAATCCTTGAGGAATTAGGTAATTACGACCGTATCCATTTTTCACGTTTACGATATCGTCTTTAAATCCTAAATTTTGAACGTCTTGTCTTAAAATAAGTTCCATGTTGTTGTCCTTAAATTGCAGAAGTTAGGTTTCATTTGAACGAAAACCAACAACTAATTATTTATATTATTTTAGTAAATCGGCCACGTATGGCATTAAAGCTAAGTGACGTGCTCTTTTTACAGCCACAGAAACTTTTCTTTGGTATTTCAATGAAGTACCAGTTAAACGACGAGGTAAAATTTTACCTTGCTCGTTTACAAATTTCAATAAGAAATCAGCATCTTTATAGTCAATATATTTGATACCTGATTTTTTGAAACGACAATACTTTTTAGTTTTGTTGATTTCGATGTTTAAAGGTGTAAGATATCTGATATCTCCGTCTTTTTTTCCTGAAGCAGATTGTTGTAATGTTGCCATAATGATTAAGCTTTAGTAGATTTAAGTTTTGCTCTTCTTCTTTCAGCCCAAGAGATAGCGTGTTTGTCTAAAGTTACAGTTAAAAAACGCATTACACGTTCGTCACGTCTAAACTCAGTTTCAAATGGCAAAAGAACTTCACCAGCTACTTTGTACTCGAACAAATGGTAAAAACCACTTTTTTTGTTTTGAATTTCGTAGGCCATTTTTTTAAGACCCCAATCTTCTTTCGATACCATTTCAGCTCCTCTACTAGTAAGAAATTCTTCAAATTTGCTTACTGTTTCCTTTACCTGAACCTCAGATAAAACGGGATTTAAAATGAAAACAGTTTCATAATGATTCATAAATAATATATTTATATGTTAAATTGGGCGCAAAAGTAATCTTTTTATTTTAACCTACAAGCCTAAAATTGAAATAATCGATAAAAAGCAAAATACACGCTTTAAAATTTGTTTTTGATAGTTAAAAAAAATATATTTACCTAACCAAATCATAAACTTTTACAATATGAAACTAAATTGTGTCGTAGTAGATGATAGTTCCATACAAAGAATGATCATTTCCAAACTTGTGAATAACCACCAACACCTACATCTAATTGGTGATTTCTCAAATGCGATTGAAGCCAAAAATTGCATGTCCATTCATTCAGTAGATTTAATTTTTTTGGATATTGAAATGCCTGTGATTTCAGGTTTTGATTTTTTAGACGGATTAAAAACAAAACCTCAAATTATATTCATCACTTCAAAGGCTGAATATGCCATGAAAGCTTTTGATTATGATGCTACCGACTATTTACAGAAACCTATAGCTCTAGAACGTTTTAATGCTTCGGTAAAAAGAGCTATTGACTTTCACATGTTAAAAACAGAAAATAAGGAAGAAGAAGGTGAACATATTTTTATAAAAAGCAACCTTAAAAAATTAAAGATTTTTGTTTCTAAAATTAAATGGATTGAAGCCTACGGAGATTATGTCAAAGTTGTAACTGAGGAAGAAAGCAACTTGGTACTTTCAACCATGAAATCGTTTGAAAATGATTTAAGTAAAAATAAATTTGTTCGCGTACACAAGTCTTTTATTGTAAATATTGATAAAATTGATCGATTCAATAGCAAATTTGCTGAGATCGGTGTAACTAAAATTCCATTGAGCAGAAATAAAAAAGAAGATTTAATTAAAGCTCTATCTATGAGCTAAAAGTACTCTTTAATAAAAATCAACATTGACCACAACACGAATAGCTCTATATTGAGCTACTGCTTCGAAGCTATTTAAAATTTTTGAGAGTGTCTTTTTTGTAGTACCAATGGACTTATTCAATGGTATTTTAATCATTATTGTTCGGATATACTCATTTCTTATCCTGTTAATAGCTGGCTCTTCTGGTCCTAAAACTGGAATATCCAACGTCTGACTCGTCACTTGATACAACCACATTGCACCTTCTTTAAGTTTATCAAAATCACGATGTTTTAAAGTAATCTTTATCAATCTATAATAAGGAGGGTATTTATAGATTTGCCTATCATACAATTGCTCTTTATACATAGCTTCAAAATCATTTTGAGTCACTTGCTGAATCGTGTTATGCAAAGGATTATAAGTTTGTATGATTACTTTTCCTTGCTTATCCGAACGCCCTGAACGTCCTGCAACTTGTGTCATCATTTGAAAACTTCTCTCAAAGGCTCTAAAATCAGGATGATACAACATGGTATCAGCGTTCATAATACCAACCAAACTCACTTTTTCAAAATCAAGACCTTTGGCCAACATTTGAGTACCCACTAATATTTCTATTTCATGATTTTTGAAACTATCAATTATTTTTTCAAATCCATATTTTCCTCGCGTAGTATCCTGATCCATTCGACCGATTTTAGCCTCTGGAAACAGTTCTATCAATTCCAATTCAATCTGCTCTGTACCAAATCCTTTGGAAGTTAAATCGATACTCGAACAGGAATAACAATTGGTAGGCTTGCCCATCGCATATCCACAGTAATGACAACGTAATTGATTTTTAAATTTATGAAACGTTAGACTCACATCGCATTGCGGGCATTGTGGAATATGGCCACAGGTAAGACACTCAATTACAGGCGCAAAACCACGTCGATTCTGAAATAGAATCACTTGTTCTCCCAGTGACAAGGCCAAACTAATTTCCTTGATTAAAGCATCACTAAAATGCCCTTTCATGCGTTTACGGAAGTAACTATCCTTCAAATCCACCAATTCAATAATTGGCATTGGCACTTTACCAAAACGCTCCTTTAGCGTAACAAGTCCATATTTAGCGATTTGAGTATTATAATACGTTTCTATACTAGGCGTAGCCGATCCCAAAAGAACTTTACATTTATGGTAATTAGCTAATACAATTGCAGCATCACGTGCATGAAAACGCGGAGCCGGATCAGCCTGTTTAAAGGTTTGTTCGTGTTCTTCGTCAATTATAATAGCCCCTAAGTCTTGAAATGGCAAAAAAAGTGCCGAACGCGCTCCAATTATTATTTGTGCATTTGTAGACTGTTGCAATACATTTTGCCAAACTTCAATGCGTTCGTTATTATTGAATTTGGAATGAAAAACTGCTATTTTATCACCAAAATACAAACGCAAACGTGTCACCAATTGCGTGGTTAAAGCAATTTCTGGTAACAAAAACAATACTTGCTTATTTTGTTCTAAAATAGTTTCGATCCATTTGATGTAAATTTCAGTTTTACCACTCGCGGTAACACCATGAAGCAAACAAACTTCTTTTTGCAGGAATTGATTTTGAATCGCTTCGAAAGCAGCCAGTTGTGTATCGCTTAAATTCCAATTTTCAAGATTTAATCCTGCTTTATATACCAAACGATCCTGCTGTACCAAATATTCTTCAAAAATTTCTTTGTCGATCAAAGCTTTCACCGTAGCTGTGGTCACCTTAGCCGATTCGCACAATTGCTTTATGGCTATTGGTTTTTTCTCTTTAGCATTCAATTGAAAATAATGCAGTACAATTTCTCTCTGCTTACTAGCATTCTTGAGTAATGCCAATAAATTCTCCAAACCTCCTTCAATATTGTATTGCGAATGCAATCGAACATAACGAACTAATTTGGGCTTGTAACTTTCTGAAATTTCTTCTTCAAGTACAAGCATATTTTTATCGATCATTTTTTGAATAACAGGCAGAATGTTCTTTTTATTCAAAATAGAAACAATATCATTGATTTTTAAGGTACTTTGTTGCTGCAAGGCTTGATATACTAAATATTCTTCGTCCGAAAGTTGCCCTTCTTCGATATTGGAATCTAACTTTGCCGTAACAACTGTCTCACTTTCTAAGAGCATAGCACTCGGCATGGCGTTTTTGTATACTTCGCCAATACTGCACATATAATAATTGGCTATCCAAAGCCAATGCTCAATTTGAATGGCAGTCACCACTGACTTATGATCTAAAATTTGATGAATTTCTTTGGCTTGATACAGGGTAGGTTCATTGCGATGTAACTCGATAGCAATAGCAGTATAAATTTTACTTTTACCAAAAGGTACAGCCAACCGCATTCCTTTTTGAATGAAATGATATTCTGCTTCAGAGACTTGATAAGTGAAGGTTTTAGCTAAGGCTAATGGTAAAATTACTTCTACGAAAAACATATAGTAAGGATCTTGTCTAGCGACAATTTTGAGACATTTATATTCCATTCAATGTCCAAAAATAACAAAAAAAATACCCTTAAAGTTTAATTTTATCTAGAAAAACTCTACATAAAACAAACCTCAAGGGTATTTATACTTTAAACAGACCTACTTAACGCGGTGCCATAATTGTGTTCTTCCTATTAATGCGATACCAATATATCCCCTCACCTTTAATTTATCTTTTCCTTCTAGCGTAATAAAGCATTTGTACTTTTTTCCTGTAACTGGATCCATTATACTTCCATCATTATATTCTTCAGCATCTTTTTTAAGTCCTTTTACAATAACCATTCCCAAAACTGGCTTGTTTTTATCCTCTCCTGTACACTCCGTGCACAATTTTTCTTTTTTTTGAGGATCTAAAATATCTATAATTTTTCCGTAAATCTTTCCAGACTTCTCATAAATTTCAACAATAGATTTTGGCTTACCCGTTTCGTCATCAATGGTTTTCCATTTTCCTACAACAGATTGACTTTGTACAGCACTAACAAAACTAAGACCAATACTGATGGCTAAAAGAATACTTTTTTTCATTTTTTTCATAATTTGATTTATAATCGCTACATAACTTTCTTATTTTATGAAAATTTATATTTCATTTCAGTTTTTCTTGAACCAAAAAACCGAATAATAAAAAGTATATAGCTTTTAAATAGCACTCAAAAATAACATAGTTTGTGATATTTATTATGCAACTATAACGTTTTTTATGAATTAATTTGTTTTCTATGGGACTGAATAATGGCATTGAGCTCAAAACCAAGCAAAAGCAACATGCAATTGATCCAAATATAAAACATCATAATAAGCAATGTCCCAATAGATCCGTACAATTCATTGTATTTAGAGAATTTTACCACCCAAATTCCAAAACCATAGGAAGAAATTATGATAAGAATAGTAGTAAACACAGCACCAATCGAAATAAACTTAGGCTTATGTCGCTGTTTTATTCCAAATCGCAATAAAACACAAGTAGTAAATAAAATCATTAATGATAAAAAAATGTAACGTCCCAATTGAATCAACGGTATATTATCACTTAAAACATCTTGAATTTTAGTCTGTTGAATAAACACCTCAAAAACTACTATAATTGCAACAGTAAAGAGTAACAAAAAAGAAAGAAAAAGCGACATTCCCAGCGCTACTACATATTGGTCAAACACTCCCCTTTTTTCAGTAACATGTTTAGATTCCTCAAACCCGCCCAAAATAGCACTTAAACCATTTGCCATTAAAAATATCGACAACAAAAAACCTGTTGACAATAAGCCTGAATGACTGTTATTTAAGATATCATTAATAATTCCTGCAATAGCATCATAAGTATTAGGTGGTACACTTTGCTCTACAAAGCGCAAAAAATCCTCTTGAAAACCTTCAATTGGAATAAACGGAATCAAGTTCAAAATAAAAAGAGCAAATGGAAAGAGCGCCATGAAAAAACTAAAGGCAATAGCACCCGCACGTATATTAAGTTTTCCATTCAAAAGCCCAACAATATAGGAATGCAAAAAATCATACAGTGACACCTCTTCCAACCAAAGTAATTTTTGATTTTTCAAGAAAAATATCAGCTTTTTTACAAGGACATTTTGTTTTACTTTATTCTTAATCAGAATTTCTAAAGGAATCTTCTTAGTTGAAATCATTAGGTTTGGATTACTATCAAATGGCTTTTAAACTCAAATCCATATTGTACACGGAGTGCGTCAACGCTCCAGAGGAAATAAAATCTACTCCACAGGCCGCATATTCGCTAATGGTTGTTTCGTTGATATTTCCTGAAGATTCAGACTGAAATTTGCCGTTAATCATTGCCACTGCTTTACGAGTATCTTCATAATTAAAGTTATCAATCAAGATTCTATAAATACCGTCAGACTTTAAAATTTCTTCAATTTCGGCTAAATCTCTGGCTTCTACAATAATTTTTAAATCTAAGTTATTTTCCTTTAAATACACTTTTGTCTTATCAATGGCTTTTGTGATACCTCCGGCAAAATCGATATGATTGTCTTTGAGCATAATCATATCATATAAAGCAAATCGATGGTTCACTCCTCCCCCAATGGTTACTGCCCATTTTTCGGCAGCACGAAATCCTGGTGTTGTTTTACGAGTATCTAATATTTGAGTTTTTGTACCTGCTAATAAACGAACATAACTGTTGGTTTTCGTCGCAATGGCTGACATACGTTGCATAGTATTCAACACCAAACGTTCTGATTTTAATATCGATTGTGAACTACCCGATACGTGAAAAACCACATCACCATAGCGCACAGGTGTTCCGTCTTGTATAAAGGTTTCTATTTGCAAGGAAGGGTCAACATAATGAAAAATCATTTCAGCCAATGCTACACCCGCGATTATCCCATCTTCTTTTACTAGTAATTTTGCTTTCCCTGTGGCCGATGCTGGAATACAAGCCAAGGAACTGTAATCCCCTGGGCCAACATCTTCACGAATACCATTGGCAATAAACAATTGTAACTCTTGTTGAAACTGTGCTTCTGAAATCATTCTCTTATTTTTTTGTGGTGCTAAATTAATCAAAAACGATGGCAAAAGCTAGTCTAAAAACCAAAATAAACTATCAAAATTCCTCGAAAAAAAACCAGCAAAAACAAGGGTTTTCATTAGGACTCCAACTTTTTTCAAATCCTTCATTTTCACAATTTTCTGAATTAAGGTTTTTATTCAATCAAATTAAAATAATAAATTTTTATTATTTATCAATAAATTTTTATTATTTTTGAATCAATAAACCCAAAAAACAAACTGTTATGGAAATCAGAATTAGCACCGAACAGCTACTCAAAATTCTATTTTATGTAGCCCTTTTACTTTTTGTTGGCATTTGCATTGAGTCGGGAATGTACATTTTTAATGGCATTTACACCTTCACTATCAATTCGTACAACGCCAATTTTTTGAGTCTAAAAGCACTCTATCAATTTGACCCTGGACATTATGGTGTAGTGATGCTGTTGTTAAGCATCGTTACCACCTTAAAAGCTGTACTCTTTTTTGTTATCGTAAAACTATTGCACGATAAAAACCTGAACCTTTACCAGCCCTTTAGTACAAAAATGTATCATTTTCTCTTAACCTTAAGCGGATTAAGTGTGGTAATCGCCTTTTTCTCTAATTACGGTCTCAACTACTTGAAGTGGTTGCAAGAAAAACCCATAAGCCTTCCTGACTTGAGTACATTCGCAGTAGGCGGAGGCGATGTTTGGTTTTTTATGGGCATCATCTTATTTCTGATAGCAAAAATCTTCAAAAGAGGTATTGAAATCCAGTCCGATAACGAATTAACCATATAATTATGCCTATAGTAGTCAACCTAGATGTAATGATGGCCAAAAGAAAAATGTCCCTCAACGAGCTTTCCGAAAAAGTAGATTTAACGCTCTCCAATCTTTCGATTTTAAAAACAGGCAAAGCAAAAGCCATTCGTTTCAGTACCCTCGAAGCCCTCTGCAAAGCCTTAGATTGCGAGCCAGGCGATTTACTTGAATATAAAGAATAAATCAGTTGAAAAACACAAATAAATTAAAAAAATTAACCACATAGAAGAATCATAGACAAACACTAAATAAGTAAAGAAACCAATAGAAACAGCACTATTTCACACATAGAATAGCTATGTGAATAGTAAAACGTCTATTTGTCCTTTTAAAAACTTATACTATAAATTAGTGTTCATTAGTGTTATTTGTGGCAGAAATTTTAAAAGAGGCTACCCTGCTTTTTTAAATTTTTAACACCGCATGAATAGAGAAATAGTACCTTTGCAAAAAAATTGAAAGATGTCAAATAGTTACATAGGATACCATTTTACCATTGAACCCAAAGAATTAGGTTCAGAAATTCTAATTGCCGAGTTAGGCGAAAAAGCATTCGAAAGCTTTACAGAAACCGAAAAAGGAATTGATGCCTTCGTTCAAAAAGACCTTTGGGACGAGAACATATTAGATGGTATTTTTATTCTACAATCCGAGGAATTCAAGATTAGCTATACCTTCGAAGAAATCGAACAAATCAACTGGAATGAAGAGTGGGAAAAAAACTTTGACCCCATTGATGTTGATGGAAAATGCCATGTTCGCGCCCCTTTTCACCCAAAAACCAATGCCGAATTTGATATTCTCATCGAGCCCAAAATGAGCTTTGGCACAGGGCATCACGAAACCACACATATGATGATTCAGCACCTACTCGATATGGATGTTGCGGGTTTAAAAACACTCGATATGGGATGCGGAACAGCAATCTTGGCCATTTTAGCCGAGATGAAAGGAGCCCAACCTATTGACGCCATTGATATCGACAATTGGTGCTATTTGAATTCTATTGAAAATGCAGAGCGTAATAATTGTAAACACATTAGCGTTTACGAAGGAGACGCTGCTTTACTTGCTGGCAAAAAATACGATTTGATTATTGCCAACATCAACAGAAACATTTTGTTAAACGACATGCAAAGTTACGTAGACAGTTTGAATGCAAATGGAATTATTTTGTTCAGTGGCTTTTATGAAGAAGATATTCCATTCATAGACGCTTCATGCACTGAAAAAGGATTAACTTTTGTAAAAAAACTTCAACGAAACAACTGGGTTTCTCTAAAGTATAGTAAGTAACCATCATACACCATTTATAGTATCAAAACACAGCATTATGAGTACTAAAGAAAAAGTAAGAGAAAAAGTCAATATCAAGGAATTGATGGGACTCAACAATGAAATTATAGTATACAATGACGATGTAAACACCTTTGATCACGTAATTGAGACTTTAATTCGAGTTTGCGACCACACCCCTGAACAAGCAGAACAATGTTCGTTAATCATTCACTATAACGGAAAATGTACTGTAAAAACAGGCCCTTATGACAAATTGAAACCGCAATGCACTAAACTTTTGGCAGCGGGTTTGAACGCAGAAATAGTCTAAGAAAAAAACTTTCATAAAAAAGCAGAATTATCAATACAATTGGTAGTTCTGCTTTTTCTTTTTTATATATTTGGTAAAAAAAAAGTACTTTATGGAAGAATACGGCAAAATATTGGTATTTGTAATGCCCATGTTTTTACTACTCATTGCGATTGAAAAAATTTACGGTCATTTTAAAGGCGAAGACACTGCTCCTTATATGGATACGGTTTCGAGTGTCAGTTCTGGAATGACGAATTCGGTCAAAGATGTTTTGGGGATTAGTATCTCTATACTTACCTATGAATGGCTTGAAGCTCATATTGCCTTATTTCATTTAGAAGCTAGTGTTTGGGCGTATATCATTGCTTTCATTTGCATTGATTTTTATGGGTATTGGTCGCACCGATGGGCGCATCAAATTAATTTTTTATGGAACAAACACGCTATTCATCACAGTAGTGAGGAATTCAATTTGGCTTGTGCGCTGCGCCAAACCATTTCAAGTTTTGTCAATCTCTTTACGTTTTTGTTGATTCCTGCCGCAGTTTTAGGAGTTCCCTCAGTCGTAATTGCCATTACCTTACCCATTCATCTGTTCTTGCAGTTTTGGTACCACACCAAACACATCAAAAAAATGGGCTTTCTAGAAAAAATCTTGGTTACACCTTCTCATCATCGTGTGCATCACGCCATCAATCCAGAATATATCGACAAGAATCATTCCCAAATCTTCATTTTTTGGGACAAACTCTTTGGTACTTTTCAAGAAGAATTGGATGCAGTGCCTCCTGTTTTTGGGATTACCCGACCAGCACAAACTTGGAACCCCATTAGAATTAATTTTCAGCATTTAGGATTGTTGATTTCGGATGCGTGGCGTGCTGAAAACTGGAAAGACAAACTCACCATTTGGTTCAAACCAACAGGTTGGCGTCCCGAAAATTTTGAAGAAAAATATCCCGTTACTAAAATTAGCGATGTGTATCATTTTGAAAAGTATGGCACACAGCATTCTAAAAAACTAATGTATTGGTCTATTTTTCAAGCCTTGGTTACTTTGCTTTTAATTACCTATATGTATGATTCTATAGGTACGATTGGCTTACCGCACGTATTTGTATATGGTACCTTTATCTTTGTAACCGTATACAGTTACACAGAATTGATGGATGCCCGAAAAACGGCTGTCTTTTGGGAGGCTTTCCGATTCCTTTTTGCTATGGGCCTTCTCTATTTTTATGGCGATTGGTTTGGTTTAACCAATTTACTACCCGTGAGCACCTATATTTTAATTGGGTATTTTTCGATTTCACTTGCTATGAGCATTTACTTTGTAGCTATTGATTTTGAAAAAGAAAAAATAGCACTCGCCTAGTTGCCTCAAACTTATTCTAAACTAATTTAATTTCCATTCCGTAGTCGTATAGACTGCTAACTACTTCTTGTGTCTTATGAAAGCAAACAGCATCCTCAACAGCTATCTTATTTTTAGCATACTCTACTTACTACTCCCTTTTGTGGGATTAGATACTGTTAACTGGTATTTGAAACCCTTTTTATTGCCCTTTTTGCTAGTAACTGTTCTTATTTCTGCTGATTTTCAAGGCAAAAAATTATTGCTTAGCGCTTTGTTGTTTTCTTGGATAGGAGATATCATTTTAATGTTTGCTGACAAAGCCGAAATTTATTTCATTTTAGGATTAGTTTCGTTTTTACTTTCTCATATCCTATACATTGTCCTTTTTAGTAGACAACCCAAAACAGCAATGAAAGGTAATTCCATTGCTTTGTACTTAGGAACTATCCTGATTCTTGGTTACTTTTTTGGAATGGTTGGTCTATTGTTTCCGAAATTAGGCCCTTTGCAAATTCCTGTGATGGTATACGCAGCTGTTATTACTACAATGCTCTTTGTTGCTTGTAAAGGAAGTTTGACTTGGGAAAAACCAGCAGCTTTTTCAATCCTAGCAGGTGCTATTTTCTTTGTGCTTTCGGACAGCATTTTGGCTATTAATAAATTCTACCACCCCATAGCTCAATCTGGTTTTTGGATTATGAGCACTTACATCTTGGCACAGTACCTTATTGTTTCAGGCATACTTCGATTGAATAAAAAAAGTAGTCTTTCCTAATCAGAAAAGACTACTTTTTAAAAATTATAAAAACGATTTTATAAATTAATGAGGTAATTTATCTTTAAATACCCCGTATAAATAAGTTCCCAACAAAGCTCCAATCAGCACTACACTTACAGGTAAAAAACCAGCACCCAACAAAATAAAAATAGGTCCTGGACAACAGCCTACTAATGCCCATCCTAATCCAAACAAAATTCCACCAACCCAATAACGGGTATTCCCATTTTCTTTATCCGGAACACTCATAATAGTGCCGTCAATATTTTTCACATTAAAGCGTTTTACCAATTGCATCCCTATCAATCCAGTAGTAACAGCAACGCCAATTATGCCATACATATGAAAGGATTGAAAGTGAAACATTTCGTAAATGCGGTACCACGAAACAGCCTCAGATTTGGTTAATACAATTCCAAACAAAAAACCAACAAATAAATATTTTAAAGCTTTGATCATAACCTAATTATTTTAAAAGTAAAGGCAATAGTAAATGCGCCATAATAAGTCCTCCAATAAAGAAACCAATTACTGCTTTGAGCGAAGGCAATTGCAAAGTACTCAATCCTGTAATGGCGTGTCCTGAGGTGCAACCTCCAGCAAATCGAGAACCAAAACCGATTAAAACCCCTCCTAAAAGCAAAATAGCTAATCCCTTAGGAGATTCAAAAACAGACGGACCAAAAAGAGCATCAGGCACTAATTTTCCCTCAGGAGCATCGATTCCTAATGTTGCCAATTGCTCAATGGTTTGAGGATTAATAGCTACGTTTGTCGGAGCGCTCATATAATGTACAGCCACAAAACCCCCAAGCATAGTTCCAAGAACTACAACTAAATTCCACCGTGTTGATTTCCAATCAAAATCAAAGAAGGGCACTTTTTTCCCGGCTCCGGCCAAAGTACACAAGGAACGAAGATTAGAAGACATCCCGAACGTTTTTCCCAGAAAAATCAAAGTAAGCATAACCATGCCAATAACAAAACCTGAAAAATACCAAGGCCATGTTTGAAACAAAAAATCCATAAGTTCTATTTTAAATTTCTGCAAAGATAAGACGCTTTTTGCGCTAAACCTTGCGATATACTATAATGGATTAAAAAACATCAATACTAATTTTGATTATATCTTCATCAAAGTTTTATATTTGCTTCAAAAACTCTTTTGAAATTTACGTCAAACTATTTCAAAATAAAATTCATCGCTATGAAAAAAATCTTCGGGTTGCTGATCAGTATTTTACTCTTTACATCATGCCTTAGTACCAAATCAACTCTTGAGAATGTAGATAATAATGCACCGGCTCTGAAACTTTCTAAAAACAATACATTTATCATAACAGCATTTAGTAAGGATAAAAAGTACGGATATGACAAAAATTTCCCCATTAACATTTATTATCACGGTACTAAAAATGACACCATCAATCAAAAACGCTATTTAGACGCTTTGGCTGGGCCTAAAGGAGAGGCAATAATGTATAAAAAACTAGAAAGCTGTTGTCCGTTTCCTTCGAAAAATTCAGAGATGGGTGCCGGATTTTTAGATGTTTATGAAATTAAATGGGAAGGCCAAAAAAAACCTATCCTTCTTTATATGAACATATACGAGAAAGGTCATTTATTGGTTCCAATGGGATTCAGACTAAAAACAACTAATTAATAGTTTAGTCCAAAAAAAACTTGATTTCAGATTCATTTTGAATAATGAAGTCCAAAAAACTATTTTCTTAAAAATTATCTAAAATCGCAAAACCTATTTACCTTTGCAAAAAAAATATAACATGAACATACATCATATTCCTCAAATTAAACATACTGAAAGTGGTAACTTCTTTGTACTAGCTGGTCCTTGTGCCATTGAAGGAGAAGAAATGGCTTTGCGTATAGCAGAACGCTTAGTTGGTATCACTGACAAATTACAAATCCCATACGTATTTAAAGGTTCTTTCAAAAAAGCCAACCGTTCTAGAATTGATAGTTTTTCTGGAATTGGAGACGAAAAAGCTTTGAAAATTCTTCAAAAAGTATCTGAAACTTTTGGTGTTCCAACTGTAACTGATATTCACACCAATGAGGATGCGGCTATGGCTGCTGCTTATGTAGACGTGTTGCAAATTCCTGCTTTTTTAGTTAGACAAACGGACTTGGTTGTGGCTGCTGCCAAAACTGGAAAAGTAGTCAACTTGAAAAAAGGGCAATTCATGAGTCCAGAGAGTATGAAGCATGCCGTACAGAAAGTATTGGATTGCCAAAACGAAAATGTAATGGTTACAGACCGCGGAACTATGTTTGGTTATCAAGACATGATTGTAGATTATAGAGGCATTCCAACAATGCAGCAGTATGCTACCACGGTTTTGGATGTTACGCATTCTTTGCAACAACCTAACCAAACCGCTGGTGTAACTGGAGGTCGACCAGACATGATCGAAACTGTAGCCAAAGCTGGAATTGCTGTAGGTGTAGATGGCATCTTTATTGAAACTCATTTTGATCCAGCTAACGCTAAAAGTGATGGAGCTAACATGTTGCATTTAGATTATTTTGAAGCCTTAATGACCAAACTGGTAGCTATCAGACAAACCATCAATCAATTTTAATTTTTTTTATTTAATAGCCCCTTGAAAACATTCTATTATTATTTCGTTCTTTTTTTAACGACGACTATTGCCTTTGCACAAGAAAACACTACAGAAAGATACACTGCTCACAATAAAGGAAAATTCTTTATCTCATGGGGAGGAAACAGAGAATCCTACAGTAAATCAGACGTTACCTTTACCGGTAAAGATTATCGCTTTACAGTAGAAGATATGCGAGCTCACGACAAACCCAAAGGTTGGCATATCGATTACATTAACCCTACCAAAATGACGATTCCACAAACGAATTTACGTTTAGGATATTTTTTCTCAGATCATTATAGTGTGGCTATTGGGGTGGATCATATGAAATATGTGATGACTCAAAACCAGACGGCTAATGTAACAGGGCAAATAAACGGACCTATTCACAATGGCATCTATAATAACACTCCTGTTGATTTTTCAGATGAATCATTTTTAACATTTGAACATACTGATGGTCTGAATTATATCAATACCGAAGTTTCTCGTCATGATGATATTTCTAAGTTATTCAAAATTGGAAATACGGATAAAATTCAGGTTAACTTGACAGAAGGCATTGGTTTTGGGGTATTGTATCCAAAAACAAACACACAATTACTAGGCAAAGAACGTTATGATGAATTTCATTTAGCAGGATTTGGAACTTCTATAAAAGCAGGTTTAAATATTACTTTTTTTAAATATTTCTATGTCCAAGGAGAATTAAAAGGCGGTTATATCAATATGAACGATATTCGTACAACCATTAATCCAGAAGATAGAGCCTCGCAAGATTTCTTCTTTTTTCAGAGAATCCTTGCTGTAGGAGGAAAATTTAGAATCTAAGCTTTTACCATAAAACCATAAAAAAATCTCCTTTTAGGAGATTTTTTTTTTAGTACAATGTCATTGCTTCGGTAATTACAGCTAGTAAAATGTCGTGGTCTATATTTTCTAGGTTAAAATAACGCAGCGATTTTACCGTATTTCGTTTCTCCCCAATCAAATGGGATTGATTTTGTTGCAATTGAAAACCTTTGGCAAAACCCAAATCGACAAATCCTTTCTTGTGATTGGGAGCGAGATAGCAAAAGGGGTTCTTTTTATAATACACATAAGGAATGCCCCATTTGAACAACACTTCACTTTCGGGCAGTTGTTGCTGAATCACCTGAAGTAAATGCAACATAATACTCTGGTACAAGTGCGGCTGATTAAAAATATAGGCTTCGGAGGGTTTCATCTTATAATCCTTTTTGATCCATCAAAAATAACAAAGAAGCCATAGTAGCTGCTCCCAATTCCAATTCTCTTTTGTTGACAGCATCAAAGGTATCGTTTGCCGCATGATGGTAATCAAAATAGCGTTGAGAATCGGGTTTGAGTCCTGCTTTGACGATATGTTTGGATGCCAATGGCCCAATATCTGTTCCGCTATGTCCTTTTACAAAACTATGAATCAAATAAGGTTCAAATAACCCTTTCCAACTGCTAAATTTAGCAAACTCTTCATCATTGCATTCGAATGAGAAACCTCTTGGCGAAAAGCCTCCCGAATCGCTTTCTAAAGCAAAAACGTGATTTTCTTTATTGGTTTGTGCCAATTCTGCATATTTTTTCCCTCCGCGGTTGCCATTCTCTTCGTTCATGAACAACACTACACGAATCGTGTTTTTAGGCTTGTAATTCAGCTGTTTCAAAATGCGTAAGGCTTCCATACTTTGCACCACTCCTGCCCCATCATCGTGAGAACCATCGGCTAAATCCCAAGAATCCAAATGACCGCCCACTACCATAATGTTTTCGGGCGTTTCGCTTCCTTTTAGTTCGCCCACCACATTATAAGACAACACATCTGCCATTTGTTCACAGGATTGCTTAAAATAAAATTGCAGTTGTGGGTTTTCTTTTAACTTCTTGCTTAACAACTCCGCACCATTGGTACTGATGGCTGCTGTAGGAATCCATTGCGCTTGCGGTAAGTCGCCATAACTTTGGTTACCAGTATGCGGAAAATCATCCAAACGCAAATTCATTGAACGTACAATCGTTCCCACCGCACCATATTTCGCTGCTTCTCTAGCGCCCGAAGAACGTTGGTCCACACAATGTCCATAAGCATTAAAGGTTTCGATATATTCTGCCTCCATCGGGCGGTTGTAAAAAACAATTTTTCCTTTTAAAGCCGTTCCCAAGGATTCTAGTTCTTTGATACTATGCACTTCGATTACGGGAGCTAGTAAGCCCTTTTTAGGAGTGGCTACCGAACTACCCAAAGCACAAATAGGCACTTCAATTTTGTTTTTGCCATCTTTGATATAAGCGGTTTCTTTTGCACCACGCACCCACTTTGGCACCATTACTTCCTGCAAAAACACTCTATCTAACCCTAAGGCTTCTAATTGTGCTTTGGTGTATTGTACTGCTTTCTCGGCATTATCAGAGCCTGATAATCGGTGTCCGATTTGGTTAGAAAGATAGTCCAGCCATTGGTAGCCTTGCCCCTTAGTCAATGCGGATTGGTAAATGGCTTTGAGTTGCAATTCGTCTGATGTTTGAGAAAAAATGACTCCGCCAAGGCTTAGCAATAGGGCTGTAAAAAAAGTTTTCTTCATAGTTTTAGGTTGGTTTTGGAACATTATAGTTGGCGGCAATTTCGGGAAAGTTTATGAATTATGAGGTAGGTTGGTTAAAGTTTATGGCTAATTGTTTATGGTTTAAGGTTTAAGGTTTTTAGAGCCTTCGGCTCTTTTTCGATTTGCTGTGTGTGGACTGGCCTGAAGTCCAGCCTTACAAAATGTACCGAGTCTACGACTCTTTATCGAATGTAAGAGTTCCGTAGGAACGAAACATTTTGTGCAACTGAAACTGGACTGAAGTCTAGCCTTACAAAATGTGCCGAGTGTACGGCTCTCTATCGGATGTATGAGTTCCTTATGAACAGAACATTTTGTAGCAACTGAAACTGGACTAAAGTCAAGCCTTACAAAATGTACCGAGTCTACGACTCTCAATCGAATGCAAGAGTTCCGTAGGAACGGAACATTTTGTAGCAACGGATTTTAATCCGTTGTTTTTTAATACGTTGTTTTTAAATACGTTGTATTGGATTCGTTGTTTTTTAAACCGTTTTGTTTTTAATCGGTTGGTATTGAGCAATATTTTTTTTGGGTTTCCTGCAAGGTTTTTTCAACCTTGTAGGGATAAGGGATAATTATGAAAGCCTACAAGGTCTAGAAAAAGACCTTGCAGGTTGATAAGGTGATACTTTATTTTTTAATTGGGTTTTAAACAAACCTTCTTATGAAAATGAAACGTCTTACCTAGCCCCGATCGCAGCGGCATCCTTTTTTACAAAAAAACCTAGTAGTGGGTTACTACTAGGTTTTTTTGTAAAAAAGATAGAGCGGAGAGCGGGACGACGTGTGTGGTGCTCCGCCTGCGTCTGCTCCTAAAAATTAAGGCAGTGGTTCGAAACTAATGGCGGTTCCTCCCCCAGCGGCTAATTGCAGTTTGAGCTTGCTAGCCGAAGTGACCACTTGTGTTTTGATGGTGTAAGCGATTGGGTTTTTCTCCCAATGTGCATTTTTGGCGTCTTCATAGATGATGGCTTTGTATTTTTTGCCTTTGGTTAGGAAATCCAATTTGATTTCGGTGGTTCGGGCATTTTCATCGGTGATGGCGCCTAGGAACCAAGTGTCTTTGCCTTTGGTTTTTCTGGCCACGGTAAGATAATCGCCGGGTTCTGCTTCTAGATACAAACTCTCGTCCCAATCCATCGCCACGTCTTTGATGAACTGAAAAGCATCGGGATATTTCTCGTAGTTTTCAATCAAGTCGGCCGCCATTTGCAAGGGAGAATACATCGTCACGTACAAGGCCAATTGCTTCGCCAAAGTAGTATGAACTTGCTCAGTTTTGTTTTTATCGTAGTAACTCATTTTGATTTCAAAAATCCCTGGGGTGTAATCCATAGGGCCGCCCAACTGACGCGTGAAAGGCAAAATGGTTTCGTGCGCTGGCGGATTTCCGTTGCTCCAAGCGTTGAATTCGTTCCCACGAGCCGATTCAGCCGCAATATAGTTTGGATAAGTACGGCTGTAGCCTGTTGGGTGCGAACATTCGTGTGAGTTGACCATCAATTTGTTGTCAGCAAAGCGACGCGCCACAAAATTAAAGTGATTCACCATCGCTTGTCCGTCGTGGAATTCACCACGCGGAATGATTTTGCCCACATAGCCTGTTTTGGCCGCAGGATAGTCAAATTTCTTCATCAAATCTAATGCACGGTCCAAGTGGCGTTCGTAGTTGCCCACAGAACCCGAAGTCTCGTGATGCATGATCATTTTTACGTTTTTTGCTTTGGCGTAAGCCGAAACTTCTGCCAAATTAAAGTCAGGATAAGGTGTCGTAAAATCAAAAACATCTTCTTTCCAGTTGCCTACCCAGTCTTCCCAACCTACGTTCCAACCTTCGACCAACACGCCATCAAAACCGTGTTTGGCGGCAAAATCAATATAGCGTTTGGTATTTTCGGTAGTTGCACCGTGTTTGCCTGTTGGAATTGGATTGCCCGCAGCGTTTTGCGCATTTTGAGAACCCGCGTAATCCCAAGTCGATTTCCCCACGTGCATTTCCCACCAAATCCCTACATATTTCATTGGTTTTATCCAAGAAGTATCTTCGATTTTAGACGGTTCGTTTAGGTTCAAAATCAATTTGGAACTCACAATTTTTCTAGCGTCATCGCTGACCATAATCGTACGCCAAGGCGAAACGCAAGGCGCTTGTAAATAAGCTTTGTCGCCAATGGCGTTGGGTACCAAATTGGCTTTTAGCGTGAACTTTTGCACATTGGCATCCAAATGCATCACGGGATAATTCACCACTGCTGCCTCAAAAATATTGAGATACAGCCCTGAAGGCGATTTCATTTGCAAAGGCGTTTGCACCGTGTATTTTCCAGGAATCGATTTCACGCCAATTCCGTTGTTCATGTTCAATTTTTCGTTGTCAATTTCGGAGAATTTCGTTTCGTTGTACACGTATTCATTGCTATCAAAATCCCCTGGCAACCAAAAAACCTTATTATTTTCGGTTAAATTGAATTCCGTTTTCTCGTCTGAAATGATAAAATAGTTTAGGTTTTCTTGTTTTGGGAAATCATAGCGAAACGCCACCCCTTCGTCAAAGGCTCTAAAGACCAAATTGAGTTTTACCTTTGAATCTTTATTTAGTAAAGAAACGATCAATTCATTGTAGTGATTCACGATTTGGGCTTGTTCACCTAATACCGGTTTCCAAGTTTCGTTGACCGAATTAGTTTTTGTATCAATAATTTCAAAATGATTGACCAAACCTTGTTTCTCTTTAAGACTTATTCCTAAAGCACTTTGTACTACAACGGGTTTATTTTTGTAGCTCACGGCATAGGTCGGTTGGCCATCGGGCGTAAGTTGAAATGAAAGCGTCAAAGTTCCAGTAGGTGATTTTACAGATTGTGCAGTAATTGTACTTATCCAACCCAAACAAAGTAAGAATACTATTTTTTTCATGGTATTTAATTTAGATAACTTTAAAATTAAGTAAAAAAATGGTGCTACAAAACTAAACTCTTCGCTACAAGGTTGTAGTTGGAGAATTCGTTCTAATTATAACATATTTTTCACGTTTGGATGAGAGGAAGAAAGTACAAACAAAAACACAGAATAAAAGGCTAATTGTTCACGTTTTAGGAATGCCTGTTTCATTTGCTATAAACAAAAAAGCCTTTCCAAGATATTTGATAATGGTAGAGGCGATGAAAGACTCATAACCCGTTTTGGGTACGGCTAAATCCGCAGTCAAACCATGGATAAAAACGCCCAAAATAGCTGCATCTATTGGTGAGTAGGATTGTGCTAGCAAACTGGCTATGATACCCGTAAGCACATCACCACTTCCTGCTGTTGCCAAAGCTTGATTGCCTGTGGTGTTTTCATAAAATTCTTGCCCAAATACAACTTGTGTTGGTCCACCTTTTAGTACTAAAATAATCTGATAACGTTGTGCAAATGCTCTCGCTTTAGTTACCTTTTCTTCCTGATTACACCAGCTTCCAATCAATCGTTCTAATTCTTTAGGATGAGGAGTTAGGATGGATTGTCGAGGAAGTAACGTCAACCATTCGGGATTTTGTGCCAAAATATTGATCGCATCTGCATCGACGACCAAAGGGCTTTTTTGCTTAACAAGAAAGTCATAAAATGCTTTTTGCGTTTCTAGTGCTTGTCCCAAACCAGGACCGATGGCGATGGCATTGGGTTGGAAATCATAATGCATATCAGAAAGATATTTTTTGTTTACATCCGTTAGTACCATCACTTCGGGGTTTGAAATTTGGATTATTTCGTAGCCACATTTGGGAACAAATGCCGTTACCAAACCACAACCGGTACGTAAAGCTGCACGAGAAGCTAAGGTAATGGCTCCAATTTTCCCATAACTTCCACCAATCAATAAAGCATGTCCTTGCAGTCCTTTGTGGGTGTCATACAAAATGTCTTTATATCGCTTTCTAGCTTCAAATTGATCAATATAAATGGGTAACCGCATAGCTTAAATTTTACTTAAAGGTACAAAAATGACACAGCAGATTACTATTAAACAGGATTTAAAGCAATATAATGCTAAAAAAAGTGAACATAATTTACACCAGTACTCATGAATTGAGATTCTACCTCGATAAAAAAAGTAAAACACAAATTACAGTAATCCAGACAGATTTAAAAAAATATATAAAAGTACGAAGATGTACCTACTTTCTAATTATTTGTATTTTTACGAGAAAGGTATTTGTTACCATTTAGCGAAATGACAAGTTTTGTTAGTTCACTTAGCTCATTTGTAACTGCAATTATTTGCTATGGCAGCAACTATCGGGACGAAGCAAAAGATACAGCGAATAGCAAGATTCGTAGCATCCAGACTTCAACAAAGAGCTTACTAAATCAAACCAAATACTGCTATTTATTAAAAAACACAGAAATCAATGAGTCATCAAATTACCACGCAAATCGCTCTGCACTTAAAGCAAGTATACTTTGGAGGCAACTGGACCACATCGAATTTTAAAGATCAGGTTTCGAATGTCACATGGCAAGAGGCTAATTTAGCTATTAAAGAAGGTAATAGCATTGCCAAACTATTGTTTCATTGCAATTACTATATTAATGGATTGATACCAGTTTTGCAAGGTGGAACGTTGGATATTAAGGATAAATTTAGTTTTGAAAGCCCAGTGATTACTTGTGAAGCCGATTGGGAGCAGTTAAAACAAAAATCATGGGACGAAGCGGAGCTTATTGCCTCCTTAATTGAAAAATTGCCCGATAGCTGCCTTTTTGACGATTTTGTGGAAGCAAAGTATGGCAACTACTACCGCAACTTCCATGGATTAATAGAACATTGTCATTATCACCTTGGCCAAATAGCCATCATTAAAAAAGAAATTAAACAATAAAAGAAGGCAGTGAATACTCCATTTCACTGCCTTCTTTGATAAAGTGCTCTGGTTTATTTGATCCAAATACCCCCTACTCCTGCTTCCCATAATTTTTTATTCAAAGCTGGAATGTCTTGATTCAAAATTTGAAAGCCTTCGGCTTGCATTTTTATCCATTTGTTATCATACTCCAACTTTAAATCCCTTACAGGCTGAGTAATTTTAGGCAAGGTACTTTCGGATTGATTGATCAAATACAAATAATCGGCATTGAATTTATTTGGAAAATTTTCTACATCGTCATACGCTTTTGATTTGCGTTGCACCATTGACTCGTCCCAAGTTTTCATTTTCTGCACTAACTTTTGTGCTTCCTCCAAAACGGTAATTTGCTGTGGACTGTTCATCAATTGTGCAATCAGTGTACTGATTTGTTGTTGTTTTATATATATACCATTAATCATGCTTTGCATTTCGTTAAAACGCTGTTCTAGATCCATCTTTAACGTATGATAAGCCGTGTAATCGCTCTCTTTTGTGTCGAATAAGGGATTAGGTAAAACAGTAGCTTGCGCACTTTTTTCTTGATTAGCCACTTTAAGGGTAATAGTGTAGGTTCCAGGCGCTACTTTATGTCCGTCGTAACTTCCTTCAATATAAACATTAGGAATACCTAATAAAGAAGTATGACGCATATCCCAAACGATACGGTTCAATCCCTTGTTTTTACTCAGTAACACGGCAGCACTTGGACCACCATCATAGCTTTTAAGTTCAGGATTGACTTTAGAACTGTATGTTCTTACTATTGTACCAGCATTATCCATTATTTGTAGTGTAACCACCTCACTTTCTTTTAGTTCTGGCAATTGATAATACACAACAACTCCCGAAGCAGGATTAACGCCTTTTGAAACTCCCATTCCCGTAAATTCAGCATCTGTTACATCCAATTCGCTCCCGCTTGTAGTAATGAATGTTGGATTAGGAGCAAATAATTTAATTGTTTCGGTAATCGACTTGCTATCTTTAGACTCCTTAGCCAATTCACGAATCAAATTCAAATCATCTAGGATCCAGAAACCACGACCTGAGGTTGCCGCGATCAAATTGTTTTGATGTACTTTTAAATCAGTTATAGGAGTTAAAGGCAAGTTCACTTGAAACGATTGCCAATTATTACCGCCATCAAAAGAGACAAACACCCCTAATTCTGTCCCAGCATATAACAAGTTTTTCACCGTATCATCTTCTCGGATCACTCTTGTAAAGGCATTGGCAGGAATACCATTGTTGATTTTTTTCCAAGTTTTTCCGTAATCTGTAGTCTTATATAATCCAGGTGTATGGTCATTAAATTTATAACGCGTAGTAGCAATATAAGCTGTAGCTTTATCAAAAGGAGATACTTCAATGGCATTGATTAAGCACTCCGTCAAATTGGCTGGAGTAACATTTTTCCATGTCTTTCCACCATCTTTAGTCAAATGCACCAAACCATCGTCACTACCAGTATACATTACACCTTTTTCGAGGGATGATTCTTCGATATAAGCCAATGTCCCATAATTCTCGGCTCCTACTGCCTCATTGGTAAATGGCACACCCGGTTTGCCTTGCTTGCTTTTATCATTTCGAGTCAAATCAGGAGAGGTTTCGGTCCAACTTTGTCCCATGTTATCAGTACGTAAGACCAATTGTGACCCATGAAAATAGGTGTCTGGTTCGTGTTTACTGCGTATAATTGGCGCATTCCAATTGAAACGGTATTTCATATCTTTGGCATCGCGACCAAGATATAAAATTGGGGCTGCCATAACATTCGTACTGGTTTTGGTTTGAGTATCTAATACTTCGATGGTTCCTTGATAACTTCCACCAAAAACAAATCTAGGATTGGCTGGATCAAATGCTAAAAAGGCACTTTCTCCTCCTGCCGAAACGCTCCAATCTTTTTCAGAAATACCGTATCCGCTAAGATTTCGGCTCGCAATTTTTACAGAAGTATTATCTTGTTGCCCTGCATAAATATTATACGGAAACTGGTTGTCGACCGCAATACGATAAAACTGCCCTGTAGCATAAATATCTTGGCTACTCCATGATTTTCCTTTATTAAAAGTTATGGCTGCTCCGCCATCATCGGCAATAATCATATTGTTCGAATTTTTGGGATTGATCCATAAATTATGGTAATCGCCATGTGTTTTCGAAATGTTTTCCCAAGTTTTACCTCCATCAGTCGAACGCATCGCTGGGGCGCTCATTACATAAATGGTATCTTCATGATTAGGGTCAATGAACAATTCAATGTAATACCAAGAACGTTGAATAAGTCGATGGTCCGTTGTGACTTGTGACCAAGATTTTCCAGCATCATTAGATATATACAAGCCACCAGCTTCTTTTTCCCAATCACTTTCGATCAAAGCATATACTTTATCTGGATTAGTGGGAGATACGGCAATAGCCATTTTTCCCATTTCCTTAGGAAGACCTTCTTGCATAAGAGTCCAAGTAACACCACTGTCCACTGACTTGTACAAACCACTACCTGCACCACCACTGGTGACTTGCCAAGGCTTGCGACCATGTTCCCACATCGCCGCATATAAAATTCTAGAATTTGTAGCATCCATCGATAATTCGACAGCACCAGTTTGGTCATTTTTGTATAATACTTTTTCCCATGTTAGACCTCCATTGGTAGTTTTGTATATCCCTCTATCTTGCGACTTGCTGTAAAGCGCTCCTTGAGCCGCAACATAAACAATATCTGAATTTTTAGGATCTATACAAATGCGAGAAATATGTTGAGTAGTCTCTAGTCCAAGATGTTTCCAAGTTCTACCGGCATCGGTACTTTTATAGATACCATCGCCATGATGCGTCATTACCCCACGAACTGCATGTTCTCCCATTCCAACATAAATCACATTAGGATCACTTTCCGCAACTGTAATAGCACCAACAGAGCTCGTTTTAAAAAAACCGTCCGAAATTGGATGCCAACTCACTCCCATGTCTTGTGTTTTCCACAAACCACCGCCAGTCGTCCCCATGTAATACGTTAATGGATCGGATGTTACTCCTGTAGCGGTTACCGATCGTCCGCCCCTAAAAGGACCTATAGATCGCCATTTGGACACTTTAAGTTGTGCATTTAAATCTGCTGGCTTAGAAGAGATATTCTTCTGAGCGAACAACGTACTACTAATGGAAGCCAATAGTAGTACTAAAAACAGTTTTTTGGTCATAATATAAGGTTATAGCTTTGGTTCAAAAATATGTAATGTTTCTGTAGTAGTCTACTTTATACGGTAAAAAAAACATTTTTTCTAAACAATAATATTAAAAGGGAGCACTATAATCCATAACTAAAAATCATATATTTGAATTTTCTAAACGGATCGAATCATGAAAACTGCTTTTTATTTTTACCTTACATTATTGACGAGCTTAGTTCTTTTTTCTTGTAAAAAAGAAGAAGAAAATACTGTAACAGATCAACGAAGCAATGTTGTTCCTTTTACTCAAATGGCTACAACAACTGCTCCTTCTACACCCACCAATCCTGCTAATACATCTGCATATGTGGAAAAGTCAGACCAAAAAGAAAGTGTGATGTATCAATACAAATATACCGTTGTTAAAAATCCAAATGCTACTACAACTACCACTGTTACACCAGCAGGGATGAATCCTCCGCATGGTCAACCGAAGCACCGTTGTGACATTCCTGTTGGAGCACCTTTAAATTCTCCAAAACCAAAAAATGTCACCACACCTAATACTACTGTAGTTAGTACTCCAACCTCAACCAATACAACTAATGCAGTACCCTCTTTACTAGCTGCACCAACCGAAGGAACACCTACTCCCGAAGGTATGAATCCACCTCACGGTCAAGCCAAACATCGATGCGACATTGCTGTTGGTGCTCCATTACCAAAAGAGTAGTGTAGCAGAATCTCATTAAAAAAAATAAACTTTATCAGTTATGATTACTCCCGCTACAACGGCAGACGCTATTGAATTATCTGCACTAATTAACTCTGCTTACCGTGGAGAAAGTTCAAAGAAAGGTTGGACCACAGAAGCAGATTTATTAGACGGTAGCAGAACTTCCGAAGCGGAATTGCACACAATCATTACGTCGCCAGATCATTACATGCTTAAATTTACACGCAATCAAAGAATAATTGGAAGCGTTTTGCTTATTGCTAAAAAAGAGGTACTGTATTTAGGGATGCTGACCGTTTCACCCGAACTTCAAAACGGTGGATTGGGAAAACAATTATTAAAAGCCGCGGAGGAAAAAGCAAAACATTTACATTTGAACACTATTCAAATGACTGTTATCGGCCTTCGAAAAGAGCTTTTAGCTTGGTACATTCGAAATGGTTATAAGGACACTGGTAAAACAGAGCCCTTTCCATTTAGCAATAAAGATAAAGCACTAACAGCGGAATCTTTAGATTTTATAGTCTTAGAAAAGAAGATTACGCACTAAACCAATTTATTATTTAAAACTAAGAGAATTTATATGGTCTGTTTTATAAAATACATATTCATTCTACCTCTGTTTTTTACCACGATATTGCCACGATATTCACATGCGAAACGATCTTTGACCAACTCAAAAGTCGCTTCTGAAATATTGATTTTACCAGTTTCGGAGTTGGATTCCATTCTAGAAGCCGTATTTACAGTATCTCCCCAAATATCATAGGCAAATTTCTTTGTTCCAACTACACCTGCTACAACTGGCCCGGTGCTGATTCCAATCCGAATATCAAAACGAACATGGGACACGTCTCTTTCGGTTTTGGCCAAGGCTACACAATGAATAATCTCCTGAGCAGCTAGTATCATTTTGTAAGCATGATCGTTAGTTTCAAAAGGCAAGCCACCTGCACACATATAGGCGTCGCCAATCGTTTTAATCTTTTCTAAATCGTATTTTTCAATAATGGCATCAAATTTTGAGAAGTAATAATCAACACTTTCTACTAATTTTTCTGGAGATAAATTTTCAGCATATGCCGTAAATCCAACAAAATCTGTAAATAGAACTGACACTGAATCAAATTTTTTAGCCCTCACACTTCCAGATTGTTTCAATTCTGCCGCTGTTTCTTCAGGCAAAATATTCAATAATAATGCATTAGATCTATTTTTTTCTGATTCGATAATAGCATTGGTTTTTTTGATGAATTGATACCTCCTAAATAAACCCACTACTAAAAGACTAATTAAAATAATTGCAACAACTGTAGCATAGATCACATTTTGCTGCTTCTTAGCTAAAAGTTTCTGAATTTCTGATTCTTTCTCCAGTATGTTTACTTCCGCTTGTTTTTTTGAAACCTCAAAATTGGTTCTTAAATCGGCTAAATCTTGTACCATTTTCACATTGCTAACACTATCTTTATAGGCTACATATTTTTTGAAATACGATAAAGATAGGTTGCTTTTGTGTGTAGATTCATAGATTTTGGACAATTGTAAACTCGAAGTGCTAATTTGGTCTTTATAACCGTTTTTAACAGCCAATAGATAACTTCGTTTAGCTGCACTAAGGGCTTTACTCCAATTATTCTGCTTACTATAAATATCAGACAAATGGATCAAATATTCAGAAATCCCATAAAAATCTTCGATAGATTCTAAGGATTGTATGGCTTGTTTTAAATTGTTTTCAGCTTCTTTATTTTTTCCTTGTTTGAAATAAATCACACCCATATTACCCAAAGTATAGGCAATACCACTGGTATATCCCGATTTTTCAAAATACGTACCCGACTCAGAAAAATACTCTAAAGCTTGTACTAATTGATTGTTTTTTAAATATTCATCCCCAAGATTGGATAGCGCTGACGCTAACTTCAATGGTTCATTTGATTTTCGTAAAATTGCTATTGCTTTTTCATAATATGAATAGGCCTTTTTCGTGTCTTTCATTACCGAAAAAACATTAGCCATTGCCATATAAGTTACGCCTTCTCCAACTAAATTTTTTGAATTTTGAGCAATTTTTATTGCCAACAAAAAATCGCTCAACGCTTCTTGAAGGTTTCCTTTCAACTTGAGTTTGTTACCCCTAAGATAATAACCTCTAAACAAATACAGGTCATTCTTTGACTTTCTTGATAACACAATTAATTCATTAGTATATCTAATTGCTAATGTCAAATCGTTAAGTTCATTGAATGCTAAATTGCGAAGTAATTCTAGTTGTACAGCTGTCGTATTACCTCCTTTTTTGTAAATAATAGTCAGACTGTCTGCTACTTTTTGGTCTTGCGCCTGTAGCTTAGTGCCTACTGCAAGAAGCATAACGAAGCACATCACGCAACATTTAATAAAAAAATTGGATATAGTATTCAATACAAAAGTTTGTTTAAAAATTAGAGATTGATATCTAATTTCGGAGTTACTCAGAACTAGGATTGATATCCAATTTAGGCATAACGTTTAGAGTGGGATTAATGTCCAACTTCGGCATAACGCTAGCAGCATTAGGATTAATTTCGACTTTAGGATCAATGATATACGATTTAGATGCTTCTTTGTAATGTATCGAAAAATGGATCTTGTAGACGTTTTGCTTTCCTATTAAACTTTCACGATCTTTTACCGTTGCCACTACATTGCCCGATGTACCTCCTTTTCCAATTAACATTAAATCATCGGAATCGTCATTACCAAAACACATTTCAAAATCATCATTCGTAGCATCTAAATCATAAACAATCTTATCTATAGCTATAGAATACCACTTATCATTGGTTACACCTTCCCACTCTACTTCTTGACTCAAGTATATGTTAGATAAAAAATCTTGAATTTTTCCAGTCTCTGAGAGTCCATCGTTATCATCTGATAAATAACAACGTTCATGTATATCATCCTGAGTAGGATGGGACATTTGAAACAATCGGCTAGCTTCTACATTCAGCTGAATTTTAACTCTTTTACCCATGATGCATTGATTTTTAAAATTTTATTATAAGTTTTTCCCAGAACGATACTTTACACGATACAAATAATTGATTTACAAGCAAATAAACAGGGGGTAATCAAAGATACAGTTTTAATAAATAGGTTTTTAGATGAATTTAAAAAAAGTTATTTGGCGTAAAAATTTAAATTTTTTCTCCAAATAAAAAAAAATAAATAATTGAATATGAGGTATTTAAAAGATTATAACTAATTTTATAGATCAAAGCAACCAAAAATGAAACAAAAACCCAATACGATAGACTGGAAAGAAATTTTTCAACCCAAGAACATTGTGCTTAATCTCATAGGAGTTGCCTTTATTCTATTAGCCTTAAAAGGGTTTATGATTCCTAATCGTTTTTTGGATGGCGGTGTTATTGGAATTTCTATCTTAATTCATGAAATTACACATTGGCCCTTTAGTATTTTAGTTTTAGTTTTCAATATTCCTTTTATCTTTTTGGGGCATAAATTGTTGGGATTGACTTTTGCCATTCAAAGCTTAATTACTTTTATTTTAATCGCTGTTGGCTATACTTTTTTTCATATTGAGGCTGTAACTTCTGACAAATTACTGATTGCTTTATTTGGGGGATGTCTAATTGGGGTTGGTATGGGTTTGTGCATTCGTAGTGGATCAGTTGCAGATGGTATTGAAATCGTAGCCTTATTAACTACACGAAAAATTGGTTTGAATGTTTCGGAAGTTATTTTTGCCTTGAATACGCTACTTTTTTTAGCCGCAGCTTGGTCTTTTGGTATTTCGACGGCACTTTATTCAATAGTGACCTATTTTTCGGCCGTAAAAGCATTAGATTATATTTCCCATGGAGTGGAACAATATACAGCTTTGCACATTATTTCAGCAAAAAGCGAAGAAATGAAACAATTAGTAGTTCAAAAATTAGGAAAAGGCATAACCGTAATCAAAGGAGAAAGAGGTTATCTTCCTGAAAGTTTTCATGTAAAAACACCCTGCGATATCATTGTAACAATAGTCACCCGATTAGAATTACTCCGCATCAAAGACGAAATAAAACTGGTCGATCCACATGCTTTTACCTACATTCAATTCATCAAAGAAGCAAGTGGAGGCATTCTTCGTCTGAGAAGAAGCCACTAATTCTCATAAAATGGGTTGCCAAAAACAAGTTCTATTTTATTTTTTTAACCAAATTAAAGTCAATTAATTGATTTTTTTTACTGGACCTGCCAACTCATTACTTGTTGAGACTATTACAAGTGCCAAAATATTTCGTATTAAATCCTCAAGACAAAAGACGATTATTACCAACAATTTATCCAAACAAGATGTTTTGATGTTTTATCATACAGTTTTAGTTTTTAAGAATCTACAAACTATTAGCTGTCAAAAAAAAGGCTACTCACAATAACCTGTTTAACATTTTATTAACTATATTAGCTTTTTACATTGGCAACTTTTCTTTACCTAAAATCTAGAAAAAAAAATGAAATTCTTTTACTATTTCTTTCTCTTATTATTCACTTTTTCTGTACAAGCTCAATTTCTAAGAAAGAAGAAAAAAAAAACGCTACCCTACGAAAACATAGTGATAAGCGATTCAGCCACACAACATTTAGTGAAGGCTATTCAATTTGAAACCCTTTCAAAACCAGATTCTCTTTTTTTTTATGCCAAAGAATTTAAAAAGTTTAAAGCTTTTTTAAAAACTAGTTATCCCTTAGTTTTTGCCAATTTAAAAGAAATACCAGTTAATTCCAATTCTATTTTATTAAAATGGGAAGGAAGCAATACGAAGCTAATGCCAAATTTATTTATGGCTCATCAAGATGTGGTACCTGCCAAACAGCAAAATAGTAAATGGCAGTTTCCACCATTTGGGGGCGAAATTAAAGATGGTTACATTTATGGGCGCGGCACACTTGATGACAAATCTTCATTAATTGCAATATTCGAGGCAACCGAATACGCCTTAAAAAACAAATACCAACCCTTACGAACAACCTACTTTGCTTTTGGTGATGATGAAGAAGCTGACGGAAATGGCGCTAAAGAGATTGCTGAATATTTTATTAAAAACAAAATTGAATTTGAATTAATTTTAGATGAAGGTCCTGGAGTTGGTTTGGATATTATTCCTGAGATCAGCAAGCCAATATCATTTATTGGCATAGCCGAAAAGGGATATGCAACGGCAGAAATAACAGTAGATCAAGAAAGTGGACATTCCTCTATGCCTTCAAAACATACCGCTATCGGAATATTGAGTCAAGCGGTTGCCAATATTGAAAACAAACCTTTCAAGGCGCATTACCATGGTTTAGCAAAAAAATTATTTGACGAAATAGCCTCAGAAATGAGTTTTACACAAAGAATTGTATTTAAAAACAGTTGGCTATTTAGTGGATTAATAAAAAAAGAGTTGTCTAAAAAATATTCAACCAATGCTTTTATAAGGACAACGGCTGCAACGACCATTTTCACTTCAGGACAATCCGAAAATGTATTGCCACACAAGGCCTCAGCAACAATTAATTTTAGATTAATCCCAGGTGATTCTGTACAAGATATCGTTCCTTATTTAAACAGAGTTATTAAAAATCCAAAAGTTAAGGTAGCTTTAAAAGGCAATACTTATAATGCTTCGCCAATTGCCAAAAAAAAATCTATAGGATATAAAGCCCTTTCAAAAACTAGTTTAGAGTTGTTTCCAGAAGCAATTGTAGCGCCAATTTTAGTTATTGGATCTACTGATTCAAGACATTTTAACCGTACTTGTAAAAATATTTTAAGATATATTCCTCTTCGATTTACCAATGCCGATTTAGAAAAAGTACATGGTTTTGATGAAAATATTGAAATAGAAAATTATCATAATATGATTCGGTTTTACATAAGATTTTTTCATAATCTCAACGAGTTTCCATAAAATCATCATTTTGTTAAAAAACACACGCTACAACCGCAAAAGAATATCGTGTTAGTATTCTTTGTTACACAAAATAAATTGAATAAATTAGCGCCACTAAATTTTATACCAAAATAAAAATGAAAAACACAGCGCTTACGCATATACACGAGAATTTAGGAGCCAAAATGCTTCCATTTGCAGGATACAATATGCCCATTCTTTATGAAGGAGTGAATATTGAACATGAAACCGTACGTAACGCAGTAGGCGTTTTTGATGTTTCTCACATGGGAGAATTTTTTCTTTCGGGTCCTAATGCTTTAGCTTTGATTCAAAAAGTGACTTCAAACGATGCTTCCACTTTAACTATCGGAAAAGCACAATATTCTTGCCTACCCAATAATGAGGGAGGAATTGTAGATGATTTGATCATTTACAAAATGGAAGAAGAAAAATACCTTTTGGTAGTCAATGCTTCCAATATTGAAAAAGATTGGAATTGGATTAGCTCTCATAACGATTTAGGCGTTGTTATGGAAAATCATTCAGATGATTATTCATTATTGGCCATTCAAGGACCAAAAGCTGTTGAAGCCATGCAAACACTTGCTTCAATGGATTTATCTTCTATAAACTACTATCATTTTGCAGTAACAGACTTTGCAGGATTTTCTGATGTCATTGTTTCTGCAACAGGATACACCGGTTCAGGTGGTTTCGAAATTTATTGTAAAAACGACCAAGTTGAAGCGATTTGGAACCAAGTTTTTGAGGCTGGAGCCGCCTATGGTATTAAACCTATCGGATTAGCTGCAAGAGACACCTTACGTCTAGAAATGGGATTTTGTTTGTACGGTAATGACATCAACGACACTACTTCACCTTTAGAAGCTGGTTTAGGATGGATTACCAAATTCACCAAAGACTTTACAAATGCTGAAAATTTAAAAAAACAAAAAGAATCAGGTGTAACCAAAAAACTAATTGCTTTTGAAATGCAAGAGCGCGCGGTACCGAGACACGATTACGAAATTGTTGATGGTACAGGAGCCGTGATCGGTATTGTAACGTCAGGCACCATGTCACCGTCTATGAACAAAGGGATTGGTCTTGGGTATGTTACTACCAACAATAGCGCTGTTGATAGCGATATCTTTATTCGAATTAGAAAGAATGACGTACCTGCCAAAGTGGTCAAACTTCCTTTTTATAAAAAATAATCAATTATGAAAAAAATTTTACTGGGGTTTCTAGTAATGAGCGCCCCTATTTTTGCTCAAAGTAATGACACTTCATGTAAAATTCTTTCCAAAATTAATGCGTTAGTTCAAAAAGAACACGTGCAACCTAAACCGATAGATGATAGTCTATCGGTTTTTATTTTTGATCAATTAATCAATCAACTGGACCCTGCAAGAAACATTTTTTTTAAATCTGAATATGATTCCTTAGCACAAAATTACAGATTAGAGTTAGACAATTTAATGCTAAAGAACGAGTGCCAATTCATCTCAACTTTTACAAAAACATATCAAAAAGCATTACAAAGAAACTTAGTTCTTTTAAAACGATTGGACAATGATACTCTTGATTTTTCGATAAAAGACACCATTCGTTTGTATAAAAAAGCCTTTCCTGTATACATGACTCCGTCAACGATGGAAAAAATTTGGCGAAAAAAAATTCGATACGAAATACTTAATGACATCGCCTACAATAGTAATAACTTAGATTCTATTCAAAGTAATTTTCAAACGATGATTTTTGCACAAAAAAAATTGGTCCTTGAAAATGAAAATTGCAAAATCAATACTCAACTCAAGAATCTCAACACGATGGATCAAAAAATATACGGTCTTTTTTGTACCTATTTTGATCCACATACCAATTATTTTAATGTAAATAACAAATCTAACTTTGTAGCGTCATTATCAAAAGAGCGATTGTCACTTGGCTTTTTAGTAACCTTAAACGAAAAGAATCAAATTCTTATTGAAGAAATTGATTCCAATGGACCTGCTTTCAAAAATGGACTACTCAAAAAAGGAGACCAAATTATAGCCATTTCTAATCAAAAAGAAACATTAAAAGTTACATGTGCCTCCTTAGAGGAAATTGGGACATTAATTGCTTCTGACTCCAATAAAATAGTTACGCTCTGGATCAAACGAAAAGGCGAAAAAACATTTCAGGTTACCCTAGAAAAACAAGTAATTAAGGACGAACAAAACACAGTATATAGTTTCGTAATTGAAGATAAACGTAAAATTGGTTATATCAAAATACCTAGTTTTTATTCTGATTTTGACAACAAAAACAATAGTGGTTGCGCTGAAGATGTTGCCACTGAAATCGTCAAATTACAAAACGACGATATCGAAGGATTAGTCATTGATCTTATCGATAACGGTGGTGGATCTATGGAAGAAGCTATAAAAATGGCTGGCTTATTCATACATCATGGGCCAATAAGTATTGTTGTAGACAACACGAAAAAACAGCAAATTATCCAAGATCCTTATCGTGGTTATTTATATAAAGGGCCTGTTATCATTTTAGTCAATGGAAATAGTGCCTCTGCAAGTGAATTTTTTGCCACTATTTTGCAAGATTACAATAGAGCAATGGTAATTGGTAGTAATACGCAAGGTAAAGCTACCATGCAAACCATTCTACCACTCGAAAATGAACAAGAAGATTTTGTAAAAGTAACCATAAACAAATTTTATAGAATAACAGGCAAAAGTCATCAAGGTATAGGTGTCATTCCTAATGTAAAACTACCGGTTCTTTTTGAAACGGTATTCTCTAAAGAAAGCGATCAACCTAATGCCTTCAAAAATGACATTCTTCCTAATTCGATTAGTTTTACACCTTATGTAAAAAACAAGCTCATTACACAATTAGAAAAAAACAGCGTCAAAAGAACCAACGCTAGTGATTACTTTTCAACCATTATTAGTTTTAACAATAAAATTAATGATTTAGTTAAAAATCCAAAAACAGTGATTCCAATGGAAATTGTTGCTATCGTTAATGATCAGCTAGCTGTTACCAATCTTTGGAAAGAATTAAACGAATACAAAGACGAAAGTGTCCATTTAAATGTCAAAAATTCTAAATTCAATGAATCGCTGTTAAATGTTTATTTTTCAGAAAGACCTAATAACGAAAATCAAATCAAAGCGTTACAACACAATCATTACCTAAATGAAGCCATTGCGATTATCAACGATTATTTGAATCTAAAATAAGGCACTCCATGCCAAACTTCTACTAAAAGAATCTAAAATCAATTTGGTAAAATAAGGAATAACTGTATTTTTGCATTTCAAAAATTGTATAGAAATGGGAAGAGCTTTTGAATTCCGAAAAGGTAGAAAAATGAAACGTTGGTCTGCAATGGCCAAAGCATTTACCAGAATTGGTAAAGATATTGTAATGGCTGTTAAAGAAGGAGGCCCAAATCCTGAGGCTAATTCTCGTTTAAGAGCCGTTATTCAAAATGCCAAAGCGGCTAACATGCCCAAAGACAATGTAGAGCGTGCTATTAAAAAAGCAACTGATAAAGATACAGCTAACTACAAAGAAGTGCTTTTTGAAGGTTATGCACCACACGGTATTGCACTGTTGATTGAAACAGCTACAGATAACAACAATAGAACGGTAGCCAATGTTAGAAGTTATTTTAACAAATGCAATGGCACATTTGGAACACAAGGTTCTGTAGAATTTATGTTCGATCACACTTGTAACTTCAGAATTCCAAAGGAAGGAATTGACGCTGAAGAATTAGAATTAGAATTAATTGATTTTGGTGCCGAAGAAGTTTTTGAAGACGAAGATGGTATTTTGATTTATGCTCCATTTAGTAGTTTTGGAACCATTCAGAAAGAATTGGAAAATAGAAACATGGAAATCTTATCCTCAGGTTTCGAAAGAATTCCACAAATTACCAAAAAATTATCTGAAGCTGAAATGGCCGATGTTGAAAAACTAATTGAAAAACTAGAAGAAGATGACGATGTGATGAATGTTTATCACACTATGGAAGAGTAATTATTTAAACAACTCACCAACTTATGAAAATAAAAAAAACTTCGTTCTACTGAGCGAAGTTTTTTTTTATGCTTATTTGTCTTAAGGTATCAATTCTAGCTTACGCAAACATCGTTAATTCGGCTAGAAAAATAAATAATTCAATTAATAAATATACTCTGTATTGGCTTTATCTAAAAAAAACTGTTTGTAGGCATTCACATTTCGAAGGTAAATTTTATTTTGAATATAGCGCTCAAAACTGCAATCTTTCGAAAAGCAAAACACAATACTTTGACGATTGTTTGCTACAAATTCTTGTAAAACATCTTCGACTTCCTCTCGTTTAACTTCCATACCATCAAATACAATTCGATTATTTTTGTCTATAAAAAAAACACCTTGCTGTTTGGGTTGTTCTAGTTTATAACTAATGGTAGAAAAAGGCATAAACGCTAAGTTTTTATGAATGCTATCAGCATAAGAAAAATAGTTTTGTGATGTTTCATTTTTATGCATACTGCCTTCTTTCTTAGCTTGCATTTTTATTATTTGTGGTAGCACTAAACGCAAAGGTAATCGCTTGTCAATAGTAAAAACCCAATGGGTTGAGCTAATCGTATTGGCGCGATTCAAATCAGCAATTGTATCCTTTTTATCTTTTTTAAAAAAAATATAAACAGGAGAGTGTTCTCCAATTTCAGCTTCGATCGTTACATTAGATTTCACTAACTGAACTTCTTTTTTTCCTTCACAGGACAAAACAAAACAACAAATACAACACAATAAAAAACACCTCATACCTTTTTACTTTACAGTTATTTTTTGACACAATTTGATCACTTCAACCGCCTCATTAACATCGTGAACCCTCAGAATAGCCGCTCCTTTTTGCAAAGCGATTGTATGGAGTACCGTAGTACCATTTAAGGCTTCATCAGGTGAAACACCTAAAGTTTTATAAATCATTGACTTCCTTGAAACACCTGCTAAAACTGGCAAATCCAATATCCTAAAATGGTCTAAATGACTTAAAAGTTCATAATTTTGATCTATCGTTTTTGCAAATCCGAAACCAGGATCCACAATAATATCCGAAATCCCTAAACTTCTAGCAACAGCCACTCGTTCAGAAAAATAGTGAAGCACCTCTTTAGTAACATCCTCGTAAGTGGTTAAAGTAGTCATATTTTGAGGCGTTCCCTTCATATGCATCATGATATAAGGTACTTTGTAATTCGCAACAATTTTAAGCATTAAAGGATCTAACATTCCTGCTGCAATATCATTCACTAAAGCTGCCCCTTGATCCAAACACAATTGCGCCACATCACTTCTAAAGGTATCTATTGACACTATAGCTTCAGGGAAATGTTGTACAATTGCAGTAATTATTGGAAGTACTCTAGCTTTTTCTTCTTGTGAAGTTACAAATGTAGCATCAGGTTTACTAGAATAACCACCAACATCAATAAATGTAGCTCCTTCTTCAAGCATTTTTTCAACACGCTGTAGCACTAACTTTTCGCTAATAAAACGCCCACCATCAAAAAATGAATCAGGAGTAACATTTAAAATCCCCATTACTTTAGGGCTTGATAAATCGATTAATTGTCCATTACAGTTAATTGTCATAGTTTTTGTGATTCTAATAATAACTTGGTATTTGTTTAAAAAATTGTTTTATTTTTGGAGCCAATAGAATACAAATATACACCAATAATGAAGAATACTTCACAGGAATATGATGCGGTTATCGCCATTTGTCGTCAATTATTTAGTAATAAAATGAAAGATTACGGGAGTGCATGGCGTATTTTGCGATTACCATCGTTAACCGATCAAATTTTCATCAAAGCACAACGCATCCGAAGTTTACAAGAAAATGAAGTTCGTAAAGTAGACGAAGATGAAACTGGCGAATTTATCGGGATCATCAATTATTCAATCATGGCATTGATCCAATTAGAATTAGGTGTAGTAGAACAACCTGATTTGGATGTAAGCACAGCAATACATTGGTACGATGAAAAAATCAACACGACCAAAGCTTTGATGGAAGCCAAAAATCATGATTATGGAGAGGCTTGGCGAGAAATGCGTGTGAGTTCACTTACCGATTTAATTCTTCAAAAACTACTCAGAGTAAAACAAATAGAAGACAACAAAGGAAAAACATTAGTCTCTGAAGGCATTGATGCCAATTACCAAGATATGATCAATTATGCGATTTTTGCTCTAATTTTAATGGGCTTTCATCTCAAAAAGTAAATCAATCTAAAACAAAAAAATCCTCAGTTGAGGATTTTTTGTTGTATAATCGGAATCAGAGATTTTAATCATTCATAGATATTAAAAACTCTTCGTTATTTCGTGTTTTCTTAAAACGATCATTGATAAAATCCATCGCTTCAATTGGGTTCATATCCGAAAGGTATTTCCTCATGATCCACATGCGGTGTAAGGTATTTTGATCCAATAACAAATCGTCACGACGTGTACTAGAAGAGGTCAAATCAATTGCAGGGAAGATTCGTTTGTTAGCAATTTTTCGATCCAATTGTAATTCCATATTTCCAGTTCCTTTGAATTCTTCAAAGATAACTTCATCCATTTTAGAACCCGTTTCGGTCAAAGCTGTAGCAATAATACTCAACGAACCGCCGTTTTCTACATTTCTTGCAGCTCCAAAGAAACGTTTTGGCTTTTGCAACGCATTGGCATCAACCCCTCCACTTAACACTTTTCCTGACGCGGGTTGTACTGTATTGTACGCTCTAGCTAAACGTGTAATGGAATCCAAAAGAATCACCACATCATGCCCACATTCTACCAAACGTTTTGCTTTTTCCAAAACGATGTTGGCAATTTTCACATGCTCTTGTGGTTCTCTATCAAAAGTAGAGGCAATAACCTCGCCTCTAACGCTTCGTTGCATATCAGTAACTTCTTCTGGACGCTCATCGATCAATAAAACAATCAAATAAACTTCTGGGTGATTGGCAGCAATTGCATTGGCGATATCTTTCAATAACATGGTTTTACCCGTTTTTGGCTGCGCCACGACCATACCACGTTGACCTTTTCCGATAGGCGAAAACAAATCCATAATTCGAGTAGAGATCGTAGATTGTTTTTCGGCTAATTTAAATTTTTCAGAAGGAAAAACAGGAGTCAAATGTTCAAATGAAACGCGATCTCTTACTACTTGTGGATCGTGACCGTTTATCTTGAGTACGCGTACTAAAGGAAAATATTTTTCGCCTTCTTTTGGAGGACGCACCACTCCTTTTACAGTATCGCCTGTTTTTAAACCAAATAAGCGTATTTGCGAAGTAGACAAATAAATATCATCTGGTGAAGCCAAGTAATTATAATCCGAGGAACGCAAAAAGCCATATCCATCAGGCATCATCTCCAATACACCTTCACTTTCTATAATGCCATCAAATTCAAAATCAGCATCTTTAAAATTGTTCTTCTTATTTTTAAAATTAGGGTTTTGATTTCCTGCTGCATTCCCATTCTGATTAGTATTTGCGTTGGGATTCTGATTAGCATTTGGATTTGAATTCTGATTTTGTTTCTTAAGTTGATTTGGATTAATCTTCTTAATCAGCTGCGGTTTTTCAGGAGCATCTGTTGAGTCAACTGCTACTACCTCTTTCGCATTAGTAGTAATTGTATCTGCATCTCCGTTTGTAGCTGGTTTTTCTAATTTAGCTGCCTCTTTTTCACGCTGAAGCGCCATCTTTTGTTCATATGCAGCCTTATTAAACTTCACTGTTTTGTTAATTTTGGCAACAGGAACTTTACCTTCTTTGGGTTGATCCACTTTCGCTTCTGGTGCTGCGGGCAAAGGATTTTGAACCTCTCTATTCAGGACGTTTTCTTCAATTACTGTCTCCTGAAGAGTTGCTTCGCTACTATTGACAACTAATTTCTCTTTTTTTGACGGAAGAATACGTACTCTTTCTTTCTTATGTTTTTCTACCTCTGCTTTGTCTTGTACCGTTTCTTTAGTAGGTATAGTAGTGACTGCTGCGTTTTGATATTCTAAAATCAAACCTATTAAAGTTTCTTTTTTGACACCATTAAATTTTATTGTTTTTGCTTTTTTAGCAATTTCTTGAAGCTCAGAAAGCTTCAATTCTTTTAATGCAGCAATATCAAACATGAAAGTTTTATTAAATTATTGTAATATGGAATTTTGTGTGAAGAAAAAGAAAGGATTTTTTTCTTGAATCAACCGCAAAATGAAGTGCTTACGGATTTATGATGCAATAATACGAATAAAATTCAATCATACAATAGTATTTCTAAAAAAGAAAATATATTTTTGCGTTAGAATATTACTAACAATGATACAACGCATTCAATCGATCTACTTATTTTTAGCCTTTTTGGCTACCTTGGTTTTGCCCTACATTTTTCCGTTATGGATTACTGCAGATAATAAAGACTATTATTTCATGCAAAACCCAGTTTATGTAGCTCTTCTAGGATTGAGTACTACCCTATCTTTGGTAAGCATTTTTTCATTTAAAAAGAGACAAAATCAATTTGTAATAGGCAGATTGAATATGATATTAAATTTAATTTTATTAGGATTATTTGTATATCGTTCACTAAATTTATCTGGAGAAACCCCATTGGTTTCTGAGAAAGGTATTGGGATGTTTGTACCTGTCTTGGCTATCGTGTTGTTAGTTCTAGCTAACAAAGCCATCAAGAAGGATGAAGATCTTGTAAAATCTGTGGACAGATTGAGATAAACCTATAAACTTAGTTTATTTGTGCGAGGAAAACCCGATTTTTATAAATCGGGTTTTTTTATTTTTGCAGAAAAAATCTTAGATTATCTTTAAAAAAAGAATATATTTGAAAGGTTCAAGATCTATACTATGCAAAATATAAATATTCATTTAGCCGATGATCATCAAATTCTAATTGACGGAATTAGAGCGCTTTTAAACACCATACCTGGCTTTTCTATTGTAGGAACATCCCTGAACGGAACTCACATTTTTGAGGAAGTGACTCAAAACAATACCGATATTCTTGTCCTTGACATCAGCATGCCTGAAAAAGATGGGATACAAGTTTTAAAGGAATTTGCAAAAAAAGGTTTTCCATGCAAGGTCATTATTTTATCCAGCTATGACGATTTAAAAATTGTAAAAGAAGTAATGAAACTTGGAGCTAGTGGCTATCTCACCAAAGAATGCGCCTGCGAGAGCATTATTGACGCCATTAACATAATTCATTCGGGGCAAGAATATTTTTGTAAAAGTGTTCAAAACAAAATTTTCAATACCGCTACCAAAAACAATCCTAAAATAAAACCTTTACCTCTTGGACTCGACGTAACATTAACAGAACGCGAACTTGAGATTATGATTTTAATTTCTTTAGAATACAGTGGCAAAGAAATAAGCGAGCGCTTATACATCAGTACCAATACTGTCGAGACACACCGCAAGAATATTATGAAAAAAATAAAAGCCAAAAACACGATCAGTATTGTGAAATATGCGCTTAAAAATCAACTCATTGAAGCTTAATTTTTTTATTTTTTTGTGAATCAAAACTGCCAATGAAATTTTTAAAACAACCTCTTTCCTCTCTTTTTGCGCTACTCTTTTTGTGGTTGTTAACTCTATCTTTTAGTCATGCTCAAGAAAAAAAACTTTCTCGACATGAAATTCAATCTTTATCCCGAGAAGCTGTCAATAACATGCATAATGAGTTGTATGAAAAATCATTAATCCAAGCTCGAACTGCCTTACGCCACGCTATACTATTAAGAGATGATGCTGTAATTGCTCAAATTTACAACATCATTGGAGGAAACTTTGATGGTTTATTAGAATATGAAAAAGCTCTTTTTTATTACAATAAGGGGCTTTTTTTTGCAAATAGAACCAAAGAAACCGAGCTAAAAAACTTCCTACACAATAATCTTGGTAATATTTATTTTTTTGATAAAAAAAACTTTAAAAAAGGGGTGTATCATTATAACAAATCCCTTGGTTATAGTACTCTAACTAAAGATACTGTAAAAATGGTTTTTACCAAAATCAATATAACTTGGGCTTTTTTTGATATTGAAAAATACAAGGAAGGATATAGATATTTGGCGTTTGTGAACACTCATTTTAAAAAATATGGTGACCCTGCTTTAAGTACAGTACTACACATGTTGAATGGAATGTATTTCAAGTTTAAAAAACAACCTGAAAAAGCGACTACCCACTTCACAAAAGCCATAAAAACTGGGATTGAAAACCAAGAAAAATCAGACCTTTCATATACATATTTAGAATATTCTCGATTTTTAAACCAAATTGGCAAACACCAAGAAGCTTATCGAAACTTAGAAAAATACAATCAACTCACTGAAGAAATTAATTCAGAAGAGAAAATAAAAAAAGCCAATTTAGCCGGAATTAATTTAGAATTAGATGAGTACAAAAGAGAGATTGACAAAATTGCCGTGACCTATAAAAACAAAGAAACTATTTGGAAGGAGGAGCAATCACGTAATAAAAAAATAGTATTAGTCATTGTAACACTTTCGATTTTAATACTCATCATTTTTTATTTTTTAGCCATAAATGAAAAACTAAAGCAAAAAAACAAACTCAAAGAATTACAAAACCAAAACCAACAGAATTTAATTAATGCCACTATCGATGGACAAGAATCAGAGCGCAGAAAAATAGCTGCATTTCTTCATGATAACATCAGTGCTTTACTTTCGTCTGCAGGGATGCATATCAACGTTTTTTCAAGTAAGAATGAAGAACAATCCGATGAAATCCTAAAAACAAAATACATCCTTGAAGAAGCTCATCATAAAGTTCGCGACTTATCACATGAACTGATGCCAGCGCTTTTGGTCCGTTTTGGGTTGATGTATGCTTTAGATGATTTGTGTGAAAAAAATTCGAATTCCCAAATTCAATTTGAATTCATACACGACTTAGAGATGTCCACTAGATTTGAAGAGGCCTTTGAAATGAAACTGTACTTTATTGTATCTGAGTTGCTCAACAACATCCTAAAACATAGCAAGGCTTCTCATGCAAAACTACATGTAGCATTAATTAACAATCAACTACATATCCTTGTAAAAGATAACGGAAAAGGATTTAATGAAAACAGTTCAAGCATCGAAGGATTTGGAATTAATAGAATCAAAGCCAGAATTCACAGTATGCATGGAGAAATTTACATCGTGTCTGATAACGAAAATGGAAGTTCTATTGAACTCATTGTTCCAGTTATAGCATGATGATAGCTACTTTCAACGCTTTATTATAAAAAAAAAACAGCTAATAATACCGATACATTCAACGAATAGTAAACCAGAAAACAATTTTGAAGTACACATGAATCCACTACTAAATTCTTTTGGAAAAATAATTTTTAAAATTTGTTGGTACCTTTTACCTATTATCTGCTATTCACAAAATGAAGTTGTCACAGAACAAAAAATCCAAAAACTACTCAATCAAGCCATTGAAAATTGGAAAAATGACCGTTACGAAACGTCCTTAAAGCAATCCAATCTCGCGCTCTCTAAAGCTCTACTACTCAAAGACAATAAATTAATTGCGAAATCTTATAACGTAATTGGAGTGAATTTCGATGATTTGTTCCTATTGGAAAAAGCATTTTTCTATTACCAAAAAAGCTTAATATTTGCCAAAAAAACCGAAGATGACACTTTAAAAGGAAAAATTTACAACAATCTAGCCAACATTTATTTCTTTGAAAAAAAAGAATATAAAAAAGGTCTAGAACATTACCAAAAATCATTATTTCACACAGAAAAAATTGCCGATACCAGTAAAATATTCTTAAGAAAATTAAACATTACTTGGGCTTTTTTTCAAGAAAATCAATTCTCCAACGGCAAGAGTTCTTTGGATTACTTAAATAAATACCAAAAAAAATATGCTGATGAATCAACACTCACTATACTCAATATGCTAAACGGTATGTATTCTGAATACCTAAATGATTACCCAAAAGCTGCTCAATTTTATCAAAAGGCCATAAAATTTGGTATAAATAGCAATGAGAAATTTGATTTATCAGTTGTATACTATAATTATTCCCTGTTTTTAGCCAAAACTAAACAATTCAAAGAAGCCTACACTTACGGTAAAAAATTTGAAGATTTAACCAATCAAATTCAAAACGACAGCAAGATAAAAACAGCCAAAAACACAGGGATTAATCTTGAAGTTGAAGAATACAAAAGAGAAATAGCCACTATTGCTTCAACTTTCAAAACCAAAGAAACCTTTTGGATGGAACAACAAGCTCAAAACAAAAAAAAGGTAGTGCTAATCATCGTATTTTCATTACTAGTATTTTTTCTTTTTTATGCCGTTTCGTTACATGAAAAATACAAGCATAAAGACAAAATTAAAGAGATTCAAAACAAAGTACAACAAAACATAATCAATGCTACTATTGATGGGCAAGAGTCTGAACGGATGAAAATTGCCACGGTATTACACGATAATATTAGTGCGTTATTATCATCTGCAGGCATGCATTTGAATGTTTTTAGTACCACTACCCAAACACCGAGCGAAGAAATCCTAAAAACAAAACACATTCTTGATGATGCCCATCACAAAGTGAGAGACCTCTCACATGAACTCATGCCTTCCTTACTCGTCCGGTTTGGTTTGTTTTTCGCCTTAGAAGATTTGTGCGAAAAAAACTCCAATTCCAATATCAAGTTTGACTACAGCAACACCATCGATATTGAGACTCGATTCGATGAAACATTCGAAATCAAACTCTACTTTATTGTTTCAGAATTGATAAACAATATACTAAAACACAGTAAAGCCAACTACTCCAAAATTGAAACCATCATAGAAGATCAACAACTTCATATCACCATTCAAGACAACGGAAAAGGATTTAATGACCTTCAAAAAAACAGCACCGATGGTTACGGAATCAACAGAATCAAAGCACGAATCAACAATATGAAAGGAGAATTCGTAATCACCTCCAAAAAAAATCAAGGAACAACCATAAAGCTAGTTGTCCCAATTGTATAATTATTTTTTCATTTCGACAATTTCCAAGTCTTTAATTTTATCGCCATCAATCACAAATCGCAACAGTGTACGAACCTGATGAAAACCGCTTTTTCCAGCAGCACCGGGATTCATGTGTAACAAATTATGCTTCTTATCAAACTGAACTTTCAAAATATGAGAGTGTCCAGAAATAAATAACATAGGCGGATTCATAGCCATTTCATCTCTAACAGCAGGAATATATTTCCCAGGATAACCGCCAATATGCGTAATCCAAACCGAAACTTGCTCACACACAAAACGATTGTGTAAGGGAAATTCAATTCTAGCTTCATTCCCATCAATATTACCGTACACTGCTCGCAAAGGCTTGTGTTTTTTTAGCGTATCGGTCACATTCAAATCTCCAATATCACCTGCATGCCAAACTTCATCAGCCCAAGCTACATGTTTCAAAATCGCCTCATCGATGTGGCTGTGCGTATCTGAGAGCAAAAGAATTCTGGTCATACTATGGAGGATTAAAAATAAAAAACAGCAAAAATAAGCGCTTCTCCCTCATTCCAGCCAAAATTTGAAGTTCTTTTTTTGGAGCCAAACAAAAGGCTAAAAATAAACAGGGATTCCCGCTGTCCTTCCTATCTTTTTTTTATACCTGTCAGGTTTTAAAACCTGACAGGTATAAAAAAAAGGATATTCCCTCCCATCGGGGCTAGCATCAAACATTCGGCATTTATTCAGGCAATTACAAAAATGATATAAAAACAAAAAAATCACTCTAAAGATTGTAAATTTGCAGCCAATAAAACAAGCAATCGTTACCCTACCTTTGTAACGCATTAAAACGATTACAACCCAAAATCACAAAACATCTTGAGGTACTTTATACAATTAGCCTATAACGGAACTGCTTATCACGGTTGGCAATACCAACCCAATGCCAGATCTGTCCAAGAAACGCTGAACAAAGCTCTTTCGGTGCTTTTGAACACCACTATAAATATTATGGGGGCTGGTAGAACCGATACTGGCGTACATGCCAGCCAAATGTATGCTCATTTTGATAGTGAAAAAAAACTAGAAACAGCAACCTTGGTACACAAACTCAATTCGTATTTACCAAAAGATATCGCCATATTTGACATTATCCCCGTAAGCGATGAAGCGCATTCCCGATTTGATGCTACCAAACGCACTTACGAATACCATATCAATACCCTAAAAAATCCTTTTCTAGAAGGATTGAGTTGGTATTACCACCAAGATTTGGATGTAGCCTTAATGAATGAAGCTGCTAAATTATTATTAAATCATACCGACTTTCAGTGCTTTTCGAAAGTGAATACTGATGTAAATACATTTGATTGCACTATATTTGACGCAGTTTGGAGAAAGGAAAAAGATCGTTTGATTTTTACCATTTCCGCCAATCGTTTTTTGAGAAATATGGTGCGTTCTATTGTAGGAACATTAATCAATGTGGGATTACATAAAATCACTTTGATTGATTTTGAAAACATCATAAAAAGCAAGAACAGAGAGAAAGCAGGTTTTTCGGTTCCAGCGCATGGTTTGTACTTAACCGAAATCACTTATGAATACCTAAAATAGCCCCGATAGTAGTGGAAATCCTTTTTTGTTTTTCCTTTAAAAACAAAAAAGATTATAACGGATAGCGGGAAATAGCTCCTAAACATGAAAGCAAAAGCATTCGATACTCGATTATTCAAAAGAATTTTAAAATATACAAAACCCTATCAATTACGATTTAATGGGGTCATTGCCTTTGCCATTTCCTTATCGGTTTTTGCAGCTTTACGTCCGTATTTGTTAAAGCAAACAGTCGATGGATACATCAAAACCCATGACCAACAAGGTTTACTTTTGTATGTGTCTTTGATGGGAATTGTATTGCTTCTAGAAGTTTTTTCGCAATTCTATTTTGTGTTTTGGGCCAATTGGTTGGGCCAAGATATTGTAAAAGACATCCGAATTAAATTGTTTGCACATTTGCTCAGTTTTAGGATGAAATACTTTGATTTGGTTCCTGTTGGACAAGTCGTAACCCGATGTGTTTCGGACATTGAAGCCATTGCTCGTATTTTTAGTCAAGGACTTTTCATGATTATTAGTGATTTGATGAAAATGCTTGTGGTACTTATTTTTATGTTCTATATGAACTGGAAACTCACTTGGATTGTCATTGTAGCCATGCCGGTTTTGGTCTTTTTCACGCGTATTTTCCAAAAGAAAATGCAAGTGGCTTTTGAGGAAGTTCGTACCCAAATTGCGAATATGAACACTTTCGTTCAAGAACGCGTAACAGGAATGAAAATCGTTCAGTTGTTCAATCGTGAAGATATTGAGTTTGATAAATTCAAAAACATTAATGATAAACATAGAAAAGCGTGGATAAAAACAATTTTGTACAACTCCATTTTCTTCCCTATTGCTGATATTATCTCGTCATTGACGTTAGGATTTATCGTTTTGTATGGTGGAATCAAAATATTGAACGGTGACAACTTTACCACATTTGGAGATTTGTTTTCGTACACTATGTTTATCGGAATGCTATTCAATCCCTTGCGCCAAATCGCGGATAAATTCAACGAAATGCAATTGGGAATGATTGCAGCCAATCGTGTGTTTGATATTTTGGATACCGAAGACCAAATTCAAGACAAAGGAACAGTAGAAGCGCCGATTTTCAAGGGAAATATTTCGTTCAAAAAAGTACGATTCGGCTATATCCCTGACGAAGAAGTGGTAAAAGGTATCGATTTGGAAGTAAAAGCCGGACAAACCATTGCTATTGTGGGTTCTACAGGCGCAGGAAAATCGACTATAATTAATTTATTGAATCGTTTTTACGAAATCAACAGCGGTACGATTTGTATTGATAACGAAAATATCGACAACTATTCATTAAGTTCTTTACGAAAACAAATAGCGGTGGTGCTTCAGGACGTTTTTTTGTTCGCCGATACTATTTACAACAACATTACCCTTAATAATCCTGAAATTACAAGAGAGGAAGTAGTAGCTGCTGCCAAAAAAATTGGAGTACATGACTTTATCATGAGTTTGCCTGATGATTATAATTTTGACGTAAAAGAACGCGGGGTTATGCTTTCGTCTGGTCAACGCCAATTGATTGCTTTTTTACGTGCTTTTGTTTCTAATCCGAGCATTTTGATTTTGGATGAAGCCACGTCATCTATCGATACGTATTCAGAGGAATTGATTCAGCGCGCCACCGAAACCATTACGCAAGGCAGAACTTCAATAGTGATTGCGCACCGTCTGGCTACAATTGTAAACGCTGACAAAATCGTAGTTATGGACAAAGGCTTGATTGTAGAACAAGGAACCCATTTTGAGCTATTGAATTTAGAAAATGGTTTTTATAAAAACCTGTATGATTCGCAGTTTTCAATAGCGAATTAATTATTACATTCACATAATTAGTTCTTACTTAGCAGTATGAAAAAACTCAGTTGTTGGCTTCTAATTCTCCTAGCTTATTCTTGCATACCGTACAAAATTGCTCCAAATATCGAAGGAGAAAAAATCATTAAGGCAAAAAAATTCAAAAAAGACTTACCAAATTTTTACGGATACATTTTTGAAGACCCCAAGAATGCAAATGAGTTTTATAATTTCATCAACACTAAATACAATTTGAAGCATTTCAATGTCGATTCAAATGTGCCAATTACTATCAATAACACTAGGTATTATTTATCTTTTTTTGAACGTGAGAGAACAACAGAAACAATAAATTTGATCCCATTTATTATAGATGCTGATAGAAATAGTAAAGGAAAAGAGTCATTATTAGAAGATTTTTACGCAACTAGAACAGGTTTTTGGTATTTAGTGATAACAGTAACGGACACGGAAATTAAAGATTGTCTTAATCCAAAATATCCGCAACATGAGGAAGTCCTCAATCATTTGAAAAAATTAAAAAACGAATATTTTTCAACAAGTAATTATAAGGAAGCTTTCTTAAAAATGAAATAATAGTTTTTACGGATGCTACGAACTAATAAACTTTTGAAAGGTCTAATTTTTTTTAAAATAAATCCTTAATTTCGCAACTTGAAATTAATTTAGAAAACACATACAAATGAAATACGATATTATAGTTTTAGGAAGTGGGCCTGGAGGTTATGTAACAGCCATTAGAGCTTCACAATTAGGTTTTAAAGTAGCTGTAGTTGAAAAAGAAAATCTTGGTGGCGTTTGTTTGAACTGGGGGTGTATCCCAACTAAAGCCTTACTAAAATCAGCACAAGTTTTTGATTATTTAAAACATGCTTCTGACTATGGATTGACTGTAAAAGAATTTGACAAAGATTTTGGTGCTGTAGTTAACCGCAGCCGAAGTGTAGCTGACGGAATGAGCAAAGGCGTTCAGTTCTTAATGAAAAAAAATAAAATTGACGTTATTGACGGATTTGGAAAGCTAAAAGCTGGAAAAAAACTTGACGTTACTGATAAAGATGGAAAAGTAACTGAATACAGTGCTGATCACATCATTATTGCTACGGGTGCTCGTTCTCGTGAATTACCTAACTTACCACAAGATGGTGTAAAAGTAATTGGTTACAGACAAGCGATGACTTTGCCAACTCAACCTAAATCAATGATTATTGTAGGTTCTGGAGCAATTGGAGTAGAGTTTGCACATTTCTACAACTCAATGGGAACAGAGGTTACTATTGTAGAATTTATGCCAAATATTGTTCCTGTAGAAGACGAAGACATTTCAAAACAAATGGAACGTTCTATGAAAAAAGCAGGAGTTAAAATTATGACTAACTCTTCAGTAGAAAGAATCGATACTACTGGTGCTGGTGTAAAAGCCTATGTAAAAACGGCTAAAGGTGAAGAAGTTTTAGAAGCAGATATTTTATTATCGGCTGTTGGAATCAAAACCAACATCGAAAACATTGGATTAGAAGAAGTAGGTATTGCTACTGATAGAGATAAAATTTTAGTAAATGCATACAATGCTACTAACATTCCTGGTTACTATGCTATTGGAGATGTAACTCCAGGACAAGCTTTGGCACACGTTGCTTCTGCAGAAGGAATCAACTGTGTTGAAAAAATTGCAGGTCTGCACGTAGAACCAATCGATTACGGAAATGTACCAGGTTGTACTTATGCAACGCCAGAAATTGCTTCTGTTGGTTTGACAGAAAAACAAGCCAAAGAAAAAGGATATGAATTGAAAATTGGTAAATTCCCATTCTCTGCTTCTGGAAAAGCAAAAGCTTCTGGAGCTGCAGATGGTTTTGTGAAAGTAATTTTCGATGCTAAATACGGCGAATGGTTAGGATGCCATATGATTGGAGCTGGTGTTACGGATATGATTGCTGAAGCAGTTGTAGCTCGTAAATTAGAAACTACAGGTCACGAAATCTTAAAAGCCATCCATCCTCACCCAACTATGAGTGAAGCGGTTATGGAAGCCGTAGCTGATGCTTATGGCGAAGTAATTCACTTGTAACATTTTGTTTTAAATCTTCTTAAGTAGATTATAGATAAATATAGAATCCGTTTTGTGTATAACAAAACGGATTTTTTTATGTAATTTCATTTTACCATAGAATTAACTGTTGCTGTTTTGGTAAAACCAATTTATTCTATAAATTTACTAGGATTTAAAACTAAATAATTACAATCATGACTTACAACAACATACTTGAAACAATTGGCAATACGCCTCATGTAAAAATCAATAAACTTTTTGGAGATAAAGCATCCGTTTGGATAAAACTAGAGCGTGCCAATCCTGGGGCTAGTATCAAAGACCGTATTGCTCTAGCCATGATTGAAGATGCAGAAGCAAAAGGAATTATACAAAAAGGAAGTACCATCATCGAGGCTACCTCAGGCAATACAGGCATTGGCTTAGCTATGGTGGCGGCAGTGAAAGGATACCGACTTATTTTGGTTATGCCAGAATCAATGTCCATAGAAAGACGTCGCTTAATGAGTATCTACGGTGCAGAATTTGTATTGACACCACGCGAAAAAGGAATGAAAGGCGCCATTGAAAAAGCGCAAGAACTAGTCAACGAAATCCCAAACTCTTGGTCACCACTACAATTCGAAAACCCTGCAAATATTGAGGTGCACAAGCAAAAAACAGCCCAAGAAATCATCAACGCCTTTCCAAACGGAATTGACTACCTCATCACTGGAGTGGGCACTGGTGGACATATTACAGGTTGTGCAGAAATCCTAAAACAACACTTTCCTAACCTAAAAGTATTTGCGGTAGAACCAGAAGCTTCTCCTGTAATTAGTGGAGGCGCTCCAAGTCCACACCCAATTCAAGGGATTGGTGCTGGTTTTATACCCACCAATTTACACACCGAATTACTTGACGGCACCATACAAGTTAGCAAAGACGAGGCATTTGCTTATGCACAAAGAGCCGCTAAAGAAGAAGGAATCCTGTTAGGCATTTCATCTGGTGCCTCTTTAGCCGCTGTAGCTAAAAAACTAAACGAAATCCCAGATGGTGCAACTGTACTTACTTTTTGCTACGACACCGGGGAACGCTATTTGAGCATCGAAGGATTGTTCGAATAACATAAAATTGTATATAACAAAAAACCTGACAACTTTACAATTGTCAGGTTTTGCATTTTTATAAGAGAGCCTTAAAGGCCCTTCAACGCCTCAATCAATAAATCTACATCTTCTTGAGTGGATAAATGACTGAACGATATTCGCAAACTTGGTTTTTTCAAATCATCTTCCGAGAGCATTTCAGCCAATACATGCGACGGCTTCACACTTCCCGACTGGCAAGCACTTCCTCTTGAAACAAAAATCCCTTTCATATCCAAATAAAACAAAATCATAGCCGTTTTATCCGCTGAAAAAGGCAATTGCACATTCAAAATCGGATAAAAAGTAGCAACTCCATTTTCTTTCACTCCAGCAAAGTGCAACGCTAATTGTTCCAAACAATACTGCTTTAGAGCACTAATTTGCTGCTGCTCAGCTTCTAAATTGGCATAAGAAATTTCCAAAGCCTTTGCCATTCCAGCAATTTGATGAATTGCTTCGGTTCCAGAACGCAGTCCTTTTTCTTGCTCTCCACCAAAAAACAAAGGCTGCAAACCCGAATTTTTTCGAATAAAAGCAAAACCAACGCCTTTTGGACCGTGAAATTTATGGGCACTGCTCACTATAAAATCTACAGGCACTTTTTGCAAATCCAAAATCGCTTTGCCTACAGATTGCACCGTGTCCGAGTGAAACAAAGCATGATGCTCTTGACAAATTTGTGACACACGTTCCAAATCCAAAACCACCCCCGTTTCATTGTTCACATGCATTAAACTCACCAACGTTTTCTCCGTAGATTCAGAAAGTAAACTCACTAAATGCGTCAAATCAAGAACGCCATCAACCGAATTTTCTACATATTCCACTTGAACACCAAACTCCTTTTGCAATTCCAAAATAGGATATAAAACCGCATGATGTTCCATTTTGCTCGAAATAATTCGCCTCACTTTCAAATCCTTCACTGCCGAACGTAAAATCCAATTATTGGCCTCAGTCCCACCCGATGTAAACAAAATCTCTTGCGCCGTAGCATTCAAAGCCTTGGCAATGCTCTTTCTAGACAGTTCCAAAATACTTTTGGCGTGACGCCCCAAACTATGCGTAGACGACGGATTTCCATAATCTTGCGCCATACAATCTACCATCACCTGAATCACTTCGGGACGCATCGCAGTTGTAGAAGCATTGTCGAGATATACTTTTTTCATAATTAAATACTATTCATTTTTATTTGGGCGTGCCCCGCCAAAAAAAGTCGGGTCGGGCATCCGTTCCCGCTTTTTTTAGAGCCAAAAAAGTCTCTAAAAAAGAGCTCCACTTCTACCCTCACGCAAACCCTGCAAAACCAAACGTTCTTTACAGGAAATTCACTTTTAAAATTTTCGCCACAAACAACACTAATAAACACTAATTTGCAACAGTTTTTTATTGAACGAATTCTTAAGATCTATAAAATTTGTGCCATTCCATTTTAAAAATTGCAAAAAATTAGTGCCTATTTGTGCTATTCGTGGCTATTTTTTTTTAAATGCGAATGCTTTGCGTTCTTTAGGCAACCAATCGTTTTTCTTTCGATTTTTTCAATAGTTCCAATATCACTTTCTTATTAAAAATCACAACAGAAATCAAAATCAGTACATACGAAAAGAGTTGAATTCCATTTATTTTCTCTTTGAAATACAACAAAGCAATTGCAAAATTAATCATTGGATTGATATACATCAAAATTCCAACTGTCGCAGAGGAAATTCCTTTCAATGCAAACAAATTTAAAAATAAAGGAATAATCGTAAAAAAGACCACAATACATAACAAACAACCATAAAACAAAGGTGTTGTAGGAAGCGGACCGCTATAAATAGGATAAAATGGCAGTATCAACAGCGCAATAAAAAGCAACTGCACATTGAGCACCAATAGTTTATCCATTTGATTGTTTTTTCGTTGACTTACCAAATAGAGCGCATAAGACGCCGCTACCACCAAGCTATAAAAAATATCATGTAAATCATTCATTGACAACAACAAACAACTCACAACACTCAATGAAACCGCAAACCATTGCGTCTTTGAAAGTGTTTCTTTTAAAAGAAAAAAGGCAAAAACGGTCGTCAGTATCGGGCAAATCAAGTAAGCCAAGGAACCTGCCTTCACACTAACGTGATTGACAACATAAATAAAAATAAACCAATTCGAAGCCAGTATTAAACTTCCTCCTAATGTCAACCACAAAATGGTTTTCTTAACTTTTGACTCAAAATTTAGAAAAAGAACCCAATTCTCTCGAATCACACTTTTTCTAAAAACAACATTCAAAAGCGTCAAAAGTGCAACACTAAAAAAAACACGGTAAAAAAGAATGTCCAAAGAAGGAAAATCGGCAATAGGTTTTAGTGCCAAGCTGAAAAATCCCCAAATAAAGAAAGCGGAAAATGCAGCAAGATAATATTTCGTTTGTTTCATTTAGATTAAATAGGACGGCAAAGGTACTAATTTCATTTGGCTTGTCTTTTTCTTCCAAAACAAATCGGCTACATTAACATCATTTTAAAAAAGAGATGAAGCGGATACCAATTAAAAATTCTATTTTTGCTTAAAATAAACTCTATAATGAAACGATTTTTAGGTATCTTATTCTTATCACTAATTTTGAACAGTTGCGATGATGGCGACCTGTTTTTAGAAGATATTAATTTTGACAATGCCACGGTGGCCAAATGCGAAACTAATGGTATTATTTACAAACTCAACGAAAAAGAAGCCTTATTGCTGGAGCTTCCACGATTAGTTTTACCAAACGAAACCAAAACGCAATCTGTTATCATCGGTGGTGAAAATCGGGTGGTGTATCGTTTCTACGATGGAAAAGTATCGCAAGCCAACATTTGCGAAACTATACCTCCTGGAACACCAATTGTAACAGATCAATGGAATGCAACAGCCGGTATTGTTGAAATTGCATCGACACCGATCAAAAAAATTGATGAGACCAACAATAGTACTCGAATTACAGGCTATAATCATTTTATAGTATTGAGAAATATTACTTTTAAAAAGTCAGACGGTAAAGATCAAACTTATCCTGAGTTTGTTTTTGGAAATCAGGTGACCATGGCTACTTTGCTACCTTTTGCTTTCACTCAGGCGCTAAACCGATGTACTGTTTCAAAAAATATTTATAACTTTATTAAGAGCGAAGCATTAACTTTAAGCAATATTGATCCTGAACTAATTAAAAGCGAAAGTACTCCTTTGAATACTCCTAGAGTTGGATTATTGGGTACTACTAAAAATAGTCTAGTCTACAAATCCTATAACGGTTTGTTGACAGGTGATTTTTTCTGTACTACCACACCTCCACTTACACCAACTGTTCTTCAAGAGTGGAAGGCGGCAGCAGGTATTGCTAATTCTGAAGGCATTATCGAAGTAACAACCACTACTTTTGGCACAGGATATAAACATACGATTATACTTAAGAAAGCAAAAATGACCCGTGGAGAAGACAGCTTTTTATTGGGTGACACCTATATTTACGGAGAATTAATCACCAATTAACACTCAAATCAACAATCAAAAAAAGGTCAATTCTTTACTGAATTGACCTTTTTTTGATAAAAATTACTTTGCGTTTTGCTTAAAGTATACTTCAGTTGCCCCTAAACCATATTTTTGATAATTGGCATCTTGAAACGAAACATTGTCATAACGTCCTAGTAGAAAATCCAACTCGGCTTTCAGTACTCCTTCTCCAACGCCGTGGATGAAAACGATTTTTGGTATTCTATTTCTAATCGCAAAATCAATATGGCGTTTGGCGGTATCGGCTTGCAAAGTTAGAATATCATAATTCGTCATACCACGCTTATTGGGTACTAATTTCTCAATGTGCAAATCAAATTCAGGTACGCCAACTTCCTTTTTTTCTTTGCGTTCTTTTACAAAACTTCTGGGTGTTGGAATCGTTTTTTCTTTGATAATTTCATCTACATTAATCCTTCTAATAGCATCCATTAAATTACTCGATTGGTTCATGTTAAGTAATTCATGAGTTGCAAAATTCATTACAAAACCATCTTCGGTTTCAATAGTAATTTGGGTTCCATTGATCGCTAGAACAATACCATTAATATCGTCGTCTAGTACCGCTACTTTATCTCCTTTATTCCACATCATTTTCTTCTTTATCTTGATTTTTACTTGGCGTTTTACCACTTAATCGCATCATTCCATACATGAAAATAATCATAGCCATAACTATCAAATAAACATTTTTATCTGGTTTAGTTTGTTCATAAAAAGCAACTCCTATGGCTACTGCCACTATCAAAATCATCAATTTCTTCATTTCAAAAAATTTCAAGCTCCAAAAATAAGAAATAAAACTGGTGAGATCGATTATTGAAAAAGGAATCGGCTTTTTTTTGTAAAATTGTATCAAATTAATGACGATGCATTTAGAAGAATATATGATTCCTTGTTTGAGCAAAACACTTTTTGGTATAGAATGCTTGGGTTGTGGATTTCAACGCGCCCTGCTTTTGTTGCTAAAAGGAGAATGGAGTACCGCGTTTGTTATGTATCCAGCAGTATATTCCATGCTTACAATGTTAGTGGGAATTCTTTTGTTTTACACCACCAAAAAAACAACTTTTACCAAAAAAGGTTTAACTGTTTTAATAGCAATTAATCTCTTCTTTGTCATTGGTGGCTATACCTACAAACATTTTTTGATTTAAATTACTTTTTCATTCGAGTAAAAATATCATTCATAATTTCGATTTAATGATCATTATTTAATGATTAAACTCTCTTTTTTAAGCTAATTTTCGCGATTAATTCAAGGTAACTTACTAAAAAAGAAACAAATTTATAGTCCTACAAAATCTATCTAATAAATAGGAAAAATTATGATTTATTGCCACAAAAATTAGTTACATATCTAAAAAACATCTTATTTTTACGTTTTCGAATTCATCTTATAATCTTACTATTGTGTCAAGACATCAAATTATTCAAAATATTCATTCGCAAAAGAGTCATTTGTCTATTAATTATAGTATAAAAACCAAAACAGAAGCTTTTACTGAAAAACTGTTTTATACCCTTTTTGATTCAAATGCTCCTTTAGACCAAAGTATTGATGAATTGGAGGTTCAATTCAAAGAAATTGCAAAAATTGCTTGTAAAAAAGCAACCACCCATTGTGAAAGTGCTTGGGATAGTTTCCTTGAAAAATTGCCTTTCGTTTTAGAACAACTCAATCAAGATGCGGCTTACATTCTTATAAATGACCCCGCTTCGAATAGTATCGAAGAAGTATATTTAGCTTACCCAGGTTTTTACGCTATTGCCATTTATCGTTTAAGTCATGAATTGTATTTACTGGATTTATTGCTTTTTTCAAGGTTAATGAGTGAATACGCACACCGCATTACGGGTACAGACATTCATGCAGGAGCTACCATTGCTTCGCCATTTTTTATTGATCACGCCACTGGAATTGTAATTGGAGAAACCACTGTAATCGAAGAAAACGTCAAAATATACCAAGGAGTCACTTTGGGTGCGCTAAGTGTTAGTAAAGAAATGAAAAATGCTAAACGCCATCCAACCGTTGAAAAAAATGTCTGTATTTATGCCAATGCCACTATACTTGGAGGCGAAACTGTAATAGGACAAAATAGTATCGTAGGTGGAAATTCATGGGTAACAAAATCAATACCAGCCGATTCTACTGTATTAAACACAACAACAACTGAGGTTAAGATAAAAGAAAAACGATAATGAAACCACAAAAGTTAGTCGATCTTATTGGAAACACACCATTAGTAATAAGTCAAAATTTAGTACATAATCCCAACGTAAAATTGCTTCTAAAACTTGAAGGAAACAATCCTGGAGGAAGTGTAAAAGACCGTGCAGCCTACAATATGATTAAATCGGCAATTGAACGAGGCGATATCAAAAAAGGCGATAAATTAATCGAAGCAACCAGTGGAAACACAGGCATCGCATTGGCCATGATTGCACAATTATTCAACATCGAAATTGAATTGGTTTTACCTGAAGATTCTACCATAGAACGCACACAAACCATGAGAGCTTATGGAGCCACTGTAATCTTGACTCCTGCAAGTATTGGCATCATTGGTTCAAGAGATTATGCCGACAAAAAAGTCGCAGAAGGAGGTTACATAATGCTCAACCAATTTGCCAATAACGACAATTGGAAGGCACATTACAACACTACAGGTCCAGAAATTTGGGAAGACACCGAAGGAACCGTAACCCATTTTGTATCGGCGATGGGGACAACAGGAACTATTATTGGTACTTCAACCTATTTGAAAGAAAAGAATCCATCGATTCAAATTATTGGGGCACAACCTAGTGATGGCTCTCAAATTCCGGGTATTCGCAAATGGCCACAAGAATATTTACCTAAAATTTTTGATGCTTCAAAAGTGGATACCGTTATAGAAGTAACTGAAGCCGAAGCTAGAGCCATGACTCAACGTTTAGCTAAAGAAGAAGGCATTTTTGCTGGAATGAGTAGCGGTGGTTCAGTAGCAGCTGCAGTAAAAATTGCCGAAACCTTAGAGTCAGGAGTCATTGTCGCTATTATATGTGATCGTGGTGATCGTTATCTGTCTTCCGATTTGTTTGATTAAAAACAGATTCAGATTATAAAAAAATCCCGTTCGATTGGACACGAACGGGATTTCTATTTTAATAAATATTGCAGATTATTTTTTGCTCCACTCTGCTATACTGTCTTTATTCATTTTTACATAATCTTGGTTTTTAGCGGCTTCAGCAGCGGCAAGAGACAATTTTGCAGTTTCTATTGCTCCCGCTTTATCACCTTGTTTGGCTTGAATCAAAGATTTTAAACGTAAATACCAAAAAGGCTTTTCTTTGGTCATATCCAAAGCTTTGTCAATATAGGTTCTAGCTTTGGTTATATCACCTTCTGCTTGAAAAATGTATTGTGCCGAAGAAAAATAATCCCCTGCTGTTGGACCTGCTAAAACTTTTTCAATACTTGCGGTAGCTATTTTTTGAGTAGGCACTTCAAATTTCATTGATACTGAAGAATTTTCCCAAGCTAAATCCAAATGCCCTGAATTCAAATCCAAATGATTAATACCAATAGTAAATGATTCTACTGCTTTTGGTAAAGCTTCTTCTTTAACAGTAGTACGCAAGGCTACATTTTCTTCTTTGAATTCTTCTGGCAACCCCCAATTGTCAGTTGTACTATAAAAAATAACTTCCCAACTACCAATTTTTGGAACAGTATACAAAGCATATTTTCCTTTTTTCAAGGTTTTACCATCAATCACTACATCATCTGAAAATGAAATAGTAGTATTCGCGTTAGCTCCCGTTCTCCATAATTTTCCAAAAGGAACTAAGTTTCCAAAAACTGGTCTTCCTTTGGCCGCTGGTCTTGAATACACCACTTCTACATCCGTTAGTCCCACTGTTTGCATAATGGTCGCTTTTGGACTAGGAGCAGGCGTTTTTACTTGCGCCTCGATAGTGAAATTAGCAATAAAAATTGCTAAAGCAATAATGATTTTTTTCATGATACTTTTTTAAGTTAGTGCTTCAAATTTACAAATAAGATTCAATATTTTAACTCTTTAACATTAAAAACCCAATTTCGAAATCGTATTGGCATTTAATTCGGTAAAATTTTGAATAATAGTATCTGCGGTAGACAAGTCTTGATCTTTGGAATGAAAACTTTTGTACCCCACGCAAAAAATTCCAGCGGCATTAGCGGCTTTTACACCATTGGTACTATCTTCGATGACGATACAGCTTTGCTTAGGAGCAGTAGACAAATTGGCCGCGTGCTCAAAAATAGCAGGATGCGGTTTGGATTGCGGAAAATCTTCGCCACTTACAATATGCGAGAAGTATTGATGTAAATTAAATCTTGTGAACACTCTATCAATAGTCACTTTTGAAGCTGATGAAGCCACGATTAACTGCATTCCGTTTTGATGTAAATCTTTAATCAAATTTTCTACTCCAGCCAACAATTCCAAATCTTCTTTAGTATCAAAAGCATCATTAAAACGGTTGCGTTTTTGCTGAATTAAATCTTCTACTTCCAGTTGTAAATTGAACTGATTTTTCAAAAACTGAAAAGTATTTCGAGTTGAAAAACCAGTAAAAGAAGTATACATTTCCTCGGGAACGCTAACATTTAATTCATCGAATAATTGGTAATAGGCATAACGATGAACAGGTTCTGTATCTACAATTACCCCATCCATATCAAAAATTACAGTTTGTATCATATTTTTTTTAAGTTTCTAAGTTGCTTTGTTTGTATTGAATTGAACTAATCACTAGTTACTAGGTACTAGCCACTAAGAACTAATTCTTCAGTAAATATCGAATTACGGTTTCGGCGGCATGCAAACCAAAAAGACCTGGCATATAGCTATTGGTCCCGTAAAAAGATTTTTTAAAATTAGTACCATCTGTTAATTTTAAACTGGTTGGATCTTGAATTTCGGAAGAAAAAACCACTTTCAATTTGTATAAATTATGTGCTTTCAAACGTCTTTTGATCGTTCGAGCAAAACTGCAATTGATGGTTTTAGAAATATCAGCAACTTTAACCTTTGAAGCTTCCATTTTTCCTCCAGCACCCATGCTACTAATAATTTTTACTCTATATCTTTGGGCTCCTAGAATTAAATTGATTTTGGGAGTTACACTATCAATACAATCTAATACGTAATCATAGTCATTATTTACGATTTCGAAGGCGCGTTCTGGTGAAAGAAATTCTTGTACTCGGGTAAGGTTAAGTGCGGGATTGATGTCCATTAATCGGTCGCCAACGACGGTTACTTTGGGTTGCCCTACAGTGGAATGTAAAGCTGGTAATTGACGATTAATATTGGTAATATCGACCACATCTCCATCTACTATGGTCATCTTTCCTACGCCTGCTCTTGCCAAAAACTCGGCAGCAAATGAGCCTACTCCTCCTAGTCCTACGACTAGTATATTTGCATTTTGTAATTTTTGTAATCCTTCGGCTTTAAATAAAAGCTCCGCTCTTTCGGTCCACTCTGCCATATTCTTTGTTTAAAGTTATTCTTTGTTATTTGATTATTTTATAAACATTTGAGTCATTTTAGTTTTTGCTACTTATTATTTTAAGCACAATGAAAGTGCATAAGAGTAAAACTTGTTTGTTCTTAAAAGCGTAGTTATCAATTTCAACTTTTTTAAACTGATTAGTACAACTTTCAATGACTGATATGTTTCTGTTTTTATTTGAATCTATTTTCTTTTTTAAAATGTTTCCTAAAAATCCCCAATCTTCTCTTCTAGCCCCGGTAGGAGCGGCATCCTTTGCTTTTTTTCTTTAAAAAAGCAAAGATATAGCGGATAACGGGACTTTGCTGGCTAAAATGCCTATTTTTTCTGCTCCTAAAAACTCATTTCATTCTAAAATCAATCGAGTTGTAATCCAAAAACTCGCTTTATGTTTGCGTTGATTTGTTGCTGTATGGTTTCAACAGTCGTGTTTTTGTATTGGGAGGCCAAAGCGTAGACTTCTTCGATTCCGTTTTCGATGGTATCGGTTTCTAGAAAAAACTGATGGTCTGGCACTTTTTGAAAAACGCTTGCCAAGGCTGGATTTTGAACCAAATACTTCCCAAAAGACAGATAAAACCCGTTGTTGAGTAACGATTGCGCCACGATTTCGTTCTTTGAGAATCCGTGAATGAGCAACGGAACAGTGATTTTTAACTTTTTGCTACTAGCAATTACCTCCTGATACGCCGCCACACAATGAATCACCACGGGTTTGTTGTACTTTTGCGCCAAATGCAACTGTTGTTCAAAAACGGCTTGTTGTATCTCTAACGGAATAGCAATTCGTTTGTCTAAGCCGCACTCGCCCAAAGCCAAACAATTGGGGTCTTGGAGTTGTTTCTCGATGATTTCTAAATCGTTTGCTATCCGCTCCTCCACAATGTACCAAGGATGAATGCCTATGGAATAATAGGAAAAAGAGTTCTCGAACTCGTTTGGATACTGATTAACCAACTCGATTCGGTTGGGATTTTGGGTGGCTTTGTGCGTATGTAAATTGAAATACTTCATTTAGTCGTGAAACTTTTTTACTCCCGCATTTATGGCTACTGGTAAATCATTTTCAAGCGGTACTATGGGACAAGAATATTTGTGATTGTAAGCGCAATAAGGGTTGTAAGCCGTATTGAAATCTATAAAAATAGTATCGTTTGTTGGGATTTTCAAATCGATGTAGCGTCCGCCGATGTAACTTTCTTTGCCGCAAGTCAGGTCAGAAAAAGGCAAAAACAAATAGTCTACATATTCTTTCTTTTTGGAAAGTTCGATGTTTTGATAAATATTGAGCACTAAATCTTTCCCATCGATAGTGAAATGTGCTTCTCCGAATTTAATGTACAAAGGTTTTCTTGTCGTAGAGGTTTTCATTTCGAACACCTTCTCATTTGGCGTACGAACGAAACGGGCTTCAATTTGCAAGTTGGGATTGAAAGGAAAAAAATCCAAGCTTTTGAAAACGGCTAAATCCTCTTTGAGCAAAGGACTTTTTTCAGGAGAAGCATATTCTGCATTGAGTTCTTTTTGGAATTTTTCTACGGCTTCGCTACCTTTTTGAGCTTGTCCGAAAGTCCAATTTGAGCAAATAATCATCAATACAAGAAGTGCTTTTTTCATTTTCGAGTCGTTTTTGGCAAAAATAACTTAAAGTTAGCAGTCAGCAAAGTGCTTCCGATCAAAGTTAGTACCTTTGGCAAAACGAAAAAAAAGATGCTGACCACTGCCATTCAACGCTATTTTGACAATTACCGAGGCTTTTCGAGAGAAATTTGGATACTAACTTTAATGACTTTTATCAATCGAGCAGGAACGATGGTGTTGCCTTTTTTGTCCAAATACTTGAAAGAAGACCTTGGTTTTTCGTTTAGTCAAGTCGGTTGGATTATGGTATGTTTTGGTTTAGGCTCTATGCTCGGTTCTTGGCTAGGTGGAAAACTATCTGACAAGATTGGTTTTTACAAAATCATGATTTTCAGTTTATTTACTACTGGCGTTTTGTTTTTCTTCGTTCAATATGTGACTTCCTTTTGGGGATTGTGCTTCAGTATGTTCTTTATTATGTCGGTTGCTGATATGTTTCGACCCGCGATGTTTGTTTCGTTAGGAACTTATGCCAAACCAGAAAATAGAACTAGAGCCTTGACCTTAGTGCGATTGGCCGTAAACCTTGGTTTTGCGGCTGGGCCAGCGCTTGGCGGTTTAATCATTATGGGAATGGGTTATCAAGGATTGTTTTGGATAGACGGGGCTTCGTGTATAGTCTCTATTTTGATTTTTGCCCTTTTGGTAAAGGAAAAGAAAAGCACTATCGACAAAGAAAAACTGAAAGAAATCAATGCTACAAGAGTATCAGTGTTTAAAGACACCGTTTTTTGGATTTTCTTGTTTGTATGTTTCATTACAGCCGTTTTATTTTTTCAATTGTTTACTACTTTGCCTTTGTATCATAAAGAACAATTTGAATTGACTGAATTTCAAAGTGGTTTGCTATTGTCGTTGAACGGATTGATTATCTTTTTCCTAGAAATGCCTATCGTAAGCGCTTCTCAACGCAAAAACGTGAACAAACTCAAAATCATTCTTTGGGGCTGCGTTTGTATGTCATTTAGTTTCCTTGCGTTGTTGTTCAATTTTTGGGTGGGCTTTTTAGTGATTAGTTTATTGTTTATCACTTTTGGAGAAATGTTCATTTTTCCTTTTTCGAATTCTTTTGCTTTGAGCCGAGCTCCCAAAGGACACGAAGGGCGTTATATGGCGCTTTTTACGATGAGTTTTAGTTTGGCTCATATTGTTAGTTCCAAAACAGGAATGGATATTATCAGTCGATTTGGCTACCAAAACAATTGGCTTTTTATGGCTTTCTTGGGCGTATTATCGATTTTGGGTTGTATTTGGGTAATGCGATTGGTTCGCAAAGAAAACCAATAACTCCTTGTTTTACTGCATTTTGAGATAGCGAAATTTTAACTAACTTAAAATTTAGTTAAATAACTATATTTTTAGTTTATCAACTACAAAAATAGTTGTAGGTTTGTTTTGTCATTAAATCAAACGTAATCAAGATGCAAAAATTAACCAACAAGGAAGAAGAAATTATGCACATTTTATGGAAGCTAAAAAAAGCCTTTGTAAAAGAAATTCAAGCAGAAATCACAGAAGAACAACCCCACTACAACACCCTTTCTACGATTGTTAGAAATTTAGAAGAGAAAGGATATGTGTCGCACAACGCTTTTGGTAACACCCATCAATATTTTCCAGTAGTTCAGATTGATGACTATCGCAAGAAATTCATGTCGAATGCCATAGAAACATTTTTTGGCAGTTCCTATAAGAATATGGTATCGCAATTTGCGAAAGAAGAAAAAATATCTGCTGAAGAGTTACGAGAAATAGTAGCGATGATTGAACAAAAATAAGCGTTATGGAAACCCTCTATATCTACTTACTAAAAGCAAGCGGTTTGATTGCTTTATTTTATTTGGCTTACTATTTCTTGTTACGAAAAGAAACATTTTTTACAGCCAATCGCTTTTTCTTACTCGCTGGATTAGGAACAGCTGTGGTGCTTCCGTTATTCTACATAACCAAAATCGTTTGGGTAAACCCTACTCCACTTACTTTTCCTATTTCAGAACTGCCACTGCAGCAAGTTGCGCCTGAGAAAACCTTTGAAATAGATTGGTATTTGACCGCCATTGCCATTTATATAGTAGGCTCTGCTTTGTTTTTTATCAAATTCGGAATAGATTATTGGAGTTTGAATCGAGTATTGTATAAAACCAAAGCGCAACAACAAGCCGACTTTAAATTGATAGATGTTCAAGAAAAAATAGCGCCATTTTCGTATTTCAACACGATTGTTTTCAATTCTTCTTTGTATACTCCATCAGAATTACAAAGCATTTTAGAACACGAAAAAGTGCACAGCGAGCAACACCATACCATAGATGTTTTGATTATTCGCTTTTTTAGTATCGTATTTTGGTTCAATCCTTTTATCTGGCTGTACCAAAGAGCCATACTTCAAAACCTTGAATTCATTGCGGATAACGAAGCTACCAAACGACTAGACGACAAAAAGGCCTATCAAATGGCACTTTTAAAAATAACAACACACGAAAATTGTGTTGCCCTTACCAATCATTTTTATCAATCATTAATCAAAAAACGAATCGTTATGTTAAACAAAAATCAATCAAAAAAATGGAATTCCTGGAAGTATGCGCTGATACTTCCAGCCTTAATCGCCTTTGTGTTTATCTTCCAAATTAAGGTTTTAGCACAGGAGAAAACAGTAACACACACTACAACATCCAAAACAACAACAGAGGACATCATTTTAGTCATAGACAAAAATACTTCTGATGCCAAATTAAAACAAGAAGCACAATTACTAAAAGACCAACACGGTATTAACCTAAAAATTTCGAAAGTTAAGCGTAATGCTAATCAAGAAATTACAGGAATCAAAGTCCAATTTGATGACAAAAACGGTAACAAAGGAACCAATCAGGTGGACAGCGACCGTCCGATTTCACCTATCACTTTCATAAAAAATACCGATAGCAACGGAAAATCAAGTATCGGATTTTATACTGGAAAAGCCAATCCGAAAGGAAAAATCAATAAAAGAATAGTACTAAATTCTTCTGATGATGAAGAATCTAACTTTTCTTTTTCTTTTAGTGATGACGAAGAGGATTTAACTCCACCAGATGTACCAAGTGTTCCTGATGTAGAAGGTGCTCTAGACGCACCAGATACACCAGATGCGCCAAACCAACCCAAAGTTCAAATCCAAAAAAGGGTAATCGTAACCAGAAGTAATAATGGTGAAAAACCAATAGTGTACATCAATGGTAAAAAAGTGGATGTCAATATGGAAGAATTAAATTCCAAATTAGACCCCAAATCAATCGAAAGAATGGATGTTTATAAAGGAGACATATCTATTGAAAAATATGGAGACGATGGTAAAAACGGCGTAATCGCAATTACAACTAAAGATGGAAGAACTGAAGTAAATGTGAACAAAATAATCAAAAGAGCTCAAGCTGATGTAGAACGCTCTCTCAACGACAGAGAAAATATGCAAGCCGATATGGAACGTGCTAGAAAGGAAATAGAGCTATCAAGAATTGAAATGCAAAAAGCAAAAGCCGAAATAGAAAAAGCGAAACAAGAAATTCTAAAAGCCAAAAAAGAAATAGAAAAGGCAAAAGCTGAAAACAATAAAATATAAATTCAAAAGACGGTCATTCTACAACGACCGTCTTTTTTTTTTTATCTTTGAAAAAAATAATCTATGTATAAAGTACTCGCTAAAATCAACAAAATCATTTTACCCAGTTTCACAAAGCAAGGCTTAGACCTCTCAAAAGCCAAAAAATGGCAAATGGCCATTATTGGGTATCGCTACTATGTAACTAAAAAAGCATTGTAAATACGATTTTGATACGAACTGAAAGCATTGAAAAAATACCGCAAAGTCCAAAAAAGAAGATTCTTTTGTGCATCTTTTAAAAACACAATCTTTCAATAATTTAGCAAGTCGAGTCAAAAAGTTTTATAGAATTCAATACTACACCGCTACAAACATTAATATAAAAAGCTATATTTGCTTTTGAATTTTAGTAAAAAATGGAACAATTTATAGTATCAGCCCGTAAGTATCGCCCACAAACCTTTAAGGATGTTGTTGGTCAAAAAGCGATTACCAATACGTTGCTCAATGCTATCGAAAACAACCATTTGGCCTCTGCCCTATTGTTTACAGGTCCGCGTGGCGTGGGTAAAACCACTTGCGCCCGAATTTTAGCCCGTAAAATAAATCAGCCTGGCTACGACGATCCCGAAGAAGATTTTGCCTTTAACGTATTTGAATTGGATGCGGCTTCTAACAACTCAGTAGATGACATTCGGAACCTAATTGATCAGGTTCGAATTCCCCCTCAAACCGGGCAATATAAGGTCTATATTATCGATGAGGTGCATATGTTGTCTTCTGCCGCTTTCAATGCTTTTTTGAAAACATTAGAAGAGCCACCAAAACACGCCATTTTTATTTTGGCTACTACCGAAAAACACAAAATCATTCCAACGATTTTATCTCGTTGTCAGATTTTTGATTTCAAAAGAATTACGGTAAAAGACGCTAAAGAACATTTGGCCGATGTTGCTGAAAACCAAGGAATACAATTTGAAGATGACGCTTTGCATATTATTGCTCAAAAAGCAGATGGTGCTATGCGAGATGCTTTGTCTATTTTTGACCGTGTAGTTTCGTTTTGCGGTAGCAATTTGACTCGACAAGCTGTAACTGAAAACCTAAATGTTTTAGATTACGAAACCTATATCAACATCACCGATTTGATCTTGGAAAACAAAATTCCTGATTTGTTATTGGCTTTTAATACCATCTTGTCAAAAGGTTTTGATGCACATCATTTTGTATCTGGTTTAGCTTCTCACTTTAGAGATTTATTGGTTGCCAAAACACCTTCTACCTTAGTTTTGATGGAGATGGGCGAACAAGCACAGCAAATGTATGGAGTACAAGCTCAAAAATGCAGTCCTGATTTTTTATTAAAAGGTATCGAAATTGCCAATGATTGTGATCTGAAATACAAAGTGAGTCAAAATCAACGCTTGTTAGTAGAACTTTGTTTGATGCAATTGGCCTCTATCACTTTTGATGGAGAAAAAAAAAAGTTGACGCTTTCATAATTCCCCCTACTTATTTCCGAAAACAAGAGTATTCCATAACTGTTAATACAAAGTCAGAAGCAGTAAGTAGTACAACTGTTACTCCCGAACCAACAAGTCCTAGTGTTGCAATTCCTTCTATTTCTTCCCCTGCAATTGCAGAAGTTGTTCCAGATGTAGTAAAACCTGCTCTAGATTTTAAACCTGACGAAACGAAATTTTCTGCCTTGTCATTATCAAGTATTCGTGCCAAAAAAGCCCTTGAAGAAAGCAGTAAATCGATTGTCAAAGAAGTAGTTCATTCGCCTACAGAAGTATTTACAGAAACGCAAATGCTGTTGCAATGGACGAAATATGCTCAAAAATTAGGAAACAAAGGCTACAAAATCATGGAATCATTATTGCTAATTAATGATCCTAAATTAGACGGAACAAAAATCACTATTGAATTACCCAATGAAGGTTCAAAATTAGATTTTGAAAGCGAGAAACATGGACTTTTAGGCCATTTAAAAGGACATCTTCACAATCATGAAATTACGATTGATGTTATTGTAAATGAATCCATCGAGGTCAAAAGAAATTTAAATGACCAAGATCGCTACAACCGATTAAAAGAAATCAATCCTGCTATTGATTTATTACGAGCTACTTTTGGACTTCATGTCGATGCTTAAAAAAATGTTAAAGTAGTGGTTTATTTTAACATTTATTTCCCATTTCATAAACCTTAAAGCCCTTTTTAAAGCATAATTTTGCACATTCAAAATAAAAACAAAATTATTGCATAAAATGGAAAAAAAACAAGCAAATGTAGCACCTCTAGGACTCTTAGGTTTTGGAATGACAACTATTTTATTAAACATTCATAATATGGGATTTTTCCCAGTAAGTAGTGTAATTATATCTATGGGGCTTTTTTATGGAGGAATGGCACAAATCATAGCAGGTATATTTTCACTTCACCAAGGAAAGACTTTTGCAGGTACTGCTTTTACTTCTTATGGATTTTTCTGGATTTCATTAGTTGGCATTTGGTTATTCCCCAATACAGGTTTTGAATTGGCCGGAACAACACCAGCACCTTTTTTTGGCTGTTACCTTGTATTATGGGGATTATTTACGGCATTCATGTGGTGGGGAACTTGGGGAGGTAGCAAAGTACAGCAATTTGTATTTTTGTCGTTAACCATTTTATTTTTTGTATTAGCGCTTTCTAAATTTTTAAACAGCGAAGCCATTAACGAAATTGCAGGTGTAATTGGTGTAATTTGTGGTGGAAGTGCTTTCTATTTGGCTATGGCTGAATTATTAGAAGAGGTGAAAAGCAGCAAAGTATTACCTTACTAAATCCTAAAAAAGATCATTTAAAAAAGGGTGGTTCAAATTGATGAACCACCCTTTTTATATCTACTTAATTTTTACTAAATTTTACCGTAATACATAGCTTTTACTATTCCGTCTGATAATCCAATTTTAGGAACAAAGATTTGTCTAGCTCGGCTCCATTTCATGGCGTTTAAATAAATTCGTGTTGCTGGCACAATTACGTCAGCACGGTCAGAGTTTAAGCCCAACTGCGAAATTCGCTGTTCATAAGTTAATGAATTCAAATAGCTATACTGTGAATTAATATAAATAAAGGACAAAGGTTTCTCTTGTGATTTACCTGACATCTTAAATAATTTATTAATATTTCCACCTGATCCAATAAGGGTAACTTCTTCATAATCTGCCGTGTTGGTTTTGATCCATTTTTCAATTTCGTCCCATACCACATCATGTACCATGTTATTGAGTAAACGAACTGTCCCTGCTTTAAAGGAACGTGACGTGATCATTTTTCCATTTGAAAATAGGGTAAATTCAGTACTTCCACCACCTACATCCACAAACAAATAAGTTTCGTCAGTTTTTAATAAATGATGTAAATCTGTTGAAGCAATGATAGCGGCTTCTTTTTTACCATCAATGATTTCGATTTTAATATCTGCCTTTTTCTTAATTATGGCCACAACTTCTTTTGCATTATAGGCTTCTCGCATTGCTGATGTTGCAAATGCTTTGTAACTCTCCACTTTGTGTACCTTCATCAAAAGATTAAATGCTTTCATGGCATCGCACATTCTTTCAATATTTTCTGGAGAAATTTCACCAACAGTAAAAGCATCTTGCCCCAAACGAATAGGAACACGCACCAAGGAACTCTTACTAAATTGAGTCTCCTTTCCGTCTTCCTCTACAATATTTGCAATCAGTAATCTCATGGCATTTGATCCAATATCGATTGCGGCATATTTTTTAATTTTAATCATACTTCCTTCTATCATTTATTTTTTAACTTCTTTATTCTATAACTCTTCTGTAACTACTTCTAATTTGTTTTGATAATACTTGTATGTTTCTGTTTGAGCTCTAAATAGAGGTTTATCTCCTGATTTGCGATACAAATTGTCTAAATTTTCAGAATGAAATCTAGCTTTAACATTCCCTTTCCAACCTAAATCAAAATGATCCATCAATTCGTCTTTAATATCTTGATCATAAATTGGACAAGTTACTTCTACTCTAGCATCTAAATTTCTGGTCATAAAATCGGCAGAAGAAATAAAGACATCTGGAATTCCGGCATTACCAAAAATGTATACTCTTGAATGTTCTAAATAGTTATCTACTATACTGATAGCCTCAATATTTTCACTCAACCCTTTAACACCTGGTATTAAGGAACAAATCCCTCTGATTTGTAATTGAACTTTAACTCCTGCCTTACTCGCTTGATACAATTTATCAATCATTTCAAAATCTGAAAGACTATTCATTTTCAATCGAATGTAAGTTTTTCTACCTGCCAAAGCATGAGAAATTTCTCTATCAATCAACTTTGTAAATTTACTTCGAGTATAATGAGGCGATACAATTAAATGTTTGTAGCGATGAACTCGATAGTTGACATCAAAGAAATCAAAAATTCTATTAATGTCTTTTAAAATTTGTTGATGACTTGTAAAAAGGGTTACATCTGTATATATTTTTGCGGTTGATTCGTTGAAATTTCCCGTAGAAACAAATCCATAACGCTTAATTTTATCATTTTCCTGACGCTCAATAACACATATTTTACTGTGTACTTTCAGTCCCTTTATACCAAAAATTAATTCGATACCTTCCGTTTTCATTTGCTCTGCGTATGAAATATTGGAAGCTTCATCAAATCGAGCTTGCAATTCTATTTGAACCGTAACTTTTTTTCCATTCTTTGCAGCATTTATTAATGAACTAATTATTTGAGAGTTTTTGGCCAAACGGTATAAGGTTATTTTAATAGAAAGTACATTAGGATCTAATGCGGCTTCTCTTAAGAACTTGGTCAAATAAGAAAACGATTGATAAGGTGCATTTAATAAAAAATCTTTTTTACTGATTTTATCTAGCATACTTCCTTCAAGACTCAAGCCAGGTATGGGAAGTGCTACATTTGATTGGTACAACAAATCGTATCTTCCCAGATTTGGAAAACTCATATAATCACGTCTATTATGGTAACGCCCTCCTGGAATGATACTATCTGTAGAAACGATATGCATTTTATCTAGAAAAAAACGAAGGGTATCTTCCTCAATTTCTTGATCATAAATAAATCGAACCGGTTCTCCTATTCGTCTATCTTTTACACTCAACGCAATTTTTTCAATCATACTTTTACTCAAATCACTATCAATATCCAAAGAGGCATCTCTAGTGATTTTTATCATGTGAGCCGATAGTTTTTTATAATCGAAAATATTAAAAATACTGCCTAAATTTTGACGGATGACATCATCCAAAAGAATTACATACTGTTTACCATTTTTTGAAGGCAATACTACAAAACGATTAATGGTTTTTGGTATTTCGACCACCGCATAACGTACTTCCTCTTCTTTATTTAAAACCAACTTAATAGCCAAGTAACCAAAAGTATCTTTTAGTAAAGGGAATTCAGCCAAATCGTTCAATATAATAGTCACCAATTCAGGACTAACTCTTTGAATAAAGAAATCTTTAAGATAATTTTCTTGTTCCTTATCTAAATCATTTTCAGTAATAATATAAATATTCTCTTGCTGTAATTGACTCTCAATATCTCTCAAGATATTCAAACTTTCCTCTTGGTGTTCTATTACAATTTCGGTAATTTCTTTTACTAATTGTTGAGCAGAAACTCCACCTAAATATTTTTCACCTGAGATACCAGAAAGACTCAATCGTCGAATGGCAGCAAATCGAACTCTAAAAAACTCATCCAAATTATTTGAAAAAATACCTAAAAAGCGCAACCTGTCCAATAAAGGCACTGAATGGTCTGCTGCTTCTTGTAATACTCTGGCATTAAAAGCTAACCAACTCTTCTCTCTATCAATATATTTATGTGTCAAAACTTTACTATTTTAAATTTTTAGGAACAATAATTTTCAACGTTTTTCCTTTCTCGATTGAGCTCCAATCATTTACATCAAATTGCATAGAAACAAAACCGGAAGTAGGAACATTTTCAATAAAAACATCCCCAAATCTATTAACAAAATTTGTAATTGCACCATTATGACCAAAAAGAATTACATTATCAAAATGATTTTCACATGATTTAATAACACTAGTTAATTGGTGCTCATCAAAGGTGTACAAATCCTCCTTGAAAATAATACTTTCAATGGGATAAGACAAATTTTGTGCAAAAATTAAAGCTGTTTGAGAAGCTCTTTCTGCGACACTACTCCAAAACAAATAGGTTTTTGGCAAATATTTCGATACATAACTCGATACTTTATGTGCCGTTTGTAAACCATTCTTAGACAAAGGTCTGTCTATATCTTTCAAAGGGGTTTCCCAACTTGATTTTGCGTGTCGAATCAGAATTAAGTTTTTCATACTTATAAAAAATTATATAGTTATAAATCTATGTTGTAGTTGTGATTTACCCTCAAAAAAGAAAGTAATAGACGTTTAAAAGAGCACTTAAATTACATTAATTTTTCAAGGCAACAACGAAATCGAAACTTAATTAACAATTGTTTATCATTTTTATATACCTAAATCCTAAATAAAATAAAACATTGAAAAATTTAACAAAAATAAATTTAGATTGACCATTCCCTATTTTAGATATATAACAGAAATTAATTACAAATCCAAAAAAAATGGAAAGATATTCACAAAAAAACATTTAAAAAAACTCCTTTTAACGATTTTTCAGGTTGTTTACGGAAAAAAAAACAATATATTTTTCATTGTATCTAATTTTGAAGTAGTTAATCAAAACATAAATTATTACTTAAAATCATTTACAATGAAAGCTACCTCTACTCAAAAAAAAATAAACTTACCTATAGACCAAAAAAAATCTTCCTTAAGATACTACACAAAAAGCATATTGGCAGTATTGGTTTTTATGATAGGTAGTAGTTTGATCCATGCACAAAATTCTTGTAAGTCTAAACTTCAAGTTGAAAAAAACAGAAACTCAAGAAGTATTTCATCAGAAGGTACTCAATACAGACTTCTAATTTCAAATGAAACCTCCAACCAAGCGTCATTCAATTTAAAAGCAATTGATATTAATAAAAACTGCACAAATAATGATGGTAGTTCTACATCAAACAATGTTAATCTCAATTTCTTTTTTACAGATGTTGATTCAAATCCAATTTCAGATATAGTTTTGAATTCAGGCGAAACAAAATCTTTTTTAGTAAAGCTTACAATACCTACTGGAACACCATACAACAGATGGAATTGCACCGAAATTGCCGCTACATCAAATGATTGTAGCAATTATTCTATCACTACAATTTTACATACTCTAGTGAGTGATCCAAATCAAGAGTAAAATCATTAAATCATTTCATACCCAAATATCACTATTAAATAGTTTAAGATGAAAAGACAATTACACCTAAGTATCCATAAGATAAAATTGAACAAATCATTTATTTTGTTTGTTTTTCTTTTAATGACTGGATTTGTAAACTCACAAACAATTACACCAACAAAAACGGTTACTGTAAGACCAGGAGTATGTGGTAAAATTGATGTTGAGTTAAAATTGCAAGGTTCTAATCCAGTGGCAAGGCCTTCTGAAGTTGTTTTAGTAATAGATGTTTCAGGAAGTATGGGTTTCGATATTGCTAATGATCCAAATATACCTTTAGATTATGCAAAAGATGCTGCTATAAGTTTTATAAACAATGTCTTTACTCCAGCAAACAATCCAACAGGAAAAAATAAAATCGCAATAGTAAAATATAGTAGCAATGGTTCATTAGTAAGAACTCTAACACTAGCTTCTGGTAAACAAACTTTAATTAATGATGTTAATGCTTTAGTTGCAAATGGATCAACAAACATAGAGGACGGAATTAGAAAAGCTGATCAAGAGTTAACTGCAAAAGGTACTTTTGATTGTATTACATCAAGAAGTATTGTGCTTTTAACAGATGGTGTTGCTACTAGAAATGTAGCAAATGGTGACAACTGTACTAATGGCCAACAAGGCACATGTATTCAAGCAGCTATTACAGCAGCAAATGATGCTAAAACAACTGTTGTTTCTGGAACTACATATAACAATCAAATTTTTGCAGTGGGTTTATTTGGTGCAATATCAGGAACAGATCAAAGTAATGCTGAATATACCTTAAACAATGTTCAAACGGCTGGTGCTTTTTTTACAGAAAACGCAGCGAACCTAACTGGAATTTATAACCAAATATCTACTCAACTTTCTTGGATTGCTCAACAAATTACTGGAACACCATTTGCAACAGAGTCAGTTAGTAATGACTTTACAATAGGAGCGGTTACACCTTCAAAGGGAACAGCATCTGTTTCAGGTCAATCGATTTCATGGAACATTGACTTTTTGAATGTAGAAACAATAACCCTAAAATATGAACTTACACCAAAGGCAAATGTATGTGGAAGTAAAACTGTAAGTTCTTCATCTCTAAATTATCGAAACACTAGTTGTCAAAATTCAACACTAAACATCCCAACATCTTCAACAAATATTCCTTGTCCAATTATCACTTTAGCTTCGCAAACAAACGTAAGCTGTTTTGGCACCTCTACTGGGGCAATAACATTAAATGATGCTACTGGAGGTACTTCTCCGTACACTTATGATTGGTCAGATTTAACTGGAACCAACGACCCAAAAAACAGAACAGGATTAGCTGCAGGTACCTATATTGTTACTGCTACAGATAAAAATGGATGTAGTACTGCGGCTTTAACAGTAAATATAACGCAACCAGCAGCGGCTTTAGCTTTAGCAGCTTCTTCTAAAACAGATGCTTCTTGTTTTGGAGCTAGTACTGGATCGGTAACTGCAGGAGCTGTAACTGGCGCCGTAGGAACGGTAACTTATTCTTGGAAAAATGCTTCCAATACAGTGGTGGGTTCAACTGCTTCTGTAAATAATTTGCCTGCGGGAATTTATACTGTAACGGTTAGTGATTCTTGTTCTTCTCAATCTAATTCAGTAACTGTTGGACAACCTGCAGCAGCTTTAGCTTTGGCAGTTTCTTCTAAAACAGATGCTTCTTGCTTTGGAGCTAGTACGGGTTCTGTAACTGCAGGAGCTGTAACTGGCGCCGTAGGAACGGTAACTTATTCTTGGAAAAATGCTTCAAATACTTTGGTGGGTTCTACTGCTTCTGTAAATAATTTGCCTGCGGGAATTTATACTGTAACGGTTAGTGATTCTTGTTCTTCTCAATCTAATTCAGTAACTGTTGGACAACCTGCAGCAGCTTTAGCTTTGGCAGTTTCTTCTAAAACAGATGCTTCTTGCTTTGGAGCTAGTACGGGTTCTGTAACTGCAGGAGCTGTAACTGGCGCCGTAGGAACGGTAACTTATTCTTGGAAAAATGCTTCCAATACTGTGGTGGGTTCAACTGCTTCTGTAAGCAATTTACCTGCGGGAACTTATACTGTAACGGTTAGTGATTCTTGTTCTTCTCAATCTAATTCGGTAACTGTTGGTCAACCTGCAGCGGCTTTGGCTTTAGCAGCTTCTTCTAAAACAGATGCTTCTTGTTTTGGAGCTAGCACTGGGTCTGTAACTGCGGGTAACGTAACTGGCGCCGTAGGAACGGTAACTTATTCTTGGAAAAATGCTTCTAATACATTAGTTGGTTCAACTGCTTCTGTAAATAATTTGCCTGCGGGAACTTATACCGTAACGGTAACTGACTCTTGTTCATCTCAATCTAATTCAGTAACTGTTGGACAACCTGCAGCAGCTTTGGCTTTGGCAGTTTCTTCTAAAACTGATGCTTCTTGCTTTGGAGCTAGTACGGGTTCTGTAACTGCAGGCGCTGTAACTGGAGCTGTAGGAACAGTAACTTATTCTTGGAAAAATGCTTCTAATACAGTAGTTGGTTCTACTGCTTCTGTAAATAATTTGCCTGCGGGAACTTATACCGTAACAGTTAGTGACTCTTGTTCATCTCAATCTAATTCTGTAACTGTTGGACAACCTGCAGCAGCTTTGGCTTTGGCAGTTTCTTCTAAAACAGATGCTTCTTGCTTTGGAGCTAGCACTGGGTCCGTAACTGCGGGTACCGTAACTGGCGCCGTAGGAACGGTAACTTATTCTTGGAAAAATGCTTCCAATACAGTGGTGGGTTCAACTGCTTCTGTAAATAATTTGCCTGCGGGAATTTATACTGTAACGGTTAGTGATTCTTGTTCATCTCAATCTAATTCAGTAACTGTTGGACAACCTGCAGCAGCTTTGGCTTTGGCAGTTTCTTCTAAAACAGATGCTTCTTGCTTTGGAGCTAGTACGGGTTCTGTAACTGCAGGAGCTGTAACTGGCGCTGTAGGAACAGTAACTTATTCTTGGAAAAATGCTTCCAATACTGTGGTGGGTTCTACTGCTTCTGTAAATAATTTGCCTGCGGGAACTTATACTGTAACGGTTAGTGATTCTTGTTCTTCAAAATCTAATTCAGTAACTGTTGGACAACCTGCAGCAGCTTTGGCTTTGGCAGTTTCTTCTAAAACAGATGCTTCTTGCTTTGGAGCTAGCACTGGGTCTGTAACTGCGGGTAACGTAACTGGCGCCGTAGGAACGGTAACTTATTCTTGGAAAAATGCTTCTAATACATTAGTTGGTTCAACTGCTTCTGTAAATAATTTGCCTGCGGGAACTTATACCGTAACGGTAACTGACTCTTGTTCATCTCAATCTAATTCAGTAACTGTTGGACAACCTGCAGCAGCTTTGGCTTTGGCAGTTTCTTCTAAAACTGATGCTTCTTGCTTTGGAGCTAGTACGGGTTCTGTAACTGCAGGCGCTGTAACTGGAGCTGTAGGAACAGTAACTTATTCTTGGAAAAATGCTTCTAATACAGTAGTTGGTTCTACTGCTTCTGTAAATAATTTGCCTGCGGGAACTTATACCGTAACAGTTAGTGACTCTTGTTCATCTCAATCTAATTCTGTAACTGTTGGACAACCTGCAGCAGCTTTGGCTTTGGCAGTTTCTTCTAAAACTGATGCTTCTTGTTTTGGAGCTAGTACAGGTTCTGTAACTGCGGGTAACGTAACTGGCGCCGTGGGAACAGTAACCTATTCTTGGAAAAATGCTTCTAATACAGTAGTTGGTTCTACTGCTTCTGTAAATAATTTGCCTGCGGGAACTTATACCGTAACGGTAACTGACTCTTGTTCATCTCAATCTAATTCAGTAACTGTTGGACAACCTGCAGCAGCTTTGGCTTTGGCAGTTTCTTCTAAAACTGATGCTTCTTGTTTTGGAGCTAGTACAGGTTCTGTAACTGCGGGTAACGTAACTGGCGCCGTGGGAACAGTAACCTATTCTTGGAAAAATGCTTCCAATACTGTGGTGGGTTCTACTGCTTCTGTAAATAATTTGCCTGCGGGAATTTATACTGTAACGGTTAGTGATTCTTGTTCATCTCAATCTAATTCTGTAACTGTTGGACAACCTGCAGCAGCTTTGGCTTTGGCAGTTTCTTCTAAAACTGATGCTTCTTGTTTTGGAGCTAGTACGGGTTCTGTAACTGCAGGCCCTGTAACTGGAGCTGTAGGAACAGTAACTTATTCTTGGAAAAATGCTTCTAATACAGTAGTTGGTTCTACTGCTTCTGTAAATAATTTGCCTGCGGGAACTTATACCGTAACAGTTAGTGACTCTTGTTCATCTCAATCTAATTCAGTAACTGTTGGACAACCTGCAACGGCTTTGGCTTTGGCAGTTTCTTCTAAAACTGATGCTTCTTGTTTTGGAGCTAGTACAGGTTCTGTAACTGCGGGTAACGTAACTGGCGCCGTGGGAACAGTAACCTATTCTTGGAAAAATGCTTCCAATACTGTGGTGGGTTCTACTGCTTCTGTAAATAATTTGCCTGCGGGAACTTATACCGTAACAGTTAGTGACTCTTGTTCATCTCAATCTAATTCAGTAACTGTTGGACAACCTGCAACGGCTTTGGCTTTGGCAGCTTCTTCTAAAACAGATGCTTCTTGTTTTGGAGCTAGCATTGGGTCTGTAACTGCGGGTAACGTAACTGGCGCCGTGGGAACAGTAACTTATTCTTGGAAAAATGCTTCCAATACTGTGGTGGGTTCTACTGCTTCTGTAAATAATTTGCCTGCGGGAACTTATACCGTAACAGTTAGTGACTCTTGTTCATCTCAATCTAATTCAGTAACTGTTGGACAACCTGCAACGGCTTTGGCTTTGGCAGCTTCTTCTAAAACAGATGCTTCTTGTTTTGGAGCTAGCATTGGGTCTGTAACTGCGGGTAACGTAACTGGCGCCGTGGGAACAGTAACTTATTCTTGGAAAAATGCTTCCAATACAGTGGTGGGTTCAACTGCTTCTGTAAATAATTTGCCTGCGGGAATTTATACTGTAACGGTTAGTGATTCTTGTTCATCTCAATCTAATTCTGTAACTGTTGGACAACCTGCAGCAGCTTTGGCTTTGGCAGTTTCTTCTAAAACTGATGCTTCTTGTTTTGGAGCTAGTACGGGTTCTGTAACTGCAGGCCCTGTAACTGGAGCTGTAGGAACAGTAACTTATTCTTGGAAAAATGCTTCTAATACAGTAGTTGGTTCTACTGCTTCTGTAAATAATTTGCCTGCGGGAACTTATACCGTAACAGTTAGTGACTCTTGTTCATCTCAATCTAATTCAGTAACTGTTGGACAACCTGCAACGGCTTTGGCTTTGGCAGTTTCTTCTAAAACTGATGCTTCTTGTTTTGGAGCTAGTACAGGTTCTGTAACTGCGGGTAACGTAACTGGCGCCGTGGGAACAGTAACCTATTCTTGGAAAAATGCTTCCAATACTGTGGTGGGTTCTACTGCTTCTGTAAATAATTTGCCTGCGGGAACTTATACCGTAACAGTTAGTGACTCTTGTTCATCTCAATCTAATTCTGTAACTGTTGGACAACCTGCAGCAGCTTTGGCTTTGGCAGTTTCTTCTAAAACTGATGCTTCTTGTTTTGGAGCTAGTACAGGTTCTGTAACTGCGGGTAACGTAACTGGCGCCGTGGGAACAGTAACCTATTCTTGGAAAAATGCTTCTAATACAGTAGTTGGTTCTACTGCTTCTGTAAATAATTTGCCTGCGGGAACTTATACCGTAACGGTAACTGACTCTTGTTCATCTCAATCTAATTCAGTAACTGTTGGACAACCTGCAGCAGCTTTGGCTTTGGCAGTTTCTTCTAAAACTGATGCTTCTTGTTTTGGAGCTAGTACAGGTTCTGTAACTGCGGGTAACGTAACTGGCGCCGTGGGAACAGTAACCTATTCTTGGAAAAATGCTTCCAATACTGTGGTGGGTTCTACTGCTTCTGTAAATAATTTGCCTGCGGGAATTTATACTGTAACGGTTAGTGATTCTTGTTCATCTCAATCTAATTCTGTAACTGTTGGACAACCTGCAGCAGCTTTGGCTTTGGCAGTTTCTTCTAAAACTGATGCTTCTTGTTTTGGAGCTAGTACGGGTTCTGTAACTGCAGGCCCTGTAACTGGAGCTGTAGGAACAGTAACTTATTCTTGGAAAAATGCTTCTAATACAGTAGTTGGTTCTACTGCTTCTGTAAATAATTTGCCTGCGGGAACTTATACCGTAACAGTTAGTGACTCTTGTTCATCTCAATCTAATTCAGTAACTGTTGGACAACCTGCAACGGCTTTGGCTTTGGCAGTTTCTTCTAAAACTGATGCTTCTTGTTTTGGAGCTAGTACAGGTTCTGTAACTGCGGGTAACGTAACTGGCGCCGTGGGAACAGTAACCTATTCTTGGAAAAATGCTTCCAATACTGTGGTGGGTTCTACTGCTTCTGTAAATAATTTGCCTGCGGGAACTTATACCGTAACAGTTAGTGACTCTTGTTCATCTCAATCTAATTCAGTAACTGTTGGACAACCTGCAACGGCTTTGGCTTTGGCAGCTTCTTCTAAAACAGATGCTTCTTGTTTTGGAGCTAGCATTGGGTCTGTAACTGCGGGTAACGTAACTGGCGCCGTGGGAACAGTAACTTATTCTTGGAAAAATGCTTCCAATACTGTGGTGGGTTCTACTGCTTCTGTAAATAATTTGCCTGCGGGAACTTATACCGTAACAGTTAGTGACTCTTGTTCATCTCAATCTAATTCAGTAACTGTTGGACAACCTGCAACGGCTTTGGCTTTGGCAGCTTCTTCTAAAACAGATGCTTCTTGTTTTGGAGCTAGCATTGGGTCTGTAACTGCGGGTAACGTAACTGGCGCCGTGGGAACAGTAACTTATTCTTGGAAAAATGCTTCCAATACAGTGGTGGGTTCAACTGCTTCTGTAAATAATTTGCCTGCGGGAATTTATACTGTAACGGTTAGTGATTCTTGTTCATCTCAATCTAATTCTGTAACTGTTGGACAACCTGCAGCAGCTTTGGCTTTGGCAGTTTCTTCTAAAACTGATGCTTCTTGTTTTGGAGCTAGTACGGGTTCTGTAACTGCAGGCCCTGTAACTGGAGCTGTAGGAACAGTAACTTATTCTTGGAAAAATGCTTCTAATACAGTAGTTGGTTCTACTGCTTCTGTAAATAATTTGCCTGCGGGAACTTATACCGTAACGGTAACTGACTCTTGTTCATCTCAATCTAATTCAGTAACTGTTGGACAACCTGCAACGGCTTTGGCTTTGGCAGTTTCTTCTAAAACTGATGCTTCTTGTTTTGGAGCTAGTACAGGTTCTGTAACTGCGGGTAACGTAACTGGCGCCGTGGGAACAGTAACCTATTCTTGGAAAAATGCTTCCAATACTGTGGTGGGTTCTACTGCTTCTGTAAATAATTTGCCTGCGGGAACTTATACCGTAACAGTTAGTGACTCTTGTTCATCTCAATCTAATTCAGTAACTGTTGGACAACCTGCAACGGCTTTGGCTTTGGCAGCTTCTTCTAAAACAGATGCTTCTTGTTTTGGAGCTAGCATTGGGTCTGTAACTGCGGGTAACGTAACTGGCGCCGTGGGAACAGTAACTTATTCTTGGAAAAATGCTTCCAATACAGTGGTGGGTTCAACTGCTTCTGTAAATAATTTGCCTGCGGGAATTTATACTGTAACGGTTAGTGATTCTTGTTCTTCTCAATCTAATTCAGTAACTGTTGGACAACCTGCAGCTCCATTAAGTGCAACTGCTATTATTATAAACAATAACAACTGTGCAAATTGTAACAATGGCTCAATAAACATTACTGTCACAGGAGGAACATCACCTTATACTTTCTTATGGTCAAATGGTTCTACACTAGAAGACATTTCTGGCTTACAAAACGGAAATTACACTATTGAAATTACTGATAAAAATGGCTGTAAAGCTAATTATAATTACGCTATTTCAGAATCAAGTATCAACATCACCAAAGAAGGTACTTATGTTGATGCTAATAATGATGGTATTACCAATGTAGGTGATGTAGTTTCTTATAACTTTGTAATCAAAAACACTGGAAACACCACTTTAACTAATATTACTGTTACAGATAATAATGCTACAATCTCTGGTGGACCAATTGCCACTCTTGCTGTAGGCGCAACTGATGCTACTACATTCTCTGGCAGTCATATCATCACTCAAGAGGATATCAATACTGGTTATGTGTACAACTTGGCTACTGTTACTGGTAAAGATCCAGAAAACAAATCTGTTACTGATACTTCTTCGGATCCTACACCTTGTACTTCTTGTCCTGTGAACCCTGAATGTACAGATTGTACCATTACTCCATTGACTCAAACTCCAAGTATCAACATCACCAAAGAAGGTACTTATGTTGATGCTAATAATGATGGTATTACCAATGTAGGTGATCTAGTTTCTTATAACTTCGTAATCAAAAACACTGGAAACACCACCTTAACTAATATCACTGTTACAGATAATAATGCTACAATCTCTGGTGGACCAATTGCTACTCTTGCTGTAGGCGCAACTGATGCTACTACATTCTCTGGCAGTCATATCATCACTCAAGAGGATATCAATACTGGTTATGTGTACAACTTGGCTACTGCAACGGGTAAAGATCCTAAAGGAAATCCTGTTACTGATACTTCTTCGGATCCTACACCTTGTACTTCTTGTCCTGTGAACCCTGAATGTACAGATTGTACCATTACTCCATTGACTCAAACGCCAAGTATCAACATCACCAAAGAAGGTACTTATGTTGATGCTAATAATGATGGTATTACCAATGTAGGTGATGTAGTTTCTTATAACTTTGTAATCAAAAACACTGGAAACACCACTTTAACTAATATTACTGTTACAGATAATAATGCTACAATCTCTGGTGGACCAATTGCCACTCTTGCTGTAGGCGCAACTGATGCTACTACATTCTCTGGCAGTCATATCATCACTCAAGAGGATATCAATACTGGTTATGTGTACAACTTGGCTACTGTTACTGGTAAAGATCCAGAAAACAAATCTGTTACCGATACTTCTTCGGATCCTACACCTTGTACTTCTTGTCCTGTGAACCCTGAATGTACAGATTGTACCATTACTCCATTGACTCAAACGCCAAGTATCAACATCACCAAAGAAGGTACTTATGTTGATGCTAATAATGATGGTATTACCAATGTAGGTGATCTAGTTTCTTATAACTTCGTAATCAAAAACACTGGAAACACCACCTTAACTAATATCACTGTTACAGATAATAATGCTACAATCTCTGGTGGACCAATTGCTACTCTTGCTGTAGGCGCAACTGATGCTACTACATTCTCTGGCAGTCATATCATCACTCAAGAGGATATCAATACTGGTTATGTGTACAACTTGGCTACTGCAACGGGTAAAGATCCTAAAGGAAATCCTGTTACTGATACTTCTTCGGATCCTACACCTTGTACTTCTTGTCCTGTGAACCCTGAATGTACAGATTGTACCATTACTCCATTGACTCAAACTCCAAGTATCAACATCACCAAAGAAGGTACTTATGTTGATGCTAATAATGATGGTATTACCAATGTAGGTGATGTAGTTACTTATAACTTTGTAATCAAAAACACTGGAAACACCACTTTAACTAATATTACTGTTACAGATAATAATGCTACAATCTCTGGTGGACCAATTGCCACTCTTGCTGTAGGCGCAACTGATGCTACTACATTCTCTGGCAGTCATATCATCACTCAAGAGGATATCAATACTGGTTATGTGTACAACTTGGCTACTGCAACGGGTAAAGATCCTAAAGGAAATCCTGTTACCGATACTTCTTCGGATCCTACACCTTGTACTTCTTGTCCTGTGAACCCTGAATGTACAGATTGTACCATTACTCCATTGACTCAAACGCCAAGTATCAACATCACCAAAGAAGGTACTTATGTTGATGCTAATAATGATGGTATTACCAATGTAGGTGATCTAGTTTCTTATAACTTCGTAATCAAAAACACTGGAAACACCACCTTAACTAATATTACTGTTACAGATAATAATGCTACAATCTCTGGTGGACCAATTGCCACTCTTGCTGTAGGCGCAACTGATGCTACTACATTCTCTGGTAGTCATATCATCACTCAAGAGGATATCAATACTGGTTATGTGTACAACTTGGCTACTGCAACGGGTAAAGATCCTAAAGGAAATCCTGTTACTGATACTTCTTCGGATCCTACACCTTGTACTTCTTGTCCTGTGAACCCTGAATGTACAGATTGTACCATTACTCCATTGACTCAAACGCCAAGTATCAACATCACCAAAGAAGGTACTTATGTTGATGCTAATAATGATGGTATTACCAATGTAGGTGATCTAGTTTCTTATAACTTCGTAATCAAAAACACTGGAAACACCACCTTAACTAATATCACTGTTACAGATAATAATGCTACAATCTCTGGTGGAACAATTGCTACTCTTGCTGTAGGCGCAACTGATGCCATTACATTCTCTGGCAGTCATATCATCACTCAAGAGGATATCAATACTGGTTATGTGTACAACTTGGCTACTGCAACGGGTAAAGATCCTAAAGGAAATCCTGTTACTGATACTTCTTCGGATCCTACACCTTGTACTTCTTGTCCTGTGAACCCTGAATGTACAGATTGTACCATTACTCCATTGACTCAAACGCCAAGTATCAACATCACCAAAGAAGGTACTTATGTTGATGCTAATAATGATGGTATTACCAATGTAGGTGATCTAGTTTCTTATAACTTCGTAATCAAAAACACTGGAAACACCACCTTAACTAATATCACTGTTACAGATAATAATGCTACAATCTCTGGTGGAACAATTGCTACTCTTGCTGTAGGCGCAACTGATGCCATTACATTCTCTGGCAGTCATATCATCACTCAAGAGGATATCAATACTGGTTATGTGTACAACTTGGCTACTGCAACGGGTAAAGATCCTAAAGGAAATCCTGTTACTGATACTTCTTCGGATCCTACACCTTGTACTTCTTGTCCTGTGAACCCTGAATGTACAGATTGTACCATTACTCCATTGACTCAAACGCCAAGTATTGACGTTATAAAAATTGCTACCTCTACAAGTTTCAATAAAGTTGGAGATATTGTCAACTATGTAATAACTGTGAAAAATACTGGAAATGTAATCTTATCCAATGTAAATATTACCGATCCATTAACTGGATTTAGCACGATTATAGAAAACTTAAATGTTGGTCAAATTCTTGAGTACAACCAAAGTTATACCATTAAACAACTAGATTTAGATAAGGGTTCCGTTTTAAATATTGCTTCAGCTTCTGGTAAAGACCCCAAAGGAAATACAATTTCAGATGAGGACAGCGAAATTGTAAACGAAAAAGCCAATACCATTGATGCAATTGATGACAATGTTGGAACAGTTGTAGGTGTGAATCAAATTACTCCTAATGTCATTAATGTGTTTACCAATGATACTTTAAATACAACAGCAGTAAACCCTTCAGATGTGATTCTTACCGCTGTAACATCAAATCCATTTTTAATAATGAATCCTGACGGTTCAATTGATGTATTACCAAATGCTCCAGTTGGAACTTTAACATTGACTTATCAAATTTGCGAAAAATTAAATACATCAAATTGCGATACAGCAGTGGTAACAGTAATCATAGAAGCGCCAAGCATGACTGTTTCTGGTGAATCAATATGTGTAAATGATGTACCGTACTTTAAATACACAACAACAGCAAATAATTTTACACCTGTAAATGGACTAACTGTAACATGGAAAGATAGCAACAATAATATTGTAAGTACAATGACCAACTTACCTTTAAATGGACAAGTGCTATGGCCAGGCGCTGTTATTGATGCTAATGGAAACGGTACTGATTGGCCTGGTTGGATATTAGTAAATGGCAAATGGATGGAAAGTTCTGATGGTTTCGAAAATCTAAGACCAACTGCAATTGTCGCTCTTACATTAAACCCAACAGAAACTATAGTTGTGAGTTATCCTCCTTCAATTCCATTTTGTACTTCAAGACCTATATTTACAATAGATGCCGTAAATGACACTGCAGAAACTCTTGACGGTTTTGGAGGAGCAACAAATGTTGTTAACGTATTTACTAATGATACATTAAACACAGTAACTCTAAACCCTAATGATGTCAACCTGACTCTAACAATACCTGATCCAACTGGATCATTGGTATTGAATCCTGACGGTTCGGTAGATGTAAATCCAAATACTCCAACTGGAACTTATATTTTAACTTATCAAATTTGCGAAAAAGCAGATGAAGGAAATTGTGACACAGCGGTGGTAACAGTAAATGTTGAATTCTCATTACCTCCTGCTCCGCCTGTTCCTGTTTTTGCCCAAGATGATACTGCTGGTCCAATTGATGGGGCTAATGGCAAAACTAACATTCTAAATGTGTTAACAAATGACTTTCTTGGATTAGCTTCTGCTACCCTAAATAATGTTTCATTATCTCTTGTAACTCCTGATCCAACTGGATATATGACTATGAATACTGATGGATCTATCGATATAAAAGATGGAACTCCTGCAGGAACTTATATTTTAACGTATCAAATATGTGAAAAAGATAAACCATCAAACTGTGATACAGCAATTGTGACAATTACAGTTATATGTAGAGATCAGACTAAAATCGCTGGAATTGTGATTAATGAAGGTACAAAAAAACCATTAGCAAATGTACCAGTTACTTTGATTCCACAAGGAACTACTACTGGATCAGTTCAAATAAGAATCACTAACGCTGAGGGGTATTATAACTTTACAGGAATGGTTCCAGGAGATTATTTGGTACAGGTTCAAGATGCCAACTTGAATGCATCCTATCAATTATATCCAACAAGTTCAAGTTTATTTTTTACAACCTTAGAAAATTGTAAATATCAGGCTCATAATTTCGGTTTTGACAAATCAAATTTACCAGTATTAGGAGACTTTGTATGGTATGATGTGAATAATAATGGCTTGCAAGATGAATGGTTTGACGCTAATAATGACAATGTAGTAACCAAAAATGTTCCAGACGCCAATGGCTCATTTGATTATAGTAAATGGGAATGGATCGACTTGAATGGTGATGGTAGTTACAAAGGAATATTGAACGTTGGCGAATTGAATGCTGCCGGTTTTGGAAATGCAAAATCTGCTAATGTATTTGTAACTGGACCAAGCAACTACTCTGATTCTGTAATCGTTGGCATTCAAGGTTTTTGGAGAAATAGACCAACAGCTGGTGTATTTGGGGAGTATAAAGTAGAACTAAAAATGGACTCCAACTTAGAAGCTCAATCATCAGCCATGGGGGCAACTGGTTTAGTGAAAGTTCTTCCGAATACTGATCGAAAAATACCTGAAAGTAAAACTACTGCGTTTGAAGTTTGTGGGCCAACAAATAATACGGTTCAAACCGCTAATCTAACGTCAACAAACCAAGTAAATCTAGACTTAGATTTTGGTATTAGCTGTAAATTATTTGCTAATATTCAAGCTTCAAATGACACCTATAATGTTACGCAATGCTCTATAGCAAATGAAATTAGAAATGCATTGGCAAATGACCTATTGAATGGATCACCGGCTGATATTGCAAAATTCAAATTCAAATTACTTACAGCTCTAAGCCAATTTATTATTATCGATGACAATGGAAACATCACATTAACAGACGATGCTAAAGCAGGGATATTTAAATTTGAATACCAAGTATGTGAAGCTGCCAATCCTACCAATTGTAGTACTGCTACTATAACTATTAATATTACAGGAATAGAACCTGTAACCATCAATAGTACTGCTTGTAATGCCGATACTTCGCCTTTAGATTTAAATTCATTACTACCAGCTGGCATACCAACTGACGGAACATGGATTGATACAGACAATACAGGTGGTTTAAATGGAAGCATCTTAAACACATTTGGAATACCAACCAACAAATACAACTATGAATACAAAATTGGTGGCCTTTGTCCAAGATCTATTTTCTTAATTCTAGATGTTAATTTTGATTGTAAAGTCTTGGGTTGCGGAACTATTATAGTACACAATGCGTTCTCACCAAATGGCGATGGATTAAATGATATCTTTAAAATTGATAGTATAGATGATACCATTTGCTATCCTGAAAATACCATAGAAATATACAATCGTTGGGGAGTATTAGTTTTTGAAACTAAGAACTACAATAATACTTCGAACTATTTTGACGGAGTCTCAAGAGGTAGAACAACGGTGAGCCAGTCCTCAGGATTACCTAATGGAACATACTTCTATATTTTAAACTATACTTCTTTTGATCTAAATGGAAATCCAGTTCAAAATAAAAAAGACGGCTATTTGTATCTATCAAAATAAACGAATGATAAGAAAACACAACCATTTAACCTACTTCATCCTTATAAATCTAATGCTACTAAAATAAAGCTATTATGAAAACACAAATAATCACTTTCATTACCATGTTACTAGCGTTTGTGAGTTATGGTCAACAAGACGCTCAATTTACCCAATATATGTACAATACAATAAACATAAACCCTGCCTACGCTGGTAGCAGGGGAGCCATGAGTATTTTTGCTTTACATAGAACACAATGGGTAGGTTTAGACGGAGCTCCTACAACAAACACCGCCTCTATTAATACCCCTATAAATAATTCCAATTTAGGTTTAGGATTTACTTTCATCAATGATAAAATTGGGCCTACAAATGAAAATACTATTTCAGCGGACTTATCATACAGTATACAAACATCTGCAAATTTCAAACTTTCTTTTGGAATGAAAGCAACGGCTAATTTGTTTAATTTGAATGTTAATAAACTCAATCCATCTGATCAAGGTGATGCACAATTTCAAAATTTGAGAAATGTTTTCACACCAAACATTGGAGCAGGAATCTACTATCATTCTGACAAGGCATATATTGGATTATCAGTCCCTAATTTTATCGAAACCAAGCGCTATGACGACAACGATGTGGCCATTTACAAAGAAAAAATCAATTACTATTTAATTGGAGGGTATGTTTTTGATTTGTCCAATAGCATCAAATTCAAGCCTGCTTTCTTGACCAAATTAGTCGAAGGAGCTCCATTACAAGTAGATGTATCAGCTAATTTTATGTTTGCTGAAAAACTAGTATTGGGGGTCGCCTACCGCTGGAGTGCTGCTATGAGTGCTATGGTAGGCTTTCAAATTTCAGATGGCATGTATCTTGGTTACGGTTACGATTTAGAAACTACCAATTTAGAGAACTACAATTCTGGCTCGCATGAAATTTTCTTGCGCTATGAAATATTCAAAAATAACGGAAAAATTACCACCCCACGTTTCTTCTAAATAGTGATTATGAAAAATTATATCCTCTTCTCGATACTATATGTTAGTTTATTTCCTTGGAATGCTAATGCACAAAAAGGAAAAATAGCCTCAGCAGATAAAAAATATGATAACTACGCTTATGTCGATGCGATACAAACCTATGAGCGTGTAGCTAATAAAGGCTATCAATCGGCGGAAATGTTTGAAAAACTAGCCAATGCCTATTACTTTAATTCTGATTTTGAAAAAGCAGCACAATGGTATGAGCAATTATTCAATTTAGAATCAAACTTAGAACCTGAAAATTATTATCGTTATGCACAATCACTAAAAGCAGTAGGAAAAGAAAAACAAGCACAAGAGATATTGAGTAAATTTGAAGGTAAATCTTCAAATGATACTCGTGGAAAACGTTGGAAAAAAAACAATAACTATTTAGCAGAAATAAGAGCCAATACAGGCCGTTATAGTATTGAAACCACCAACATTAACTCAAAATATTCTGATTATGGAAGTGCTATTGTAGACAATAAACTAGTTTTTGCTACAGCAAGAGATACTGGAGGAGTTAGTCAAAGAATACATACTTGGACTGGAGAACATTTTACTAATTTGTATTTCGCCAATGTAGATGGAGAACTATTTCCTAATGCCCCAATGCGATATGACGCTACTATAAATTCAAAATTTCATGAAGCAACCCCAGTTTTTACCAAAGATGGTACAACTATGTATTTTACTAGAAATAACTATTTGGATGGTAAAAAAGGAAAAAATGACAAAAAGGTAACTTTACTAAAAATTTATAAAGCGACATTAATCAATAATAAATGGACAAATATCTCTGAGCTCCCCTTTAATAGTAATAATTTCAGTACTGCCCATCCTGCTTTAAGTCCAGATGAACAAACTTTATACTTTGCCTCTGATAGACCTGGTTCCGTGGGACAATCTGACTTGTATAAAGTTCAAATTCTGAACAACGATAATTATGGTGAACCCATAAACTTAGGAAAAGAAATCAATACAGAAGGGAAAGAAACTTTTCCATTTGTTACCAAGGACAATCACCTCTACTTCTCTTCTGATGGGCACCCAGGACTTGGTGGTTTGGATATTTTTATAGCAAAAATAAAACCTGATGGATCGATGGGAATAATTGAAAATGACGGTGGTGAAATTAATTCTCCCAAAGATGATTTTGCTTATTATAGAGACAGTGACATTAATAAAGGTTTTTTTACTTCAAATCGTGATGGTGGAATGGGGTCTGACGATATCTATAGATTTAATTTTAAACCACGTTGTACACAACTACTCAAAGGTGTAATCACAGATATTGAAACTGGAGCAATATTAGCGGGAGCAACAGTAACCTTGATTGATAGCAACTATAATGCAATAGCAGAGACTATCTCAGATAGTTCAGGCAACTATAGCTTTCCTGTAGATTGTGGTAAAAACTACAGTATAAGAGCCGCGAAAGTAGACTATAAAACTAAAGAGCTAAAAGTGAGCATACCAGATACGAAAGGCGAAACCAAACAAGATATTGCTTTGGAAACCAGCATATGCAAAGTCACTATTGGAGGAGATTTAGCTAAATGTTTTGACATTACAATGATCTATTTCGATTTAGATAAATCATTCATTCGTAAACAAGCGGCAGTTGATTTAGCTAAAATATTAGATGTATTACAACAATATCCAAAAATGAAGCTTGATATTCGTTCACATACCGATTGTAGACAAACTGCCAAATATAATATGGCCTTATCAGAACGAAGAGCACAATCTACTATGGCTTGGTTAATTACAAAAGGTGTTGATAAATCAAGATTAACAGGTAAAGGTTATGGAGAGTCACAACTTGTTAACGATTGTGGTTGTGAACCTACCAATCAATCCAATTGTACAGAAGAGCAACATCAAATGAACAGAAGAAGTGAGTTTATTGTAACTGATTTTTAAATTTCATTGAATCCAAAAAATCACAAAACAAAAAAGCTGCCAATTCTAAGGCAGCTTTTTTGTTTTGTGATTTCCAATCTAAATTTTTGCAAAAATATTTACATAATATTTCTTACCTGAAACAGGATCTTGTCTAATAGCAATTCCAAAATGAGTAAAATTGCCAACAATGTTTTCTTTATGACTAGTACTTTTTAACCAAGCATCCAAAGCACCTTTGGGAGTAATATAATTATAAGCAATATTTTCAGAAACATTTTTAGCGCCTAAAACTCTAATAATATCATTCGATCTCGAAGTAAAATCATTGTGATTTACTACATTATTAGCCATCAAATAATTTGCATGATTCTCCGACTTAATGGAAATATAATTTAACTTTTCGAGTGTATTTAAACCAATTGATTTTCGATACTCATTGATCAAATTCAATGTTTCTAGCTCAGTAGCAGAATAGCTATATACAGAATTATCGACAATAGAACTTGATTTTTCAGGTAAATTAATTTCCTCTTGATCGTTAGAACACGACATAAAAAATAAAGAACTAATAAACAACATACCCAAAATAAAAAACTTATTTTTCATAACATTGGCAGATTAAGTTTAAAGAAGATGTGGGGCAAATTCCTTATGTATTTATACTATACTTATTTTTAACAGTATAAAGCTCTACAATAATCGTTAAAACACCAAATTTAATCGATGAAATACATGTTTTATTATTTTTTATAATAAATACTTTACATTATGGAGACAAACGATACATACTCCAAGAATAATCTTCTTGTAGTACATATTGAATTCTGTCGTGCAAACGATTGGGTCTTCCTTGCCAAAACTCGACCTCGTGAGGAACAACTAAAAATCCTCCCCAAAAATCAGGTCTTGGGATTTCTTTTCCTTCAAATTTTCGTTCTAATTCTTTCAAGTTGTTCTCTAGAAAAGATCTTGATGGAATTACTTCACTTTGATTAGAAACGATTGCACCTAATTTACTTCCATCAGGTCTAGAATCAAAATAGCCATCAGAAACTATTTCACTTGTTTTTTGAGCACGCCCTTTAATGATAACTTGTCGTTCCATACTGTGCCAAAAAAAAGAAAGACAAACATTTGGATTTGCCGCTATTGCTCTCCCCTTTTGAGAATTATAATTAGTATAAAAAACAAAACCTTCTTCATTAAATTTCTTCAATAAAACAACTCTAGATTTTGGAAATCCATCTAAACCAATGGTAGCAACAGTCATAGCATTAACTTCATCTACACCACCAAAATCCTCTACTTCATGAAACCATCGGTTAAATAAATTAATAGGGTCTTCAGGAATAGAAGTCTCTAGTAATTCACTTTTATCATAGGACTTTCTGTAATTACTTAAATCTTTCATAGCTTTCAATTTTAAAAAATATAACAAATTTAAAAAACATCCTTTGTAGTTTTTTAATGTCAAAAAATCTTAACTATATCTCAAAGGATTTTCCGTCATCTGCCAATTGCACATTAGAAAAAAAAGTTAAGGCTTCCTCTTTAAACGAAGAAATACTTTCGTATCGTGTAGAATAATGTCCCAATAGCAACGATTTAACATTTGCTTTTGACGCAATAGTCGCTGCTTGAATAGCCGTAGAATGCATCGTTTTAGCGGCCAATTGTGACTCACTTTCTAAAAAAGTACTTTCGTGATATAACAAATCTACTTCTTGTACTAAAGGAATTATTGACTCTGTATAAGCTGTGTCAGAACAAAAAGCATACGATTTTGTAGGCTCTCCTGGAAAAGTAAGCTGCTCATTGTCTACAACTTGTCCATTATCTAACGTAACAGTCCCTCCCTTTTTTATCTTTTTATAATAACAAACATCTAACGACAATTCTTTAATGACATCAATGTTTAATTTTCTATCTCCTTCTTTCTCTCGAAATAAAAAGCCGTTGGTATATACTCTATGTTTTAATGGAATAGTGTGAACTGTAACTTTTTCATCTTCAAATATCAATTCACTTTCTTTGGCGTCTAACTCATGAAAATGTATTTCATAATTGGTCCACGAGTGTGAAAGCTTTAATTGTAATTGAATAATTTCTTTCAAGCCTTTGGGACCATAGATATGCAAATCTGCCACTCTTGATAAAAGGGAAAAAGAAGAAATTAAACCGATAAGGCCATAAAAATGATCTCCGTGTAAATGAGAAATAAAAATATGACTGATTTTGGTAAACTTAACTTTGTTTTTACGCAATTGAACTTGAGTTCCTTCTCCACAATCAATTAAAAAATACCTATTTTTTACTTCCAACAATTGAGCTGTTGGATTTGTAAAAGTTCGAGGTGTTGCAGCATAGCAGCCAAGTACGGTTAATTTCAAAGTAATGAATGTTGTTTTTAGATAAACTGAAATCTAATCTTGAGAAAGTTTTTATTAAAAGCCTAAATCTCTTTCAATTTCTTCCATTTCAATGATATCATTTGCTTCTAACAAAGAGGGAACTACAGTTATGGTTTGTGGAACCGCATTAAAATCAATAGCATCAGCAACAATGACCAATGACTTTTTAGCTTTTTTATGAGCTTTAGCCAAAGGCAAAAAAAGTTTTATTGAAGCAATATCGACTGTTTTATCATTGGATACATCCAAAATCAAATTAAAATCTTTGAAACTGGCATATTGATTTGTTACTTTTTCAATAAAAGTAGTTACAACACCTTCAGTATCTTTAATAGTTATTGTATGTCCTTTAGTATCTACTTTCATCTTATTGAATTTTTGAAGCTAATAAATAAATCACTGCCATTCGAATGGCTACTCCATTCTCTACCTGATTCAAAATAACAGATTGTTGAGAATCTGCTACATCAGAAGTAATTTCAACTCCACGATTTATAGGTCCTGGATGCATAATTACAATTTCTTTACTCAGTGAATCTAATAAATTTTTATCTACTCCGTATTGTTGCGCATACTCTCTTGTGGATGGAAAAAAGTTAACATCCATTCGTTCATTTTGCACTCTCAACATATTCGCTACATCACACCATTCTAAGGCTTTACGCAAATCCGATTCAACTGTTACTCCAAGTGATTCGATATATCTAGGAATCAATGTTTTTGGACCACAAACTTTAACTTCTGCACCTTGCATTTGCAAAGCATATATATTAGATAAAGCTACTCGCGAGTGCAAAATATCTCCAACAATAACTACTTTTTTTCCTCCTACATCACCTAATTTTTCTCTTATAGAATAGCTATCTAAAAGCGCTTGTGTAGGATGTTCATGAGCACCATCTCCCGCATTTACAATACTTGCTTTTACATTTTTTGACAAAAAATAAGCAGCTCCAGGATTTGCATGACGCATAACAACCATATCCACTTTCATTGATAAAATGTTGTTAACGGTATCAATTAACGTCTCCCCTTTTTTAACAGAAGATTGAGCGGCAGAAAAACTGATTACATCTGCGGATAAACGCTTTTGAGCCAGCTCGAACGAAAGCTTGGTTCTTGTACTGTTTTCAAAAAAAATATTGGCTATGGTAATGTCTCGTAAAGAAGGAACTTTTTTGATGGGTCTATTGATAACTTCTTTAAAATGATCAGCTGTTTCAAAAATAAGGTCAATATCGTTTTTGGTGATATATTTAATTCCTAATAAATGATTTACGCTTAACTCGCTCATTTTTATACTTATTGATTATTATTGATTAAAAAAACACCATCTTCTCCTCCTTGTTCAGCCCAAGTAACTTTTACTTTTTCGTCATTAATTGCATCCACTTGACGACCGCGATAATCTGGCTGAATGGGTAAATCACGACTAAATCTTCTATCGATTAAGGTCAAAAGTTCAATACCTGATGGTCTTCCAAAGGACTGAATTGCAGTTAAAGCAGCTCTAATACTTCTTCCTGTGTACAACACATCATCAACAAAAATTACTTTTTTATTTTCGACCAAAAAATCGATTTGTGTAATATTAGCTTCCAAAGGTTTATCGGTTCTTCTAAAATCATCTCTAAAAAAAGTGATGTCTAAAAATCCTATTTTAATGTTTGCTACTTGGTAGTCGTTTTCTAAAATACTTTTTAGGCGTTTGGCTAAAAAAGTACCTCTAGGCTGAATTCCAATTAAGATGGTTTCAGAAAAATCAAGATGTTTTTCGATTAATTGACAAGCCAAACGGTTAAGGATGATATTGACTTCTTTGGAAGTGAGCAATACTTTTTGATTCATGGTATAGTTTTGTTTGGTGTACAAATATACAAATTTCGATTTAGCTATAAACTAGGATTAGTGATAAAAGTAAATCTCCTATAAAAAAACCAAAGGCTTTTTAGATTGAGATTAAAACAAAAAAACCTTTCTTTCGAAAGGTTTTAATTAAATTATCGAGTATACATTTTAACTCTCAATTCTTGTATTTTATCGTCATCTAAGTATTCGTCAAATGTCATGTAACGGTCAATGGCTCCATTTGGTGTAAGCTCCACTACTCTATTACCAACAGTTTGTGCAAACTCGTGGTCATGAGTGGTAAAAATAACTGAACCTTTGTAGTTTTTTAATGAATTATTAAAAGCTGTAATAGACTCCAAATCTAAGTGGTTTGTTGGTTCATCTAACATTAAGATATTAGCACGTTCCATCATCATTCTAGACAACATACAACGCACTTTCTCTCCTCCAGATAAAACTCTACTCGTTTTCAAAGCTTCTTCTCCAGAAAAAATCATTTTTCCAAGAAAACCTCTGATAAATACTTCATCACGCTCTTCTTCAGTTTTTGCATATTGACGTAACCAATCTACTAAAGTTAAATCATTTTCAAAGAAAGAATGATTCTCACTTGGTAAATAGGCTTGATTCGTTGTAACTCCCCAATCAAATTTTCCTGAATCTGCAACTTGATTACCATTCAAAATTTCATAAAAAGCAGTTGTTGCACGAGAATCTTTAGAAAAAAGTACAATTTTATCTCCTTTGGCCATATTCAAATCAACGCCTTTGAACAAAAGTTCTCCATCTACAGAAGCACTCAAATCTTGTACATTCAAAATTTGGTCACCTGCTTCACGATCTTGATCAAAAATAATCGCAGGATAACGACGGCTAGAAGGTCTAATTTCAGAAATATTCAATTTCGAAATCATTTTTTTACGAGAAGTTGCTTGTTTTGATTTCGCTACATTGGCACTAAAACGACGAATAAACTCCTCCAATTCTTGTTTCTTTTCCTCTGCTTTTTTGTTCTGTTGTGCACGCTGTTTAGCCGCTAATTGGCTAGATTCATACCAAAAAGTATAATTTCCAGAATAATGGTTGATTTTACTAAAATCTATATCAGAAATATGTGTACAAACCGCATCTAAAAAGTGTCTGTCGTGAGAAACTACAATTACGGTATTTTCATAATTAGCTAAGAAATTTTCTAACCAAGCAATGGTTTCAAAATCCAAGTCGTTGGTAGGCTCATCCATAATCAACAAGTCAGGATTTCCGAATAAAGCTTGTGCCAAAAGGACACGAACCTTCATTTTTCCTTCCAAATCAGCCATCAAAGTATAATGATTGTCTTCTGTAATACCAAGATTTGACAACATAGCTGCTGCATCAGAATCAGCATTCCATCCATTCATTTCTTCAAATTGCACTTGCAATTCTCCAATTCTATCAGCGTTTTTATCGTTATAATCCAAATAAAGTTCGTCCATTTCTTTTTTGACAGCATACAAAACTTTATTACCCATCATCACCGTTTCAAGTACCGTATGTTCATCAAACATGTTGTGATTTTGGTTCAGTACTGACATTCTTTTTCCTGGTTCCAAATGGATATTTCCAGAAGTTGGATCCATTTCACCAGAAATTATTTTTAAAAAGGTAGATTTTCCAGCACCATTGGCTCCAATAACTCCATAAACATTACCATGAGTAAATGTGGTGTTTACTTCGTCGAATAAAATTCGTTTGCCAAATTGAACTGATAAATTATTAACTGTTAACATAAATCGATTTTTTAAAAATTTTTGCAAAAGTACAAAATTAGCTTTGTTTTACTCTTAAATAACAAGCTATCTTTTATAGATATCAAAAAAAAGAGGATATCATTGATATCCCCTCTTCAAAATTAACTTCTCATAAAAAACAATAACCAAATTGAAAAAGAAATTAACAGCAATTCCAAAACAATTAATGAAAAGCTATAGAGTAACCAATTCTATAACTAGAAAAACTCATTACACTTTGGAAAAATTATAATTGAACTAAATATTTTAAAGCATTGTAATTAGCTAATTCAACATCTGCATGATCTTTAGAATTACATTGTTCTAACAAATCTTTAGCTAGTATAGCATTATAGCCTGATTGATTTTGCAGCTTCATCAGCAACTGTTCTGACAAAGAGCTCAGAGCCGTTGACAAAGGCAAAAGAGGCTGTACTAAAGGAGCATTTTGACTTAAAACTTTTAAATCTTTATTATTTTGAATCCATTTGTTCAAAAACATTACGATAGATGCTTCTAGTGTTTTGTCTTTGTTTGCAACATATTGACCCACTAATTGATTGAAAGTTAAAGCATCTTCAGCATCTGGCGTGCAAGCATCTGCAAACAAGGTAAAAGGAGAATACATTTGATATTCCGTTCCTCCTTTATTTCTGGAATACACCTTCAAAGGCTCGCAAATCTCAGAGAATATTTGCAAAGCAGCTGTGTTTTGATTGTTACTGATGTTTCTCAACAACACTTCTTTGTTACGAATATGCGTGATTCCTAATTCTTCCAGATGGTAAGAAACAACTTTTAACCTCTTTCTCATACTGGCAATATCGGTCACATTTGCAGCTGACCAAAGGCGCTCTGCTATGGCTGCGGTTCTTGGCCAAATTCTAGAATCTATGGTTTGAGGCGTTACCAATTCGCTCCACATGGTAGCCTCTCCACCTAAAATCCTGGCTTTTTCATCCACTGATAAATTTGCATTTGCAGGCATTGGGTCATTCAAATAATGACTTTCAACTCCTTGAACCAAATCCACATAAAAACCATTGGACAACACTGTTTTATAACCATTTGTTGCTGCGGCTATCAATGAACCACCAGCAGCTACACCTTCATTTGGACCTTTCCAAGAATGAATAATAGCCTCCTTAGACATATTTTTGGTCATAATTTCTTCCCAACCCATCAATTCTTTTTTATGCTTTTTGAGCATAGGAATCAATTTCATGGTGAAATAAGTTTGCAACTCATGATTGTTGGCTAACTTATTTTTCTTCATAAAATCTTGAATTTTAGGATTCGAATCCCAATCTTTCCCTTCATTTTCATCGCCGCCAATGTGAAAATATTTCCCAGGAAACAAAGGACAAACTTCGTCAAAAATTTCACCCAATAGCTGATATGTTTTCGGATTAGAAGGATCTAATGTTGGGGTAAAAATCCCAGCATTTCGTTCTAATGAATAAGTTACCAATCCAGAAGCTTTCTGAGTTGTTTCAGAAGACCCTTTATTAATAGTCACAACTTTACTTCCGATTTCTGGGAAGGCAGTCAAAATAGCAGATGCATGACCTGGAACATCAATTTCAGGTACAATCAAAATACCTCTATCGGCAGCATATTTTACAATTCCTTTAATTTCTTCTTGAGTATAAAAAAGACCATCAGACGCTTTATCGGTAAGCACCTTATGCTTTTTCATCTCAATTCTCCAGCCTTGGTCGTCTACTAAATGCCAATGAAATACATTCATTTTCATAGCTGCCATAGCATCTAAATTTCTCTTAATAACATCCACAGGTTGGAATTGTCTCGCAGCATCAATCATTAATCCACGCCAAGTAAATCTGGGCATGTCAGTAATTGAAACATTAGGAAGATAAAAAGAAGTAGCGTTGTTCTGAAGTAATTGCAATACCGTTTCAAGGGCATGCATGGCTCCCAATTCAGTAGTGGCATTAATATTGATTTTATTGGATTGAATATCTAATTGATAACTTTCATCTTCATACAACCCAATTTTTCCAGCTCTACTACAATTAATCTGTAATTGAGCCTCAGGATACTCATTGTTGGCTGTAACAAAACCTTGTTTAAAAAACAACCCCGTTCTTCCGTCTAATCGTCTTAAAAAACGAGATGCTGCCACATAAATTCTTGAATCGGATTGACCGGTAACATTAACTTTAAAAGCTGAAGTTAGTGCAAAATTTCCTGCTTTCAACTCTACTTTCTGAGGCCAAGGCATCAAATTTAATTGCTCTTTAGTAACTTGGGAAAAAGCTGATACTGTTATAAAAAAAAGGGTAAAAAGGTATTTCATAAATGGTTTTGTTTACAAACTAGTCTGGTTTAGGAATACATCCTAACTAGTTAAAAATCCCCATTCGATTGTACTGCAACCGAATGGGATTAAAAATTTAATAATCAAATCGTTTGAAGGCTTCGATCGCTTCATATTCAGCTAATCCAAGATCATCGTATAATTTGGCAGTATCTTTATTTCTGTCCTCTGCACGTACCCAGAATTCTCTTGAGTCATTACCTTGGAACATTACTCGATCTTTTTGAGATTGATGGAATAAAATGGCCTGACGTTTTAACAACACTTCATCTGGACTTAGTGGCACAGCCATGTCGATTTCGTGTAGATCCCATTCGTGCCACGCACCTCGATACAACCACAACCAACATTCTTTCATGTATGGCTTAGCTTTTAATTGCTTCATCGCAGCAAAAATGGCATTCAAACACACTTCATGTGTTCCGTGTGGATCAGCTAAATCTCCTGCTGCAAATACTTGATGTGGTTTAATTTTAGCAATAATGTCTGCTACAATTTCAATATCTTCTGTTCCAAGTGGGTTTTTCTTCACCTGACCTGTTTCGTAAAATGGTAAATCTAAAAAGTGAACGTTTTCATCTTTTAATCCAATGTAACGAACAGCAGCATAGGATTCTCTTCTTCGGATTAATCCTTTTAATTTGCGTACTTCAAGGGAATCAATTTGATTGTCATTCTTGTTTTTCAAGAAATCAATCACCGCTTGAAAATTGATCTTACTACTATCTTCGCCTACAAAATCATTACATACTTCGGCAAATTTTAAAGCTTCGTCATCCGTAACTGCAATATTTCCTGAGGTTTGATATACTACGTGTACATCGTGTCCTTGCTTGATCAATTTAGCAAAAGTCCCTCCCATAGAAATCACATCATCATCAGGATGAGGGCTAAATAAAATCACACGTTTTTTAGCAGGATTAGCGCGCTCTGGTCGATTGGTATCGTCAGCATTAGGTTTTCCGCCTGGCCATCCGGTGATTGTATGTTGCAACACATTGAACATGTTGATATTCAAATCGTAGGATGATCCTTCTTGCGCTAGCAAATCAGACATTCCATTATTGTTGTAATCTCTGTCAGTAAGTTTTAAGATAGATTGTTTAGTTTCTTGACACAACCATACAATGGCTTTGCTTTTTAATTCTTGTGTCCATAAACATTCCCCTACCAACCAAGGTGTTTCAAAACGAGTCAGTGCCGAAGCAGCAGACTGATCTAAAACAAAAGTAGCATTTGAATGGTTTTGCAAGAAAGTAGCTGGCACTTCTGAGCTGATATCACCTTGGATGGTTCTTTTGATAATATCGGCTTTGTTTTGTCCCCAAGCCAACAATACAATACGTTTGGAGCGCATGATTGTTGAAACTCCCATTGTAACAGCACGTTTAGGCACATTATTGATTCCATTAAAATCAGACGAGGCATCTACTCTAGTGATATGATCCAAAGTAATGATGCGAGTTCCTGAATTGATATGTGAGCCCGGCTCATTGAAACCAACGTGTCCCGTACGACCAATTCCTAACAATTGAAAATCAAGGCCACCTGCGTTTTTTATGTTCATTTCGTAATCAATACAATATTGATTTAACTCCTCAATGGCTACCGTTCCATCAGGTACGTGAACATTGTCTGGATGAATATCAATATGATTGAATAAATGTTGGTGCATAAAGAAATGATAACTTTGCTTGTTTTCTTTATTCATCGGATAGTACTCATCCAAATTGAAAGTGATTACGTTCTTAAAGCTTAACCCTTCCTCTTTGTGCATACGAACCAATTCTTCGTAGACTTTGATAGGCGATGATCCAGTGGCCAATCCTAACACACAATTCTCATTGCTTTCTTGTTTTGAGCGAATCAAATCGGCTATTTCTTGAGCTACTATTTTTGAAGCTTCCACTGAATTTTTAAAAATTTCATTGTGAATTTTTTCAAATCGTGTTTCTTCGAATTTTCCTGCACTTTTGTAACTAATATCTGGCTTAATCTCTAAAGTGTTTTTCATTGTATTTAAATTTTAATTTTTTTTATTTGACTAAATAGCTAATAATGATTTTTAAATAAAAATCTTATATTTTCAAATCTTTAGCTTGTTAATTTATTTGATTTTATGCATTATAAAACCGTTTTAGTATAAATATACATCAAATGTAAACGTAATAGTTCTAGCAAAAAAATAAAAAAAACAAACGGCAAGAGTTTATATACCAACGACAATATTCAATCAATAACAGGTGTTTTTTATCAAAAAACAATAAAAAACCACTCCTTCATTAACTAAATCTTTATTATTTTCATAATTAAATCTTAACAAAATGATTGATGAATCCTAATTATTACTAATTCAAGGTATTCAAGAATCGAATAAAAATGGAATAAGTAATTTTGAAATTACTTATTCCATTTATTTTATTTCCTACTAGAAGTTTCCTCCAGTAGTATCCCACCATAATCTTGTGCCTCCTGTATCAGGTCCGCCTAATTTGGCTTCACCAGTAGCTACTCCAGCTTTATTTCCTGCAATTTCAGATTGTACAAAATTAACTCTACGTACTCCAAATTCGGTTGTGATTTTTCCTGCACTTTTGTTTACAACAACAGGCAATAATTTTGGATATCCTGTTCTTCTGTATTCAGACCATGCTTCTTGACCTTCTGGGAAACCAGCAATCCATTTTTGTGTAATGATCTTTTGCAATTTCACTTCGTTTGTAGCTGCAGCATCCCAAGCCACAGTTACATTATTTACAGCAGTTCCATTGTTAGCTGCGTTTACAGGGTCCACATAATTAATTGGTAAACTTGCATTATCCGCAATGTAATTTGCTGCACCAGCAACTCCATGTTGTGCAAAAGATGCTGCAATACCTTGCTCATATAAACTTTGAGCAGTACCTCCCATGTTCCAACCTCTCAATGCTCCTTCTGCTTTCAAAAAGCAAACTTCCGCAAAAGACATCCAAACATAGACACTAGTTTTCCCAACTTTACCAACTCTTGAAAAATTAGTACGCAAATCTTTACCTACTGCTTGATCTCCTGAAATCTCGATACCGTTTCTAATACCTTTGTATTGTCCTGGGTATTGAGTAGAAGTATCAAAGAAAATCGCTAATCTTGGATCTTTGTACCCTACTAACATGGATTCCATATCTGCAGACATATTTACATCGCCATAAACATTACTACAACCATAAATACCAGTAGTAAATCCGCTATCATAAGAAAAAGTATCCTCTTGACTTTTGAAAACACCATATTTTTGTGCTACCGCTTTTTCAGCTTCCGCTTTAGCTAAAGTTGGATTTTTTTTCACGATACGCATTGCTAATCTCAAACGTAATGAATTAGCATACTTAGCCCATTTTGAATAATTTCCTCCATAAGAAGATTTATCCGAAGACACCAAAATAGATTTTTCTCCCGAATCTGCACTTTTAGACAATTCAGTTACAGCTTCATCTAATTCAGCAAACATTTGTTTGTACACTTCTTCTTGAGAATCGTACTCTTTCACAGCATCAGTAGTACTAAATTTAGAATAAACGATTGGACCATAAGTATCTGTAATCCTATGCATTGCCTGAACTTTCAAGACTAAAGACATAGCATAAATTTGATTGTACTGTCCTTTCTTTTTTGTTAAGTTCTCTACTTTCAAAGCATTAGCCATTACTTCCGTATAGGCTTTTCCCCAAGCCCATCCGTTCCAACCATCGATCAAGTTGTAAGTAGAGTTATTTGAGCCACCAGCAAAACCTGTTGGAATGGCTGCATAACCTGACCACAAATCGGCTTGTAGGTTTTGTTGAATTTGATAACTCCAAATTGGATCGTGATTCCAAACATTATTGAACATCACTTTTATTGGTGCATTGATATTTCCAAAATCTTGGGCTAAAATTTCACCTGTAGCCCCTGCAGTATTAGAATTTAATTCGTCAAAATCTCCAGTACAACTTACTGTCATAGATAATAAACTAAAACATACAGCTGCTTTTTTTATTGTATTTAATTTCATTGTTTTAGTATTTAGAAAGTTACATTTAAATTTAATCCGATACTTCTAGTAGAAGGTAAGCCAAAAATATCTACCCCTTGAAGACCTTCTCCTGTACTTAATGCAATATTTGGATCAAATGGAGCATCTTTGTAGATAAAAAATAAATTTCTACCTACAACTGACATAGAAGCTGACTGTAAAAATGGTAAACTTTTCACGTTGAATGTATAACCAAGTGACAACTCTCTTACACTAATGTTTGTAGCATCATAAACATACTCTCCTAAAGCACCATTTCTACCTCCTACTTTTGCATAATACTTCTCTGCAGCAATACTTGTTACTGGTGTTTTGCCATCAGCCGCAACTGCGTTCACTTTAACTCCTCCTGCATTTTTAGCATCACCAAAAGCTTTAGAAACTCCAGCTTGATCATTTATTGCTTGAGTCATACTCAAAACATTACCTCCAAATCTTCCATCAACTAGAACATTTAATGTAAAGTTTCCAACTTTAAAGTTATTAGCAAAACCTAACATAAAATCAGGATTAGCAATACCTACTTCTTTAAAATTCTGATCTACTTGTACATCACCATTGTTATCCAATAAAAGTCTTCCTTTATCATCTCTAACCGCGGTAAACGCTTCAATTACACCAAAAGGTCTTCCTTCAATTAATGAAAACTGATATCCATTACTACCTGGTAACGTTAAATTGATTCTTCCACCTAACTCAGCAGGAATATTATTCACTTTATTAGTGTTTTTAGAGAAGTTAACTGTAGAATTCCAAGAAAATTTCTCTCCTTCGATAACTTTTCCAGTTAACACCACCTCAATACCTTTATTTTCAATACTTGCTGCATTAAAGGCATAATTAGCATAACCAAAAGGATTCGTTGCTGGTGCTGGAACTTGAACGTATTGGTTTTTGGTGTCTGAATTATAGTAGGATATTTCAAAACCTAATCTATTATTAAACATTCTCCATTCAGTTCCTATTTCAAATTCTGATTTTAACTCAGGTTTCAAAGAAGATCCTGGTCTTGGTCCTACTGAAGGAGCTATAACATTACCCGCAATTATGGTAGCAACTGGAGAAGTAACACCAACAGGAATATCGTTACCTACTTGAGCATAAGTAGCACGAACTTTACCGAAACTAATCCATTCTGGCATTTCGGTCATTTGAGAAATGATGCCAGTCAAACCAACTGATGGGTAGAAAAATGACAAATTATCAGTATTTACAAGAGTAGATGACCAATCATTTCTGGCAGCAACATCTAAAAACAAATAATCTTTATAACCAAATGTACTTGTTGCAAATATAGACTGAACCTCTCTTTCAGCTCCTCCTATTTGTTGGTTCAATTTATTGTTTACAAAATTTCCAAGTGTAAACCAGTTCGTATTTACCAAACCTCCATTATTGATTCCTGAATTCAAAACAGTTGATTTGTTTGCTAATGTACTAGTAACACTAGTACCAAGTATTGCATTAAAAGTAAAGTCAGAATTAAAAGCAGTATTAATTCTTGCTATAAAATCACCATATTTTTGTGAACTTTCATTATTAATGTTCACATAAGTTCCATTTCTATTAACCAAAATTTCACTTGTTGTAGCATGCATTTTTTTATCAAACTCACTATTGATTTTATTATAACTAAATCTAGATGAAAGATTCAACCAATTGTTTACTTTGTAATCTAATGCAATAGATCCATTAAAGAAATTGTTGCTATCTATTGATTTTGCTTTATTAATTAACCAATATGGATTTTGAATGTATTCATTAATCACTGGATAATTTTGAGCATAAATATTTCTAACAGGATCAAAAACTTGATAGTTATTTTTCAAATTAGCAAAATCATTTCCAGCACCTCTTGGTAATAAGTATGTTCCTAATAATGGATTAAAATACAACCCACTTATTGGTCGGTTTACAATTTCTTGAGTCGTATATTTAGCATCAACTGCTACTGTCAATTTGTTATCAAAAAACTTTCCAGTTTGTCTGATTCCAAAGTTATTTCTTTTCAAACTGTTTCCTGGCATAATACCATCCGCCGAAGTGTTGGCATAAGATAAGTTAGTTGAAGCTACATCAGAAGCTGATGAAAAACTAACTGAAGAAATTTGAGTATTTCCAGTTTCAAAAAAATCTTTTACGTGATCTCTAGTTTTTTCTTTCTCTCCTTTAAAGTTGTAATCATTTTGAAATTTAGGCAAATAAGCTGCAGTTTCAAAAAGTGTTACAGAAGAACCTGTTATGGTTGATTTTCCTTCTTTAGCTTTTTTAGAAGAAAGCAAGATTACACCATTTGCCCCTTGAGAGCCATACAATACAGATGCTGCTGCACCTTTCAAAACAGTCATTCCATCATAATCCTCAGGATTAATCAATGAAACAACATCTCCACCGTCACGGTTACCACCACTTAAATCACCAAAAGTTTCATTAGGCTGACTTGAAGACCCATTAAACAAAGGAATACCATCTATAACATATAAAGGTTGGTTATTACTTACAGAAGAGTTTCCACGGATCGCTACTTTGGTAGATCCACCAGTACCACCCGCACTTCTCGTAACGGCTACACCAGCAATTTTACCCGCTATAGTATTAACAATACTTGCATCTTTTACTCTAGTAAACTCCTCTCCTTTTAGCTCTTGAGCAGCATAGGTGATTGATTTTTTAGATTTCTTGATACCTAATGAAGTTACCACCACTTCAGTTAAAGCAGTAGTAGATTCAGCTTTTAACACGATATCGAGTGTTTCTTCGTCACCTACAACAACAGAATTCGACTCATATCCTAAATAAGATATTACTAATGTTTTACCTTTGCTTACTTTGATGGTAAAAGATCCATCAAAATCAGTAGAGGAACCGTTTGATTCTCCCTGCACTTTAACATTTGCGGATGGAATTGGAGCTCCACTGCGGTCCACTACCTTTCCTTTGACTGTTTTTACTTGCGCAAGTACCAATTGCGAAGTAAAAATCAGCATAACGATTACTAAAATTTTTTTCATTTTTTTAAATGTATTTGTTAGTTATGGTGTAAATCTATTCTTAAGGTTTTGTTAAAAAAAATAAATTATACGAACGGATCTTTTTTTTAAACCAACAGCATTTTTTTTTCAATAATACGCGAAACGAAAACGTTTTCTTAACTAAAGATTCTCATCAAAAAACATCATACCTTACTTTTTACATAGAAAAAAAAGGTTTTTAACAACAAAATGAGTATTGTTGCAAAATATAAATAGCTCCAAAATAATAAACAACATATAATGAATAGAATAAAAAACTTAACATTTGACATAAAAATAAAAAACCATTTTTGGTTTTGGGGCATCTATTTTCTACTTAATTTTTTACGCTGGGGCGCCTACTTTAATGATTATGAATATTCGTTTAAGTCAAATGTTATAGAATTTGCTTTACACATTCCGCTGGTTTATTTCAATTTGTTTTTGTTGGTCCCGAGATATGTTTTAAAATCAAAATATTGGCATTATACACTTTCTCTCATCCTTTCTTTGGCAGTCATTTATATCCTAAAAACAGGACTAACCTATTTTTTAATTTCTAAAAATATATGGCCGGAAGCAAATCGAGATTACGAAGCTTTTGAAATCAACCATATTATTGCTGTTTGCATTGGTGAATTGTATGTGCTAGCCATGGCATCGTCAGTTTACTTGACGCTTACTTGGCTCAAAGAAAGAGAACGAAATAGAATTCTTGAGGAAAATCAATTTAAAATAAAACTCAAATACTTAAAAACTCAAATTCAACCTCATTTTTTCTTCAATACGCTAAACAATCTTTACGCACTTTCCCTAGAATCTTCGGACAAAGTGCCCAACGTTATCATAAAATTATCCCAATTAATGGAATATGTTTTGTACGATATTGAAGGCACCAAATTTGTTCCTCTAATAAAGGAGCTCGATTATATTCAAAATTATATCGAAATAGAAAAACTACGTTTTGAAAACGTACAAGTATATATCAATCTAGAAAACAATATAGAAAACGTCTTTGTGCCTCCGTTGCTTTTGATTAATTTAATCGAAAACGCATTCAAACATGGTGGCGCCAATAATACTGACTTAAAAATTAAAATCAATTTCAAAATTATCAATGGAAATATGCTAGATTTTGAAATAATAAATAATTTTGTACATTCACAAAACGAAAACCATAAACACGGCATTGGTCTAACCAATACTAAAGAAAGATTGGAGTTGATTTTTAAAAACAAATATCAATTAAATCATCAAATCAAGTTTAATTTTTTTATAATTCGTTTACAAATTCCCATAAGCAATGAAGATTAAGTGTGTATTGATTGATGATGAACCATTAGCTAGTAAAGTAATACAAAACTACTTTGAAAACTTTCCCGAATTCGAAATCGTAAAAACATTTACCAATCCTATTGAAGCATTAGATTTCATAAACAATACTACCATTGATGCGCTTTTTCTAGACATCAACATGCCATTAATGTCAGGGTTTGAATTGATCCATTTGTATCATAATAAAAAAAATACAAAAATCATCATCACTTCAGCCTTTAGAGAGTTTGCTGCAGAAAGTTATGATTTAGATGTATTAGATTACCTAGTTAAACCCATTCCACTGCCAAGATTCATCAAATGCCTTTCGAAAATAACCAATGAATTTCAAAATAAAAACAGCCCAAAACATGACAACCATCGGGTTGAACCTCATATTTTTATCAAAGTAGATAAAAAAATGGTAAAAGTAAATATTGATGAAATTCTATTCGTTGAAGGCATGAAAGAATACATCAAGGTAGTTACCCAAGAAAAAACGTACATTACCCACAAATCACTCTCTTCACTAACTGATGAACTTCCAGAAGAGCGATTTATGCGTATTCATAAATCGTTCACAATTGCCATTGACAAAGTCAAAACACTTGAAGGCAATCGTATTCAAATTACTTCTTACACCATCCCAATTGGAAGAAACTTTAGCAAAGAAGTGAAAAATAGAATATTGGAATAAACCACCATCATTTGTGATCTACCTGCTCCTATTTTTATTGGTTTAACCAAAGAAAATACGTGTTATTGAAGAAAAAAGGTAGTTCATTTAAAAAAATGTAAAAAATAACCAAAAAATTTTTTTTTCGAAATCGTAAGAGATATATTTACGTCTAATACTTTGTTTAATTAAAAATAAAAATAAATACCTATGTCTAAGAATAAAAGTTATTTACTACCCATTGCAATGATGTTCTTTTTGTTTTTCATCATATCCTTCGTTACAGGCCTTCAAAACCCAATGGGAGGTATCTTAAAAGAACAATTTACTTTAAGTAATTTCGAATCCCAATTAGCCAATATGGCGGTTTTCCTTGCTTATCTTTTTATGGGAATACCCGCTGGTAAAATGATCGAAAAATTAGGGTATAAAAAGTCAGCGTTAATCTCATTAGTTATTGGATTTTCTGGTGTTTTAATTTTGTTTCTTGCTGGAAAAATAGAATCTTTCAATTTCTATTTATTTGGAGCATTTGTTTCAGGATTTTCAATGTGTATCTTAAATGCAGTTGTAAATCCAATGCTATCCATTTTAGGTGACGAAAAAGGAGCCAATTCAAGACTTAACTTTGGAGGCGCACTAAACTCTTTAGGAGGAACATTAGCGCCAATTTTAGGAGGTGTGGTGGTTGGAAACATCCTTTCGCCAAAAATCTCCGATGCAAATCCTTTGTTATTTATGGCAATGGGAATTTTTGCTTTGGTATTCTTGGTTTTGTATAGCGTACAAATTCCAGAACCAGAAATTTCTGTTGCTGAAAAAGGAAATGAAAAAAATAGCCCTTTATCGTTTACGCACTTCAAAATGGGGTTAATTGCTATTTTCTTATACGTTGGAGTAGAAGTTTCGATCTCAAATACCACTTTGAATTACTTAATCAATGATCTGAAATTTGATAAAGGTGTTGCAGGATCTATTGTAGGATCTTATTGGTTACTTATGCTTGTAGGTCGTTTACTTGGAGGTGTTTTGGGTAAAAAATTCTCTAGTAAACAAATGTTGGTAACTGTATCTTCAGTAGCACTGCTTTTTGTGGTTTCCTCAATACTTATGGGTACAGGTACCTCTGCGTACATGCCTGCCTTTTCTGGCGAAACTTTATCTTTTAGCATGACTCAAGTTCCATTAAGTATTTTGCTTTTGGTACTTTGCGGATTATGCCTATCGGTTATGTGGCCTGGAATCTTCAATCTAGCCACTTCAGGTTTAGGAAAATATACAGCCCAAGGTTCTGGATTTTTTATGACAATGGTATTTGGTGGTGGTATTATTCCATTAGTACAAGCCTACGCAGTAGATGTTACAGGAAGTTTTCCTTCTAGCTACTGGATTGTTGTTTTAAGTTTAGTTTATATCTTATATTTTGCAGTTTCTGGATGCAAAAACATCAACAAAGATATTCCGGTTTAAAATTGATTGTACTAAGCGAAAAGTACATTACACTAAAAACTAAAAGAGCTCGAAAAAATTTCGAGCTCTTTTTTTTATAAAATATTCTAACAGTATTCTAATAGACCACTGGAGCAAAAACGGGGCGATCTCCTAATTTATCTCTTCCATTCAAGAAAGTCAATTCCATTATAAAGTTACACTGTACAATAGTACCGCCTAATCTTTCGACCAATTCACAAACCGCCTTAGCAGTGCCTCCTGTGGCCAAAACATCATCATGTATCAAAACCCTATCACCAGGCTGAATGGCGTCAGTATGGATCTCTAATGTATCCGTTCCATATTCCAAGTCATAAGAAGCCGAAATCGTATCAAAAGGCAGTTTATTGGGTTTACGAACCGGAACAAAACCAGCATTTAACTCTTGAGCAATTAAAGTACCAAAAAAGAAACCTCTACTTTCAACACCAACTACTTTATTTATTGCCTGATCTTTTAATGCCGCAACCAACACATCAAGGCATTTTTTACGAGCAATTGGATCAATTAACAACGGAGTTATGTCTTTAAATGAAATTCCTTCTTTTGGAAAGTCCTGAATATCACGAATATACTTTTTCATCGTATTTTTTTTTAATTTTTATACAAATTCATGCTTGCAATTTACACATTTATTCTTATATTTGCACCCGCAATCAGGTCATGAATCAAACATGATTAAATGACTAAAATGATTCAAAAGGCCTCGTGGCGCAACTGAATAGCGCATCTGATTACGGCTCAGAAGGTTACTGGTTTGAATCCAGTCGAGGTCACAAAAAAAACGCAATTGTCTCTTGATAATTGCGTTTTTTGCTTTAAAACACTTCCTGAAATAAAACAAAACAACTTAATTAGGGATAAAGTTTCATTGCTATCCGAAAGTTTTAATGAATGAGCATAAAATACCTTGTTACCCATTATAAATAGGCGTTTACTTTTTTATTATGCTGAAAATAAGTCAGAACTGAATTTTAATTCTGGTTCTGATCTTATTTTTTTGGCTCCATCTCCAACCTGATTGCAGATATAATCTAAACTTAAATAATACACTAAACAGATTCTGATTTTTTCAACCAGATTTGAGAATGACTTTGTCTTTTTTGATATGGTTCTGTTTATCAATTCAAGCAACAAATAACAAATCAAAGCGATATAAATTTGCGATTTAACCGCATTTTCACTTGTACCCAAGAATGTTTTTATCTGTAGATTTTGTTTCATCGCCTTGAAAAACAATTCGATATCCCATCTCTTTTTATACAAATCGGCTATTGTTCTTGCTGACCATTCTAAATTATTGGTTATTATTTCGATAATCTTATTTTCGTCTTGCTTATACACATGGACTAATCTTAGTCTTTCTTGGTTAATACCTGTCTCTATGGCTTTACTACTGTTTAAAACAACTATTTCGTCCTTGATAATGTCTTGGTCTTCTTCATCTGGCAAATCCAACTCTTGGATGGATTCGTACAAAGTATTTGTCTTAATCCTAATTACAAAAACATTTTCTGCTTGAATTCGATGCAACATCAATGCGAAATCAAAATAAGCCCTGTCTTCCACAACGATGGTTCCTTTTGAGAAAACTAACTGGCCTATACCATACCGATCGTGTGTTTTAGCTTCGGTTATATTTACCAAATCCGGGATTTGTAAATTATCATCCCAGCAGGTGTGTATTTTTAAGCCACCTTTTGCTGTCCGAAACTTTGCCCAGTCAAACATATTCAAGCACAAACTGATTGTGGTACTGTCTATCAATTTTATGTTTTGTTCTTTAATTTCTTTGATAATACTACGTTGAGATTCACTTTTTAAAACTCTTCCATAATGTTTCAAAAGCCTGTAATATAGGGATTCAAACACTTTCCAATCACGTTTTTTATTGCCATCACTCATCGTGGATCGTGCTGGACTTTGAATCAGTCCTAAATCCCCAATAAAAGTCTCACTGACCCCAATTCCAGTGGAAATATCATTTAAAGTGTAGCATTTATTAAGCTGTCCGTAAGTTAATGCAACAAATTGGTCGTAAGTCTTGTATTTAATACAGCCTTTGTCGAAACTGTGTTTTTTAGCACAAGATTCAAGCATCCATCGAGGAACAAGGTCAATAATTTGTCGAATAACTGGTTTTTTGATATTTTTGTTTCGCCTGAAGAGTCCCATAAAGTATTATTTGTTTCGCAAAATCAAAAATACGGGATTCTCAGGCATTTTTTATTTTAGACTTTCGGATAGCTATGACAAAATACATAAAAGTAATAAGTAACCCCCACAAAAGGCATTTTTAGTGAACATGGTTCCCGCTATCCTCTAAATCTTGTTTGGGCTTTATTCGCCCAAGCAAGGATACCGCTGCTATCGGGGTTAAGGAGCTACAATGGGCCTATTTATAGGCATTGTTACAACCAAAAAACTCCATTAGATATTCTCTAATGGAGTTTTTTTTTGTTTTTGTACTCAGAGCGGGACTTGAACCCGCACGAACATTGCTGTTCACTGGATTTTAAGTCCAGCGTGTCTACCAATTTCACCATCCGAGCAATTAGTGGTACCTCCAGGGATCGAACCAGGGACACATGGATTTTCAGTCCATTGCTCTACCATCTGAGCTAAGGTACCCTACTTTTAGGAGTAGTTATAAAAAAACCCTTCACTTTTGATGAAGGGTTTTCTAAAGAAAGGCGGCGACATACTCTCCCACAAATTGCAGTACCATCTGCGCAGGCGGGCTTAACTTCTCTGTTCGGAATGGGAAGAGGTGAGCCCCGCCGCAATAACCACCTTAAGGTCGTTTTGCAATGGGTAACCAGTTTGTACTGATTAACATTACATAATATCTTAACATACTGAGATAAAGAATATAAAAAGTTTCAACTTGCCTTGAGCGAAGTCGAAAGGAGAAAGTTCTCTCCCGAGAGCTTTCGCTCTCGGGAAAAAGGTGTACATAAGCTTACGGGTTATTAGTACTACTCGACTATGACATTACTGCCTTTACATCTATAGCCTATCAACGTGGTCATCTCCCACGACCCTTAAAAGAAATCTCATCTTGTGGTGGGTTTCGCGCTTATATGCTTTCAGCGCTTATCCCTTCCAAACGTAGCTACTCTGCGGTGCCCCTGGCGGGACAACAGATACACTAGAGGTTTGTCCAATTCGGTCCTCTCGTACTAGAATCAGATCCACTCAAATTTCTAACGCCCACAGTAGATAGAGACCGAACTGTCTCACGACGTTCTGAACCCAGCTCGCGTGCCACTTTAATGGGCGAACAGCCCAACCCTTGGGACCTTCTCCAGCCCCAGGATGTGACGAGCCGACATCGAGGTGCCAAACCCCCCGTCGATATGAGCTCTTGGGGAGATCAGCCTGTTATCCCCGGCGTACCTTTTATCCTTTGAGCGATGGCCCTTCCATGCGGAACCACCGGATCACTATGCTCTACTTTCGTACCTGATCGACCTGTATGTCTCTCAGTCAAGCTCCCTTATGCCATTGCACTCTTCGCACGGTTACCAAGCGTACTGAGGGAACCTTTAGAAGCCTCCGTTACTCTTTTGGAGGCGACCACCCCAGTCAAACTACCCACCAAGCAATGTCCTCTCTATCGAGAGTTAGGCCTCAGATAAACAAAGGGTTGTATTTCAACAATGACTCCACAACGCCTAGCGACGCCACTTCACAGTCTCCAACCTATCCTACACATCATTTATCCAAGGTCAATACTAAGCTATAGTAAAGGTGCACAGGGTCTTTTCGTCCCACTGCGGGTAAACGGCATCTTCACCGTTACTACAATTTCACCGAGCTCATGGCTGAGACAGTGTCCAGATCGTTACACCATTCGTGCAGGTCGGAACTTACCCGACAAGGAATTTCGCTACCTTAGGACCGTTATAGTTACGGCCGCCGTTTACTGGGGCTTCAATTCAATGCTTCTCCGAAGATAACATCTCCTCTTAACCTTCCAGCACCGGGCAGGTGTCAGGCCCTATACTTCATCTTACGATTTTGCAGAGCCCTGTGTTTTTGATAAACAGTCGCCTGGACCTCTTCACTGCGGCCCCGATTACTCGGGGCGACCCTTCTCCCGAAGTTACGGGTCTATTTTGCCTAATTCCTTAGCCATGAATCTCTCGAGCACCTTAGGATTCTCTCCTCGACTACCTGTGTCGGTTTACGGTACGGGTACTAATTACCTGAAGTTTAGAGGTTTTTCTTGGAAGCCCTTAGGCGCACTATCTCTTTGACCGAAGTCTCCGAGTACTATCGTATTTCCCCAAGCCGCGTGGATTTGCCTGCGCAGCTTATAGGTAGGTACTTCAACGAACTATTCCGTCAGTTCGCGGCGCTTTCATCACTCCGTCACCCCATCACAGTAATCAGTAGTACGGGAATATTAACCCGTTGGCCATCGACTGTCCCTTTCGGGTTCGCCTTAGGTCCCGACTAACCCACAGCTGATTAGCATAGCTGTGGAAACCTTAGTCTTTCGGTGTGCGGGTTTCTCGCCCGCATTATCGTTACTTATGCCTACATTTTCTTTTCTAACCAGTCCAGCATGCCTTACGACACACCTTCAACCCTGTTAGAATGCTCCCCTACCACTTACAATTGCTTGTAAATCCATAGCTTCGGTAATATGTTTATGCCCGATTATTATCCATGCTCGTCCGCTCGACTAGTGAGCTGTTACGCACTCTTTAAATGAATGGCTGCTTCCAAGCCAACATCCTAGCTGTCTGGGCAGACAAACCTCGTTCTTTCAACTTAACATATATTTGGGACCTTAGCTGATGGTCTGGGTTCTTTCCCTCTCGGACTTGGACCTTAGCACCCAAGCCCTCACTGTTATCAATCATTATATAGCATTCGGAGTTTGTCAGGAATTGGTAGGCGGTGAAGCCCCCGCATCCAATCAGTAGCTCTACCTCTATATAACTAAAATAACGCTGCACCTAAATGCATTTCGGGAGTACGAGCTATTTCCGAGTTTGATTGGCCTTTCACCCCTACCCACAGGTCATCCGAAGACTTTTCAACGTCAACCGGTTCGGACCTCCACACTGTGTTACCAGCGCTTCATCCTGCCCATGGGTAGATCACACGGTTTCGCGTCTAACACTACTGACTAAAGCGCCCTATTCAGACTCGCTTTCGCTACGGATCCGTGGCTTAACCACTTATCCTTGCCAGCAACGTTAACTCGTAGGCTCATTATGCAAAAGGCACGCCGTCACCCCACGAAAGGGCTCCGACCGCTTGTAAGCGTATGGTTTCAGGATCTATTTCACTCCGTTATTCACGGTTCTTTTCACCTTTCCCTCACGGTACTGGTTCACTATCGGTCTCTCAGGAGTATTTAGCCTTAGCGGATGGTCCCGCCAAATTCAGACAGGGTTTCACGTGCCCCGCCCTACTCAGGATACCACTATCCTTTACATTCATTACTTATACAGGGCTATCACCTTCTTTGGCTCTACTTTCCAGTAGATTCTAATTCTTTATGCAAGAAATCTCGTGGTCCTACAACCCCAACATTGCCGTAACAACATTGGTTTGGGCTAATCCGCGTTCGCTCGCCACTACTTACGGAATCACTTTTGTTTTCTTCTCCTCCGCCTACTTAGATGTTTCAGTTCAGCGGGTTTGCCCACCTATCGGTGTACTATGTCTTCAACATAGTGGTTGCCCCATTCAGGTATCTACGGATCAATTCGTGTGTGCCAATCCCCGTAGCTTTTCGCAGCTTATCACGCCTTTCTTCGCCTCTGAGAGCCTAGGCATCCCCCATACGCCCTTATTTTGCTTATTGTACCAATCATAAAATTAATTATGACCGTTTTTTTTCGCTTTCTCTAATAAATCAGAGAAAACTGCTTTCTACTTTTTATTATTTCTTATCTCAATATGTCAATGAACTTTAAATAAGTATTAAGTATTCTGTATTAAGTACTAAGACCTTATTGTCTTAATTCTTGATACTATCATCTTGATACTATCTTGTGGAGAATAACGGAGTCGAACCGTTGACCTCCTGCGTGCAAGGCAGGCGCTCTAGCCAGCTGAGCTAATCCCCCATTTTTTGTAAAATTCCAAATTTTTAAATTCCAAATTCCAAAAAAAAAGGATTTCAACCTCTAGAATTTCCTAATTAAGTGTAAATAGTAGTCCCGGCAGACTCGAACTGCCGACCCTACATTATCAGTGTAGTACTCTAACCAGCTGAGCTACGAGACTCTGTTTTTTACTTAATTCTTTATTCAATTTCTTTAAATTAACAGCAAGAGTAATATAATCGGTGTCATAGCACCTTTAAAATCTTCTTCTTTTTCCTTAGCGTGCTTTACGCTAACACTAAGGCTCTAGAAAGGAGGTGTTCCAGCCGCACCTTCCGGTACGGCTACCTTGTTACGACTTAGCCCTAGTTACCAGTTTTACCCTAGGCAGCTCCTTGCGGTCACGACTTCAGGCACCCCAGCTTCCATGGCTTGACGGCGTGTGTACAAGGCCCGGGAACGTATTCACCGGATCATGGCTGATATCCGATTACTAGCGATTCCAGCTTCACGGAGTCGAGTTGCAGACTCCGATCCGAACTGTGACCGGCTTTGTAGATTCGCTCCTGGTCACCCAGTGGCTGCTCTCTGTACCGGCCATTGTAGCACGTGTGTAGCCCAAGGCGTAAGGGCCGTGATGATTTGACGTCATCCCCACCTTCCTCACAGTTTGCACTGGCAGTCTCGTTAGAGTTCCCGACATGACTCGCTGGCAACTAACAACAGGGGTTGCGCTCGTTATAGGACTTAACCTGACACCTCACGGCACGAGCTGACGACAACCATGCAGCACCTTGTAAATTGTCTTGCGAAAAGTCTGTTTCCAAACCGGTCAATCTACATTTAAGCCTTGGTAAGGTTCCTCGCGTATCATCGAATTAAACCACATGCTCCACCGCTTGTGCGGGCCCCCGTCAATTCCTTTGAGTTTCATTCTTGCGAACGTACTCCCCAGGTGGGATACTTATCACTTTCGCTTAGCCACTGAACTTGCGCCCAACAGCTAGTATCCATCGTTTACGGCGTGGACTACCAGGGTATCTAATCCTGTTCGCTACCCACGCTTTCGTCCATCAGCGTCAATCCATTAGTAGTAACCTGCCTTCGCAATTGGTATTCCATGTAATCTCTAAGCATTTCACCGCTACACTACATATTCTAGTTACTTCCTAATAATTCAAGTCTAGCAGTATCAATGGCCGTTCCACCGTTGAGCGATGGGCTTTCACCACTGACTTACTAAACCGCCTACGGACCCTTTAAACCCAATGATTCCGGATAACGCTTGGATCCTCCGTATTACCGCGGCTGCTGGCACGGAGTTAGCCGATCCTTATTCTTACAGTACCGTCAAGCTCCCTCACGAGGGAGTGTTTCTTCCTGTACAAAAGCAGTTTACAATCCATAGGACCGTCATCCTGCACGCGGCATGGCTGGATCAGGCTTGCGCCCATTGTCCAATATTCCTCACTGCTGCCTCCCGTAGGAGTCTGGTCCGTGTCTCAGTACCAGTGTGGGGGATCTCCCTCTCAGGACCCCTACCCATCGTTGCCTTGGTAAGCCGTTACCTTACCAACTAGCTAATGGGACGCATGCTCATCTTTTGCCGTTGTGACTTTAATGTGAAAATGATGCCATTCTCACATACTATGAGGTATTAATCCAAATTTCTCTGGGCTATCCCTCTGCAAAAGGTAGATTGCATACGCGTTACGCACCCGTGCGCCGGTCTCTAGTTCCGAAGAACTATACCCCTCGACTTGCATGTGTTAAGCCTGCCGCTAGCGTTCATCCTGAGCCAGGATCAAACTCTTCATCGTATATTGTGCGCTTAATAAATTAAGCTATTTTTATGCGAATCCAATTCTATCGGTGTTTATTCTAATCTCTCGATTATCTTACTCTTTTTTTCTTTGTCTTATCTTTCAATAAGACGGCTGTCAATTCAATATGTCTAGGAACGTATTCTTCTTGTTTTCTGCGCTTTTCGTTGTCGCGATTAGCGGGTGCAAAAGTAGAAATTCTTTTTTTAACTGGCAAGAAAAAAATGAAGTTTTTTTTGAGATTTTTATCTCGTTTAAATCATTCTCTCTTATCAATCTCTCAAGGAACTTCCCGTGTTTTGCGGGGTGCAAAGGTAAATAACTCTTTTATTTCTCACAAGCTTTTTTGATTTTTATTTTTGAAAATCTCTTTTCGTTAATCTCAATCGCTTGCCAGTTTTTTAAAAGAACGTTGCCGTTGTTGCGGGTGCAAAAGTAGACCCTTTTTTCGTTTAAACAAGGCCTTTTTAAAACTTTTTTTGATTATTTTTTAATAATTCAATAAAGCTCTGATAATCATTATTTAACCAAAACTTTACGAATTGAAAAAACTTCATTATTCAACAACTAATCCTAAATCACTAGTAAAATACACTTTTCATACTCTATCTATACTTTATCCATACAGTATATATAGTGTATAAACAGCTTTTACAGTATAGAATATAGAGTTTGAGGCTAGAGAAC
>NZ_MUFX01000039.1:0-2873 GCF_002017945.1 Flavobacterium sp. LM5 | reverse complement strand
TTCTGAAAGCAAAATTTTTCTAATAAACCTTTCAATTTTAAGTATCCAATAAGTCGGAATTATTAAAACATAAACTGTATGAAATCCACAAAATCAAATTAGAACCGAGTAAATTATCCGCATTCCAAGCCAAAATATTGAAGTTTGAAAGGCTAAAAAAAACATACTACAAGTCAAAACAGCAAACAATAAATTGACATTTGTATTTTATCAATTATCTTTGTCGCTTTCAAACACACAACCATGAATTATTTTTCTTCTGATTTTAAACTAGGCATATTAGGTGGCGGACAATTAGGCAAAAATGCTGTTGTTTGACACGCGAAAATTCGATATACAAACCTATGTACTAGACCCTAGCGACGAGGCCCCTTGCAAAATCGCTTGTAACCAATTCTTCAAAGGCGATTTGATGGATTTTGATACCGTATACAACTTTGGAAAACAAGTCGATGTACTGACTTTCGAAATCGAATTGGTAAATCTAGAAGCCTTAGAAAAACTAGAAAACGAAGGCAAAAAAGTATATCCATCTCCAAAAACCTTGCGTTTGATTCAGAACAAAGGCGTTCAAAAAGATTTTTACACACAACATAATATCCCTACCGCTCCCTATACTCGATTTGAAAATCTTGAAGCATTACAATTGGCTGTTGCCTCTAGCATAGTCGAGTTACCTTTTGTGTGGAAATGTACTGAATTTGGTTACGACGGAAACGGCGTAAAAGTGGTTCGAAAAGCTTCGGATTTGGATTTGTTACCCAATGTAGAATGCATTGCCGAAACGATGATTCCATTCAAAAACGAATTGGCCGTTATCGTTTGCCGAAATCCATCGGGCGAAATCAAAACCTATCCTGTGGTCGAAATGGAATTTCATCCCGAAGCCAATCAGGTAGAATACGTAATCTGTCCTGCAAGAATCGATGAAAAAGTAGCCGAAAAAGCCAGAGCGATTGCACTAAATGTTTCGCAACAATTCAACCACGTAGGTCTTTTGGCGGTTGAAATGTTTCAAACCGAAGACGATGACATTCTAGTGAATGAAGTAGCACCTCGTCCGCACAATTCAGGTCATTACAGCATTGAGGCGAGTTATACTTCGCAATTCGAAAATCATCTGCGTGCCATTTTGGATTTACCTTTAGGCAATACCGATAGCAAAGTGGCTGGAATTATGGTCAATTTAGTAGGTGCCGAAGGGCATTCAGGAGATGTAGTTTACGAAAACATCGAAACGATTTTAGGTTGGAACGGTGTTACGCCTCACATATACGGTAAAAAACAAACCCGTCCTTTTAGAAAAATGGGACACGTGACCATTGCGAATGAAAATATGGCTGAGGCAAGAAGAATTGCTGAGGAAGTAAAGAATACGATAAGAGTGATTTCTAAATAATTAAAAGATGGAATGATTTAAAGATTAGAATTTATGGTTAAACCAATTATTTAATCTTTAAATCATTCCATCTTTTAATTATTTAGAAATCACTCTTATCGTATTCTTTACTTCCTCAGCAATTCTTCTTGCCTCAGCCATATTTTCATTCGCAATGGTCACGTGTCCCATTTTTCTAAAAGGACGGGTTTGTTTTTTACCGTATATGTGAGGCGTAACACCGTTCCAACCTAAAATCGTTTCGATGTTTTCGTAAACTACATCTCCTGAATGCCCTTCGGCACCTACTAAATTGACCATAATTCCAGCCACTTTGCTATCGGTATTGCCTAAAGGTAAATCCAAAATGGCACGCAGATGATTTTCGAATTGCGAAGTATAACTCGCCTCAATGCTGTAATGACCTGAATTGTGCGGACGAGGTGCTACTTCATTCACTAGAATGTCATCGTCTTCGGTTTGAAACATTTCAACCGCCAAAAGACCTACGTGGTTGAATTGTTGCGAAAACATTTAGTGCAATCGCTCTGGCTTTTTCGGCTACTTTTTCATCGATTCTTGCAGGACAGATTACGTATTCTACCTGATTGGCTTCGGGATGAAATTCCATTTCGACCACAGGATAGGTTTTGATTTCGCCCGATGGATTTCGGCAAACGATAACGGCCAATTCGTTTTTGAATGGAATCATCGTTTCGGCAATGCATTCTACATTGGGTAACAAATCCAAATCCGAAGCTTTTCGAACCACTTTTACGCCGTTTCCGTCGTAACCAAATTCAGTACATTTCCACACAAAAGGTAACTCGACTATGCTAGAGGCAACAGCCAATTGTAATGCTTCAAGATTTTCAAATCGAGTATAGGGAGCGGTAGGGATATTATGTTGTGTGTAAAAATCTTTTTGAACGCCTTTGTTCTGAATCAAACGCAAGGTTTTTGGAGATGGATATACTTTTTTGCCTTCGTTTTCTAGTTTTTCTAAGGCTTCTAGATTTACCAATTCGATTTCGAAAGTCAGTACATCGACTTGTTTTCCAAAGTTGTATACGGTATCAAAATCCATCAAATCGCCTTTGAAGAATTGGTTACAAGCGATTTTGCAAGGGGCCTCGTCGCTAGGGTCTAGTACATAGGTTTGTATATCGAATTTTCGCGTGTCAAACAACAGCATTTTGCCTAATTGTCCGCCACCTAATATGCCTAGTTTAAAATCAGAAGAAAAATAATTCATGGTTGTGTGTTTTGAAAGCGACAAAGATAATTGATAAAATACAAATGTCAATTTATTGTTTGCTGTTTTGACTTGTAGTATGTTTTTTTTAGCCTTTCAAACTTCAATATTTTGGCTTGGAATGCGGATAATTTACTCGGTTCTAATTTGATTTTGTGGATTTCATACAGTTATGTTTTAATAATTCCGACTTATTGGATACTTAAAATTGAAAGGTTTATTTAGAAAAAATTTTGCTTT
>NZ_MUFX01000038.1:0-3826 GCF_002017945.1 Flavobacterium sp. LM5 | reverse complement strand
ACAAAACCAATTTCAAATTAAGCCTAATACCCAAATTGCTTGTAGCGTGTGTTGTAGGCTGTTTTTATTTATTTAGTTAAATATATTCCACCATTTTTTTCTGGGTTCTTTTGATATTATTTTAGGATTATCCTCGATTAATTTGCCGTCGAAATTTATCAAATATTCATTCGATTCAAAATCAAATAATCTGATTATATCATTTTCTATTTTTAGTTCAGTTTTACCTTCAATATTTACCCAAATATCTCTTCCTCCAAAACTCCAAACTATTTCTCCATTTCTTGTGATTCTTTTAATTTCTAATTCGCCACGAGTAATGAAATCATTTTCAATTTTATAAAATTCAAAAACCGTAGCAAAATCAAATTCTCTTCTCCATTGTAATTCCAAAGTCGGTATTTCTAACAGTAAATTTTATTACAAACTCGAATCCAAATTTTGTCATCCTCAATGATAAAAGAATTTTCAAATATTCCAGTTCCTCCGCCAACTTCACAAATTATAGCACTTGAAATTTCGGTTTCAAATTCTTTAACAATAATTGCGTGCTTGCTGTTCGGATAAATCTGTCTTCTTGATGTTCACCTTCAAAATAAACTTTGTCATAGAATCTTAAATTATCGACTGAATTTAGAGTGTAGTTTGGCTCGTCAAATACCTCAATTTCGTAGTTCTTATACTTCAGTTTCATTTAATTATACGGTTTTTTTCCAAAATAGCCTACAACGTTCCGCCGCTTCTCGTCAGTTGCGAAGTTCGGAACGAATTATTTTCTGTTAAAGATAAAAATTCTTGCGAAACGTATACGTGAACTTACCACAAAATTCGCAATTGCGAGAAACGGCTGTTAGCCGTTGTTTTTTTTTATTTCTTTTTGTTTTTTCAATATGTTCACAAACTTTATTCAATTCTGTTATTAAATTTTTAATTGTAAACTTTTTTAATGGTCTCATTAGAGTATTTTCGTTTAAGTGTTTATTCAGTAAAAGTTTCCAAGTCTTTTAATAATGCTTTATCGTTATATAAATATTCTCCAATGTTTGTAGAAGTATAACGAGAACCAAGTAGTTCAGTAATGGTTTCAATTGTTTGGTTCTCTGCATTTACTATTTTTGAGAATAATGTATCTGCAACTATATATTTGAACAAGTCAGTTGATAGATTGAATTTTTGGAATATCTCATCTATTAACTTTTCATCATTGTTTTCAATATATTTGATAAGTTCATTGCTTTTTTTAGCGTCTTGTTCTTTTTTAATTTTATTATGAAATTCTTTTATTAATTCCCTGATTTCAGCAACTTGATCATTGTCTGCTTTGAAATGGAATAGATTGTCAAAACGCTTTGGCTTATTTCTTTTCTCTTTGAACATTCAGTTAAACCTTTAATAATAAATTCTTTAATTTCTTTTTTAGAAAGCGTTATTAATTTATTTTCTTCAAAGTAATAATAAAAATTTGCAATTTGTGAATAGTCATATAAAGAGTAATCTCCTTTTTCGGCATAAGATTTTACTTCGACACATAATTTCTCAAAATCATTGTCAGAAAGCATTCTAAATTTGTAATTAAGCAAAGTATTGAATGCAATTGATTCTGGTTTGCCAAATTCAGCATTGTTTTTATTTGTTAATTGTGTTTTTAAACCTTCTTCATTCAAATATCCTGAAAGAATAAAAGAATAAATTGAAGGGTAAAAAGCATATTCCTCTTGTCTTTTATCTAAATAGGTTTCGTTAAATATTTCTTTTTTTGATTTTGTTTGTTCTCCATCTGGTCCATTTTTTTTAAGCAAAGTTCTTGACAAAATTGACCACTTATTATAGCCTGCAAATTCTTCAAAGTTTTCAAATTCTTTAGAAGTAATTTTTCCGCTTTTGAATTCTATTGTAACTATAATAGAAAAGAGAATTATTTCTTTTATAAATTTTTCATTTTGGTTTAAAATTATTGGATGAATTTTTGCTAAAATTTCTAAATAAAAACTAACAGTTCTCAAGTTTTGTTGTTCGTATTCTACCAAAATATCAGTTGTATACTTTTCATGTTTTACTAAAAAATCATAAAAGTCAGGATTTGAAGTTTTGTATTTTATTAATAACTTGGGTAATGTTTCTTTTATATCGAGCTTGAAATTTATTATTCTACCAATTAATTTTTCTTTAATGTTATTATAGCTTTTATCTTTTTGAGATTTGTCAATCTCTTTTTCATCAGTAAGTATTATAGTTTTTAAATTTTTATGTTCTACATAATTATTGATAAATCCTAAAACCTCTTTTACAGGAATCTGACTTCTTTCTAAATCATCAAAGCAAATTATGTATTTTGTAAAATTAAAAGCATCAACACTCACGCCTTTGAAAATATCACTTATACTACTTTTAAGAAAATATGAACTAGCTTTATTAATAACGTTTGTAACTAGAGTTGTTGTGTTTTTCAATAAACTACTTTCTTTACTTCCTATGAAAGGAATTAGTTTAATAAATAACATATGTTCTAATGTTTCAATTTTACTTATCCCATTTAATGAAATATAGATTTCTTTATACTCGTTTTGTTTTACTATTTCTTTAAGTGTATTTTTCCAAAAAAATGATTTTCCGCTTCCCCAATTACCATTTAGCATTAAAGCGTAATTTGTATTTTCGGTTTTTAAATAATCATTAAATATCGATTTTATGTTTTCAGTATTCATTATGAATTCTCTTTTTAGTGTGGTGAGCGAAAATAACGGCTAACGTTTGCGGCTATGCGAAGTGCCTTCTTTCGCCGCTTCACTAATGATAGCTAAAATAGCCAAATTTTTTAATTTGTACTATTTTTATCTAAAAAAGCGGAAGGCATTTTGCATAGCCGCTGTTGGGGGTAGTTACTTAATTATGCACAACCATCGCTTAATTAAGTAACGGAGTTGGATAGACTACTCCTCTCTTTTTTTTTCAACACAATGCTATTCAATGAAACCAATTATTTATTGCGCTTAGCAAGCCTGCTAGGCGAAGTCAATAATAGGGGTTTTAGGGCTCTATTTTTTTGGTGATGTTTAAGTTAGCAAAAATAAATATAGTATTGACTTTGTCATTTATTTTCGATAACTTAGCCAAGTCTTTTACGTTGTCAAACGTATTGAAAGTGAACTTTCTACGATTCCCAATCGAAAGACTTGAAGCCTAAATGCTTTATTCTTCTAAACATCCCAAAAAAATATCCCGAAAATTCATTGTGAAAAAACGTCGTAGTCTAAGTGGCACGGTCCAATTACCTCCAACTAGCATATACACGAAACAAACCTTCGTATATACACCTATATTTGGGTGGCTATGCGAAGGTTGGTTTCGCTTAATTGTTTTTCAAATATATTATTTTTTTTCTTACAAATCATCAAAAGGACTTTTAATTTGTTGCAAACTTTTCGTACTAACATGAGTGTAAATCTCGGTGGTTTTACTACTATTATGGCCTAATAATTCTTGAATGTATCGTAAATCGGTGCACTTTCTAATAAATGAGTGGCAAAACTGTGGCGCAACCAATGTAAAGTAGCGGTTTAGGGATTGCTGTTTTTCGAAGGGCTTGTTTGAGTATGAGTTGTAAACTTCTGGCATCATAAGGTTGTCCTTTACTTTGCCCTTCGAACAAATAGTTAGTAGGTTGGTATGCTTTATAGTACTCTCTAAGCATTTCTAATATTTTGGGAGATAAAGGAGCGATTCTGTCTTTTTTACCTTTGCATTTTTGATTAATACTATATTTCTCTTGGAGTCAATATGTACTGGTTGCAAGGATAATAACTCACCACAACGTAACCCACAACTA
>NZ_MUFX01000037.1:0-3411 GCF_002017945.1 Flavobacterium sp. LM5 | reverse complement strand
TTTCGAAAATTTCATCAAAAGCCTCACGACAGTGAATCACTATGGGCAATTTGTACTGCTTTGCCACTGAATTTGTTGTCTAAAAGCAATTTGTTGTTCCTTAAGATGCGTTTTGTCCAATACAAATCGATGCCTATTTCACCAATCGCGAAGAACTTTCGCTTGACTAGTTCGGAAGCTACGTGCGCTAACTCGGCTTCGTAATTGTCTTTCACATACGTTGGATGCAAGCCCATCATCAAAAAAACATTCTCTGGAAAATCCTGTTCCAAATCATACATTGCTTGAGTACAAGTCGAGTCAATAGCTGGAATAAAAAAACGAGAAACGCCAGCATTGATGGCACGTTGTATCATTTCGCCTCGGTCTTGGTCAAATTCTTCAGAATATAAATGGGTATGCGTATCAGTAAGTATCATTGTATCATTTTTGCGGACAAAGTTAGCGTTTTGCCCTAGTAGTTTTAAAATTTTTAGGCTACTTTTGAAAAGGCACTTTTATTATGGAAAATCTACACGCAATCTTACAAACCGAAAACTACCAAAAAATCCGATTCAAAATCATTAAAACCCAGCATTTATTGGTCAAAGCCAAAATCAATGGTATTGCGGGTAATTTCATACTCGACACTGGCGCTTCAAGCAGTTGCGTAGGTTTTGAAGGCATCGATTTCTTTCAGTTAAAGGCCAAAAAATCCAAAACCAAAGCCGCAGGCGCAGGCGCCACTGGAATGCTAACCCAACTTTCTACCGACAACAAGCTGCAACTGGGCCGCTGGAAAACCGATGATGCCGCACTTGTGATTTTCGACTTATCGCACGTCAACGAAGCGCTCACTCAACACAAAGCCAAACCCGTTCACGGCATTATTGGCGCCGACATTCTCCTAAAAGGCAAAGGGATTATTGATTACTTTAATCATTATTTGTATTTGAAACAAGATTTTTAGGGCAATTGCCAAGGCACCACGCTATCCGCTATAGTTTTGCAAAACCTTAAATGGAAGTTTTGCAAAAGCTGCCGCTCCTATCGTTATTGCGGTAAAGTGCTTCAAACAGAATTTCTTGTTCTAAAACAAATCCCAAATTCTAAATGAGTTTGGATTTATTTTATTATAAGTATTTCTTTAAAATGGCTTCTTTTTGTTTGAGATCATGCTAAAAAAGGATTATAAAGTTACAGTAACTAAATGATTTCCATGTTTTTCATCATAAACTTCTATCAAATAACCGTCATGAAAATTTCTCACCCAAACTAATTTCGTAACTCTTATAAAATAGTTATACCATTTTCTTTCCCCTAAAATCGAAGGTTAAGTTTGTTGTTAATAATTGCTTTTTGAATTTTATTTTCTATATCCATACTACAATTTTACAAAATCTAAAAAAAGATGAAAAAGCTCCTTACCATTATGAGTAGAAAAAAAATTATTATTTATCCTTTCAGCTACTCTTTCATCCTTTTGGAGTAACTTATTTATACCTTCAACACAATTATCAACTGTCCTTCAAGAATATACCCGACAAGAAACCCTTCACATTCAAAATATTTTCCACCTTTTAAAAAATTATCAATCCCGTAGATATATATCGTCTTTTTAAACCAGAATCGTTTGCTTTAAGATTCTTAGCTTCTACATGATATTTAAATTCTTCTTTCTGCCAAATTTAGAAAACGCATCTATCTTGAAAGATGCGGCAAAACCTCTAACAAATTTTGCCTCTCTATCAAATGATATGCGTTTTCTAAATTTTGGAGAAAGAAGAATTTAAATATCATGTAGAAGCTAAGAATCTTAAAGCAAACGATTCTGGTTTAAAAAGACGATATATATCTACGGGGATTGATAATTTTTTAAAAGGTGGAAAATATTTTGAATGTGAAGGGTTTCTTGTCGGGTATATTCTTGAAGGGACAGTTGATAATTGTGTTGAAGGTATAAATAAGTTACTCCAAAAGGATGAAAGAGTAGCTGAAAGGATAAATAATAATTTTTTTTCTACTCATAATGGTAAGGAGCTTTTTCATCTTTTTTTAGATTTTGTAAAATTGTAGTATGGATATAGAAAATAAAATTCAAAAAGCAATTATTAACAACAAACTTAACCCTTCGATTTTAGGGGAAAGAAAATGGTATAACTATTTTATAAGAGTTACGAAATTAGTTTGGGTGAGAAATTTTCATGACGGTTATTTGATAGAAGTTTATGATGAAAAACATGGAAATCATTTAGTTACTGTAACTTTATAATCCTTTTTTAGCATGATCTCAAACAAAAAGAAGCCATTTTAAAGAAATACTTATAATAAAATAAATCCCAAACTCATTTAGAATTTGGGATTTGTTTTAGAACAAGAAATTCTGTTTGAAGCACTTTACCGCAATAACGATAGGAGCGGCAGCTTTTGCAAAACTTCCATTTAAGGTTTTGCAAAACTATAGCGGATAGCGTGGTGCCTTGGCAATTGCCCTAAAAATCTTGTTTCAAATACAAATAATGATTAAAGTAATCAATAATCCTTTGCCTTTTAGGAGAATGTCGGCGCCAATAATGCCGTGAACGGGTTTGGCTTTGTGTTGAGTGAGCGCTTCGTTGACGTGCGATAAGTCGAAAATCACAAGTGCGGCATCATCGGTTTTCCAGCGGCCCAGTTGCAGCTTGTTGTCGGTAGAAAGTTGGGTTAGCATTCCAGTGGCGCCTGCGCCTGCGGCTTTGGTTTTGGATTTTTTGGCCTTTAACTGAAAGAAATCGATGCCTTCAAAACCTACGCAACTGCTTGAAGCGCCAGTGTCGAGTATGAAATTACCCGCAATACCATTGATTTTGGCTTTGACCAATAAATGCTGGTTTTAATGATTTTGAATCGGATTTTTTGGTAGTTTTCGGTTTGTAAGATTGCGTGTAGATTTTCCATAATAAAAGTGCCTTTTCAAAAGTAGCCTAAAAATTTTAAAACTACTAGGGCAAAACGCTAACTTTGTCCCGCAAAAATGATACAATGATACTTACTGATACGCATACCCATTTATATTCTGAAGAATTTGACCAAGACCGAGGCGAAATGATACAACGTGCCATCAATGCTGGCGTTTCTCGTTTTTTTATTCCAGCTATTGACTCGACTTGTACTCAAGCAATGTATGATTTGGAACAGATTTTCCAGAGAATGTTTTTTTGATGATGGGCTTGCATCCAACGTATGTGAAAGACAATTACGAAGCCGAGTTAGCGCACGTAGCTTCCGAACTAGTCAAGCGAAAGTTCTTCGCGATTGGTGAAATAGGCATCGATTTGTATTGGGACAAAACGCATCTTAAGGAACAACAAATTGCTTTTAGACAACAAATTCAGTGGGCAAAGCAGTACAAATTGCCCATAGTGATTCACTGTCGTGAGGCTTTTGATGAAA
>NZ_MUFX01000036.1:0-3698 GCF_002017945.1 Flavobacterium sp. LM5 | reverse complement strand
CTGATAATGACGCTTCTGGAATGGCAGCTATGGGTAAAGTAATGGGATTGGCTTCTGCGGCATTAGCAGGGAAAGCTGATGGAAAAAACGATATCAACAATTGTAAAAAAATTATTGTCTTAATTTTTTAATGAACGCTAAGTTTTTTCAACTTGGAATTTTAAAAAATTAATTTGGTAAGGTAAGACTGCGTAGTTCAACTGGATAGAATATCAGATTTCGACTCTGAGGGTTGCAGGTTCGAACCCTGCCGTGGTCACAACAAAGGATGAGGAATGTATGTTTCTTGTCCTTTTTTTATGAAATAATTATTTTGTAAAGGCAAGAAATGGAAATTTTTTTAGTGCAAATTTTACTTGGATTTATTGGATTGGCATTTGTTTTCTTTAGCATCCTTGAGCCAATTTATGTGTTTTTTTATAATAAACCATTGCTAGTCCATTGGCATTTGTTTCCAACGCCTATTGCTGAGGAGCAAAGAAGTTTTTTAAGTCTAAATTTCCCTTTCTATGTTAGGTTATCCCCTAGCAAGAAACGGGTTTTTGAACACAGAATAAATAAGTTTATTGAAAAGTATGAATTTATTGGACACGAAATAAACATCACCGAAGAAATGCGGTTACTTGTTGCTGGAACTTATGTGATGTTGACGTTTGGGATGAGGCATTATTTAAGTGATTTGTTTCATATAATTCTTGTTTACCCAACGGTGTATTATTCTACTTTAAACGATTTGTATCACAAGGGAGAGTTTAATCCTAGAATGAAGACTGTTGTTTTTTCTTGGACAGATTTTTTGTCGGACATGGAGTAGCTTCGGATAATATAAATTTGGGATTACATGAATTTACTCATGTATTGCATTTTCATTGTTTAAAGAAAAACGATTGTCAACTCGGTTATTTTTCAAGATGAATTTGAAGCGATACTCACTATTTTTAAAACACCACATTTGATTCAAGCAATTAATGATAAGGCTTATTTTCGAAAGTATGCTTATGAGAATCAATTCGAGTTCATTTCTGTTCTACTTGAACATTTTTTTGAAACCCCTAAAGATTTTGAAAAAAATCATCCCACCTTATACGGACACGTTAAACGAATGATAAATTATAATGAAAAGAATTTTATAGCCTAGAAAAATTTTTAGCAAAAATCTTAATCACGATAATTTAAGTAAAACAATTGACTTCTCGTCTGATAATCATCAGGATTTTTGATTTTTTTTTACTATAAATTTGAGAATAGTAAAAGTTAGGATTATGAAAAATACTGTCCCCGTTTCAAAAATTATGTCCAAAAATTTGGTTAAGCTTCACTTGTCGGATGATTTAACTAAAGCTGAAAGTTTGTTCAAACATCATAAAATTCGTCATATACCCGTTGTTAGAGGTAATAAAATTTTAGGTATATTAAGTTATACGGATTTGCTTCGAATTTCTTTTGCAGATGCTATTGACGATGATGAGGAAGTGGTGGATACCACCGTTTATAATATGTTTTCAGTTGAGCAAGTTATGGTTAAAAAAGTCACAACAATATCACCTGAAACCTCCATTAAGGAAGCCGCCGAAATATTAACCCACAATGATTTTCACGCGTTACCCGTTTGTGAAGGAGAATTGTTGGTTGGAATAGTCACAACAACTGATTTAATCCAGTATTTAATTGATCTGCATTAATAAACAAAAGGCTGTATCCTAAAACATAGGTTACAGCCTTTTGATTACAACTGTTTTTTGATTTAAAAAGCCGTGATGGTCTTTAAATCAGCGATAGTTTCTGTTGGGTTGTTGGCTTTAAAACAAAACTTCCTGCAACCAATACATCGGCTCCGGCTTCTGCTAATTGTTTTGCGTTTTTGTTCGTTACTCCACCGTCAATTTCGATGATGGTGTTGGCGCCTTTTTTTATAATCAAATCTTTTAGTTTACTTACTTTAGTATAGGTATTTTCAATAAAGGATTGTCCTCCAAATCCTGGATTTACACTCATAATACAAACCAAATCGATATCATTTATCACGTCTTCTAATAAATCGATAGAGGTATGCGGATTAATGGCTACACCAGCTAGCATCCCTTCAGCTTTAATAGCTTGTAAGGTACGGTGAAGATGATTACAAGCTTCGTAGTGAACCGTTAATACATTGGCCCAAGTTCAGCAAAAGTTTTGATGTAACGATCTGGGTCTACAATCATCAAATGGACATCAATTGTTTTAGTGGCGTGTTTTTGCGATAGCCTCAAGAACTGGCATACCAAACGAAATGTTGGGTACAAAAACGCCATCCATGATGTCAATATGAAACCAATCAGCTTGGCTTGCATTAATCATTTCGATATCACGCTGTAAGTTAGCAAAATCGGCTGCAAGAACCGAAGGCGCTATAAGGGTGTTTTTACTTATTGGTTATGTGAATTTGGGAGAAGTATATCCAGAAGATATTGAAGGTATCATGACAAAACTTAAAAGTACCAAAGCAATAGTTTTTGATCTAAGGCTGGGAGCTCATGATACAAATTATATCTTAGCGGAATATTTAAACCAGAACCCAAAGAATTTGCAAAATTTATCGATCCTGATGTAACATATCCAGGACGATTTATATGGAGAGAAACTGAAATATGTGGTAAAACAAATCCTGATTACTATAAAGGAAAAGTTATTGCTTTAGTCAATCAGTTTACTCAGAGCCACGGTGAATACTCAGCTATGTGTTTGCAATCGGCTCCCAATACAACTGTTATAGGAAGTCAAACAGCAGGTGCAGACGGTGGGGTAATTAGGTTTGAGATACTCGAGGGTTTCAATACACAGTTTAGTGGTTTGGGTGTGTTTTATCCTGATGGACGCGAAACACAACGCATTGGGATAGTTCCCGATATCGAGGCAAAACCGACCATCTTGGGTCTTCGTGAAGGTAAGGATGAAGTATTGGAACGAGCGATTCAATTTATAGAAACAGGGAAGTAGTTGGTGTACAAGTTTTCTTTGAATCTACTAAAAATTAAGTTATGGTTTTGGAGGTCTAATAAATTGTAAACAATTATACCACCGCATTCGCCACAATAAACCCGCTAGTCCAAGCATTTTGGAAATTGAAACCACCTGTAATGGCGTCGATATTGGCAATTTCACCTGAAGAATAATTTGAAGTAAAGAATGTATTTTTTAGTATTAAGAATAATGTCCTAGTGCAGAAATTACAAACACTGTAACAATCTCGTCTCGAACTTCATATATTAAACGGTCTTTTTTGTTGATTCTTCTTGACCAATATCCACTTAATTCAAATTTTAACGGTTCGGGGTTTCCACTACCAGTGTAGGGATGATCTTTCAACTCATTGAGTATTTTTATAATTTTTTTTATGGAAGCAAGATCGCCTGATTTTTTATGGTTAGACAAATCTTTTTCAGCAGTTGCTTTAATGATTACTTGATACTTTCCCATAAATCTTCTGCACTTTCCATTAGTCGGCCTTTCTCAGTGCTTGCTTTTTGATTCTTTTTACAAATTCAGGATTGTAAGGGCTTTTATCCTCTTCTTCAATTAAAACAATTTCTTTTGAATTTTCAGAAAACACACGAGCCATTTCTAAAAAAGCTTTTCCTTTTTTTGACTTTTCATTTATTTTTAAGGTTATTGTTGTCATCGCTTATTTTTTTCAAATTTACAAAAAGTTTTGTGGCCAG
>NZ_MUFX01000035.1:0-4444 GCF_002017945.1 Flavobacterium sp. LM5 | reverse complement strand
CACCAATAATTACTGTACCTGGTTCAATAGTAAGAACGGCATTATTATTTACATAAACAGGACCTTGCAAAAGATAAATATTTCTTTTCAGCAATTTGGTGTCCGTTGATATGTTACCTGCTAAAATTTGATTCGCCTCACCATAATCTAATCGGGTAGGCTTAAATTCCGTCCAATTGTTTAACCAATTCAAAGAACCAAAAATACCTTTTTCTTGTTGTGCCTGAACAGAACAAGTAAACAATAGCATTAAAGCTAAAATCTGAGTTATTTTTTTCATAAGATTTAAAGATTTAGGGCGTTTCTTTTAAAAATCGATGACTTGCGATAAATTGGTTATTTTAGTAGGTAGGTTATTTGTAAACTTATTTATAAAAAACAAGTCTTAGGAGTTAATTATCTCCTAGACTGTTTAAAGATTTTAAAGTTTCTTCGTAGAATAAAATAGCTGAAATTAAATTTCCTTTATCTGCATAAGGCACCATTTTTCTTTGAAAATCAACGGTTACATCCAAAAATGAATTCATACTTTCCGCTTGAGTATTCAATGCTTTAGTATTGTTTGCATCTTCTGGAATACCTAAATCCGTCAAAGTAACTCCTGGTTTGCTAACCAAGGCAATATAAGGTAACGTTTTAACCAACACTTTGATTCTCTCAATATACAATTCCAACAAAGGTCCTTTTTGCAAAGTTTCCAATTCTGGCTTTGAATAGTATTTTTTTACCAAAGCTGTTCTACTAATAATACTCTGAGGCGCTTTAGTTTGTGCTGAAGCAACTCCAACTGTTAATAATAATACTAACCCAAAAAAAATAATTTTCCCTTTCATGCTTTTCTTTTTTGTTAATTAAAATGTTAATAACAAAAATAAACAAATTAAATTAACTCACAACTTTTAGCCATAATTTTATGCGTAAAAAATAGTACATATATTAAAAAAAAATGTATTTCATCGATAAAAAAAGTCTTTAACCCCTTGTTTTTATGCTACTTATACGTCAAAACACATCAAGTATTAACAAGAAATAAAGTCAAGAAAATTAAAAATTTAACAAATAAAAATTGTTAATAAACAGTAATTATTTACAAACCAAAAAAATAAAAACTCACCAAATTTACATCACGATAAAGATTACACTCTAATATTTTAGACTTTATCAATTTCTTTTATCTTTGCTCAATGCAATTTTCAGCTATACTAGGTCAAAAACACATCAAAAATCACCTCACTCAAAGTGCCTCTTCTGGCAGAATACCTCACGCACAATTATTTACAGGACCAGAAGGCTCGGGAACATTAGCTACCGCCATTGCTTATGCACAATATATTTTATGTCAAAACACCCTTTCTGATAATAGTAATGGGAATGAAAGTTGTAATCTAAAATTTGAAAGCCTAGGACATCCCGATTTGCATTTTGTGTATCCCACTGTAAGTACCGAGGAGGTAAAAAGCAAACCCAAAAGCATCGATTTTATTTCAGAATGGAGAGCTTTTGTATTACAAAACCCCTATGGCAGTTTATCGGATTGGTACGCATTTTTAGGGGTACAGAATAAGCAAGGTGAAATAAGAGTAGATGATGCGCAAGAAATTCTTAAATCTTTAGCTCTAAAATCGTACGAGGGAGGACACAAAATAATGATTGTTTGGATGGCGGATAAACTCAATACCGCAGCCGCAAACAAATTGTTAAAACTTTTGGAGGAACCACCCGAAAAAACCATTTTCATTTTAATTACTGAAAATGAAGAATCGCTCATTTCTACCATCCGATCGCGTTGTCAAGCCATTCATTTTAATGGTATTCCAGAAACAGAAATTACAAAAGCATTAATTGAATTACATAACATTGATTCAAAAATTGCTCAAAATATAGCTCATCAAGCGCAAGGAAATTATAACAAAGCACTCCATTTATTGCATCAAGATGCAGATGATTTAGTTTTTGAAGAGTGGTTTGTAGTTTGGGTACGTGCTGCTTTTAAAGCCAAAGGAAACGCCAGTGCCATTCAAGACTTGATTGAGTGGAGTGAACAAATAGCACAATTAGGAAGGGAAAGACAAAAAAAATTCTTGTCCTTTTGTATCGAAATGTTCCGACAAGCGCTATTACTGAACTATCAAGCCAATTCTTTGGTGTATATGGAACCCAAAGTAGAAAAATTTAAGTTGGAAAATTTTGCCCCTTTCATATGGTGCAACATTCAGCCTATTTATGCAAAAATAGCATGAGCCATGTACCATATTGAAAGGGGCAAAATTTTCCAACTTAAATTTTTCTACTTTGGGTTCCATATACACCAAAGAATTGGCTTGATAGTTCAGTAATAGCGCTTGTCGGAACATTTCGATACAAAAGGACAAGAATTTTTTTTGTCTTTCCCTTCCTAATTGTGCTATTTGTTCACTCCACTCAATCAAGTCTTGAATGGCACTGGCGTTTCCTTTGGCTTTAAAAGCAGCACGTACCCAAACTACAAACCACTCTTCAAAAACTAAATCATCTGCATCTTGATGCAATAAATGGAGTGCTTTGTTATAATTTCTTGCGCTTGATGAGCTATATTTTGAGCAATTTTTGAATCAATGTTATGTAATTCAATTAATGCTTTTGTAATTTCTGTTTCTGGAATACCATTAAAATGAATGGCTTGACAACGCGATCGGATGGTAGAAATGAGCGATTCTTCATTTTCAGTAATTAAAATGAAAATGGTTTTTTCGGGTGGTTCCTCCAAAAGTTTTAACAATTTGTTTGCGGCTGCGGTATTGAGTTTATCCGCCATCCAAACAATCATTATTTTGTGTCCTCCCTCGTACGATTTTAGAGCTAAAGATTTAAGAATTTCTTGCGCATCATCTACTCTTATTTCACCTTGCTTATTCTGTACCCCTAAAAATGCGTACCAATCCGATAAACTGCCATAGGGGTTTTGTAATACAAAAGCTCTCCATTCTGAAATAAAATCGATGCTTTTGGGTTTGCTTTTTACCTCCTCGGTACTTACAGTGGGATACACAAAATGCAAATCGGGATGTCCTAGGCTTTCAAATTTTAGATTACAACTTTCATTCCCATTACTATTATCAGAAAGGTGTTTTGACATAAAATATATTGTGCATAAGCAATGGCGGTAGCTAATGTTCCCGAGCCTTCTGGTCCTGTAAATAATTGTGCGTGAGGTATTCTGCCAGAAGAGGCACTTTGAGTGAGGTGATTTTTGATGTGTTTTTGACCTAGTATAGCTGAAAATTGCATTGAGCAAAGATAAAAGAAATTGATAAAGTCTAAAATATTAGAGTGTAATCTTTATCGTGATGTAAATTTGGTGAGTTTTTATTTTTTTGGTTTGTAAATAATTACTGTTTATTAACAATTTTTATTTGTTAAATTTTTAATTTTCTTGACTTTATTTCTTGTTAATACTTGATGTGTTTTGACGTATAAGTAGCATAAAAACAAGGGGTTAAAGACTTTTTTTATCGATGAAATACATTTTTTTTAATATATGTACTATTTTTTACGCATAAAATTATGGCTAAAAGTTGTGAGTTAATTTAATTTGTTTATTTTTGTTATTAACATTTTAATTAACAAAAAGAAAAGCATGAAAGGGAAAATTATTTTTTTTGGGTTAGTATTATTATTAACAGTTGGAGTTGCTTCAGCACAAACTAAAGCGCCTCAGAGTATTATTAGTAGAACAGCTTTGGTAAAAAAATACTATTCAAAGCCAGAATTGGAAACTTTGCAAAAAGGACCTTTGTTGGAATTGTATATTGAGAGAATCAAAGTGTTGGTTAAAACGTTACCTTATATTGCCTTGGTTAGCAAACCAGGAGTTACTTTGACGGATTTAGGTATTCCAGAAGATGCAAACAATACTAAAGCATTGAATACTCAAGCGGAAAGTATGAATTCATTTTTGGATGTAACCGTTGATTTTCAAAGAAAAATGGTGCCTTATGCAGATAAAGGAAATTTAATTTCAGCTATTTTATTCTACGAAGAAACTTTAAAATCTTTAAACAGTCTAGGAGATAATTAACTCCTAAGACTTGTTTTTTATAAATAAGTTTACAAATAACCTACCTACTAAAATAACCAATTTATCGCAAGTCATCGATTTTTAAAAGAAACGCCCTAAATCTTTAAATCTTATGAAAAAAATAACTCAGATTTTAGCTTTAATGCTATTGTTTACTTGTTCTGTTCAGGCACAACAAGAAAAAGGTATTTTTGGTTCTTTGAATTGGTTAAACAATTGGACGGAATTTAAGCCTACCCGATTAGATTATGGTGAGGCGAATCAAATTTTAGCAGGTAACATATCAACGGACACCAAATTGCTGAAAAGAAATATTTATCTTTTGCAAGGTCCTGTTTATGTAAATAATAATGCCGTTCTTACTATTGAACCAGGTACAGTAATTAT
>NZ_MUFX01000034.1:0-3274 GCF_002017945.1 Flavobacterium sp. LM5 | reverse complement strand
TGGCTTTTTTCTAATTCTTCGTTTAATTTGATGAGCATATTATTTCTCGAATCAAATAACCCATCGACATCTCTAAAATATCCCGATATCTCATCATCAGGGATTTTGTTCACAATACTATAAACCGCATCTATCTTCTCTGCAAAATTTTTAAAATAATCTCTTTCAATTGCTCCAAATCTTTTCCTTAAGCTCAGAGAATCGGCTTTAATGAAATTCTTTAAGTTCCTCAAAAGACCTCCGTTCGCTTATACTGTTTCTAAATAACTGCTCGTTTAATTCTTGATTTATTCTATCTCTTGGAGTTATTTTATTTCTTTCAAAAAACCAAACTATGTCTTCCAAACAACTTGTTAAAGTGGTATATCTACCTGCTTTTTTTAGTCTATCTAGTCCGTTTTTTGCTTTCTCCCCGATTCTTATATTCATTTGTTTTTTTATTAAAATGGATGCTTTTTGCACGCAAATATGTAGATGTTGAAACTAATAATGTGTTGTTTTTTTAATTGATTATGTTTTTAAATGCGTTCATTTATGCCTACTTTTTAAAAAAGTAAAAAACACAAACTATTTAAAATCAGTACTTTATGTTTTGAACTGAGATTCATCTCCGTTCCCTCTTGCTTCTCCCATTCTTTATACTAAATCTTTAATTTCACTGCCATTTACCAAGCATTCATTTAGGTCTTTAAATCCAAGAAAATGCTTTCTACAATCTTTCGCATTTTTAAATTTTTCCATTACCAATGAAGTGTATTTATCTCCTGTCGTGTCATTATCTAAGTACAATTCTATAAAATCATAATCACTCAAAACCGAAATATTCGTCACTAACAATGCCACCGAATTTAAAATCAAATAATCCGATTCCTCCATTATTAAATTTTCCCGAACCTGTATAAAAGATAAATAGTCAAAAAAACCTTCGTAGATTCTTAGCGTTTTTTGATTCATTGTAGATTAGTGATATGTCTTTCTTTCCTAAGCAGATTTTTGCATATTTGGATCTGATTTCCCAACCTTGGCTTTTATTTTGAAATCCTAAAGCGAAGTGATTTTTTTCATTTATTGTATAGTGGATTTCTTTGAGCTGTTTAATATTTTTGGAATTATGTATTTGTCTATTTTTTAGATATTGAATTAAAGCGACATGTTGAACCGGTAATATTTTTTTAATATGATTAGTGCTATTTAGTTCCTTAGTTGGTGTTTCAAAAATTTGCTTTTGAAAAGAAAAAAAAGTATCGAATTTTTCTAGGTAACTCAAAGCTTCATTAACACTAAATCCAAACTTTTGAATTACGAAGTCTATAAACGTTCCCACCTTTCTGTTCTCCGTGGTCAAACCATCGATTAATTTTTCTATTGAGCTTAAAAGAGGCTGTTTTTTCAATTCTAAAAGGGATAAATACCAACTTTCATTTTCATTTGATTTTGTGGGTTCACATCCTAAATTTTGAAGTACTTTTTCTATTGAAATTTCTCTTGCTTGAGTCGAATTCATTACAGCGTATTTTGTAGGTTAAAAAAATGCAAAAAAGTGATGAATTGATGACAACACAGATTTAAACCAACAACAGTAAGGCTTTACATTGTCATCATTTTGTCATCAAAAATTATAATGATGAATAAAAATGATGACAGTTTTTTAATAATTATGACGTGATGACAAAATGATGAGACGTAATCCCCTATCAATATTGGGCTGAGACACTTGTGTCATCAATTCATCACTTTTTTGCATTTTTTTAACCTACAAAATACGCTGTAATGAATTCGACTCAAGCAAGAGAAATTTCAATAGAAAAAGTACTTCAAAATTTAGGATGTGAACCCACAAAATCAAATGAAAATGAAAGTTGGTATTTATCCCCTTTTAGAATTGAAAAAACAGCCTCTTTTAAGCTCAATAGAAAAATTAATCGATGGTTTGACCACGGAGAACAGAAAGGTGGGAAACGTTATAGACTTCGTAATTCAAAAGTTTGGATTTAGTGTTAATGAAGCTTTGAGTTACCTAGAAAAATTCGATACTTTTTTTTCTTTTCAAAAGCAAATTTTTGAAACACCAACTAAGGAACTAAATAGCACTAATCATATTAAAAAAATATTACCGGTTCAACATGTCGCTTTAATTCAATATCTAAAAAATAGACAAATACATAATTCCAAAAATATTAAACAGCTCAAAGAAATCCACTATACAATAAATGAAAAAAAATCACTTCGCTTTAGGATTTCAAAATAAAAGCCAAGGTTGGGAAATCAGATCCAAATATGCAAAAATCTGCTTAGGAAAGAAAGACATATCACTAATCTACAATGAATCAAAAACGCTAAGAATCTACGAAGGTTTTTTTGACTATTTATCTTTTATACAGGTTCGGGAAAATTTAATAATGGAGGAATCGGATTATTTGATTTTAAATTCGGTGGCATTGTTAGTGACGAATATTTCGGTTTTGAGTGATTATGATTTTATAGAATTGTACTTAGATAATGACACGACAGGAGATAAATACACTTCATTGGTAATGGAAAAATTTAAAAATGCGAAAGATTGTAGAAAGCATTTTCTTGGATTTAAAGACCTAAATGAATGCTTGGTAAATGGCAGTGAAATTAAAGATTTAGTATAAAGAATGGGAGAAGCAAGAGGGAACGGAGATGAATCTCAGTTCAAAACATAAAGTACTGATTTTAAATAGTTTGTGTTTTTTACTTTTTTAAAAAGTAGGCATAAATGAACGCATTTAAAAACATAATCAATTAAAAAACAACACATTATTAGTTTCAACATCTACATATTTGCGTGCAAAAAAGCATCCATTTAATAAAAAAACAAATGAATATAAGAATCGGGGAGAAAGCAAAAAACGGACTAGATAGACTAAAAAAAAGCAGGTAGATATACCACTTTAACAAGTTGTTTGGAAGACATAGTTTGGTTTTTTGAAAGAAATAAAATAACTCCAAGAGATAGAATAAATCAAGAATTAAACGAGCAGTTATTTAGAAACAGTATAAGCGAACGGAGGTCTTTTGAGGAACTTAAAGAATTCATTAAAGCCGATTCTCTGAGCTTAAGGAAAAGATTTGGAGCAATTGAAAGAGATTATTTTAAAAATTTTGCAGAGAAGATAGATGCGGTTTATAGTATTGTGAACAAAATCCCTGATGATGAGATATCGGGATATTTTAGAGATGTCGATGGGTTATTTGATTCGAGAAATAATATGCTCATCAAATTAAACGAAGAATTAGAAAAAAGCCA
>NZ_MUFX01000033.1:0-3074 GCF_002017945.1 Flavobacterium sp. LM5 | reverse complement strand
GGAATGTATTTATGCTACATACCTTTTAACGGTTTGTTTTTTGATCGTATGATTGCCACTTTCAAAATAAAAGGTAATGTGGGATTCTTAATCTATTTTGTGGATTCCTTCGGTTACTTGGGTAGCATTTTAATATTGCTATTTAAAAATTTTGGATATAAAAAAATATCATGGTTACACTTCTATATTCAATTGAATTATGTAATTGCCATTATTGGTTTTTTTACGATTATAATGGCGGCAGTACTTTTTCAAAGAAAGATTAATAAAATGAATTCGGCTGCAACATCCATAGAAGAAGAAACAACTTTTCAACTTCCAGAACTGAACTAAAACACATTCATCACGATGCAAAACAAATATGATTTACTTGTAGTTGGCGGAGGAATTCTAGGACTGTTCCATGCCTATCATGCATTGCAAAAAAAACTAAAAGTGGCTATTATTGAAAAAAATAGTTTACCAAGTGGAGCCTCTGTTCGAAATTTTGGACAGGTAATCCCATCTGCAATGAATTTAAAATGGCAAAATTTTGGTAGAGAAAGTGTTTCAATCTACAAAAAGCTACAAGACCAAACCGACTTAACCATTCGACAAAACGGCTCCGTATATTTAGCCTCAAATGAAGAAGAAGTACAATTGATTGAAGAATTGAGCCAAATAAACAAAGACCAAAATTACGATTCTATTTTATTGACAAAAAAAGAATGCTTACAGCGTTTTGACGGATTAAAATCCGACTATTGCAAAGCGGGTTTGTTCTTTCCCGAAGAGATAACAGTTGATTCTGGAGAGCTGATTAGACGTTTTCAAAGACTCTTAATCGAAAAATTTGGCTTAACCTTTTTTTACAACACCACCATTACATCAACTAGCGAGAGTTCTTTAGGTTGTGAAGCAATTGCGGCCAATGGCCAAAAATTTATAGCATCTAAAATTATAATTTGTGGCGGAAGTGAATTCAAAACACTTCATCCTAATATCTATGAAAATAGCGATTTGGTTGCGACAAAACTTCAGATGTTACAAACTAAACCGCAAGGCATATATGCTCTCCCAAGTAATATACTAACAGGCTTAACCATTCGTCGCTATGAAGCATTTGAAGAATGCCCATCGTATGCTAGTATAAAAGCAAAAGAAGTTTCGAGTAGCTTCGATAAAAAATTTGGGATCCATATTCTTTTCAAACAATCCTTAGACGGTTCAATCATTATTGGAGATTCTCATGAATATGCTGATGCAAAAGACATCGACGTTTTAGGCTACGATCTAAATATGGAAATTGATGCTTTTATGATTAATGAAGCTAAAAAAATAATCGACCTACCTACCTTCGAAATACAAAAAAGATGGTTTGGTATCTATTCACAATGCAAAACTCAGGATATTTTTGAACACAATCCTAGTCCAAATATTCATATTATCACCGGAATTGGTGGCAAAGGCATGACAGGAAGTGCCGGATTTTACTAGACTGAAATATTCTAATGTTTTAATACAAAATTGACATCAATCTAACAGTGGTTCTGCCATGTCTATAGACATGCAGTTTTATGTACATTTGTCAATGTGGTTTATTGAATATAAATTTAGAAATTTAGTCTAGAAAATCCGGCACTTCCTGTCATGCCTTTGCCACCAATTCCGGTGATAATATGAATATTTGGACTAGGATTGTGTTCAAAAATATCCTGAGTTTTGCATTGTGAATAGATACCAAACCATCTTTTTTGTATTTCGAAGGTAGGTAGGTCGATTATTTTTTTAGCTTCATTAATCATAAAAGCATCAATTTCCATATTTAGATCGTAGCCTAAAACGTCGATGTCTTTTGCATCAGCATATTCATGAGAATCTCCAATAATGATTGAACCGTCTAAGGATTGTTTGAAAAGAATATGGATCCCAAATTTTTTATCGAAGCTACTCGAAACTTCTTTTGCTTTTATACTAGCATACGATGGGCATTCTTCAAATGCTTCATAGCGACGAATGGTTAAGCCTGTTAGTATATTACTTGGGAGAGCATATATGCCTTGCGGTTTAGTTTGTAACATCTGAAGTTTTGTCGCAACCAAATCGCTATTTTCATAGATATTAGGATGAAGTGTTTTGAATTCACTTCCGCCACAAATTATAATTTTAGATGCTATAAATTTTTGGCCATTGGCCGCAATTGCTTCACAACCTAAAGAACTCTCGCTAGTTGATGTAATGGTGGTGTTGTAAAAAAAGGTTAAGCCAAATTTTTCGATTAAGAGTCTTTGAAAACGTCTAATCAGCTCTCCAGAATCAACTGTTATCTCTTCGGGAAAGAACAAACCCGCTTTGCAATAGTCGGATTTTAATCCGTCAAAACGCTGTAAGCATTCTTTTTTTGTCAATAAAATAGAATCGTAATTTTGGTCTTTGTTTATTTGGCTCAATTCTTCAATCAATTGTACTTCTTCTTCATTTGAGGCTAAATATACGGAGCCGTTTTGTCGAATGGTTAAGTCGGTTTGGTCTTGTAGCTTTTTGTAGATTGAAACACTTTCTCTACCAAAATTTTGCCATTTTAAATTCATTGCAGATGGATTACCTGTCCAAAATTTCGAACAGAGGCTCCACTTGGTAAACTATTTTTTTCAATAATAGCCACTTTTAGTTTTTTTTGCAATGCATGATAGGCATGGAACAGTCCTAGAATTCCTCCGCCAACTACAAGTAAATCATATTTGTTTTGCATCGTGATGAATGTGTTTTAGTTCAGTTCTGGAAGTTGAAAAGTTGTTTCTTCTTCTATGGATGTTGCAGCCGAATTCATTTTATTAATCTTTCTTTGAAAAAGTACTGCCGCCATTATAATCGTAAAAAAACCAATAATGGCAATTACATAATTCAATTGAATATAGAAGTGTAACCATGATATTTTTTTATATCCAAAATTTTTAAATAGCAATATTAAAATGCTACCCAAGTAACCGAAGGAATCCACAAAATAGATTAAGAATCCCACATTACCTTTTATTTTGAAAGTGGCAATCATACGATCAAAAAACAAACCGTTAAAAGGTATGTAGCATAAATAC
>NZ_MUFX01000032.1:0-3959 GCF_002017945.1 Flavobacterium sp. LM5 | reverse complement strand
TAGAAGATTAATTTATGATAACACTATTTCATCAAAAATTAGATAACTTAGAACAATTTAAGGTTAATATAGTACAAATTGATTATGCAGTAAGGACATATTTTTATAAAAAATCAATTTATAAAATAATGAAAAAATTACAACACCTTGTAATACTCCTCACCACATCGTTGCTATTTTTAACCAGTTTTGCACAAACTCAAAATGCAAATAAGAGTAGTTTGGAAATTAAATTAATACAATTATTTCCTGGGGCAGAAGTTAACAAAATCAAAGACTTTGAGAATTTTTCAGAGTCTTATGAATTAGTTCTAAATGAACCTTTGGATCACAAGAATCCTAAAAAAGGAACTTTTAAGCATTATATCTATTTATCGCATCTTGATTTCAAAAAACCAATGATTATTGAAACAGAAGGATATGCTGCTCGATATAGAAAAAACAGAATTAAGCAGTTTGTTAAACGCCAATCAGCTTATTGTTGAATATCGTTTTTTATGGAAAATCAAGACCTAACCCAATTCAATGGCAGTATCTTACAAACGATCAAGCGATTGCCGATTACCATACTATTGTCACAAAACTAAAACAATTGTATACCGGAAAATGGGTCTCAACAGGAATTAGCAAAGGTGGAGAAACCACCTTAATTTATAAATCGAAATATCCAAATGATATAGATGTTGCCGTTCCCTATGTGGCTCCGTTGATAAATACCCAAGAAGATCCACGAATTGAACAGCATTTAGCCACTATAGGGACATCCGAATGCCGAAAAAAAATAACAGCATTTCAGCGTAGTTTACTGCAAAATAGAGCAAGTCTAATCAATGAAATTCAAGCGTATGCGGAAAAGGAAAAAATGATATTTACAGCCGTTTCTTTGGATGAAGCATTAGAGTATAGTGCACTCGAATTTCCTTTTTCTTTTTGGCAATGGGGCGGCAAATGCGAAGAAATTCCAAACAGTACAGCATCCTCAAAAGAACTTTTTGAGTATATGAACAAAATTGTAGGCATTGGGTCTTATAATGACCAAAGCTACTACGACCTTTTACCCTCATTTTATCAACACATGAGTGAATTAGGCTATTACGGTTATGATTTTACTCCTGTAAAAGATTTGTTAACCACAGTAAAAAGTTCTTCAAATAATCGATTTGCTCCAAAAGATGTCGCAATACAATATAACCCAAACTACATCAAAAGCGTTAGAGCTTACGTTGAGAATAAAGGCTCAAAGATATTGTATATTTACGGAGGTTATGATACATGGGTAGCTTGTTCCCCCACTCCAAAATCAAATCTTGATGCCTTAAAAATGGTCTTGCCAGAAGGTAGTCACGCAACGAGGATAAAAAACTTTCCGAAAGAGGAACAAGAAAAAGCAATACAACTTCTTAAAAAATGGCTGCTTGCAAACTAATTTTTTGAAATAGTAAACTATAAAGCGAATCTTTTTAATTCTTTTGCAAATGATGGAAAAGGTATGCTTACAATCTTATTTCAAAACTAAAAAACACTTTCAAAAACAAAATAAAATGAACAAAAAGAAAATCCTTTTTATTCTTGTATCTATTGGTATAGTCCAATACGGATGGACTCAAAAGCACTTTCCCAATTTAGCAGCAGCCAAAAACAATATCGATTACAAAGGCAACCCTAAAAATGCTACGGATAGAAATCCATTAGCTTTTTCGGACAAAGGCGCTTGGTTTGCCTTTGGATTCTTGGACGCTTCCGGAATTCAAGCGGGATTTTCGGGTCCATTTTTAATGACAGAGCAAAACGGTGTTTGGCTAAGCCCTTCTTTTGTTGCCCTTCAACTTCAGGATGAAAACAAACAAGAGGTCATTCACTGGAAAAGCGCATTGGTGCAACAAAACAGTTACAACAGTCATTTAGAGCAAGAATTTAAAAGCGAAAAAAATAAGGATCAAACAAGAATTAGTTTTTTTGATCGAGGTATTCGGCATTGCAAAAAACTAGCAATGCCGAATACCTGATCAAAAAAACTAACACTTTTTCTTCTTATTTTTTCGCTTTTAAATTCTTGCTCTAAATGACTGTTGTAACTGTTTTGTTGCACCAATGCGCTTTTCCAGTGAATGACCTCTTGTTTGTTTTCATCCTGAAGTTGAAGGGCAACAAAAAGAAGGGCTTAGCCAAACACCGTTTTGCTCTGTCATTAAAAATGGACCCGAAAATCCCGCTTGAATTCCGGAAGCGTCCAAGAATCCAAAGGCAAACCAAGCGCCTTTGTCCGAAAAAGCTAATGGATTTCTATCCGTAGCATTTTTAGGGTTGCCTTTGTAATCGATATTGTTTTTGGCTGCTGCTAAATTGGGAAAGTGCTTTTGAGTCCATCCGTATTGGACTATACCAATAGATACAAGAATAAAAAGGATTTTCTTTTTGTTCATTTTATTTTGTTTTGAAAGTGTTTTTAGTTTTGAAATAAGATTGTAAGCATACCTTTTCCATCATTTGCAAAAGAATTAAAAAGATTCGCTTTATAGTTTACTATTTCAAAAAATTAGTTTGCAAGCAGCCATTTTTTAAGAAGTTGTATTGCTTTTTCTTGTTCCTCTTTCGGAAAGTTTTTTATCCTCGTTGCGTGACTACCTTCTGGCAAGACCATTTTTAAGGCATCAAGATTTGATTTTGGAGTGGGGAACAAGCTACCCATGTATCATAACCTCCGTAAATATACAATATCTTTGAGCCTTTATTCTCAACGTAAGCTCTAACGCTTTTGATGTAGTTTGGGTTATATTGTATTGCGACATCTTTTGGAGCAAATCGATTATTTGAAGAACTTTTTACTGTGGTTAACAAATCTTTTACAGGAGTAAAATCATAACCGTAATAGCCTAATTCACTCATGTGTTGATAAAATGAGGGTAAAAGGTCGTAGTAGCTTTGGTCATTATAAGACCCAATGCCTACAATTTTGTTCATATACTCAAAAAGTTCTTTTGAGGATGCTGTACTGTTTGGAATTTCTTCGCATTTGCCGCCCCATTGCCAAAAAGAAAAAGGAAATTCGAGTGCACTATACTCTAATGCTTCATCCAAAGAAACGGCTGTAAATATCATTTTTTCCTTTTCCGCATACGCTTGAATTTCATTGATTAGACTTGCTCTATTTTGCAGTAAACTACGCTGAAATGCTGTTATTTTTTTTCGGCATTCGGATGTCCCTATAGTGGCTAAATGCTGTTCAATTCGTGGATCTTCTTGGGTATTTATCAACGGAGCCACATAGGGAACGGCAACATCTATATCATTTGGATATTTCGATTTATAAATTAAGGTGGTTTCTCCACCTTTGCTAATTCCTGTTGAGACCCATTTTCCGGTATACAATTGTTTTAGTTTTGTGACAATAGTATGGTAATCGGCAATCGCTTGATCGTTTGTAAGATACTGCCATTGAATTGGGTTAGGTCTTGATTTTCCATAAAAACGATATTCAACAATAAGCTGATTGGCGTTTAACAAACTGCTTAATTCTGTTTTTCTATATCGAGCAGCATATCCTTCTGTTTCAATAATCATTGGTTTTTTGAAATCAAGATGCGATAAATAGATATAATGCTTAAAAGTTCCTTTTTTAGGATTCTTGTGATCCAAAGGTTCATTTAGAACTAATTCATAAGACTCTGAAAAATTCTCAAAGTCTTTGATTTTGTTAACTTCTGCCCCAGGAAATAATTGTATTAATTTAATTTCCAAACTACTCTTATTTGCATTTTGAGTTTGTGCAAAACTGGTTAAAAATAGCAACGATGTGGTGAGGAGTATTACAAGGTGTTGTAATTTTTTCATTATTTTATAAATTGATTTTTTATAAAAAATATGTCCTTACTGCATAATCAATTTGTACTATATTAACCTTAAATTGTTCTAAGTTATCTAATTTTTGATGAAATAGTGTTATCATAAATTAATCTTCT
>NZ_MUFX01000031.1:0-4289 GCF_002017945.1 Flavobacterium sp. LM5 | reverse complement strand
TTGAGGCTTTGGTGTTCCGGCATTAAATAAAGTTGGCGTTGCGTGCGTAAAGAATTTTTTAGACATTAAGTCGTAGGTTTCAATAACCGATTCTAAATCGTTTAAATGAATACCAACAGAAACACGCATCAACATATGTTGTGGACGTTCAACTATTTTTCCATTGATTTTCAGCAAATAAGAACGCTCTAAAGTTTTAAAACCAAAATAATCATAATTAAAATCACGGTTATAAATGATATGAGAATTCAAGAATTCAGCATTTTCCATGATTACTTTATGTACTTCATCCGAAAGCAAGGGTGCCTTTTGACCATTTCTAGGGTTTACGTAATGATACATTTCGTTCATGGTCTCTGAGAACGATTTGTTAGTGTTTTTATGTAAATTAGAAATAGCAATACGAGCGGCTAATTGAGCATAATCAGGATGCGCAATAGTCATAGATGCAGCTGTTTCGGCTGCTAAGTTATCTAATTCAGAAGTAGATACACCGTCATACAAGCCTTCTATAACTCTCATGGCAACTTTTACAGCATCTACTAAATCATTCAAACCATAGCATAGTTTTTTAATTCTATCTGTGATTTTGTCGAACATTACAGGCTCTTTGTGGCCATCTCTTTTTACTACGTACATAAGTTTTGGTTTTAAAAAACAGCAAATCCCTTTGCTATTTTAGGGTATTTGTAAAAATTGAATTGGGAAACTAATCCCTAGAATGCATTGATTGGTTTGAGGCAAAGGATCCCTTATCACCTTAGTAAGTAATGCCTAAAAAAGACAAAATTTAATAGGTAATAAAAAGAACTAATTACTTCTAATTACTAAACGATACTACTTCACTTTTTAAAAATCAGCGTCGAATGAAATCTTCTGCGCTTCACTGTCTGTGTTCATTACGCCGCTTTCTGATATTCTGCTACTTTTTTCTCAAAGAAATTGGTTTTTCCTTGCAATGAAATCATATCCATGAAGTCAAAAGGATTTGTGGTATTGTATTCTCTTTCGCAACCTAACTCAACCAACAAACGGTCGGTTACGAATTCTAAATATTGTGTCATTAAACCTGCATTCATTCCAATCAAACTAACCGGAAGTGACTCAGTGATAAACTCTCTTTCAATATTTAAGGCATCTACTAAGATGGCTCTGATGCGCTCTTTAGGAACTTTATTAATCAAATGATGATTATGTAAATGCACCGCGAAATCACAGTGAACACCTTCATCACGAGAAATCAACTCGTTAGAAAAAGTCAATCCTGGCATTAAGCCACGTTTTTTCAACCAAAAAATAGAACAAAAACTTCCTGAAAAGAAAATCCCTTCAACAGCGGCAAAAGCAATCAATCGCTCTGCAAATGAATCAGACTCAATCCATTTTAACGCCCATTGTGCTTTTTTCATAATGGCTGGAAAAACCTCAATCGCCGTAAACAATTGGTTTTTCTCTACTTCATCTTTCACATAGGTATCGATCAATAAAGAATAGGTTTCACTATGAATATTTTCCATCATAATTTGAAAACCATAGAAAAATTTAGCCTCAGCGTATTGTACTTCATTTACAAAATTCTCAGCTAAATTCTCATTTACAATACCATCAGAAGCGGCAAAAAAAGCTAAAATGTGTTTGATAAAATATTTCTCATCCTCACTTAATTTGTTGTTCCAATCACTTAAGTCTTGTGATAAATCAATTTCTTCAGCCGTCCAAAAACTGGCTTCCATTTTCTTATACCATTCCCAAATATCATGATGTTTGATCGGAAAAATTACGAAACGATTTTTGTTTTCTTGTAAAATTGGTTCTAATTGCGACATTTTTATGATTTATTTTTTTTAATTTTTAAGCGAATTTTAATGCATTTGGGGATTACAAAGATTGTGAAATTAAGCGTGGTTTGAAAGCCAAACTTATTCACAATCCCCCCTAGTTTTTAACAAAGATGGTTTTTTAAAAGTTTTACTACATTAAGATTCAATCTATTGAATTTCAATAATTTGCATCTCAACAAAACGGCTGAAGCACCGTAAAATATAGGATTTAAAAACTCAGATACAAGAGAAAAAAATTATTTTTTTTGATTTATTTTTTTAAGTCATTTGCTACTTTCTCCAGCTCTAAATACCAGTTTTCACCAAACCTTCTAATGAGAGCTGGAGAAAGTAGCAAATGACTTAAAAAAAATAAATCAAAAAAAATAATTTTTTTCTCTTGTATCTGAGTTTTTAAATCCTATATTTTACGGTGCTTCAGCCGTTTTGTTGAGATGCAAATTATTGAAATTCAATAGATTGAATCTTAATGTAGTAAAACTTTTAAAAAACCATCTTTGTTAAAAACTAGGGGGGATTGTGAATAAGTTTGGCTTTCAAACCACGCTTAATTTCACAATCTTTGTAATCCCCAAATGCATTAAAATTCGCTTAAAAATTAAAAAAATAAATCATAAAAATGTCGCAATTAGAACCAATTTTACAAGAAAACAAAAATCGTTTCGTAATTTTTCCGATCAAACATCATGATATTTGGGAATGGTATAAGAAAATGGAAGCCAGTTTTTGGACGGCTGAAGAAATTGATTTATCACAAGACTTAAGTGATTGGAACAACAAATTAAGTGAGGATGAGAAATATTTTATCAAACACATTTTAGCTTTTTTTGCCGCTTCTGATGGTATTGTAAATGAGAATTTAGCTGAGAATTTTGTAAATGAAGTACAATACGCTGAGGCTAAATTTTTCTATGGTTTTCAAATTATGATGGAAAATATTCATAGTGAAACCTATTCTTTATTGATCGATACCTATGTGAAAGATGAAGTAGAGAAAAACCAATTGTTTACGGCGATTGAGGTTTTTCCAGCCATTATGAAAAAAGCACAATGGGCGTTAAAATGGATTGAGTCTGATTCATTTGCAGAGCGATTGATTGCTTTTGCCGCTGTTGAAGGGATTTTCTTTTCAGGAAGTTTTTGTTCTATTTTTTGGTTGAAAAAACGTGGCTTAATGCCAGGATTGACTTTTTCTAACGAGTTGATTTCTCGTGATGAAGGTGTTCACTGTGATTTCGCGGTGCATTTACATAATCATCATTTGATTAATAAAGTTCCTAAAGAGCGCATCAGAGCCATCTTAGTAGATGCCTTAAATATTGAAAGAGAGTTTATCACTGAGTCACTTCCGGTTAGTTTGATTGGAATGAATGCAGGTTTAATGACACAATATTTAGAATTCGTAACCGACCGTTTGTTGGTTGAGTTAGGTTGCGAAAGAGAATACAATACCACAAATCCTTTTGACTTCATGGATATGATTTCATTGCAAGGAAAAACCAATTTCTTTGAGAAAAAAGTAGCAGAATATCAGAAAGCGGGCGTAATGAACACAGACAGTGAAGCGCAGAAGATTTCATTCGACGCTGATTTTTAAAAAAGTGAAGTAGTATCGTTTAGTAATTAGAAGTAATTAGTTCTTTTTATTACCTATTAAATTTTGTCTTTTTTAGGCATTACTTACTAAGGTGATAAGGGATCCTTTGCCTCAAACCAATCAATGCATTCTAGGGATTAGTTTCCCAATTCAATTTTTACAAATACCCTAAAATAGCAAAGGGATTTGCTGTTTTTTAAAACCAAAACTTATGTACGTAGTAAAAAGAGATGGCCACAAAGAGCCTGTAATGTTCGACAAAATCACAGATAGAATTAAAAAACTATGCTATGGTTTGAATGATTTAGTAGATGCTGTAAAAGTTGCCATGAGAGTTATAGAAGGCTTGTATGACGGTGTATCTACTTCTGAATTAGATAACTTAGCAGCCGAAACAGCTGCATCTATGACTATTGCGCATCCTGATTATGCTCAATTAGCCGCTCGTATTGCTATTTCTAATTTACATAAAAACACTAACAAATCGTTCTCAGAGACCATGAACGAAATGTATCATTACGTAAACCCTAGAAATGGTCAAAAGGCACCCTTGCTTTCGGATGAAGTACATAAAGTAATCATGGAAAATGCTGAATTCTTGAATTCTCATATCATTTATAACCGTGATTTTAATTATGATTATTTTGGTTTTAAAACTTTAGAGCGTTCTTATTTGCTGAAAATCAATGGAAAAATAGTTGAACGTCCACAACATATGTTGATGCGTGTTTCTGTTGGTATTCATTTAAACGATTTAGAATCGGTTATTGAAACCTACGACTTAATGTCTAAAAAATTCTTTACGCACGCAACGCCAACTTTATTTAATGCCGGAACACCAAAGCCTCAAA
>NZ_MUFX01000030.1:0-3511 GCF_002017945.1 Flavobacterium sp. LM5 | reverse complement strand
AAACCAAAAAAACAGGGCAAAAAGACAGCCATGAAGTTCGAAAATTAAAAGGATTAATAAGAAGAAGAGAGTCGTATGCCGCTACCAGATATCTAGGATTGAAAGATGAAAACGTTCACTTTCTAGATTTGCCCTTCTACGAAACGGGAATGATTCAAAAAAAACCGTTAGGCGCAGAAGATATTGATATTGTCAAAAAAATTATACAGCAAATTCAACCAAATCAAATTTTTGCAGCTGGTGATCTAGCCGACCCTCACGGCACCCATGAAGTCTGTTTGAATGCCATTTTTGCGGCTCTAAAAGACTTAAAATCATTGCCTTTTATGAACGACTGTTGGCTGTGGTTGTACCGAGGCGCTTGGCATGAATGGGATCTTCACGACATAGATATGGCAGTCCCTTTGAGTCCCGATGAAGTAATGCTAAAACGACAAGCCATACTTTTTCACCAATCCCAAAAAGACAGAGTAATGTTCCAAGCAATGACTCCAGAGAATTTTGGGTAAGAGCCGAAGACAGAAATAAAAATACGGCGAAACAATATGACCAATTAGGACTGGCCGAGTACGAGGCGATCGAGGCTTTAAACGATTTGATTATTAAAATCTCATCCTAAGATATTGTTTTTTTAGCAAACACAACCTGTATCCATCCATAAAGCACTAACCTTTTTGGGATGGAATACAGGTTTTTGATTCTTAGCATTCTCGCTTTTTCTTCAAAATACCAGATTGTCTATTGCAAATTCAAACACAACAATACCAATTGCAGCCTGCTTTTCTTGGATTCAATTGTTAAAAAACGTCCTATAATTTACACCGATACGATTCATTTGTTACAGCAAAAAAAGGTTTTCTACTAATTTCTACTATTTTTGTAGGTATCGAAATTGGAGCACATGAGAACATTGGTTATTGGAGACATTCACGGCGGCTTGCGCGCCTTACATCAAGTACTAGAGCGAGCAAAAGTAACCCACAAGATCAACTGATTTTTTTGGGCGATTATGTCGATGGTTGGAGCCAGTCCCCACAAGTGATTGATTTACTTATCGAAATGCAACAAACACACAATGTAATTTGCATCCGTGGCAATCATGACGAACTGTTCATGGACTATCTCGACAGCGGCAAAGACAATCCTTGTGGTACAAACATGGCGGCGAAGCGACCGTACTCGCCTACGAAAAAGTAACACCCGAAACCATTGCCAAACACCTAGTTTTTCTAAAAAAATTAAAAAATTATCATCTTGACGAACACAATCGTTTGTTCATTCATGCTGGGTTTACCAACCTAAACGGAATAAATTATGAATACTTTCCGCGATTGTTTTATTGGGATCGTACCCTTTGGGAAACCGCCGTTGCCCTAGACAAAACACTTCCAAAAAACCATTTGTCGTACCCAAAACGCTTAACACTTTATCACGAAATCTACATCGGACACACACCTGTTACGCGTTTAGAGCTAACCACACCCGTACAAATGGCCAATGTTTGGAACATCGACACAGGAGCCGCTTTCAAAGGACCACTCACAATTATGGACATCGATACCAAAGAATACTGGCAAAGCGAACCCTTGCATCAATTGTATTTCGACGAAAAAGGCAGAAATTAACACTATCTAATTATCAATTTATCTATAAAAAAATGAAAAATTAGCCCTTATCACCGCTCTATTGACCTTCAGTTGTATCCATGCGCAGCAAGCGTTTACCGAAATCGAGGCAACAATTGTATGCATTGCGCATCTTGAATGTTGCGCAATGCATACAATTTGTGCCTCATTCGGTAAACGCTTGCTGCGCATGGATACAACTGAAGGTCAATAGAGCGGTGATAAGGGCTAATTTTTTCATTTTTTTATAGATAATTGATAATTAGATAGTGTTAATTTCTGCCTTTTTCGTCGAAATACAATTGATGCAAGGGTTCGCTTTGCCAGTATTCTTTGGTATCGATGTCCATAATTGTGAGTGGTCCTTTGAAAGCGCTCCTGTGTCGATGTTCCAAACATTGGCCATTTGTACGGTGTGGTTAGCTCTAAACGCGTAACAGGTGTGTGTCCGATGTAGATTTCGTGATAAAGTGTTAAGCGTTTTGGGTACGACAAATGGTTTTTTGGAAGTGTTTTGTCTAGGGCAACGGCGGTTTCCCAAAGGGTACGATCCCAATAAAACAATCGCGGAAAGTATTCATAATTTATTCCGTTTAGGTTGGTAAACCCAGCATGAATGAACAAACGATTGTGTTCGTCAAGATGATAATTTTTTAATTTTTTTAGAAAAACTAGGTGTTTGGCAATGGTTTCGGGTGTTACTTTTTCGTAGGCGAGTACGGTCGCTTCGCCGCCATGTTTGTACCACAAGGGATTGTCTTTGCCGCTGTCGAGATAGTCCATGAACAGTTCGTCATGATTGCCACGGATGCAAATTACATTGTGTGTTTGTTGCATTTCGATAAGTAAATCAATCACTTGTGGGGACTGGCTCCAACCATCGACATAATCGCCCAAAAAAATCAGTTGATCTTGTGGGTTACTTTTGCTCGCTCTAGTACTTGATGTAAGGCGCGCAAGCCGCCGTGAATGTCTCCAATAACCAATGTTCTCATGTGCTCCAATTTCGATACCTACAAAAATAGTAGAAATTAGTAGAAAACCTTTTTTTGCTGTAACAAATGAATCGTATCGGTGTAAATTATAGACGTTTTTAACAATTGAATCCAAGAAAAGCAGGCTGCAATTGTATTGTTGTGTTTGAATTTGCAATAGACAATCTGGTATTTTGAAGAAAAGCGAGAATGCTAAGAATCAAAAACCTGTATTCCATCCCAAAAAGGTTAGTGCTTTATGGATGGATACAGGTTGTGTTTGCTAAAAAAACAATATCTTAGGATGAGATTTTAATAATCAAATCGTTTAAAGGCCTCGATCGCCTCGTACTCGGCCAGTCCTAATTGGTCATATTGTTTCGCCGTATTTTTATTTCTGTCTTCGGCTCTTACCCAAAATTCTCTGGAGTCATTGCCTTGGAACATTACTCTGTCTTTTTGGGATTGGTGAAAAAGTATGGCTTGTCGTTTTAGCATTACTTCATCGGGACTCAAAGGACTGCCATATCTATGTCGTGAAGATCCCATTCATGCCAAGCGCCTCGGTACAACCACAGCCAACAGTCGTTCATAAAAGGCAATGATTTTAAGTCTTTTAGAGCCGCAAAAATGGCATTCAAACAGACTTCATGGTGCCGTGAGGGTCGGCTAGATCACCAGCTGCAAAAATTTGATTTGGTTGAATTTGCTGTATAATTTTTTTGACAATATCAATATCTTCTGCGCCTAACGGTTTTTTTTGAATCATTCCCGTTTCGTAGAAGGGCAAATCTAGAAAGTGAACGTTTTCATCTTTCAATCCTAGATATCTGGTAGCGGCATACGACTCTCTTCTTCTTATTAATCCTTTTAATTTTCGAACTTCATGGCTGTCTTTTTGCCCTGTTTTTT
>NZ_MUFX01000003.1:0-337986 GCF_002017945.1 Flavobacterium sp. LM5 | reverse complement strand
CAAAATTTAGAAATGAATCTAATCTAAGCACTTGGATTTATAAAATTACTTCTAATACTTGTTTGATGTATTTAAGAAAAGCTTCCAATAGAAAAGTAGTTGTTACAAATGAATTTCCAGAAATTAATAATGTAACCGATTTACAAGAAACCGAAGAAAAGTTTTCTAAAATGTATAATTGTATCAATCAATTAGAGCCAAGTAATAAGCTAATTATTATGATGGTTTTAGAAGATTTAGAATATGATAAAATTGCAACAGTAATAGGTATAACCGAAGAAAATTTACGAGTGAGAATTCATAGAATTAAGTCTAAATTAACAAAATGTGTACAAAATGGAAGAGTTTAACGAAATAAAATCTATGTGGAATCAGCAATTAGAAGCTGATCCAAATAGAAATAGTAATGACATTATTGATGAATCTAATCAAAAAGCTAAAAAGCTTAAGAATAATTATTATTGGACAATTGGAATTCTATCGATATTAGTTATTGTTTTAAGCTACTTTTATTATTCTATTTTTAATAGTCAAATTTCTAAGCAAATTAAAGGATTAGAGATAATGATAATGGTTATCATAGTAAGGGTTATTTTGGAATCGATAAGTATTTTCAAATTTAGAAAAATTGATTTCACAACTGATTTCACAAGCTATACTAAGCAATTAGTGTTGTTCTATAAATTTAGAAGATCGATCCATTTTATTTTAACTCCAATTATCTATATCTTATATGTTTATGGATTCATTTCAATATTGCCTCTCTTTAAAGAAAATACGTCAAATGGGTTTTATTTATATATTCAGTTTAGTGGATTTGGATTTTTATTTTTTTTTAGTTTCATTTTATATAAATTGTAAAAAGAGATTTGACTGATTAAAATATTTAAAGAATATTTAACTCGTGTCAAAATGGCATTTTTGGAGTTGGTTCGTAAATTGTTGTCAACAACTGAGACCAAAAATATAAACTAAAAACAAAAATATGGGAAGTGGTTATTTTGATTTTGGCTGGAGCCATTATGCTTTTCAGCTGGGTTAGTAAGTTCAAGATTGAAGAGTAAATTTGAACACTATTCTAAATTACAATTGCAAAACGTATGTCCGGTGCAGAGATTGCTCAAAAAATGCTCGCAGATAATGGGATTTATGATGTTCGTGTCATTTCGACTCCAGACAATTAACAGACCATTACAATCCAGTAGATAAAACGGTCAATTTGAGTGAGGCGGTATATAATCAGCGTAATGCGGCAGCTGCTGCTGTAGCGGCGCACGAATGTGTCATGCGTACAACACGCTGTAGGTTATGAATGGTTACAAATGCGTTCTAAGTTGGTGCCAATTGTAAGTGTGGCTTCTGATTTGTACAATGGATTTTGTTGGCGGGAATTCTAATGATTAAAACGTTTCCAAGTTGTTGTTGATTGGAATAATCATTTTTGCAGCGACACTTTGTTTTCTATTGTTACTTTGCCAGTAGAATATGATGCTAGCAATCGCGCTTTGGTTGGTTGAAAAATAAGAACATGCTTAATCGTGCCGAGTATGATGGGCCGAAGATTCCTTAAAATGGCAGCTAGAACCTATGTAGTAGCGGTTTAGGGTCTATAGCGACTTTGTTGTACTATGTTTCTATCTATTTGGGTGGTAGAAGGGAATAAAAGAATAATCCAATAAAAATAAAATCCAAATTCCAATTTTCAATGGAGTTTGGATTTTTTTATTTTTTCACTTCTCACTTCTCACTTTTCACTTTTCACTTCTCACCTTTCACTTCTCACCTTTCACTTCTCACTTTTCACCTCTAACTTTTCACTGTCCTCAAAGTTGTATCTGTCGTTCTTTTGTTGCTCTAGTGAAATGAATGTCTCGTTCTAGAAACACCTTCTATAGTCTGGATTTTTGAATTCAAAAGTTGCATTAAGTGTTCATTATCTCGACAAATGATTTTAATCAAAATAGACAGTTACCAGTGTGTAATGGCATTCGAGTACTTCTGGAATTTTTTTTAAATCCCGAACAGCTTCTAAATTTCGGGCGGCTTTGTCGAGATACACTCCAACGAAAGCCATCGTATTGTAGCCTAAAACTTTGTGGTTTACAGTGAACTTAGAACCAGATATTACACCTGATTGTTCAAGTTTGCGGAGGCGTTGATGAATGGCGGCTCCGAAATCCCAATTTTATTGGCAATTTGCAAAATGGGTTTTCTAGCATCTTCCATGAGGTAGCGCAAAATTTCTTTGTCGATTCCGTCAATTTCAACTATAAGAGAATTGATTTTCATGTGGTAAATTTTTAACTAAAATAGTCATTTTGGTTTTAATTTGAAAGTAAATATAATTTCATGGTGCTATTTTCCAAAATCAAAAGCTTTTGGTTGTAAACATATAAGTCAGCTAAGTTTTTTTTTGCCAGTGTACTAATGTTCGTGGTCAAAAGTGAATATAAGTTATTGATATACTTTTTAAAACGATCTGAATTACTTTATTGAGCTATTTATTTACTCTCCTTGTCCTAAAGAAACTGAAATGACTTACATGTTTTTGATTTTTTATAAAATGCTATATTTTGAGGCATTAAGTGTTTTGATTGCATAAAAAAATCCAAATTCCGTTTTAGTTGGAATTTGGATTTTATATTTTGGAATTGAGATGTGTTATTTTCCTTTGTTAACCTCGTTGATGTATTTTTCTAAAGCCATAGTCATTGAAGGTGTTCCTGGAGTGGGAGCCATAATGTCTACTCGTAATCCGCGATCTAAAGCTTCTTTCTGAGTAGTGCTTCCGAAACTGCAATTCGAGTATTGTTTTGCTCAAATCTGGGAAGTTTTTGTATAATGATTTGATACCTGTTGGGCTGAAAAACGCTAAAACGTCATAATACACATCGGCCAAATCTGACAAATCACTCATTACTGTTCTGTAAAAAGTAGCGGGTGTCCAATCTACTTTTAAAGCATTTAAGGTAACCGTATGTCGCATTTAATTGATCTGAAGCAGGTAGTAAAAATTTCTCGTCCTTGTATTTTTTAATCAGTGGCGAAAGATCAGCAAAATCTTTTGGTCCAACGTAGATTTTGCGTTTTCTGTACACTACATATTTTTTGAAGGTAAAAAGCAATAGCTTCTGATTGACAAAAATATTTTAAATCTTCGGGGACTTTGTAGCGCATTTCTTCAGCAACTCTGAAAAAGTGGTCTACTGCATTACGGCTGGTTAAGATGATAGCATTGTAATTGTGAAGATCGATTTTTTGTAATCGAATTTCTTTTGCGTTGACTCCTTCTACATGAATAAAAGGTCTGAAATCAATTTTTACTTTATGCTTTTGTTGTAACTCAAAGTACGGAGAGTTTTCTACTTTGGGTTCTGGTTGTGAGACCAAAATTGTTTTCACTTTCATAGTTAATATTGTCTAAGTATTCCCTTTTGCAAACCAATAATACATAAAATAATAGGGTGCTATTTCAAGTGCGCAAAGATATAAAATAAAATAAAACAATTTGCTCATAATTGCATTTTGATAGCTTTTTATTGTAAGCAAATAAGTAAAGAGGTTAATTATCAATGCGATAATAAAAATTGGTATAAATAGGTCTTTTGAAAAGGCATCATAATAGTAAAGAATCAAGTCAAGAGGCAGTATAAAAAGCCCCATATAAGTACGATAGGTTACTTTTCTCAGGTTGTATTGCTCCATAAAATCTTCTATCTTGAAAGCAGTTGCAATAATTTTTTCAATTAAAAATTTGGCTAAAACAAAATAGGTGATAAAGGTGAAGAGTTGGATAAATAACATCCAATCGGTTTTTGAAGCACGTCCATAAGAACTCAAAAAGAGTTGCACGAAAAATGAAAAGGCAATAATTTGAACAATAAATAATGCAATAGTAAAACCACTCATCAAATGAATGCTGTCCCGATACAATTTTATGTATTTGTCAGAATAAATCAATTTGGTAAAATCACTAAAGCGATTTTCAAATGCCGATTTGGTAAAGGCAATTAAAAGTAAGGACAATACAAACAGTGCGGTTGCCCAGTCTTTGTTTTCAATTATTCTCAGTTGAAGTACAGGATCCATCATAGCTCGCAAAATTACTAATTTTTTGTTTCAATCTTTTTATTCTCGATTTAATATGAATCAAATGCTTTAAAAAGTTTACTTTTGCCCTGAAATTGCTACAAATATGAATGATAGTATAGTTATAATTCCTACCTATAACGAGATTGAGAATATCGAAAAAATCATAAGAGCTACGCTTTCTTTACATAAAAATTTTCATGTTCTAATTATTGATGATAATTCTCCAGATCATACTGCTGATAAGGTGGTACTGCTTCAGGAAGAATATCCCGAACGATTGTTTTTAGAAAAAAGACTTCAAAAATCAGGTTTGGGAACAGCTTATGTTCACGGTTTTAAATGGGCTCTTGCGCGTAAATATGAATTTATTTTTGAAATGGATGCCGATTTTTCACATAATCCTAACGACTTAGAAAAATTATACGATGCTTGTCATTTTGGCGGAGCAGATTTAGCCATCGGTTCTCGATATGTAACAGGAGTAAATGTGGTGAACTGGCCTTTGAGTCGCGTGTTGATGTCTTACTTTGCCTCTGTTTATGTAAGGTTGATTACGGGAATGAAGATTCATGATGCTACCGCAGGATTTGTGTGTTACAAAAGCGAGGTGCTCAAGCGTATAAATTTGGATAAGATTAAATTTGTGGGCTATGCTTTTCAAATCGAAATGAAATATAGAACTTATTGTAATAAATTAGAAATTACCGAAGTGCCTATCATTTTTACCGATCGAACCAAAGGGGTTTCCAAAATGAGTAACTCCATCATTGTAGAAGCCGTTTTCGGAGTGATTTCTTTGCGTATGCGTCAATTAATTGGAAGACTTTAAAAAATTATATGATGAATAGAATTGTAATCAAGAATGCTAAAATTGTAAACGAAGGTTTGATTTTTGACGGTCAAGTGTTGATTGAAAACGATCTTATTGTTGAGGTTGGAGAAGTTGTCAACGCTAGTAATGCTGAATGTACAGTCATTGATGCCGAAGGAAATTTTTTACTTCCCGGTGCTATTGATGATCAGGTACATTTTAGAGAACCAGGTCTTACGCATAAAGGCGATATTGAATCTGAGTCTAGAGCAGCGGTTGCGGGTGGAATAACCTCTTTTATAGAGCAGCCCAATACAGTTCCTAATGCTGTGACACAAGAATTGTTGGCCCAAAAATATGAAATTGCATCGAAGGCTTCTTTTGCAAATTATTCCTTTATGATGGGAGCAACCAATGATAATTTAGAAGAAGTTTTAAAAACAAATCCAAGGAATGTTGCGGGTATAAAAATCTTTTTAGGCTCCTCCACAGGAAATATGTTGGTTGATAACGAGGCGGTTCTTGAAAAAATATTTTCGAGTACTCCTTTATTGATTGCGGTACATTGCGAAGATGAAGCTACCATTAAAAATAATTTAGTCAACTATAAAGCACAATACGGTGATGATATTCCTGTAACAGCGCATCATTTGATTCGAAGTGAAGAAGCTTGTTATTTGTCGTCCTCAAAAGCGATTGCTTTGGCCAAAAAAACAGGAGCTAGATTGCATGTTTTTCATTTGTCCACTGCCAAAGAAATGGAATTGTTTACCAATGAAATTCCGTTAAAAGATAAAAAGATTACTGCCGAAGTTTGTATTCATCATTTATGGTTTACGGATGAAGATTATACAACCAAAGGGAATTTTATCAAATGGAATCCCGCAGTAAAAACAGCCCAAGATCGCGAAGCGCTTTGGGAAGCCTTGAATGATGATAGAATTGATGTAATTGCTACAGATCACGCACCGCATACTTTAGAAGAAAAAAGTAAAAAATATTCCGAAGCTCCCTCTGGAGGTCCTTTGGTACAACATGCTTTGGTGGCTCTATTTGAGGCGCATCATCAAGGAAAAATTAGCGTTGAAAAAATCGTACAGAAAATATGTCACAACCCAGCTTTGCTTTTTCAAATTGAGAAAAGAGGATTTATTAAGCCCGGTTATTTCGCTGACTTAGTCATTGTCGACAGTCATTCACCGTGGACAGTTACTAAAGAAAATGTTTTGGCCAAATGTGGTTGGTCTCCGTTTGAGGATTTTACTTTTACTTCCAAAATCACGCATACCTTTGTAAACGGACAATTAGTGTATGCCGATGAACAAGTGAGTGAAGTGAAAGCTGGAAAACGTTTATTGTTTGAAAGATAAAATGATGAAAAAAGCCTTGTTTGTTTTAGCCGCTCTTATGGTTTTGGTAAGCTGTAAAGAGGATTCGACCGTTAAAGCTCCCAAAAAGCCCATTGACAGAGCGGTCATGATTGCTATTTATTATGATTTGGCTCTTTTAGAGGCGTCAAAATATCAAATGTTGTCTAAAACCGAATACCAAAAAACAACACCCAAAGCCTTTATTTTTAAAAAATACAAAATTGATAGTGTGCAGTTCGCACAAAACAATCAATTTTATGCCGCTTCCATCGAGGATTACAAGGCGATGTTTCAAGAAGTAGAAAAACGTTTGCAAACCCGAAGCAACCAAATGGATACTTTGATCAAACGAAAACAAGAGGCACTTAAGAAAAAAGCAAAGCATAAAAGAAACGATAAAACGGAGAGTAAAGCTGAAGCATTAGCACAGTAAGTGTAAAAAAATACTTGAATCTAATTTGGTTTTTTTTCAAAAGAAATACGGCCATGGTGTAGTTGTGGGTACAGCTTCACTAAAGTTGAAAAACAAAGAAAGGAATGGACACAATTACGCTTCCCGATGATTTAAGTTTAGAGGATTTACAACCCGTTGGTGTTTTTGACTACTGTAGTTCAAAAGTAATTTCTAGGCAACAAATTATTCTAAATCAAAACACATTTAGTTTTTTAATAGAGGGAACCAAAGAAGTTGTTTTTGATAATTCTTCGTTATCAATTGACAATTCAAAATTTCTGATAATGAAATCGGGACATTGTTTAATGACTGAAAAGCTTTCAGAAAGTAGTAATTACAGAAGTGTTCTTATGTTTTTTACAACGGAAGCCTTATCAAAATTTGTACTTAAATATGAATTAGATAAAAACGAACCTACTAAATACAAATCTGTTTTTTCATTTGAAAACGATCGATTTGTTCAAGGTTATGTGAGTAGTTTACTAGTTATTTCTAAACTTCCAAAGAACATACAATTGAAATTACTTAAAGTAAAGTTTGAAGAGATAATGCTTTATTTGATTGGGATTTATGGTACAGAATTTTTGTATTCATTGTTAGAAAAAAGTAGTGACATAACCCAAAAGTTCATTAAAACTATTGAAGCGAATTGTTTTAAAAAGATGGCAATAAAAGAATTAGCCTTTTTATGTAGCATGAGTGTGTCTACTTTCAAACGAGAATTTGAAAAACAGTATGCAGAATCGCCTATAAAATGGTTTTTGAACAAAAGGTTGGAGTATGCACAACATTTACTCAAAGAAGAACAAAAAAAATCGTCAGAAATATATTTAGAAGTAGGATATGAGAGTTTATCAAGTTTTATTCAGGCTTATAAATTGAAATTCGGAATTACGCCTAAACAACAGTATAAAAATTGAACTTTTGTCAACAGTTTTCGAACGTTAATCTTTAATTTAATCGGTAGTGTTGCTCTTAACTTTGCATTATATTATAAGATTTACAAAAATGAAAAAAACAAATTTAATTTTAGTACTGTTCTTGCTTTTAGGAACCTCTGTTTTTGGACAAAAAACATTTTCTCTATCCAGTAAAAATTTGGGAGGATCAACCACTAAAACACAAGAATTTAATGGATTTGGCTGTTCGGGAGACAACGAATCACCACAGTTGTTTTGGGAAAATGCACCTGAAGGAACAAAGAGTTTTGCTGTTACAATGTATGATCCTGATGCTCCAACTGGAAGTGGTTTTTGGCATTGGGTTGTATTTGATATTCCTGAAAACATAAACGAATTGGTGACTAACGCAGGTAATGTTAAGCTTAATTTGGCTCCAAAAGGGGCTATACAAAGCAAAACGGACTACGGAATTAATGGCTTTGGTGGTCCTTGCCCACCTATCGGACACGGTTTTCATCAGTACATTATAACAGTTTATGCCTTAAAAACGGACAAATTGGGGCTTGATGCAAATATTAATCCTGCTGTTGTTGGCTTTTATCTTTGGAACAACACTCTTGCAAAAGCGAGTATTGTAGCATATTACAAGCGAGACAATTAGTACTGGAAAAGTAGTGTACACAAAAGGGTTGTAAGAGAAGCAGATTTTGTTATCGTTTGCTTTGTATTTTGGGAGTTCTTTTCTAGCTTCTTATCGCTGTAAAATGCTCTTTGAGTTATAACTAATTGTATTGAATTTTTTGAATGGGATTGTTGTACTTAAAACGACGATCCAATTTTGTGAATGTATTCTTTAATACAAGTAAAATTTGGGTGCATTTCGTTTTTTATTTTTTCGTTACAGTACAACGTTTTGGTATGAGAAGCAATAGCGGTCACTTTGGTAAAAGTTCTTTTTTTAAGGTGCAAAAAGGCTAATAAAGCATCCATTTTCCATGCTATAGAAGTTAAAAAAGGACTGGCGTATAACGTCGGTCTTTTTGTTTTTAGAGCATCGGCAATTTCAAACAAGATCGTTTTGAAGCTAAGGTTTTCTGCAATCAAGGTGAAGCGTTCTCCACAACAGTCGCTTTTCATTAAGCGGTACATCAGGCTTACTACATCAGGCACTGCAACAAAACCCGTGGAACCCAAAGTATGGAAGAACATTCTTTTTTGTACAGCTGTAAATAAAGTGCCGCTACCTTGGTCAGCAAAACCTGGGCCTAAAATTACACCTGGATTTACAATAATCACTTTCAGTCCTTCTTGTTGAGCGCGCCAAACTTCCATTTCGGCACCGTATTTTGAAATAGCATAATCGCTATGCGGTTTTTCTGGATTCCATTCGGTGGTTTCGGTGATTTCTGATTCGTGTGGAGCTAAGTCACCCAATGCGGCAATCGAACTCACAAAACATAATTTTTCAGTTTTTTTTGCCAAACAAAAATTGACAATATTGGCGGTTCCTTCGATATTCGTTTTTCGGATGGTGTCTTCGTCTTTGGGGTCAAACGAAATCAATGCGGCACAATGATAGACTTGTTTTATGTTTTGGAATGCCATCTCAAGAGAAGGAATGTCCAAAATATCTCCTTTAGTCCACTGAATCAAATTATATAAATGCTCTTTTTGGTAATAGCTAAAGAGCGCTTTTGTTTTAAAACAATTTGTTTCTGTTCGATAGATTGCCCGAACTTGTTCTCCATTTTCTATCAAATGAAGCAATAAATGTGCGCCAACTAAGCCGGTTCCTCCTGTTACTAATATCATAAGGACAAATATACTATTTTGACTCATAACTCAAATTGTCATTGCCGTTGAAATTCTTATCTTTGTCAAAATTGAAAAAAAATGAAAAATTTTATTGAAGAAGTGACTTGGAGAGGAATGCTCCACGATGTTATGCCAGGCACCGAAGAACATTTGTTGGAGCAAATGCGTGTGGCATATGTGGGTATTGACCCAACTGCCGATTCATTGCATATTGGTCATTTGGTAGGCGTGATGCTATTGAAACATTTTCAGTTAGCTGGGCATAAACCATTGGCTTTGGTTGGTGGTGCCACTGGAATGATTGGAGACCCATCTGGGAAATCAAATGAGAGGAATTTATTAGACGAACCTACTTTACGTCACAATCAAGAAGCGATCAAAGCGCAATTAGGACGTTTTTTAGATTTCACGTCGAATAATGATAATGCTGCTGAGCTAGTGAACAACTATGATTGGATGAAAGAATTTTCGTTTCTGGATTTCATTCGCGATATCGGAAAGCACATTACAGTGAATTATATGATGGCGAAAGATTCGGTAAAGAAACGTTTGACATCTGAGGCAGCCGAGGGAATGTCCTTCACGGAGTTTACTTATCAGTTGGTGCAAGGTTATGATTTCTTGCATTTATACAAAGCTAAAGGTTGTACCCTACAAATGGGAGGAAGCGACCAGTGGGGAAATATTACCACAGGAACTGAGTTGGTTCGTAGAAAAGAAGGAGGGAAAGCTTATGCTTTAACCTGCCCGTTGATTACCAAAGCCGATGGAACTAAGTTTGGAAAATCCGAAGGAGGGAATATCTGGTTGGATTCCGCTAGAACTTCTCCGTATAAATTCTACCAATATTGGTTGAATACTTCTGATGTTGACGCTGAGAAATATATCAAGATTTTTACGTTCTTGACCAAAGAAGCCATCGAGGAGTTAACGTTGCAACATAGAGAAGCACCACATTTGCGTTTGTTACAAAAGAAATTAGCCGAGGAAATCACGATTATGGTACATTCTAAGGAAGATTTAGAAAATGCAATTAAAGCTTCTGGAATTTTGTTTGGAAATGCTACGGCTGATGACTTAAAACAATTAGATGAAGCCACATTCTTAGAAGTTTTTGATGGTGTTCCTCAGGCAGAAATTGCAAAAAATGAAGTGGAAGCTGGCTTGGATATCATTATAGTTTTAAATGAAAAAACAGGTTTCTTTAAATCGAATGGTGAAGCGAGAAGAGCTTTGACGGCCAATTCTATTTCGGTAAATAGAGAAAAAGTAAAAGAAGATTTTGTGTTGACAGCCAACGACTTAATCAACGATAGATTTGTCTTGTTGCAAAGTGGTAAGAAAAATTATTTTGTGATTAGAGTGGTGTAACACCCGAAATTTTTACAGTAAAAAGTCTGCAATTTTTATTGCGGACTTTTTTATTTTGACAAATCGATAAGAGTTTTGTTAGATGTAAAATAGCCTTTAATAAAAGAAGTATCCTTTTTTATGGTTTTGAAGTCTTCTGAACTTAATTTAAAACTCAATTCTTCTTTAAGAGCTACCATGGAAAGTTCAATAAAAAAGGGACTTGTTTCACTTAAATAATATTCGTTATCATCGGTTTTAAAGTATCTTTTTTTGTTCCAATAAAGAATTTTATGGTAGGATTTGCTTGATTTTGGAGGTAACCTAATGATGCTATTCATGAGTCTTTTACTAGATTCTTTTTGAAAAAAATCAGGATCACTGATGATTTTTTTTCGATAGGAACGGAGGGAGTCTAGAGAGATGTTTAGCTCATCTGCTTTCATTTTATCCAAAATTTTAAGTCTCTCAGTATTATCTAATATATTTGAGAGTTTGGAATAATCATTTTTTGAATTCGATAGCATTCCGTCGGCTGGAATTAACGTGTCATTTTCAAATATTTTAAATAACATTGCTGTTTGCAAGGATCCACGGTGAGCAGAATTGAAATGATTTGGAGTGAAGAAAAAGGCAATTTCTTTATCACTAGTGTTTTCTAGAGTATATTCAATGTTGAACTTTCTATGGTTTTTATCACTGTTATCAGTAGTAATTGTGTTGATTTTTATTTGTAATTGAGCAGCAACCAATAGTGGAAAGCAAAAAAACAACATCACTATTTTTCTCATAAAAAAAGAATTAAACCACCATCAAATTACACCCACGAATATCTGAGTTGTCAAAACGACCTAACACTTCAAAAGTACCGTTAGCGTATTTTTTACCCAAATCTTGAGTAGCAATAAAAGAGCAGGAATTGCGATTGGCCAAATCAATTACGTTGATTCCTCCAGTCTTTCCGTTGGTTATATAGCTTAAAGCATCTTCGGTATCTCGAATGAGAATTTGCATCCAAGAAGGGCATTCAAATAGGCCTTCTCCAAGAGAATACGCCTGTGAGAGTAATTCGGTCATCCCGTATTCTGAATGAATGCTAGAAACTCCAAAACCAGCGCATAATTGTTGGTGTAATTCTTCGCGTATCATCTCTTTGCGTTTGCCTTTCATACCGCCCGTTTCCATAATGATGGTATTTTGGAGCTGGAATTTTCTTTTTTCAATCAAGTCCAATAAGGCATAGGTAACACCAATCAAAATCACATTTTGTCCCTGACTATCCAATTCGATTAACTTTTCTATTAATTCGTTGTGATTGTTGAGGTAAAAGCCACTTTCGGGTTGATTGGATAACTGAATCAAATCTTCGACCATATAAATCAAAGAGGAGCCTTCGCGTTCTAAATAAGAAGGTAAAAGCGCCAAAACTACATAATTCTCTATGTTGCCATAAAATTGAGAAAATCCCTTACGATAGCTTTCTTCATATAAAGAGACATCCGTAACGAGATGTTTACTGGTAATCATTCCTGTAGTGCCACTGCTCGTAAAAATAGCTTGAGGAGCTTCGTTACTGCTCACAACCTCATGGCTTTTAAAAAACTGAATGGGTAAAAACGGAATTTGTTGCAGTGTTTTTACTTGTTGCACATTGGTTTTTAATAAGTCACAGAATTCTTGGTACACCAAGTTGTTTTCGTATTGATAACGAAAGGTTTTTAAAGCGATTTTTTCAAATTGCTTTTGATTGGAAATAGAGAAAATGTCAGAATTTGAGACCAATAGAAAGTTTTTTTACAAAGGTATACTTTTTTACCCTTTTTTGGCGTGGTTAAAAAAAGGGGTAAACAAAAAAAACTCCAACAAGGTTGGAGTTTAGTGGTTGTTTTTTTATAATTACCTAATGATCAGTTTTCGTGTTGCAGTGGCTTGATTCTCATTAATTTTAATGATGTAAACTCCAGGTGGTAGTGCTGAAACGTTGAGTTCTCTCGAACTTAATTGTGTTTGAAGGACTTTTTTTCCTAAAACATCAAAAATGGTGATTTCTTTTTCTAAATCTTCTTTGGTAGAAATGTATACTTTACCATTATTCACGGGATTAGGGTACAAGCTCAACCCTTCAATAGAAACGTTTTCTTGTGGCTTTGGCTGAGGTTTACTTTCTTGAGCCGAAAGGCCTAAGGAGAAAAACAGAACCAATAAGAGTGTAATATAAAAGTAGTTTTTTACCATTAGCCTTAATTTTAATAGTAAAGATATGGAATTTGATTTGATATATTAAAAAAAAAATGCCTTTCAATTTTGAAAGGCATTTTCATAGTATATTTTGTTTATTCTTGAAATTATTTGATCAAGCTAACTCCATCAACAATTGCCCATGCACCAGCAGTTAGTGTTGCTCCTGTAGCTGTAGTACTTGTTGTGAAATTTGCTGTTGGGAAAGCAACTGTAAAAGTTGTTCCAACACCTGCAAACTGAGAAGTACCGTCGTTGATTTTTACATTCAACATTTTGATTTTTCCTCCAGTTACTTGGTTGTCATTAGTTGCTTTGTCTTGAATTCTAACCGCTGTAGCAGTAAGAGTTGCGTTAGTAGTTGTGTAACCAGAAATCACCACATTGCTGTACTCTCCATTTCCATCTTTTTTGAATTGAATAGCGTCAAACTCATTAGCAGAAGATCCTCCTTCAGTTACCGTTCCAGGAGCTCTAGTTAAAGTGATGTTGCTAACTTTTGGTCCGAAAGCATTGTTTACTGCTTTTGCTTCAATTTCCATTCCGTAGTTACCTGTTCCAACTTGGTAAGCATACCAGTTAGTGTTAGCTTCACCTCTCCAACCATCTTGCCAGTCAAAAGAATCATCAAAGTTACCGAAAGAAATTAAGTTTTTAGCACTAACCGTTCCTCCGTAAAATTCAAAACCATCATCAGCTCCTTTGTAAGCTACTAAGTTTTCTAGAACAGTTCCTGATCCTACAGAATAGAAAGAGAATCCGTTCATTTCACTTGTGTTGTCAGTTAATTTTTTTCCAGCGTATTCTACTCTAACATATTTTAATGAACCGCCATTATGTGCTGCATTTGTTCCTCCGTACGGTAAGTTGTTTCCGTCTTCAGAAGTAGCCGTTGTAACACCATTAGCACCAACGATTGGAGCATCACCAAACATAATAATTCCTCCCCATGATCCTGGAGTTTTTGATGTCTCAGTAAATACGATAGGCAAAGCAGCGGTTCCGTTTAAGAATAATTTACCACCATTTTCTACTAATAGCGCATCAGGAGTTCCGTCTCCAACTGTTGCAGTGATTACTGATCCAGCCTCAATAGTTAACGATCCACCGTTTTTAACTTTAACAGTTCCTTGAATAGTATAGTTTCCTTTAGGGAACGATTTTGCAGTTGTAATATCTCCTGAAATAGTTCCAGTTGGAAGCGGTTGTGTTGAAATATCTTCATTGTCAGAAGAACAACTTCCTAAAAATAAAGCTACAATCGATAGGCTTAATACTAATTTTTTCATTTTTCTTATTATTTGTTTGTTGTGATTATTTGTTACAAATGTATAGTGACAATTCGCTAAAGGTGTTAACTAAATATTATAATACTATTGCTAAAAGCTGAACATTAGGTAAATTTTATGTAAACAAATCGGTTGATAAACTTTTGAATATATTTCAAAAAAAAAAGCTACCTCTGAGGGTAGCTTTGATGTTAAAATGTATAAGAGAGGTTTAAAGAAAATCCTCTTCCGCGCTTGAAGGATTCCAATAAAAGAGAGTCTTCGTTAATGGCAAATTTATTGTTGTTACCTAGCTCCATTTTATATAATGGATTTAGTAAATTATCTACAGAAAACTTAGCATCGATATTTTTAGTTAGTTTACTAGACCAGATGAAGTCTAATTTATGAAATGGTTTTTCATAAATGTTGTCCATCCCTGCAGAACCTACAGCAAATATTCTTGGCCCGTACACGCCATATACCAATGATATGGAGTTTTTCATTACTTCGCTAAATTCGAAATCATATTTCAAATCGGAGTTAATTATCCATTCTGAAGCTCCTTGCAATTTCCTGCTTGGATTGTTTTCAATAGATGTTGCACCGTACTCTACTTTTACATCTGTTTTAGATAAGGATGTGTTTAATCCGAATGAAAAATCAGCTAAAGCAGGTGAGATTCTATCCAATTGTAACAATAATTCAATCTCTGCTCCGAAAAGTGATGCTTCTTTTGAGTTTTTGTAGTTCATTTGTTGTCCACTTCCACCAGCACTTGCAATGAATATTCTTTCAATTGGATTTTGAATTTGTTTGGCGAATAAACCAACAGCAATTAATTCATTATTTTTTGGAAACAATTCATATTTCAAATCGATGTTGAAGTTTTCGGTGTTTTTTAAGTTTGGATTACCTAAGATAGATTTACCATCTGGGCTAATGTATTGTATAGGTAATAATTCCATGGTTACTGGTCTAGTAATGGTTTTAGAACCGTTAAAACGTAAATTACTAGTTTCTGTTACTTGGTATTTGGCATTTAATACTGGTAAAATATCTAAATTTTGATCATCTATTTTTTTGTACGGTCCGTTTATGATTTGACCAATGCTTCTGTAGCTTACGATTCTGTCTGAATTCTCAACTCTTACACCAGCATTTACTTCTAATTTTTCGCCAAAGTTGTGCAAGTAATTGATGTATCCTGCGTTAACAATTTGATTTAATTTTACTTTATAATCTGCATTTGATTCCTCGCGTACAGCAAGAATACCATTGTTGATGTCGTCAACAATAAATGAATTGATTGTGTTGATAGGCGCGGTGTAATTTTTGTTCACTGAACGAAGTCCTGAAAATATTCTGTAGGTAGATTTTAAATCATTTTCAAAAACATTGTAGCCTACTGTTAAGCGGTTGGATTTACCATTTTCTTTTTCATTAAATTTAAGATTGTATTCTAATAAACCTGAAAAATAATAATTTCCTTTAATGTCTAAGTATTGTCTGTTCAAATGATTTCCACCGTAAGAAACATTGATTTCAGTAGGAGATACTTTTTCTCCAATGATGAACTTACGATCTGGTTGTTCGTATGATGTTTTAACGAAAGAACCACCAAATTTCAAGGTATGTTTTTCATCTGAAGTCAGTTTTACATTTCCGAACAATTGCGAGTTGATATAGTCAGACTGATCAAATTGATTGGTACGAATTAAAATATTTGGATTACTTGATTGGTTGTTAGTATACCCTAATTGATCTTGAATTTCACTATCGGTTGATCTTAAATAAAATGAATTTAAGCCGATGTCAAAACGATTAGTTTTGTAGTTGATCGCTGCCAATGCAGAAGCATTAGTTTGGTAGCTGTAACTCTCTTTTTGTAAATTGTTATCATAATCTCCAGCACCCAAAATGAAGGTACGGTCAACTCCTTTACGGATTACATATTTATTATCTCCGTTTAATGAAAGAGTATAATTGATTTTGTTTCCGTTTTCTAAATTGAATTTTTCAGCATGAATAAAGCCAACACTTGTGTTCAGAGGGCTTGATGTTTTATCAACATTCCAAGTGTTATTCTCATACGCATTATTATATTCGTCTGGAGTCATGATTTTGGTAGATGGCACTTTTCCAAAAACACCACTCAATTGACGATCTTTACCGTTTAATCCAAAAAATCCTTGTGTATTATTAGCATCGCTGTGGATTAAAAAATCAGCCGCGTTATTGTTGGTAGTATAGCCAACACCTACAGAAAGTTTAGTGATGCTTTTAGCTTGAACAGTTTCAATATTTACTGTTGCTCCAGCAAAATCTCCAGAAATGTTTGGATTGAATGTTTTGTAAACATTCAAAACACCAACTATGTCAGTTGGAAATATATCCAATGGGATGATTTTTGTAAATGGGCTATTGGATGGAGCTTGTAATTCATTAATCAATAAATTATTGTAACGATCTTCTAAGCCTCTTACGAAAAGTCCTCTTGACTCTACTTTAGTGATACCGGTAATTTTAGTTAAACCTTCTTCGACATCACTTACTCCTTTACGAGCCATTTCTTGCGCTCCAATACTTTGTTTAAAAACTACAGCATTTTTTTGGTCCAACAAGATAGCGGTCTCTTTTTCTCGGCTTGGAGCTGTTGCTTTGATGACTACGTCTTCAAGTTTGTAGCTACCGGATCCAATGGCTTTGTTCAAAGTAACTGTTGCGCCTTCTTTTACATTTACAGGTACTTCAACGGTTTCATAACCTACAAAACTAAATTGAACTACATAGTTTCCTGGTGAAACGCTAATACTATATTTACCATCAATATCAGTGTTAACCCCAATTTTTGTTCCTTTTAAAGTTACATTCGCAAATGGCAATGGTTGGTTATTCGAGTCTTTGTCTGATAAGATTCCAGTAATGGTTCCTTTGTTTTGTGAAAATCCAAATACACTTATACAAAGGGTTAGGATCAAAAGTTTTAATTTCATTGTGTTGTCTTTGTTTGTTGGGGGCAAAAATAGCGTGCTAGTGGTAAAGCCGATGTTACTTGAATATTAACATTGTGTTTTATTACCATTACATAAATGTTAACAGGTTAAATTAAAGTTAAGTAGTCTGAATGCGCTTTTTTATATGATTTCTTTATGGCTACATTTACGATGGTTTTTGTGAAATTTTAGTTATAAAAGCCTAAATTTGAATTATTGTAATAGATTTTGCACCATTTTTTATGAAAAAAAGAAGCACTAAAATTTTATTAGTTGATGATGAGCCAGATATTCTGGAAATTGTTGGCTACAATTTGGCTCAAGAAGGTTATCAAATCGTGACCGCAAGCAATGGAAAAGAAGCTGTTTTGAAAGCTAAAAAAGAAATTCCAGATCTTATTATTATGGATGTGATGATGCCAGAAATGGACGGAATGGAAGCTTGTGAAAACATTCGAAAAATACCGGAATTGAGTCATGTGATCATTACATTTTTGACCGCAAGAAGCGAAGATTATTCGCAAGTTGCAGGTTTTGATGCAGGTGCCGATGATTATATTACTAAACCCATTAAACCAAAATTATTGGTTAGTAAAGTCAAAGCCTTATTGCGAAGAGTAAAGGAAGAGACTCAAAATAGCGAAACGTTGAATGTAGGAGGGATAGAGATTAATCGCGAAGAATACAAAATCATCAAAGACAATGTCGAAATTGCTTTACCAAGAAAAGAGTTTGAATTGTTTTATTTATTGGCTTCAAAACCGGGTAAAGTATTCAAAAGGGACGAAATTTTGGATAAAGTTTGGGGCAATGAAGTTGTAGTGGGTGGACGTACCATCGATGTACACATTCGAAAATTAAGAGAAAAAATTGGTGAGGATTTATTCAAAACCATTAAAGGAGTGGGCTATAAATTTGAAGTGTAGTATTGTATACAAAACTACATTTGGACCTTTTTATATTCTTGTAAAATCACAAATAATAACTTGCTATTAGGTTGTTATTTGTGATTTTTGTGTTACAAATAGAAGTTTAACATCGTATCAATTCGTTTTTATAATATTTAATTTTTTTGCTTTGGAAATAAATAACATGGTTAAAATCAATTTTAAGAAAACCTACAAATTCGCGATCAAATCGGCACTATACATCAGTTTATTTGTAGCATTGGCATCCATTATTCTGCTTCAAGCTTTTTTCAAGCCCGAGTCTACCTTGATTTTTTCTTATGCCATTATTGCTTTCATAGGAACCTATGCGTTTGCATTTTTGGTTATTCAATATCGAGTGGAGCGCTTTATTTACCGAAGAGTAAAAAAAATATACGATGATGTGGCATTGCTTGAATCCAGTTCTTTTGTCAATCAACCCATTACTACTGATATGGAAACGCTGACCCGTGAGGTTAAAAAATTCGCATCAGATAAGAAGTTAGAGATTGAAATGCTTCAAGTGCGCGAAGTCTATCGTCGTGAGTTTTTAGGAAATGTATCACATGAATTGAAAACCCCTTTGTTTACCGTTCAAGGCTATTTGTCGACCTTGTTGGATGGTGCTATTGATGATAAATCGGTTCGAAAAAAATACATCAAAAGAGCCGAAAAAGGAGTGGAACGCTTGATTTATATCGTAGAAGATTTGGACATGATCACCAAATTAGAATCGGGTGATTTGAATCTTGAGTTCACTAATTTTGATATTGTAGAGATCATACAGAATGTTTTTGATTTATTGGAAATGAAAGCCGACAAAAAGAAAATCAAACTGTCTTTCGAGCACCATAATATTCAACCCGTCTTTGTGTATGGAGATAAAGATAGAATTCAGCAAATTGTTGAAAACCTTCTAGTAAATTCCATAAAATATGGAAAAAATGGTGGAGCAACTGAAGTCGCTATAGTGAACTTAACCAGTAAAAAAATACTAATCCGTGTTACGGATAATGGTGAAGGAATAGAAAAACATAATATCCCGAGATTATTTGAACGTTTCTATCGTGTTAACAAAAGCGGGTCTAGGTCTGAAGGCGGATCAGGTTTGGGATTATCTATTGTAAAACACATTGTTGAAGCCCATAAAGAAAAAATTTATGTGGAAAGTGAGTATGGCATCGGTTCAGAATTTTCATTTACATTAGAGAAAGCTAAACCTATAATCAAAACCGACACTGTTTAACCCAGAATCCGCATTAGACTTCGTAGCGAAACTGAATTATTCAATAAAAGCAGGAGCTCACGGACTATTTTTGAAGAAGGAATACTTTTGTATTTTGAATTAAAAAATGGGAGTAAGTTCTTGGTTTTGAAGAAGAAATTCATTCACTGAACTCCGCTAAAGAATATAAAAATGGTGAAGTAATTTAGTTGTAGTAGATTTCTAATGCGGAATCTGGGTTTAAGGAATTGTTGGGTATGATTATATCGTCAGTTCTGATGTTTGACAAATGCTTACTTTGTTTTTTTAGCAAACAGCATAATTTTGAGTTAACATGGAATGTTTAATTTTCCATTATTTTTGTAAAAATTAAATTGATTATTTTACATGTATAAAACAAGTTTCAAGGTCGTTATCCTTCTAGTTGTTGTGGCATTCGGTGCTTTTTCCTTTTCTATTCCCAAGCGAATAACTGTAAAAGGTTCGGATACGATGGTGATTTTGTCTCAAAAATGGGCCGAAGTGTTCATGAAGAAAAACCCAGGCATTAGCATTCAAGTGACTGGCGGAGGTTCGGGTGTTGGGATTGCGGCATTGATCAATGGTTCAACGGTGATTGCCAATTCGAGTCGTCCGATTGATCAGCAAGAGTTAGAAAAACTAAAAAGCAAATACAACCAAAACGGTATTCAAATTGCTTGTGCCAAAGATGGCTTGTCGGTATATTTAAATAATGCAAATCCTGTCAGCGAATTGAGCATTCCACAATTAGCTGATATTTTTTCGGGTCAAATCACGAATTGGAAACAAGTAGGTGGCCCTGACGCGAGGATTCAATTGTATGGAAGAGAAAGTAGTTCGGGAACCTTCGAGTTTTTTAAAGACCATGTGGTGAAAACCGATTTTGCTCGTAATTGCCAAACCTTGCCGGGAACGGCAGCTATAGTCAATGCAATAAAAAGAGATAAATTTGGGATTGGCTACGGAGGTGCTGCCTATGCGGAAGGCGTTAAAGATTGTAAAGTTAAGAAAGATGCGAAGAGTAAAGGTGTGTTGCCTTCTGCTGCTACGATAAAGAATAGAACCTATCCCATTTCAAGATATCTTTTTATGTATTTGCGAGAAAAACCCACGGGCGATACGAAAAAATTTATTGATTGGATCTTGAGTGCCGAAGGACAAAATGTAATTGTTGAAGTAGGTTATTATCCTTTGAAATAAACGCAATCTAAATATCCTTCTGTATCTTTATAGAAGGATTTTTTATCACTACTAAATCAAGAGTATGAAGGCATCCCGTGTTGAGCAAGCGACTTTTACTAAAGACAGCCTGAAAAAGCAATTTCGATGGTCTGAATTTTTAGCAGAAAAAATCATTTCCAGTGTTGCGTTTTTATCCATCGCAATTATTTTCTTGATTTTTGTTTTTGTGTTCAAAGAGTCGCTACCTCTTTTTAGTTCGTCTAGAGACCGCGCTCAAACCGAAACCTCTCAGCTGTCAGCAGATCCGTCTCAAACGGAAGCAATGGCTAAACCTGTTTTGATACCCGATACTTACGGTGACCCGATTGAAGATTTGTCTCCCACAGTGGATGAAGCGGAAATTTTGCAGCCGGATACTTACGGCGAACCTATAGAAGACCTTATTGAAAGTGCTCCCATTTCCGAAAAAAGTGCCCAACCCAATCAAGAAGGCGCGGATAAAACTTGGAGTACTTTTGCCTCCTCAGAATGGGTGCCTGTTTCGCATAATCCCCGTTTTGGGTTGCTTTCTTTGTTGGTAGGTACGCTCAAAGTAACGCTTATAGCAATGTTAATTGCTGGTCCCTTGGCGATATTGGCGGCGGTTTATACTTCCTGTTTTGCTTCAAATCGGCATAAAGAAATCATCAAGCCTGTAATCGAAATGTTGGCCGCCTTTCCATCGGTGGTGATTGGTTTTTTTGCCATGATGGTGTTAGCGTCTTTTTTTCAAGATATTTTCGGCTACGATTCGCGACTTAATGCTTTTATTGGAGGAGTTGCCATGGCTTTGGCTGCGCTTCCTATTGTTTATACCATTTCTGAAGATGCATTGTCGTCGGTTCCCAAAACGTTTACTGAGGCCAGTTTGGCATTAGGAGCGAGTAAGGCACAAACGGCTTTCTTGGTGGTTTTGCCGGCGGCAACACCTGGAATTTTTGCGGCTTTGTTATTAGGCATTGGTCGAGTTTTTGGCGAAACGATGATTGCTTTGATGGCAACTGGAAATGCGGCTTTATTATCGGCGAATCCTTTTGAGAGTGTGCGTACTTTTGCAGCTACTATTGGATCTGAAATGGCCGAAACGGTGTTTGGTGAAACCCATTACAGCGTTTTGTTTTTTATAGGTGCCTTACTGTTTGTGTTTTCTTTTGTACTGAATGCTATTGCAGAGTTTTATGTGAAAGGAAAATTGATCAAAAAATTTCAAGGAAAATAAAATATGGAGACTTCAAACACGTCTGATGGTTTGTCTTTTTTTAGTTCAAATGCTCAAAATGAGGGTTTGAAAGGAAGGGCTATTTTAGGCATTACGCAACTAGCGGTTTTTTTAATCATCGCTATTTTAGCAGTGATATTAGGGATCATTATTTATGAAGGGCGGTCTAAATTTTCATGGGAATTTATCACTTCTTTTCCCACCAACGGAATGACCGAAGGGGGGATTTTGCCTGCCATTATTGGTACTTTTATTTTGGTGGTGGTCATGTCGATTGCTGCGGTGCCTTTTGGAACGATTACCGCGTTGTATTTGACAGAATATGCCAGCGAGGATTCAAAAATTGCGGCTGCGGTTCGTTTTTCGATTCGTACGTTGGCGGTGGTGCCTTCCATCATTTTTGGACTTTTTGGATTGGGTTTTTTTATTCAATTTGTGGGTGCGGGAGCTGATACTGTTTTTAATGGAGGTGCCTTGCGATGGGGACAACCCAATATTTTATGGGCTGGACTAACGATGTCTTTGTTGACGTTGCCTGTCATTATTGTTTCGGTAGAGGAGGCACTAAAAACCATTCCGAGGGAGTTACGCGAAGCGAGTTTGGCTTTGGGCGCAACAAAATGGGAAACGATAAAAAATGTTGTATTGCCCGGCTCTATTTCGGGGATTATGACAGGAACTATTTTGGCGGTGAGTCGAGGAGCGGGTGAAGTGGCGCCGATATTGTTTACAGGTGCGGCTTATTATTTGGCTTCGTTGCCCGGTTCGTTGAGTGATCAGTTTATGAACTTGGGTTATCATATTTATATTATGTCGACGCAATCTTCTGATGTGGATAAAACGATGCCGATTCAATTTGCTACGACGCTGGTTTTGTTGTTGCTTACCTTGTCGCTGAATTTGGTGGCGGTTCTGATAAGATCTAGAATAAGAAGCAGTGCAAAAGGGTGATGTTTTTTTTTGCGTGAGGGTAACGGTTTTAATATAAGAGATTTTAGATTGAAGATTAACGATTCTTGATTTTAGATTTTTGAGCAAGTGAGAAAAAAATTAAATGATTTTCAGTAGCTTATACATCAGCAATCAAAAATCGTTGATCAAAAATCAGCAATCAAATTATTGATTATCTCTTAACTTAATGGCATTTTGCGTGAGGGATAGGAGCAAGTACCGAAGTACTGCGGATAGCCCGACCGCAGTTGCGAAAGGCGCAAACTAACGGGTTGCTGAAGGAAGCCTTTTGCAAATGGGGTCACGCCCAACTAATTTTTTTAATTTGATACCATACAATTATGAAAGATGTAAAAATAGACGTTACTGATTTGTCGCTGTTTTACGGTGAGAAGAAAGCATTGAGCAGTGTTTCGATGCAAATTCAGGCCAACAAAGTCACGGCTTTGATTGGGCCCTCGGGATGTGGTAAATCGACTTTTTTGCGTTGTATAAATAGAATGAATGATTTGATTCCGGGGGTGAAAATTTCGGGAAGAATGCTGGTGGAGGGCATTGATATTTATGATAAAGAAGTGGATGTGGTGAATATTCGAAAGAAAATTGGCATGGTTTTTCAAAAATCGAACCCGTTTCCTAAGTCTATTTTCGAGAATGTGGCCTATGGTCCTAGGATTAATGGGATAAAAAATAAAACACAGTTGGACGAGATTGTCGAGGTTTCGTTGCGGCAAGCGGCAATTTGGGAGGAATTGAAAGATCGTTTGGACGATTCGGCGATGGGACTTTCGGGCGGACAACAACAACGCCTTTGCATTGCTAGAACCTTGGCGGTGAATCCGGATATTATTTTGATGGATGAACCTGCTAGTGCGCTCGATCCGTTGTCGACTTCGAAAATAGAGGAATTGGTGCATGAATTAAAAGAGCAATACACGATTGTTATCGTGACACACAACATGCAACAAGCTGCTAGAACGAGTGATCATACGGCGTTTTTCTATATGGGAGAATTGATCGAAATGGGAAAAACGAAAGATATTTTTACGAAACCAGAGAAGAAACAAACGGAAGATTATATTACGGGAAGATTTGGTTAATGGTTAACCGTTGAATTGGTTATTTGTTTAACCGATAACCGATTAATCTTTTTAAACTAAATAAATAGAGGATGACACATTTTGAGATAGAATTAGTAAAGTTAAGGGACATCATTACCAAAATTGGTGTTTTGGCCGAAACGCAAGTGGGTGAGGCGGTAAAAGCGATTTTGTCTGAACCTATTGCGGGGAAAGAAGTCAAAAAGACAGAGCATAAAATTGATAAATTGGACGTAAAAATCGAGGAGATTTGCCAAAACATTTTTGCGTTGCATCAACCGGTGGCTTCGGATTTGCGTTTTATCATGTCGGCCATGCAAATGAGCAATGAGATTGAGCGCATTGGCGATTTGTCGATTAGTATTATTAAGAAAACTAAAAGTATCAAGGACAAACATGATTTGATTGCCAAGTTTGATATTGAGGGTTTGACCTATGAAATTATTCAAATTGTAGCCAAAACGAACGCTTGTTTTGTAACGAAAGAGGAAAATACTATTGGTGAAATTTTTGTTTTGAATAAAGCCATCAAAAACAAAACCGATGATACCATTCACGAGATTATAAGTGAAATGAAATCCAATTCGAAAGTAGTGGTTTCTGGAACCAATTTAGTGATGGTGTTGAAACATTTGGAACGCATTTCTGAGCATTGCACCAATGTAGCTGAATCGGTTTATTTTATGGTTCACGCAAAGATTATCAAACACGAGAAATTGGATCTTTCGGGAGAAGCGTAGTTTTTGGAAAGGTATTTACAACTTCGGATGTAATAGATTTCTAATTTGGGTTTTAGTAATCTTATGGTTTTTTAGTTGTTTGAAAAACAGCTAAAAGTTCCTCCCAATCTATTGTGGTATCCATTTCTGAAAGCCCTTTGTAATCGGCAATTTTTGACAGTATTTCAATTTTGAAATCGTTTTGAGTGGCATAAGGAACGATGCGTTCTTGGTCTAGTTTTACGGCCAAATACTCTTGTTCGTATTGTCCAGGCGTGGGAATAAAAAAGGCTTTTTTACCTAATTTGACCAAATCCATAATAGTGGTATAGCCAGAGCGGCACAAAATGAATTCACTTTCGTTAAAGGTTTGTTCCAATTGGCGTGTATTCATAAAATTGTAAAAGGTTACGTTGCCAACGGTTTCTTTAACTTGTGTTTTTTCTATGATTCCTTTTACGAAAACGACTTTACCTTTGAAGCGTTTTACCTCTTCTGTTAATTTTTCTTCTAGAATGCCTCTTTGGGGTTCAGGCCCTGAAAGAATGATCATCAGATCATAGACTTTTTGACTTTCTTTTTTGTGTAATCGACTTAAGGGACCAATGTAACGCAGGGGAAAATGCTTTCCAGTTACGTGGCCCAAATCGCCTGTTAGGTTGGGGGTTGTAGCCACATCGGGTACCCAGCATTGGGTGTATTTTTTGATAATATATTGGTGTATTTTACTAGTAAACCAAGTAGTGTTTCCGGTCATTACATTCAATTGATGGGTGATGAAAACAGAAGGCACCTTGGGACTATAAACTCCCAAACGGTTGTCTGAAATGATGCCGTCTATCTCGTATTTAGTAATCCATTTTTGAACCAATTTCTTCTCTTCCCGAATGGCTTCAATCATTCGTGGTAAACTTTGAATAAGTTTCCATTTGAAGTTTTTGCCGTTTTTGGCATATTCTATTTGATAAGAAGGTAAGACCAACATTTGGATGTATGGAAACTCTTTTTTCAACAATTCGAGTGCTATTCCATCTGAGGCAATGATGGGGGTAAAATTGTTTTCTTGTAAAGCTTTAATGATTGGAATACAACGGGTGGCGTGGCCTAACCCCCAGTTTAATGGCGCAATGAGTATCGTTTTTGAGGTAGAATCCAATGTCATTATAGTATGCAATATTAAATATTAATTCGGGGGCAAGGTAGCAATAGTTCTATTTTGTTAAGTTTATAAACTATTATGAAAAGTTTAATTTAACAACTGTTTATATAAAAAAAAGGCTTTCTGTAAAAAGAAAGCCTTTGTGATTCTGTGTTTTACATCGAAACTAGTTTTCGATATAAGTTTTATTTCCGTTTTTGTTGATGTAGTATCGTCCACCTCTTGGGCCAGTGTACACTTTTTTACCGTTGTATTCACCCGTTACTTTGTCTGGAGTTTTAGGCGCTTTTTCGTTAGTTTCTTTGATTTTTACTTCGCCTGTTTTTTTCGCTTTAGTAGTTTTTTCAGTTACTGCTTTTTCGGCTTTACTTTTTTCAGTTTTGGCTTTTTTGACTTCTTTTTCAGCGGTTTCTTTTTCGGCAGCGGCTTTTTGGGCAGCTATGGTTGCTTTTCTTTTCTCGTTTGCAGCTTGTTGTTTGGCTGCTTTAGCTTCAGCTTCCTTGGCTTCGGCTTCTTTTTTGGTGGCTATAGTTGCTTTTCTTTTTTCGTTGGCTGCTTTTTGTTTGGCTTCTTTTTCGGCAGCAGACACTTCTGTTTTAGCTTTTGTGGTTTTCTTTTTCGTGGCTGTTTCTTGAGCGAAAATGGTGTTGGACGCAATAAACAAGCAACATAAAATCAGTATTCTTTTCATAATGGTATTTTTTTAAATTAAAAGTGTACTAAAACTACTAATTATTTTTGTAAATTGGATATAAAGTTCTAAAAATCTTAGTGTTACTGTTGGTAGGAATGCCTCAATTTTCCTTCTAGTCCTAATAGGAACGGCATCCTCTTGTCTTGTCCTTACAACAAGACAAGAGATATAGTGGATAGCAGGAACCCCTGATGGCTGAAAAAGCCTTTTGTTGGCTCTCCTACTATTTGATTTTTAACATATAAGTCAAATAAGTTTGAAAATTTGAGGATATCACTTTGTGAAGTAGTGGATATAAGTCCATAAAAGTTAAGGTTATTGGTTTCAAGGCTCAATGAATCAGCTTAATTGGACTGCTATTTTTGCTTGTTTTTTGATAAATAAATATATGTTATAACAATTTATAGCTGTCCTAAAAATAAGCTCTTAACTGTACATTTCCGGTGTGGATGGCTGCGCTGGTTTCGCTTTTGCGGCCTTGGTAGTTGAAATTAATGTCGAGAAATTGGGTGATGTTTTTTTGCAATAACACACGCCAAGTGAGGTTTTGTCCGGTTTGTAAGCCTTCGAGCATTTGGAAACCCACGGCAGATTGTGCATTGCCATCGAATTTGTTTTGATAAAAAGAGAGTTCGCCGTTGAGGGTGAATTTGGCGTTGCGGGCATAACTGAAGGCGGTTCCCAAACGGTTTTGTTGCAGTGTTTCGGCTTGTGCGAGTTGGTTTTCTTTGTGTTGGAATTCATAAAGCAATTCCCAACTGGCGTTTTTAGAAAACAAATAGCTGATTTTTGGGGCGATTTGGTAGCCTTTGATGTCGAAATTTTTCTCAGCATAATTTTCGGAAACCACGGCGGTCGCCAAAGTCTTGGTAAAGAAGTTCAACAACCAACTTTTTTGAAACAAATGTTGGTATTGTAGTTGGTGCGAGGCATTGCTGTTTTCCTGTGAGCCATTGGACAATAAACTTTTGGATTTGTTTTGCAAATAGGTGTAAGTGACCGAGTGTTTCTGTTTGCCTCGATTGAAAAACAAGCTGTTTCTGAAAACGGAGTTGAGTCCCAAGACATCGTCTTTCGGGCTTCCAAACGGATTCAAATCGAAGTTACCACCTTCGTTTTTAATTTTTCGGTCCATAATGAACGAGGTTTGGTTGTAAAAATAGGAGGCTATTTTTTTGAACCCTTTTTCGTTTTGCCATTGGTTAGGATTGATGATTAGGGATTGCGAAAACTTATTTTGATGGGTTTTGATAAAGATTTGGTTGGGCAAAAACACGCGAATGTATTTGGCCAAATCGGGATAAGGCGCGATTTCGAATTCTTGTAATTCTTGAATGCCGTTACCGTTGTAATCGTTCCAAGCGTACACTCCTTGACCCGCATTGACTTCTAAAAAGGTAAATTCTTGTTGGGCAATCGAACCCGAATTGGTTTCATAAGCCGTGGTGCTTTGTACCAATTGTTTCCAAAAACGGTCGTTGTAGACCACTCTCGAATTGAGTGACGGTTCTTTTTGGGCTGAATTATTGGTGTATTCTAGGACACGATAATTGGCAAAAACAGATAAATCGCTTTTGGAAGTTTGAAAAACTTTCGATTTTAAGCTGAAGGTCTGCGAGTGGTTGACGCGTTGTAAGACGCCATTTTGAATACTGTCGTTGACTCTTTGCAAATATCCCAAAGCCACGAAGACTCTGGTACTATCGCCGTGACCCGCAAAACCTCCTATTTCTGAAAAACGCTGGCTGATGGGAGTGAAGGTTTGTGTGCTTTTGATTTTCTCTTGGTTGTCTTCTAAGCGAAAAGTAGCGCCCACCCAGTTTTTCTTTTTGTGAAAACGGACTTGCGTTTGTTGGCGAATAAAATTAGAAGTGCTCAACAAATTGTCGCTTTTGAGTACGCTAGTCTGGTTTTGAAAACGCCAATTTGGAAGCTGGAAGTGTGCCATAATGCGGTGTTTTTGCCCAGAAAAAGAATCGGTAAAATCTAATTTTTCTAGTTGATAAGAGGCATTGCCTTTTAGCGCTCCTTTGTAGTTTGGGTTCCATTCGCTTTGGATTCCTGCGGTCCAGAAGCTTTGGTTCCCAGCGGTAGTGGTGCCCAAATTCCAATCGCGATTGAATTCGATATTGAACAAGCGTTCTACGGTTTTGAAACTTTCGGCTATGTATTGGTAATTGCCTATGAAATCCAAATTCCATTTTCCGGTAAACAAACGTTGTTTGGTGTTGAATTTTGCGGCCAATCCTTTATTCTGATTGTCATCAAGACTAGAGAACAAGTTTTGGTCGTTGTTGCTTACGCCAATTTCAAAATCAGCACTGCTTTTTTCATTTGGATTGTATCTTCCTAAAAAGGTGGCGATTTGTAGTTTATTTGGAGCAATAAGCGGAATCGTAGGTTCATATTCTCCTTGTAAGATCCCGTTGAGTGGCGCTACATATTCGTAAATTCGGCCAATAGCTCCAGTGTTTTTCAAGAGATAATTCCCTTGATTCGGCCCTATTTTGCTAAAGCGAACATTGTACAAAACGGCTTGGTCATTGGTAGAAAATTCAAAGTATTCAATGCCATTGGCGTTTTTTTTCTCGTACAAAATTTTGTTTTCAGAATACAAATCTTCGTAGGCCGAAGGCGCATTCATTTTGCTTGGGTCATTGCCTGCATTTTGTAAAATGACGACTTGTTCTTTGGACAAACTTTGCTGTACGGGTTGGTTTTTCAAGTCGCTTTCGGAATACAAATAACTACCAAAACGCCAGTTTTTGTTTTCGTGCATTCCACCTCCATAGGCAACAATTCGGGTGTAATTTTGATCTGTAAATTGGTATTCGACTACAATTCGCATTTCGGAAGTGATGGTGAATAAAGGCGTAAAGACCAACTCACCCGCGTTGTAATCCATCACATAATCGTTGTTTTCTCCTCGTTTTAGCAAATTGCCATTGACATACACGCGCTCCGAACCCGAAACAATCAATACGTAGGCTTCTTGATTATTTCCTTTGAGTTTATAAGGCCCTTGATTGCCTTCTTGGCCAATAAACGCACTTCTGGCATATTGCCCTCTGACCAAACCAACAGCAGCCTCGATTTTGGTGTGTTTCTCGGTGTCGCCCCAATCGAATTGAGTACTCAAACCCTGTACTTTTTTATTGAAATTCAAAAACTGAGCCGTACGATTTTCTAAAAACAAATCACCACCACGTACTCTCCAATCCTTGCTGTACAATTCCATAAAAATATTATCAAACTGGTCCAGTTTTTGCGAATAGCCTCCGTCTTGCAGCGGAATATTGCTGTCTTGAATCGAGGCACTAATACTGACTTTGTCGGAGAGTTTACCGCTGATTTGTAAGTCTAAATTCGAGTTGAGCACTGCGTTTTGATTGTTACCCACCGTCACTCCTCGCGTGATGCTTCCAAAGGTGTTGAGACCATCAAAAGGCGTTGTTTTTTTTGGATTCGTCTCTGCCATTTGATATAAAGTACCCTTCAGCGCCTCGTTGTTGACCACTAGACTATCCGAGTAGACTTGGTAGGTTTTGGTTAAAAAATCCGGATACTTTAGGTACTGAACCGTTAGTTCTTCAGAGTTAAGTTGCGAAAGAGATTGTAACAACAAATAGCCTTTTTCAAAATTCACGCTGTAGTTTGTGGTAGCAAGTGTCTCCTTTTTGTCGGTTGTAATTTTAAAAAAGCTCGGATTGATGCTTGTTTTTTCTAACCAAATGGTATCGGTAGTAACACGGATTTTTTTAGTGCGATAGGACGATTGATTTTCCTGCGCGTATACGCCAGAAAGCCAAAAGAAGACTCCAAGAAGCACAATTTTATTCCACATAGCTACGATAACGTCCAATGTTCAAAAGTAGTATTTAATAGTGAATGGCAGTTAGTAATTAGTGAATAGTGATTCGCAATTAGATAGATTTTGTAGTGAAGAATTATAATTATATTGGTGATTTAAGGTTGAAAAGTACTGTTCTTTCGATTTTTGAATTTGGTTTTGTAGGAAATAATGGTATATTTGAAAAAGGATAGAAAGTAGTAATCCTACAATATCAATCTTTAATTGCGTACTTAAAATCATTTTATGTTTTTCAATTTATTTACTGTTTTTAATCCTTCTGAAGAAAGTCACCCGTCTTACGATTGGAAGGCAAAAATCAAAAACCTTCTGTTGTCTTATTGCTATATGTATTTAGCAATCATACTAAGTGTTCTTTTTTTGCTAAGACCACTTGACTATTTAGTTACCGACATATTGGGTTTTCCCTCTTTAATGGAGGCAATAGAAAAATCTAGTGACAGGATTGCTACTATTTCTTTTTGGTTTGTTGTTATAATAATACCAATTATCGAAGAGATTTTATTTCGCCTTTTTTTGAATTTCAAGAAAAAGGAAATTTGTCTCAGTGTATTTTTGATGTTGCTGTTGGTATTGGGAATTCGGTTTACTAGTGAAGCCTTTTTTTTGATTTCTACTTGGGTAAAGGTTGGAATTTCACTTTCGGTTGTTGTAGTGCTGTATTTTTTTGTAATTGACAACATCAAGTTTTCAATTCGTTTACAAAGAAGCCTAACGATAGTTTCAATAATAGCATTTGGTCTGATACATATTGATAACTTAGAAAAGATATATTATTCTTTACTATTAATCTATCCATTCTTTGTTCTTCCACAAATATTGATTGGTTATTTTGCTACTAATTTGAGATTAAAACAAGGTTTTGTATGGGGAATACTGCTACATTGTATGACTAATTTGACTTTTTTTCTGCTGCATTTACTTTTTTAAAAATAATAAACTATAGTAATTTACGTTGAAAAATACAGTTACCCCACTAAACCTAAATTTATGAACGCATTCAAAATTACGCTCAGCTTGTTGTTTCTTACTTCCCTTTGTTTTTCTCAAAACATCGTTTTAAAATTTATTGGCGATAATGACGATGGTATTTCATTTATTGGTTACTCCGAAAAATTTTTGATTGGCCCCAGAGGTTTTAGTCCTGGTGAACGGGAATTGGTGTTTAAGCTCAATCAGCCAGCAGTGATTAAATGTACGCATTACAAAAAGCCAATACCCATTTTTGCTTTGCCTAATGAAGTAATTGAATTTGATTTCAATAAAAAAGGGTTAATCGAATATTCTTGTAAAACTAACAAGTTCCGAGCAACCGAATCCCAATATGTTAATGAGAGTTTTGAAAAGTATGGGGAAGCAGAAAGTATCTCTAGTTATAATGAAAGAAAGGAAATCCGTTCGATAGTCAAATACACTAAATATTTTGACCCAACGTATCAAAAAGAACAAGAATTCTTAGAAAGTAATTTTAAATCAGGAAAAGTTTCTAAAGAATTTTATTCGTATTTTAAAATGATGTATTGGTCTTTGATTCAAGAGAATGCACTTGAAAAAACTACTGTAGATCCGGCAACTATTTTAGCAATAGAAGAGAGTTTTAAAGGAGCAGATTCCCTTTTTGTTGTGGATGAATATCGATTCTTAGTACGAAGATATATTGAAATGTCTTTGGCTAAAACAGGCAAGACATCTACCTTATTGAATAAACTTATATTTGTTACGACCACATTTCAAAGTCAAAAAGTCAAAGATTATTTCTTGTTTAAGAATTTGGATTTTGCTTTAAATGACCCAAAATCGATAACTAAAGTAGATCAACCCTCTATTGATTTATTTCGAAAGCATTGTAAAGACCAAGAATATCTTGATGCTATCAATTTAGATTTACAACCTAAGAACACGCCATTTGTGTTGCAAAGTAAAATTGATAAGTACAAAGGGCAATTGGTTTTAGTCGATTTTTGGGCATCGTGGTGTAAGCCGTGCAGAGCAGAATTCCCTGCTGAAAAAGCTTTGATGGATAAGTTTCCAGCAGTAGCGTTTGTTTTTGTTTCTACTGATCAAAGTGCAGCAGCTTGGGAAAAAGCAATGCTTCAGTATCCCAAAATTTTAAATAAAGACAATAGTTTTTTGCTAACAAAATCAGAAGAAGACCAATTAATGAAAGAGATTAAGATTTATTCTATACCTCGTTATGTTTTGTTTGGAAAAGATGGTAAAATACTTCACAAAGACGCGCCTAGACCTTCAAGTCCAGATATTGAAAAGTTATTACAACGTCATTTGTAATTCATAAATTGATGTTTTCAATAAAAAAGACCATTTTAAAATATTTTCAAAATGGTCTTTTTTGTTTTTATAACGTCTCTTTGGTGATGATTTGCATCGTTTCACGACTGACTTGTTTGAGCAAGACAATCTTATTTTCTTCTACCAGTTTGGCCGCTTGGTCGTTAAAATGACGAATGGTGTACAAGGTCACATCTTCGTTAAACTCTACTTTGAATTTCTTAGAGAGTTTGGCATTCAATTCCCCAAAATTGCCAAATTTGTCTTCTACGCAAACCGAGAAACTAATCGCTGAGTTTTGAATCAAATTCACTTTGATTTTGTATTGATGGAACAAAGCAAAGATTTCGCTGATGTTTTCCTCCATAATAAATGAAAAATCAATAGAGGAAAGCGAAATCATCAACTGATTGCGTTTTACGATAAAACAAGGCATTTTGGGTTCCAAGTCTGCTCCTTTTGCCACAGCGGTTCCTTTTAATAATGGGTTTACAAATGATTTTACGAACAAAGGAATTTCCTTTTTCTGCAAAGGTTGTAAGGTTTTTGGGTGAATTACTGTGGCGCCGTAAAAAGCTAGTTCAATCGCTTCACGATAGGAAATCTGATTCAACAAACTTGCATTTTCAAAATACCTTGGGTCGGCATTCATCACTCCAGGAACGTCTTTCCAAATCGTTACGCTTTCGGCGTTCAAGCAATACGCAAAAATAGCCGCAGTATAATCCGAACCTTCTCTTCCTAAAGTGGTCGTAAAGTTATTCTCATCCGATCCTAAAAATCCTTGAGTGATGTTTAGGCTCTTTGATTTAATGGTTTTGGTAATATTCTTTTTGGTTTGCTCCCAATCTACTTCGGCATCACGATAATTGGCATTGGTTTTAATCAAATTACGAACATCTACCCATTGGGTTTCGATATCCATGAAGTTCATGAAGTAGCTCAATATGGTAGTCGAAATCAATTCGCCAAAACTTACCACTTGGTCGTACACAAAATTGTAATTTGGCGATTTGTTATGTGCCAAGAAATATTCTAATTCTGCAAACAACAAATTCACAGCACTAAAAACGGGATGGTTTTCATTTTCAAACAAATCCAAAATGATTTGATTGTGGTATTTTTTCACTTCTTGAACCGATGCGTTCAATTCAGGAGATTTCTCAAAGTAATTCTTGATCACGACTTCCAAAGCGTTAGTCGTTTTTCCCATGGCCGAAACCACCACTAATACATCATCAAATCCCACGGTTTGTAATACGTGGTGAACATTTTTGATCCCTTCGGCATCTTTGACCGAGGCTCCTCCAAATTTAAATACTCTCATGTTGTATGCTAAAATTGTAAACGAGTCTTTTCTATGTTCCGAAACGGAAAGACTTATTTTATGTTATTTATTTTTTCTCTAAAAAGGCATCAATGCCTTGTTGATCCATTTGTACCACGCGCCAATCGTCTAAAACTTTGGCTCCAGAATTCTCATAGAAATTGACGGCAGGCGTATTCCAGTCCAAAACATTCCATTCTATTCTTCGTACACCGTCAGTTTTACCTTGTTCTATGATGGCCGAGTACAATGCCGAGCCCAATCCAGTGCCGCGCATGCTTTCTTTGACCACCAAATCTTCTAAATGAATCGTTTTTCCTTTCCAAGTAGAATAGCGATAATAATACAAAGCGATTCCAACAATCTCTTGCTCTTTCTCGGCAACGAAAACTGAGAACAAAGGATGGGCTCCAAAACCATCTCGAATCAAGTCCTCCACAGTAATTACCACAGCTTCAGGTTCTTTTTCAAATACGGCTAGTTCTTTAATAAGCGCTAAAACACCGTTCATATCTGCTGCAGTTCCTTTTCGTATTATCATATTTTCTGATATTTAGGTTCTAAATTGACTAAAAAAACCGCTAAAAATACAATTTTTTTGTCGATTTTATTACAAAGATACAATAGTGATGAAGTATCTTCATAATTATCATTTCATTTTCACAAAAAAAACGATATTTGTGACTTCAAACTAACTACAACGATTTCGTAATGGAAGAACGCAACAAGACTTTAGGTGAATTTATCATCGAAAAACAAAACCAATTTCAGTACTCCTCGGGCGAATTATCCCGAATCATCAACTCCATTCGCTTGGCAGCCAAAGTGGTCAACTATAAGGTGAACCAAGCCGGATTAGTAGATATAGTAGGAGCGGCTGGCGAACAAAACATTCAAGGCGAAGACCAACAAAAATTAGACGTCTATGCCAACGAAGTATTTATTCAAACCTTAATCAATCGTGAGATTGTATGCGGTATCGCCTCCGAAGAAAACGACGATTTCATCACCGTCGAAGGTTCGGACAGCAGTCACAATAACAAGTATGTGGTATTGATGGATCCTTTGGATGGGTCTTCTAATATTGATGTAAACGTATCGGTAGGAACTATTTTTTCCGTGTATCGTCGCGTTACGCCAATTGGGACCCCGGTAACTATCGAGGATTTCTTGCAACCGGGCATCAACCAAGTGGCGGCAGGTTATGTAATTTACGGCACCTCCACCATGTTGGTTTATACTACTGGGCACGGCGTGAACGGCTTTACTTTGAATCCAGCTATTGGCACCTTTTACTTGTCGCATCCTAACATGCAATACGCTCCTGATGGAAAAATCTACTCCATCAACGAAGGGAATTACGTGCATTTCCCTCAAGGAGTCAAAGATTATATCAAGTATTGCCAGCTCGAAGAAGGCGATCGCCCGTATACTTCACGCTACATCGGAAGTTTGGTTTCTGATTTCCACCGCAACATGATCAAAGGCGGAATTTATTTGTACCCTACCAGTTCCAAAGCACCCAACGGAAAATTGCGTTTGCTTTACGAATGCAATCCCATGGCATTTCTTGCCGAGCAAGCCGGCGCCAAAGCCTCGGATGGTTTTGGTCGCATCATGGAAATCCAACCTACAGAGTTGCACCAACGCGTGCCATTCTTTTGTGGCAGCTACAATATGGTCGAAAAAGCCGAAGAATTTATGGCAAAAGCAAAAAATAAGTAGGAGCGAAACATCGGGCATTTTCAGTAAACAAGGGTTCCTGCTCTCCGCTATATCTTTTGGGGCGAACCCCGCCCCAAAAGGATACCGCTGCGATCAGGGCTCAAAGAAAAACAATTCGCTTCTTTGTAAGCATAAAAAAGGATTCGACAAGTTTCCGTTTTGAATGTAAAAAAGCCCAATCAAAAGTTATTTTTATAGCTTTCATTCTATTGATAATTTTTGAATTGGCTCCAGCTTTGTCTTGAAGTGTCTTTTGAGTTGCAATAATTTTTGAATTGGCTCCAGCTTTAGCTTGGAACATCTTTTAAGTTGCAATAATTTTTGAATTGGCTCCAGCTTTAGCTGGAGATAAAGGAATAAATGTAAATTGGCTTTAGCCCAAATTCAATAATTTTGGCCAAAGCCTATAAAATCTAACAAATCTTATCCCTCCAACTAAAGTTGGAGGCAATTAAGACTTACACACAAAAAAATGCGACAATTCATACCCTATTAAAAAGAACAGAATTTGTCGTACTACCTCAAAAAAACCGGTAGCTGTAAAAAGCCACCGGTTTTCTGTTTTAAAATATTTTTCACTAAGAACTAACGACTAATCACTATTACTAATCACTATTACTAATCACTAATTACTAAGGACTAATCACTACTTATTCATATTCTTCATTTCAAAAATAAAAGTATCTAAGTCTACTTTCTTGTCAAGGAGTATCAAAGCTTTGTTGACAATATAACCCACATTTCCTGGTGTAAAGCCTAGCGCTAAACCAAAACGCACCAACAGTCGTTCTTGTTTATCACCCAAATGATGGTCAACGTGAACCATTCGACCCAAATCATACAATCTTTCTAAACGCTCCACATACAAATAAGGAGGATTAATGTCATAATTCAATGGGTTTTTTAAAATTTCGCGGTATTCCTCGGTGGAAATTTCCAAGCGAGAAGCCAGTTTATCCAAAAAAGCTTGTTCTTCGGTTGTTGCATTTCCGTCTGCTAAAGCTACACGAACAATAGCTGAAAAATGACCTTTGTTGCGACTTTTGAATTCGTTATCAAATAAATCTGAAATTGACATAATAGTTGTTTTTATGGTTGTATTAAAGATACGAATTTTTTTAAAAAAGTAGGAATACCAGGTTGAAATAATCCACTATTGTACTTTAAAAATAGCAGTATCAAATGCTTTATTCAGCCTTAATCCCGAGAGTGGTGGAAAATTAGCAGCATTCAAACTTTATTTTCAATAAAAATTAGTGAATTAGTGGCAAGTTTTCGAACAACTCCTTTTCAAAAATTGTCGTAAGTTTACAGACCCTTAATCAAATTTATATAATTACCTATGTCAGAATTTTGGATTTATTTTCAAATCGGTTTACGCCACGTTTTAGATATTCATGCTTATGACCATGTTTTATTTTTAATCGCTTTGGCAGTTCCTTATTCGTTTAACGATTGGAAACGCATCTTGTTATTGGTTACTTTGTTTACAGTTGGTCATACGATGGCCTTGTTTTTGTCGGTGTACGGAATTGTAGCTATCAAAGTAAATGTAGTCGAGTTGTTGATTCCTATTACGATTTTGATTACCGCTTTGTTTAATTTGTTTACCGCTGGGAAGTCCAGCAAAAAAGAGAGTATTAATCTGGTGTTTTTTATCACTTTGTTCTTTGGAATCATTCATGGTTTAGGGTTTTCTAACTATTTCAAGACAATTTTAGGCGGAACGGCCAATTCCAAATTATTACCGCTGTGCGAGTTCGCTTTAGGAATAGAAGCGGCGCAGATTGCGGTAGTTTTTGTAGTTTTGGTACTGTCTTATATTGTACAAACGGTATTTAGATTCTCCAAAAGAGATTGGACTTTGGTCATGTCTTCTTTTATAATCGGTGTAGTGCTTCCAATGATTATTGAAAGTGAATTTTGGTTACGATAAAAATGAACGAAATAAAATTAAATAAATACGACAAAGCCTACTTGCGAATCGCAAGAGAATGGAGTTTGTTGTCGTATTGCAAACGCAAACAAGTGGGAGCTATCATTGTCAAAGACCGAATGATTATTTCGGATGGTTACAATGGAACGCCTTCTGGATTTGAAAATTGTTGCGAAGACGACGAGGGATTAACGCGTTGGGATGTATTGCATGCCGAAGCCAATGCCATTCTCAAAGTAGCTCGGTCGACACAATCTTGTGAAGGTGCCACCTTGTACATCACACTTTCTCCCTGCAAAGAATGCAGTAAGTTGATTCACCAATCCGGAATTAAGAGAGTGGTGTATCAAAACGGATATCGTGATGATTCTGGAATACAATTTTTAATCAAAGCAGGCGTTGAGGTAATTCACATTCCCAATTTAGACGACTAAATGAAATTCGAAAACAAATATTTGCCCATACTGTTGAGTGCTACTTTAGCGCTTGGCGTATGTATTGGCGGATGGTTGAATGTTTCGAGAGACCCTGGTTTGGTAGCTTCTAATGCGTCCAAATCAAAGTTGAATTCATTGATTGATTTTATTAATAACGAATATGTAGACGATGTCAATACGGATTCTATTGTGAATTTAACGGTAGATAATATTTTGGCAAAGTTAGACCCTCATTCTGTTTATATTCCACCAAGCGTTCAAACGCAAGTTGCCGAGAGTATGAAAGGTGATTTTGTAGGTATTGGCATCAATTTTTACATGTACAAAGACACTGTTGCGGTCATAAAGCCTGTCGTTAATGGGCCTTCGGCAAAAGCAGGAATACAAGCGGGTGACCGATTGCTATACGCAGGAAAAACCAAATTATTCGGGCGTCATTTGCCTAGTGATAGTCTTTTTGCAAAACTAAAAGGTGCCGTTGGTTCAGATATTGAAGTGATGGTTTACCGAAAAACTACACGTCAGAAGCTGAAATTCAAAATAAAAAGAGCGGTAATTCCCCTGAAAAGTGTTGACGTGTCTTTGATGTTGAATCCTACGGTGGGTTATATCAAAATTAACCGTTTTTCTGAAACTACGTTTGCTGAATTTAATTCGGGATTGGCACAGTTGAAAAAGCAAGGTGCACAAACCTTGGTCTTGGATTTGCGTGACAATGGTGGAGGTTATATGGAAGAAGCCATTGCAATAGCTGACCATTTTTTAAAAGATAATGACTTGATTGTTTTTACCAAAAGTAAAAGCGGAACAATAGAAAAAACCTTCGCTACGGAAAAAGGGAATTTTGAATCGGGCAGATTATTCGTTTTAATCAACGAAAATAGTGCTTCTGCAAGTGAAATTCTGGCTGGAGCAATACAAGACAACGATAGAGGAACTATAGTCGGGCGTCGTTCTTTTGGTAAAGGACTAGTGCAACGCGAAATGGATTTTAAAGACGGTTCTGCCGTGCGTTTGACCGTGGCTAGGTACTACACTCCTTCAGGACGTTCTATTCAAAAACCTTATGCTAAAGGCAATACCGATTATTTTAAAGAATCAGAACACCGTTTTTTGAATGGCGAATTGTACTACAAAGACAGCATTAAAGTTGCTGATACTTTGAAGTTCAAAACCAAAAAAGGAAAATTAGTCTATGGCGGTGGCGGAATTGTTCCTGATGTTTTTGTGCCCATAAGTGCTGAAAAGGAAGAAGAAAATGCAGCAATTTTAGAACAATCCGGAATGGTGGGATATTTTGTTTTTGAAAAGTTGGATCAAGATCGGAAAGTGTTTAAAGGATTAACTTTTCAAGAATTTCAAGTGCAATACAATGCAGAAAAGTATTTTGACTTCTTTCAAGATTATCTTAGATCGAATGGCTTGTTGTTGCAATTAGAAAAGAGTAAGGCTGCAGTAAATCAATACATCAAGGCCGAATTTGCCAGACAATTATTCGGCGAAGAATATTTCTATCAAATCGTCTTGAAAAATGATGAAATGGTTAAAAAAGTCTTGACTAAAAAATAAAACTAGCGAATGCTATCATGCGCATGAGTTTGAATGCCATTATTCCATAAAGTCAAAATATCCGTTGCTACAGCTGCGCCACTTCCAGCCGCAATAGCTAGTTGACTTCTCCAACCCGCTAGTGTACCTATAACATAAATCCCTTCCGAAACTTTGTGGTCTGTATTACGCAATTGTATGCGTTGTTTCTCAGGTAATGCTTTTTGGTGAGGTTCTACAAACTGCATCAAGCCTTCGATAGCAAATGTGTTGGCGGAACCAATACCCACAACAAGATTTCGGGCAGTATAAGTGCTTTTGTTTGTAAAGACTTTAAATTCAAGTCCCGAGGGAGAGGTAGAATCACTCTCAATTTTTATTACTTTTTCTTCAGGAATTTGAATGATATTAGGATAAGAAGTGCTCAAGTGTGAGAGACTTTGTGGTAACAAGTCGCTCCCTAGTGTTCCAGTAGGAATCCCATAGGCATTATTAAACAAGGCTTCTTGTAATGAAGAAGCTTTTTGATGGGTAAAAATCCCAATCTTTTTGTCTGAAACAAAGAATTTGTTTTGGGCGGAACCTAAAACTAAGGCGCAAGATACTCCTGAGACACCACCGCCAATGATGAGAACATCAAACATTAATAATTGCCATTTGTTTTTTCTTCAATCTTCTTTGAAATTCTAAAAATAAGAAGAATCAAAACTGCGCAAAAAGAGGCGCCAACCCCAATAAGAGCAACAGCACTTTTTCCTTCTAAGGGTTGAGAAAAATCTAACATGGTGATATTAAATATGATTAAAGCAACGGCTAAAAAAATTAAAATAGAGGTAAAGATTTTCATGGTATTTTTTATTAATTACAAACAACTATCTGATTATAAATTCTTAACAAGAAAGGTCGTTAAGGCATTCTATTCGTAAATTTAAATATTTTTTTATTAGACAAACAAGGCTTTAACATTAGCAGCGAATAATTTAACAGCTATTGCTAAAAGGACTACTCCAAAAGTTTTGCGAACCACTCCAAGTCCGTTTTTGCCCAACATTTTTTCAATTTTCCCCGAGGATTTTAGAACAACGTAAACCAAAATGATGTTTAAGATGATTCCGACAACAATATTAATGGTGTGGAATTGAGATCTTAAGGATAGCAAGGTCGTCATTGTACCCGCTCCTGCGATAAGTGGGAAAGCAATTGGAACAATAGAAGCAGAGTTCGCTTCTTCATCACGATACAAATGAATGCCCAAAATCATTTCAAGTGCCAAAAAGAAAAGAACAAATGATCCTGCCACAGCAAAAGAATGGACGTCTATGCCAATTAAGCTTAAAAATTCTTCACCAATGAATAAAAAAACAATCATGATCAAACCTGCTACTAAGGAGGCTTTTTCTGATTCGACATGACCGTGCTTGGCTCTTAAATTAATAATAATAGGAATTGAACCTACGATATCAATAACAGCAAATAACACCATGCCCACGGTAGCTACTTCTCTTAAATTGAATTCAAACATATCCTTGTTTTTGGTGTCAAAGTTAAAAATTTGTAGATAGTATTAACAAATTATCTTATGAAAACGTTTTCTTTAAATGGAGTTGCAATGTTTATTGGGGTTTTGGGTGTAGGGTAGGCGATTTAACGATCAATTTTAAGGCGCTTTTTGAGTTAAATGAAGTGCAATTGTTAAAGAATAATTAAATAGAAATCGTGTGCTCGGGTTTGATTAACTTTGCCCAAAATTAAAAGAACCTTGCTATCATGTTTCAATTAGGAAAAACCATCGTGTCCGAAGATATACTCGAAAAAGAATTTGTATGTAATTTGTCAGCATGTAAAGGAGCTTGTTGTGTGGATGGTGATGCAGGTGCGCCATTGAGCGAGGAGGAAACTAAAATCTTAGAAGCGATTTATCCAAAAGTAAAGCCTTTTTTACGTAAACAAGGGATAGAAGCAATAGAAGCACAAGGCACTTGGCTTAAAGGAACGGATGGTGACTTAGAAACGCCTTTAATCGAAAATAAAGATTGTGCCTATGTGATTTTTGATGGAGCGACCGCGCTTTGCGGCATCGAACAAGCCTATAATCAAGGTGTAATTGATTGGAAAAAACCTGTTTCTTGTCATTTGTATCCAATACGAGTGAAAGATTTTAGTGATTTTGCAGCAGTCAATTATGACAAATGGGATATTTGTGATGATGCTTGTTCACTGGGCAAAGAACTCGAAGTGCCTGTGTACAAATTTGTGAAAGAAGCTCTCATTAGAAGGTTTGGTGAAAACTGGTATTTAGAGCTGGAGAAAGTAGCAAATGACTTAAAAAAATAAATCAAAAAAAATAATTTTTTTCTCTTGTATCTGAGTTTTTAAATCCTATATTTTACGGTGCTTCAGCCGTTTTGTTGAGATGCAAATTATTGAAATTCAATAGATTGAATCTTAATGTAGTAAAACTTTTAAAAAACCATCTTTGTTAAAAACTAGGGGGGATTGTGAATAAGTTTGGCTTTCAAACCACGCTTAATTTCACAATCTTTGTAATCCCCAAATGCATTAAAATTCGCTTAAAAATTAAAAAAAATAAATCATAAAAATGTCGCAATTAGAACCAATTTTACAAGAAAACAAAAATCGTTTCGTAATTTTTCCGATCAAACATCATGATATTTGGGAATGGTATAAGAAAATGGAAGCCAGTTTTTGGACGGCTGAAGAAATTGATTTATCACAAGACTTAAGTGATTGGAACAACAAATTAAGTGAGGATGAGAAATATTTTATCAAACACATTTTAGCTTTTTTTGCCGCTTCTGATGGTATTGTAAATGAGAATTTAGCTGAGAATTTTGTAAATGAAGTACAATACGCTGAGGCTAAATTTTTCTATGGTTTTCAAATTATGATGGAAAATATTCATAGTGAAACCTATTCTTTATTGATCGATACCTATGTGAAAGATGAAGTAGAGAAAAACCAATTGTTTACGGCGATTGAGGTTTTTCCAGCCATTATGAAAAAAGCACAATGGGCGTTAAAATGGATTGAGTCTGATTCATTTGCAGAGCGATTGATTGCTTTTGCCGCTGTTGAAGGGATTTTCTTTTCAGGAAGTTTTTGTTCTATTTTTTGGTTGAAAAAACGTGGCTTAATGCCAGGATTGACTTTTTCTAACGAGTTGATTTCTCGTGATGAAGGTGTTCACTGTGATTTCGCGGTGCATTTACATAATCATCATTTGATTAATAAAGTTCCTAAAGAGCGCATCAGAGCCATCTTAGTAGATGCCTTAAATATTGAAAGAGAGTTTATCACTGAGTCACTTCCGGTTAGTTTGATTGGAATGAATGCAGGTTTAATGACACAATATTTAGAATTCGTAACCGACCGTTTGTTGGTTGAGTTAGGTTGCGAAAGAGAATACAATACCACAAATCCTTTTGACTTCATGGATATGATTTCATTGCAAGGAAAAACCAATTTCTTTGAGAAAAAAGTAGCAGAATATCAGAAAGCGGGCGTAATGAACACAGACAGTGAAGCGCAGAAGATTTCATTCGACGCTGATTTTTAAAAAAGTGAAGTAGTATCGTTTAGTAATTAGAAGTAATTAGTTCTTTTTATTACCTATTAAATTTTGTCTTTTTTAGGCATTACTTACTAAGGTGATAAGGGATCCTTTGCCTCAAACCAATCAATGCATTCTAGGGATTAGTTTCCCAATTCAATTTTTACAAATACCCTAAAATAGCAAAGGGATTTGCTGTTTTTTAAAACCAAAACTTATGTACGTAGTAAAAAGAGATGGCCACAAAGAGCCTGTAATGTTCGACAAAATCACAGATAGAATTAAAAAACTATGCTATGGTTTGAATGATTTAGTAGATGCTGTAAAAGTTGCCATGAGAGTTATAGAAGGCTTGTATGACGGTGTATCTACTTCTGAATTAGATAACTTAGCAGCCGAAACAGCTGCATCTATGACTATTGCGCATCCTGATTATGCTCAATTAGCCGCTCGTATTGCTATTTCTAATTTACATAAAAACACTAACAAATCGTTCTCAGAGACCATGAACGAAATGTATCATTACGTAAACCCTAGAAATGGTCAAAAGGCACCCTTGCTTTCGGATGAAGTACATAAAGTAATCATGGAAAATGCTGAATTCTTGAATTCTCATATCATTTATAACCGTGATTTTAATTATGATTATTTTGGTTTTAAAACTTTAGAGCGTTCTTATTTGCTGAAAATCAATGGAAAAATAGTTGAACGTCCACAACATATGTTGATGCGTGTTTCTGTTGGTATTCATTTAAACGATTTAGAATCGGTTATTGAAACCTACGACTTAATGTCTAAAAAATTCTTTACGCACGCAACGCCAACTTTATTTAATGCCGGAACACCAAAGCCTCAAATGTCTTCTTGTTTCCTTTTAGCAATGCAAGACGACAGTATTGATGGAATTTATGATACGTTGAAACAGACGGCTAAAATTTCACAATCTGCTGGAGGAATTGGACTTTCTATTCATAATGTGAGAGCTACAGGTTCTTATATTCGCGGTACGAATGGTACTTCAAACGGGATTGTTCCTATGTTGCGTGTATTCAACGATACCGCTCGTTATGTTGACCAAGGAGGAGGAAAACGTAAAGGGAGTTTTGCAATTTATATCGAAACTTGGCATGCTGACATCTTTGAATTTTTGGATTTAAAGAAAAACACAGGAAAAGAAGAAATGCGTGCCAGAGATTTATTCTTTGCTATGTGGACTTCAGATTTATTCATGAAACGTGTACAAGAAGATGCACACTGGACGTTAATGTGTCCAAATGAATGCCCTGGATTGTATGATGTATATGGTGACGAATTCGAAGCTATGTATGTCGATTATGAAAACAGAGGAAAAGGAAGAAAAACCATCAAAGCTAGAGAACTGTGGGAAAAAATCCTTGAATCTCAAATCGAGACTGGTACGCCTTATATGTTATATAAAGACGCCGCTAACCGTAAATCGAATCAAAAAAATCTTGGTACGATTCGTTCCTCTAACTTGTGTACCGAAATTATGGAGTACACCTCAAAAGATGAAATTGCGGTATGTAACCTAGCGTCTATTTCGTTACCAATGTTTGTTGAAAACGGAAAATTCAATCATGAATTAATGTTTAAAGTAACCAAACGTGTAACCCGAAATTTAAATAAAGTAATTGATAGGAATTACTATCCCGTAAAAGAAGCAGAAAATTCCAACATGCGTCACCGTCCAGTGGGATTGGGAGTACAAGGTTTAGCCGATGCTTTTATTATGTTACGCATGCCTTTTACAAGCGACGAAGCAAAGAAATTGAATCAAGAAATTTTTGAAACACTATACTTTGCAGCGGTTACTGCTTCTATGGAAATGGCTAAAGAAGAAGGTCCTTATTCTACCTTTGAAGGTTCACCAATTTCTCAAGGAGAGTTCCAACACAACCTTTGGGGGTTAAAAGACGAAGAATTATCCGGAAGATGGGATTGGGCGTCTTTAAGAAAAGAAGTTATGCAATATGGCGTTAGAAATTCACTATTGGTGGCACCTATGCCAACAGCATCTACTTCTCAAATTCTAGGAAACAACGAAGCGTTTGAACCTTACACTTCTAATATTTACACTAGACGTGTACTTTCTGGTGAGTTTATTGTAGTAAACAAACATTTATTGCATGACTTAGTAGAGCGTGGTTTATGGAACGAAACGTTGAAACAAGAAATCATGAGAAATAATGGTTCAGTACAAAATATTGAAGCGGTTCCTCAAGATTTAAAAGATTTGTACAAAACAGTTTGGGAAATGTCCATGAAAGACATTATCGATATGTCACGTCAAAGAGGTTATTTTATTGACCAATCACAGTCACTGAACTTGTTCATGCAAGATGCTAATTACTCAAAATTAACTTCTATGCATTTCTATGCTTGGCAATCAGGATTAAAAACCGGAATGTACTATTTGAGAACCAAAGCAGCTGTAGATGCTATTAAGTTCACTTTGAATAATGACAAAAAAGAAGAGGCAATTCCAGAAAGTAAACCTAAAGCAAGACCCCTTGAAGCGGTTGAAATCGAAACAGTAGAAATGACTCCTGAAGAATACAGAGCCATGATTGAATTGGCCAAAAATGCAGGGCCAGACGATTGCGAAATGTGTGGGTCATAATTAAGTTAAAGAGGTTGTCGAAAATGGCAACCTCTTTTTTTTTATTTTACTTTTTCAAAAAATCTTAAAATAATACCAATCCCTACGAACATTAATTTATTTGCTTAAATTTGTTATCATAAAAAATAGCCAATCATGGAGATTAAGGATTTTTCAAAATATAGTAATGCTGAAAAAATTGTTTTCGCAGAACAATTATGGGATAGTATTGCTAAAAACGAATTAGAAATCTCTGATGAAATACAAAAAGAGTTGGATATTCGACTTCAAAGTTTGGAAGATGGCGAATCTGAATTGTATTCATGGGAGGCCGTAAAAGCGCATTTGAAAATGATTAGATAATGCTTGATATTCAATTTACAAAAGAAGCATTATTTGATATTGAGGCTGCTTTTCTTCACACCTCTCGCTCTCCAAAAAACTGGTCAAAAAGACTTGGTTTAAAGTAAAACCTTTTAACAATCCAATCCCTTTGAGTTTATTATATTTTACGGACCGAAGTAATGTCCTCCTTGAAGATGTTGTCTTTAATGAAGCCGTTTCTCATCAAATTAATCAATTTTTGAAGGAGTATCAATTTCGAAAAGTACTCGAACAGTATGATTTACCTGTAGCCAATAAAATGTTACTTTATGGCAAAACTGGTTGTGGAAAAACCATGACCGCCAAAGCTATTGCTAAAAAATTAGACAAAAAACTCATTATTGTCAACCTTTCTAGAATTGTTTCGTCTAAATTAGGGGAAACCTCCAAAAATATCGAAGGTTTATTTAAAGAAGTACAGTACGAAAGTGCGGTGTTGTTTTTTGACGAGTTTGATTCTTTAGGGCAAATAAGGGATTACGACAACAAAGACAATACAGAGATGAAACGAGTGGTCAATTCCATTATTCAATTGATTGATAGTTTTCCGAGTCGTTCTGTTTTAATTGCTGCTACGAATCAAATTCAAATGATAGACGAGGCCTTAGTGCGTCGCTTTGAATTACAACTTGAGTTTACAGCACCAAACTCAGCTGTTTTAGATAGGTATTATGATACGTTACTTCAAAAGTATCCGCTCCAATTTCAAAAAATGGAACGCTTGTACGACATTACTTTTGCTGAAGCAAAAAAACATTTACTACAATCTGTGAAAAACAATGTGATTCAAGACGCTATTGCGAATCATCCTCAGGATTTATCCGAATAGAAATATAAAACCAATCGTATTTGTATATTTGACAACTAATCATGCACAAAATAAAATGAACTGGGAACAATTATTATCATTAAAACGTCAAGGCGACACAGGAAAGCGTTTGCGAATCGAACAAGATGAAACTCGTTTGGGGTTTGAAGTAGATTATGACCGTATCATTTTTTCATCTGCTTTCAGAAGTTTGCAAGACAAAACTCAGGTGATTCCATTATCTAAAACCGATTTTGTGCATACTCGTTTAACACATAGCCTCGAGGTTTCTGTGGTAGGACGTTCTTTGGGAAGATTGGTTGGAAAAAAAATAATTGAAAAATATCCTTATTTGCAAGACATTCATGGGTATCAAATGAATGATTTTGGAGCCATTGTTGCTGCGGCATCTCTCGCTCACGACATTGGTAATCCACCGTTTGGGCATTCTGGTGAAAAAGCAATTGGAGAGTATTTCTCAATTGGCAAAGGACAACAATATAAAAATCAATTGATTCCCAAGCAGTGGCAAGATTTGGTCGATTTTGAAGGAAATGCTAATGGATTTTCGGTATTGAATAGTTCTCGTCCAGGAGTCGAAGGAGGGATTCGACTTTCGTTTGCCACTTTAGGCGCTTTTATGAAATATCCCAAAGAGAGTTTGCCAAAAAAGCCTACCATAAATATTGCTGACAAAAAATATGGTTTCTTTCAAACGGATAAAGATTTTTTTCAAGAAGCAGCTCTAGAAATGGGAATGATTCCCAACAAAAACAATCCAGATATTGGCTTCGAAAGACATCCATTGGCGTATTTGGTAGAAGCTGCCGATGATATTTGCTACACCATTATCGATTTTGAAGACGGCATCAATTTAGGATTGATTTCAGAGGATTTTGCATTAGAATATTTAATCAAATTGGTAAAAGACAGTATTGACACTTCTAAATACAAAACCTTAGCAACAAAAGAGGATAGAATTAGTTACCTACGCGCTTTGGCAATAGGAAGCTTAATAAATGATGCCGTAAAAGTCTTTATCGAAAACGAAACCAGTATTTTGGAAGGAAATTTTCCTTTTGCTTTAATGGATAAAAGCAAATACAAAGCACAAATGGATGATATCATCAAAATTAGTGTCAAGAATATTTATCAAAGTCGAGAAGTGATTGAAAAAGAGTTGGTGGGTTATCAAATCATTCAGACGCTATTGGATAAATTTATTGTTGCTTTCAATAATAAATTTGAAGGTAAGGCTTCCAATTACGACCAACTAATTTTGAAAATGCTTCCAGAAAAACACCATCTCGAGAAAGAAAATCTATACGAGCGCTTACTGCACATCTGTCATTATATTTCGATGTTGACAGATGGGAATGCTTTAAAAATTTATGAAACCTTGCAGGGAAGAAAGCGTGATTGATTTTTAAAAAGCATAAGCTAAACCAACTCCTAATACTTGTTTCATTTGCATTTTAGGACCTTCGGTGATTTCTACGCCATCCTTTTCGCTTTTTGCTTTGATGTCATCATCATAAATAATTTGCGTCCCTATATTGGCCTTAACGTATTTATTCACGACTAATTCCAGTTGAATATTCCAGTCGACATCAACATTTCCAAAATTATTTACGTAATCAGAATAGAGGATAAGACGGTTGTCTAGTATGATGTTTTTGAAAATTTCTTTCTTGATCTGGTATTGTAGTAAAAGACCTAACTCAGTTTTTGTTCTTTTTCCTTTTCTGATTAAAATATTGTTTTCGTCATAAACGGCACCATCAACACCAAAAGCACCTTGATCAGCCAATCTTTGGTCTAATACAAAGGTTTTTTTCATGGTAAAAGGTGAAATGTAGTAAGAATATTTTTTGTCCTTATTTATGTTTTCAGCACCAAGACCCATAAAAACATAGGCAGGAGCGAAAAATCGTGAAATAGCTACTTCTTTGTTTGGATACGAATAACCATCAGTAAATTGTGTATTAAAGTTGTATTTGGCCGAATAATACCAATTGGTCAAGGTGTCGCGTCTGTATCCAAAGGTAGAGTTGATGAGTATAGCATCATCCGTTTTTCTTAATTCGATGCCATCTTGCTTATTTAAACCATATCGAACAATGAGTTCGTTTTGCCATTTAAATTTTTCACGGGTATATACTCGGGTGAAATTCCCTTTTACCAACCCTGATATAGAACTTGTTCCCCCTGCGTTCCAGTTTAGAAATGATATTTGGGTGATGTCAAAACCTAATTTATTTGTTTTAATCCAATTTGAAATTCCCAATGTGTTTACGGATGTTTTTCTAATAGTAGGAGCTTTTAATGGTGGCAATGTTTTGGGAATTACAAAAGGCCTAAAGGTAGGTTTTGTTGTTGGAGTTAGAATGAACAAGGTATCCTTTTCTTCTTCTGATACCGGGATTTCTTGGCTATAATTTTGTAAAGAAAAACTTATTAAAAAAAGTAATAAAATATGATTCTGTATAAATTTCATTATAAACTATTTAGTAATTGCAAATTAACTGATTTTGTAGGATGAAAAAAAATCTATCAAGTTTTTAACGTCAATTTTGCACTTGTATTGTAATTCTTGTAAGGTGCCCTGTTCAATAAATTCATCTGGTATACCTAGTATTTTTATTGTATTTGAATAATTATTCTTGGCTGCAAATTCTGCGATAGCACTGCCAAATCCACCAGTTATTACACCATCCTCGATGGTAAAAATGGTTTCAAAATTTTTAAAAATAGCATGTAGAAGTTTTTCGTCTAAAGGTTTTACAAAACCAAAATCATAATGAGCAAACTCAGTTTTGTTTTCCAATTGGTCTAATGCTTTTATCACATTATTCCCGATGGTGCCAGTAGAAAGAATGGCAATTTTAGTGCCTTCTTTCAAACAATTGCCCTTTCCGAAAGGAGTTTTTTTGTAGGGAGATTTCCAATCAACAAATTCACCTCTACCTCTAGGATAGCGAATAGCTATGGGTTGGTCGATGCCTAATTGTACAGTATATAATATATTTTGTAACTCTATTTCGTTCAGCGGAGCATAGATTGCTAGATTTGGTATGCATCTCAAATAGGCTAAGTCAAATACACCATGATGGGTAGCTCCGTCTTCACCAACCAATCCTGCTCTATCCAAACAAAAAATAACGGGTAAATTTTGTAAAGCCACATCATGAATCACTTGATCGTAAGCTCTTTGCAAGAAAGTGGAATAGATATTACAATACACAATCATTCCTTGAGTTGCCATTCCAGCGGCTAAGGTTACCGCGTGCTGTTCAGCAATACCCACATCAAAAGCGCGTTCTGGGAGCTCATCCATCATAAATTTCAGTGAACTACCAGAAGGCATTGCGGGTGTTATTCCTATGATTTTTTCATTCTTTTTGGCTAAATCCAACAGTGTTAAACCAAAAACATCTTGGTATTTTGGAGGCAAGTTGGCTTCTGATTTCGGGAGTAAATCTCCAGTTGCAGCGTCAAATTTCCCAGGCGCATGGTATTGTACCTGATTTTCTTCGGCTTGTTGTAGTCCTTTACCTTTGGTAGTAATAACATGCAGAAATTTTGGTCCTTTTATTTTTTTTAAACGTGTTAGTTCTTTGACAACGGCGTGTATGTCGTGGCCATCTATAGGACCAGAATAATCAAAGTTTAGGGACTTAATCATATTGTTTTGCCGATGATTTTTTCCTTCTTTAACTGCGGTCAAATACTGTTTTAGAGCGCCTACGCTTGGGTCGATTCCGATAGCGTTGTCGTTCAAAATGACTAATAAATTAGCATCGGTTACTCCCGCATGATTGAGTCCTTCAAAAGCCATTCCTGAGGCAATTGAGGCATCGCCAATTACTGCAATATGTTGTTTTTCAAAATCTCCTTTTAAGTTAGAAGCAATCGCCATTCCCAATGCTGCAGAAATAGAGGTCGATGAGTGACCTACGCCAAAGGCATCATAAATACTCTCACTTCTTTTTGGAAATCCAGAAATACCATTCAATTGGCGGTTCGTATGAAAACGATTTTTTCTTTCGGTTAAAATTTTATGACCGTACGCTTGATGTCCTACATCCCAAATCAATAAATCATTGGGCGTATCAAACACATAATGCAAAGCAATGGTCAATTCAACCACACCGAGACTAGCGCCAAGATGCCCTTCTTTTACGGCCACAATTGCAATGATATAATCCCGTAATTCTTGTGCTAGCTGAGGTAATTGCGCTTCATTGAGTAAGCGTAAATCGATGGGGAAATTTATGTTTGAAAGTAAATTATCTGACATAAAGCAAAGGTACAATTTGAAATTGTATTTTTACATTCTATAAAAAAGTTGTTTTACAAAGAAATTAATTTGCGAATTTGCTGTCTAGACTATGATACAACCTTTCACCGACGAATATTTTATGAAAAAAGCTTTGCAAGAAGCTGAAATGGCTTTTGAAAAAGGCGAAATTCCTGTGGGAGCCGTTATTGTAGTGGCTGACAAAGTCATTGCCCGAACGCACAACTTGACTGAACTACTCAACGATGTAACGGCTCATGCAGAGATGCAAGCCATAACCGCTGCGGCCAATTTTTTGGGCGGAAAATATTTAAAAGATTGTACTTTGTATGTGACTTTAGAGCCTTGCCAAATGTGTTCTGGGGCTTTGTATTGGAGTCAAATCTCTAAAATTGTTTTTGGGGCTAGTGATACGCACCGTGGGTATGAAAAAATGGGCACTCAATTGCATCCCAAAACTACTGTGGTTCGTGGTGTTTTGGCAGATGAAGCGGCGGATTTAATGAAGCGGTTTTTTGCGGAGAAAAGAAAATAAATTTATAAATAAATCCTTCTTTTTCTTACTATATTTACTTAATTGCTATTTAAACAAAAAAGCAATAGGTAAATTTTAAATCTCAACTTTATGATGGACACTAAAATTAAAACAGCTATTGTTATTGGTATTTCTATTGTGATTACAGCCTTTATATTAGGAGAATCATTTAAAAATAGAAATGAAAATTTAGATTCAATTTCAGTAATTGGTCTTGGAGCTAAAGATTTTGTTTCAGACGAAATTTTATGGTCTGGAAGTTTTACAGCAAGTAGCTCAGATATTAAAACAGCCTATAATAAAATCATTTCGGATCAAAAAATAGTAGCTGATTTTTTTATAGCAAAAGGATTTAAATCGAAGGAGTTTTCGTTTGGAGCGGTAAATTTTCAAAAGAAGTTTAGAGAAGTGAAAATTCAAAATACAAATAGCGAATACATTAATACTGAACAAGTTTTTGATGGTTATGAAGCCACTCAAAGTATTACTTTTTTAGCTAAAAAGAATCCTGATTTAATGAAACGTATCGAAGATGTTTCTAGCAAAACTTCCGAATTGATTAATTCAGGGATAGAACTTACTTCAAATTCTATTCAATATACATATTCCAATTTGCCAAGTTTAAAACAGAGTTTAATTGAAAAAGCCACTAAGGATGCTAATGAACGGGCCATCAAAATTGTAAAAACAGCTGAAGGTAGTTTAGGCAAATTAAAGAGTGCAAGTATGGGGGTTTTTCAAATTACGGGTCAGGGCTCAACAGCCGAAGATAGTTATGGCGGCAACAATGATACTTTTAGTAAAAATAAAACTGCTCGAATTACAGTGAGGCTAGAATATGTTTTGAACTAATCACGGCCACGTTTTTAGATACAAAAAAACCGTCTCGTTAATGAAAAAGAGACGGTTTTGTTTGTTTTAGTCTGTAATAACATTTCCTTTTTTGTCGTAGAAATGATATTCTAAATACGTGTAAGCGTCACGTGGTATAATTTTCACCCATTTTTTGTGTTCAAAAAACCATTTTGAACGCAATGATGGAAAACCTTTGCTGAGGTAAGCAGCCACAAACGGATGTACATTAAGTACTACTTTTTTGTGGGTTTTTAGGAGTCGTTCTAAATCGGAAGTGATTTTGTCAATGATTAAAATTGGCGCTTCAATTTCGCCATGTTCATTATTGGGATCCTCTTCACGAGTTTTGATGTTGACTTCTGGTCTTACTCTTTGTCTAGTGATTTGAACGAGTCCAAATTTACTAGGAGGTAAGATCTTGTGTTTAGCTTTATCATCGCTCATCTCTTCTCTTAGGAAGTCGAATAAAACTTTGCGATTTTCGGGATTGGCCATATCGATAAAATCAACTACTATGATTCCGCCCATATCTCTCAAACGCAATTGTCTTGCGATTTCGGCGGCGGCGATCATATTAACCTCCATGGCTGTGTCTTCTTGGTTGGTGGCTTTGTTGGATCGGTTACCGCTGTTGACGTCTATTACGTGCAGTGCTTCGGTATGTTCAATGATCAAATAAGCTCCTTTACTCATGGAAACGGTTTTTCCGAAGGAAGTTTTGATTTGTCTCTCAATGTTGTATTTCTCGAAAATAGGTGTGTCTTTCGATTGATAAAATTTTACGATGGATTGTTTGGATGGTGCAATTTCTTGCAAGTAATCCTTTGTTTGTTGGTACAACTCTTCGTCATCTATTTGAATACCACTAAAGGTATCATTAAACACGTCGCGAAGTATAGAAGATGCTCTGTTGAGCTCGCCTAATACTTTTGACGGATGATGAGCAGTTGGTAATTTCTTACACATTGCAGTCCATCTGCTAAGCAGGTTCTGCAAATCTTTTTCTAATTCGGCTGTATTTTTGCCTTCGGCTACTGTGCGAACAATGACGCCAAAGCCTTTTGGTTTGATGGATTGTACTAGTTTTTTGAGGCGATCTTTTTCTTTTTTGTTTTCTATTTTTTGAGAAATAGACACACGATCCGAAAAAGGAACCAAAACGATAAATCTTCCTGCCAAGGATAGTTCTGCACTAATTCTTGGCCCTTTGGTTGATATCGGTTCTTTTACTACTTGTACTAAAACAGATTGATTGGCATTCAAAACATCAGTAATGGTGCCGTCTTTATCAATCTCTTTTTCAAACTGAAAGTTTTTTAGGGAGAAATCTTTTATTTTACCTGCGCTTACAAGTTTTATGAATTTCAGTTGGGAAGCAAGATTTGGACCTAGGTCGTGATAATGTAAAAAGGCATCTTTTTCGTAGCCAACATTTACAAAAGCAGCATTCAGTCCCGCAACAGGTTTTCTAATTTTGGCAATAAAAATATCGCCCACTTGAAAATTGCTGGTTTCTTGTTCTTTGTGTAATTCAATTAGTTTTCCATCTTTTAATAAGGCAAAATCTACGGCATCAGAACTAGAACGAATAATTAATTCTTTATTCACGCTGTACATTTTTATCCAGACTTTTTGGCTTTTGGCTTTTGGCTTTTTAGCTTTTAGCAAATATGAAATGCTAAGAGCTATAAGCTAATAGCTAATGGCTAATTGTAAGGATGGATTAAACAATATTTAACAGGTTTGACCCGGATGAAGTTTCAGTCGGCAGTATTCAGGGAGCAGTATGCAGTTTAAGCTGCCATCTGAAGTCTGAAATCTAATGTCTGAAATTCAAATTTCAATGAACTTTTAAAAAGAAAAAAGTAGTTTAAAACTACTTTTTCTTTTTATGACGGTTAGCTCTCGCTCTTTTTTTACGTTTGTGCGTTGCTACCTTATGTCTCTTTCTTTTTTTACCACTTGGCATATTCTGAAATTTTTATGATTAATTAATTGACTATTTTGCTTCGTTGTTTGTTTTTACACCTTCTACGAACACTTTTGCTGGTTTAAAAGCAGGAATGTTGTGCGCTGGAATTTTGATGGTGGTGTTTTTGGAAATATTTCTTCCTGTTTTCTCTGCTCTAGTTTTTACGATAAAGCTTCCAAAACCTCTTAGATACACATTGTCTCCAGTTTCTAATGAAGTTTTAACTTCATTCATAAACGTTTCAACTGTCGCTTGAACATCTCCTTTTTCAAGACCTAGTTTTTCTGAAATCTTCGCTACGATATCTGCTTTCGTCATTTTCTTTCCTTATTTAATATGTTGTACTGTTTTTTTTTGAGGATGCAAATATATGAATTTAAAAAACAATAAATCAACCTAATTCGTTAAAATTTAATTACATAAACTTTTACTTTTGCTTACAAATTTTTTACAATGACTTTTTCTAATGTTCTTATTCAGTGGTATTTACAAAATAAACGCGATTTGCCTTGGCGAAATACCTCTGATCCATACCCAATTTGGCTCTCAGAAATAATACTTCAACAGACTCGTGTAGCGCAAGGAATGCCATATTTTTACGCTTTTTTTAATCAATTTCCTACAGTTGAACATTTGGCGCAGGCCGATGAACAACAAGTGCTTAAACTTTGGCAGGGCTTAGGGTATTATTCAAGAGCTAGAAATTTGCACCAAGCCGCGAAACATATTACTGAGGAGCTACAAGGAGTATTTCCAAATTCGTATAAAGGACTATTGGAATTAAAAGGTGTGGGCGAATATACCGCAGCGGCAATTGCTTCTTTTGCTTACAATGAGGCGGTACCTGTAGTCGATGGAAACGTGTTTCGCGTTTTGTCTCGGTATTTTGGGATTGATTCTGATATCAGTCTCGGTAAAACCAAAAAAGAATTTACCGCTTTGGCTGCTGAGTTACTGCCTAAAGACCAACCTGCACTATTTAATCAAGCTATAATGGAGTTTGGTGCGCTGCAATGTGTGCCAAAAAGTCCAACATGTAGCGAGTGTGTTTTTAATAGTAGTTGTGTCGCCTTGCAGAAAGGTTTGATAGGTGCTTTACCATTTAAATCCAAAAAATTAAAAGTTACGCATCGTTACTTTAATTATATAGTACTCAACGATAGCAGTGGGAAAACGAAACTGCAACAGCGCACAGACAAAGGAATTTGGTTTAATTTATACGAGTTCCCTTTGATCGAAACCCAACAAGTAGTAGGTTTCGAAACCATTGCTCCTTTAATTCAGTCCGACGCTTCTTTTGGGAATTCTGTGGTTAGTATTGAAGAGATAAATCCTATAAGTATCGTGCATAAATTATCGCATCAGCATTTGTATATTAAGTTTTGGAAAGTAAGGCTTTCTGATACTTTGGTCGATGGAGTAGGTGCGGAGCAGTTAAAAGCCTTTCCCTTTCCTATAGTGATCCATAACTTTATTGAAGAGGAGGTTTTAAAATAACTTTAAAAAATAATGTATCTTTGATTGAAATACCACTAAAACTATGAGCGGAACATTAAACAAAGTGATGTTGATAGGACATCTAGGAGACGACATTAAAATGCATTATTTTGAAGGAGGCAATTGTATCGGGCGCTTTCAATTGGCTACTAACGAAGTCTATATTAATAAAACGACCAACGAGAAAATCACGTCAACCGAATGGCATAACTTGGTAGTGCGCAACAAAGCTGCAGAAATCTGCGAAAAATACCTTTCCAAAGGCGATAAGATTTATGTAGAAGGCCGTATCAAATCACGCCAATGGCAAGCCGAAGATGGCACGACCAAATCCACTACCGAAATTCAAGTCACCGAATTTACATTTTTGACGACCAAAAAGGATCCGAATAACAAAACGAATCCCGTTCCAGAATCCCCAAAAAATACTAACTTTGACCCCTCAAACGGCAGTTTGCCCATAAACGATTTACCGTTTTAAGCAAAGTTGCAAGGTAAGTGAAAATGAAAAATAGAATCAGTATACTTTTAGGAGTAAGCATTATAGTGTTGAGCGTTGTAGGTTGTAAAAACGAGGTATTACCCAAGCCAGCGGGCTATTTGCGCTTAGACTATCCCGAGGCCACCTACGCCCAAGTGCAAAACACCTGTCCTTTTACGTTCGAAATGAACGAGGCAGCCGTAGTTGCAGGTCAATCCGGTTGTGGTTTCACCATTACCTACCCGAAAATGAAAGCGACTATTTATTTGACCTACAAACCCGTTCGGAACAACGTAAAAGAGTTATTGCGCGATGCACAAAAGCTAACCTATGAACACGTCATCAAAGCCGATGATATCTTGGAGCAGCCTTTTATCAATCCAGAAAAAAAGGTGTATGGCATGTTTTATCAAGTCGATGGCAATGCAGCAACGAACTCGCAATTTTATGCCACCGATAGCACCAAGCATTTCGTGACGGGATCGATCTATTTTTACGCCAAGCCCAATTTTGATTCTGTGATGCCCGCTGCAAGTTATGTTCGTGACGATATGAAACGTTTGTTAGAAACCCTAAAGTGGAAGTAGTTTTTTAGGAGCAGCACTATTGTTTTTTTAAGAACGACTCCTCCTGCTGTCCGTTCTATCTTTCCCGCTGAACCCTGGCGGCAAAGGATGCCACTCCCATCAGGGCTAAAAACAACTTTTTGTTTTTCATAAGAAAGAATTTAAAATACAAAAAAAGCATTCGTTTATGGCGAATGCTTTTTTTATGAGGTATAATGTAAACTATGACTTGGTGTTTACTACCTTGTATGTTTTGCCATCGGCAACACCTTCTATTATTTTAGTTAACGTCTCTTGATTTTGAACCGTCTTGTCAAAAGAGATAGTGGCTAACTTTTTGTCAAAATCTACTGTGGCTTTTTCTACACCTTCTGATTCAGCTAATTTTTTCTCGATCGTTTTAGCACAACCCATCGCACAAGTCATTCCTTCAATGGCCATGTTTGCGGTTTGTAGGTTAGCGGCTTCGATTGGTTTTTTCTCTTTTGGTGCTTCGACTACAGTAGCTTCGGATTGGGATACTTTAGTTTCGTTTTTACAGCCTACCATGAAAATACTGGCAATGGCAAGTGCGGCAAATGTTTTGTTGATATGCATTGTTGTTGATTTGAAGTTGTTTTTATAAAATGGATTGGCACAAAATTAATCAAAAAACGTACCGAAGATTCAAAAAAAATGTTTCATTTTTGGTTTAAAATTCAGACTATGGTTTCTAAACAATTCAAATGGGGTTTCTTGTTTTTGTTAGCGCTCATTTGGGGCAGTTCGTTTATCTTGATCAAAAAGGGATTGGTCGGCTTAACGGCTTTTCAGTTAGGGTCGTTGCGTATCATTTTTGCTGCGCTGTTTTTGTTGTTGATTGGTTTTAGAAGTTTGGTTAAAATTCCCCACCATCAATGGAAGTATATTGCTTTGACTTCTTTGTTTGGGACCTTCATTCCAGCGTATTTGTTTGCTATTGCACAAACGCAAATAGATAGTTCTATAAGTTCTATTCTGAATTCCTTAACGCCTTTGAATACTTTGTTGATTGGAGCACTTTTCTTTGGATTGGATTTTAGACGCAATCAATTTTTTGGAGTCTTGATTGGTTTAGTAGGTAGTGCTTTGTTGATTTGGAATGGTGCGGTGCATCATCCTAATCAAAACTATTATTACGCTTTCTTAGTATTGATTGCTTCGATTTGCTATGCTACAAATGTCAATTTGATTAAAAAATATTTATCGGATTTGCCTCCGTTGAGTATTACAACAGGTAATTTTTTGGTTTTGCTTTTTCCTGCGTTAGTGGTGCTATACAGTACTGATTTTTTCGCTATGATTTATGGGGCGGTAGTTCAAGAATCTGTTTTGTATATTTTGATTTTGGGAGTTTTGGGAACTGGTATTGCTAATATTATTTTCTTTAAACTGATTCAGATTTCGTCGCCTGTTTTTGCGACTTCGGTTACGTATTTGATTCCAGTGGTAGCTTTCTTTTGGGGAATGTTAGACCAAGAGTTATTAACACCTGTGCAGCTTTTTGGAGCTTTTATCGTTTTGGTTGGGGTGTATTTGTCGGCTAGAAAATAGGTGTTGTTTAAGTGGGTTTGCGTGAGGGATAGAAGCTAGTTACCAAAGTAACGCGTATAGCCCGACCGCAGTTGCCAAAAGAGGCGTATAGCACGCTAGTCATATGCCTCTTTTGGTAAATGGGGTCACGCCAAAAATAGTATAAACGAAAAAAGACTGCTGATGAAAGCAGTCTTTTTGATATATAAGATGTTGTGATTATTGAAAATCGACATCAGTTACGCCTTCGTTGATTTGTATTGAAGAGGTAGTAAGTTGAAGCTCTATGCCAATGTTCATTATTGTTGTATGTGGAAATTTTATGCCTTTGACTTCTTTATAATCATTGAAGTAGGTGGTTTGAGTTCCTCTTTCCGAAGTTTTACTTTCTGCGATTTTGAAGAAGTTTAGAGTGTCATAATAAAGTGTAGATTGGCCGTCTTTGATAGCGTAAGCATCTGTACCGTTTATGGATTCTATTCCTGCTAATTTGATGCTGACTTTGTCAAGTAAAGGTAATTCGTCAAAAGGATTCATGTCGGCTTTCTTTTCTTTAAACTCTTCGATGGAGAGGTCTTTGCGTTGGCCTTGTTGAATCGCGTATCCTGATTTGTCTCCTAAGACTCTTTTCATCATGGTCACTCCTCCAGCCTTCATTTCTACACTCAATTTTTTGTCTGATGTTATTTTTGAAGTCATCTCAACAGTTGTGCCTTGAACTGATCCAGAAGCGGTCGTAACGATTGATTTTACCTTTTTTAAAGCTTCTTTTCCACCAATAGCTTTGATGTAGTTTTCTAGAACGCTTTTGGCAGTAACTCCCGCTGGAATTTCTTTTTTGGTGACTGGCTTTTCAATAGGATTGCCATATTTGTCAAAAAAGTACATTGGCAATTTTAGTGTTTCTAATCCAGGTGTTACTTCGCTTGCTTTGCCAACAACAACAATGCGGCTGTTGTCTATAAGGAAGTATTTATTGGCTACACGAAGGATGTCGTCTGCGGTTACCGCGTTGATCGTTTGGATGTATTTTTCATAAAAATCGGCTGGAAGTTGCTCTGTTTCGATGTTTAAGGCATAGCGCGCCACGGCTTGTGGTTTTTGAACTTGCATTACAAAACGACCAATGTACCCTGCTTTAACGTTTTTCAAGACTTCAGCATCTACTTTTTCGGTTCTGATTTTTTTGATTTCTTTGATGAATTCTACCACAGCGCTATCGGTAACTGCATTACGAACAGCTGAAGTGGCTACAAATTTGGTGACATATTTTCCGGTCCCAATTTCTGAACGTGCGCCGTAAGTCCAAGCATGCTTTTCTCTCAAATTCATGTTCAAATACGAATTGAAATCGCCTCCTAAAATTTGATTCGCAATTACTGCTGGAAAAAAATCAGGGTCGTTCATTTTTAGAGTTACCGTATTTACCAATGAAATTACTGATTGCACAGCATTAGGTACATCAATCAAGTTGATTTGTAGTTGATTTACGTTTGGATTGGCTGTGTAGTCTGTTTTGGTAATGGATTTTTTCTCCCAAGCACCAAATAGTTTTTCGACTACAGCTTTGGTTTCCTTGAATTTGATATCGCCTATGATTACCAAATACGCATTTTCTGGTACAAAGTACGTTGCGTAATTGCTTTGAACATCAGCAAGGGTTACGTTTTTCAATGTTTCTTCGGTTACGAATTCTCCAGCGGGATGATTTTTTCCAAAGGCCAATACATCGACAACGCGACCAGAAATGGCTTCGGCACTTTTTTCGTTGGCTTTCAATCCTTCGATGATTTTGGCTTTGTCTTTATCAAATTCTTCTTGGGTGAATTTTGGATATAACGCGCCTTCGGCTAGCAATTCTAAGACACGCCCAGCATATTTTGATAGTGCGCTCGCAGAGGCCCCTTGAGAAGAAAAATTAATATTGGCGCCTAAGAAATCAATTTCTTCGTTAAAGGCATCTTTGGATGTTTTTTGACTGCCATTACCCAGTAAGCTGCTGGTTAGATCGTCTACACCTTTTTTAGCGCCTTCAGCAAAAGGAGGGTTGTCAAGTGTTAAGGTGAAAGATACTCTTGGGAGTTTATGGTTTTCCACAATCATTACTTTAAGTCCGTTTTTAAGGACAAAGCTTTGCGGTTTCTTGATTTGAACTATTGGAGCGGCTCCAGGAGTGGGTTGAGGTCTATTTTGCGCTTGCATTATTCCGGTGACAAAAAATAGGATTAAGAGAATACTTATGTTTTTCATAGTGATTGGTCTGATTATTTGGTTTTTTCGGCAGCTGGTACGTAATCTAAAACTAAACGTTGATTGGTATTCAAATACTTTTTGGCAACGTCTCTGATTTCTTCTCTGGTAATGGAGTGAATCATTTCGATTTCGGTATTGATTAGGTTGATGTCGCCATACAACATATAATAGCTGGCTAGGTTTTCGGCGATTCCTTCGATTGAAGCATTTGAGCTTACAAAATTATTGTCGAATTTATTTTGCAGTTTTTGATAGTCTTTTTCAGAGATAAGTTCGGTTTGTAATTTTGTAATTTCTTCGTCAATTTCTCTTAAAATATCGGTTGCGGTGTTGCTTCCCATGGGTAAACCGTACAAAATATACATGCCGTAATCTTCTTGACTGTTGCTAAATGCGCCAACTTGTAGAGCGATCTTTTTGTCGTCAACAATTTTTTTATACAATTTCGAACTTTTACCATCACTTAAGTAAGAAGAGATAAGATCTAAAACACGTGCATCTCTTGTTTTCATGGACGGCGTTCTGTAAGCGGCAACAATCGCTGGAATTTGAATGTTACTGTCTTCAAATCTTGCTTTTATAGTTTCGGTTATAGGCTCTTCGATGAATTGTTCTCTTTTGATAGGATCTCCTTTTGGGATAGCACCGAAATATTGTTGAATCCATTTTTTGGCTTGGTCTTTTTTGAAATCACCAGCTACAACCAAAACAGCATTATTAGGAATGTAGAATTTTTTGTTGAAGGCTTGGAATTCTTCTAAAGTGGCCGCATCTAAATGTTCCATAGAACCAATTGTTGCCCAACGGTAAGGATGTTTTTTGAATAGGTTTTCTTTTACTACCGCTTGGAATCGGCCATAAGGTTGGTTGTCCATTCGGGTTCTTTTTTCCTCTTTCACCACTTCGTTTTGCGTGTCCACGCCAATTTTGTTGATTACTGGGTGTAATAATCTTTCGGATTCCATCCAAAGGGCTAATTCTAGGTTGTTAGAAGGGAAAACTTCGTAATAATAGGTTCTGTCGTCTGATGTATTGGCGTTGTTAATACCTCCGTTAGCCGTTACAATCTTGAACCATTCTCCGCGTTTGATGTTTTCGGTGCCTTCAAATAATAAGTGTTCAAAGAAATGAGCAAAACCAGTGCGATCTGGTTTTTCGTCTTTGGATCCAACATGATACATTACCGATGTAATTGCTACTGGAGCAGACGGATCATGATGCAAAATGACATGCATACCATTATCTAAGTCGTATTCTTCAAAAGCTACTTTTTGTGCCGAGGCTACGCCGCCAAGCATCAATGCGCTACTCAATGCCATTATTGTTTTTTTCATAAGGTTACGTAATAGTTTAATTTTTCTATTGGTGGGTTTTGAATTGTAATTGTTACATCAAATGTAGTTTTTTTAATCATTTCTTGTAAAAAATATCTTGTTTTTAGCTTATTTTAACATCTGTTGTATTTGTGTAAAAGTCTTGTTTGTCAGGCTTTAGGGTTGGTTTGAATATTTTTTTATGTTTAAATTGCAGGAATGATTTTTAGTTGTATATTTGCAACCTTAAAAATCAATAAATCAATTTGGTATGTATGCAATCGTAGAGATAGCAGGGCAACAATTCAAAGTAAGCAAAGACTTAAAGGTTTATGTTCACCGTTTGGCTAATGAAGAAGGTTCAAAAGTTTCTTTTGACAAAGTTCTTTTATTAGATGATAATGGAAATGTAACTTTAGGCGCCCCAGCTATAGAAGGTGCTTCAGTAGAAGCTAAAGTGTTACAACACTTAAAAGGAGATAAAGTTATCGTTTTCAAAAAGAAAAGAAGAAAAGGATACAAAAAAAGAAATGGTCACAGACAATATCTTACTCAAATTGTAATTGAAGGTATTACTGCAGGTGGAACAGCTAAAAAAGCAGCTCCAAAGAAAGCAGCTGTTGAAGCTACAACTGAAGAAGCGCCAGCTCCTAAAGTAAAAAAAGCTCCAAAAGCTAAAAAAGAAGATACAAAAGAATAATAACAATATTAAAACCAATACGTCATGGCTCACAAGAAAGGTGTCGGTAGTTCTAAGAATGGTAGAGAATCAGAATCAAAACGTTTAGGCGTTAAGATTTTTGGTGGTCAAGCTGCTATTGCTGGGAACATCATCGTAAGACAAAGAGGTTCTAAACACAATCCAGGTGAAAATGTTTACATCAGTAAAGATCACACATTACACGCAAGAGTAGCTGGAGTTGTGAAGTTCCAAAAGAAAAAAGACAACAAATCATACGTTTCTATTCTTCCATTCGAAGCATAGTTAACAAAGAATGTTATCAAAAAAAACCTATCCATTCGGATAGGTTTTTTTTGTTGTGACAAAATGCAATATATACCGTCTTGCTATTTTGTAGTTTTGATAGCTTATCTCTAGACTATCATAAAATATAGTATTTCCACTTTTTTCATCTTTAACGAAAGTCAATGGGAACTTTTTGCTTGTAAGATTTTAGAGTAGTAGTTTGATAGGTTCTGTTAAGAAGGATTGAATAAAAGACCAATACTAAAAAACAATCGGAAGTTATTATTTTTTGCATAGGAAGCGTCAAATGTTATGGGCCCAAGAAAGGTGTTGTATGAAATAGTGGCCCCACTTGAGTATATGAGACCTGTTTGCTCCCTGTTCTGCCAATTGGCTTGATGGGTTAGAAAGTTGTTTTGGAATTCTTTAAAATCTCTAAACCCAACAATTGCTACATCCAAATGGGGTGTTAAGTATAATTTTGGTGCTAAATTGGTTTGTAAACTCAAATTAGCTTTTACGAATTGACTTAAATTAAGTTCATTTTCTTGCAAGCCAGCAAATGTTACACTGTTTTTTAAAGTGTTAGGCGAATATCCTCCTAAGAAAAATTTAGAACTATACCCAAACTCCGAAGATGATTCTTGTTTTTTTGAATCCTCAAACATGAATCCTGCACTTCCTTCCATGACTATTACATTTTTTTCATTCAATGGAACTCTGTTTTCATAGGTAACCATGAATTTTGTGAATGATTTTAATTGGCCACTATAATTTTCAAGATTTTTTTCGGCAAAATTAATATCAGCATCTAGATGAAGCGTGCGAGATAATTCTACATAAAGTTTGTTTCCTGTGGAGGCAAAATGTAACTTGTTAAGATTGTTCATGGAGTAATGGACATTCATTTCTATGAGATTCAAATAATAGCTACTTAATGTGAAAACGGTATTAAATCCCGGATCAGTTTTTGGGCGTAAATGGGTAAATTTGTAGTTGAGCCCAAAGCCAAAATAGCTTTTTAATGAATTAATGTTACGGTTGAAGTCATTGCAAAGTTCTACCTGATTGAATTGTAAGTTATCTGCAACTTTATTGCCAATATACACACTTTGAGTCAAGCGGTGCGCATAGGCTTCTGAGCGCCACCACCAATTTTTTTCTTTTCCAATAATTTTTTGATATTGCGCTCTAATTCGGGGTTGTTGAGCAATATCAGCGGTGATTAAAAACCGTGACGATGTTCCAAAGATGTTTCGTCCGGTATAATTCATGACGGCTCCAAATCCTCTAAATGTGTCAAAATGTATCGAAGCCTTGATTTGATTTTTATAAAATTCAGAGGCGTTCATTTCTAAAACACTTGTACTGTCTTTTGAGTATGTATTGTAAGTAATGTTGTTAAATAAGTTAGTTCCTATTGCTTTTTTTATACCATTGGCTATGTCATTGATGGTGTACTTTTCGCCTGATTTCAGGGCAGCTCGCTTTTGTACTAAGGGTATGTTTTCAGTACTGAAATTATTAAAAATAAGGCTGTCTAATTGGAATGTGTCTTCTGTTTTTGGGAGAGATTTTTTTTGTGTAGGATAAGCTTCGAGTTTTTTAGCAAGCGCTATTAATGCGGGTAAATTTTGATGAGTAGCAACTTTTCCTTCCTCATAAATGGTGTTGCTTGCGCCGAAATCAGCAGTAGAATAGGTTAGATTTGGATAATGACTCAAAAGAATGTCACATAATTTTTTGTTGCTTTCGTTTTTAAGATTACTAATCAACATGGTGGATTGAAAAATAAGTGTAGATAAATTTTCCAATTGTTCTTTGGTAACTTTATCGTCGCCTACATCGCTTCCAATGATGAAATCGGCACCCATGCTTTTAGCAACGTCTGTTGGAAAATTATTGAGTAGTCCGCCGTCAACTAATAGGGTGTTTTTGTAGGGAACTGGCTTAAAAACGCCTGGTATTGACATACTAGCTCGCATGGCGATGCCTATGGATCCTTGGTCTAAAACCATGAGCTTTCCGTTAATAATATCTGTCGCTATGGCTCTGTAAGGAATTGGAAGCTTGTCAAAATGATCAATTTTGAAGGCAGGATACGTTACTATAGATAGAAATTCTCTAAGATTTTGATCATTGATAAAAGAGGATTTTAAAATAGGTCTGTAGTTTTTAACATCAATATCGATGAGGTATTTATTGAATTCTCCCATCTCTTCAACACTTACATTGTTAAGTGATATGGTGCCACCAAGTAATTCGTCCCATTTGGTGCTTTTAGCTATTTTGGCGATGCTGTCTCCTGAATACCCCATGGCATATAATCCTCCAACAATACTTCCCATACTTGTTCCAATAATCAAATCAGGCACAATGTTCAAAGAATCTAGTGCTTGTAATAAGGGAATATGGGCAATGCCTTTTGCACCGCCGCCGCTAAGTACTAATGCTATTTTTGGTTTCTTGCTTTGTGCGTAAAGACCTTGGATTAGGCTGTTGTGACCTAAATAAAATAGTATCAGTATAATGCAAATTGCTTTGTTTGGAACATTAAACTTGTAATTTGGATATGAAGTATGAACCATAATTTTTGTATTTACACTTTAAGGTATAAATATACTTTGTTTGTCTTGTACTTTTTCCTTGAAGCTATAATTTTTCCTTGTTCTAGAAGCTAGATTTATTTTTTGGTATGTTTTGTCCTTGTTAGTTTGTTAAAATAATAATCAGATAGTTAAAAATGTTTTAATTATATTAAAGTTTGTGTCTTGTCATATTTTTTTAATAAAATGGACGTATTTTTAAATTTCGTAATGATTAATTAAAAAATGAAGGAATGAAGAAAGCGATACATAAAAAATTAAATGAATTACAAGCCACTGCTATATGTGGTAATGATATTAGTTCTTCTTGTTTGTATGTTTCTGCATTGACCATTATGTATGCTGGTCAATTTGCTTGGATTTCTTTATTAGTTGTTGCGGTTGTTTTATTTTTATTTCGAAAAATATATTCCGAAGTAGTGGGAGCCATTCCTTTAAATGGTGGAGCTTATAATGTGTTATTGAATACGTCAACCAAACGCTTAGCCTCATTAGCAGCTACTTTAACGGTACTTTCTTATATGGCTACCGCTGTAATTTCCTCTATTGAGGCGATGCATTATTTACATGGCATTTTGGATAGTATTAATGTAACCATAGCAACTTTGGTAGTCTTACTTGTTTTTACAGGACTTGCTATTATGGGGATTGGCGAATCGGCTTTTGTTGCGGTTATTATTTTCGTTATTCATTTGTTTACGTTGAGTCTTTTGGTTTTGGTTTCTGTCTGGTATTTATTGATGAATGGATTGGATACTTTTCATATTAATTGGGCAATGCCACTTCAGGCGGGAGGATTTTTTACGGCTTTGTTTTTAGGGTTTTCGGCTGCAATGTTGGGGATTTCTGGGTTTGAAAGTTCTTCTAATTTTGTAGAGGAGCAAGAAGCTGGTGTGTTTAGAAAAACCTTGCGAAATATGTGGGGAATTGTAAGTTTTTTTAATCCAGTATTAGCTTTGTTGCTGATTTGTATTATTCCTTTGGCAGAAGTAGGTGAGCATAAAGAATCATTATTAGCTTATTTGGGTCATACTACAGGAGGGACTTGGTTGGCTTTTTTGATTTCTATTGATGCTGTTTTAGTCTTATGTGGAGCGGTGTTGACCTCTTTTGTTGGCGTTTCTGGTTTACTGAATCGAATGACTTTAGATCGTGTTTTGCCTAATTATTTTTTAAAACAGAATAAAAATGGTGCAAATTATCGCATCATTATTGGTTTTTTGATTTTATGTGTATCTGTTCTATTTGTGACTAAAGGACATTTAGAATCTTTGGCAGGTGTGTACACTTTTTCATTTTTAGCGGTAATGGGCTTATTTGGAATTGGGAATTTGATGTTGAAAATCAAAAGGAGAAAGCTGCCTAGACCTGAAAAAGCTAGAGGGATTGCTGTGGTTTTGGCTGTTGGTTTTATAGTTGTTGCTTTTTTTGGGAATATCAAATTGAATACGAATTCCTTTTTTACTTTCATAAGTTATTTAGTACCAGCTTTACTTTTGGTTAGCATTATGCTTAATCGCTCTATGTTGATCAAAGTGAGTATAGATGCATTGGAATACTTTTATAAACCTTTGCGCAAGTTTGTAGTTTTGAGTAATCGGTATTTGAGTCAGATGCATAATAACGTAAACTCACAGACTTTTGTGTTTTTTACAAAAGGGGATGATGTTGCTATTTTAAATAAAGTAATGCAATATGTGCAAAACAATGAATCTACTAAGAAATTAAAAATCGTGAATGTAAAAAACAGCTCAGAGTCAAATGATTTGTTGATTAAAGATGTAGAAGTTTTAGATAGAGCTTATCCTGAAATTGACATTGAATTTGTTGAGATTATAGGGGTTTTTGGACCTGAAATTATTGATAAATTATCGGTTCAATGGGGAATTCCTAAAAATTTCATGTTTATTGGATCGCCTGGAGATCGTTTTTCTTATAGAGTGGCTGATTTGGGTGGGGTGCGATTGATTATGTAAAGCGATTGGTAAAAATTCATTTTTCTTTTAAAGTATTGTTTGTTTTTTTTGCGTGAGGGATAGCAGTGGAAATCCTTTTATGTAGCGTAGCGGAATAAAAGATTGGAACGAATAGCCCGACCCGTAGTTTTTACGGAGGGTCACGCCCAAAATAACAAACCCTCACATTTCTGCAAGGGTTTGTTAGCTATTCATTAATCACTATGGACTAATTACTAATATCTGTAGTATTCCGGCTTAAATGGCCCTTCAACAGTTACTCCAATGTATTCTGCTTGATCAGGACGTAAAGTCTCTAATTCTACACCTAATTTGGCTAAGTGCAACATTGCAACTTTTTCATCTAAATGTTTTGGTAACATGTACACTTCATTGTTGTAAGCGGCACTGTTTTTCCATAATTCGATTTGAGCCAAAGTTTGGTTGGTGAATGAGTTACTCATTACAAAACTTGGGTGACCTGTAGCACAACCAAGGTTTACCAAACGACCTTCAGCCAAGATGATAATGTCTTTTCCAGCTATAGTATATTTGTCCACTTGTGGTTTGATTTCGATTTTTGAAGCACCGTGGTTTTTGTTCAACCAAGCCATATCAATTTCGTTATCAAAGTGTCCGATGTTACAAACGATAGTTTTGTCTTTCATTTTTTCAAAATGAGATCCTAAAACGATGTCCTTATTACCAGTAGTTGTGATGATGATGTCAGCATTTCCAACAACAGTATCTAATTTTTTAACTTCATAACCGTCCATTGCAGCTTGTAAAGCACAAATTGGATCGATTTCAGTTACCGTTACAATAGATCCAGCACCTCTAAAAGAAGCAGCTGTTCCTTTTCCTACGTCTCCGTATCCACAAACGATTACTCTTTTTCCAGCCAACATAATATCGGTAGCACGACGAACTGCATCAACTGCAGATTCTTTACAACCGTATTTGTTGTCAAATTTAGATTTAGTAACTGAGTCGTTTACGTTGATCGCTGGCATTGGTAATGTTCCTGCTTTTACTCTTTCGTATAATCTGTGAACACCAGTAGTAGTTTCTTCAGATAATCCTTTGATTCCAGCAACCAATTCTGGGTAACGATCAATCACCATGTTGGTTAAATCTCCACCGTCATCCAAAATCATGTTTAAAGGTTGTTTGTCTTCACCAAAGAATAAAGTTTGCTCGATACACCAATCAAAATCTTCTTCGTTTAGACCTTTCCAAGCATACACTTGAATCCCTGCAGCAGCGATAGCAGCAGCAGCCTGATCTTGAGTAGAGAAAATGTTACAAGAACTCCAAGTAACTTCAGCTCCAAGCGCAATCAAAGTTTCGATCAAAACCGCGGTTTGAATCGTCATGTGTAAACATCCTGCAATACGAGCGCCTTTCAAAGGTTGTTCGTCTTTGTATTCTGCACGAAGCGCCATTAAACCTGGCATTTCAGCTTCTGCTAATTCGATTTCTTTTCTTCCCCAAGCCGCTAAGGAAATGTCTTTCACTTTGTAAGCCACATAAGGCGTAGTTGCTGTACTCATTTATAGTCTTTTTGTAAATTGAAATTTTTTGCAAATTTACGTAATAACTTTATAAAAATTTCAATTTCTTTTAGAATTGTGAATTGTTTAATTCCTTAAGCGTTAGAAAATTATGTAAAGTAGTGTTCTTGTACTTCAGTGGTTCATTTTGATGCTGGCTTCTCGTCTTTATTGATTGTTGGCTTTTCAGGATAGTATACTTTACTCTATCTGATGGTTTACAGGCTCATCATTTGTTATAAAAACTCAGATTGTTTGAGTTTTCTTCGTTAAAATGAGCAAAATAGCTACAATTTTTTGGTGCTTATGCTCAAAGGCTTCATTTTTTTTTAAAAATAAATTTTGTGATTTAGAAAATAATACTACTTTTGCCAAGTAATCTACAAAACCGATAGGGTAATAGATTTTAAAATGAAATGACTATGAGTATTGAAGTAACAAAAGAATTAATAAAAAGAACCGAAAACCTTTCCATCGAGGAGACTTTAGCTTTTTTGGCTAATGAATTTCCAGAAAAAGTAGTTTTTTCGACTTCTTTCGGACAAGAAGACCAAGTAATCACGGCTTTAATTGCAATCAATGAATTGCCGATAAAAATATTTACCCTCGATACTGGAAGGTTGTTTCAAGAAACTTACGATGTTTTTCATAAGACGCTAAAGAAATACAAAGTGAATATTCAGACTTTATATCCAGAAACGAGTCATGTAGAGCAATTGTTAAATACAAAAGGACCCAATAGCTTTTACGAATCGGTAGAAAACAGAAAAGAGTGCTGTTTCATTCGAAAAGTGGTGCCGTTGAAAAAAGGATTAGCGGGTAATAAAGTTTGGATTACAGGGTTGAGAGCAGAGCAATCTGAAAATAGAAATGATTTAGCCCTTTTCGAATACGATGCCCATTTTGATATCATCAAATTCAATCCTCTACTCAAATGGACTTTGGCTGAGGTACAAAAATATATTGATGACAATAATGTGCCACAAAACAGCTTGCACAAGAAAGGGTTTATAAGCATAGGTTGTGCGCCTTGTACACGAGCCATAGTCGAAGGAGAAGACATCAGAGCTGGAAGATGGTCTTGGGAATCCAGTCATAAAGAATGTGGGCTGCACCAAAAATAGAAGGCAGATTTTAGAAAATAGAATAAAGAGAATAGAAAAAACAATAATAGTGGTAAGATTTTAGTCGAGGTCACAACAACCTTACACTTTAAACTTTAAACTCTTAAACTAAAAATAATGAGTTCAGTATTAAAAACAAATGCTTTAGAAAGCGAAGCTATTTACATATTCAGAGAAGTGATTTCTCAATTTGACCGACCTGTTTTGCTTTTTTCAGGAGGAAAAGATTCGATTACATTAGTGCGTTTGGCACAAAAAGCCTTTTTTCCAGCCAAAATTCCTTTTCCCTTGTTGCACGTAGACACAGGACATAATTTTCCAGAAACCATTGAGTTTAGAGATAAATTGGTAGCAGAATTAGGATTAGAATTAATCGTTCGTAATGTTCAGGATGCTATTGATGAAGGTAAAGTAATAGAAGAAACAGGAAAGTATTCAAGTAGAAATACACTGCAAACGACTACACTTTTGGATGCCATCGAAGAATTTAAATTCGATGCTTGTATCGGTGGAGCACGTAGAGACGAGGAAAAAGCCAGAGCCAAAGAGCGTATTTTCTCAGTACGTGATGATTTTGGTCAATGGGATGAAAAAAATCAACGTCCTGAATTGTTTGATTTGTTGAATGGTAAAATCGAAAATGGTCAAAACGTACGTGTTTTTCCAATTTCAAACTGGACCGAATTGGATGTTTGGAGTTATATCGAACAAGAACAAATCGAGATTCCGTCGATTTATTTTTCACACAAAAGAAAAGTTTTTTTGAGAGACGGTTTAATTTGGTCACATTCTCCTTATGTGTACCAAGAAGAAGACGAACAAATCGAAGAACGAATTGTTCGCTTCAGAACCGTTGGTGATATGAGTTGTACCGCCGCAGTGGAGTCGTATGCCGCCACTATTGCTGAAGTAGTAGGAGAAATTCGTTCTTCTACCATTTCTGAAAGAGGCGCCAGAATCGATGACAAACGTTCGGAAGCCGCTATGGAAAAAAGAAAACAACAAGGGTACTTTTAGAATAGCAATTGAAAGATTTAAGGATTTAAAAATTAAAAGATTTGAGGAAGAGGTTAAACAACTTTAAACCTTAAACTTTAAACAAAAAATAAATGGAAGTTTTAAAAATAGCAACAGCAGGAAGTGTAGACGACGGAAAAAGTACGTTAATTGGAAGATTATTATACGATACGCAATCCTTGACTACCGATAAAATTGAAGCAATAGAAAAAAGCAGCAAGCAAAAAGGATACGATTACCTAGATTTTTCTTTGGCGACTGATGGTTTGGTGGCTGAGAGAGAGCAAGGAATTACAATAGACGTAGCACATATTTATTTTTCTACTGCCAAAAAAAGTTACATCATTGCTGATACACCAGGTCACGTAGAATATACTCGTAATATGGTAACTGGTGCTTCGACTTCTCAAGTATCGATTATTTTGATTGATGCTCGAAAAGGAGTAATTGAGCAAACCTACCGTCACTTTTTTATCAATAATTTATTGCGTGTAAAAGACGTGATTGTGGCCATCAACAAGATGGATTTGGTGGATTATTCGGAAGAAGTTTTCAATAAAATCAAAGCCGATTTTCAAGCCTTAAATGCTAAAAGCGCTTTCAAAGAACAAAACGTAAGTTATATTCCGCTAAGTGCTATCAATGGTGGGAATGTGGCTCAAAAATCAGAAAATATGCCTTGGTATTCTGGGCAAACCGTTTTGGAACATTTGGAGTCTTTGGAACCGAATGATATTTATGAAAATGGTATTACTCGTTTTCCTGTACAAACGGTTATTCGTCCAAAAACGGAAGAGTACCACGACTTTAGAGGATATGCAGGAAAATTATATGGAAATTCAATTAAAGTAGGCGATGCGGTAACTGTTTTACCTTCTTTAACAGAATCTAAAGTAACCAACATTCACTTTTTCGATAAGCAATACGATGAAGCTATTGCTGGTTCCTCCATCACTATCGAATTGGAAAATGACATCAATGTGACTCGTGGTGATATGATTGTAAAATCAAGCGAGTTGCCAAAAATAGAAAAAGAAATCACAACAACCGTTTGTTGGATGGATAGCAAAAAATTAGTGGCAGGAGCAAAGTATTTTGTGCAACACAACACCAATAGAGTCTTGGCCAAAATTGACAGTGTGAAAAACGTAATAGCAACCGATTATTCTGGAGTAACACCAGCAACTCAATTGGCTATAAACGAAATTGGAGAAGTAACCATCAAATTGAGCAAAGCCATTTATTTTGACGCTTATACAGATAACAAATCAAATGGAGCTTTCATTTTAATTGATGCTGCAACCAACACAACAGCAGGCGTTGGGTTTATAAAATAGGCTTTTGCTATTGGCTTTTAGCCTTTGGCAATAATAAATAATTGATAAATAGCTAATAGCCAAAAGCCATTAGCCAAAAGCTTAAAAAATGCAAAGTTTTAGAACCGAAATAGAGAATCCGATTGTCCAAAAGGATATAATCGATTTAGAAAGAAAAATTGCTTTATTCCGCGATGGAAAAATCGATGACGAACGTTTTCGTTCTCTTCGTTTAGCAAGAGGTGTATATGGGCAACGTCAAGAAGGCGTGCAAATGATTCGTATCAAATTGCCTTTTGGTAAAGTGACAAGCGAACAATTGCATCGTATTTGTAAAGTTTCTGAAGAATATTCTACGGGACGTTTGCACATTACTACGCGTCAGGATATCCAAATTCACTATGTGAGTTTAGATAGAACACCACAACTTTGGGCCGAGTTAGAGAAAGATGATGTTACCTTAAGAGAAGCTTGCGGGAATACTGTTAGAAATATTACAGCAAGTGAAACTGCTGGTATCGACCCAGACGAACCTTTCGATGTGTCTCCATATGCACACGCACTATTTGAATTTTTCTTGAGAAATCCAGTGTGTCAGGAAATGGGACGTAAATTCAAAATGTCTTTTTCTTCTTCTGATAAAGATACCGCTTTAAGCTATTTGCACGATTTAGGATTTATTCCAAAGATTGTCGATGGTCAAAAAGGATTTAAAGTATTGTTTGGAGGTGGTTTAGGGTCACAACCTAGTCACGCCGAATTATTGTCTGAATTCATTCCTGCCAATCAAATCATTCCAACCACAGAAGGAATATTGAGAATTTTTGACCGTCACGGCGAAAGAGCCAAACGATTGAAAGCGAGAATGAAGTTTTTGGTTAAAGAAATCGGAAAAGAAGAATTTTTGCGTTTGGTCGAAGAAGAGAAAAAAGCCCTTTCACATCAAGTAGTTGAAATTGATACAACTCCTTTTGAAAAAGCCATTCCAACGCCAATATTGGATGCTCCACAAGTAGTGATTGATGATGTTGCTGCCTTCGAAGCTTGGAAAAAAGCCAATGTTATTCCGCAGAAACAAGCGGGTTATGTCGCTATCGGAATCAAAGTAGCTCTTGGCGATTTTTATATTGACAAAGCCCGACAATTGGCTGATTTAATCAAAAATTATGCAACCAACGAATTGCGTTTTACGTTGCGTCAAGATATTTTAATTCGTCATATAAAAGAAGAAGCGCTGCCTTTCTTCTATCAAGAATTAGCCAAATTAGATTTTGTTGCCTTAGGATACAATAGCACCGCAGATATTACCGCTTGTCCTGGAACCGATACTTGTAATTTAGGAATCGCGAGTAGTACTGGAATTGCAGTAGAATTAGAAAGAGTTTTGGCGACAGAATATCCACACTATGCCAATTCAAACGAAATCACTATCAAGATTAGTGGTTGTATGAACGCTTGTGGGCAACACAATATGGCCGAAATTGGTTTCCAAGGAATGTCTATCAATGCGGGTAAATTGGTAGCACCAGCTTTACAAGTATTGTTAGGTGGAGGAAATTTAGGAAACGGACAAGGACGTTTTTCTGATAAAGTAATCAAAATCCCAAGTCGTCGTGGCCCAGAAGCCTTGCGATTGATTTTGAATGATTTTGAAGCCAATGCCAACGGTCAGTCATTTTTAAACTATTACGATGCTAAAGGCGAGAAATATTTCTATGAATTTTTGAAACCCTTAGCCGATGTGACCAATTTAACCGAAGCTGATTTTGTAGATTGGGGCAACGCCGATAATTATGTGAAAGCAGTTGGAGTGGGCGAATGTGCGGGAGTGGTAATTGATTTAGTTGCGACTTTGTTGTACGAAGCCAAAGACAAATTGACGTTTGCACAAGAAGCTTTCGAGGATAAAAAATGGTCGGATGCGATTTATTTAGCTTATGCTGGATTTGTAAATGGAGCCAAAGCTTTGTTATTAGCCGAAAACCAAAAAACAAATCATCACGCAGGAATCATCGATTTGTTTGATACCGTTTTTGTTGAAACGAATAAAATACAATTAGCCACTTCTTTTAAAGAATTGGTTTATAAAATAAGAGAAAACGAACCATCTGAAACTTTTGCCAAAGAATACATTGCGACAGCAACTGCGTTTTTTGAAACGATTGAAACATACAGAGCACTAGATTTATCAAAAGCATAAAAGCGGAAGCGTATGAGCTATAAAATAACAAGTACCAATTCTTCCTCCCTCCCTTTTGGGCCGGGCCGGGGTGGGGCTCCTAAAGTTACTTTAGTAGGTGCAGGCCCAGGTGACCCAGACCTTTTGACTATAAAAGGGGTAAAAGCTTTGGCTGAAGCCGATGTCGTTTTGTATGATGCTTTGGCTAACGAAGAGTTAATGGAGTTTGCGCCAAAATCTTCAATCAAGATATTTGTAGGCAAACGCAAAGGAAGTCACGCCTATTCACAGGAGCAAATCAATCAGTTAATTGTTGATAATGCCTTGACTTACGGTCACGTTGTTCGATTAAAAGGAGGTGACCCTTTTATTTTTGGACGTGGAAGTGAAGAAATTGAGCACGCTGAAAGCTTTGGAATTCCTACCTTTGTCGTTCCAGGTATTTCATCATCAATTGCAGTTCCTGCTTATCAAGGGATTTCGTTGACAAAACGTGGTGTTTCAGAGAGCTTTTGGGTAATTACTGGCACAACATCGGCAAGAAAATTATCAGATGATGTTCAGCTAGCAGCCAAATCAACGGCAACGGTGGTGATTTTAATGGGAATGAGTAAATTGGCGCAAATTGTTGCCCTGTTTCAAGAGGAAAGCAAAGGTGAAACGCCGATTGCCATCATTCAAAACGGAACGACTCCTGAAGAAAGAATTGGAGTAGGAACGATTGATACGATAGAAGCTGTTGTAGCGGCACATAATTTGAGCAATCCCGCCATCATTGTAATTGGCGAAGTGGTAAAAGAAAGCAACAAGTTAAAAGGATTTTACGAAGAATTTATCGTAGCGTCAGGTCGTGACCTGACCTAAATAAACAAAACCGTCAGGTTTTAATCTGACCCAAAAAAATAAACAATGGAAAGAAACGAATTATATCCCGTATTTTTAAAACTACATCAATTAAATATTTTGATTGTAGGTGGCGGAAATGTGGGTTTAGAAAAGTTATCTTTTATGTTGAAATCAAGCCCAAATGCGAATGTCGAAGTGGTGGCGCCGCGATTTCTTCCCGAGTTGGAAGCTTTGGCTGAAAAACATCCTTCAGTAAAATTGACGCCAAAGAAATTCAATCGTTGGATGCTTCGCAAGCGTAATTTAGTAATAGCTTGCACCGATGATTTGAAGGTGAACAAACGCGTGTATGATTTATCCAGAAAGCGTTATTTGATTTGTAATATTGCCGATACACCCGATTTATGCGATTATTATTTGGGCGGAATTGTGACCAAAGGCAATGTGAAAATCGCCATTTCAACCAACGGCAAATCACCGACAACCGCCAAGCGATTGCGTGAATTTTTTGAAGAGGTTATTCCAGAAGATGTGAATAAAATGGTAGAAAACTTGAATGAATATCGCAAAACGTTGAAAGGAAATTTTGAAGAAAAGGTGCAGCGAATGAACGAAATCACCGAGGCATTAAAAAATAATAAATAATACGCGTACCGTAGGGACAGGTCGCGACCTGTCCTTCATTACAATAAAAAAAATACCCAAGTGATATTTATCACGAATCCTCAAATGAATTAATCGTTTATTTGAACACCGTAGGGATAGGTCCAACCTGTCCGTACAAAATGAAAAAAAAGAAGTAATAAGTATAAATAAAAAAAGATGGTTAAAACAGATATATTAATAATAGGAGCAGGACCAACAGGGCTTTTCGCCGTTTTCGAAGCAGGATTATTAAAATTAAAATGTCATATTTTGGATGCCTTGCCACAGCCAGGCGGACAATTATCAGAATTGTATCCTAAGAAACCTATTTATGATATTCCAGGATTTCCAGAAGTATTAGCTGGAGATTTGGTGGATAATTTAATGGAGCAAATCAAGCAATTCGAGCCTGGATTTACCCTTGGAGAACGTGCAGAAACCATCGAAAAACAAGAAGATGGTAGCTTTATTGTAACCTCTAATAAAGGGAAAAAATTCCACGCTCCAGTTATTGCTATTGCAGGAGGCTTAGGAAGTTTTGAACCAAGAAAACCTTTGATTGAAGACATTGAGTTTTATGAAGACAAAGGAATCAAATACTTTATCAAAAATCCTGAAAAATTCCGTGATAAGAGAGTGGTGATTGCTGGTGGTGGAGATTCTGCTTTAGACTGGAGTATTTTCTTGTCGAATGTAGCATCAGAGGTAACTTTGATTCACCGTCGTAACGAATTCCGCGGCGCATTAGATTCTGTAGAAAAAGTACAAGAATTAAAATCTGCTGGAAAAATCAGATTGATAACACCAGGCGAAGTAGTAGGCTTAAATGGTGCCGAGCATATCGAATCTGTAGTAGTTGAGGACGATAAAGGCGCTAAGCAAACCATCGCTACCGATTATTTTATTCCACTTTTCGGTCTTACGCCAAAATTAGGACCTATTGCCGATTGGGGATTAGAAATCGAAAAAAACGCCATCAAAGTAAACAATGCTTTAGATTATCAAACCAACATTCCTGGGATTTTCGCCATTGGAGACGTAAATACTTATCCAGGAAAATTAAAATTGATTCTTTGCGGATTCCACGAAGCCACGTTAATGTGTCAAGCGGCTTACCAAATTATCAATCCAGGTAAAAAATATGTGATGAAATACACCACCGTTTCCGGTGTTGACGGATTCGACGGAACCCGTAAAGAAGCGCCAAAAGCAGTAGTGAAAGCGATCGTTTAATCTTAGATACTAAGTTTTTTACCAATTGATGATATCAAGATAGAAATCTAAGATTTTAAATACTAAAGCTCAAACTTGTTCTATAGTTTGAGCTTTTTTATTTATATCTTTGTGAGAAATTATAATTAATTCATTTATGAATTTAGCCACAAGAAAATACAATTTCATTCAAGAACTATCTACTGTAGATGAGGATCTTATGGAAAAACTGGAACTGTTGGTAAAGGCTAGTAAAAAGGATTGGTACAGTGATTTGTCTGTAAAAGAAAAAGAAGAAATTGAAATTGGCATTTCCCAAGCCGAAAATAATGATTTAGTAAGCCATACAACTATTATGGATAAATTTGCAAAATGGCATTAAGTCTTCTATGGACTCCACAGGCAGAGAAGGGTTTAGAAAGCGTCCTTGTTTATTTAGACAAATTTTGGTCTACAAAAGAAATTTTGCAATTGGAAGAAAAAATAAAACACGTTACAAGTTTAATTATTCTTTACCCTGAATTATTTCCAAAATCTACAACCCACCCACTTTTACACAAAGCAATTATAGATAAAAATAACTATCTGGTTTACCGAATTAATACCCGATTAAAACGAATTGAAATTATTAATTACAGAGGGACAAAGAAAAAGCCTAAGTATTAAAGTAGTTTAAAAAGGTTTAAATTGTTTGAAAGTTTGAGTGAAGCGTCCATACGACGACAATCTTAAACAACTTTAAACCTTTTTTTAAACTTTTAAACTTTTAAACTTCTAAAAAAACACTTGCAATTGTTAGCGTTATGTCGTTACTTTGCACCGTTCCTATTTTTATTGAAAGTTATCACGAAAGGCGGAGGGAAAAGACCCGATGAAACCTTAGCAACCCTTTACTTTTTTAAAGAAGGTGCTACATTCTACCAAGCATAGCGCGGATAGATAACAACAAAATACAGTCTCGTATTTTTTCAAACCCCTTTCCCGATACATTTTTAAATAATTGAATGAGCGCATCATTGCCGCTTTTTTGGCATCAACGTTCCCGCTATCCACTATATCTTTTATGCTGAACACCAGCATAAAAGGATGTCGTTGCTATCGGGGCTAAAGAGTTGGCAATAGGCTTATTTAGAAACAAAAAAACAATGTATTTCTTCAAAAAGGAGAAATAATAGAAACTATAAATTAAAAAAAGCTTTGCGCCCTTGCGCCTTAGCGGTCTAAAATAAAGTATGTCAACAATACAAGAAGAAATTAAAAAAAGAATTCTCGTGCTCGACGGAGCGATGGGAACAATGTTGCAACGCTACAATTTCTCCGAAGAAGATTTTCGTGGCGAACGATTCAAAGATTTTCCGCATCCGTTAAAAGGGAACAATGATTTATTGTCTCTCACGCAACCACAGGCCATCAAAGCCGTGCACGCCGCCTATTTTGAGGCTGGAGCCGATATTGTAGAAACCAACACCTTCTCAGGAACCACCATCGGAATGGCCGATTATCATTTGGAGGATTTGGTATACGAACTCAACTACGAATCCGCTAAACTAGCCCGAGAAGTAGCCGATGAATTCACCGCAAAAAATCCAGACCAACCGCGTTTTGTAGCGGGTTCCATCGGACCCACGAACAGAACTGCAAGTATGTCGCCCGATGTGAATGACCCAGGATACCGCGCCGTAACTTTTGATGATTTACGCATCGCTTACAAACAACAAGTCGAAGCCTTGTTGGATGGTGGTTCTGACATTCTTTTGGTCGAAACTATTTTCGATACCTTGAATGCCAAAGCCGCACTTTTTGCCATCGAAGAAGTCAAAGAAGAACGCAACATCGATGTGCCTATTATGGTTTCTGGAACCATCACCGATGCTTCAGGAAGAACCCTTTCTGGACAAACCGTTGAGGCTTTCTTGATTTCGGTTTCGCATATTCCGTTGTTGAGTGTAGGATTCAATTGCGCATTGGGTGCCGATTTGCTCAAGCCTTATTTGCAAACCTTGTCGCATAATACTTCTTTCAATATTTCAGCGCATCCTAATGCAGGTTTGCCAAACGCCTTTGGAGAATACGACGAAACACCTGAAGAAATGCAAGCGCAAATCCGTTCTTATTTAGAAGACAATTTAATCAACATCATAGGAGGCTGCTGCGGCACCACCCCAGAACACATCAAATTAATCGCCGATATCGCTAAGGAGTATAAGCCGAGGGTTTCAACGGCGGTGATGTGATAATTTTTATTGATAAATAAATGAAATTAAAATATTTAGTTTTAATAGTTATTGTTTCTCTTTTTTTGAGTAGATGTGCTACCAGTGCAACTATAGAAGGTATGACTGTTAAAGATTATAAAGTTGAAAAACAGACTGGAGATAAGCTTTTTATTAAATCTGTCAGGGGTGGAAAAAAGACAAATCCATTGTGGGTTTCTAATATCACGAATAATAATTTTGAAGAAGCATTAAAAAAATCGATTCTTGAATCTAATGCCTTTGGAAAAATTGATTCTATTTCCGATGGTGATTGGGTACTTGAAGTTAATCTGATTTCTGTAAGTAGGCCAATGGGATTTAACTTGACTGTTAATACTGTGATAGAGTACAATTTGTATGATAACAGCAAGTTGATTTTTACCAAAAAGATTAGTCAATCTGGAAGTGCTACTTTCTCGGATGCTTTATATGGAACTAAAAGATTGCGATTGGCAAATGAAAATTCGGCAAGAAATAATATAAGAGAAATGCTCCAAAGTCTTAAAGAAGTTGCTCCTGAAAACAGTATAAAAATTCCATAGGAACGCCCCATTTTGTAGCAACGGATTTTAATCCGTTGGGTGTAGAAATGAAACATAATTGCAGAAACAAAATTTATTCCGTTGTGGATTAATAGAAGATAATAAATGAAAATGCAAGAAGGAAATAATTATGTAATAGAGGTACAGCAAATAAAGAAAGCGATTTTGAGAAGTCGTTACGAGGCTGCTGCGCTTGCTAATGCCGAATTATTGAAATTGTATTTTGGGATTGGGCAATATGTATCTTTTCATAGCCGAAACAAAAATTGGGGAAAGGGAGCCATTGATAGTATTTCGAGTTTGTTGCAACAAGAGCTTCACGGTTTGAGAGGTTTTTCGGCAACTAATATAAAGAATATGCGTCTTTTTTATGAGGGTTGGGAGTTTATGCAGCCATTTTTGATAGACGAAAAAGAACCTTTATTTCAATTTTCGGAAGAAGAATTAAATCGGCAGTTGCCGTCTGCCGAATTGAAAAACCAAAATCGTCAGTTGGCAACTGGCGATTTGAATAATAGTTTTGTAATTCGTCAGTTGCCAACTGACGAATTACAAAATGAGTTTAATACTATGTTTTTAAAAATCGGTTTTACGCATCATATTGCTATAATAAATAATACCGAGGGCATAGAAGAACGTGTGTTTTATATCCAAAAAACAGCCACTGAATTTTGGAACAACACGACTTTAAAACATCATTTAAAGTCGGATTTGTATCAAAGACAAGGAAAATTGGCGCATAATTTTCAAAGCACTTTATCTGAAAATGCTTTTAGGCAAAAAGCATTGATGGCTTTTAAAGATGAAATGTTGTTGGATTTTATCAATATTGAAGATGCCGATGAAGAACCAAACGAACGTGTTTTGGAAAATGCCATTGTGCAGAATATCAAAAAATTCATAATGGCTTTGGGGTCTGAATTTAGTTTTATTGGGAATCAGCACCGATTGCTTATTGAGGACGAAGAGTATTTTATAGACTTGCTATTTTTTAACCGAAAAATTCAAAGTTTAGTAGCTATAGAATTGAAAAAGGGGAAGTTTAAAGCGGAATATGTTGGTAAAATGAATCTCTATCTTTCGGCATTGGACGAAATGGTGAAACAGCCACACGAAAACCCGTCCATTGGAATTATTCTTTGCAAAGAAAAGAACAATAAAATAGTAGAATTTGCATTCCGAGATACCTCGAAACCAATGGGAGTAGTAACGTATAAAACATATAATGATTTGCCAGAAGCTTATAGAAATATTCTGCCAGATACGGAAACGTTGAAATCCTTGTTGTAATGAAGAAAATAAAATTGATAAAAAAAGAAAGTGGTCGTTTAGCACTTTTGCGTGAGGGATAGTAGTGGAGCTCTTTTTTCTTGATTTTTTTTATCAAGAAAAAAAGCGGGAACGGATAGCCCGGCCCTTGGGACACGCCCAAAGAATTAAGCATAGTATCTATAAGATTTTGTAAATCATGTAGGATAGAAAATAATAAGGATTTTGCTTGACTCCTTGTAATGACAAGCAAGACGATCAGAAAAAGTTCCATAGGAACGACTTATTTTGTAGCAACGGATTTTAATCCGTTGGATAAAGAAACGATAAATAATGTAGCGACGGAATTTATTCCGTTGAAAATAGAAAGAAATGGCAGAAAAAAGAAGAAACCTAGTATTATCTGGATTGGAACCCTTAATCATCACGCCCGATAGCGTATTTGTGAATGTGGGGGAACGAACCAATGTGACGGGTTCGCGAAAATTTCTTCGATTGATAAAGGAAGAGAAATACGATGAGGCGCTGGATATAGCACGCCAACAAGTAGAAGGTGGCGCGCAGATTATCGATATCAATATGGACGAAGGGATGTTGGATGGCGAATATGCTATGACCAAATTCCTGAATTTGATTGCGGCTGAACCGGATATTTCGCGTGTGCCAATTATGATTGACAGCTCGAAATGGGAAATCATTGAGGCGGGATTGAAAGTGGTGCAGGGGAAATGTGTCGTGAATTCGATTTCATTGAAAGAAGGCGAGGAGCGATTCATTCATCACGCAAACTTAATCAAACGTTATGGTGCGGCGGTGATTGTGATGGCTTTTGACGAAGTAGGTCAGGCCGATAATTATGAAAGACGTATCGAAATTTGTCAACGTTCCTATGATATTTTGTTAGGAATTGGATTCCCTCCACAAGATATCATCTTCGATTTGAATATTTTTCCCGTTGCGACAGGGATGGAAGAACACCGCTTGAATGCTTTGGATTTCTTTAGAGGAACCAAATGGGTTCGCGAAAATTTACCGCACGCACACATTAGTGGTGGGGTGAGTAATGTGTCGTTTTCGTTTAGAGGAAATGATGTGGTGAGAGAGGCGATGCACTCGGTTTTCTTGTACCACGCGATTCAAAACGGAATGACGATGGGAATTGTAAACCCAGAAATGTTGTCGATTTACGATGAGATTCCAAAAGATTTATTAGAATACGTTGAAGATGTGATTCTGGACAGACGCGATGATGCTACAGAGCGTTTGTTGGACTTTGCAGAAAATGTAAAAGGAGACGGTTCCAAAACAAATGAAGCGGTAATACAAGAATGGCGTAATGGAACCGTACAGGAAAGAATCACGCACTCTTTGGTAAAAGGAGTGGATGCGTTTATAGAAATTGATGTAGAAGAGGCACGTTTGGCCGCCGAAAAGCCCATCGAAGTAATCGAAATCAACTTGATGACGGGGATGAATGTCGTTGGAGATTTGTTTGGTTCTGGAAAAATGTTTTTGCCACAAGTGGTAAAATCGGCACGTGTGATGAAAAAAGCAGTGGCTTATCTACTTCCGTACATTGAAGCGGCCAAGCAAGTTGGAGACAAATCTGGAAACGGAAAAATATTGATGGCCACTGTAAAAGGTGATGTTCACGATATTGGAAAAAATATTGTTTCTGTAGTATTGGCTTGTAATAATTATGAGATAGTCGATTTGGGTGTGATGGTGCCTCCAGAAAAAATTATTGCTGCAGCTATTGAGCACGAGGTAGATATTATTGGATTGAGCGGATTGATTACGCCGTCATTGGATGAAATGGTGTATTTGGCGAAAGAGCTGGACAAACGCAATATGAAAATCCCTGTAATGATTGGTGGAGCCACTACTTCGCGAGCGCATACTGCGGTTAAAATTGCGCCTCAATACAGAGAAACGGTAATTCACGTAAACGATGCTTCGAGAGCGGTGACCGTAGCGGGTAATTTATTGGACCATAACCGAAAAATTTATGCTAGCGATATTCGTGCAGAATACGATGCTTTTAGAGAAACATTCTTGAATCGTTCACGAGATAAAAATTTCTTGTCTATCGAGGAAGCCAGAAAAAATAAATTGCAATTGGATTGGGATAATTTTACTCCAGTACAACCTAAAGTGATTGGCAAACAAATCGTAGAAGTCGATTTAGAAACTTTGGTGCCTTATATCGATTGGACGCCGTTTTTCAGAACTTGGGAGTTATTCGGGAAGTATCCTGCAATTTTAACCGATGAAGTTGTGGGTGAACAAGCCACTTCGGTTTTTGCAGATGCACAAGCGATGTTGAAAGTGATTTTGGAGGAGAAAAAGTTAACCGCAAAAGGCGTTTACGGAATTTTCCCTGCGAATCAAATCAATGATGATGATATCGAATTGAGAGATGAAAACGGAAATCCATTACAAACATTCTTGACTTTGCGTCAGCAAGCTCAAAAAACCAAAGGAGCGCCAAACATTGCATTGTCTGATTTTATTGTGCCAAAAGATAGTGGAAAAGTGGATTACATGGGAGCTTTTTGTGTGACTACTGGTTTTGGAGTAGACGAATGGGCTGCCGAATTTGAAGCCGCATTAGACGATTATAATTCGATTATGGTGAAGGCGTTGGCCGACCGTTTTGCAGAAGCTTTTGCCGAATATTTACACGAGAAAGTGCGTAAAGAATTTTGGGGATATGCTGCTGATGAGGTGTTAAGCAAAGAAGACTTGATTGAAGAATCGTATAAAGGAATCCGTCCAGCACCAGGATATCCAGCATGTCCAGACCATTTAGAGAAACCGACTATTTGGAAATTATTGAACGTTGAAGAAGAAATTGGAGTAACCTTAACTGAAAGTATGGCGATGTGGCCAGCTTCATCCGTTTCTGGTTACTATTTTGGAAATCCAGAGAGCAAGTATTTCGGACTAGGTAAAATCAAAGAAGACCAAGTAATTGATTACGCAAAACGAAGAAATGTTTCGACCGATGTAGCAATGAAATGGTTGAATCCGAATATAGCTGATTAGTAATAGTTTAAAGTTGAAAATTTGTTTAAAGTTTAAAGTTTAAAGTTGTTCGAAAGAACCTTAAACCTTAAACCTTAAACTTCAAACTAAGAAAAATGAAGGTAACACAACATATAGAAAACGCCAAAGGAGAAACCTTGTTTTCTTTTGAAATTATTCCGCCACAAAAAGGCAAAAGCATTCAGGAATTATATGACAACATCGATCCGTTGATGGAGTTCAAACCACCATTTATTGATGTGACCACTTCTCGTGAAGAGTTTATCTACGTAAATAAAGGGAATGGGCTATTAGAAAAGAAGTTGACAAGAATGCGTCCAGGAACTTTGGGTATTTGTGCTTCTATCAAACATAAATACAATGTTGACACGGTGCCGCACGTACTTTGCGGAGGTTTTACGAAAGAAGAAACAGAATATTTGTTGGTGGATTGTCATTACTTAGGCATTGACAATGTGATGGCTTTGCGTGGTGATGCGATGAAAGACGAACAATCGTTTGTGCCAACCAATGGAGGTAATAAATATGCTTCCGATTTAGTAAGCCAAATTTATCAATTGAACCAAGGGAAGTATTTGCACGAAGTAATGGACATTGATAATAAAGCCGATTTTTGTATTGGTGTAGCGGGTTATCCTGAGAAGCATTTGGAATCCCCTTCTTTGCAAACCGATTTGAAACGTCTTAAAGAAAAAGTAGATGCAGGAGCGGATTATGTCGTTACCCAAATGTTTTTTGATAATGCTAAATATTTCGAATTTGTAGCCAAAGCCAGAGAAATGGGCATTACAGTTCCGATTATTCCAGGGATAAAACCTATTGCGGTAGAAAGACATTTGCAAGTGTTGCCACAAATTTTCCGTATCGATTTGCCAGAAGATTTAATTGCTGCGGTAGAAAAATGTAAAAACAATGCCGAAATTCGTCAAGTTGGAATAGAATGGGCGATTCAACAATCTATAGAATTAAAAACTGCAGGAGTTCCTGTTTTGCATTACTATTCTATGGGAAAATCAGAGAACATTAGACAAATCGCAAGTCAGATTTTTTAATAAAAGGATTATATTATTTCAATTGGAAGTACTCGATGAGCTTTTGGCTTGTCGGGTATTTTTTTTGTTATAAATCTAAAGTGAAATTGGGAAAGCTGTGGGTTTTTTGTTGTTCTTACACATTGTTGATTTAAAGTTGTATATTTATTTGATTTAAAGCGATTTAGCTAAAGATTAAAGCAGTATTTATGAACTTAAAAATACAAATTAATAAAATTAGACGAAAATTAATGAGAGTTCTTATAAAAGATCTTGGAAGATCGTCGAATACCAATAAGGGAACAATGGATCTCCAACAAGTAAAGAGAGTCTTGATTTCGAGACCCAATCACCGTTTAGGAAACTTGTTGCTAATTACACCTTTGGTACAAGAAGTACAAAATCTTTTCCCGAATGCAACTATTGATGTTTTTATAAAAGGGAATCTTGGTCCTATTGTTTTTGAAAATTTCACAAATGTAAATCAGATTATTCGTTTGCCTAAAAAGCATTTTGATGAATTAGGAAACTATATGAATGGCTGGTTGAAACTGAAGAAAAATAAGTACGATTTGGCCATCAATGCTGATAAAAATTCTTCATCAGGTCGTTTGTCTATACAGCTTGTCAATGCAAAATTCAAATGTTTTGGGGAACAAGCAACTGACCTTTCTAGCCAATTTTCTGACTATACTCATATTGCAAAGTATCCTGTGTATGATTTGCGTCATTTTCTTGCTTCGGTAGGAATGAAAGTGCCGAGCAAACCAATTCCTAATTTGCTTTTGCAATTAAGTCCTGAAGAAGTAGCTAAAGGGAAAGCGCTTTTGGATGCCATTGTTCCAGCAACTAAAAAAACGATTTGTCTTTTCACTTTTGCCACGGGAGCCAAATGTTATTCGGTGGAATGGTGGGCCGTTTTTTATGAAAGAATCTTAAAAGAATTTCCAGACTACAATATTTTGGAAGTGTTGCCTGTAGAAAATGTGTCGCAAATACATTTTGCTGCGCCAACCTATTACAGCAAAGACATTAGAGAAATCACAGCATTCTTTAAAAATACAGCTGTTTTTGTGGGCGCTGATAGCGGAATGATGCATTTGGCTAGTGCCGCTCAATTACCAGTAGTAGGTTTGTTTTCGGTTACCAAAACAGATAAATATGCACCCTACGGTGCAAAAAGTGTCGCAATCAATACCAACGAAACTACAATTGACGATTGGATTCAAGCGATAAAAGATAGCTTGGAATAATTAGTGAATAGTAACTAGTCCTTAGCAGTTAGTTCTTAGTTCTTAGTTTTTTTGCTATTCACTAATTACTAATCACTAGGGACTAACCTCTACTTCGTAATTTCCCTAAATACCGCTTCTAGATTTTTGTTTTTCTGGTTGAGTTGCAAGGTTTTTAAACCATTGTCGTGAGCGAAATCGAATACGGTTGGACGCATATCTTGACTCGACAAAAAGGTCAGTTCCCATAGATAATCACTGTTTTTGATGAATGATTTTAAATGTGGAATGGAGTTGATTTGGTCTTCGGTTACTTTTAAATCAAATTCTACTTCTATGACTTGTTCTTTGTCGGCGGCAATCAAAACTTCTAATTTTTTGTCAGCTACAATTTTCCCTTTATCAATAATAATGACACGGTCACAAATCGCTTCTACTTCTTGCATAATATGAGTAGACAGAAAAACGGTTTTGTCTTTCCCTACGTTTTTAATCACATTTCGAATCTCAACCAATTGATTCGGGTCTAAACCTGTAGTAGGCTCGTCAAGAATGAGTACTTCTGGATTGTGCAATAAGGCATTGGCTAATCCCACACGCTGACGATATCCTTTGGAGAGTTGTCCTATTTTTTTATGACTTTCGGGAGTTAATCCTGTTAATTCAATTACTTCTTGAATACGAGAGGAGGGTACTTTGTACACATCGGCATTAAAAGCCAGATATTCTCTAACATACAAATCCAAATACAACGGATTGTGCTCAGGTAGATAACCAATTATCTTTTGTACTTCTTTGGTGTCTGAAATAACATTTTTATCATTTACTAGCGCTACGCCTTCATCTGCCGCTAGATAAGTGGTCAATATTTTCATCAAAGTAGATTTTCCAGCGCCATTTGGACCAAGAAAACCAACGATTTCTCCTTTTTTTACAGAAAAAGTAATCGAGTCTAATGCTTTTTGAGCACCATAGCTTTTTGATAAATTTGTAACTTCTATAGACATAAGAATGATTTTGTTGCAAAAGTAAACAGAAAAACCAAGCTATGGAAGTTTCTTTGGATAGTATGAAAAAATATTGAGGGATTTTGTTTTTGCTGAATATCAATTTATCTCAGTTTTTGTCCTGCCAATGCGCTAAGATTTCTATATTTACTACAAACTTGTAGTTATGAGCGAAGACAAAACAAATTCTTTTTTAGAAAATTACAGCAGTATCCTATTGCTTTTGGGTGGGATTGTACTTGGTAGTTTGGCTGGATTGCTTTTTGGTAAAGACGTTGAGGTAATAAAACCGTTGGGTGATATTTTTCTTAATTTACTTTTTACAGCGATAATTCCATTGGTAATTTTTACTATAGCTTCCTCGATTGCTAATTTGCAAAAAAGCGACAAGCTTGGTAAACTTTTCGGAGTTGTTTTGGTTGTGTTTTTAGTAACGGTAATAATTTCTGCCATAGTAATGATTATTGGGATTTTTATTTTTCCTTTTGATCAGGCTGTTTTTTTGGCAAAATCTTCTCTAGCTACAGCTCATGAAAGCACTACGGGCTCACCTATTACACAATTGCTTACAGTAAATGATTTTTATGAAATTTTGTCTCGTAAAAACATGTTAGCTTTGATCTTTTTTTCTTTTTTAATGGGTTTTGCTACTTTGAATGCTGGCGAAAAGGGTAAGGATTTTGCTCGATTTTTGCATTCAGCGAACGAGGTGATGAAACAGTTGTTGGTAATCATTATGAAAGGAGCTCCTGTTGGGCTTGGGGCCTATTTTGCTTATCAAGTTGGGATTTTTGGACCACAGCTTTTTGGTGCCTATGCGAAACCACTAGCCGTTTATTATGGAATGTGTACTTTTTACTTCATAGTATTCTTTACTATCTATGCTTTTTTTTCGGGAGGTCTATTAGGAGTGAAAGTGTTTTGGAAAAACAATATCACGCCTTCCTTTACAGCAATAGGAACTTGCAGTAGTATTGCCACAATTCCAGCCAATCTTGAAGGGGCTCAACAAATGAAAATCCCTGCTTATATTCGAAACTTGGTAATTCCTTTGGGAGCGCCTTTGCATAAAGACGGTTCTAGTATGTCGTCTATTGTAAAAATAGCTGTAATTTTTGCTATTTTTGGTAAGGATTTCACAGATCCATTCACTATTCTAACAGCTATTGGAATAACAATTATTGTATCAGTAGTGGAAGGAGGGATTCCAAACGGTGGTTATATCGGAGAAATCTTAGCTATTACCATTTATGGTTTTCCAATGGAACAAGCCTTGCCCGCAGCTATGATTATTGGAACACTAGTCGACCCCATTGCTACTTTGCTCAATGCGAATGGCGATTTGATTTCGGCAATGATGGTCACGCGAATCGTTGAAGGTAAAAAATGGCTTTTAAGAGAAAATGAAATCAATTAAATCAAATCATACAAATAAAAATGAAAAAAATTAGTTTAGGATTGTTGGTCCTTTTTGGATTCATAGCTAATGCTCAAAATGGGATTCAGCAAAGCGAGGTTACTCGAATAGAAACAGAATTGGCGTCAGATGCTATGGAAGGAAGAGGGATGTTTACTCCAGGAATCGAAAAGGCATCGGCTTTTATCGAAGGAGAATTCAAACGAATTGGATTGACTCATTATAAAGATTTGACATCTTATAGTCAAGATTTTTTGATTAAAGGGAAAAAGGCCAATAATGTAATTGGAATTATTCCTGGAAAATCAAAGCCTAATGAATATGTTATTTTTTCTGGACATTACGACCATTTAGGATTGAAAGAGTCAGGAGATGATAAAATTTATAATGGTGCGAATGATGACGCTTCTGGCATCACAGCTGTAATTACTTTGGCGGACTTTTTTAAGCAAAAGAATGACAACGAACGAACACTTGTTTTTGTAGCATTCACAGGAGAAGAAACGGGTGGTTATGGTTCTGCTTTTTTCTCTAATTCCATCAATGCAGACGAAGTGGTGGCAATGTTCAATATCGAAATGATTGGAACCGATAGTAAATGGGGTAAAAACTCAGCTTATATTACAGGATTCGAGCGTTCTGATTTTGGAACTATTTTGCAAAAGAATTTGGTAGGTTCAGGATTCAATTTTTATCAAGATCCGTACCCTCAAGAACAATTGTTTTACCGTTCAGACAATGCAAGATTAGCTGCTTTAGGAGTTCCAGCGCATACTATTTCAACTTCAAAAATGGATATTGAACCGAATTATCATAAATTAAGTGATGAAGTGGGGACTTTAGATATGAATAATATGACGGAGATTATTAAGTCGATTGCCATCAGTTCACAAACTATAATCAGTGGAAAAGATACTCCTTCTCGTGTTCCAAAAATGAAAAATTAAATGAACAAGCTCTTTGGGGACTAGGATAATCGTTAAAAAGCAGGTGTTTTGCAAGGCTTTTTTTTTGTTATTGTTAATTGAAAGTTAATTTCACAAAGAAATCCGTTTTTGTTAATCATTTCGGTAATTTTTCTTTAGTTCTTTGGATTAAGTTTTTATCTTTGTCAAGAATTTATTCAGAAAAACAAATAAACAAAATGTCAAACAACCGTTTTTATTTTAGCTACACTTTTTATTTCTTCTTTGAGAAGTAAGGATTGTGCTATGGTTATTTGAAAGTAAAAAAGATACAAATAAAACTACGATACAATCCTGATGAAAATCAGGATTTTTTTTTGACTATATGAGAACAAAAATTGGAATTCAGGGAATTAAAGGGTCATTTCACCACCAAGTGGCTCAAGATTATTTTTATCAAAATATTGAGGTTGATGAATGTTTATCTTTCGAGGAGTTGGTAGATAGTTTGTTGAGTGGTAAATGTGATCAAGCGGTAATGGCTATTGAAAATTCTATTGCTGGGCCAATTATCCCAAATTATGCATTGATTGATAAGAATAATTTGCACATTATTGGGGAGCATTATCTGGATATTTTTCAAAATTTGATGGCTTTGCCCGGGCAATCGATAGAAGACATCAAAGAAGTACATTCTCATCCTATGGCGTTGTTGCAATGTATGGATTTTTTGAAAAAATACCCCAATATCAAATTGGTTGAGGATAAAGATACAGCCGAAACCGCTAGAAGAATTCATCAAAATCAAATCAAAGGTATCGCGGCAATTGCTAGTGTTGCTGCTGCAGAAATGTATGAATTGGAAATCATCGCGCCATCGATTCAGACGATTAAAAATAACATGACTCGATTTGTAATGCTCAAAAAAGAGAATTCATTCGCGTCTGAAGATAAGATAAACAGGGCTTCGCTCAAGTTTGAGTTAAATCATAAACGAGGAAGTTTGGCCGCTGTGCTCAATGTAATGAGTGATTGTAAATTGAATTTAACCAAAATACAGTCGCTTCCAAAAATTGAAACACCTTGGAAGTATTCTTTTTTCGTCGATGTGACTTTTGAAAAGTATGAAGACTATGCCAAAGCCAAATCGTTGGTGAGTATTATGGCAGATTATTTTAAGGTTTTAGGAGAATATCCCAATACAAAGCCATTACTTGAATCTCCAAACTAGAAAATAACAAATTCCAATTTAGAATAAAGCTAAAAAAATGATAACAACAGCCCAACGTTTAGCGATAGTTGAAGAATATTACTTCTCCTCAAAGTTGAGAGAAGTACGCCAATTGGCCGCCGAAGGAAAACCTGTAATCAATATGGGAATAGGTAGTCCAGATTTAAAACCTGCTCCTGCTGTTATTGCTGCAATGACTGCTACAATGCAAGACGAAAATGCACATCAGTATCAAAGCTATCAAGGTTTGCCTGAATTAAGACAAGCGATGGCTGATTTTTATGAGCGCAATTACCAAGTAACCCTAAATAGCACCACTGAAGTTTTGCCTTTGATGGGTTCCAAAGAAGGAATTATGCACATTTCGTTAGCGTTTTTGAATGAAGGTGATGGCGTTTTGATTCCAAATCCAGGGTATCCAACGTATACTTCGGTGACTAACTTAGTAGGTGCGGTGCCAATGTACTATGATTTGAAAGAAAGCACCAATTGGGAACCAGATTTTGAGGTTTTGGAAAAAATGGATTTGTCTAAAGTAAAATTGATGTGGATTGGGTATCCGCATATGCCTACAGGTGCCAGAGGGAATTTGGCTTTGTTTGAAAAATTAGTCGCTTTTGCACAAAAACACAACATTTTATTGGTCAATGATAATCCGTATAGTTTTGTTTTGAATGACCAACCTATGAGTTTGTTGCAAGTGGAAGGGGCAAAAGAAGTTGCATTGGAGTTGAATTCGTTGTCCAAAACATTCAATATGGCGGGATGGCGTGTAGGAATGGTTTCTGGAAATGCGGCTTGTATTGATGCGGTATTGAAAGTAAAAAGTAATATGGACAGCGGAATGTTTTACGGGATTCAAAAAGGGGCTATTGCAGCTTTGCAAAGTGATGCTTCTTGGTTCGACGAAATGAATGCGATTTACGCAAAACGCAGAATTTTAACCGAAGAATTAGCCGAGAAATTGGGTTGTGAGGTGTACAAAGAAGGCGTTGGATTGTTTGTTTGGGCGAAGCTTCCAGCAGGGATTACATCGGCGGAGGATTTTATTGATAAGATACTGTATGAGAAATATATCTTTATTACACCAGGAACTATTTTTGGTTCGAATGGCGAAGGCTATATCCGATTTGCTTTGTGTGTAAAAGAAGAAAAAATTGAAGAAGCGATTCGTCGTTTTTAGCAGATAATACCTAGCCCTGATAGTAGCGGCATCCTATTGTGGCGGGGTTCGCCACAATAGATATAGCGGATAGCAGGATTAGCTAATAATAAAAATTATAATGAATATACACGTAATAGGAATAGGTTTGATTGGAGGTTCGATGGTGTTGGATATAAAGGCCTTACACCCAGAAGCGACTATTTACGGAATGGACAAAAATGAAGCCCATTTGCAAGAGGCGATGGTGCTTGGGGTTGTGGAGAAAGCAGCTACGATGCAGGATTTGGCCGATGCGGATTATGTTATTGTTTCGGTTCCTGTGGATGTGGCGTTACAAGTGTTGCCCGAAGTTTTGGACCATATTGGCGAAAACACCATTGTTTTTGAAGTGGGTTCTACGAAAATGCCTATTTGTGAAGCGGTGGCCAATCATCCTAGAAGAAGAAATTATATTGCCACGCATCCTATTGCAGGAACGGAATTTTCGGGACCATCAGCGGCTATAAGAGGATTGTTTCAAGGAAAAACGAATATCATTTGTGAGGTGGAGAAAACGACTTTTAAGCTGCAAGAAAAAGCCATCGAATTGTTCAAAGAATTAGGAATGCGCATTCGATATATGGACCCGAAGTCGCACGATAAACACATTGCGTACGTATCGCATTTGTCGCACATTAGTTCGTTTATGTTAGGGAAAACGGTCATTAATAAAGAGAAAGACGAACAAGATATTTTTGATATGGCGGGTTCTGGTTTTGAGAGTACCGTGCGTTTGGCCAAGAGTTCGCCTGCGATGTGGACGCCTATTTTTAAGCAAAACAAGAAGCACGTAGTGAAAAGTCTGGAGGAATACATTGCCAATTTGACACAATTCAAAGACTTATTGAAAAGTGAAGAATACGAGGCTATTTATGATGAAATGCAGAGTGTGAATAAAATTAAAGCCATTTTGAATGGGATGAATACCAAAAAATAGGTAATAAAGAAAAGAATTAACACAAGAAACTATAGAATAATTTTAAAGATTAAAAACTAAAAAAATGGAAAACAAGAAAGAAATGAGAAATTGGTTGGAAGCGTTCAATTTGACGCATCCATTGGTGATAGCAGGACCTTGTAGCGCCGAAACAGAAGAGCAAGTATTGAAAATCGCACACGAATTGAAAGATTCTGATGTAAGTGTGTTTAGAGCTGGAATTTGGAAACCAAGAACGCGTCCAGGTGGATTTGAAGGTGTGGGAGAAATAGGATTGAAATGGTTGAAAAAAGCCAAAGCAGAAACAGGTTTGTTAATGGGAACTGAAGTAGCTACTGCTGCTCACTGTAAATTGGCTTTAGAAAATGATATTGATGTTTTATGGGTTGGGGCACGTACAACTGCCAATCCGTTTGCGGTTCAAGAAATTGCAGATACCTTGAAAGGGACAGACAAAATTGTTTTGATTAAAAATCCAGTGAACCCAGATTTAGCTTTGTGGTTGGGTGGTGTTGAGCGTTTGCATATGGCTGGAATAGAAAAATTAGGGGTGATTCACCGTGGTTTTTCTACTTACGAAAAAACAAAATACAGAAATATCCCAGAATGGCAAATTGCGATTGAATTGCAAAACAAATTCCCAGATTTGCCTTTGATTATTGACCCTTCTCACATTACTGGAAATCGTGATATGATTCTTGAAGTGACGCAAGAAGCTTTGGATTTGAATTATGACGGAATGATTATCGAGACACACACAGACCCTGATAACGCTTGGAGTGATGCTGCGCAACAAGTAACGCCGGATGCTTTGAAACAAATTTTCAAAGACTTGAGAGTTAGAAAACAAATCGATGTTTCGGATGAGTTTATGACTAAAATGAGTAAATTAAGAGCGAATATCGATGTATTAGACGCTAATTTATTGGAGCTTTTGAGCAAAAGAATGAAAGTGGCTGTAGAAATTGGTCAGGTTAAAAAAGAAGCAAACGTGGCGGTTTTACAAAACAATCGTTGGAATGAGATTTTAGGTAAAATGATTTTGGAAGGAGAAAAGAAAGGACTTTCGGAAGAGTTTGTCTTAAAAATGTTCAAAGCGATTCACCAAGAAAGTATCAACAAACAAGATAAAGTATTGAATTCGTAAAGATTTCTGACTTTAGATTTTATTAAATCCCAAGACCTTTGTTTTGGGATTTTTTTGTTTTTTTCTAGGGTTCTAAAATCATAAATATAAAATCGTTACTCTTCAATCATAAATCATTTATCTTTGCAAACATTTAAATCTAAAATCTGAAAATGACAGGAACAGTTTATAAATCTACAGGTAGTTGGTACACCGTGAAATCCGAGCAAGGCGATTTTATTGAGTGCAGGATGAAGGGGAAGTTCCGAATGAAAGGAATTAAAAGCACCAATCCCATTGCAGTGGGCGATGTAGTAGATTATGAATTGGAGGAGACTTCGGACACAGTTACGGGTACGATTCATCACATTCACGACCGTAAGAATTACATTGTTCGAAAATCGGTGAATTTGTCGCATCAAATGCATATTATTGCGGCCAATATTGACCGTGTTTTTCTGTTGATTACCATCAATAATCCTCCAACTACGTTTAGTTTTATCGATAGATTTTTGGTTACTGCCGAAGCCTATGGTATTGAGACTATTTTGGTTTTTAATAAAATTGATACTTTAGATGAAGTCACTTTAGACGAACAGTTGTACATGCAACATGTATATCAGGAAATTGGGTATCAATGTTTGCGTGTTTCAGCAGCTGAAGGCAAGGGAGTTGAAGATTTGAAAGCATTAATGATTGGTAAAACGAGTATGTTCTCGGGGCATTCGGGTGTAGGGAAATCGACTTTGGTTAATGCTTTGGAGCCCAGTTTGGATTTGAAAACCAAGAATATCTCCGAGCAAAGCAAACAAGGACAGCATACCACCACTTTTGCAGAGATGTATGACTTGTCTTTTGATGCTAGTATTATTGATACACCAGGTATCAAAGGATTTGGAATTGTCGATATGGAGCCTCAAGAAATTAGCGATTATTTTCCTGAATTTTTTAGATTGAAAGAACAATGCAAGTTCAACAATTGTTTGCATAAAGAAGAACCACATTGTGCCATAAAAGCCGCTTTAGATAAGGATGAAATTGCTTGGTCGCGTTACAATAGTTATCTTAAAATCCTTGAAGGTGATGATGAGCACTACCGCACTGATACCTATGATGAGGAGCGAAAAGCAAGTGATAAAACGAGGGAGTAAAGCCCCCTAACCCCCGAAGGCAATGTCATTAAGTTAAGAGATTTTAGATTGAAGATTAACGATTCTTGATTTTAGATTTTTGGAGCAAGTGAGTAAAAATCATATGATTTTCAGCATCTTAAACATCAATAATCAAGAATCGTTAATCAAAAATCAGCAATCATTTTGTCATTTAACCCTTAACTTAATGACATTGTCCCGAAGGGGGAACTCTAAAAGTGTGTTTAAATTGTTGTTGTATATGCTTTTTAATTCTTTTTTGATATGATTGATTTTATTTATTTACGTTATAATTCTCCCTTTGGGGTTAGGGGGCTTATGAGAGTCGTAATCCAAAGAGTAGCACATGCCTCAGTAACTGTTGAGGACAAGATAATAGCCGAAATCCAAAAAGGATTGTTGGTTTTAGTTGGAATCGAAGACGCCGATACCCAAGAAGATATGGATTGGTTGGTATCCAAAATTACCCAACTTCGCATTTTTGGTGATGAAAATGAGGTAATGAACCTTTCTATTCAAGATGTTGGGGGAGATGTGCTTGTGGTTAGTCAGTTTACGCTTCACGCAGCTACCAAAAAAGGGAATCGCCCTTCGTATATCAAAGCCGCAAAACCTGATATCGCTATTCCTATGTATGAGCGTTTCGTGAAAGCCTTAGAGAGCAAATTAGGAAAAAAAGTATCCACCGGTATTTTTGGTGCGGATATGAAAGTACTTTTGCTAAATGATGGCCCGGTAACTATTCAAATAGACTCGAAAAATAGGGAGTGATTTATTTTTTTATTGTCAGAATTAGAATATATTTGGGGAACCACAAATAAAATCTAAAAAAACAAATTAAGATACTTCAACGCATTGCGGCTGGAGTTTTTTTTTATGCTTTTTGGTTTTATTTAACCCAATATATTTTATGAAATTTAAGTTTGTTGCCTTGTTTTTATTTTGTTTTTTGTTACAAAGCTTAGTAGCACAAGAAGTAAAATTTACAGTTGCCTCCATTGCTGATAGTTTAAAAGCGAATGCCAATGCTGTAATTCGATTAGAGCAATTAGATATTAGCATTGCGTCGCAGCGCAAAATGACTGTCAAAATCAAACGTGTTATCACAGTTTTTAATCAGGCAGGGATGAGTGCTATTGACGCTTACCAGCACTATGATGCTACTAACTCTATTTCAAATATCCAAGCAATTGTAGTGGATGCCTTAGGCAACGAAATAAAGAAAATCAAAAGAAAAGATTTTAAAGATCATAGCGCAGTAGATGGGGGTACATTATATTCAGATAGTCGGGTTTTATATTTGGATTATACCCCCATTAGTTATCCATTTACTTTAATTTTTGAAACTGAAACAGAGACCGCTACCACTGCTTTTATTCCTAGATGGTATCCGTTATCGGAATATCAAGTGGGGGTTGAAAAAAGTGTATTACATGTGAATTATCCTGAAAACTTAGGTTTTAAGAAAAAAGAGCGCAATTTTCCCCATAAAAATATTGTAAAAATAACGGACTCGCCAACCCAATTGCAATATGAAGCTACCCAGCTGATACCCTTAAAATATGAAGATCTAAGTCCCGCATTTGAAGAAATTGTGCCTAATGTAATGATGGGACTCGAATTGTTTCACCTAGAAGGTGTAGATGGAAGTGCGAAAACATGGGAAGAATTTGGCAAATGGTGGGCAGATAAAATTTTAGCAGGAACAACTGAAATATCTGAAGAAACCAAACAAAAAATCAGAAATATAGTGGGTAACGAAAAGGATCCGCTAAAAAAAGCCCAGCTTGTATATGATTTTGTGCAACAAAAAGTGCGATACATTAGCATTCAAGAAGGTATTGGCGGATGGAAACCTATGTTGGCCTCAGATGTCGACCGTTTGGGTTATGGTGATTGCAAAGCCTTAACTAATTATACGCAAGCCCTTTTGTCGGCAGTTGGAGTTACTTCATATTATACCAAAGTATTTGGAGATAGAACCAAAAGGGATATTACAAAAGATTTTGTCTCGCAACAAGGGAATCACATTATTTTGGCTATCCCTAATGAGGGGAGATATACATGGTTGGAGTGCACCAGTCAAACCGATCCTTTTGGTTTTCAGGCCAATTTCACTGATGATAGAGATGTTTTGATCATAAAACCAGAAGGGGGCGAAATTATTCATACTAAAATTTACGAACCAATCGAAAATTCACAACGTAGTTTAGGTCATTTTATAATTGATGCAAATGGTGATTTTTTGGGAGAGATTCAAATTGCTTCTAGAGGTACTCAATATGGGCAAAAAGAAAGGATTGAACACATGCAGCCTGACGAAAAAGAAAAACATTACAAGGAATATTGGAGTAACATCAACAACTTAAAGCTTGAAAAAATAACTTTTGAAAATAATAAAAAAGATATTCTTTTTACCGAAAAAGCAAAACTAGCGGCTCAAAAGTATGGGGCTTTTGTCGGTAATAAAATGATGGTCGTACTAAATGCTTATAATCAATACAGCGGAGGGGTGAAGCGTATTCGGAATCGCAAGGCTCCTTTTGAAATTGCCCGAGGTTTTGTAGACGAAGACGAAATTACCATTCAATTACCAAATGGTTTTGCACTTGAGTTTCTGCCTCCAGCCTTTGAACGCAAAACCAAGTTTGGAACCTATTCCTTTACCTGCGAGAAAAAAGAAAACAATACGCTATTGTATAAAAGGATTTTTACTGTAAATACTGGAAAATATTCTAATAAAGAATACGATGAATACCGCTTGTTTCTTGAGCAAGTGAGTCAAAATGATAATGCTAAAATTATTTTAACCAAAACCCTTTAATGTATGAAAATAACTAAAATTGTTATTGCTTTCTTTTTTTTGATGCTTCATTTTGATGGTATAGCACAAGATTTTGAGCTAGGAAAAGTTTCAATAGATGAACTTCAAGAAAAGCAACATCCTAAAGATACCGCAGCGGTAGCGGCCATATTGTTTAAAAAAGGAAGGACTTCATTTGAATATTCCCAAGAAAATGGTTTTATGATTCAAACTGTTGTGAATGTTAGAATTAAGATTTATAAAAAAGAAGGGTATGATTGGGCTAACAAAACTATTAACTACTCAATAGATTCATCGCCTAAAGAGGCACTCGATTTTTCTGATGCGGTAACTTATAATTTGGTCAATGGGAAAATTGAGAAAACGAAGTTAAAAAGCGACGGTATTTTTGTTGAAAAAATTAATAAGTACTGGAATAGAAAAAAAATCACAATGCCTAATGTGAAGGAGGGCTCAGTGATTGAATATGAATACTCAATAAGAACACCAAATAAAGTGCATCCTAGAGATTGGGATTTTCAAACCACAATTCCAGTTAATTATTGTGAGTATAAGACTTTGGTTCCGGAGTATTATACTTATAATACCACAACAAAAGGGTTTGTTATACCCAAAATAAGTGCAGTCAAAAACAGTAAATCTATAACTATAACATCAAAGGAACGTTCTCAGGGTACTGGTTTTAGTACAACAAGAACGAATTTTTCTAATGATACTTATACGTATATGGAAACCACAACGACCTATACAACAGAGCATCTTCCGGCAATGAAGAACGAGAGTTTTGTAAATAATATTGAGAATTACACAAGTAGCTTAGTTCAAGAATTATCCACCATTCAATTCCCCAATGAGCCCATCAAATCCTATGCGACCAATTGGAATTCGGTAGTAAAAACGATTTATGATTACGAAGATTTTGGTCCTGAGTTAAATAAAACTGGCTATTTTGAAGATGAAATCAAAGCCTTGATTGCACCATTGAATTCTCCAGAAGAAAAGATTGCTGCAATTTTTACTTATGTGAAGAATAATGTAAAATGGAATGGATTCCTAGGATACTATTGTGAGCAAGGAGTAAGAACGGCCTTCAAAAATAAAACAGGTAATGTTGGAGATATTAACTTGATGTTAACTGCTATGTTGCGTTATGCAGGTTTAGAAGCCAATCCTGTTTTGGTAAGTACTCGGGATAATGGTATTGCTTTGTTTCCTTCTCGCACCGCTTTCAATTATGTTATTACAGAAGTAGATCTTCCAAGTGGACCATTATTGTTAGATGCCACTGATGCTAATTCGTTGCCTAATATTTTGCCGGTACGCGATCTGAATTGGTTTGGCCGATTAATTCGAAAAGATGGTACTTCTTCAGAAGTTGATTTAACACCAAAAATAGCTTCTATGGATGTGGTTGCTATGAACTGTTCAGTAGATTCGTCTGGTAAGATAGAAGGTAAGTTTCAAAGGCAGTTAACCAATCATAATGGGATGTTGTTTCGTTCACTAGTTTCTGGAGAAAATCAAGATACTTATTTGGAAAAATTTGAAAATGAGCATGGAAAAATCGAAGTGCAAGAGTACAAACGCAGTAATGAAAAGGATTTGCAAGCACCAGTTACCGAAGTTTTTTCGTTTTCTGGGTCTAATTTATGCGAAGTCATTCAAGATAAAATGTATCTCAATCCTTTATTGTTTTTCACCCAGAAGGAGAATCCTTTTAAACAAGAGATTCGTGAGTACCCTATAGATTATAGCTATCCATTTTTGGATAAGTATACTATCAATATTGCAATACCTGAGGGATATACTGTGGAGTCTATTCCGGCATCAATTGCATTAGCAATGGAGGATAATTTGGGAGGATTTAAATTTTTGACCCAAGTAAACGATAAATCGATCCAAATTTTGGTACAACAGCAAATTAATAGTTCAATTATTGCCGCTGATTACTATGAAATGGTCAAAGGTTATTATCAAAAAATGATAGAAAAACAAAATGAAAAAATTGTTTTGAAAAAAGCTTAATAATGAAAAACATACTTTTATTTCTATTCCTTTTTTGTTGGACAATGAGCTCTAGCGCTCAAGATTTTCAATTGGGAAAGGTGACTGAGGCTGAACTTCAAGAGAAAAAGCATCCCAAAGACTCGTCTGCGGTAGCGGCGGTTTTGTATAAAAAAGCCAGGACTTTTTTTACCTATACTGTCAAAACTGGATTTATTGCGAATCATGAAATAAAATATAGAATCAAAATCTATAAAAAAGAAGGACTAAAATGGGCCACTTTTGCAGTGCCTTATTACATCGGGTACGAAGAATTGACACCCGACGTGATCAAATTTTCGGATGCGGTCACTTACAATTTAGAACAAGATAAAATCACTAAGACAAAACTTACTAGTGAAGGTAATTTTGTAGAAAAAGTGAACCGATATTGGAAAAAGACAAGCATTACCCTGCCTAATGTAAAAGTAGGTTCTGTGATCGAGTTCAAATATGTGCACAAATCAGAAAATATCTTTAAGTTTCCTGATATGATTTTGCAATATGATATTCCGGTTAATAATTTTCAATATACCACACAAATCCCCGAGGTATATATTTATAAAACCTTATTATCGGGATATAATGAAGTGAAAAATAGCAGTGAAATTAGTTTTGGATCCACTTCCTATGAAAATGAGGTAAAGCAAACCGCTCATTTGAGTTACAAGCAAATCAATACCAATTATACAGCTCATGATTTGCCAGCCTTGTATGAAGAAGATTTTGTAGATAACACAGATAATTACACTTCAAAAATTCAACAAGAATTAGAAAGGATACGCTACACCGATCAGCCAGATAAGGACTATAGTGTTACTTGGGAAGGTGTGGCAAAGACTATTTTTAAAGAAAAGGATTTTGGAGACGAATTGCTTAAAGGGAGATATTTTGCCAGTGCTACCCGAAGTATAATCGAAGGTAAAACCACACAAACGGAAAAAATGGAAGCCCTTTTTAAGCATGTTCAAGAAAAAATGAATTGGGATAAAACTTTTGGAGTGTATGTAGATCAAGGTGTAGAGAAAGCCTATCAAACCTCCACGGGCAATGTAGCCGAGATAAATTTTATTCTGATCAATATGCTTAACTTAGTTGGAATTCAGGCCAAACCCGTATTGGTAAGTACATTGGATCATGGTGTGCCTGCGTTTCCAGGTCGTAGTGGTTTTAATTATGTGATTGTTGGTGCGCTGGTGGATGGCAAAGACTTTTTGTTAGACGCCGCTCATAAATTTACGGCCCCAAATATTCTTCCGTTGTCTTTGATCAATTGGACCGGAAGAATGATTCAATCCGATGGAACATCAACCGAAATTAATCTAATGGACCGTCCAATATCCAAAAGTATCGTCGGTTTAAGCGTTAAAATTGAAGCGAATGGAAGAGTAACTGGAATGTACAAAAATCAAAAAACAGATTTTGAAGCTTTGGCTTTTCGAGAAAATAATGCAGATTTGACTTCAGAAGATCAAATAGAAAAATTAGAGAATAAGGTTAAAGGCTTAAGTGTAAAGGAGTATAATATTACCAATTTGAAAACCGATTTTTCAAAGCCTTTAATAGAATCTTTTGCTTTTGAATTAGAACACCCTTTTGATGTGATTGGAGATAAAATGTATCTGAATCCTGTATTGTTCCTGAAGAGTTTGAATAATCCATTTAAATCTCAAGACCGAAAAATGCCTATTTATTTTGGTCCTACAAAACAAGAAAAATTTATCATTAGCATTGATATTCCAGAAGGATATTCTGTAGAGCTTTTACCTATTCCTATAAAAATGGCGGCACAAGATGAAATTGCTAGTTTTTCTTATAATGCTAAATTAGAGGGGAATAAACTGCAAGTGGCGGTCACTAATCAAATCAATAAGGTTATTGTTGCTTCAGAATATTATGAAATGTTAAAAGAGTTTTTTCAAAAATCAGTAGATAAATTAAGCGAGAAAATTGTCTTGAAAAAGGCCTAATGATTCGGTGTTATTCTCGATGCCATCATAACTCTTGAGTACTTTATCTATCTTTGACAAAAAAAAATAATTCGATATGAACTTGAAAAACGCACAACTCGACGTAGACAATTGGATTCAAGAACACGGTGTTCGTTATTTTAACGAATTGACCAATATGGCACAACTCACCGAAGAAGTAGGTGAAGTAGCTAGAATCATTGCGCGCCGCTATGGTGAACAATCTGAAAAAGAAAGTGACAAGAACAAAGATTTAGGTGAAGAATTGGCCGACGTAGTTTTTGTAGTATTGTGTTTGGCTAACCAAACGGGTATCGATTTACAAGCGGCTTTTGATAAAAAAATGGATTTAAAATCCGTTCGAGATAAAGATCGTCACAAAAACAACGAGAAATTACAATAAATTAAGGTTAATGCGTTATGAATTGTGAGGGAGTAATCTTAAATTGCGACCCAAAATTAGTTGAGTGTAAAGCTTCTACTATAGCATGCGCTCAACTCTCATTAGTACAACTATGAATTTATTATTACAGTCGGCAATAAGCGACTTGAAAGCGAATATATTAATTACAGGTTCGAAAAGCGAAACCAATCGATTATTGCTTTTACAAGCATTATATCCAAGTATTTCTTTAAAAAACACTTCGAATTCTGACGATTCCGAAGTAATGCTAAAGGCGTTGCAAAGCACAAAAAAGGCAAGCTCGGATGCTCAAATCATCGATATTCATCATGCAGGAACGGCAATGCGTTTTCTAACGGCTTATTTTGCCGTAAGTCCAGGACATGAAGTCGTATTAACAGGATCGCAACGGATGACCGAGCGTCCGATCAAAGTTTTAGTTGAAGCCTTGCAACAGTTAGGCGCGGAGATTACTTACGAGAAAGAAGAGGGGTATCCGCCAATCCGCATTAAAGGACAAAAAATCACGAAATCAAAAGTGAGTATTCCAGCCAATGTGAGTAGTCAATACATTTCAGCTCTTTTGCTAGTGGCACCACAATTAGAAAACGGGCTTGAGTTGACCTTGGTTGGCGAGATTACGTCAGTGCCTTATATCAAAATGACTTTGGCATTGCTCAACGAAATTGGTGTAGAAACTAAATTCAAAGAAAATTCTATCACGGTCAAACCATTAGCCATAAACTCAAAACCACAAACGCTAACCGTCGAATCCGATTGGAGTTCCGCTTCATACTTTTTTAGTGTGGTGGCCTTGTCAGAAATAGGTACCGAAATTCGATTGTCTAGTTATAAACAAAATAGTTTGCAAGGCGATGCGGCATTGGTCGAAATCTATAAAGAATTAGGAGTGACTACCGTTTTTGAAGGCGATAGTATGATACTTCGTAAAGAAGCAAGCTATAACCTGCAATCCTTAATTTGCGATTTGAATACCTCTCCCGATATTGCCCAAACTATTGTAGTAACTTGCTTTGGTTTAGGCATTGGCTGTCATTTGACGGGTTTACATACCCTAAAAATCAAGGAAACCGATAGGCTAGAAGCTCTCAAAGCCGAGCTGACCAAGTTAGATGCAGTCATTTCGGTAACCGATGATAGCTTAACGTTAGATCCCTCGGTGACTATTGCCGAAAATGTAGCGATCGATACCTACAACGACCATCGCATGGCTATGGCTTTTGCTCCTTTGGCTTTGTTAGTTCCTATTGTTATCAACGATGCTGAGGTAGTTTCTAAATCATATCCTGATTTTTGGAACGATTGGAAACAATTAGGGGTCTCTGTGAGCGAAATTGCATAGTGCTAAGTACTTGAATTTGCGCTGAAAAGCAAAATAAACCGCAAAACACTTGACAACCCCTATTTGGGAATCGTATATTTGCAACTGTTTTAAGTTGAAAGTGAAATAGCTTCTAACTTAGAATTTCTAACTTCTAATTTTTTCAAATGAAATTATCCCACTTTAACTTCAACTTACCCAAAGAACTTCTAGCCGAATATCCTGCAGAAAACAGAGACGAATCTCGTTTAATGGTAATCGATAGAAAAAAACAAACCATTGAGCACAAAATGTTCAAGGATGTTATTGATTATTTTGATGATGGCGATGTCATGATTTTGAACAATACCAAGGTTTTTCCAGCTCGTTTGTACGGCAACAAGGAAAAAACTGGAGCTCGTATCGAAGTTTTTTTGTTAAGAGAGTTAAACGCAGAACAACGTTTATGGGACGTTTTGGTTGATCCGGCTCGTAAAATTCGTATCGGAAACAAATTGTATTTTGGCGATGATGATTCGTTAGTTGCCGAGGTAATTGATAATACAACCTCTCGCGGTAGAACACTACGTTTTTTATATGATGGTTCTTATGAAGAGTTCAGAAATAAATTAACCGAACTTGGTGAAACACCAATCCCAAAATATATCAATAGAGAGGTAAATGAAGACGATGCGGAACGTTACCAAACTATTTATGCCAAAGAAGAAGGGGCTGTTGCTGCGCCAACCGCAGGACTGCACTTCTCTAAACACCTATTAAAGCGTTTAGAAATTAAAGGCGTAAAATTCGCTGAGGTAACCCTACACGTTGGTTTAGGAACCTTCAATCCGGTGGAGGTAGAAGATTTATCCAAACACAAAATGGATTCCGAAGAATTAAAAATCACCCAAGAAGCCTGTGATATTGTAAACGAAGGAAAAGAAAAGAAAAAACGTATTTGCGCCGTTGGTACCACCTCTATGCGTGCTGTAGAAAGTGCTGTATCTTCACAAAGTACCTTAAACCCTTTTGACGGCTGGACAAATAAATTCATTTTTCCTCCACACGATTTTAGTATTGCCACTTGTATGATTACCAATTTTCATACGCCAAAATCAACATTATTAATGATGATTTCTGCGTTTTGTGGTCACGATTTAATGAAACGTGCCTACGAAGAAGCCATCAAAGAAGAATATAAATTCTATTCTTACGGAGATGCCATGTTGATCATTTAAGCACAACATTATATTTTTAAAAAAATCTCGTCAAGCAATGGGAGGCCACTGAAAAACCTCGTCGAATTTGATAGGCATTGTTTTTAGACAATAAAAAAACGCTTATAATTGGAATTTTACCTTCCTTTTATAAGCGTTTTCTCTTTTTGATTAATTTTATTTGAGATTTTATTGTGGCTACATTTCGATTTATCTAAGTTCATTTTAGATGAATCTGGAAGTAGACCTGATTTGCTACATTAATTTCAGTATTCTTTTTAAATTGACTGTAAAAATAGCCATTGCACCCTGCATTTGCATATTGTCTATACCGTACGATAGTGCTCTGTCATAACCGTGTACATTTTTTAACTCACTATTTTTAGCCTCTATCTTGTATCGATGTTTTGCTTTTTCCTTGTAATATTCTGTTTCTTGAAAATCTATTTGGTCTTGATGTAATTTTGATTTTATAGATACCGAATACGTTTTTGTTTTGGCTCCATCTTTATAACAACCTTCTTTTAAAGGGCAAGACTTGCATTTTTCGACATCAAAATAATAAGTGTCTGTTTGGTTTTTTCCAACATCTTTGGTTCCTTGACGTGCTTTTCGTATTGCCAAATGTCCTGCTGGGCAAACAAACCTATCGGCATCTTTATTGTAATCAAATTTATCTTCATCTTTTCTAAATCCTTGTGTTATCGATGGATTTAGTCTTGCTACTACTTTAATATTTTGTTCACTTGTGATTTTAAGGTTTTCTTTTCCAGAATAAGCCGCATCGCCAATAATGGTGTCTACATCAATTCCGTTTTCTTGACTAATTTCTAAAAGTTTAGGCAATTCTGGTCCATCACCTTTTTCTCCAGATGTAACTACAGCTGCAGTAATGATGCGCTCTTCGGTCATAGCCAAATGAGTCTTATAGCCAAAGAAGGAACTCTCGGCAGACTTATGACCTATTTTTGCGTCGGTATCTTTTGATAGGGTTAAATTTTCTTGAGTATCTTCTACCGTTTCTTTTAACAGGTTTAATTTTTCTTTCACAGCTGGTATTGAACTTATAGACGGCTCATTTTCTATACGTTTTTCTAACTCTTTGCAATAAGCCAGTTCCTTTCCTAAATCATTGTCGGTATTTTTTTGAGGCATACGTTCTTTGAATTGGTCATCAAAGGTGTATACTGTTTTTCGAAGCAGTTTTGAACGTTCTCTCAATACTTCGATTGCTGAAAATGGATTGGATCTTGATAAAGTATGTGTGGCATCAACAATAATAGACTTAGAGCGGATGATGCCTTTTTCAATAGCTATGGTTACCGTTTTGTTTATCAACAGATTTAATAAATCGGTGTCTTTTAAACGCAGTCTTCTGAATTTTGTCAACGAACTAGAATTGATAACATCGTCTTCTGGATTCATGTCCAAAAAATATTTAAAGGACATATCGTAACGCGAACGCTCTACTACATCAACATCAGAAACGGTATAAATTGTTTTAAGAAGCAGATACTTGAACATACGAACAGGACTTTCTGCCATACGCCCATTATCGGCGCAGTATTTATTCAATAACTCGTCGTAAATAAAGGAAAAATCAATCAAATCATTGATCTTTCTTAAAATATTTTCCTTTGGAACGATTAAATCATACAATGTAGAATGCTCGCTGAATCGTATTGTTTGTTGCTGTACTAACACTTAAAAAATATTAAAATTACAGCTAAATATAATAAAAAAGGAGCAGGAAAGCTAAGCTTTCTACTCCTTTAATTATCGCTTTTATTCCTTAAAGTACTTTTTCAGTGGCCTCAGCAATGGCGAGATTTTTTTTTGGGGCGTATTACGGGCTGTACATTACAATAAAGAGCGCTGGCACTAACTATTGCTCCTACTGCGGGAGCTTCCGTTGGTCGCTTCCTCGTTAGGGCAATACTACAGTGCCAGCGCTCTTTATTTTCATTCCCATCCCTAACGCAATTCCTCTTCAAAACAGCTACTCTCCAGATTTTACAGAATTCCCATTATGTAATACGGTTTTTTCAGAACGCTATTCAAACCAAAAAAATAAGGATACAAATATCATTGGTGTCAATACATTTGTGCAATTAAAAACAATGTCTTTTCTTGTAAATTTGTGTAATTCGTGTTTACTTTTTTTTCAATCACCAAAAAACAAAAAAACCTGAGTAGATCTCTTCTACTAATCTTAATTTTCTTAATCTCTTCATGGTAAAAAAGACTTCCTCTATTTTTTCTGGCCCGCACAATTCATCGAAGCCCCCTTTTTACTACATTTACCCATCAAAACAACACTTATGAATTTCAAAAATACGCTCGAATTTGCACAGCAATTAGATGCACAAGATTCGTTGAGAAGCTATCAAAACGAATTTATTTTCCCTCAAGTCAATAACCAAAAAGTAATCTATTTTACAGGAAACTCTCTTGGTTTGCAACCCAAAAGAACCAAAACCTATGTTGATGAAGTAATGAACGATTGGGCCAATCTTGCCGTTGAAGGTCATTTCTATGCCGACAAACCTTGGTGGGATTATCACGAACGTTTTGCAGCACCATTAAGTAAAATTGTAGGTGCTTTGCCTAGCGAAGTAACGGTGATGAATACCCTAACAGTCAATCTTCACTTGTTGATGGTTTCTTTTTATAAGCCTACGCCCAAAAGGTATAAAATCATTTGCGAAGAAAAAGCCTTTCCTTCAGACCAATATATGTTTCAGAGTCAAGTGCAATTTCACGCTCAAAACAGCGGCATCAATGCAAACGATGCCATAGTTGAAATCAAACGTCGAGAAGGAGAACATAACATTCGCCTCGAAGACATTATTAGTAAAATAAACGAAGTAGGCGATGAGCTAGCGTTGGTTTTAATTGGTGGAGTGAACTATTACACTGGCCAAGTTTTTGATATTAAAACCATCACTGCTGCAGGGCATCGCGTAGGCGCAAAAGTAGGATGGGACTTAGCACACGCTGCCGGAAATATCAAACTAGAACTGCACGATTGGGAAGTAGATTTTGCCGCTTGGTGCAGTTACAAATATATGAACTCAGGTCCCGGAAACGCTTCGGGTTGTTTTGTACATCAAAAACACCACAACGATAGTACTTTGTCGAGGTTTGCAGGTTGGTGGGGACACAACAAAGAAAGACGTTTCAAAATGGAACCTCAATTTGACCCTGTTCACGGAGCCGATGGTTGGCAAATCAGTAATTTACCAATTTTATCCCTAGCGCCTTATTTGGCTTCGGTGCATTTATTTGACGAAGTTGGGATGGAGGCATTGATTGCAAAACGTGACCATATTACTTCTTATTTAGAATTTATTTTACACGAAATAGATAAAGAAGTAGACAGTACTTTTGAGATTATCACTCCAAGTAATCCTGAGGAACGAGCTTCACAATTGTCTGTTTTTTTACACGGTGAAGGACGCAGTTTATTCGACTATTTGATGAAAAATGGTGTGATTACTGATTGGAGAGAGCCAAATGTAATCCGTTTAGCACCAGTACCTTTGTATACTTCTTATGAAGATATGTATCGTTTCGGGCAAATTCTGAAGCAAGGAATTCTTCAAAAATAGTATAAATCCTAACAAAAAAGTCGGTTAGAACAATCCAACCGACTTTTTTTAGAAATGTAACTAACAGATAGAAAACCTATAGCGTACGTTTCGAAAAAGGAAGTATTTGCCTTCTTCTAAACGCCATCGCCATACTTATTTTACTTCAATAAATAGCAACTCTTTTTGAAAAGCATTCAATTGCATTTCTAGTTCTCTTGCGATAGCAGTAAAACGGTTGGTATTCAGTAATACATTTTGATAATATTCAATACCTTCTAACATATTTTTTTTGAAAGCTTGGAGTTTTTTGAGCTGTGCTGCCGAAATTTCGTTAGTAGCTTCAGCACATTCATTTTTAAAATAATCCAAGTACATCTTTAGTTCTTTAATGAACACGTTTGGACGATTGGTTACTCGAAGTACGGTATCATTTCCATAAATGTGTTGAATCATTTTTTTCAAAGAAACCTCTTGGTCAAAATAAGCTAAATTCGGTCCAGGACAAATCACAATGCCTTGGTCTTGCCCTTTTATTGGAATATTGTTCTCCAAGTAAGAAGCATTGGCTAGTCCCACGCATAAGCAAGATTTCTCTGTGATACTGTTTTTACTTTTTTGATAGTGTGCCTCAGAAAGAGAGGATTTCTTTTCTTCCAAAGCTTCCAGTTGTTGGTCTTGGTATTTTTTAGATGCTGTACAAATTCCGTTGCCATTGACATCTTTATGCAATGCTAAGAATTTTTTGGGACAAGAGCTACCAGCTTTATTGGCTTGTATGCGTTTTTCTCTTACAATTTCATTACTAGTTCCTCTCAAGGTGTTAAAAGGAACTCCTAAAGGTGAAATGTGGCTCAAGTAAAAATCTTTTTCTTGTGCTTTAATTAAAAGGTTACGTGTGTTTTGATCTACCGATGTAGCTTCGGGAACTAATAAAAAGGGAGAGCCCCAACCTACAGAATCTACTTGATAATGATCTAGTAAAAAGGCATGTTCATCAGCAGTTCCAACACCACCTTGTACCGTGATTTTTAGTTCAAGCGGGGATGCTGGGGTAGGAAGTTCTTTTTGTCCCAATGCTTTGACCATCAAATCGTGAGCCGATTGGATAAGTTGTTCTTTCTTTTGTTTGAATTCTTCCAAAATGGGACCTAGTAAAAAACCATCTGTGGCAAAGGCGTGACCTCCACAATTTAATCCCGATTCAATACGATATTCAGAAACCCAAAGGCCTTTTTTGGCTAAAAAATTGCCTTGAATCATTGCGGATCTAAAATCGCTTACTTTTAGAGTGATTTTCTTTTTTAATTTGTTGTTTAGGTCAGGAAAAAAGCATGAAAAATTTTCAAAATAACTGTACAGCCTTGGATTCATGCCGGCACTTAAAACCACTGATGATTCCAAATTACTTTGAGCAAAACCTCGTAAAGCAGCATGTGCATCGTTAAATTCTACTGGTAAAAGTTCTTGATTTGAGGAGTTTTCTTTGTCTAATTTCGTCATAATGTTGACGTCAATTTCTCCCGGATTCAATTGATTTTCAATGTAATTTTTTAAGTTTTCTTTGAATGCGATTCCTTCATCCATTAATTCTAAAAAACCTTTTTTTACATCGGAGCTGTTGGGTAATTGAGCAATATAATTATCCAAAGCTTGTTTGCTTTCTACTAATTCTGATTTGAAATCTTCAAACTTTTTCTTCACTATACCGTCCACTAAATTCAGATACGATGTAATTCTTTTCGCTCTGTAATCATGGATTTTTTGAGTGATTTCTTTGTAAGGAATTTCAAACTTTTCACTGTAAAATGCATTCATTTTTTCAATCAATTCATCGTCTGCGATGGATACTACTGAGGAAATTCCTAGATGCCCAACGCGTATTGGACTATCAATAGTATAGGCCAATCCCATTACTGGGATGTGAAATGTGTGAGGTGTTTTTCTATTATTCATTTATTTGCAGCATTTTATTGCATACAAATATTATGAATAGTATTGAGTAATAAACTGATAAATGTCATGATAGTTCATAGATCGAGATTTTGATTAGAAATAAAATATAGATTTTTGATAAATAGTTGCTAATAATGTATGTGGCTATAAATTATTCAAATATGGAAGAAGTAGGTTGGTCTTTTCTAGCATATTTGAAACGATCAACCAATTTGGGTAAACAATAGCCGTCTAAGCCATTTAACGCAATTACATTGGCTTTGTCTAGTTGTAACCAGCTGTCTTTGTGTTGCAATTCTTCCTCAAAAAATAAATGCTCGACGGAGGCAATTACGTGAATGGTGTCATTTTCTTTAATAAAATACTCATTCACATATTTACAATACAATTGAATAGGACTTCCTTTTACGAATGGAATTGGAAGGTTGTCTTTGTATTCTTCAACTAAATTGGTTTTATCAAATTCTGAGACACCAGTGTCATAGTTGGCTGATGTATGGTGTGCATCGGCAATCATATCAACTGTGATGTGATTTACGGTAAAATAACCAGTCTCCATAATATTCTTATAAGTGTCTCTGGGAACTGTTGTAGGGCGCATAATAAATCCAATTAGAGCAGGGCTACTCCCCAAATGTGTAATGCTGCTAAATACCGCCACATTAGTGTCTCCATCTATAGATTTGGTAGCAATCAAATTGGCAGATTTATATCCTGTACACGAATTGATAAGGTTTAGTTTCGAAATCTTATCCATTTGTACGATGCTTTCTTTGGTTAAATGCTTCATGGTTTTTTTTGCCAAAGATAAATTTTGTTTATCTATTTTGAATATTTATTAAACAAAATTTGCATATATTTATGATTTTTTTGACAAAAGATTCCTATGTTCGATAGTTTCTTTGATAAATGTCATTAGGATTCCTTTATATTTGTTTTTCTAATTTGTTAAAAATGAATTGCGAATGTCTTTCTTGATGCTTGAAATCAATTAGGATAACACAATTAAATCATAGCCTATAATAAAATTCACACCATGAGAGTAGTTAAAAAAATTGCCCTATTTCTTTTCTTGTTTTTAATTGTTTTAGTTTTGGCTTTAGTAGGCTATGCTTTTTACACCAAACCTAAATATGATGGTGAACTTGCTTTGAAAAATATAGAGAAGACCACCACTGTATATTTCGATGATTTTGGAGTGCCTCATATTTATGCCAATAGTCAAAAAGATGCGATGGTAGCTTTGGGTTATGTGCATGCTCAAGACCGTTTATGGCAAATGGAATTGATGCGACGCATTGCTCCCGGAAGGTTATCAGAGATTTTCGGTTCAGTTGCGTTGCAAAATGATATGTTTTTTGCGGGTTTAGGCATAGAAGAAGCTTCTGAGGTTGCAATTGCCAAATTGGATAAAAATGGTAAAGATTATCAATTAGCTATGGCATATTTAGATGGAATTAACCAATATCTAGAAGAGGGAACTACACCTATAGAGTTTCATTTAGTTGGGGTTAAAAAAGAAAAATTCACCCTCAAAGATGTCTATAATATTTTTGGATACATGTCATTCAGTTTTGCAATGGCGCAAAAAACAGACCCATTATTGACTGATATTCGTGACCAATTAGGAGCAGAATATCTGAAAGATTTTGGTTTGGACGGTTCTTTGGGAACTACTAGAATCAAAAATGCGAAAGTGGATACAAAAGAATATTCGGCAATAGCAAAATCAGTAACTGCATTGCTTGACCAATCCCCAATTCCTCCTTTTATTGGAAGTAACAGTTGGGTTATTGCGCCGCCAAAAACAGAGAACGGTAAAGTTATTTTTGCCAACGACCCTCATATTGGATTTTCTCAACCAGCTACTTGGTATGAAGCTCACATCGTTACACCTGATTTTGAATTGTACGGTTATTATTTAGCAGGAACACCTTATCCACTTTTGGGGCACAATAGGAAGTATGCTTATGGATTGACGATGTTCGAAAATGATGATTTGGATTTGTATAATGAAGAAAACAAAGTTGATGATGCTAACAGTTATTTAACTCCAAAAGGGTATCAAAAATATACAATTCAGGACAAAATTATAAAAGTCAAAGATTCATCTTCTGTCAATTTGAAAGTGAAAATTAGCCGTCATGGGCCTATTGTGAATGATTTAATCAAAGGGTTGAATACTAGGCAACCTGTAGCGCTTTCTTGGATTTATACGCAACAACCGATTCAGATTTTAGAAGCAGTGTACCGATTGTCTCACGCCCAAAATATAGCAGATTTTCAGAAAGGCGTGGCACTAATAGCCGCTCCCGGATTGAACGTTATGTATGGTGATGCCAAAGGAAATGTAGCTTGGTGGGCAACAGGTAAATTATACAAACATCAACCTGGGGTGAATCCAAATTTTATTTTGAATGGCGCATCAGGGAAAGAAGATATTGCAGAATATTTGGACTTTTCTAAAAACCCATCGGCCATAAATCCATCTTGGAATTATGTCTATTCGGCCAACAACCAACCCGAAGCTGTTGATGGTTTTCTATATCCAGGGTATTATCTTCCAGAAGATAGAGCCAAGCGAATTACAACGCTTTTAGATGCCAAACAAAAATGGAATAAACAAGCCGTAAGCCAGATGATAGTTGATAATACTTCTTCAACAGTAAATGAAACGCTTAAAGTGATGTTGGCTTCTATTGCTACGGAATCACTTTCAGAAAATCAAAAACAAGCATTTACTATCTTGAAGGATTGGAAAGGGGATAGTAATCTTAACCAAGTGGCTCCAACAATTTACAACAAATGGCTTTATTTGTATTTGAAGAATACGTTTGAAGACGAATTAGGTAAAGATAAATTCGAGCAATTTTTAGGAACACATATCGGGAAACAAGTAGCTACAAAGCTAATTGCGAATCCTAATTCGATTTGGTGGGATGATAGCACTACAAAAGGAACCAAAGAAACGCAAGCTTTTATTTTGAAAAAGTCATACAAAGAAGCCGTAGTGGCTCTCGAAAAGCAATTAGGTACTAACGTCGCATCTTGGACTTGGAACAAAGTGCATACTGTAGAACACCAACATCCATTAGGTAAGGTCAGCGCATTGAAGCCAATTTTCAATGTGGGGCCTTTTGAAATTGCGGGGACAAATGAGGTGATTAACAATTTGATGTTTGGTCTGAATGCTTCAGGGAATTATAAAGTAACTGGAGGACCTTCCACCAGAAGAGTTATCGATTTTTCGGATGTGGAAAATAGTTGGAGTATCATCCCTACTGGTCAATCTGGTAATCCAATGAGCGCTCATTATGCCGACCAAACGCAAATGTATAACGAAGGCAAATTCAGAAAAATGAAAATGAACAAAGCCGAAATCGTTACAACTTCAACAAAATTAATCTTTAATCCCATTAAAAAATAGATTTTTATAAAGGGGATACCCGTATTAATCCCTAATTTTGCTTAACTTTTATACCCTTTGAATGCAAACACCTCAAAAAATAGCCGTTGTAGGTTCTGGTTTAGTTGGAACTTTATTGGCAATTTACCTGAAAAAATTAGGGCACACAGTGCATGTCTACGACCGAAGTCCAGACATTAGAACGGTTGAGTTTTCTGGACGTTCTATTAATTTAGTGATGTCTAATCGTGGTTGGAAAACACTTCAGGATATTGGTCTTGAAGAAGAAATAAAAAAAATCGGTATTCAAGTTGACAAAAGAGGAATTCATCTTAAAGATGGGACTTTCACCACACAGTTTTACGGAAAAGAAGGGGAGTCCATCTTCTCGCTTTCCAGAGGAGTACTCAATAGAAGAATGATTGATTTAGCGGAAGAAGCAGGAGCTGAATTCTTTTTTAATAGAAAAATTTGGGACGTTTCTTTGGCGAATGCCTCTCTTTATGAAGGAGAAACTGAGCAAGGGGAATGGAAGGAATTAAAGTATGATATAGTTTTTGGAGCCGATGGTGCTTTTTCAAGAGTTCGTCATCGTATGCAGCGTCAATCTCAATTTGATTATTCGCAAGAGTTCATGAAAATTGGTTATAAGGAATTGCATATTCCAGCCAATGAAGACGGAACCCATAAAATCGATAAAAACTCACTGCACATTTGGCCTCGTGGTAATTTTATGTTGATGGGATTAGCCAATTTGGATGGAAGTTTTACTTGTACGTTGTTCATGCCTTTTGAAGGGGAAAATTCGTTTGAAAATTTAAAAGATGAAACGACTTTAGTTGATTTTTTTGCAGAATACTTCCCTGATACCAAAGACGTAATTCCAGATTTGGTCGAAGATTTTTTCAAAAACCCAACAAGCTATTTGGTAATGACCAAATGTTTTCCATGGACGCACAGCGATAAAGTGGCGTTAATTGGAGATTCTGCTCATGCCATAGTCCCTTTTTATGGTCATGGGATGAATGCTGGTTTTGAAGATATTACCACGCTAAATGAAATGATTTTGAAATATGGCGACGATTGGAAAACTATTTTTTCTGAATATCAGAAGTCGAGAAAGCCTAATGCTGATGCTATTGCCGAACTTTCGAGACGAAATTTTGAAGAAATGAGCTCCAAAACTGCCGATCCAAAATTTTTATTGCAAAAGAAAATAGAGAAATGGTTTTCGGATAAACATCCTGACAAATGGATGCCCTTGTACAGCCGCGTAACGTTTAGTTTGCAGCCTTATGCTGAAGCTTTGGCTATTGGTGATTTTCAAAATAAAATTATGGAGGAAATCATGCAGTTTCCTGATATTGCCCAAAAATGGGACAGCCCAGAAGTGGAAGAAAAAATTATTCAGTTATTGAATGTAAAATAAAAAAATCCCAAATCTAAACATGATGCTAGATTTGTGATTTTGTTTTATTCGATTTGAAAATAAATTTAGACCGATTTAAATGGTAGACACTATATTATTTCAATTTCATTCTTTTTCTTAAATGTCCTTCAAGGTCTCAAATGATTTAAGATTTTCCACCCAAACTTACATGCCCTTCAATGTCTTATATGGTTCAATAAAATTGGTTTTATTCGCGGTGGACTTTATTAAAATCAAAAGCGGGAGTGCAAATAGCAATGTACTCACAAGGCTCCTCAAATGGATTCGAATATTGAACGCGGGTGTTTTTTTGAATATGTATCGATTGCCCAGCTTCAAGAATTACGGTCTCTCCTTCGATTATAAATTGTTTTTTTCCTTTGATGATATACGTGTATTCATCAAACTCTGGGGTTTGAAAGGGTTCGCTCCATTGTGGTGGGGCAATCATGTGTGCAATAGAAACGTCTCTATTTTGAGTAGTTGGGATGCCGTGATGTTCTTCGATTAGTTTACCATCTGTTGTAGGGACGATAAAAGGGGATTTTTGTAAGGTGTATTTTTTCATTTTGTATAGTTTTTTTGCGTGAGGGATAGGAATAAGCTACCAAAGTAGCATGGATAGCCCGACCGCATTTACAGAAAGGGGCGAATAACGCTGTTGCTAGTTGCCCCTTTTTGTAAATGGGGTCACGCCCTAATTATTATAATTTACTTTTTAAAGATAAAATAAACGGCTAGCACTAGAAACAAAAAGCCAACAGCATGATTCCATCGAAAGGTTTCGTTTTTGAAAAAAAGCAATGAAAATAAAACGAAAATTATCAAAGTGATAACTTCTTGAATTACTTTTAACTGCATCAAACTAAACGGTCCTCCATTTTCTTGATACCCAATTTTATTGGCAGGTACTTGAAAGAAATATTCAAAAAGCGCGAGACCCCAACTGATGAATACAATGGTGATAAGTCCTGCGTTTTCAAACCATTAGAGTTCCTTAAACTTTAAATGCCCATACCAAGCCAAGGTCATAAATATATTCGACAAAATTAACAAACCGATTGTTAGTGCGCCTTTCATAGACTATTTTTTGAATAACTTGGACAATATTCCAAAGGCTCCTCGAATGAAGGTAGCACTTGTTACTACTTTCAAAACAGATTTTGTGACTACTTCTGTTGTGCTTGGTCCAGAAGATGTTTTTTCTTCTTTGGCCTCAGTTGCTGCTTGTGTGGCTTGTTCTTGAGCGGCATTTATTTTCTGAGTCAATAATTCATAAGCGCTTTCTCTGTCAATAAGTTCGCTGTATTTTTTAACTAATTTTGATTTAGAATTTATAGCTTGTATTTCGCTTTCGGTCAATACATCCATACGGCTTGTAGGAGCTCGCATCATAGTGGCTGCAAGTGGAGTAGGGATGCCTTTTTCGTTCAATGCCGTAACTAAGGCTTCTCCGATTCCTAAACTGGTTAATAGTTCTTCTGTATTGTAAAATTCGCTTGAAGGATAATTATCGGCGGTTTGTTTGATGGATTTACGGTCGTTGGCGGTAAAGGCTCTCAAGGCGTGTTGAATTTTTAAACCTAATTGAGCCAAAACGCCACTTGGAATATCCATTGGGTTTTGGGTAATAAAGTAGATTCCTATTCCTTTTGAGCGAATTAGTTTTACGATAGTTTCTATTTGGTCCAAAAGCGCTTTACTGGCTTCATTAAAAATTAAATGTGCCTCGTCTATGAATAAAACCAATTCGGGTTGTTCTGCATCTCCTTTTTCGGGCATCTGTTGGTAGATTTCCGCTAAAAGGCTTAGCATAAAAGTGGAGAATAATTTAGGTTTATCCTGTATGTCATTAAGCCGAATGATGTTGATATAGCCTTTTCCGTTTTCGTCAATTCGCATTAAATCATCAATCTCAAATGATTTTTCGCCAAAAAACAAATCAGCTCCTTGTTGCTCTAATTCGATGATTTTTCTAAGGATAGTACCAGTTGTAGCTGTTGAAATTTTCCCGTAAGCATTGGCAATCTCATCTTTCCCTTCTTCAGTAATGTAATTGATGACTTTTTTCATGTCTTTCAAATCCAGAAGGGGCATTTGGTGGTCATCGCAATATTTAAAAATTACCGAAATAACACCTGCTTGAGTGTCATTCAAATCTAATATTCTAGAAAATAGTACTGGACCAAATTCAGATATGGTAGCTCTTAGTCGAACACCACTTTGATCTGATAACGAAAGAAGCTCTACAGGATAACTAGTAGGTCTAAATGGGATGTTTATTTTTTGGTGACGTTCTGTTATGAAAGACTTTTCTTCCCCAGGCATTGCTATACCACTAAAGTCTCCTTTGATGTCCATCATCAAAACTGGAATTCCTTTAGACGATAATTGCTCAGAAAGTACCTGAATCGTCTTTGTTTTTCCTGTTCCGGTTGCTCCTGCAATTAGTCCATGTCGGTTCATTGTTTTGAGTGGTATAGTTATCCAAGTGTCTTCTATGGCTTCTTGATCTAAAAGTACACCACCAAGCACAATGTTTTGTCCTTTAGTGGCATAACCCTCCGAAATTATAGTTTTGAAGTTTGATTTCTGGTTCATTTTTAGGTGTTTTTGATAGGATGCAATTTAAGATTTTTTTTCTAACGCCCTCCTGGGATAATAGACTTAAACTGTGTTTTTGTCATACATTTGTAAGAATCTTGTTTTTTTAACTCATTTTTATACGTAACATATTCTCAGTATTTCGTTTTAATTTGTTTTTAATTTTATAGTATTCTTATTAAATTTTACGAAAACGTGTGAATAATTATGTTTTCTTATGTGTCTAATTGAGTTATGAAATGATGTTGTGGAATTTTAGCATTAAAAAAGTTTTTTTATTTAAACTAAACATATAAATTTGCGTTTCTACAAGTTTATAATAACTAAATAATTTATTTAAAATTTCTAAAATTAAAAAAAATGGCAAACGTTAAAGCACAAAAGAAAGAAAGCACTTCAAAAGGAGGAGGAATGGTTTCAGGTATCATCATCGCATCATGTATTTTTGTTGGATGGATGGTTTGGAACTTTGTAATGGGAGATGGTTCTAACTTTGAAGGAGGAGTAAATACAGGTCACCCACTACCAGGAAACTACTTAGCAATGGTTTACAAAGGTGGAGCTATTGTACCAGTATTGATGGGATTGTTGTTAATGACAATTGTTTTTTCTTTCGAAAGATTCATGGTAATTACCAAAGCTGCTGGAAAAGGAAACTTAGATACTTTCATGAAAAAAGTACAAACTGAAATTAAAGAAGGTAAAATTGATGAGGCTATCGCTGCTTGTGATAAACAACAAGGTTCAGTAGCTAATGCAATTAAATCAGCTTTAGTGAAATATCAAGACGTTAAAAAAGAAGGATTCAACAGTGAAGAGGCTTCTGAAACTATCCATAAAGAAATCGAAGAAGCTACTTCTTTAGAAATGCCAATGTTAGAGAAAAACATGACAATCATTTCAGCGCTAGTATCTTTAGGAACTCTTGCAGGTTTGTTAGGAACAGTAACAGGTATGATTAAAGCGTTCTCTGCATTATCTGCTGCAGGTTCTCCAGATTCATCTGCACTTGCAAATGGTATCTCTGAAGCACTTATTAATACTGCTACTGGTATCTCTACTTCTGTAGTTGCTATTATTTCTTACAACTTCTTTACTGCTAAGATTGATGATTTAACTTACTCTATTGATGAGGCAGGTACTACAATCGTTAATACTTACAGAAAATTTAGAGGTAGTTTAAAACAATAATTAGGATCAAATGGAGTTTATATTGTAAACTCCATTTGATAAAATAAATTCAAAAAAAATGGCAGAATTAAATACTAAAGGAGGGAAAAAAGCAGCACCAACTACCGATATGACCGCGATGTGTGATGTTGCGTTCCTTTTGCTAACGTTCTTTATTTTGACTGCTACCGCTAAAGCACCTGAAGTTTTACCTGTAGATACACCACAATCTACTGTGCAAACAAAAGTTCCAACTGATAATTTGGCAACAATCACTATTGGTAAAGGAAAAGTATTTTTTGACATTAAAGGTAAAGAAGTTCGTAAAAGAACACTTGAAATGATGGGTGAAAAATATGGTTTGGAGTATTCAGATGATGATACTTCTGAGTTTGCTTTGATGGAAAGTTTTGGTGTGCCAATTCAGAATCTAAAACAAATCTTAGATATGAAATCGGCTGATAGAGCAAAAGCAGGACAACCAGGTATCCCTAAAGATTCATTAGATAATCAATTAAAAGAATGGCTTTTAAATGCAAGACGTGCTAATATTGAAGTTAATGATAAAGAATTGGCAATAGCTATCAAAGGAGATGCTAAAGAGGATTACAAATCAATTAAACAAATTATGGATATTTTGCAAGATCAAAAAATCAATAATTTTAGTTTATTAACTGGTTTAAGAGCAGAATAATTTTAATTAAAAAGACACACTAGAATGGCTGAATTAAATACCGGTGGTGGAGGCAAAAAAGGTGGTGGAAAAGTAAGAAGTAAAAAACAAAACTCAAGGGTTGATTTAACAGCCATGGTAGATTTGGCCTTCTTATTGATTACCTTCTTCATGTTGACTACAACACTATCAAAACCTCAATCAATGAATTTGGGGTTGCCAGATAAAGATGAACCAAACAAGGAAGAAAAAGAAATCAAAGTTGATGAAAATCGTACAATGACTATCTTAATCGGAGAGAATGGTAAATTGGTTTATTATATGGGTATGCTAAACGCTCCTATTGCTGGCCTAAAGACATTGGTTATGGCAAAGAAGGAATTCGCGCAGAATTGATGAAAAGAAGAAAAACAGTTTTAGAGTATTCTGCTTCAATTGGAAAGCCTAAAAATGGAATCATTGTAATTATTAAACCAAGTAAAAAATCTATTTATCGTAACTTGGTGGATATATTGGATGAAATGGCTATTGTAGAAGTTCCTACATATGCTATTGTAAACGAGTTTACGCCTGAAGAAACAAAATTGTTAGCGGCAAAATAGTTAGCTATTTTGTTAATAACCTAATAATTAAGAAAAATGAAATTAGATATATTAAAAAATCAATGGCTTGATATCGTTTTTGAAGGGCGTAACAAACTATATGGTGCTTATGAATTAAGAAAATCTAATCGTAAAACATCTATAAGGGCTCTTATCATGGGAGCAATTGTATTTAGTTTAGCGGTAAGTGCTCCAATGATTGCCAGTTTGTTGCCAGATTCATCCGATGATGAAAGTCTTGATGTAAAGATTACGGCTGTTAAGTTACCTCCAAAGAAGAAAAAAGAAGAGGTAAAACCTAACGTTCCACCACCACCACCACCACCAAAAGTGGATCAAGTTAAATTTGTGAAGCCAGTTGTGGCGAAAGCTGACGAAGTGGTAGAGGAAATTGTTGAAGTGAAAGACATCAAAGAGAAAAAAATTGGTGCTGAAACTATCAAAGGTGACCCTGATGCAGTTTTAACTGTTGATGAGCCAGTTGGAACAGGTACTGCAGCAGTTGTGGAAGAGGATAATACAGTGTACAACACTGCAGGTATCGAACAAAAACCTGAGTTTCCAGGTGGTATGGAAAAATTCTACAAATTTGTAGGTAACAATTACCAAGCACCTGAAGAAGAAGGATTGAAAGGGAAGGTTTATGTAACATTCGTAGTGGAGAAAGATGGTTCTTTAACTGATATTAAAGTTTTACGTGATATTGGATACGGAACAGGAAAAGAAGCTATTAGAGTTTTGAATAAATGTCCTAAATGGATTCCAGGTGAACAAAATGGTAAAAAAGTTAGGGTTTTATACTCTTTACCAATTACTATTCAATCTGCAGAATAATGATTCAAAATTTAGTTGATACTATGAAGAAGAAATCGCCTAAAGAGCGATTTCTTCTCGTTATAGGGGTGTTGTTCTTTTCTCTGTATTTAGTGATGGGTTTGATTGTAATATTTTGGAAAGAATTCCCTTTTGAAATGGAATTTAAGTATAGAATAGCTTTAGGGGTGTTACTAATTGTATATTCATTTATTCGTTTTAATCGATTTTACAGTTCTAATAAGTAATTATCATGAAAAAAATTAGTTTGTTTTCTGTGGTCATTATTGTTTTCTTTTGGGTTGCTTGTAAAGACACAAAAAAAGAGGAGACAATATTAAAGGGGGAAGCTTCTATTACTGTTGATGAAACAGTTTTGCCAATGTTGAAAGATCAAGTTGATGTTTTTCAAAGTAAATATGACGCAAAGTTACATTTGGTTTCAAAATCCGAAGGTGAGGCCTTAAATGATTTGTTTAGTGCAAAGGCTTCAATTGCGATATTAACAAGAAATCTATCGGATAAGGAAAAAATTAACTTTTCTCAAAAAAAGATTATACCAAAAATCACTATTTTTGCGAAGGATGCTATTGCTTTAGTGAGTAATAAGTCAAGTAATGATACTTTGATTGCTCTTAGTGATATTGTTCGGTTTTTGAAAGGCGATACTCAATCTGGTATTAAGGGAATTGTTTTTGATAATCCTAATTCGAGTACGGTTACTTTTATGAAGAACATTGCCAAAGTAGATCAGCTTCCTGAAGTGGGTGTTTATTCTTTTGCTTCCAATGAAGAAGTAATTAAATTTGTTGCCGAAAATGAAGGGATGATTGGTGTTATAGGGATGAATTGGATTTCTCAGCCTTCTTTAAAGATGAAATCTTATTTAGCGAATACTAAAATACTAAGTGTTAAAGGGTTAAAAAGTGAAGTTTTTGTAAGTCCTAATCAAAATAATATTGCTGAAGGTTCATATCCATTGGTACGGGATTTGTATATAATAAATTGCCAAGGTTTTTCTGGCTTAGGGATGGGTTTCGCTTCCTTTATTGCTGGTGATATAGGGCAGCGTATTATACTCAAATCAGGATTAATGCCTGTGAGAGTTCCTGGAAGAAAATTTAATATTAGGAATGAAATTGATAATGATAAGATTAAGTAATAAAAAATAGTATAAAGATGAATAAATTTAAATTTTTTAGTATTGCTTTTTTTACTGCTAGTGCCTTAGTTAGTGCACAAGATATAGAGCAAGCAAAAAAAGCAATTGATGCAGAGCAATTTGAAAAGGCTAAAGTGATGTTGAAAAATGTTTTGCAGGCTAAACCTTCTAACGGAAGCGCTTCCTTTTTGTTAGGGAATGTGTATCTATATCAAAAAGAAACAGATTCAGCAAAGATCTTTTTTCAAAAAGGAATTGCTGGTAGCGATGGCGCAAAATTGAATTATATTGGTCTAGGTCAAATGGATCTTGATGCTAAAGATGTTACAGCTGCTCAAGCTAATTTTGATGTAGCTATCAAGGATGCTAAACGCAAAGACGCTACCGTTCCTACTTTTGTGGCGCGTGCCTATATGAACAGTAGTTCACCTGATGTAAAGAAGGCGATTGCTATTTTAGAAAAAGCTAAAATAGATAGTCCTCAAAATGCAGAGCTGTTTTTAGCTATTGGTGATGCGTACTATTTAGAAAACAAGCAAAATGAGTCGTATTCTGCTTATAGAAATGCTTTTCAAATTGACCCAACACTTTTGAGAGCTAAAATGCAATTGGGGGTGTTACTTAAAGGAGCTAAGTCTTTTGATTTAGCAATAAATTCATTCAATGAAGTAATTGCTATTAATCCTAGTTATGGTCCTGTATATCGTGAACTAGCTGAAACCTATTATAAATGGGGAAGAAATAAGCCTTCAAAATCTGCAGAATACATGAAAACTGCTTTAGGTCATTATGACAAGTATATGTCATTAACGGATTATTCTCTAGCCTCAAGAATGAGGAGAGCTGACTTTCTGATTCTAATAAAAGATTATACTGAGTTAGAAAAGGAAGCAAATCAAATGGTTAAATTGGACAATGTAAATCCTAGAATTTTTAGATATCTTGGGTATTCAGCCTTTGAAAATGGTAATGTTGATGATGCACTTAAATCTTTGGAAAAGTTTATGAGTAATCCAAGTAGTAAAATCATTGCTAGAGATTATATTTATCTTGCTGAGATTAAATTTAAGAAAGCAATGGCTGCTGATGGATTAAGTATTGATCAAGCTTTATTTTCAAATGGAATAGCAGATTTGAACAAAGCCTTAGAATTAGAACCATTGGCTACTGAAAATTTAAATGATATTGGTAAAAAGTTATTTACTAAGAAATTCTATAAAGAAGCGTCAATGGTGTTTCAGTTAGGAACAAAAAATACTGAAGATAAAAATTTTGTTGATGACAATATTTATTATGCTTTATCTGTTTTTTATGCCAATAGTAAAAAGGATATAAAAGCTGATGTGGTTGAGTTAAAAAGTGCTGAAGCTGCTTTAGATAAAGTGCTTGTAGCTGCTCCGTCATACCAAGATGCTTTTCTTTACAAAGCACGTATTAATCGCTTAGCTGAAGCTGAAGATGCTATAATTGCCAACTATGAAGCTTATATTGCTAAATTAACTGAAAAAGGGGAGTTAGCTAATGCAAGTCATAAGTCTAAAATTATTGAAAGTTACAATAACCTTGCAGCAAGTTATGCAAATAAAGATAAAGTGAAAGCTGTGGAATATTTTAATAAAACACTTTCGGTAGACCCAATGAATGAGTATGCTACTAAGTCTTTAGCTACATTGAAATAATTAGCTTTATATTACTATAATTAAGCGGTAAACTTTGGTTTGCCGCTTTTTTGTTTTTTAAGCATTTTTTATTTTAACTTATCTATAAGGCTTTTATGTAGTATCTTTGCACACCTAATTTATAAGAATGTTATCAAAAGAAAAGCAATTAGAAGTTAATAAAGGAAACCTGTTGCCTTTAATGGAGGAATTTTACACTATTCAAGGTGAAGGCTTTCATACGGGTACGGCAGCGTATTTTATCCGTATTGGTGGATGTGATGTAGGATGTCATTGGTGTGATGTCAAAGAAAGTTGGAATGCAGAATTGCATCCTCCGACTTTTGTTGATGCGATTGTGGCTAATGCTGTAAAATATGCAGACACTGTTGTTGTTACAGGCGGAGAACCTTTGATGTGGGATATGAATATTTTGACCTCTAAACTTAAGTCTTTTGATATGAAAGTTCATATCGAAACTTCCGGAGCGTATCCTCTTTCAGGTTTATGGGATTGGATTTGTTTGTCTCCTAAAAAAAACAAATTGCCTGATTCTTCTGTATATGAAGTTGCGAATGAGTTAAAAGTAATCATTCATAATAGGCATGATTTTATTTTTGCGGAAGAACAAGCTGCGAAGGTGAATGATAATGCTATTTTGTTTTTGCAACCTGAATGGAGTAAGAAAGAAGAAATGACTCCTTTAATTGTAGACTATGTCATGAATAATCCTAAATGGAGAGTGTCACTTCAAACGCATAAGTACTTAAATATTCCTTAGAACTATTTTAGTGAAACATATTTTTGTTTCTTTTGATGTAGTTAGATGAGCATTATTATGAATATTAAGCTATTACGTTTTAGTATTTTGTCATTCATTTTTTTTGTCCTTTTTTTTGCTGATTATGTAGTTTTTAACCCTTTTTTAGATATATTTATCTTTTATTAATTATCATTTTAATGTTATAAAAGTACTATATTATGAAGAGGTTTTTATTTGTTGCTATTTGCAGTTTCTTTTTTTCATTTTGCTATTCTCAAGACTTGACTATGGCTAATGATGAGATAGTAGAATATAATATTGTAGAATTAAGGCCGGAATTTCCTGAATATTCCGGTAATTTTATGGAATTCATAGCGAAAAATTTTTCGTTGCCAGATTATGATGGTCCTACGGGTAATTTGAAAGTTGGTTTTATTATCGAACCAACTGGAGTAGTTACTAATGTCAAAGTGTTAAAAAATTTGGATACCACTTCGTCTTCTGAAATAAAAAAGGTAATGTCGAAATGTCCAAAATGGAAGCCGGCAGAACATAATGGTAAGCCTGTGAGGGTATACTATGAATTTTCTTTAAAACTAAGTGGTAATAGTTAAACTTAGTTTTGTTATAACCACTTTTTACTTCTTTTTAATGTAGTAATGTGTGCCAAGTGATGTTTGCCATGCCAGGCGTAAAGGCTTATGATTTCTTGTATAGAGAAAGCTTTATTGTGTTCTGGGTGTATAAAAGTTTTTTGTAAATCTTCTTTGGTTAATCGCTTTAATAGATAAACTAATCTAAAATGTAATCCTTCTAGTAATTGTAATGTTGGTGCTATGGGCATAGTTTGATTGTCTACAATTTCGCCCCATAACGCTTCTTCGTAATATTTTATAGTTGGTTCGTTTTCTGTCAAAGCCCATTTTATTCTTATGTAGCAGTGCATGTGGCTGTCAGCACAATGATGAATGGTTTGGCGTACCGTCCAGCCGTTCGGTCGGTACGGGGTATCTAGTTGTTGTTCATTAAGGTCTTGGACTTCATTTTTTAGTTTTGAAACAAAATCTTCTATTGTTTCTATTTGTTCTTTTAGGTATGTTTCTGTATAAGCCTCAGGATTTTGGTGTTTTCCTATAGGGTATTTTAATTTTTCAAGTTCGTTGTCTTTCATTATGCTATAGTTAATTGTGCTAAATAATCGTAATGTTCACCTTCTTCAATTAGTTGACAATTGAATCCGTTGGCGTTGGCTATGTTTTGAAGTGTGTTGAAGTCTAAATATAGCCAGGGAAATTCATCTTCTGTTTCGTTTTTATAGCTTATTTTAAATCGTAATTCGCCATAGTAACCTTTACCAGGAATCCACTTGCCTCCGTCTTCATCTTCGTCAAACATATAGATAATGTCTGAGGAGTCGATCAAGATTTGCCCTTTTTTATTGAGCAGTTTTTTTAATTTATTTAAATACTTCGGCGCTTCATTTAATGTGCCAAAAATACCAGTGCCATTCATTAATAGAAGGATGGTGTCGTAGGTTTCTTTTTCTTCGCAATCTAAAAGGTTTTGTACTTCTGTTTGCTCTATTCCTCTCGCGTTGCAGGTTGCAATGGCTTTTTTTGAAATATCGATAGCTTTTACATCAAGTTTAAAATTATTTTGCAAGAGTAAGCTATGGCTTCCAGCTCCGGCTCCTATATCTAGGACTTTTCCGTAAGACATTGTAATTGCCTTTTGTTCAATTTTTGGCATATTTTCAAAATCTCTGAAGAGGTAGCTTACATCCATTTCGTCTTTTTCAGAAATGTTGGTTTCTGTAATTAAGTTTTCGGGCGCATTATTAAAATGGTAGTCATATATAGCTTGTCCAAAAAGGTCTTTCATTTTTATGGATTTTGATGATTTAAGTTTACTTTTGTGTTTTAACCAAAATTATAGCCTTTGAAGCCGGATTTAGTAGAATTAGAGAAACTAGCCAAAGATAAGCATAACGAAAACAAAAAGTATTTCGATAAGCTAAAAAAGAAGGTGCCTAAAAATTTGGATTACCAAATGCAGGATTTACACGATGCTGTTTTTAAAAAAATCGATTGCTTATCATGTGCTAATTGTTGTAAAACGACAGGGCCTTTGTTTACTGATGCTGATATAGAGCGTATCGCTAAATATTTAAGAATGAAGCCGCAACAGTTTATTGCGCAATACTTGCGTATAGATGAAGATAAAGATTATGTGTTGCAGCAAGTGCCTTGTTCTTTTTTGGATCATGATAATACTTGCTTTATTTATGAAGTCCGTCCAAAGGCTTGCCGTGAATTCCCGCATACTGACAGAAAAAAATTCCAACAAATTACTGATATTACATTAAAGAATATTCCAATTTGTCCTGCTGCCTATGCTGTAGTGGAGGAAATGAAAAAGAAAATGCCTTTATAGTAATATTAAAATAAAACAAACTTCCTTGAAGCTAGAATATTTTATCGCCAAACGATTAATCACCGCTAAAGATTATAAAAGTAGTATTTCGGCTCCGATTATAAACATTGCTATTGCAGCAATTGCTATTGGAATAATTATGATGATGGTTGCTGTGGCAACAGGTATTGGTTTGCAACAAAAGATTCGAGAAAAAATAGCCGCTTTCAATGGGCATATTGTTATCTCTAATTTTGACAGTAATCAGTCTGAGGCATCTTTGGTTCCAATTATAAAGCAACAACTTTTTTATCCAGACTTCAAATCCATTCCTCAAATTGAGCACATACAAGCAATAGCTACGAAATCGGGGATCATTAGAACTGAATCATCCTTCGAAGGAATTTTGTTTAAGGGTGTTGGTGCTGATTATCATTGGAAATATCTTAAGGAATATCTGGTTTCTGGTCGGTTGCCTAATGTTGCAGGTGTACTAGAGCAGGAAGTGTTGATTTCTTCCTATAGCGCTTCACGTTTACAATTGAAGTTAAATGATTCTTTTCATACCTATTTCATGAAAAAAGAAGGGTATAATGTGCGTAGTTTTAAGATTGTAGGCATTTTCAATTCTGGATTTCAAGAATTTGACGCTAACTTTATCATTGGTGATATTCGGCATGTACAGCGATTGAATAAATGGAATAGTAATCAAATTGGTGCTTTTGAAGTTTTTGCAGATGATTTTGATGCGATTCAGGAAATAGGTGATAAGGTGTATCAAGAAATACCCGCTACCTTAGATAGTAAAACAATAGTTGAAAAATATAGTTATATATTCGAGTGGCTAAAACTCTTTGATATAAACATAGTAGTGATTCTTGTCATTATGATTCTTGTGGCTACTATTAATATGGTCGTTGCTTTGTTGGTACTCATTTTAGAGCGCACGCAAATGATAGGAATACTAAAAGCTTTAGGGGCCGATAATTGGTCTATACGAAAAATATTTCTCTATAATGCTTTTTATCTAATCATTCGTGGTTTGCTATGGGGTAATATAATTGGGTTTTCAATTTTGTTGGCGCAGCATTATTTTGGAATAGTTAAGTTGAATCCTGAAAACTACTATGTAAATGAGGCGCCGGTGTATTTTAATGTAGGTTATATTATTTTACTTAACCTAATGACCGTAGTGGTGTGTTTCGTAGTGCTTCTGATTCCTTCTTATATCATTACTCGTATTTCTCCAGTTCGCGCAATTCGTTATGAATAATATTTGGGCGTTCTCCTTATATATAGAGAGATTTAGTTTTAAGCCAGAAGTTTGGTGGTACTATATATAAGGAGCCGGGCTATCCGCTACAAGTCCTCGACTAGTTTCGTTGTCACTACACTAGTCTGTGGGCTTTCCACTACTATCCCTAACGCGGATTTAGGGTTTTAGAGATGTTTTGCGAAAGGCAAGATGAGTCTATTTTTTAAGAAAACGATAGAAAAGGAGAGTTTTGATTATTAATAGTTCAAAAACGCTTATTTTAACGTCCATGTTTTTAGGATTTTAGAAAATAAATCAAAAAAAGTTTTAAAAAGGGCTTGTATAAACGAAAAAAGGGTCTACTTTTGCACCCGCAACAACGGCGACGTTCTTTTAAAAACTGGCAAGCGATTGAGATTAACGAAAAGAGATTTTCAAAAATAAAAATCAAAAAAAGCTTGTGAGAAATAAAAGAGTTATTTACCTTTGCACCCCGCAAAACACGGGAAGTTCCTTGAGAGATTGATAAGATAGAATGATTTAAACGAGATAAAAATCTCAAAAAAAAACTTCATTTTTTTCTTGCCAGTTAAAAAAAGAATTTCTACTTTTGCACCCGCTAATCGCAACAACGAAAAGCGCAGAAAACAAGAAGAATACGTTCCTAGACATATTGAATTGACAGCCGTCTTATTGAAAGATAAGACAAAGAAAAAAAGAGTAAGATAATCGAGAGATTAGAATAAACACCGATAGAATTGGATTCGCATAAAAATAGCTTAATTTATTAAGCGCACAATATACGATGAAGAGTTTGATCCTGGCTCAGGATGAACGCTAGCGGCAGGCTTAACACATGCAAGTCGAGGGTATAGTTCTTCGGAACTAGAGACCGGCGCACGGGTGCGTAACGCGTATGCAATCTACCTTTTGCAGAGGGATAGCCCAGAGAAATTTGGATTAATACCTCATAGTATGTGAGAATGGCATCATTTTCACATTAAAGTCACAACGGCAAAAGATGAGCATGCGTCCCATTAGCTAGTTGGTAAGGTAACGGCTTACCAAGGCAACGATGGGTAGGGGTCCTGAGAGGGAGATCCCCCACACTGGTACTGAGACACGGACCAGACTCCTACGGGAGGCAGCAGTGAGGAATATTGGACAATGGGCGCAAGCCTGATCCAGCCATGCCGCGTGCAGGATGACGGTCCTATGGATTGTAAACTGCTTTTGTACAGGAAGAAACACTCCCTCGTGAGGGAGCTTGACGGTACTGTAAGAATAAGGATCGGCTAACTCCGTGCCAGCAGCCGCGGTAATACGGAGGATCCAAGCGTTATCCGGAATCATTGGGTTTAAAGGGTCCGTAGGCGGTTTAGTAAGTCAGTGGTGAAAGCCCATCGCTCAACGGTGGAACGGCCATTGATACTGCTAGACTTGAATTATTAGGAAGTAACTAGAATATGTAGTGTAGCGGTGAAATGCTTAGAGATTACATGGAATACCAATTGCGAAGGCAGGTTACTACTAATGGATTGACGCTGATGGACGAAAGCGTGGGTAGCGAACAGGATTAGATACCCTGGTAGTCCACGCCGTAAACGATGGATACTAGCTGTTGGGCGCAAGTTCAGTGGCTAAGCGAAAGTGATAAGTATCCCACCTGGGGAGTACGTTCGCAAGAATGAAACTCAAAGGAATTGACGGGGGCCCGCACAAGCGGTGGAGCATGTGGTTTAATTCGATGATACGCGAGGAACCTTACCAAGGCTTAAATGTAGATTGACCGGTTTGGAAACAGACTTTTCGCAAGACAATTTACAAGGTGCTGCATGGTTGTCGTCAGCTCGTGCCGTGAGGTGTCAGGTTAAGTCCTATAACGAGCGCAACCCCTGTTGTTAGTTGCCAGCGAGTCATGTCGGGAACTCTAACGAGACTGCCAGTGCAAACTGTGAGGAAGGTGGGGATGACGTCAAATCATCACGGCCCTTACGCCTTGGGCTACACACGTGCTACAATGGCCGGTACAGAGAGCAGCCACTGGGTGACCAGGAGCGAATCTACAAAGCCGGTCACAGTTCGGATCGGAGTCTGCAACTCGACTCCGTGAAGCTGGAATCGCTAGTAATCGGATATCAGCCATGATCCGGTGAATACGTTCCCGGGCCTTGTACACACCGCCCGTCAAGCCATGGAAGCTGGGGGTGCCTGAAGTCGGTGACCGCAAGGAGCTGCCTAGGGTAAAACTGGTAACTAGGGCTAAGTCGTAACAAGGTAGCCGTACCGGAAGGTGCGGCTGGAACACCTCCTTTCTAGAGCCTTAGTGTTAGCGTAAAGCACGCTAAGGAAAAAGAAGAAGATTTTAAAGGTGCTATGACACCGATTATATTACTCTTGCTGTTAATTTAAAGAAATTGAATAAAGAATTAAGTAAAAAACAGAGTCTCGTAGCTCAGCTGGTTAGAGTACTACACTGATAATGTAGGGGTCGGCAGTTCGAGTCTGCCCGGGACTACTATTTACACTTAATTAGGAAATTCTAGAGGTTGAAATCCTTTTTTTTTGGAATTTGGAATTTAAAAATTTGGAATTTTACAAAAAATGGGGGATTAGCTCAGCTGGCTAGAGCGCCTGCCTTGCACGCAGGAGGTCAACGGTTCGACTCCGTTATTCTCCACAAGATAGTATCAAGATGATAGTATCAAGAATTAAGACAATAAGGTCTTAGTACTTAATACAGAATACTTAATACTTATTTAAAGTTCATTGACATATTGAGATAAGAAATAATAAAAAGTAGAAAGCAGTTTTCTCTGATTTATTAGAGAAAGCGAAAAAAAACGGTCATAATTAATTTTATGATTGGTACAATAAGCAAAATAAGGGCGTATGGGGGATGCCTAGGCTCTCAGAGGCGAAGAAAGGCGTGATAAGCTGCGAAAAGCTACGGGGATTGGCACACACGAATTGATCCGTAGATACCTGAATGGGGCAACCCACTATGTTGAAGACATAGTACACCGATAGGTGGGCAAACCCGCTGAACTGAAACATCTAAGTAGGCGGAGGAGAAGAAAACAAAAGTGATTCCGTAAGTAGTGGCGAGCGAACGCGGATTAGCCCAAACCAATGTTGTTACGGCAATGTTGGGGTTGTAGGACCACGAGATTTCTTGCATAAAGAATTAGAATCTACTGGAAAGTAGAGCCAAAGAAGGTGATAGCCCTGTATAAGTAATGAATGTAAAGGATAGTGGTATCCTGAGTAGGGCGGGGCACGTGAAACCCTGTCTGAATTTGGCGGGACCATCCGCTAAGGCTAAATACTCCTGAGAGACCGATAGTGAACCAGTACCGTGAGGGAAAGGTGAAAAGAACCGTGAATAACGGAGTGAAATAGATCCTGAAACCATACGCTTACAAGCGGTCGGAGCCCTTTCGTGGGGTGACGGCGTGCCTTTTGCATAATGAGCCTACGAGTTAACGTTGCTGGCAAGGATAAGTGGTTAAGCCACGGATCCGTAGCGAAAGCGAGTCTGAATAGGGCGCTTTAGTCAGTAGTGTTAGACGCGAAACCGTGTGATCTACCCATGGGCAGGATGAAGCGCTGGTAACACAGTGTGGAGGTCCGAACCGGTTGACGTTGAAAAGTCTTCGGATGACCTGTGGGTAGGGGTGAAAGGCCAATCAAACTCGGAAATAGCTCGTACTCCCCGAAATGCATTTAGGTGCAGCGTTATTTTAGTTATATAGAGGTAGAGCTACTGATTGGATGCGGGGGCTTCACCGCCTACCAATTCCTGACAAACTCCGAATGCTATATAATGATTGATAACAGTGAGGGCTTGGGTGCTAAGGTCCAAGTCCGAGAGGGAAAGAACCCAGACCATCAGCTAAGGTCCCCAAATATATGTTAAGTTGAAAGAACGAGGTTTGTCTGCCCAGACAGCTAGGATGTTGGCTTGGAAGCAGCCATTCATTTAAAGAGTGCGTAACAGCTCACTAGTCGAGCGGACGAGCATGGATAATAATCGGGCATAAACATATTACCGAAGCTATGGATTTACAAGCAATTGTAAGTGGTAGGGGAGCATTCTAACAGGGTTGAAGGTGTGTCGTAAGGCATGCTGGACTGGTTAGAAAAGAAAATGTAGGCATAAGTAACGATAATGCGGGCGAGAAACCCGCACACCGAAAGACTAAGGTTTCCACAGCTATGCTAATCAGCTGTGGGTTAGTCGGGACCTAAGGCGAACCCGAAAGGGACAGTCGATGGCCAACGGGTTAATATTCCCGTACTACTGATTACTGTGATGGGGTGACGGAGTGATGAAAGCGCCGCGAACTGACGGAATAGTTCGTTGAAGTACCTACCTATAAGCTGCGCAGGCAAATCCACGCGGCTTGGGGAAATACGATAGTACTCGGAGACTTCGGTCAAAGAGATAGTGCGCCTAAGGGCTTCCAAGAAAAACCTCTAAACTTCAGGTAATTAGTACCCGTACCGTAAACCGACACAGGTAGTCGAGGAGAGAATCCTAAGGTGCTCGAGAGATTCATGGCTAAGGAATTAGGCAAAATAGACCCGTAACTTCGGGAGAAGGGTCGCCCCGAGTAATCGGGGCCGCAGTGAAGAGGTCCAGGCGACTGTTTATCAAAAACACAGGGCTCTGCAAAATCGTAAGATGAAGTATAGGGCCTGACACCTGCCCGGTGCTGGAAGGTTAAGAGGAGATGTTATCTTCGGAGAAGCATTGAATTGAAGCCCCAGTAAACGGCGGCCGTAACTATAACGGTCCTAAGGTAGCGAAATTCCTTGTCGGGTAAGTTCCGACCTGCACGAATGGTGTAACGATCTGGACACTGTCTCAGCCATGAGCTCGGTGAAATTGTAGTAACGGTGAAGATGCCGTTTACCCGCAGTGGGACGAAAAGACCCTGTGCACCTTTACTATAGCTTAGTATTGACCTTGGATAAATGATGTGTAGGATAGGTTGGAGACTGTGAAGTGGCGTCGCTAGGCGTTGTGGAGTCATTGTTGAAATACAACCCTTTGTTTATCTGAGGCCTAACTCTCGATAGAGAGGACATTGCTTGGTGGGTAGTTTGACTGGGGTGGTCGCCTCCAAAAGAGTAACGGAGGCTTCTAAAGGTTCCCTCAGTACGCTTGGTAACCGTGCGAAGAGTGCAATGGCATAAGGGAGCTTGACTGAGAGACATACAGGTCGATCAGGTACGAAAGTAGAGCATAGTGATCCGGTGGTTCCGCATGGAAGGGCCATCGCTCAAAGGATAAAAGGTACGCCGGGGATAACAGGCTGATCTCCCCCAAGAGCTCATATCGACGGGGGGGTTTGGCACCTCGATGTCGGCTCGTCACATCCTGGGGCTGGAGAAGGTCCCAAGGGTTGGGCTGTTCGCCCATTAAAGTGGCACGCGAGCTGGGTTCAGAACGTCGTGAGACAGTTCGGTCTCTATCTACTGTGGGCGTTAGAAATTTGAGTGGATCTGATTCTAGTACGAGAGGACCGAATTGGACAAACCTCTAGTGTATCTGTTGTCCCGCCAGGGGCACCGCAGAGTAGCTACGTTTGGAAGGGATAAGCGCTGAAAGCATATAAGCGCGAAACCCACCACAAGATGAGATTTCTTTTAAGGGTCGTGGGAGATGACCACGTTGATAGGCTATAGATGTAAAGGCAGTAATGTCATAGTCGAGTAGTACTAATAACCCGTAAGCTTATGTACACCTTTTTCCCGAGAGCGAAAGCTCTCGGGAGAGAACTTTCTCCTTTCGACTTCGCTCAAGGCAAGTTGAAACTTTTTATATTCTTTATCTCAGTATGTTAAGATATTATGTAATGTTAATCAGTACAAACTGGTTACCCATTGCAAAACGACCTTAAGGTGGTTATTGCGGCGGGGCTCACCTCTTCCCATTCCGAACAGAGAAGTTAAGCCCGCCTGCGCAGATGGTACTGCAATTTGTGGGAGAGTATGTCGCCGCCTTTCTTTAGAAAACCCTTCATCAAAAGTGAAGGGTTTTTTTATAACTACTCCTAAAAGTAGGGTACCTTAGCTCAGATGGTAGAGCAATGGACTGAAAATCCATGTGTCCCTGGTTCGATCCCTGGAGGTACCACTAATTGCTCGGATGGTGAAATTGGTAGACACGCTGGACTTAAAATCCAGTGAACAGCAATGTTCGTGCGGGTTCAAGTCCCGCTCTGAGTACAAAAACAAAAAAAAACTCCATTAGAGAATATCTAATGGAGTTTTTTGGTTGTAACAATGCCTATAAATAGGCCCATTGTAGCTCCTTAACCCCGATAGCAGCGGTATCCTTGCTTGGGCGAATAAAGCCCAAGCAAGATTTAGAGGATAGCGGGAACCATGTGGGATGATAATGACTCTTGTGGGGGTTACAGATGATCACAAGTTTTTGTTGTAATTACTACCTTTTGTGATTTATTTTGTAACTTTCTATAAATATAACATTATGTCAGATAGCTCTTTAGTTACTTTTGAATCAATTTTAGATAATGATTTCTATAAATTCACGATGCAGCAGGCCGTTTTTCAATTGTTTCCTGAGTCTTGTGTTAGGTATCAATTTATAAATAGAGGTAAACATGTATTTCCAGAAGGTTTTGCGACGGTTCTGAAAAGTGCTATTCTAGAGATGAGTAGGTTACAGTTAAGTGATGATGAGAAAGCCTTTTTGATCAATGCGTGTCCTTACTTAAAACGTACTTATTTGGATTTTTTGCAAGGTTATCGGTATGACCCTTCTGAAATAACTGTAGAGCAAAAAGGAGGTGACTTACAAGTTTATATAGAGGGTATGTGGTACCGCACTATTTTGTGGGAAGTTCCTTTGATGGCTCTGATATGTGAACTGTATTATAAGTTGACGGGTGAGTCGAGACAAACGAATGAAGAAGTAGTTCATGTAGTACAAGATAAAATGAAGAAGTATTCTGAACTTGGAATCACTATTGCTGATTTTGGTTCTAGACGTCGTTATTCTTATGAAGTTCATCAAATAGTGGTACATACTTCGAATGTTTGTGGTTTGCCTAATTTCGTTGGGACTAGTAATGTTTATTTGTCATATTTGAATGGAACTAAACCTATCGGTACGCATGCTCATGAATGGTTTATGTTTCATGGTGCGGTTTTTGGGTATAAGTCTGCTAATATTTCTGCATTGCAAAACTGGACAACAGTGTATCAAGGTGATTTAGGAATTGCTCTAACGGATACATTTACTACAGATGTCTTTTTAAGGGATTTTGATAAGAAATACGCAAAGTTGTTTGATGGAGTTCGTCATGATAGTGGCGATCCGGTTGTTTTTGCGGCTAAGATTATTAATCATTATCGTGATCTAGGGATTAATCCACTGACTAAGACTATAATTTTTTCGGATGGACTTAATTATGAGAAAGTAGCAAAAATTACAGCCTATTGTAAAAATAAAATTGGGTTTTCATTCGGTGTTGGTACTAATTTATCGAACGATGTTGGTGTTAAACCGATGAATATTGTTATTAAACTTACTAAAGTGTTACAAGGTAATTGGGGGTGGATTGATGCTGTTAAATTGTCTGATGTTTCCATGAAGCATACGGGTACACTAGAAGCGGTCGATGTTGTCAAGCGTTCCTTAGTGATTGAGTAAGGTGCGATCAATTAATTAGTGTAGCAACTTAATTTATGCAGTTATTTTATTTTGATGACTTAGTGAAGTAGGGTACTTATAGGTAAGCAATCTGAAGACTTAATAAAAGAATAGAAACGCTACTGTGGTTACAGTAGCGTTTCTATTCTTTTAATCCTCTTTGTCCTCAGTAGATTCAAGTTCCTGGGTTTCTTTGCCAATTTTTATTTTTGGATTATCTTTATTACCCGTAACGGTTATTGGTATTCCAAATATTCCCAATGGAGGAAGTCCCAACCTCATTTTTAGATTTAGTCTACCATCCAAACTTGTGGTTCCTTCTATTCTTGGTCTAAAGCCAGCGAATTTGAATTTGAAACGTTCGATAGTCATAATGTTATTTTTAATCGAACTTTTAATGTCAACTTTAGAAAGCTCAGGATTCTTCATTTTATCGTGATTGGTTTGGCTTCCAACTACATTAAACATTTTCATTCCATAGAGTTTAATGTCTTTTACGGATAAAACTCCGTTCCCTACTAATGATGGGAATACTGGCTCCATATTTGAGTTTAAACGGCCTTTAAGTTTGTAGTCTAAAGAAACTATTCCTTGTGCTTTTTCTGCGGCACTTGCCATTTCTCGAAAAATTTTAACTTCTTTATAAGCTCTTTTAATATCAAAATCTGTGGCTTTAATTTGGTATTCAAATAGTGCTTTTTTAGCAGTTAAGCTTTCGTATAGTGCATTCATTCCTACTTGGCATCCAATAAGGTTGAAATTGGTGTTTTGAAGGTATAATTTACCATTTTTCATTTTCAAATTTCCATTGGCTTTAGTAAGATGTAATTCTTGAAAATCGACTTTTTGAACAATGGCTTTGAACTGTAAATCAAGATTTTTAGGTATAATTATGACTCCAGTACTAGTTGTTGACTTAGTAGGGTTCTCTTTAGTTGAGTTTGCAGCAGCTGTATTAGTTGTTTCTGAACTCATAAATTCATCCGCATTAATGAACTTTGATTGCAAAGTAAAAGCACCTTTAAGTGTCCCTTTTCTTGGGCTTAGAAAGTTAAACACATTTTTTAAGTAACCATTTAACTTAAAATCGGATTGACTGTAACTAGCTATAAATGTATCGAAAGACATTTTGTCTTGATTGAATTTGAAAATACCTTCTTTGATTAAAAGTTTTTTTGGAAGATATGATGATGCTATAGCAATGTTTCTAACTTCTAGTGTTCCTCTGTTATTCAATTTGTTATAGTTGCCTTTTTCGGCATCACTTTGTTTTCCTTTAAGTGCTAAATCAGTTTTAATATATCCTTCAATATCTAATCCTTTTTGAGAAAATACTTTATATATTTTGCTGATATTTAAAACTCCTTTTGCCTTTACATCATAGGTTAAATCTTTGAAATTTTCTAAGTTGGCTTCAACTGTAAAGGGTTCTTGTTCAAAAGTGAAACTAGCAGGTTGTAATTTTACTTTCAAATCATCTATTGACCCTTTTTGATTTTTTATAGTAGCATTACAATTGATGTTGGTTATTGGATTGGGATAATATTCTGTTTGAATAAAACCATTTTTAAGCTCCAAAGCAATATCAGCTATGGGAAAACTATTATTTTTCGCATTGAAAGTTCCATTCATTGTTCCTTTTCCAGTTAAAAGCCCTTTTACGGTTAGATTCGGAATTCCTAATGCATTATTTAGTTTTTCTAAATCAATGAAACTGAATAATTCTCCATTCAGTTCAATGTTTTCCACTCCTTTAGAGTGCCATTTTGCTTTTAAATATTCTTTCTCAATATTTAAAGAAATACCATTTACATCCAATACTAATTGGTTTGGGTCAAGAGATTGTAGTTTTGCGTTAAAATCTAAGTTTAAATTAGAAACAGGAAATTTACTTTTGTTGTAGTTTACAAAACCGTCTTTTATTTTTAAGTCTAAATGTAAGTCTGGTGCTATTTTTTGAGAAGCAATGTATTTTCCTTTTAGGGTTAAAAGGAGGTCGGTTTTTCCTTTAATTTCTGTTTTTTCTAGCCAAGTGATAAATTTAGGAGGAAAAGCATTAATCAAATCATAGAGTTCGCTATCATTTGATTTAATGTTAAAATCAATATTGTATCCGTCTTTTAGAAAATCAAATTTTCCTTTAAAATCAACTAAAAGCTTATTGATGTTTAGGTTATTTTGTTCGAAAACAAATGACAATGAATTTACATTAACCCTAGTAATTAAATCTCCAGCCACTTTTTTATTCATCAAATACGGTTCGTTTTCGTAGATGAAATTCATTTTAGAAATATCGACTTTAGAGTATAAATCAAATAGATTCGAACTTAAATCCCCTTTTCCAGTATAATTAAAATCAAATAAATCAATATGAATTGCCGTTGATTGGTCATCATAAACTACTTTGCTGTTGAGGATTTCAATTTTTTCAAGTTGTAAAGCGGTATTGCTTTCCTCTTCATCTTTTTTAGGTGTTTCTTCATTTCCTTTGTACACATTGTAATTGGCTTGACCATTTTTATCCACTTTTACATTGATGTTTCCTTCGGTTATAATAATTTGGTCAATGTCTACTGCTTTCCCAAAAAGTAAACTTGTTACATCGATGCCAAAAGCGATTTCTTTGGCAGATACAAATTTTTCTTTTTCAAAAGGGATGGAACCATTTAAATTGACATCGTTTAAAGTCAATGTCAATGATGGAAAATGTTTAAAAAACGATAGATTAGCGTCTCCGTAATTCAGTTCACCTTCAAGTTTGGTGTTGGCATATTTTTTTACTTCTTCTTTTATTGTATCAGAAAAAATAATGGGGGTAAGAAACATACACAACAATAAAGTGAAGATCCCAATCCCTGAAAATTTTAGTATTTTGATGATGAGTGTTTTTTTGTTCATTGTTGTTGTATTTATAGTTAAAATTAACCGTGCACTGTTTCTGATTTTCCGTAGTTTCCAATAATAGAACTTTCATAGTCGATCCATTCTTGCCAGCGTTGGTCGACATCTATTTTTTCGGTATATAGTTTGGCGAATTTTAAGAAAGTTGTATAATGCCCGGCTTCACTAATCATGAGTTCATGGTAGAATTTGGCTAATTCTTGATCTTTAATGTTTTTAGAAAGGACTCTAAAGCGCTCACAACTTCTGGCTTCGATCATGGCTGCAAATAATAAACGTTCAACCAAAGCATCGTTACGGCTACCGTCTTTTTTAGCAAACTTAACTAAGTCATTAACATAATTGTCTTTTCTTTCTCTGCCTAACGTTAATCCTTTTTCTTTGATAATGTTGTGTACCATTTGAAAATGTTCCATTTCTTCTAAAGCGATTTTGGTCATTTCGGTTACCAATTCTTCTTTTTCCGAATTGTTAATGATAATATATATGGCATTGGAAGCCGCTTTTTGTTCGCACCAAGCATGATCTGTAAGAATTTCTTCAATATTTGACTCAACTATGGTCACCCAACGAGGGTCTGTGGCTAATTTTAATCCTAACATGATATTATTCAATTTATTGACTACAAATTTAGCTTTTTAGTTTTGATTTTTCTTTCAAAAAGCTAGAATCAGAATGAAATAGTATTATTTTGTATCTACAATTAATTTGATATGAAAAAACTATTGGTAATTGGTTTTGTTTGGCCAGAGCCTAATTCTTCGGCTGCGGGAAGTAGAATGATGCAACTCATTGGTTTGTTTCAAAAGCAAGGATATGAGGTAACTTTTGCTAGTGCAGCTCAAGATAGTGAATTTATGATTGATTTGTCAGAGTTTGGTATTGATAAAGTTGCTATAAAGCTAAATGATTCTAGTTTTGATGAGTTTGTAGGGTCTTTACAGCCCACTGTGGTTTTGTTTGATCGATTTATGATTGAAGAACAGTTTGGGTGGCGAGTTATTGAAAATTGTCCTAATGCGATTAGAATTTTAGATACTGAAGATTTGCATTGTTTGCGATTGGCCAGACAAAAAGCTTTTAAACAAAACAGACCGTTTTCTCTAGAAGATTTATTGGTTGAAGAAGTAGCAAAGCGTGAGATTGCAAGCATTTTAAGATGTGATTTGACTTTAATGGTGTCCGAATTTGAAATGGATGTTCTACAGGCTGTTTTTAAAATTGATGCTTCTTTGTTGTTTTACATACCAATCCTTTCGGATGCGTTCGACGCTTCTCTTGTAAGTGAATTGCCTTTGTATGAAGAACGAGATGGTTTCGTTTTTATCGGTAACTTTCTTCATGAGCCTAATTGGAATGCCGTTCAATATTTGAAAGAGACGATTTGGCCTAAAATTCTTCAAAAATTACCGAACGCAACTTTAAAAATTTACGGAGCATATCCTTCTCAAAAAGTGCTACAATTGCATCATCCTAAAACGAATTTTTTTATTATGGGACGTGCTGAAGACGCTCAGGAAGTAGTTCAACAATCAAAAGTAGTTTTGGCTCCTTTGCGATTTGGAGCAGGTATAAAAGGGAAGTTATTAGAAGCAATGCAAGTAGGTACGCCTAGTGTAACAACTTCTATTGGTGCAGAATCTATGCAGGGAGATTTGCTTTGGAATGGTTTTGTTAATGATGCTGTAGAGGATTTTGTCGATGCCGCAGTGCAATTGTATACTGATAAATTCAGCTGGCTTACATCACAACAAAATGGGTTTGCTATCCTGAATCAAAGATATCAAAAAGAGCTTTTTGAAAGTGTTTTTGTAGGGCGATTGCAGTATTTGTTGTCCAACATTGAGGGACATAGGTTGAATAATTTTTATGGTACGCTTTTGCAACATCATACGCTTGCCAGTACAAAATACATGTCAAAGTGGATTGAAGCCAAGAATAAGTAATAAAAAATCCCGTTTTGAAAGTTCAAAACGGGATTTCTATAGTAAAGAAAACTTTTGTTATGCTAACATAGTTACTGGGTTTTCAATGTATTGTTTTAATGTTTGTAAAAACTGAGCGCCTGTTGCTCCATCAATAGTTCTATGGTCACATGCTAATGATAACATCATAGTGTTACCAACTACAATTTGTCCATTTTTCACTACAGGTTTTTCAACGATTGCTCCAACGGAAAGGATAGCTGAATTCGGTTGGTTGATGATAGAGTTGAATTCAGTAATACCAAACATACCTAAGTTAGAAATGGTAAAAGTGCTTCCTTCCATTTCAGTAGGTAATAGTTTTTTGTTTTTTGCTCTTCCTGCTAAATCTCTTACGCTTGTACCAATTTGTGATAAACTCATACCGTCAGTAAAAGGTAACACAGGAACAACTAATCCGTCTTCAACAGCTACTGCTACACCAATATTTACGTGATAGTTGATAGTTATTGCGTCATCTTTCCACTGTGAATTGATTTTTGGGTGTTTCTTTAACGCCAATGCACTTGCTTTAATCACCATATCGTTAAAAGAAACTTTAGTATCTGGCACAGCATTGATTACGGCTCTTGATTTCATTGCTTCGTCCATACTTACTTCAATTACCAAATTGTAATGAGGTGCTGTGAACAAAGATTCTGATAAACGTTTTGCGATAATCTTACGCATTTGCGAATTCTTGATTTCTTCTGTCGCTACTTGTCCAGCAGGAACATAAGGTTTTGGAGCTGCTACAGTTTCAGTCTTAGCGGCAGGAGCTTGTTGCGGAGCTGCTTGAGTAGTAGCACTTGCTTGTGGTGTAAAGTTTTCGATATCGCTTTTTGTGATACGACCATTTTCACCACTGCCTTTTACTTGTGATAATTGGATTCCTTTTTCAGAAGCTAATTTTTTAGCTAAAGGAGAAGCTAATATTCTTTGTCCGTCAGCACTTGGTTCTTGAATAGTTTCAATGCTTTTTTCAGTTGCTACAGGTGCAGCCGCTGTTTCAGTCGCTACAGGAGAAGTAGTAGTTCCACCAGCAGTAAAGCCAGCTGCTACCCCAGAAATATCTGTTCCTGCAGGTCCAATAATAGCCAAAAGACTATCAATTGGTGCTGTGTTTCCTTCTTCAATTCCAATGTAAAGTAAAGTTCCTTCATTGAAAGATTCAAATTCCATTGTAGCTTTGTCGGTTTCGATTTCAGCTAAAATATCTCCTTCTGCTACTGTATCACCAACTTTTTTCAACCATGTTGCTACTGTACCTTCGGTCATAGTGTCGCTTAAACGTGGCATAGTTACTACGATTACTCCTTTTGGAAGAGCTGTAGCAGTAGTTGTTGCTGCTGGAGTAACAGTTGCTTCTTTTGGAGCTTCTGTTGCTGCTGGAGCGGCAGCGGCAGCTCCACCGGCAATTAATGCTGTTACATCTTCTCCTTCTGCACCGATGATGGCAAGTAGAGAATCAATTGGTGCTGTTTCTCCTTCAGGTATACCAATATATAGAAGTGTTCCTTCATTAAAAGACTCGAATTCCATGGTTGCTTTATCTGTTTCGATTTCAGCTAGAATGTCGCCTTCATTTATTTTGTCGCCTACTTTTTTTAACCAAGTTGCTACCGTTCCTTCTGTCATAGTATCGCTCAAACGGGGCATTGTGATAATTGTTGCCATAATTTATTATAATTTGTGAGGGGTAAACGGATAATTTTCTTCTTCATATACCATGTCGTACATTTGTTGTAGTTCAGGGTATGGAGATTCTTCAGAGAATTTCACGCATTCTTCAACCAAGTCTTTTACTCGTTGGTCAATTACTTCAATTTCTTCCTCAGTTGCATATTTTTGATCCAAGATTACATCTAAAACTTGAGTAATAGGGTCGATTTTTTTGTATTCTTCAATTTCATCTTTTGAGCGATACAATTGAGCGTCAGACATAGAATGTCCTCTGTAACGGTACGTTTTCATTTCTAAGAATGTTGGTCCGTCACCGCGTCTTGCTCTTTCGATCGCTTCTGTCATTGCTTCTGCTACTTTCACAGGGTTCATTCCGTCAACAGGTCCGCAAGGCATTTCGTAACCTAAACCTAATTTCCAAATGTCAGAGTGATTAGCTGTTCTTTCTACAGAAGTTCCCATGGCGTATCCGTTGTTTTCAACGATAAACACTACGGGTAATTTCCAAAGCATAGCCATGTTGAAAGCCTCGTGAAGTGAACCTTGACGAGCAGCACCATCTCCGAAATAAGTTAAAGTAACACCTCCAGTATTGTTGTATTTGTCTCCAAAGGCTAAACCAGCTCCAAGAGGAATTTGTCCTCCTACAATACCGTGTCCGCCATAAAAACGGAATTCTTTTGAGAAAATGTGCATAGAACCACCCATACCTTTTGAAGTACCAGTAGCTTTTCCTAATAGTTCGGCCATTACTCTTCTTGGGTCAACGCCCATTCCGATAGGTTGTACGTGGTTTCTGTAAGCAGTGATCATTTTGTCTTTTGTCAAATCCATAGCGTGAAGTGCTCCCGCTAAAACGGCTTCTTGACCATTGTACAAATGAAGAAAACCTCTTATTTTTTGTTGTATGTAAAGAGCCGCTAGTTTGTCTTCAAACTTTCTCCAAAGAAGCATGTCTTCATACCACTTTAAATATACTTCTTTTGTAACTTCTTTCATCTGAATTAATTCTTTTGTAAGTGTTAATACTATTTGAGATGGTGTAAAATTAAGTTTGTAAAAGGACGTTTTTTGATAAACGCACTTCTAATTCAATCTAAATTTTCGAAATGCAAAAATAGAACATTCCTAGTAAGCAATAAAATTAAACAACTAGTTTTTATGCTCATTATAGGAATTTTTTGTTAAACATAAACGGGAGTAGGTTTTTTAATGAATCGGATTGGTAAATCACGCCAGTTTCTCCCATGAAAAATATTTCAATAGCTTGATCTTGTTTGATTTCGTATTCAGCAATTGATTGTCTACAAGCGCCACAAGGCGGAATGGGTTCGGTAGTTGGGTTCGTGTCAGAAGAGGCTGTAATAGCTATTTTGGTAATTTTAGCTCCAGGATACTTGGCTCCTGCATAAAAAATAGCGACACGTTCAGCACAAAGTCCTGATGGATACGCTGCGTTTTCTTGATTGGATCCACAAATTATCTCTTGGTTGTCTAAAAGTAAAGCTGCACCAACTCTAAATTGTGAATAGGGAGCGTAAGCGTTTTTTCTGATTTTTACAGCTTCTTGCATTAAGTGTTGAATTTCAGAAGGCAATTCTAACAAGCTGTCGAATTGTTGGAATGAAGTAGTGATGCTTATTTCTTTCATTTGTGTAAAAGTATTTATTTCCAAGGAATGCCAAGTGAGGTTTTGACTATTTCTATTTTGTGGTTAAGGAAAAAAAATCCAAATTTCAAAAGAGTTTTCTATTGAAATTTGGATCGAATGTTACTTTATATGGTTTTAATAATTTTCGTATTTATCCCCAAAATTAAAGGTCAGGGAGAAACGTAAGGTGTTCTCTAAAGGGTTTTTTACTTTTGATGCAGAAAATAAATACGACACGTCCACTTTGACTACATTGTATTTGAATCCAGCGCCTAAAGCGAAAAACTTTCTGGCTCCTTTTAGATCGCTTTCGTTGAAATATCCTGTGCGTAAAGAAAAGGAATCTTGGTATTCATATTCAACTCCTAAGGCGTAGGTGACTTCTTTTAGTTCTTCGCTAAATCCTCCAGGTGCATCACCAAACGATTTGAAAATTCCAGAAACCCATCCTATTTTGCGATAGTCTTCTCTTTTTTGAGTGGCTTCTGCTGCAGTATCGGTACTTTCAAACTGTGGTGTTGGAACTAATAATTTGTTGAATTCTAAATTGACTGAAACTTTATTGTAATCATCTAGTATGAAATCAAAACCACCGCCAATTTTTAAATTTGCTGGAAGAAAATTATTGCTGAATTCGTCATTGTCATAACTAATTTTCGGTCCTAAGTTTTGGATGTTAAAACCACCTCTCCAGCGGCCATTAAAATCTGAATATGCTATTTCTTCGGACTGGTAATAACCTGCAATATCTACTGCAAAAGTACTTGCAGCAGAAGCGTCACCATTGTCTGATGCTACTTTTAAATTGGAATTGATAAATCTACCAGCAACTGCCATGGAAAATTTGTCACTTAATTGTAGGGAATATGATCCGTCGATAGCAAACTCATTAGGAGAAACTAATCGAGCTGGGTCATTCGCATCAGCTCTAAGTTCTATTTCACCAAGACCAAAATATCTGATGCTTCCTGCAAACGCGCTTCTTTCATTAAAACGATTGTAGTACGTTACTTGTCCTAACGAAATGTCATTTACAATATCGGTTAGGTAGGGTGTGTAACTTACAGAGAATCCTTGCTTATCTGTAGCAAAGGCATATTTGGCTGGATTCCATTGTTGTGAGTAGGTGTCTGGTGAGGTGGCCACTCCGATGTCTCCCATTCCGGCTGCTCTAGCATCTGCAGCTATTTGTAAAAAAGGGACTCCGGTGGTGATGGCGCGTTCTTGAGCCATGGTTCTGGTTGTTGCTAGAACAATAAAAAAAATCAGTAATAGTTTTCTCATTAGTTTATAAAAAATCATTGAACAAATATACTATAATTTATAGGATGACCAATTTTTCAATTTTTTGAGCCTTTTTGTTAGTCAAAGTCGATTTGACCGTAAGTCGATATACATACACTCCTTTGCCAATGCGACTCCCGAAATCATCTTTTCCGTCCCAAGTAATCTCTCTGGATAGAAAGCCCTCAGTGGTTATGATTTGATTTTTAGACCAAACTATTTTGCCTGTAACGGTCATAACTTGTACCTGTACTTCTAACGGTTCAAAAGGCTTGTTATGAGTAAACCAAAATTCGGTATAATTTACAAAAGGATTGGGGTAATTCAATACGTTTGTAAGTGTAATCGACTCGCTTCCAACAACCAAGAATTGTATTTCGGCAGTTACGGGGTTGTTGTAAACGTCCCATGCTTTGATGGTTATAGTGTGAAGACCAATCGCGAGATCTCGGAACTGGAATCTTATGATGCCTGAGGTGAAATCATCTAGTTTGGTTTCGTAATAATCATTTAAGACATAAGGATTGCTCTCGTCTCCGTCTAAAATAGCAACAATGTCATGACCAATTCCGCTAGCCGTATTTATTCCATTTTCGTCTTCCAATTGTGCTATTAAAATGGGAGATTGATTGGTTGTTCCGCCTGAAACGAAATTTTCATCGTTCATATATAACTTCACTTTTGGACTTATATTGTCTACTGCTGCATTTTCATTAATTCCGCCAATAATAATGTTGGTGTTGTGTCCGGTTTGATTCTCTAGTGCGTTTTCTTTTTTAGAATAAAAACTAATTTTTCCGTTACCCGTTGGAATTCGAATATCTCTTGGTACTACAAAACTAAATTCAAATTGTCCGTTTTTTACAGTAGCGTTTCCTCTAAAAATAGCTTCTCCCAAAACTCCGAACGCAATGCTGGGACTATTGCCGTCATTATTGAGGGTGTTTCTTGTGATTTTTTTATCCGAAATTATGGTGGCAATTTCGCCGTTGTAGTTGGTTAAAAGAGTGTTGTTTTCATCTGTAATTTCGCCCGTAATTTTCATTTTTGATAGCGATTTGAAATCATCTATAGGTTGTGAAACTGAGATGTCGTTTACTTTGGTTAAATTGATTTTTGGTTTCGGAATGGCCAGTTGTAAAGCAGGATCACCAATAAAAACCACAACATTAGTAGATGAATTTGGATTGGCGTTTTTGGAAATCCGAAGCGCTTCTGCCATGGAAACATAAGAGTTGGAGCCAAAAGACAATAAGTTTTTTGTTAATAACGGATTAAAGTTTTCGGCACTGAATTGTCCGATGGAGCGGATGGTGGTAATCATGGCTATGGCACCACCTTTGGGATTCCAATAAGTGTATTCACCAGCGGTTAAGCGTAAAGGATTGTCAAATCTTGAGAATTCGCAGGTAATAGTTACGAAAAGTGGATATTTGAATCGGTTGTTCAAGTTTTGTCCATCTGATTTTTCCCAAATTCGTTCTGCTGCTAATCCGTCTTCACCACCATGTCCCAAATAGTTAAAAACTAGTGCCCCTTTTTCGAAAGCATTAAATAGATCTGTCCTTGCTTTTGGGTATCTGAAACCACCGGATGAAGCTTCTTGAATGTAAGAATCAAGTAAGATTTTAGAAACATTTATAAAAGGTTTCTCTGCTGTAATTAGGTCGCCTAAATTATTTTGTTTTTCTTGTAAAGAAGCATCGGAGGCTACATCTGAATCATCTGCTATAAGAACGAAGTTGTTACGCCAATTACCAAATGATTTTGCATCGTGGTACTCTATTATTTTTTGCACCATTTCATCGGCTTGTTGGGTATTGTTTACAATCATCCGGCCTACGGCAATATCGATGCCTCCAAAGGTGTTGGTGATGTTGCCTTCGTTAGTATCCATCAGTCCATAAAAATCATCTGAAGCAAAGGATGACTCACCTGTAGCATTGCTTCGCAAGGCGTGATAAATAGGGACAATGTTAGTGTTGTTGCTAATTCTATTTTTGTAGTCAAAGGAAGCGTCGCCAAAGAGATTGATGTATTTTACTCTTTTTTCTGGTGCTGATGCGTTGTCGTACACGTATTTGATACAGTTTCTAATCGCGCCTATATCTTGTTTTCCAGATGAAAACTCATGATAAATGGACTCGAGGGAGATTACTTTTACGTTTAATGTTGAATAATTTCGGTGAAAGTTAGCCAGTTTTTCAGCCTGATTGATCAGGAATGCTGGGCTGATGATGATATAATCAATATCTTGAAATTGACCTTGATTGTTTTTGAATAGAGTCCCTTTTATGTTTTGGTTCGCGGTTTTGGTTTTTTTAGATGTGCTTGGTGTTAAAAAATCATTGGCATCAAGGGCTATGTATTTTTTGATTTCTCCAAGATTTGCTTTGAAGTTCATATTCCCTTGACCGTTATTTGTGATTTTTTGAATTGAATTGAGCGCTGTAACATCCCAAACTTGTGTGATGCCAGTTGCATTGGAAATGGTGTATTCGACGATTCCACTAGAAGAAAATGCTGCGTCATATTGAAAATGAAATTGTTTTCCGTAACCGATTAATTTTCTTTTAGCAACTATTTTTATATAGTTTAAATATCCTGTAGCATTGGGTAATCCGCCATTGTTATAAGTGAGCTTTATTTTATTGTTTTCCAGTCCAATGAAAGTACTGGTCGAAGGTAAGTTTCCAGTTTGAAACGCTAGGGTAGAATTGCTGGTTATGGGTGGAAAGTTAATGGTGCCAATTGAAGAGGCGTTGGATGCAATCGTAAAGGAGGTTGTTGTGAAACCTGCAGAAGCCGCTTCTACACTGATTTTGACAGGAATTGAATTGTCAATATTGGGTAGCTGAAATTCAAATTCTTGCTCGTTGTTAGTGTCAAATTTTTCACCATACCATTGACGGCCAAGTTGATTGATGTTGATTTTGTCTACTTCGTGAAATTGTGTGTCATCAAACGTAGAAAGCAGTAATGTAGTGTTTCCAGTAGGTTGAGTAAGCGTGGAAATCCTTTTGCCATTGCTGCCGTCTACATTTATATAATAATAGGAGTTGTCATCATATAAGTTGTTGAAAGTGTTGCTTTCTGCATTCCAAGTATCAGTACCTTCGCCATAAAAAAGAATATAATCATCATTGTTAAATACGCCGTCACTCTCGCCAATAACTTCTATGGGTGTTTCCTCGAGGTCAATCGGGTATTGATTGTTGTTGGTTAATGGAATCATTCGCCCTCCGTTTCCGTAGATTTTTATTTTTCTAGGGTCAATTGCGTTTGTATTAAGCCCAAGTTGTTGTAAGAACGTTTTGTTGATTTTATAGACACCTGACTTTTGAATTTGAAATTGGTACCAATTTCCATTTGCTAAAACCGAATTGGTGAGTGCATAAGTGGCTGTTGATTTGTTCTGATTGGTTTCTTTATTGGAATTGTATGTTGTTTTGTAGGTAAAAGATGTGATTTTTTTTAGGCCAAAGTTGTCTTTAATTATCGGGGAAAAAGATAACAAAGAGAAATTTAAGGTTCTTGATTGGATTTTTTGGATGCTCTCTTCTGGTGTGAAAGGGATGTTTTCGAGTGCTAAATCTCCTAAATCATCACTATTGATGTTTTGATAAGTAAAATTTGTCAAAATTATTCCTCCATTAAGAGGACTGTCTTTAATTAAAATGTTAAATTTTAATTTTCTTTTAACAGGGTCGAATTCAAAGTTTTCGCCATTGAATGTGGGTATTTTGAGCGCATAATCACCAAAATTTATAAGTTTAGTTTCGCTCCAATTTATCATCAAAGTGCCTGTTTGCTGTGCACTCGACGAAAAAGAGAGAATAAGAAGTATCCAAAGGTATATGGTGTTTTTCATTTTTGGCTAGACTAATTTTATAATGCGAATGTAAAGGGTAAAAATAATTTAAATCGGTTAGGTTTTAATAATAAAAAATATATTTTTGCGTTGGTATTCAAGCACGGAACAAAACTAAAAGGCCCGTTAAAATTATTATGAATTGATGTTGTTAATAAAAGCTTAATTGTTATATTGCGGCACCAAATTATGACCTATTAATAGTATGAAAGTAAAGAGAATTTTAAACTTAAAATTGATTACATCAATTTTGTTAATTGCAGGATTGGCTAGTTGTAGTAAAAAATCTAGCTCAAGTAATGCCTCCAGAGCCACAGGCTGGAACTTAGATCGACAAAAAAATGTTGTTGCTAAAAACAAAAATCAAGCTGGCCCCGGTTTAGTTTTTGTAGAAGGCGGTACTTTTACAATGGGTAGAGTTCAAGATGATGTGATGCATGATTGGAATAATTTGCCTACACAACAGCACGTTCAGTCTTTTTACATGGATGAGACCGAAGTTACTAACTCTATGTATTTAGAATATTTAGAATGGTTAAAGAAGGTTTTTCCTCCAACAGAAGAAAATTATAAAAATATTTATGCAGGTGCTTCTCCTGACACCTTGGTTTGGAGAAATCGTTTAGGATATAACGAAACGATGACTAATAATTATTTAAGGCATCCTTCTTATGCTGAATATCCTGTTGTTGGAGTAAATTGGATTCAAGCCAATGAGTTTGCGAAATGGAGAACGGATCGTGTGAACGAAGGAATGCTTGAAAAAGCAGGTTACTTAAAGAAAAACGCCAAAGTTACTGATGTTTCTGCAGAAAGCCCTTTCAGTTCTGAAACGTATTTAGCTTCGCCAACCTCTGTGTATGGTGGTAATGAAGAAATTGTATTAAAAGAGAAATCCAAAAGAAAAGAGCCTAGAGCTTCGAAAGATGGAAAAGTAACAGAACATAAAAACGTTTATGCTCAGCGTTCTTCTGGGATTTTGTTACCAGAATATCGCTTGCCGACTGAGGCAGAGTGGGAGTATGCTGCCGCTGCTGATGTAGGACAAAGAGAATACAATACTTACAAAGGTCAAAAGAAATATCCTTGGTCTGGAAGCTATACTCGTTCAGGAAAACGTGTTAGTAGAGGGGATCAATTGGCGAACTTTAAACAAGGTAATGGAGATTACGGTGGAATTGCAGGTTGGTCAGATGATGGTGCTGATATTACTAATGAAGTAAAAAAATACCCAGCAAATGATTTCGGTTTGTATGATATGGCTGGTAACGTTGCCGAATGGGTTGCCGATGTATATCGTCCTATTGTTGACAATGAAGCGAATGATTTTAACTATTTTAGAGGTAATTTATATACTAAAAATAAAATAGGTAAAGATGGTAAGGTTGAAATTGTAACTTCTTCAACTATAAAATATGATACTTTAAGTAATGGTAAAATTATAGCTAGAGCATATCCAGGACAAATTGCTCAAGTTCCAGTTGACGAAAATGAGACGTACTTGAGACAAAACTTTGATAAAAGTAATAACATCAACTACAGAGATGGTGATAAGCAATCGACTCGTTTTTATGATTTTGGAAATTCAGGTGAAGAATCTAAAAGCGAAAAAGAAGCACGTAAAATGTACAATGCTCCAAAGCATAATGTAACTGTAGATTCTTTGGGTAAAATGTCAAGAAAGTATGATTCATCTAGTAAAAGAACTACTTTAATTAATGACGATGTACGCGTTTACAAAGGTGGGTCTTGGAGAGACAGAGCTTATTGGTTAGATCCTGCACAGCGTAGATATTTACCACAAGATATGGCGACTGATTACATCGGATTTAGATGTGCGATGTCTAGTGTTGGGCCAAAAGCTCAAAAAAGAAGATCGCCAAGAAATTAAAATACTGTTTTATTAATAATATAAAAGCCCTTTCAATAGGGCTTTTATTGTTTTAACTCTTTTTCTTATGGATATAGCTAGCATTCATAACTTATTTTTGCAATGTGACACAGTCTCAATTGACACGCGAAAGATTTTACCCAACTCTTTATTTGTAGCCATTAAAGGCGATAATTTTGATGCTAATACGTTTGCAGAGGAAGCATTGACAAAAGGAGCTAAATTTGTAATCATTGACAATGATTCATTTTATATTGATGAAAGAACAATTTTGGTAGAAAATAGTTTAGTGACATTACAGCATTTGGCTCAATATCATAGAAATTATCTTCAAATTCCAATAGTGGCTCTTACGGGAAGTAATGGTAAAACTACAACCAAAGAATTGATTCATGCAGTGTTGTCCAAGAAATATAATACTAAAGCTACCGTTGGAAACTTGAACAATCATATAGGTGTTCCATTAACCTTACTTTCTTTTACCAAAGAAACGGAAATTGGAGTGGTCGAAATGGGAGCCAATCATAAAAAGGAAATTGAATTTTTATGCTCTTTAGCCACGCCAGATTATGGGTACATAACTAATTTCGGAAAAGCGCATTTAGAGGGTTTTGGTGGGGTACAAGGTGTTATTGAAGGAAAAAGTGAAATGTTTACTTATTTGTCTACAGCAAATAAAATGACCTTTATCAATCTTGAAGATGAAATTCAAGTCGAGAAGTCAAAATCACTTTCAAGTTTTTCTTTTGGTATTGATAAGTCCAATGCTGATGTTGATATTAGCGCTGTAAGTGCTAACCCTTTTGTCGAGGTTGCTTTAGGAACAATTGTTATTACTACGCATTTAATTGGTTTGTATAATGCGAATAATGTGAATGCGGCTATAGCGATTGGGGCCTATTTTAAAGTGCCATTAGAAGATATTAAATGTGCTTTAGAAAATTATGTACCTGAAAATAACAGATCCCAAATGGTGGTAAAAGGTTCAAACGAAATTATTTTAGATGCTTATAATGCAAATCCTAGCAGTATGGCTGTGGCGATTGATAATTTTCTGCAGTTAGAAAAACCTAATAAGATTATGGTTTTAGGCGATATGTTCGAATTGGGAGAAGACAGTTCCAAGGAGCATTCGGCTATAGTTGAACGATTACAAGATGAGGCTAGTGTTGTATGTTTTTTTGTTGGCAAGGCTTTTTATGAGAATAATTTGAAAAGTAAAAGTGGTTTTTACTTTTTTGATACTTTTGATACTTTTGGGGAGTACCTAAATTTGCATCCTGTTGTGGGAAGTACTTTGCTGATTAAAGGTTCTAGAGGGATGGCTTTGGAAAAAACATTACAATTATTATAGTATAAAAAAACGCAACTCTTATTAAAGTTGCGTTTTTTGTAATCTTTATTTTTTAGTGATCGCTAAAATTGTGAGTTGTTTTTGAAAACTTCTTGATTCACTTCGTCAATATATTGTAATAACTCATCTTTTCCGGTCCCTTCTGTAGAAGAGGTCACAAAATGATGAGGCATTTCGGTCCAGTTGTTAGCCATCATTTTCTTTTTATACGCTGCAATGTGTGCATTAACTTTTACTTTGCTAATCTTATCGGCTTTGGTGAAAATGATGCAAAACGGAATTTCGCTTTCTCCCATATACGACATGAATTCAATATCTATAGTTTGTGCTTCATGGCGAATGTCGATTAATACAAAGGCACAAACCAGTTGTTCTCTTTTTTCGAAATAGTCAGTAATAAACTCCTGAAAAATAGATTTGGTTTTTTTTGAGACTTTTGCATAACCATAACCAGGTAAATCAACCAAGAACCAGTTGTTGTTGATTAAAAAGTGATTGATTAATTGTGTTTTTCCTGGTCTTGCAGATGTTTTTGCCAGTTTTTTATGATTGGTGATCATGTTGATCAAGGATGATTTTCCAACGTTGGATCTTCCAATAAAAGCGTATTCTGGTAAGAAGTCTTGAGGACATTTGCTTACATCAGAATTACTAATTACAAACTCGGCAGTATTGATTTTCATAGAGTACTCAATAATATTAATGTGCGGCTAAATGCGTATGGGATAACCAATCTTCTAAAATGCGGTTGAATTCTTCTGGGTGCTCCATCATGGCAGCATGCCCGCATTTATCAATCCAATGTAAACTTGAGTTGGGCAATAATTTATGAAATTCTTCTGCTACCTCAGGTGGTGTAACTTTGTCGTTTTTTCCCCAAATAATACAAGTTTGTACATGCATTTTTGGTAAGTCTTTGGCCATATTGTGTCGGATGGCACTTTTGGCAATGGTCAATGTTTTTATTAATTTGATGCGGTCGTTAACAGTAGCAAAAACTTCATCGATCAATTCAGGAGTAGCAATTTTAGGATCATAAAATACATCTTCAGCTTTCTTTTTGATGTATTCATAGTCGCCTCTTTTTGGATAACTATCGCCCATAGCGCTTTCGTACAAGCCAGAGCTTCCTGTAATTACAAGGCCAGCTACTTTTTCAGGAAACATTTTTGTATGATACAATGCTATGTGTCCTCCTAACGAATTTCCTAGTAAAATAACGCGATCTAAGCCTTTGAAGGTTATGAAGTTTTTTACGTAAACCGCAAAACTTTTTACATTTGTTTTTAAGATGTTTTGGGTATAGAGGGGTAAATCTGGAATGATAATTTTGTATCCTTTGTTCGAAAAATATTGCGCTACAGCATCAAAGTTGCTTAACCCACCCATAAGCCCATGCAGGATTACGATCGGCGTTCCTTCCCCTGCTTCATAATAGCTATACTTACCTTCTATTTTGTAATATTTTTCCATGTATTTTGTAACTCAATTTCAATTTCGACAAATATAGGATTAATTAAATTAAAATAAATTGTTGTAACTCCTTTTTGAGTAAATAAATAAGGTATGTTGTTTTTAATTTTTCTTTCCAATTTATTTCTGCATCGATTATTGAGTTTTTTTGTTCTATTTTTTTTCAAATCTTAACTTTCTTACAAATACCGAAATCTAATTTAAGGCATTGATATCGTGTAAACTAAAGTTTTTGTGGGGTGTGTGGGTAAACTTATCAACAAAGTGGTATAAAGTGGTAATTTGTGGTAGAAATTTATATATTTTTGCTAAATACTATTCAATACAAATGTTGTGGATCCAATAATTGGTACATATGAATGTAAAGTTGATGCTAAAGGACGGGTAATGTTGCCTTCACCCTTAAAAAAGCAATTGGCTTCCTCACTTCAAGACGGTTTCGTTTTGAAGCGTTCTGTGTTTCAATCTTGCTTAGAATTGTATCCAATGGCCGAATGGAATGTGATGATGCAGAAAGTAAATGGATTGAATCGTTTTGTGAAAAAAAATAATGATTTTATTCGTCGTTTTACCGCAGGAGTCAAAGTGGTTGAAATCGATGCTTTAGGTAGGATGTTGATTCCTAAAGATTTGGTTGGATTTGCAAGTATTGCAAAAGATGTTGTTTTTTCATCGGCAGTAACGATAGTTGAAATTTGGGACAAAGAGTTATATGAAAAATCAATAAGTGGGGAGGATCTTGATTTTGCAGAATTAGCAGAAGAAGTAATGGGAAATATAAATTATAACGACAATGGAATATCATAATCCAGTATTGCTAAAAGAAACAGTTGATGGTTTGAATATCAAGCCTGATGGAGTGTATGTAGATGTTACTTTTGGCGGAGGCGGGCATTCTGCAGAAATATTAAGACGATTAGGGCCAGAAGGTAGACTTTTTGCTTTTGATCAAGATGAAGATGCTTTAGCAAATGCTTTACAGGATGAACGTTTTACCTTAATTCATGAAAATTTTAGATTCATAAAACGTTTTTTGAGGTTTCATAATGTAAAGGCAGTAGATGGTATTTTGGCTGATTTGGGTGTTTCTTCTCATCAGTTTGATGTACCTGAAAGAGGATTTTCTACTCGTTTTGATGCAGAATTAGACATGAGAATGAGTCAGAGAAACGATCTGAGTGCATACAAAGTAGTAAATGAATATGATGATGCGAATTTAAGAAGAGTCTTTTATGACTATGGTGAATTGAAAAATGCACCTGCTTTATCAAGAACAATTATAGAGGCCAGAGCACTAAGTCCAATACAAACAACGGAAGAGTTGAAAGATGTTTTGGCTAGATTTTTACCAGAACGCGTAAAGAATAAAATATTAGCTCAAATTTATCAAGCCATCCGAATTGAAGTGAATCAGGAAATGGATGTCTTGAAAGAGTTTCTAGAACAATCTCTCGAAATTTTGAATCCTGAAGGACGATTAAGTGTAATTTCCTATCATTCTCTCGAAGATCGATTGGTGAAGCGATTCATTAAAAATGGAATGTTCGAAGGAGAGCCAGAACGTGATTTTTTTGGCAATTTTTCTGTCCCTTTCAAAACCATAGGAAAATTAATTATTCCTACCGCCGAAGAAATAAAAATTAATAATAGAGCACGAAGTGCCAAGTTACGAATAGCTGAAAAAAAATAACTACCATTATGAAACAAGGAATTTACGCCATATTAAAAGCGAAATATTTGATTCATGATGATGCTATTAAAAATTGGCGTTTTATCGTTTTTTTAGTGCTACTTGTTATTTTGATGATAGCCAATACGCAGCGTTTTGAACAGAAGGTATTTGAAATAAGTGAGTTGAATAATGAAGTGAAAGAACTTCGTTCTGAGTTTGTAGACAGAAGATCCACGTTGATGAAGTTAAAAATGGAATCAACGGTGGCCAGAAAAATGGAAATTAAACAAATTTTTCCATCAACGGTACCTCCGGTAAAAATTAGAGTAAACAAAGAAGAAGAACCGAATTTATTCGAAAGATTATGGCAGTAGAAGACAAAAACATATCATATCGTGTTTATCTAGTGGCATTTTTCATTTTCATTATGGCAGCAGCTATTGCCGTGAAGTTGACGAACATTCAATGGGTAGAAGGCGATTATTACCGCAAGTTAGCCAAAGAAAGAACCGTTCGAAATTTTGTTATTCCTGCCAATAAAGGAAATATTTATTCTGCAGATGGAAGTCTTTTGGCGACCTCAATACCAAATTATGAAATTCGGTTTGATGCCATAGCGCCAAAAGCAGAAGATTTTGAAAAAAATGTAAAACAATTAGCGGATTCGCTCGGTAAACTTTTGAATAAATCTTCCGATGCTTTGGAAAAAGAATTGCGTTTGGCAAGAGCCCACCGTAATCGCTATTTTTTATTGTGCAAAGGATTAAGTTACACCGATTATATTTCACTAAAAAAGTTTCCTTTATTTAATCTTGGGGCTTATAAAGGGGGAATTATTGTAGAACAAGAAACTGTTCGTGAGCATCCTATCGGTAAAATAGCCGAGCGAACTATTGGGTATATTGGGAGAGATATCTATGGTCATATTAATCCAGTAGGCGTAGAGGGTGCCTATAGCCATTATTTAAATGGTAAAGATGGCCGAATTTTGAAACAAAAAATAGCCAAAGGACAATGGAAGCCAATTAGCGATGTAAATCAAGTAGAACCTCAAGATGGATATGATGTAATTTCAACAATTGATGTTTATATTCAGGATATTGCGCATCATGCACTGTTGAAGCAATTAGAAGAATACCAAGCGGATCATGGTTGTGTGGTAGTGATGGAGACCAAAACAGGTTATGTGAAAGCCATTTCAAATTTAGGAAGAAACGAAAGCACAGGAATGTATTCTGAGCGATTGAATTATGCCATTCGTGAGTCGCACGAGCCAGGGTCAACCTTTAAATTGGTTGATTTAATGGCATTGTTAGAAGATAAAAAAGCCGATACTAGTACTGTTTTTGATAGCAAAGGCGGCGAAATAAGATATTTTGGACGAGCTGTAAGAGATTCTAAAAAAGGGGGCTATGGTAAAATTTCTTTAGCAAGAGGATTTGAGTTATCGTCAAATACTGTAATGGTTCAAGCGGTGTACGAAAATTATAAATCCAATCCAACTCAGTTTGTGAATCATATCAATTCCTATGGTTTAAACAAAAAATTGGGATTAGGGTTCAATGGAGAAGGCAGACCATATATTCCTCAGCCTTCTGATAAAAGTTGGTCGCGAGTAACATTGCCGTGGATGGCTTTTGGGTACAACGTATCGGTGACGCCATTGCAAACCTTAACGTATTATAATGCGGTGGCGAATAATGGTGAAATGGTAAAACCACTATTTGTTTCAGAAATTAAGGAATGGAATACCTCGATTAAAAAATTCGATAAAGTAATCCTGAATCCAAAAATTTGCTCGCAAGAAACTATTGATAAATTGAAAGCTGTTTTAGCCAATGTGGTTAAAAAAGGAACAGGGAATAAATTGTATTCAAAAGATTTTTCAATGGCAGGAAAAACGGGTACGGCACAAGTAAATTATGCCAAAGCTGGAGGTGCAGAAAAATATTATTCTTCATCCTTTGTAGGGTATTTTCCAGCCGATGAACCTAAATATTCTTGTATTGTAGTGGTGCATAAACCGAATACGGCTAACAATAACTATTATGGTGCCGATGTAGCAGGACCTGTTTTTAAGCGTATCGCTCAAAAAATATTTACAGATTCTCCGACCACAAACGAGATAAAAAATTTAAATAGAAAAGTTAAGAATCAAGAGCAAAATTACGATGCTTATTTTGCCAAAGCACAAAAGAATTTTAAATCAATTCCAAATGTAAAAGGAATGCCAGGCATGGATGCTGTTGCTCTGCTTGAAAACTTGGGTCTTAAAGTAAAAGTAAATGGGATTGGGAAAGTGAAAAAACAGTCACTAATGGCAGGTGAAAGTTTAGCTAAAAACGCAACAATAGTATTAGAATTATCATGAAAACATTAAAAGATATACTCTACAAAGTAGCCATTGAAGCCCTAAATGGAACCACTGATATTACAGTGAATCATTTGCATTTTGATTCTAGAAAAATAGAAGCTAACGATGTATTTGTAGCCATTAGGGGAGCTATCGCAGATGGGCATCAATTTATAGATAAAGCGATAGCATTAGGAGCTACGGCTATTGTATGTGATGAGTTTCCAAACCAATTGCATCCAAATGTAACCTATGTTAAAGTCAATGATACCAATACGGCTTTGGCTTACATGGCTACCAATTTTTATGAGAATCCCTCACAAAAATTGAAATTAGTTGGAATTACTGGGACAAATGGTAAAACAACCGTCGCTTCTTTGTTGTATCAATTGTTTAAGAAAGCAGGATTTAAAGTTGGTTTGATCTCGACAGTCAAAATTCTAGTGGACGATCAAGAGTTTAAGGCTACACACACTACTCCAGATTCTTTAACGATTAACTATTATTTAAATACAATGGTTAGTCAAGGGGTTGAATTTTGTTTTATGGAAGTGAGTTCTCATGGCATTCATCAAAAACGAACAGAGGGCTTGCATTTTGTTGGAGGTATCTTCACCAACCTGTCGCACGATCATTTAGATTATCACCCTACGTTTGCAGAGTACCGCGATGTGAAGAAAGCTTTTTTTGATTTCTTGCCTAAAAGTGCTTTTGCAATTACGAATAATGATGATAAAAATGGAGCAATAATGCTTCAAAATACGCAAGCACAAAAGCGAACATATGCATTGAAATCATATGCGGATTATAAAGCAGTGATTCTCGAAAGTCAATTGTCTGGGTTGTTGTTGAAAATCAACGATAATGAAGTTTGGGTAAAATTAATAGGCACTTTTAATGCTTATAATCTATTGGCTATTTATGGTGCTGCTATGGAGTTAGGATTAGAGTCCTTGGAAGTACTTCGATTATTGTCAGAATTAGAGAGTGTTTCGGGTCGTTTTCAATACATTGTTTCAGCTCAAAACATTACTGCTGTAGTAGATTATGCGCATACGCCAGATGCTTTAGAGAATGTTTTGAATACGCTAAACGATGTTCGAACTCAGAACGAACAATTGATTACTGTGGTAGGTTGTGGTGGTAATAGGGATAAAACGAAACGTCCCATTATGGCGGCAACAGCTGCCGATCTAAGTGATAAAGCAGTGCTTACTTCTGACAATCCAAGAGATGAAGAACCCGAAACAATTATAGCCGAAATGGAAGCGGGTGTAGCACCTCATAATTCTAAGAAGGTCTTGGTAATTACCGATAGAAAACAAGCGATCAAAACTGCCTGTCAGCTAGCTAATCCAAATGACATTATTTTGATTGCGGGTAAAGGTCACGAAACGTATCAAGAGATTAAAGGCGTACGATACGATTTTGACGATATGAAAATTGTTAAGGAAACATTGGAGCAATTAGGAAAATAAAAATTAACAAAATAAAAATTCCAAAAAGACTGGTTTTATTTGGAATGTAAATTTTAAAAAATAAAAAATATGCTGTACTACTTATTTGAATACTTAAACAAGACAATGGATATTCCTGGAACTGGAGTATTTCAGTACATCACCTTTAGATCGGCTTTGGCTTTCATGTTGTCATTACTATTGTCTACTATTTACGGTAAACGAATTATTGGTTTTTTACGCAATCAACAAGTAGGAGAAACGGTAAGAGAACTTGGTTTAGCAGGTCAAAATGAAAAAGCAGGAACACCTACTATGGGTGGACTAATTATCATTTTTGCAACGTTGGTTCCAGTAGTATTGTTTGCAAGGTTGCAAAATATATACATTATTTTGCTTATTGTAACCACGCTTTGGATGGGTACCATTGGTTTTGTAGATGATTATATCAAGATTTTCAAGAAAGATAAGCAGGGATTAAAAGGTATTTTTAAAGTGTTTGGACAAGTTGGTTTGGGATTAATAGTAGGTTCGGTGCTTTATTTTAGTCCAGCGGTAACCGTACGAACAGATACAGGTAAAATTGATGTTTTCAAAACCGCCACGAATACTACCGAAGCCGTGATTATGCCTGCACCCATAGAAGAAAAATCTACAGCAACTACGATTCCTTTCTTCAAAAACAACGAATTTGATTATGCTGAACTCTTGGCTTGGACTGGAGAAGGCTATGAAAAATGGGCTTGGTTGATTTTTATTCCTGTAGTTATTTTTATTATTACGGCGGTATCCAATGGTGCGAATCTTACAGATGGAATAGATGGATTAGCGGCTGGTACTTCGGCGGTGTCCGTTTTTGCGCTGGGTATTTTTACGTTTGTTTCGGGTAATATCATTTTTTCTAATTATCTCAATATTATGTATATCCCGCATTCCGGGGAAATGACCGTGTTTATTTTCTCTTTTGTGGGGGCCTTAATTGGATTTCTTTGGTATAACTCATATCCAGCCTCCGTATTCATGGGCGATACCGGTAGTTTGACTATTGGTGGTATTATAGCTGTTTTGGCTATTGCCGTTCGTAAAGAAATGTTGATTCCGTTATTATGTGGAATTTTTCTAGTTGAAAATTTTTCTGTGGTATTGCAAGTGGCTTATTTTAAGTATACCAAGAAACGTTTTGGCGAGGGTAGACGTGTTTTTTTAATGTCTCCATTGCATCATCATTATCAAAAGAAAGGATATCACGAGAGTAAAATTGTAACTCGTTTTTGGATTGTAGCGATCATGTTAGCGATTTTGTCAATCGTAACTTTAAAATTAAGATAGTATGAGACTTGTAGTTTTAGGAGGTGGTGAAAGTGGTGTTGGAACCGCAATTTTAGGGTTGAAAAAAGGATACGATGTTTTTGTATCTGATTTTGGAAAGATAAAACAAAAATATAAAGACGTTCTTAATCAATATAACATTCCTTGGGAAGAAGAGCAACATACCGAAGCCTTGATTCTAAATGCAACGGTTGTGATGAAAAGCCCCGGAATTCCTGATAAAGCTCCGATAGTAAAGAAGTTGATCGAAAGTGGAATTGCAGTTATTTCTGAAATTGAGTTTGCAGCTCCTTTTACAAATGCGGTAACTATTGGGATTACCGGTAGTAATGGAAAAACTACCACTACAATGTTGACCTATCATTTGCTAAAACAAGCGGGTCTCAATGTGGCGCTAGGTGGAAATATTGGAAAAAGTTTTGCATGGCAAGTAGCAGAAAGTGAATATGATGTGTATGTTTTGGAATTAAGTAGTTTTCAGTTAGATGGAATCATTAATTACAAACCACATATTGCCATTTTAACCAATATAAGTCCAGATCATTTGGATCGATACGAATATAAATATGAAAACTATATTGCTTCAAAATTTAGAATTACAATGAATCAAACAGCCTCGGATTATTTGATTTATGATGCTGATGATGAAGCTACAAAAAATTGGTTAAACAACAATACAACAAACGCACAATTAATCCCCTTTTCGATCACTCAAACCTTTGAACTGGGCGCATTTTTAAAAAATAATATTATGGAAGTTAGAATGAATCAAGAAGAATTTTCAATGGAAACAGAATACATCGCATTAGAAGGTAAGCACAATATGAAAAATGCCATGGCAGCCACTTCTGTAGCTAAATTGATGCAAATTCGAAACGCGACCATTCGTGAAAGTTTGTCTGATTTTCAAGGAGTAGAACACCGTTTAGAAAAGGTGTTGAAAATTCAAAATGTACAATATATTAATGATTCAAAAGCGACCAATGTTAATGCTACTTATTTTGCATTAGACAGTATGAATGTACCTACGGTTTGGATTGTAGGTGGTGTGGACAAAGGGAATGATTATAATGAATTAATGTCTTTGGTTCGCGAGAAAGTGAAAGCCATTATTTGTTTAGGAATTGATAATTCTAAAATTATTGCCACTTTTGGAAATGTGGTAGATGATGTAGTAGAAGTAAATTCGATGCAAGAAGCGGTGAGATTAGCACAAAGTTTTACCGAAAAAGGAGATGCCGTTTTGTTATCCCCAGCTTGTGCGAGTTTCGACTTGTTTGAAAGTTATGAAGATCGTGGACGTCAATTCAAACAAGCGGTATTTAACTTGTAATAGAAATAAATAATTCTCTAGAATATTGTAATTATGAAGGAACTAGTAAACAAATTAAAAGGAGATAGGGTAATATGGTCATTCGTGGCTTTATTGGCTCTGTTTTCGTTTATGCCTGTTTTTAGTGCGAGTAGTAATTTAGCCTATATCGGTTTGGGTAAAGGGAATACTTTAGGGTATTTGTTAAAACATTTAGGGCATATTGGTATTGGATTTATGATTATTTATTGGGTGCACAATGTTCCTTATTTGTATTTTCGAGCCATATCCAAGGGTTTGTTGCCAGTAATTTGGGTACTTTTGGCCTATGCACTAATTAAGGGGACAGTAATAGCGGGAGCCAATGCGAGTCGTTGGATTCAAATTCCATTCATCAAAATTACGTTTCAGCCTTCGACTTTAGCGTCTATTGTACTTTTTGTTTTTGTAGCTCGTTATTTGTCTAAAAAAAGAGAAAATCCTATTGATTTTAAATCTTCATTAATTGAGTTGTGGTTGCCTGTTTTTTTAACCTTAATGTTTATTTTGCCTTCTAACTTTTCAACTGCGGCTTTAATTTTTGCCATGGTGTTAATGTTGGTGTTTGTTGGGAAATATCCTTTAAAATACATTGCTATAATTATTGGTTCTGGAATTGTAATGCTGACGTTTTTTGTATTAATCGCCAAGGCCTTTCCCGATTCTAAATTCTTTAGTAGAGTGGGTACTTGGGAAAGTCGTATGGAACGATTTTTATCTGATAAGGCGGATGAAGATAATTATCAAATTGAAAAAGCAAAAACAGCAATCGCATCCGGAGGCTTATACGGCTTAGGGCCTGGTAAAAGTGTCCAGAAAAATTTTCTACCTCAATCCTCCTCTGATTTCATCTTTGCCATTATCGTTGAAGAGTGGGGATTGATTGGTGGTTTATCTGTTCTTGGGTTGTATTTGCTTTTGATGTTTCGCTTTGTTATTGCTTCTCATAAAGCCAATACGCTATTTGGGAAATTAATTGTAATTGCTTTGGGGTTTCCTATGATTTTTCAAGCCATGATTAACATGTCGGTAGCCGTTGAATTGTTGCCGGTAACGGGGCAAACGTTGCCTTTAATTAGTAGTGGAGGTAGTTCGATTTGGATGACTTGTTTTGCCTTAGGTGTTATTTTAAGTGTGACCAAAAAGGAGGAAGAAATTGCAAAGGAACTTAAGGATAAACAAATACGTGAGGATGCGCTTCAAAAGTTAATTGATGCACAAATCGAATCCGATACAAACGAATCAAAAGAAGAGGTATATACTATTGAAGATCATTCTAATCCTATGAATGCTGTGCTTAACAAATAAGAATTAGCTGAATAAGATTATTTATTTTAAAATTTTTAGAGATGTCAAAATTTAGATTCATATTAAGTGGTGGCGGTACTGGAGGACATATTTATCCTGCAATTGCAATTGCGAACGAGTTAAAAAGACGTTTTCCTGAGGCGGAATTTCTTTTTGTTGGTGCCAATGATAAGATGGAAATGCAAAAAGTACCTCAAGCCGGATATGATATTAAAGGGCTTTGGATTGCAGGATTGCAAAGACGATTGACGCTCCAAAATGCTATGTTTCCTTTCAAGGTGATCAGTAGTTTGTGGGATTCTCGAAAAATTTTAAAAGAATTCAAACCTGATGTTGTTATTGGAACTGGAGGTTTTGCGAGTGGTCCTTTATTAAAAATGGCGAATACTTTAAATATTCCGACTTTAATTCAAGAACAAAATTCATATCCAGGAATTACAAATAAATTGCTCAGCAAAAAGGCCTCTAAAATATGTGTAGCCTACAATGATTTGGAGCGATTTTTTCCTGCCGAAAAAATGATTTTGACTGGAAATCCAGTACGACAAGATTTAATTGATGTCTCATCTAAAAAAGAGGAGGCTGTTGCCTTTTTTAAATTAGATCCTAATAAAAAAACAATTCTTGTTTTAGGAGGTAGTTTAGGGGCTCGACGCATCAATCAATTAATCGAAAAAGAATTGAAATTTCTTTTGGCTCAGCAAGTACAAATCATTTGGCAATGTGGGAAATTGTATATTGATCAATACGCTAAACATACATCAAATCAAGTACATGTTGTGGCGTTTATTGAACGAATGGATTTAGTGTATGCTGCCGCTGATCTTGTGATTTCAAGAGCTGGTGCTTCTTCGGTTTCGGAGTTATGCATCGTGGGTAAGCCTGTGATTTTTATTCCTTCGCCTAATGTAGCCGAAGACCATCAAACAAAAAATGCACAAGCCATAGTCGATAAAAAAGGGGCAATCATGATAAAAGAAGCCGCTTTAGAGTCTGAATTTGGTATTGTGATAGAAGCGTTATTGAAAGATAAAGGTAAACAACAGCTTTTAGGCGATAATATAAAAAAACTAGCCATGCCAATGGCAACGATCAAAATTGTAGATGAAATTGAAGAATTGTTGAATAGATAGAAAGACAATTTGTTAAATGCAAAAAAAAATAGAAACATGAACTTATCACAAATACATAACGTTTATTTTATTGGAATAGGAGGTATTGGGATGAGTGCCTTGGCTCGTTATTTCAAGAATATAGGAAAACAAGTGTCGGGTTATGATAAAACACCTTCGATCTTGACCAATGAACTTATAGCAAGTGGGATTGAGATTCATTTTGAAGATGAAATTGCATTAATTCCAGAACATTTTAAGTCAGAAAACACTTTGGTTATCATTACTCCAGCTGTACCAAAGTCACATTCGGAGTGGAATTATTTTTTAGATCAAAAATTTATTGTAAAAAAACGTGCTGAAGTTTTAGGTATAATTACCAAAAACACCTTCAGTTTTGCCGTAGCTGGAACGCATGGTAAAACAACGACCTCCAGTATTTTAGGCCATATTTTATATGAAAGTGGAGCCGATGTGACTGCCTTCATTGGTGGAGTTGTGGAGAACTACAATTCAAATTTAATTGGTTTAGGTAAGACAATTAGTGTGGTAGAAGCAGACGAATTTGATAGATCTTTTCTACATTTGCACCCCGATATTGCCTGCGTTACCTCAATGGATGCCGATCATTTAGACATTTATGGAACAAGTGATGCTATTGAGGATTCTTTTAGGGAATTTGCGAATAAAGTAACCGATAAAACTAAGTTGTTTATTGCTAAAGATTTACCTCTTGAAGGGATGATCTGTGCCATTAACGAAGACGCTACTTTTAAGGCTTTTAATATAAGGGTTGAAGGTTCTAGTTATGTTTTTGATGTGCAAACACCAACAGAAGTGATCGCTAATCTTCGTTTTGGGTTGCCTGGAAGACATAATTTAATGAATGCTTTGATGGCATTAGCTATGGCTAAAACCTACGGTACACCAACCGCAGCGATTGCCAAGGCATTGTCGACTTTTAGAGGGATTAGAAGACGTTTTTCATATCAGATCAAAAAATCTGATTTTGTTTATATAGATGATTATGCACATCATCCAACAGAAATTAATGCCGTACATCAAGCGGTAAGAGAATTGTATCCAGGACAAAAAGTTTTGGCTGTTTTTCAACCGCATTTGTTTAGTCGAACTAAAGATTTTGCGGATGATTTTGCGACCAGTTTGTCGCAGTTTGATGAGTTATTGTTGTTAGATATTTATCCAGCGAGAGAACTTCCAATGGAAGGAATTACCTCGCAATGGTTATTGGATAAAATGACATCAACTAATAAAAAATTAATTATGAAAGACCAATTGATTCCTGCTTTAAAAGGGTCTGATGCCACAGTGGTAGTGACCATTGGTGCAGGAGATCTTGGCGAAATGGTTCCATCAATTAAAGCAGCACTTGATGAAACGCGTTAATTGGTCTTTGATACGCTTGGTGATCCTTGTGATTGGAATCATTTTTTTGTATTCTTTTACAGGAAAACGCAACAGAGAACGAAAAGTAGCAGGAGCAGTAGTTGTTTTTGTTGGTAAAAACCCGCTTTTTGTACAACAAAAAACGGTTAATAAAATGTTGATAGAAAATAGAACTGATCCAAAAACTATTGAAAGAGATGCCTTAGATTTGAATAAACTCGAAAAAATCATTGACTCACATCCAATGATTGAGAAATCACAAGTGTTTGTGAGTGTTGATGGTACGTTGAAAGCAGAAGTCAAACAAAAGACTCCTATTGCAAGAATCAATGAACGAGGCCGGGAATATTATATCGATTATAATGGTGTCAAAATGCCTTTATCGTCTAATTACACGGCAAGAGTACTTCTAGTTTCAGGTGAGATAGATGATCAAAACAAAGAAGGATTAGTGGAGCTATTCCGAATGATTTATGACGATCCTTTTTTGAAAAAAAATATCATTGGAATACAAATTATGCCGAATGATGGTGTAGTGATGTTAAATAGAAATTTTAATTATCAAATAGATTTTGGCCAAGTAATAAACGTTGAACAAAAATTTAAAAATTATAAAGCTTTTTTTCAAAAAGTTGCGTTGGATAGTTCAATTACAAAATACAAAAAAATTGATCTTCGGTTTACGAAACAAGTAGTGTGTACTAAATAATAGAAAATGGAAAAAGAGAATATTGCGGTAGGTCTAGATATAGGAACAACCAAAATAGTTGCCATGATTGGCAAGCGAAATGAATATGGGAAATTGCAAATTTTGGGAGTTGGTAAGTCCAAAAGCCTAGGTGTGGCTCGTGGTGTAGTAAATAATATTACCCAAACGATACAATCCATTCAACAAGCTATTCTTGAAGCCGAAAATAATTCAGGTTATAAAATTAAAGATGTGGTGGTAGGTATTGCAGGTCAACACATTCGTAGTATTCAACATAGTGACTATATCAGCAGAAATAATCCAGAGGAAGTTATAGGAGACTGTGATATTGATTTACTTATTAGTCAAGTGCATAAATTAGCCATGCTTCCGGGTGAAGAGATTATTCATGTTTTGCCCCAAGAATTTAAAATTGACGGACAATCCGACATCAAAGAGCCCGTTGGAATGTATGGAGGTAGATTGGAAAGTAGTTTTCATATCGTAGTGGGACAAGCTTCGTCTATACGTAACGTAGGGAGATGTATACAAAGTTCAGGTATCGAATTATCAGGGTTAACATTGGAACCTTTGGCTTCTTCCGATGCTGTTTTAAGTCAAGAAGAAAAAGAAGCAGGTGTTGCATTGATTGATATTGGAGGGGGAACCACAGATTTAGCCATTTTTAAAGATGGTATTATCAGACACACTGCTGTTATTCCATTTGGTGGGAATGTAATCACAGAAGACATTAAAGAGGGCTGTTCTATCGTAGAGAAACAAGCCGAATTGTTGAAAGTGAAGTTTGGATCCGCTTGGCCAGGTGAAAATAAAGACAACGAAATTGTTTCTATTCCTGGAATACGAGGTAGAGAGCCTAAAGAAATTTCGTTGAAAAACTTGTCAAAAATCATTCATGCTCGTGTAGTAGAAATCATTGAACAAGTTTTCGCTGAGATTAAATTATACGGACACGAAGATCCTCGTAAAAAGTTAATTGCTGGTATTGTATTAACCGGAGGTGGTGCACAATTAAAGCATATCAAGCAGTTAGTAGAATATATTACAGGTATTGATACTAGAATTGGGTATCCAAATGAACATTTAGCGGGTAACTCAGATGAGGAAATTTCTAGCCCTTTGTACGCAACCGCCGTGGGATTGGTCATGAACAGCATTGAGAAAAAATCGCAAAGCGCCGTTAAAATTGAAAAAGCACCAAGTATTGATAGAATTCCTGTTTACAGAGAACCGGCGCCAGAAGTGCTTTCAGTTCCAATTGTTGATGAGATTGCTCAAATTGAGACCAAACCACAACAAGAAAAACATATTCCAAATGGTGAATCCACTGAAAACAAAATCAGAAGATCATTTTTAGACAAATATGTCGATAAAATAAAGGAGTTCTTAGAAAACGCAGAATAATTAAAGAGTCAGATTTCCTCCTTTTTTGCCCCAAGCAAAAGAGCTAAAAATAAAAATAGAATATCAAAAACCCAATAAGATGACAAGCAACTCAGAATTTGGAAGCATTTCATTTGATTTGCCAAAAAACCAATCAAATGTAATTAAAGTTATTGGCGTAGGTGGTGGTGGTAGTAATGCCATAAATCACATGTTTAAACAAGGAATTAACGGTGTGGATTTTATCGTTTGTAACACCGATTCTCAAGCCCTACAAAACAGCCCAGTTCCCAATAAAATTCAATTGGGAGTACATTTAACAGAAGGTTTAGGCGCTGGTGCAAACCCTGATGTAGGACATCAATCTGCCATTGAGAGTATTGGTGATATCGAAAAAATGTTAGACAGTAATACCAAAATGGTGTTTATCACTGCGGGTATGGGTGGAGGTACCGGAACTGGAGCCGCTCCCGTAATTGCGCAGCTGGCTAAAGAAAGAGATATACTGACGGTTGGAATCGTAACTTTACCGTTTTTATTCGAAGGTAAAATACGTCAAGAGCAAGCGATTATTGGTATCGAAAAATTGCGTAGACAAGTGGATTCTTTAATCGTAATTAACAACAATAAACTAAGAGAAGTTTATGGTAATTTAGGTTTCAAAGCTGGTTTTTCTAAAGCTGATGAGGTTTTAGCAACTGCTTCTAGAGGTATAGCCGAGGTAATTACGCATCATTATACACAAAATATCGATTTACGCGATGCCAAAACGGTACTTTATAATAGTGGAACGGCTATTATGGGGTCAGCGAATGCGTCGGGTGAAAACCGAGCGAAAGAAGCTATTGTTTCTGCTTTGGATTCGCCGCTATTAAATGATAATAAAATTACGGGTGCCAAAAATGTATTGTTGCTTATCGTTTCTGGTGCTAACGAAATAACTATTGATGAGATTGGTGAAATTAATGATCATATTCAAAATGAAGCAGGTCATAATGCCAATATTATCATGGGTGTGGGTGAAGATGATTTGTTAGGGGATGCCATTTCGGTGACTATTATTGCCACTGGATTTGACGTAGAACAGCAAAATGAAATTGTAAATACTGAGCCAAAAAAAATCATCCATACACTTGAAGAAGAGCAACGAAGTGTTCATAATTTAATTAGTACGCCAGTTACCAGTTTTAATAGTAATGAAACGAGTAAAGAGGAGTCAAATGAGCGTGTAGTTTTTGAATTAGAAGAGGAAATCGAGGAAGAAGAACCGGTTGTTTTTGAGGTTGCAAAACCAGCTATTAATAATGATGAGTTGATGGTTATGTCTGAATTTATCAAAAATTTAGATGTTACTTTTGAAATTGTTTCACCAATAGAAGATTTGGATTTTACTATTGCCTTGCCTTCTAAAGAAGAAGTGCAATTACCTGAAGCAAAAGCAGCAGCGGAGGATTCTCAAACAGCTTTTTCTTTTGATTTGCCAGTAGCTTCTAAGCCTGCTTTTGTAGTGCCTGTTGCACCGAAAGTGGAGGAGAAATTAATTTTTGAATTGACAAACGAAGCCAATGATATTCATGTTGTACAACCAGTTCAATTTGTTCCAGTTACTGAATTATCCGATAATGGCGTTGTAAGATATTCTTTGGAGGAGTATATGGAAGTAGAAAATGATTTTCTACAGTCAAAACCAGTAGCCAAAAAAGAAGAGGAAGTTCCAGCTGAATTGAATATCACAATGAAGCAAGTGCCTTCTGTTGAGCCACATGCTATGCCTGCTGAAGCTATATCTCCAATGGATATGACCATTGAAGAAACTTTACGTTTTAGAGCAGAAGAACGAAGAAAGAAATTAAAAGAATTCAATTATAAGTTTCACAATAATGTAACTCGGATTGATGAATTAGAGCGTGAACCTGCTTATAAACGTCTAGGAGTTGAATTGACTAATACACAAGCGGTAAATACAACTTCAAGAGTGTCTGTGAGTACGGATAGTAATAATGATTTGCAATTTCGTTCTAATAATTCTTATTTGCATGACAATGTAGATTAAGTATTATTCTAGAATATATCATAAAAAAAAGCCTGATATTTTCAGGCTTTTTTATGGACAAACTATTATTTTCGTGTTAGGGTTAAGAGTTGTTATTGCCATTAAATTGTTCTAAATTTGCAACGCTTTAATGATTTCTTTTCAAGAAAAGCGTAATAGCAGGTTAGGAATTACAAATACTTAAAATAACGATACAATGAGTTTATCAGTACGTATCATGGACGATATTAAAACCGCCATGAGAGCAAAAGACACTATGGCTTTGGAAGCTTTAAGAGCAGTGAAATCTGCAATACTTTTAGCGCAAACTGAAAGTGGTGCTAAAGAAGAAATTTCCGAAGAAGAAGAAATTAAATTGTTGCAACGTTTGGTAAAACAAAGAAAAGATAGTGCAGCGATCTATACTAAACAAGGAAGAGCTGATTTGGCTGAACCAGAGTTGTTACAAGCGGCTGTAATCGAGAAGTTTTTACCAGAACAATTGAGTGAAGCTGAAGTAGAAGTTGTGGTGGCTAAAATCATTGCTGATAATGACGCTTCTGGAATGGCAGCTATGGGTAAAGTAATGGGATTGGCTTCTGCGGCATTAGCAGGGAAAGCTGATGGAAAAACGATATCAACAATTGTAAAAAAATTATTGTCTTAATTTTTTAATGAACGCTAAGTTTTTTCAACTTGGAATTTTAAAAAATTAATTTGGTAAGGTAAGACTGCGTAGTTCAACTGGATAGAATATCAGATTTCGACTCTGAGGGTTGCAGGTTCGAACCCTGCCGTGGTCACAACAAAGGATGAGGAATGTATGTTTCTTGTCCTTTTTTTATGAAATAATTATTTTGTAAAGGCAAGAAATGGAAATTTTTTTAGTGCAAATTTTACTTGGATTTATTGGATTGGCATTTGTTTTCTTTAGCATCCTTGAGCCAATTTATGTGTTTTTTTATAATAAACCATTGCTAGTCCATTGGCATTTGTTTCCAACGCCTATTGCTGAGGAGCAAAGAAGTTTTTTAAGTCTAAATTTCCCTTTCTATGTTAGGTTATCCCCTAGCAAGAAACGGGTTTTTGAACACAGAATAAATAAGTTTATTGAAAAGTATGAATTTATTGGACACGAAATAAACATCACCGAAGAAATGCGGTTACTTGTTGCTGGAACTTATGTGATGTTGACGTTTGGGATGAGGCATTATTTAAGTGATTTGTTTCATATAATTCTTGTTTACCCAACGGTGTATTATTCTACTTTAAACGATTTGTATCACAAGGGAGAGTTTAATCCTAGAATGAAGACTGTTGTTTTTTCTTGGACAGATTTTTTGTCGGGACATGGAGTAGCTTCGGATAATATAAATTTGGGATTACATGAATTTACTCATGTATTGCATTTTCATTGTTTAAAGAAAAACGATGTCAACTCGGTTATTTTTCAAGATGAATTTGAAGCGATACTCACTATTTTTAAAACACCACATTTGATTCAAGCAATTAATGATAAGGCTTATTTTCGAAAGTATGCTTATGAGAATCAATTCGAGTTCATTTCTGTTCTACTTGAACATTTTTTTGAAACCCCTAAAGATTTTGAAAAAAATCATCCCACCTTATACGGACACGTTAAACGAATGATAAATTATAATGAAAAGAATTTTATAGCCTAGAAAAATTTTTAGCAAAAATCTTAATCACGATAATTTAAGTAAAACAATTGACTTCTCGTCTGATAATCATCAGGATTTTTGATTTTTTTTTACTATAAATTTGAGAATAGTAAAAGTTAGGATTATGAAAAATACTGTCCCCGTTTCAAAAATTATGTCCAAAAATTTGGTTAAGCTTCACTTGTCGGATGATTTAACTAAAGCTGAAAGTTTGTTCAAACATCATAAAATTCGTCATATACCCGTTGTTAGAGGTAATAAAATTTTAGGTATATTAAGTTATACGGATTTGCTTCGAATTTCTTTTGCAGATGCTATTGACGATGATGAGGAAGTGGTGGATACCACCGTTTATAATATGTTTTCAGTTGAGCAAGTTATGGTTAAAAAAGTCACAACAATATCACCTGAAACCTCCATTAAGGAAGCCGCCGAAATATTAACCCACAATGATTTTCACGCGTTACCCGTTTGTGAAGGAGAATTGTTGGTTGGAATAGTCACAACAACTGATTTAATCCAGTATTTAATTGATCTGCATTAATAAACAAAAGGCTGTATCCTAAAACATAGGTTACAGCCTTTTGATTACAACTGTTTTTTGATTTAAAAAGCCGTGATGGTCTTTAAATCAGCGATAGTTTCTGTTGGGTTGTTGGCTTTAAAAACAAAACTTCCTGCAACCAATACATCGGCTCCGGCTTCTGCTAATTGTTTTGCGTTTTTGTTCGTTACTCCACCGTCAATTTCGATGATGGTGTTGGCGCCTTTTTTTATAATCAAATCTTTTAGTTTACTTACTTTAGTATAGGTATTTTCAATAAAGGATTGTCCTCCAAATCCTGGATTTACACTCATAATACAAACCAAATCGATATCATTTATCACGTCTTCTAATAAATCGATAGAGGTATGCGGATTAATGGCTACACCAGCTAGCATCCCTTCAGCTTTAATAGCTTGTAAGGTACGGTGAAGATGATTACAAGCTTCGTAGTGAACCGTTAATACATTGGCCCCAAGTTCAGCAAAAGTTTTGATGTAACGATCTGGGTCTACAATCATCAAATGGACATCAATTGTTTTAGTGGCGTGTTTTGCGATAGCCTCAAGAACTGGCATACCAAACGAAATGTTGGGTACAAAAACGCCATCCATGATGTCAATATGAAACCAATCAGCTTGGCTTGCATTAATCATTTCGATATCACGCTGTAAGTTAGCAAAATCGGCTGCAAGAACCGAAGGCGCTATAAGGGTGTTTTTACTCATTGTTGTGTTGTGTTATTTTTTTGCAAATATAATTTTTTTAATCGCATAGTTCGCAAAGATTTTTTTCTGAAATCAAAGCCATTTCGCAATCATTGAATGATAGTCGTTTTCAAGATTTTTCTCTTGGTTTCAAAAAAAAAATATGTGGAGTGTTAAAAAAAAAACAAAACTCCGGATACCCGAGCGAAGCGAACTGACTGGAGTTTTGTTTGCCCTGCAAAAAACAAAACTCTGGATACTCGAGCGAAGCGAACTGACTGGAGTTTTGTTTGCCCTGCAAAAAACAAAACTCCGGATACCCGAGCGAAGCGAATTGACTGGAGTTTTGTTTGCCCTGCAAAAAACAAAACTCCGGATACCCGAGCGAAGCGAATTGACTGGAGTTTTGTTTGCCCTGCAAAAAAACAAAACTCCGGTAATCAGCCGGAGTTTTCAATCATCAATCAAAAAACGAACAGTTAATCAGACCGTCGTTACTTTTAAAATTCCATTTTTTGAAATTCTAAATGCCAAAAATAATAAAATTTGGATTTGGAATTTACTTTTGAATTTATCCTAAATAGGTTTTTAAGATTTTACTTCTAGAAGTGTGTTTTAATCTACGGATAGCTTTTTCTTTAATTTGACGCACACGCTCACGAGTTAAGTCAAATGTTTCACCAATTTCTTCTAAAGTCATTGGGTGTTGATCACCTAAACCAAAATACAAACGAACTACATCTGCTTCTCTTGGAGTAAGCGTTTCTAAAGAACGCTCAATTTCCGTACGTAATGATTCGTGAATTAATTCTCTATCTGGGTTTGGAGATTCTCCTGAACGTAAAACATCATAAAGGTTAGAATCTTCTCCTTCAACTAAAGGGGCATCCATCGATAAGTGACGACCAGAGTTTTTCATAGACTCTTTTACATCATTTACAGTCATGTCTAACTCTTTTGCAATTTCTTCTGCAGAAGGTGGGCGCTCATTAGATTGCTCTAATAAGGCGTACATTTTGTTGATTTTATTGATAGAACCAATTTTGTTCAAAGGTAAACGAACGATACGAGATTGTTCTGCTAAAGCTTGAAGGATTGATTGACGAATCCACCATACTGCATACGAAATGAATTTGAAACCACGAGTTTCATCAAAACGTTGTGCTGCTTTAATCAATCCTAAGTTTCCTTCATTGATCAAATCGGGCAACGTTAGTCCTTGATTTTGATATTGTTTGGCAACAGAGACTACGAAACGTAAATTAGCTTTAGTTAGTTTTTCTAAGGCTCTTTGATCACCGGCTTTTATACGTTGTGCTAATTCTACTTCTTCATCGGCAGTAATTAAGTCTACCTTTCCTATTTCTTGTAAGTACTTGTCTAATGATGCAGTTTCACGATTGGTTACCTGCTTGGTGATTTTAAGTTGTCTCATGGTATTTGTCTCCTTATTGTTTAAGTGTACAAATCTTATACGGTAAGAGTGGTTTAAAAGTTACAATTTATGATGTTTTTTTTAAATAAATTAAAAAGCCCTCTGCTAAAGTACTAACAGAGGGCTTGTGTATAGGAGTTTATGTTGGTGATTACAAAAAATCATTTGGTGTTTGTAGCATATCATCAAATAATTTTTTTAGAGATTTAATATATAAAGGGAATCCTATCGCTAAAAAAAGATATTCTTTGCGTAAAACTGTCACATCGTCTAAAATTTGATACAAACTAGGTACTATGATCAGTAACGAAACTAGAATTCCAATCCATGGATTTAGTTTGATAGTTAGAAGTTGTTTCAAAAGTCTCATTTCAAATTGGTTTTTTGCTGCTATACTCATTTTAGTTGCTTTGTTAATGATGGTGTAAAAATACTTTTGTTATAAAGATTTTTGGAAGCGATTGTCGTGAGGCTCCTTTTTTTTGCCATGAAAGCACTTCTTAGGGTTTACATCAAAAAAAAAAAATCTCCTTTTGAGAGATTTATTTGTTTTAAGACAAAATATTCATTTTCTTAATGAAGTCTTTGTAGGTGTCGCTTAAGTTGACTTTGTGTCCGCCTTGTACGATGATTAAATTGTCGGCAAGGATGATTTCTTCGATTTTGTTTATATTGACCAAGTAATTTCGATGGGTTTTGATGAATTCATTAGGATTGAGTAAGCCACTGATTTTGGTCAACGAAATTAAAATCACAAATTTTTCTTTTTCAGTAATGATGTTGCAATACCGTTCTTCCACTTCGATGTAGAGGATGTCTTTTAGGGCTACTTTTTTTAAGGCATTTTTTTTCTTGATGAACAAATACTCATGGCTTACCACGGTATCTTGTTCTTCGCTTTGAAAGACTTGGCTTTGGGCATAAAATTTTTCTACTGCCATTTCAATAGCATACAAAATTTCTAATGGGTTAAAAGGTTTCATCAAGAAACTAAACGGTTTGGTGAGTTTGGCTCTTTCGAAGATTTGACGGTCTTGCGAACTGGTCAAAAACACAAAAGGCTTTATAGTATTGGGAACTATGCTAATCGTTTCAGCAAAAGCAATGCCGTCGGGTTTTCCATCCAAAAAAACATCTATAATGGCAATATCTATCTTTTCATTATAAAACAGCGTTAAGGCTTCTTTAAAGGTTCTTGCTACACCAACGATGTTGTAGTTGTTTTCCAAAAGTACTTTGCTCAAGGCGTTGCTTTCTTCTGGCGTATCTTCTATGATTAGAATGTTGATGGTGTCCATATTATACGGTTTTTGGGAATGATAAAATCATCTTAGTGCCTTTGTTGAGTTCGCTTTCTATGGCCAGTGTTCCGCCATTTTTTTGGATCATTTGTTTGCATAATTGCATGCCGAGTCCTGTTCCTATGATTTCTGAATTGCTTTTCTTGGCCAATAGTTCGTTGTCTTCTAATAACTCTGCTATGGTTTCTGGACGCATCCCGATGCCTTGATCTTCAATGATGAATTGATGGAACTCGGATGGGGTGTCTAGGCTATAAAAACGAATGCTGCTGTTTTCTGGAGAGAATTTAATAGCATTATCCAACAAGTTGCGCAAAATGATTTTTAACGAATCGAGATCTACGAAGATAAAGCAGTTTTTGGATACTTCGTTTTCAAAGGCAATTGTTTTTTCTAACAGTAAGGGTTTGTAGCTGTATTCTATTTGTTGTACAATAGAAAACAAATGCACCGAATCTTTATGAAAATACAATTGTTGGGTTTGTAATAACGCCCAATGCAACAAATTATCTAGTAGACTATAAGCGCCATTGGCAATCGCGCTATTTTGATGAAGGAGTTTGTCGAGTTCGTCGTAGTTTTTGGATTCTAGGGAGCTTGTGAGTTTGGTGTTGCTGGTTTTGAGTGCATTGACGGACGAACGCAAATCGTGACTTACAATAGAAAACAGTTGGTCTTTGGTCGCGTTGAGTTCGTCTAGTTTTTCTTTTTGGCTTAAAATGATTTTGGTATTTTTTACTTTTTGTCCATAAACATAAACACCACCGGTTAAAAGGAGTAGTAAACCTATGGTAGAAAAAAACATGGTATTGCGTTGCGTATTTTTTAATTCATTCTCTACTTTGAGTACCGAGATTTGTTTTTGTTTTTGAGCTACGGCATATTTTTTTTCATAATCTGCGACTGCCCAGACCTTGTTTTGGTTGTTGAGGGAATCTTTCCATTGACCGTATTCTTTACGATAGATTAAGGCTTGTTTGAAATTGCCGCGATTTTCTTCGACGACAGCCATATTTAAAGAAGCCCTCCTTTTATTATCAAAATCTTTTATTTCTTTAGGTAAAAAATACGCCTTCTCAAAATAAGTAATCGCTTGAGCATCTTTGTACTGTTCGTAATAAAGATTGGCGATATTAGTATATATCATAAAAAGAGACACCTCTTCTTTCTTTTGTAATTCGAGGCTTTTAAAGAGGTATTCTTCTGCTTTTTTAAAAGATTTAAGATGGATGTAATACGTTCCTATGTGATCATATAATGAGCTTATTTTTATTCCTTTCTGACCTAAATTGGATTCGTTTATTGCTTTTTCGGTATAAAAAATTGCTGTTTTTAATTTATTATTTCGATAATATAACGAACCCATTTTTATATTTACTAAGGGATAAAAAAAGAAATCTTTATTTATTAATTTTAATTCTTTTTTTGCTTCATTATAAATTTCTTTTTCAATTAAACATAATGCTCGTAAATAATGGCAATAATCATTTAATTCTTTGTTTTTTCTGAAACTCAATTGTTTCATCGTGTTTACTAAGGTAGAATCACATTCTTTTTTTAAAAAAAAATATTTTGCTTTGTTGAAATAGATTTCATCCTGGTATTGAATCGCTTTTTTTTTCAAAGCACTAATGAAAACTTTATTGGTTAATTCTGTTTGTGATAACAATACATTGGGAACTAAGAACAATAAAAAAATAATAAATTGCTTCAATTGAATCATTATAAAGGACTAGTTTAATTTTATACGAAAATACAGTAACAAATCACATCTTAAATGATGTTTGTACATTTTAAGATGTGATGTTTATTTATGAAAATATTTACAATATTATTTTACTACTGTCTCTGTCCCTCTTGAGATTTTGGGATCTTCATCAAGTCCTCCGCCTAATTGCTTCCCTGAAGAAGGTTTGGTATCTACTAGGTAAGAAACTACTTTTTTTACGTTTCCTAAAGGAGGATCATAAGAATCCGAAGTATAATCAAATTCTACATACCAAACATCACTAGATTCAGGGGTGCCTAAATCGAAATTTGCTTCGAAATAAACATTTAATAAATTGTCATTAGGGATTACATTTATGGCAGGTTCGCCAATTTCCCCCTCAGCATTGATATAAAGTGTAGCTCTAATTTTTAAGATTTCAGGTATTGATCCTGATGCAGGTATAATTTTAGCGCTTACCAGTGGAGCAATAGGTATTTCAATATCTGAAGTGTCTTTAAAAGTAAAAGGAGTTGTGTTAATTTTTGTGTTTTGAATAACTGTAAATGCCATGTCTAATACTTGTTTATAAGGTTAATAAGGTTAAAGATATTTTTTTTATATCAATTAAATGTAAAGTCGTTTATTTATTTTTAATTTTTATTGTGAAATTCACAGATAGCCCTAGGATGTTGCTAATTTTTATGCAAAAAAAAGCCCCTTAGTCATAATGAATAAGGGGCTTTTGAATAGTGACCTTTACTTAAATCGTTATTCTTTTTTCTCTTCGCGTGGAGGTCTAGGCAACAATGCTTTTCTTGATACTTTTTCTTTTCTTGTTTTTGGATCAAGACCAAGATATTTTATTTGAAATATGTCACCCATATTAACTACATCGGCAACATTTTCAGTACGTTCCCAAGCTAACTCAGATACGTGTAATAAAACTTCGTTTCCAGGGGCAGCAGTATATTCTACCACAGCACCAAAGTCAAGCATTTTGATTACTTTCACTTCATAAGCTTCCCCCATTTGTGGTTTGAAAGTGATTGATTGGATTTTGGCCAATACCGCTTCAATTCCAGCAGGATCCGTTCCTAAGATTTCGATAACCCCTTGTTCGTCTACTTCGTTGATTACGATGGTAGTTCCTGTAGCTTTTTGTAATTCTTGAATTACTTTTCCACCAGGTCCAATCAAAGCGCCAATAAAGTTTCCAGGAATGGTTCTAGTGATGATTTTAGGAGCATGTGCTTTAACGTCAGCTCTAGGTGTAGCGATAGTTTCAGTCAATTTGCCTAAAATATGCATACGTCCGTCACGAGCTTGGTTAAGCGCTTGTTCCATGATGTCATAACGCAATCCATCAATTTTGATGTCCATTTGACAAGCTGTGATACCGTCAGCAGTTCCAGTTACTTTAAAGTCCATATCTCCTAAATGATCTTCGTCACCTAAAATATCAGACAATACCGCAAATTTTTCACCGTCAGTAATCAATCCCATAGCAATTCCAGAAACTGGTTTTACCATTTGAACTCCAGCATCCATCAAAGCCATCGTGCCTGCACAAACGGTTGCCATTGAAGAAGAACCGTTAGATTCTAATACTTCAGAAACAATACGGATAGTATAAGGACAATCTGCAGGAATCATGTTTTTTAACGCACGTTGTGCCAAGTTTCCGTGACCTACTTCTCTTCTTGAAGTTCCTCTTAATGGTTTTGCTTCACCAGTAGAGAAAGGAGGGAAGTTATAGTGTAAATAGAATTTCTCTTCTCCTTGTTCTGATGGAGAGTCGATTTGGTTAGCTTCTCTAGAAGTTCCTAAAGTTACCGTAGCCAAAGCTTGAGTTTCTCCACGAGTAAATAAAGAAGAACCGTGTACTCTTGGTAAATAATCTGTTTCACACCAAATTGGTCTAATATCAGTTGTTTTTCTACCATCTAAACGTACCCCTAATTCTAATACGACATTACGAACCGCTTCTTTGTTGGTTTTGTAAAAATATTTAGAAACTAAATCGCCATCAGCAGCTAATTCTTCTTCAGTAAATAAAGCTTTTACTTCTTCTTTTACTTCAGCAAATGCGGCACTTCTTTCGTGTTTAGCTGATCCAACTTTTGCAATAGCATAAATTTTATCGTAAGCAGCAGCTTTAACTTTTTTGTAAATTGCTTCGTTTTCTTTTTCTCCTTCGTAAGTACGAATTTCTTTTTTACCAAAAGCAGCTTGCAAACGCAATTGTGCTTGAATTTGAACTTTAATCGCTTCGTGAGCAAATTTGATAGCTTCTACCATTTCTGCTTCCGAAATTTCTTTCATTTCACCTTCTACCATCGCTACAGAATCCATAGAAGCTCCAATCATCATGTCGATGTCAGATTTTGCTAGGTCTTCTCTACTTGGGTTGATTACAAATTTTCCGTCGATACGCGCTACACGCACTTCAGAAATTAAGTTGTAAAATGGAATGTCTGAAACCGCTAAGGCAGCTGATGCGGCTAAACCAGCTAAAGCATCTGGCATAACTTCTTCGTCATGAGACATTAATTGAATCATAACTTGTGTTTCAGCATGATAGTCATCTGGGAAAAGAGGACGTAAAACACGGTCAACTAATCTCATGGTTAATACTTCGCTATCGCTAGGACGTGCTTCTCTTTTGAAGAAACCTCCAGGAAAACGACCAGCTGCTGCAAATTTTTCGCGGTAATCTACTGTTAAAGGTAAAAAATCTACTGCTGGGTTGGCGCTACGTGCTGAAACTGCTGTTGCAAGGATCATCGTGTCGCCCATTCTTACTACAACAGATCCATCGGCTTGTTTGGCTAAACGACCTGTCTCGATTGTGATGCTTCTGCCATCACCTAAATCGATACTTTCTACAAATAATTGTGGAATCATACTTTTTTTCTTATTGGATTATACAATGGGTTTTAGTTGTGTTGTAGTTGTTGTGTGTAGTTATCGTCTAAAACCCAATGAAAAACCAAACTTTTTTATCAGTTGCAAATATAGCAAAAGACAGCTATACATTTATATAAATTTGACTTCTTATCCTGATGATTGTCAGTTGTTTTTGAAAAATTTAATAACTGCATGTTTTAAATAAAAAAAGAGGCACTTTCGCACCTCTTTTTTGTATATTGATTATTTTCTAATACCCAATACTTTGATAATCTCACGGTATCTGTTGATTTCTTTCTTTTTCAAGTAATCCAACAAAGCTCTTCTTTTACCTACTAATAGTACCAAAGAACGCTCAGTATTATAATCGTGACGATTTTTTTTCAAGTGCTCAGTAAGGTGGCTAATTCTGTGAGTGAATAAAGCGATTTGTCCTTCTGCAGATCCAGTGTTTTCTGCTTTTCCTCCGTGTTTAGCGAAAATTTCCGCTTTAACTTCTTTAGTTAAATACATGCTAATATTATTTAAATGATTTTTATGTATGTCGAACAACTCTTGTAAGACGGGTGCAAAAGTAGAAAATAATTTTGACTAGAACAAAAGAAACGTTTCTTTATTTTTAGAGTTGACAAGTGGTTAGGTGTTAGTTGTTTAAAAACACTGCGATAATTTATTCAAAGGCAATAGGTAATGTGAAATGTGTTTTAACAGTAATGCCTCTGTGTTTTCCTGGTATCCAGTTTTCATATTGAGCAATTAATTTTACAGCATTCTCTGTAATGCCATATTGGTCTCCTGTATAGCAAGAAACATTTTCTAATTTACCGTTTTTGTCAATATCAATGTTAATGATTATTTTGCCTGTAACTTTACCATTGATGTTTCTTGGAATGATGTCGTTTTTTTTTAAATAATTATAAAAATCATTCATGCCTTTTTTGGGATGTGCTCTTTCGTTGACTACATTGTAAGTGAATTTGTTATTCAAAGAGTCAATGCTATGGCCTACAACTAGTTTTCCTTTGTTGAATTGTTCGGTAAAACTGACTTTTTCCTTTATTAAATGTCCTCTCCAAATACCTTCTTTTAAAAAGTTCTTTATTGTGCCAGTAGAGGTTTGATCGTTCCAGCCTTCTTCTACATATTCTCCCTCGCCATTTGTTACTTTTTGTACATTATTTTCATCAAAATAGTTAAGAATTTTCAGTGTAGACTCTTTTTTGTTTTTGCTTACTTCGAATTCTGATTCTAATTTGAGAACTCCATTTTCGTGATAATAATATTGCTTGTCTACGAGTATATTATTTTCATAGTTTGCTACTCGTTTTTTTTTGCCATTTTCATAGTAATACAAGCATTTACCGTCTAGGACAACTTTGTCTTTGTTTAAAGTAGTTCCTATTAGATATATTTTGCCTGATTTGTAGTATATCTTTATGGGATATGCTTTTTTATTCGTGTCATATTCTTCAACTTCTTTGATGTATTCAAAGTTTTTTTCGTTGGATGTAACTAGATATTTATCGATGTGAAATAATTTCTTGGTGCCGTTTTGGGAATAAATCGTTGAGGAAATTAATAGAAGCAATACGGCAAAACGTTTTTTTACACTCATAAAAAATGATTTAAAATAGTTTCGCAATTTCTTCATTCACAAACTCCAAGAATCGTTCGTCAGCTTCTGTGAAAGGATCAATCACATGGCTATCAATATCGATTTGACCAATGTTTACACCATTTACGAATAGTGGCACCACAATTTCTGATTTCACTGTAAAGCTACAGGCAATATAGTTGTCCTGTGCGGCTACATCAGGAACCACAAAGTTCGCATTCGATTCAGCTACTTGTCCGCAAATTCCTTTGCCGAAAGGAATCACCGTATGGTCGGTTTCAGCGCCCACATAAGGGCCTAAGTGTAAGGTTTTGGATTCGTGATTGGCAAAGTAAAAACCTACCCAATTGTAGTATTCAATATTTTCGTTCAATAGTTGGCAAATGGCCAGTAATTTTTCGTCTCTTGAAGTAGTATCGTTATGGGTAATAGCGATTACTTTTGGTTGTAATTCTTGGAAGGTCATTTTTTTATTTTTTTAAACAAAAGTATTTAATGCCAGTATTATAATTTGCATAAATTTGAAAAAAAAATCAATTTTGAGGAACTATTGGACATTGTATAAGCCTTTTTTGCAATTCATAGGGGCTTTTTTGTTAACATTTATCGGGCTTACTCTTTGTTATCAGTGGTATTTGTCCAGATTTGATGGAGATCAGTTAGATGGTATCACACGTCTTGTGGCTAGTCATACCAAGAAAATGCTACAAATCTTGGTCCCCAATAGCGATGTTGTTTATCGAGAAAATACAAAAATCAGTATTTTGTTATATATGAAGGAAGTCGCTCGAATCATTGAAGGGTGCAATGCGGTAAGTGTAATGATTCTTTTTGTTTCTTTTGTGATTGCTTTTGCGGGACGGTTTAAGACTACTTTCTTTTTTTTACTCGGAGGCTGTGTGTTGATCTACGTGCTAAATGTAATGCGAATAGTGTTTTTGAGCCTTCTTTTGTATCGTTTTCCTGCATATGAGCACCTTTTGCATGGTGTGATTTTTCCGCTATTTATTTATGGTGTTGTTTTTATTCTTTGGTTTGTTTGGGTTAACTACTTTTCTACTTATGCTAAAAAAAATACTTCAAAATAAAGGCAAAATCATGCTCGGATTGCTGCTGGTTTTTCTTTTAGCGCTAATTCGTGAATTTGAAAACCAACTGTTTTATGATCCTTTTTTGGTCTTTTTTAAAAGTGATTTTGCTGGTTTATCCTTGCCGCAATATGATTCGTTTCAGTTGTTTTTGGGATTGTTTTTTAGGTTCGGATTGAATACATTGGTTTCCTTGGGGTTATTGTATGTTATTTTTGAAGACAAGGATATGCTTCAGTTTTCGTGTTTACTTTTTGCTGTTTTTTTTGTCTTATTAGTGGGTGCCTTTTTTTTCCTTCTTTCTTTTCAAAATCAAAACTATTTACTTCTTTTTTATGTGCGTAGGTTTTTGATTCAACCTATTTTTATCCTGCTTTTTATCCCTGGATTTTATTATCAAAAAAAGGTTAAGTAACTAATTTATAGCTATCTTTAGTTGGATTTAGAGTTAAGTAAACTAAAGTGCGATGAAAGTTGTTAAATATTCAGGAGATACCGTTGATTTTAATGCTGATAAATTATTGAAATCATTACGCAAAGCCGGTGCAAATAGGGAACAAGCTGATCAAATTATTGCTGCCATCAGTGCACAACTTTATGATGGAATGGCGACCAAACAAATTTATAAATTAGCTTTTGGGTTGCTGAAGAAAAATTCAAATGCACATGCAGCGCGGTACAACTTGCGTGAAGCCATACGAATGTTAGGTCCTGCGGGTTTTTATTTTGAAAAATATATTGCCCGTCTTTTTGAATCGGAAGGCTATCGAGTGCAAACCAATTTAGTTTTACAAGGAAAATGTGTTACACATGAAATAGATGTTTTGATTCAAAAACACTCAGAATTCGGAATGATTGAATGTAAGTTTCATGCGGGTAGAGAAGTGGCTTCGGATGTAAAAGTCCCGATGTACATTTTGTCAAGATTCAATGATTTAAAGACGAAATCGCATCCTTTTTTTAATACTCAAAGCCCTTTGAATTCTTGTTGGATAGTAACCAATAACCGATTTACAACCGATGCCATCACTTTTGCAAACTGTTCTGGATTACAACTTTTGAGTTGGAATTATCCTGAAAATAATGGCTTGAAATCCAAAACAGACCAAAATAAATTATATCCAATTACCTGTTTGACGACTTTGTCTGTGGCCGAAAAGGATCATTTATTGCAAGAAGATTTACTCTTGGTAAAAGATGTTTTGACCCATTCTTCGGTTTTGAATACGATTGGTTTGAGTCCAAATAGGATACAAAATGTACTCAAAGAAGTAAGAGATTTGTGTGATAACTAGCATTTAATTTAAAAAAAAAACATTCCTCATGAAAATTACATGTATTGGAGGAGCAGGAACCGTAACAGGTTCTAAAACGCTCGTCGAAAGTAACGGAATTCGCATTTTGATTGATTGTGGGCAGTTTCAAGGGATTAAGCCCTTGCGAGAATTGAATTGGGAGCCTTTGCCAGTTTTGCCTTCGTCGATAGATTTTGTTTTGTTGACTCATGGACATTTGGATCACTGCGGTTGGTTGCCAAGATTGGTCGATCAAGGTTTTAAGGGAAAAATTTATTGCACGAGCCCTACTGCAGCGATCGCCAAATTAATTTTGTTGGATAGTGCTAAAATTCAAGAGGAAGAAGCCAACAAAGCCAATGAAGGTCATTATTCAAAACATCAAATTGCTGAGCCGCTTTATACTGTAGCTCAAGCCGAACGCGTGTTTTCCCATTTTAGAGTGATTCAGCCTAAAACGGCTATTGCTTTGGATGCTGAAATTGAAGCTGTTTTTAGTAATGCAGGGCATATTTTAGGCGCTTGTAGTATCGAATTGCATTTAGAAAATCAATATTTGGTTTTCTCTGGAGATATTGGAAGGGATAACGATGTTTTGATGTTTCCACCGACGCCTCCGCTGCGAGGTGATTATTTGTTTTTAGAAAGTACGTATGGCAATAAATTGCATCCAGCAACCGATCCTAAGCTGGAGCTAGAGTTGTATATTAACAATGCTGTAGCCAAAGGCGGAACGGTGATTTTGCCCAGTTTTGCTGTCGAACGAGCGCAAAGTGTGATGTTCTTGTTGTGGCAATTGAAAGAAGAAGGTCGAATTCCATCGGTGCCTTATGCTATTGATACACCAATGGGAATTAGTGTTTTGGAGATTTTTGAGAATAATAGAAAATGGCATAAATTGTCTGAGGAAGAGTTTGTGGGGATGTGCAACATGTTTACTATGGTAGCAGATTATCAAGAAACTATGGATATCATTTTCAACAAACAGCCTAAAGTGGTCATTGCAGCAAGCGGAATGATTACCGGAGGTAGGGTTTTGACTTATTTAGAACGCTACATTGGGCTCCCTGAAACTACAGTGATTATTATTGGCTATCAAGCCGAAGGAACTAGGGGTAGAAAATTGTTAGAAGGTGCAGAGGAGATTAAAATCCGTGGTAAATATTATGAGGTTAAAGCCACTATTCTTGAGATTGAAGGATTATCGGCACATGGTGATCAAAACGATTTGTTGCGTTGGCTCTCGTCTTTGCAAAATAAACCCAAAAAAGTGTTTTTGGTTCATGGTGAGAATCAACCGGCGGATGAACTTCGAATTAAGGTTCAAGAGCGGTATGGTTTTGAATGTGTGGTGCCTTTGATGGGACAAGTGTTTGAGTTGTAATTTTAACAAATATTTTGACTGCTTTAGTGTACTAATCTGTAATTTTGCGGCATGAATGTAAAAAAAATCACTAGTTTATTTTTAGTGCTGTTGTTGTTGATTCCTAATATAGGGATGACAATTAACGTGCATTACTGTGGTGATTCGATTGTATCGATAAGTTTAGATTCGGATTTTTTATCTGTTACTGAGCCTGAAGATTGTTGCGCTATTGCCGACTCGGCGGGAGAGGACACTTGTTGTAAGGACAAATGGGTTCATTTGGATAAAAAAGCCGATGAAGCTACTGTAAAGATAGTTTTATCTAGTTTGTTTTCGCCATTTGTTGGTGTGCCACAACAGACTCAGTTATTTGGTTTTACTACAAAGACCAATTTTAAGAAAGCGGAAAGTACTCCTTTTTATGTGGACGTTCCTGCGCCTCCGCTTTATCAATTGTATCATCAATATATTTTTTACGCCTGATTTTGTTTATTTAATTTTTTTTAAAATTTTATAAACCGTTGTCGTTGTGACGCAATTTTTTTGTTGTGTTATGGTTTTGCGTGAGGGATAGTAGCTAACTACCGAAGTAGTGCGTATAGCCCGACCGCATTGTCACAAGTGGGCGAATAGTACGTTGCTTTGTTGCCCGCTTGTGGCAATGGGGTCACGCCCTAATTGTGTTGGAACGACAGCATAATTCAGAATAAATAATGCAAAATAAAATATGGCTTTTGGCTGCTTTTTTACTGGCGTTGCCGGTTTTTTCTCAAGAAAATCTAGACGAAGTAAAGGTGACTAAGAAGCGCAAAGGATTACAGAAATCCTATACGGTTACCGGAAATACTACATTGGTAACGAGCAAAGAATTGCTAAAGGCGGCTTGTTGTAACTTGGCCGAAAGTTTTGAAACCAATCCGTCTATTGATGTTAATTTTTCGGATGCTTTGACGGGTACGAAACAAATTAAAATGTTGGGGCTTACGAGTCCGTACCTAATGATTACGGAAGAAAATGTGCCTTCGGTTCGTGGTGCTTCGCAGGCGTATGGCTTGTCGTTTACGCCGGGAACGTGGGTGGAAAGTATTCAAATTACTAAAGGTGCCGGAAGTGTGGTGAATGGTTATGAGAGTATTTCGGGGCAAATTAATACCGAATTGATCAAACCGATTAATGATATTCCGTTCTTTTTGAATGCGTATGGTTCTACTGATTCTCGATTTGAGTTGAATACGCATTTTAATACGCAATTGTCTAAAAAATGGAGTAGTAGTTTGTTTTTGCATGCCAATACGCGTGTGTCTGAAATGGATCAGAACAAAGATGGTTTTTTGGATAATCCGTTGGCAAAGCAAATTAATGTGATGAACCGTTACCAGTACTATGATGCTGAAAAGGGGTTGGTGAGTTTTATCAATTTCAGGTACATGAATGATGCCAAGCAATCGGGCGAAGTTGGTTTTGATACTGAGAAAGACAAAGGAACGACTAATAAATGGGGTTCTGAGATCAATACGCAACGATTGGATTTGTCGACAAAAGTAGGCTATGTATTTAAGGATAAGCCTTTTCAGAGTATTGGTTTCCAGAATGCTTTTACGTTGCACGATCAAAACTCATATTATGGGTTGAACGTATATGATATTAAGCAAACTAGTTTTTATTCGAACTTGATTTTCAATTCGATTATCAATAATACCAAGCATAAATTTGCTACAGGAATCAACTTTGCTTATGATAATTATCAAGAGTTTGTGAGCTTGAAGGATTTTGGAAGAGTGGATAATTCTATAGGAGCCTTTTTTGAGTATACGTATGATAATGATGATAATTTTAGTTTGGTTTTGGGCGGAAGAGTGGACAATCACAACAGATTGGGGACTTTTGTAACCCCTCGTTTGCATCTTCGTTACAATCCTTGGGAAAAATCGGTGTTTCGTTTTTCAGCAGGAAGAGGGAAACGTGCGGCCAATGTTTTTGCCGAAAATCAGTCATTGTTTGCCAGTTCTAGAGCGCTTTCTATTTTGGATACGGAGGGGAAAATTTATGGGTTAAACCCTGAAATTGCTTGGAATTATGGCGTGAGTTTTAATCAAAAATTTCAATTGTTTGGTAGAAATGCTGATGCAGGGATAGATTTTTATAGAACTGATTTTCAAAATCAAGTAGTGGTTGATGTGATGCAATCGCCTCAAGAGGTTTTGTTTTATAATTTGAAAGGGAAATCGTATGCTAATAGTTTGCAGGTAGAGTTTAACTATGAGTTGTTTAATCACTTTAATTTGCGTTCGGCCTATAAATATTATGATATTCAAACACAATATTTATCTGGAGTGTATCAACGTCCTTTGCAAGCTAAACATCGTTTGTTTGCGAATCTTGAATATGAAACCCATCGTACAGAAAAAGGAGGACAATGGCGTTTTGATGCTACTTACAATTGGTTAGGTAAGCAACAATTGCCAGTTACTGCCTCGAATCCAGCAGTCGATCGTTTGCCGGAATTTTCGCCAGCTTATAGTTTGGTGAATGCACAAATTACTCGTGTTTTTTCTTCTTCTTTTGAAGTTTATGTGGGAGGAGAGAACATTGGGAATTACAAGCAGCCGACTGCCATTCTTGGAGCCGATGCGCCTTTTGGACCAAATTTTGATGCCTCTATAGTGTATGCGCCAATTTTTGGGCAAATGTATTACGCTGGTTTGCGTTTTAAACTAAAATAACCTTAACTATTAAATCCAAAATAACATGAAAAAACTAGTATTAATTATGGTAATGGCCTTTGTTGGCGTTGTTGCTCAAGCACAAGAAAAGTTGAATAAAAATGCCAAAATTATGATGGAGGTCAACGGAAATTGTGGGATGTGCCAAAAGCGCATTCAAAAAGCAGCTCTTTCAGTAGAAGGAGTAAAGTCTGCTGTTTGGGATATCGAATCGCATCAATTGAGTTTGATTTTGAATGAAGAAAAATGTACACCATTGGCCGTAAAGAAAGCCGTTGCCAAAGTAGGGCATGATACTGATGAGGTGAAGGCTACTAAAGAAGATTATGAAAAATTGCATACTTGTTGTATGTATGAACGTAAAGAATAAAAATTTTGAAGCGCCCAAGACTATCGTTTTGGGTGTTTTCTTTTCAAATCGTTAATAAAATTTTAAAATAAGGGTTTGTTTTGTCGCTTTGTTAAAAAATCCCTAATTTCACCAACTTATAAATCCAAATTTAAGACAGCATATGAATAATTTTGAATGGACCCAATTATTGAATCCTGAGTTTTATATCACTTTAAGTGTGGGTGGCATTCAAATAGGATTGTATGTTGTTCTGTTTATTGTTTTTGCAGAGACGGGTCTTTTTGCCGGTTTCTTCCTGCCTGGTGATAGTTTGTTGTTCTTATCGGGAATATACAGCCGCGATCTTGTAGAGAGTTTGTTTGTTGTTGAAAGTGATTTTGTTAATGTTACTTTTTTAGCTACCATGGTAGCTATTGCAGGTATTTTGGGAAATATGGTAGGCTATTGGTTTGGTGCCAAAAGTGGGTACTATTTGTTTAAAAAAGAAGACACCTTTTGGTTCAAGAAGAAATACTTATTACAATCCAAAGACTTTTTTGAAAAGTACGGTGGAAAAGCGATTATTTATGCGAGATTTTTGCCTATTTTTAGAACTTTTGCGCCCATTGTAGCAGGAATTGTATCAATGGATAAAAAGAAATTTATGTTCTTTAATATTTTGAGTTCTTTTATGTGGGCCTTTGTATTGATTTTTGCAGGGCATTATTTATATGGTGTGTTTTTGAAATACGGTATCGATCTTAAGAAACACATTGAGTTTATTGTGATAGGAATTATTCTTATTTCCACGTTTCCAGTATTTATGAAAATGTTGAAAAAGCGACCAGAATAATTTAGTTCATAGTAATTAGTCCTTAGTTTTTTATACAAACAAAAAATCCGAAGCTTTTAAACTTCGGATTTTTTTATGGTTTCCAAATTGGAGTTTGGAATTTTTGTATTGGGAATTAATGTTTATTACATCATTCCTGGCATACCGCCTCCCATTGGCATTCCACCTCCGGCATTTTCTTCTTTAATATCAATCAAAGCACATTCAGTAGTAAGGATCATTCCTGCAACTGATGCTGCATTTTCTAAAGCTACACGAGTTACTTTTTTAGGATCAATAATTCCAGCGGCAAGCATGTCAACATATTCGTCAGTTTTAGCATTGTAACCAAAATCTCCTGTACCTTCAGCTACTTTGGCTACTACAACAGAACCTTCTAATCCAGCGTTTTCTACGATAGTTCTCAATGGAGCCTCTACTGCGCGAGATACGATTTGGATACCAGTAGCTTCATCAGCGTTGTCTGCTTTTAATGTGCTTAATACATTTTTAGCTCTTAATAAAGCAACACCACCACCAGCTACAATACCTTCTTCTACAGCAGCGCGAGTAGCGTGTAAAGCATCGTCAACTCTGTCTTTTTTCTCTTTCATTTCTACTTCAGAAGCAGCACCTACATAAAGAACAGCAACACCGCCAGCTAGTTTAGCCAAACGCTCTTGTAATTTTTCTTTATCGTAGTCAGACGTAGTAGCTTCCATTTGACCTTTGATTTGGTTCACACGATTTTTAATCATATCGGCTTCACCAGCACCACTCACAATAGTTGTGTTGTCTTTATCGATTGCTACTCTTTTCGCAGTTCCTAACATTTCGATAGTGGTGTTTTCTAAAGTGTAGCCTCTTTCTTCAGAGATTACAGTTCCTCCTGTTAAGATTGCGATGTCTTCTAACATTGCTTTTCTTCTATCGCCAAAACCTGGTGCTTTTACAGCAGCAATTTTCAAGGCACCACGTAATTTATTTACCACCAAAGTAGATAAAGCTTCTCCGTCTACATCTTCTGCAATAATTAATAATGGTTTTCCTGATTGTGCTACAGGCTCTAAAACTGGCAATAATTCTTTTAATGAAGAAACTTTTTTGTCATACAAAAGAATGTATGGATTCTCTAATTCAGCTTCCATTTTCTCTGGATTCGTTACGAAGTAAGGAGATAAATAGCCTCTGTCGAATTGCATTCCTTCAACTACATCTACAAAGGTTTCGGTTCCTTTAGCTTCCTCAACAGTGATTACACCTTCTTTTCCAACTTTTGCGAAAGCAGTAGCGATTAATTCACCAATTACTTCGTCATTGTTGGCAGAAATAGAAGCAATTTGTTTGATTTTTTCAGAATCACTTCCTACTACTTTAGCTTGTTTGGTTAAGTCGGCAACAATAGCTTCTACCGCTTTGTCGATTCCTCTTTTTAAATCCATTGGATTGGCTCCAGCTGCTACGTTTTTTAAACCTTCTTTTACGATGGCTTGCGCTAAAACAGTTGCAGTTGTAGTACCATCTCCCGCTAAGTCGTTGGTTTTTGAAGCTACTTCTTTTACCATTTGAGCTCCCATGTTTTCTAATGGGTCTTTCAATTCGATTTCTTTAGCTACCGTTACACCGTCTTTCGTTACATTTGGTCCTCCAAAAGCTTTTCCAATAATAACATTTCGTCCTTTTGGTCCAAGTGTTACTTTTACCGCATTAGCTAATGCGTCTACCCCACGTTTTAAACCGTCACGTGCTTCAATATCAAATTTAATATCTTTTGCCATTTTTTTTATTTTTTTAGAATAATTAATAAATTGAAGGGACAAGTCGCGACTTGTCCGTACTGTTTAATTTTTTAGATAATTGCAAGAATATCATCCTCGCGCATAATCAAATAATCGGTTCCTTCTAATTTTAATTCTGTACCCGCATATTTACCATAAAGTACGGTATCGCCTACTTTTACTGTCATTGCGTGGTCTTTGGTTCCGTTACCAACAGCAATTACAGTTCCTTTTTGAGGTTTTTCTTTTGCGGTATCAGGAATAAAAATCCCTGAAGCTGTTTTTGTTTCAGCGGCAACAGGTTCGATAAGAACTCTATCCGATAGGGGTTTAATGTTTAATGCCATGGTTTTAATTTTATTATGAATTAATTATTAATTGTGTTCTTGAATTTCAGAAACTGTGCCAAGTCCAATAAACTGACACTTTTACTTAAAAAAAATGCCAGCTTTGACAGGCTGGCATTTTTATATGATAAGAGTTACTGTTATTTAGTAGCTGGTGCAGCAGGCGTTGCTGGTGCATTTTGAACTGGTGCTGTTTGTGGTGCAGCAGTTTCTGTTTTTTGGATGATTTTAGAATCAGAATCACCCATTGAGCTTGTGAAACTTAAGCTAGAAAGTAAGATTAATGCAATCAAAATCGTTGCTAATGTCCAAGTACTTTTGTCTAAGAAATCAGTTGTTTTTTGAACACCACCCAACATTTGTGATCCTCCAATAGCTGATGATAAACCGCCACCTTTAGGATTTTGAACCATGATTACTACGATTAGTAAAAAACAAACTATAGTTATTAAAACTAAAAAAATTGAAAATGTGCTCATTGTTTAATTATTGTTATTTTGTAAAAACTTTATTTCTGTGATATGGTCTGCAAAGAAACTACTTTTTTCTGGATATTTCAAAATTAATATTTCATAGGCTTGAATTGCTTTCTGATATTTTTTTTGTGCTAAGTAGACTTTGGCTAGGGTCTCCGTCATTAAGTGCGTATTGTCTGAAGCGTTGAGTTCAAATTGAGGCGCCGGTGTCGATCCTTGCTTTAAAGGAGCAATTTTAGGGTTGGTTTCTATGAACTTATCAATGATGGCCGCTTTTTTCTTTCGTTCTTCTTCTTCCAAGTTTTCTGCGATGGCTTTGTCTTGGTTGTCTTGGTTTCGATCAATAGGCTTAACTCTTGATAACTGAAGCCATTCTTGAAAAGAATGTTTTTCTCTTGCCGAAAAATCAAAGGGTTTTTCAAGTTCAATAACACTTTCGGATGTAGTAGATATTTCTTTTGAAGGAGTATTTAGAATTGAAGCTTCTTTGATAGAAGTAAGAATCGATAATTCTAAGGCATTTTTTTGTTGCTCTTGAATGTTTTTATGAGGGACTATTTCACAATCGATCACCTCAATATTCATTACAGCACCATTTTTATCTTCATGGTGTTCGTTTTTGATGGTGACAAATTGATCAGCTGTAATAAAGTCAAACAATACGGAGCGATCTGTTGTATGTGCAGCGGTTACCTTTAAAGCATAATTATATTTGAAACTGTTTTGGATGAATAAGCCTTTTAATCGTAATGCTCGTGCACTTTGAAAATAAGGAAAGTCATTCAAAACATTGCCCAAAGCGTCTGTATAAACAGTATTTATCGTTTCGGGTTGGTTGAGCAGAAAAGTATAATCGGTAACATTCATAGGGTTGCAATATAGGAATTTATTTCAATTACCATTTAGCCAATGACTCATTAAATATGTCTTGTGAAATTCGGTCAAAAATTTCTTTGAGTGCGGTATTTAAGGTAGCGCCTGTAAGTTGTTGGTCGGCGGGGTAGTCATAGAAAAACTCAAACGTTTTGTCAAAATTATCGGTTTCTTTGTTTTTGTTGGTAAAATTTACTTTGATTCTTATTTTTAATCGGTTTTGAGCCGCTTTTTGATCGGCGGTTGCGGTCATTGGACTGATTCGGTAATCGGTAATTTCACCATCATATACTAGATCACCACCGTATTTTACTAGGTTTAGATTGGTTTGGTTTTGAATCAAATCTTGCAATTGCAAGGTAAAAGTTCGGTCGATTCCAGGTTCAATCAACTCGGCATTGTTTTGAAAGAAATTGACCTGAAAGGTTTTAGCGTCTATTTTTCCTGATCCTGTGAAGTTGTATACACCACAGCTGTTAAGTAATAGAAGACTTACTACGGCAGATAAATAAAGTATTTTTTTCATATAATATAAAGTGAAAGGTTCACTGTTTTGTATTAGGTACTGTTGTTTTGCTTTGAATTACAATTACTTCTTACAAATCAAATTGTTTGATTTTTCGATACAAAGTGCGTTCTGAAATGCCTAATTCATCGGCGGCGGCTTTTCGCTTTCCTTTGTTTTTTTCTAATGATTTTTTAATCAGCTCGATTTCTTTTTGTTCTAGTTTCAGAATTTCTTCTTCTTCAATGGTTTCGGCAAAAAGATAGTTTTCCTCAGGTTCTTGATAATTGTTGTCGATGTTTTGAGTAGTGATTACGGCTGTTCTTGGCTCTTCTTCATACTCAATTTCGCTATCTGATTTTGAACCATAAATTTTCTGGATCAAATTCTGATTGGTTTCTTGCACTGTTGAGCTACCATTCTGCATTAATTCTAAGGTGAGTTTTTTTAAATCGTGCAAGTCGCTTTTCATATCAAAAAGGACTTTGTATAAAATTTCTCTTTCGGTATTAAAGTCACTATCACCTTTTTTGTCTTTTATTACCGAGGGTAAGTTGCTACTCTCGACAGGTAAATAAGATTGCAAAATGGCAGCATTGATATCGCGATTGGTTTCTAAGACAGAGATTTGTTCTGCTACGTTTCGAAGTTGCCTAATGTTACCGCCCCAGCGGAATTTTTGCAAAACCAAAACGGCATTATCGTCTAGTTTTAACGGAGGCATTTTGTATTTATGCGCAAAGTCGGCTGCAAATTTTCTGAACAATAAATGAATATCGTCTTTGCGATCTCGCAATGGAGGTAGTGTAATGTCTACTGTACTTAAACGGTAGTATAGATCTTCTCTGAATTTTCCTTTTTCTATCGCATCAAATAAATTAACATTGGTGGCGGCCACAATTCTTACGTTGGTTTTTTGAACTTGAGAGGAACCTACTTTTAGAAATTCACCATTTTCAAGAATACGCAGTAAACGAACTTGAGTAGTCAAAGGCAATTCGCCTACTTCATCAAGAAATATGGTTCCGCCATCGGCTACTTCAAAATAGCCTTCACGAGTATTGGTGGCGCCTGTAAAAGCTCCTTTTTCGTGACCAAAAAGTTCACTGTCAATAGTTCCTTCAGGGATAGCACCGCAGTTTACGGCAATGTATTTTCCGTGTTTTCGATGTGAAAGAGAATGAATGATTTTAGGTATGTTTTCTTTACCTACACCACTTTCTCCAGAAACCAAAACGGAAATATCTGTTGGAGCCACTTGGATGGCCTTCTCGATGGCACGATTGAGCTTGGGATCATTCCCGATAATTTCAAATCGTTGTTTTATTGCTTGAACTGTTTCCATATTGTTTTGTTTAAAGGTTTAAGTGTTTAATGGTTTCGAGTTGTTTTTTGGGACGACTTTAAACCATTTTAAACTATTAAACTTTTTCTTAATTCATCTCGCTAAGCCCAATTGCTTTACCGATAAGTGTAGCGCTAGTGGTGCGTTCAACTAGCACGTTTACAAAATCACCAATTTTATAATTTTCTTTCGGAAAAACAACTGTAATGCTTTGTGAATTTCTTCCGGAGAATTCGTTAGGTGATTTTTTGGACACTTTCTCTACTAAAACTTCTACGGTTTGTCCTATATATTGTTCAGTTCTAAAGCGAGCATGTACTTGTTGTAAGTCTACAATTTCTTGTAATCTTCTGGCTTTGGTGTCTTCGGGAACATCATCTTCCATTTTTCTTCCTGCCAAAGTTCCAGGTCGTTCGGAATAGCTGTACATGTAGCCAAAGCTATATTTCACGTATTCCATTAAGCTTAACGTATCTTGATGGTCTTGCTCGGTTTCTGTAGGGAAGCCCGCAATCATGTCTTGAGAAATGGCGCAATTTGGAATGATAGCATTAATCTTGTCAATCAATGTCATGTATTCTTCACGGGTATGCAAGCGATTCATTTCTTTTAGAATTCGGTTGCTTCCGGATTGAACAGGCAAATGAATATGTTTACAAATATTTGAATATTTGGCCACTACATGCAAAATACTTTCGTGCATGTCTTGAGGATTAGAGGTTGAGAAACGAATTCTCATTTTCGGAAATCCTACGGCTACCATTTCTAATAAATGATCAAAATCCACGGCAGTGGCTTTTTGCATTTCGGAGGCGTTTACAAAATCTTTTTTCAAGCCGCCACCGTACCATAAATAACTATCGACATTCTGGCCTAAAAGGGTTACTTCTTTATAGCCGTGATTCCATAAATCTTGAATCTCTTTCAGAATGCTTTGAGGATCACGACTGCGTTCGCGTCCGCGAGTAAATGGCACAACACAAAACGTACACATATTGTCGCAACCTCTTGTAATGGACACCAAAGCACTCACACCGTTGGTCATTAAACGAACTGGTGATATATCGCCATAGGTTTCTTCTTTGGAAAGAATCACATTAATAGCATCTCGGCCTTCTTCGACTTCGTTCAATAAATTTGGTAAGTCTTTGTAGGCGTCTGGACCAACTACTAAGTCTACTATTTTTTCTTCTTCTAAAAATTGACTTTTTAAACGTTCGGCCATACAGCCCAAAACGCCTACTTTCATTTTAGGGTTGATGCGTTTTACAGCATTGTATTTCTCCAAGCGTTTGCGGATGGTTTGCTCGGCCTTGTCTCTAATTGAGCAAGTATTCACTAGCACCAAGTCGGCTTCTTCTAATTTTTGAGTCGTATTGTAACCATTACTTGATAAAATAGAAGCTACTACCTCGCTGTCTGAAAAATTCATTGCGCAACCGTAACTTTCTATAAAGAGTTTTTTGGTGTTCTCGGGTTTGTTTTCTAAAACGAGACTTTCGCCTTGTTTGCTTTCTTCAATAATCTTTTCCATGGGTGTTTTAAAAGCGCAAAGATAATAGATTTTTATCGAATATGACAAGATGGCAGATGTGGAATTATCAATAACATTCGTTTTTTTAAGTAGCTCAGTATTTTTTTTGAAGTTGGATGAAAAATTATCACATTCTTTATCTAACTCCTTTTTGATAAAATAATTGGTAGAAAAATACTAATCTTATTTCTATTGATTGAATAAATACATGGATTGCGCATGAATGTCTGTCTTTGTTTAACGGCTAATTTTGACTTTTAAAATGATAAAAAGGTGAAATTTAAAAAAATCCTATACTTTTGCCGACATAAACAAATGGAATATGGCAAAGAATTTAGTAATAGTGGAGTCACCTGCAAAGGCCAAAACAATCGAAAAATTTCTAGGAAGTGAGTTTCAAGTAGAATCAAGTTATGGTCATATAGCCGACTTACCTTCTAAAGAAATTGGGGTAGATGTGGAGAATGGATTTAAACCTAAGTATGAAGTTTCAGCCGATAAAAAGGCTTTGGTGAGTAAACTAAGAACACTTTCTAAAAATGCCGAAATGGTTTGGTTAGCAAGTGATGAGGACCGCGAGGGAGAAGCTATTTCTTGGCATTTAGCAGAGGAATTGAAATTAGATGCAAAAAAAACCAAACGTATCGTTTTTCACGAAATTACCAAAAATGCGATTCTTAAAGCTATAGATAATCCTCGAGAAATTGATTATAATTTAGTCAATGCACAACAAGCCCGTCGTGTATTAGACCGATTAGTAGGATATGAATTGTCGCCAGTACTTTGGAGAAAAATCAAAGGAGGGCTTTCTGCTGGACGTGTACAGTCAGTGTCGGTTCGTTTGATTGTGGAGCGTGAGCGAGAAATACAAAATTTTGCTGCCGTAGCAAGTTACTCAGTTGCTGCTGAGTTTACCAACGAAGCAGGGAAAACGGTGAAAGCCAAACTACCTAAAAATTTTGTTACCAAACAAGAAGCTGAAGATTTTTTAAATCAAAATGCTAGTTCATTATATAAGGTAGCTGATTTAGAAACGAAACCAACTAAAAAATCACCTACTGCGCCTTTTACCACTTCAACGTTGCAACAAGAAGCAGCTCGTAAATTGTATTTGCCAGTTGGTATTACCATGCAGCTAGCGCAACGTTTGTACGAAGCGGGATTGATTACTTATATGAGAACCGATAGCGTGAATTTGTCAAAAGAAGCTATGGCGGCTGCGGAGGCCGAAATTATAAAATCATACGGGAAAGAATTTTCCAAACCTAGAACTTTTGCCAATAAGAGTAAAGGAGCTCAAGAAGCTCACGAGGCGATTCGTCCAACAGACATGTCTTTGCATACTGTAAATGTAGATCGAGATCAAGCACGTTTGTACGATTTGATTTGGAAAAGAACTTTGGCTTCTCAAATGAGTGATGCCGAACTAGAGCGTACCAATGTAAAAATTGAGGCTAATAATCATGCTGAGGTTTTTGTGGCTTCGGGAGAAGTGTTGCTTTTTGAAGGTTTTCTTAAAGTTTATTTAGAAGGACATGATGATGATGAGGAAGAGCAAGAAGGGATGTTGCCTGCTTTGAAGGTAAATGAGCCACTAGCGAATTCATTTATTACAGCAACAGAGCGTTATTCTAGACCAGCAGCTCGTTATACCGAGGCTTCTTTGGTTAAAAAATTAGAGGAACTAGGTATCGGTCGTCCTTCTACCTATGCGCCAACTATTTCTACTATTATTAACAGAAATTATGTGGAGAAAGGAACACTTGAAGGTCAAGAGCGCAAGTATACACAGCTGACTTTGCAATCAGGCAAAATTGCTGAAAAACTTTTAAAGGAAAATTCGGGTTCAGATAAAGGGAAATTGGTGCCAACCGACATCGGAACAATCGTTACTGATTTCTTGGTAAAGAATTTTGGTTCCATATTAGATTATCATTTTACGGCAAAAGTTGAACAGGATTTTGATGAAATTGCTGAAGGAAATATCGAATGGGCTCAAATGATGAAGGAGTTCTACGATAAATTTCATCCCAATGTGAAAGATGTTGAAGCCAACGCTGATCGTGAAAGTGGAGAGCGGATTTTAGGAACAGATCCTGCTACCGGAAAACCTGTTTCGGTTCGTTTAGGTAAGTTTGGTCCGATGGCGCAAATAGGCGATGCAGAAGATGAAGAAAAGAAGTTTGCGAGTTTGCGCAATGAACAGAATATTGGTAATATCACTTTAGAAGAAGCACTAAATTTATTTTTATTGCCAAAGAATTTAGGTGTATATAAAGGAGAAGAAGTAGAGGTGAGTAATGGTCGTTTTGGTCCTTATGTTCGCCACGGAGCAGCTTTTATTTCTTTGCCAAGAGGTGAAGATCCCTTGGATGTTTCGTTAGAGCGAGCTCAAGAATTAATTGATGAGAAAGCATTAGCCGATGCACCAATTGCTGTGTATAAAGGGGAAAGTGTTCAAAAGGGAACCGGACGATTTGGTCCTTTTATCAAATGGAATGGTATTTTTATCAATGTTTCGAAAAAATTTGATTTTGATAATTTGTCACAAGCGGATATTGAATTTTTGATTGAGGATAAAATTCAAAAGAATATAGATAAAGTTATTCATAATTGGGAAGATGAGGGGATTTTGGTCGAAAAAGCCCGTTGGGGACGTTCGGTGATTACTAAAGGAAAGATTAAAATTGAATTGAGTAAAGATGTAGATGCTTCGAAACTGACCTTAGCTGAAGTGCAAGAAATGATTGCAAAGAAGACGCCAGCAAAAAAAACAGCTGCTAAAAAACCTGCGGTTAAAAAAACGACCACTGCTAAGAAAACTGTAGCTAAAAAAAAGTAAGCCATGGAGTTTGATTTCCTTACCCCCATAAATAGTGAAACGCTTGATTTTAAGCATACGTTGTCTTTGCATCAAATCGGAGGGACTCTTTTAGTGCATACTGATGATTCCTTTCCGGATTTAAACGAAGTTAAGATTGCTTTGATCGGCGTACTTGAAAACCGAGGCGATACAATACATTTCTCTAGAGTGGATCTGCAAGCCTTTCGTCAATCCGTATATCAATTGTATAATGGAAATTGGAATATGGGTATAGCGGATTTAGGTGATATATTGCCTGGAAATGCTGCTTCAGATACTTATTTTGCTTTAAAAAAAGTGACTTCAAGTTTGATAAAAAAAGGAATTGTGCCTATAGTTATTGGTGGTTCTCAGGATTTAACGTACGCCTTGTATCGGGCTTATGACGATTTAGAGCAAATGGTGAATTTAGTAGCCATTGATAATAAATTTGATTTTGGTAAAGAAACAGATGGATTATCTAATGATTCTTATTTGACTAAAATGGTGATTGATGCGCCAAATAATTTATTTAACTATTGTAATATTGGCTATCAAACCTATTATAATTCACAAGAAGAAATCGATATTATAGAAAAACTTTTTTTTGACGCTTATCGATTGGGAGAAATCTCCAACAATATTGCCTTAGCAGAACCCGTATTTAGAGATGCTGATGTAGTAAGTTTGGATTTAACATCTGTTAAGTCATCAGATTCAGGAAATTTTAATACTTTTTCTCCTAATGGTTTTACTGGGAAAGAGATTTGTGCTTTGTCCCGATATGCTGGAATAAGTGATAAGGTTTCCATGTTTGGTATTTTTAATCATACCAATACCGTAAATGAATCAGTCCTGATGGCTCAAATTGTTTGGTATTTTATAGAAGGCTTTCAATATCGCTCAGGAGAATATCCTTTTGGTACAAAAGATAATTATCTCAAGTATATAGTGCCATTAGAAGACGAAGAGTTGGTTTTTTATAAGAGTAATAAAACGGATCGTTGGTGGATTGAAATTCCTTTTTTATCGCATGGTAACAATAAACTAAAAAGAAATACGTTGTTACCCTGTTCTTATGAAGAATACTTGCAGGCTTGCAATCAAGAATTGCCTGAAAGATGGTGGAAAGCACAAAGAAAAAACAGTGTTTAAAACTTAATTAAAATTTTAAGTATTTGTTAGTAGTAAAAATTGTTTATTTAAAAAATATTAAATAGGTTTACGGCCTTAATTAATTGAATAGTTAACCCCCAAATTTATATGAAGAAAATCATTGTTTTTACGGCTTTATTAACTCTGTTGATCGGCTGTGGTAAATCAAGCGATAAAGGAGAATTAGTAGGCGTTAAAGGCGGCAAGTGGCACCCAGAGAAACCGTATGGAATGACATTAGTTCCTGGGGGGTCTTTTATTATGGGTAAATCAGATAATGATATAGCTGCTGTTGATGATGCGCCAACAAAAACCGTTACCGTGCGTTCCTTTTACATGGATGAAACCGAAATTACGAATAGCGAATACCGTTCTTTTGTAGAATGGGTGAAAGATTCTACTATTAGAGTTCGATTAGCAATTCTAGCTGATATGAATGGCCAGAAACCTACAGATGGCCAAGGTAAGAAAGCTGGTAGTATTGCTGATTTTGCTTTCAATGACGCAGATCCAGCAAAAATGACCGCTTATGATAAATATATGTACGATAATTATTACAGTGTTGGTACAGACAAAGATCCTTATGCAGCCAGAAAATTAAATCGTAAAGTAAAATTAATCAAGGAAACTAAAAAATATCCTGATGAGTTTTATGCAGAGGTAATGGATTCCATGTATTTGCCAATAGACCAATCCTACAACGGTCTTAGAACAATTGATGTAAATAAATTGAAGTATAAATATACTTGGATGGACATACAAGCAGCTGCAAAAGCTAAAAATGGTTCTAGAAAAGATTTTATTAGAACAGAAGAAATTAATGTGTATCCAGATACTACAGTTTGGATCAAAGATTACGCATATTCTTATAATGAGCCTATGCACAATGATTATTTTTGGCACAAAGCGTATGGCGAATATCCAGTAGTGGGAGTGAAGTGGACGCAAGCTAAAGCATTTTGTGCTTGGAGAACACAAAACAAAAACACCTACATTAAATCCAAACAAAAAGGACGTGATTTAGTAAACTCTTTCCGTTTACCTACTGAAGCGGAATGGGAATATTCTGCTAGAGGTGGTTTAGAATCTGCTACTTACCCTTGGGGAGGTCCATACACCAAAAATGATAGAGGATGTTTCTTGGCTAATTTTAAACCAAGCCGTGGTGATTATGCAGCAGACAATGCCTTATATACTGTTGAAGCAAAATCATATGAACCAAACGGATATAACCTATATAATATGTCTGGTAACGTAGCAGAATGGACTAATGATGCTTATGATCCAAACGGATTTGAATATGTTTCTACAATGAATCCAAACGTTTCAGACGCTTCTAATAAGCGAAAAGTAGTTCGTGGAGGATCTTGGAAAGATGTTGCGTACTTCTTGCAAGTGAGTACTAGAGATTTTGAATATGCTGATTCAGCTAGAAGTTTTATCGGATTTAGAACTGTTCAAGATTACATGGGAACTCAAGCAACAGGATCTAAAGGAAAAAGAAAATAAAAACCCAATCTAAATATTTTAAATTAACCTAAAAAAGTAAATTATTATGGCATTATTAAGCAAAAAAACAATGAATTTCGCTTACGGTATGGGAGCGGCAGTAGTAATTATCGGAGCATTATTCAAAATTACGCACTTTGAATTAGGACCATTAACTGGAACTTTGATGTTGTCAATCGGTCTTTTAGTTGAAGCGGCTATTTTTGCTTTATCTGCGTTTGAACCAGTAGAAGACGAATTGGATTGGACTTTAGTTTATCCAGAATTGGCTAACGGTCAAGCAAAGGCTCAAGTTAAAAAAGAAGAAAAAGTTGATGCTCAAGGAATTTTATCTCAAAAATTAGATGCCATGTTGAAAGAGGCTAAAATCGACTCTGAATTGATGGCTAGTTTAGGTACAAGTATCAAAAACTTTGAAGGAGCTGCAAAAGCAATTTCTCCAACAGTTGATTCTATTGCATCTACTAAAAAATACAGCGATGAGTTGACAATGGCAGCTTCTCAAATGGAGTCTTTAAATAGTTTATATAAAGTTCAATTAGAAAGCGCTTCAAGAAATGCTGAGGCGAACAAAGAAATCGCAGAAAACGCTAGTAAATTGAAAGAGCAAATGGCTTCAATGACTGCGAATATCGCTTCATTAAACAATGTTTATGGAGGTATGCTTTCTGCAATGAACAACAAAGGATAATTAGTTTTACACTAAAATTATTATTTATTAAACTAATTATTTAAGAAAAAATGGCAGGAGGAAAATTAACCCCTAGACAGAAGATGATTAACCTGATGTATCTGGTTTTCATCGCGATGTTAGCAATGAATATGTCCAAAGAAGTATTGTCTGCTTTTGGATTGATGAATGAAAAATTTGAAAGTGCAAATGCTGCTTCTACTCAAAATAACCAAGCCCTTTTGATGTCCTTAGATACAAAAGCAGCCGAAGCAAAAGGTAATTTTATTGCTGCTGCAGCTACTGCACACAAAGTAGAAGTTATTACTAAAGAATTTGATGCTTACATAGCTACTTTGAAATCTGATGTTTTAAAAGGTTTTACAGTTGATGCAGAAACTGGTAAATTGCCTTATGAAAATATGGATAAAGGTGATAATATCGACAACTGGTTTGTTGGAGAAGGATATACCAAAAAAGGAGAGGAAATTATTGCTAAAATTGAAAATTATAAAGCTGATATGAAAGCAGCTTTAGGTTCTGATAAAAAATTCGCTTCTATTATTGGTGAAGTACAAGATAAATTTAATATTGGTGAAGTAACGGATAAAGATGGTAACAAGATTAAATATCTTAATTATCACTTTAAAGGTTTTCCAGCGGTAGCTTCTGTAGCTAAGCTTTCTGCTTGGCAAAATGATGTTAAAAAAGCAGAGGCTGATGTGTATAACTCTGCCTTAGGAAAAGCAGCTGTTGAAGCAGCTTCTTATAGTAATTACCAAGCAATTGTTGTATTAGAGAAAAATGCTTATTTTCAAGGAGAAAATGTTAAAGGTAAGGTGGTTTTAGGTCGTTATGATGAAAACACCAAGCCAACTTCTTTTCAAGGTCCAGGTCGTTTAGAAAATGGTCAAGCTGTTATTTCATTGACTGCTGGTGGTGTAGGAGAGCAAAACATTAACGGTCAGTTTTCTTTCTTAGAAGATGGCAAAACAATTCCTTTAAAATTCGCAGGTAAATATGTTGTGGTTCCTAGACCAAATTCTGCGACAATATCTGCTGATAAAATGAATGTTGTATACCGTGGTGTTGTGAATCCTATGTCTATTTCATTCGCTGGTATTTCTGATAAAGACGTTGTGGCTACTGCTCCTGGTTTGACAAAAGTAGGAAATGGTAAATACAACATGAGTCCAGGATCAGGTTCTGAAGTTGTAATTAATGTTTCTGGGAAAATGTCAGATGGTAAAGTAGCTTCTGATAAAAGAGTATATAGAATTAAAGGTATTCCTGGGCCATCTGGAACAATTAGAGGCGAAATGGGTGTTGTTAAAGGGCCTAAGTCTAACTTGCAAGTAGCTACAATCGGTGCGAAATTGGTTGATTTTGATTTCGCGGTTGGTTTAGATTTGTAGGTTTTAACTTTAAAATTGCAGGTCAACCTACTGTACAGGTTTCTGGAAACCGTTTAAATGCTCAATGTGTTTCTGCATTGTCCAAAGCAGGAAGAGGAGATCAGGTAACTATTTCTGAAATTAAAACTAAATTAGTAGGAGCAGGTAGTTATTTGTTACCTAGAACTGCTCCAGTAATTTTTGAAATACAATAATTGTATTCTATAAATTGCTTAATATTTTATAAGACACCATGATGAATGTAAGATTTTTTATTGTAGCTATTGTTTCAGTATTCGGTAGTGTAGCTGGGTTTTCACAATCCAACCTTTTGAATGCTAAAACTCCAAGTGAAATTGGACTTAAAACAGCCGCACAGCGTATTTCGGATAACGATAAGCCATTGGCATATGGGTATGTTCATGACAGAGATATCTTAATGGGTAAAACCACATGGGAGATCATTGACTTAAGTGAAAAAATCAATTTCCCTTTATATTTCCCTATCGACACAGCTAACATTGGTCAAGATAGACGTTCAATGTATGATGTGTTAACCAAGGCTATGAAAATGGGTAAAATAACTGAAGTGTATACGGATAGTTATTTTAATACCAAAAAGTCGCTTAAGGATATTCAAGCTTCTCTTTCCCGTATTGATACCACTGATGCTGGTCGTGAGTTAATAAATCAAGATCCAGATGCTTACAGATCACGTGTTGTGAAGAAAAAAGTGGTTACAGGTACTGGGAAAAACAAGAAAGTTTCTTATGTTGATGAAACTGTTGGACCTACAAAGACGATCCCTTTAGAGTACATCATTAAAAATGATTTAACAGCTCAGGATGTTGCGCAATACAAAATTAAAGGATTTTGGTATTTCGATAAGCGTCAAAGTGAGTTGAAGTATCGTTTGCTTGGGATTTGTCCAGTTACCCCAGACGTATTCACCATGAACAGTGAGGAAAAAGATTACATTGAATTGTTCTGGATATTTTTTCCAGCCGCTAGAGAAGTTTTGCATGAGGCTAAAGCTTTTAATGAGAAAAATTCTACTATGCCGATTTCTTTTGATCAAATTTTGAATTCTAGACGTTTCAATGGTGTAGTGTACAAAGAAGAGAATGTATACGGAGATAGAGCTATCGAAGAATATATGAAAGATAATTCTCAAAATCAACTTTTAGAATCTGAAAGAATTAAAGAGAAAATCCGCAATTTCGAACAGGATATGTGGAATTATTAATTTTAAGATTAGTACAATTAAAACTCTTACTGTTATGGTAAGAGTTTTTTTGTTTTTGTTCATTTTTTAACTTTTAAATATGGTTGACTATATAATTGTAGGTGCTGGTTTGGCAGGTATTTCTTTTGCTGATTTAGCATTGAATAATCATAAACAAGTAGTTGTTTATGATAACAATTCACAAAATTCGTCTAATGTTGCTGGTGGTTTGTACAACCCCGTCATCTTAAAACGCTTTAGTGAAGTTTGGGATGCTGCCCAACAGTTGAAAGAAATGAATGATTTTTATTCTTGCTTAACCAACAAGATAAAAGTCAATGTGGACCATAAGATGCCTATTTATAGAAAATTTTTTTCTGTAGAAGAGCAAAATAACTGGTTCACTGCTTCGGACAAACATAATTTGGCTCCTTTTCTATCCACTACGCTACATTATGATGCTTTTAAAGGAATTGATGCTCCTTTTGGTTACGGTGAAGTCTTACACACTGGCTATGTTGACACTGCACTTTTGTTGAATCTTTATCGTGCTTATCTTAAAGAGTTGAATTTATTTTTTGAAGAAGATTTTCACTATTCTAATATAGTTTTTGCAGAGTATGGAGTTGAATACAATGGAATACAAGCAAAACATATCATTTTTGCAGAAGGTTTCGGATTGCATCATAATCCTTTTTTTAATTTTCTTCCATTAGACGGAACCAAAGGCGAATTGTTTATCATTAAAGCGCCTATGTTGTCTGTTGATGTTATTGTTAATACCAGTATTTTTATTTTACCACTTGGGAATGATTTGTATAAAGTAGGAGCTACTTATAATTGGAGTGATAAAACTAATTTGCCAACGGATCAAGGAAGAGATGAGTTAGTGGATCGCATTAAAGAAATCATAAACTGTGAGTTTCAAATTGTAAAGCATTTTGCTGGAGTTCGCCCTACTGTGCGAGATCGAAGACCACTAGTAGGTACACATGATCAATATAATTGTATTCATGTGTTAAATGGACTGGGTACACGTGGCGTTATGCTCGCGCCTTCTATGGCCAAATCTCTTTTTTTAAGTATTGAAGAGAATCAGCCTTTATCTACCGAAATAAATTGGACACGTTTTCTGAAAAAAATAAAGCGATAAATTACTTTTCTTGTTGAGGATCATAGTCAACAAATATATTAATGTAAATGTTGCGTGATGTTCTCAGAACCAAAGGAAATAATAAGACTAAAATACCAATTATTGCAAAAAAAGAATTTTTAATACTAATATGTAATAACAAATACGAAACAATAAATGTAGCTATTCCAAGGGCAACATTTAAACCATAACTAACATACATCGCTCCATAAAAAAAAGAAGGTTCAATTTGATACCTTAACCCACAATGGCTACAGGTCTCATTCATTGTAAGTACTTTATTAATAGTATAGGGATTTTTGTCAAGATACATGCTTTCTTTTTGGCATTTCGGACAAGTTCCTGTTAAAATGCTATTTAGTTTGGATCCTTTTTTTAACATTTGCATAAATTTTTAACAAAGGTACAATTTTAGATTGCTTCCTTGGTAACTTTAGTCACATTCTATGCTCAATATACATAATTTATCGGTTTCTTTTGGTGGTTCTTATTTGTTTGAAGAAGTAACGTTTCGGCTTGGTGCTGGTGATAGAGTAGGACTTGTGGGTAAGAATGGTGCTGGTAAATCAACTATGCTGAAAATTTTAGCTCGAGATTTTGCTCCCGATTCTGGAAGTATTGCTCAAGAGAAAGAAATTAGGATGGGTTTTTTGCGTCAGGATATCGATTTTGAGGCAGGAAGAACTGTTTTGGAAGAAGCCTATGAGGCCTTTACCGAGATTAAAATTGTCGAAAAAAAGCTTGAAGAGATCAACCATCAGTTGGTATCTCGTACCGATTATGAAAGTGAAGAATACAGTAAAATAATTGAAGATCTTTCTGATTATACCCATCGTTTTGAATTGCTTGGAGGCTATAATTATGTTGGTGATACTGAAAAGATTTTATTAGGATTAGGTTTCAAGCGTGAGGTATTCGATAATCAAACCGATACTTTTTCTGGAGGTTGGAGAATGCGAATTGAGTTGGCTAAATTATTACTACAGTCTAATGATATTTTATTATTAGATGAGCCTACCAACCACTTGGATATTGAAAGTATTATTTGGTTAGAAGGGTTTTTGAGAAATTTTCCTGGCGTTGTTGTCATTGTTTCGCACGATAAAATGTTCTTGGATAATGTAACCAATAGGACTATTGAAATTTCTTTGGGTAAAGCCTATGATTTTAATAAGCCTTATTCTCAATACCTTGAATTGCGACATGAGATCCGCGAAAAGCAATTGGCGACCCAAAAAAATCAAGCCAAGAAAATCGAAGAGACCGAAAAATTGATTGAAAAATTCCGTGCCAAAGCTTCCAAAGCATCGATGGCGCAATCACTTATTAAAAAATTGGATAAAGTGGAGCGTATTGAGGTAGATGAAGATGATAACTCGGTAATGAGTATCACCTTTCCTGTTTCCAAAGAACCGGGGAAAGTGGTTTTAGAGTTAGATAATGTGACCAAAAAATATGGTGATAAAACCATTTTGTCTGCAATAGATTTGCTAGTAGAACGAGGAAGTAAGATAGCTTTTGTGGGACAAAATGGGCAAGGAAAGTCCACATTAATAAAAGCCATTGTTAACGAGTTTGAGTATTCTGGTGAAATCAAGCTGGGACACAACGTTCAAGTAGGGTATTTTGCTCAAAATCAAGCGGAATATTTGGATGGAGAGATTACCTTATTGCAAACTATGGAAGATGCGGCAACCGATACAAACAGAATGAAAGTTAGGGACATGTTGGGTGCTTTTTTGTTTCGAGGTGATGATGTAGAGAAGAAAGTAAAAGTGCTTTCTGGAGGTGAAAGAAATCGTTTGGCGTTATGCAAGCTCTTGTTGCAGCCCATTAATGTTTTATTGATGGATGAGCCTACCAATCACCTTGACATAAAGTCTAAGAACGTTTTGAAAGCCGCATTGCAAAAATTTGGAGGAACTTTATTGTTAGTGTCTCATGACCGTGATTTTTTGCAAGGAATGTCAAATATTGTCTATGAGTTTAAAGATCAAAAAATTAAACAATATTTAGGTGATATAAATTTTTTCTTGGAGCAACGCAATCTGGAAAACATGCGTGAAGTTGAGAAAAAAGATATTGAAAAGCAGACGTTACCAAAGGACAATGCCAAGTCGAAATCGTCTTACGAGGATCAAAAAAAGAATAAGGCATTGCACAATAGATTGAGCAAAATTGAAAGTCAAATTAAGCAATTGGAAATTGATATTCAACATGATGATAAAATGTTAGCTTCTAATTACGACAAGCATATTGAGGATGCCAAGTTTTTTATTGCCTATAATAAAAAGAAAGAAGAATTAGATCAATTACTTACAGATTGGGAAATTGTTCAAGAAGAAATCGATAATTTATAATTAATCTAGGTACAACTTCATTTTCATTCTATTATCACCAAAGGTCTTCTGTTATATACAAAGGCCTTTGGTGTTTTTTTTATTTAAAAATTCATCAATATTATATTTTTGAATTTTTCGGGCAATTCTTTCCATTTTTTGGACTCTCTTCCATTAATTGAACAAAAAAGTAGTTCTCGTTCTTTTGAACAAAATTTTTTTATTTTTTTTAAAGTTTTATCAGAAATATTTTTTTTCAAAACTTACTATTGTTATCTCCCATTTTAAAAGGATTTCAGCGTCATTGATGTTTTTTTTGAAATTTTTTGCATTGGTAGCTCATAGAAGTTATTACTCCCTCCCTCTACTTTTCTTGTTATAGGTTCATTTTTTGCAAATACTTAGGAACGATTAAGTTACATATATTGTAAAACAAGTATATATACCTAAAATCTATTGTTTTTAGGAAAAATCATTACTCGTATTAACAGGAAAATAAATATTATTATAAGATAAGATGTTCTTTTTATCGATTTTTTTTGCTCTTTATCATTACTAATTATTGAAGAGTTATAAGATAAAAATGCATTTCATCGATATAATTGTGCTTTTAATCGATTTTTTGTTTAATTAACTAGTAATTATTATGTTATGATTGAAATACTATTAATTTTGCCAATTATTAAAATTATTATTTGTAGTATTAATTCTACGTATAAATTCATAATTGGAATAAAGTCCTTACACTTTTTCGTATCCAATTTTTTTCTAACTGCGTCAGCGAGTATTAATCGTAAAAATGGCTTATTAACAAATTTGAATTATTATTTATTTATGATTAAAACCTCTACTTTCAAATTTTTAGAATCAAACTCTAGTTTATATAAAAATTACATTTTTTTATTATTGTTATTGACGTTAAGTAATAATGCTTATTCGCAATTCTTTACAGATCATTACATAGCTCCAGCACCTTGGCAATACTTTAGCAAGGCAAATGAAATTATCATAGCTACTAATTCAACATCAACAGTAAATATTACTTTAAAGAAAAGTGATGGAACTGTTATCACAAATTTAACCGCCACAAAAGGTAGTCCCGCCGTTTATCGATTCAGTGGCTTGCCAAATACATTACCCATTCATTCTTTGAATACAATTATTAATGCTGCAGGTATAATTGTAACAAGTAGTGGACCAACATCTGTTAATCTTCGTAATGTAGCTTCAGATGAACTGGGTAGTGAAGGGAATGATACCTTTATAAAAGGGAATGCGTCTTTGACTAGTTTTGGTGATGCGGGTATTGGGGTAAGATATAGAATAGGGTATTATAGAAATGGAAATATTGCAGGAACTGAAAGACCTACATACTCAATCATGGCCATTAATAATGGTACTACAATAAAATTAAATGGTAGCGTCTTAACAACATTGAATGCAGGTCAAAGTTATTTGTTTCAAGCGGAAATGGGATCTTTAGTAGAATCCTCAAATGGCACAGTAATGAATACAGCTGCTAGACTTGATCAACCAAGTGGCTGCGGGGATGGTACTTTTGATCAAATACCTCCGGAGGCTGTTTTAGGTACCGAATACTTTATTCAAAAAGGAAAAGGTAATGATACTGCTGAGCAAACTACTATTGTTGCCACCAAGCCCAACACTGCTATAACTATCAATAGTTATTCTATAACAGGAGCTTTGACAGGGACCACTAATGCTACTTTAGCAAATGCGGGTGATTTTTATACTTTTGTCAATGGCGTTGCTGGGACGGGAAAAGAGTTTACTGCATCCAGAATTTTCTCAACAGAAAACATAGCGGTTTATTCAGGAACAGCGCAATCGTGCGAAGTGGACATATCAGTAATAGCACCAGTATCTGCTTGTGGAGGTTCTAATTTTATTGAAACATATAAATTCAGAGACTATGTGGATGATAAGGGTAATGTTAATGGTTCCAATAATGATCCAGATACTGTACCTGAATCATTGCCTTATTTTGGTTATGTACTATTGAATGATGCTACGGCAGTAGTCAATGTTAATGGCACCAACATAGAAACACTAGCTGGGGCAAGATACCAGTTAGGAACTACAGGATGGTATTTAATAAATTTTACAAATGACGAAATAGGTAGTCCAGAAATAATTTCGGTAGAGAGTACTGCAAAATTGACTGTTTCTATTGTTCAACAGGGTGGTGGTTTTTCTATGGCTGGTTTCTTTTCTAATTTTGCACAACAGCCAGATGAACCTACTATGACATATATTTCCGGAGGAGGTTGCGTAAATAATTCTGCGGTATTGACAACGCCTGTTGGTTTTGCTCCATATCAGTGGTATTATAATGGAGTTGCAATTCCAGGAGCTACGTCAAATACCTATACGGCCACACAAACAGGTTCCTATTCACTAGCGTCTACTTTAACCTGTGGTTCTTTAATACAATCTAAGCCTGTTACTGTTACATTATGTGCTGATCTTGAAGTACTAAAAACAGTTAATCTATCTAGTCCTTGTGTCGGTTCAAATGTGGAATTTACGGTAAAAGTCACTAATAAAGGTCCTAACAATACATCTGGATTAGTTGTTAACGATTTATTGCCCACAGGTTACACTTATGTAAGTTCTATTGCTTCAGTTGGAACATATAATTCAACAACTGGAGTTTGGAGTATTGGTAATTTGATTAATGCCCAAGTAGTAACTTTAAAAATTGTTGCTACTGTAAAGGCCAGTGGGATTTATTTAAATACCGCCAGTATTCCTGCTGGTAGTCAACCAGATAATAACAATACTAATGATTCAGCTAGTATCTCAATCACTCCAATTGCATTACCTACTGCTCTAGTTTTAACAGGAAGTACAATTTGTGTTTCACCAGGAGGGAACGGTACCGTATCCTCTTCTACTTCTGCAAACGGAGTGACCTATCAATTATATAATTCGAGTAATGTGGCGGTTCAAACTGCTAAATCAGGAACTGGTTCAGCATTAATATGGTCATCATTACCAGAAGGTAATGGCTATTATGTAGTTTCAACTTCTAATCCAGGGGCATGTACTTCAACTAGTGCAACAGTAAATATTACAACTATTTCAAATCCTAATACTCCAACGGTAAGTACAATTACCCAACCCACATGCACAGTAGCTACAGGGAGTTTTCAAATCACAGGCTACGATGCAACCAATACTTATACCTTTACACCAGCTGTAGTTAGTATTTCAGGAATAGGAGTCGTAACTGCCAATGCTGGAACCTATACTTTTAAAGTTAGAAATGCAGCAGGTTGTATTTCATTAGTTTCGTCAAACATTGTTGTTAAAGACCAGCCAGAACTTCCAACAACCTTCGCTATAATTGGTGGAGGAGCTTATTGTTCAGGAGGAACCGGTGTTGAAGTAGGACTTGCGAATTCTCAATCAGGAATCAATTATCAATTGCAATTAGAGGGAGGAAATATTGGAACAGCTGTTGCAGGAACAGGCAGTGCTATTAGTTTTGGTAAAAAAACTGCTGCAGGGACTTATACAATTGTAGCTACTAATGCTACTACAGGATGTATTGCTAATATGACAGGAAGTGTTGTGGTGACAATTAATTCTTTACCTGCTGTGCCAACATTGCCAGTTAATGTAACAGTATGCGAAACGGGTTCATTACAGACTTTGACGGCTACTGCCACCGTTCCTTCGGGATCTAGTATCGTTTGGTACGATGCAGCTATAGGTGGAAATGTGGTAAATCCACCGACTTTAGTAAGTACAACTGCTGCGACACGCACTTTATATGGCCAAACGTCTAACGGAACTTGTTCAAGTTCAAATCGAACTGCAGTAACTTTGACAATTCTTGCTGCGCCAGGGACACAATTTGCTACTACATCAGATATTACTGTAGCTTGTGGAGCAGTAACAACAAGCACTCTTAGTTATAGTAATAATTCAACAACATGCCCCATTAGTGGCTCTGTAACTTCAACTCTAAGTGCGATCCCATCAACTTGTGGTGGACCTGTTACTGAAAGTTGGACTTTCACTGACCAACTAGGAAGGACAATCTCAAAAACAAGAACAATTACAGTAAGCCCAGCAGCCTTGCCAACAATGACAGCACCTGCAGATATTACAGTAGCTTGTGGAGCATTACCAGCACCAAGTACCATTTCCTATAGCAATGGATTAACAGGAGGATGTGAAATTAGTGGAACTTCAAATGCTTCAACTTTTACAGCTACACCTAATTCTTGTGGAGGAACCGTTACAGAAACATGGACAGCCACGGATACTTGTGGAAGAGCTTTGGCTTCTGTGTCAAGAACAATTACAGTAAGCCCAGCAGCCTTGCCAACAATGACAGCACCTGCAGATATTACAGTAGCTTGTGGGTCAATACCATCGCCAAGTACACTTTCATTTAGCAATGGATTAACAGGAGGATGTGAAATTAGTGGAACTTCAAATGCTTCAACTTTTACAGCTACACCTAATTCTTGTGGAGGAACCGTTACAGAAACATGGACAGCCACGGATACTTGTGGAAGAGCTTTGGCTTCTGTGTCAAGAACAATTACAGTAAGCCCAGCAGCCTTGCCAACAATGACAGCACCTGCAGATATTACAGTAGCTTGTGGGTCAATACCATCGCCAAGTACACTTTCATTTAGCAATGGATTAACAGGAGGATGTGAAATTAGTGGAACTTCAAATGCTTCAACTTTTACAGCTACACCTAATTCTTGTGGAGGAACCGTTACAGAAACATGGACAGCCACGGATACTTGTGGAAGAGCTTTGGCTTCTGTGTCAAGAACAATTACAGTAAGCCCAGCAGCCTTGCCAACGATGACCGCACCTGCAGATATTACTGTAGCTTGTGGAGCATTACCAACACCAAGTGCCATTTCCTATAGCAATGGATTAACAGGAGGATGTGAAATTAGTGGAACTTCAAATGCTTCAACTTTTTCAACTACACCTAATTCTTGTGGAGGAACCGTTACAGAAACATGGACAGCCACGGATACTTGTGGAAGAGCTTTGGCTTCTGTGTCAAGAACAATTACAGTAAGCCCAGCAGCTTTGTCAACGATGACCGCACCTGCAGATATTACTGTAGCTTGTGGAGCATTACCAGCACCAAGTACCATTTCCTATAGCAATGGATTAACAGGAGGATGTGAAATTAGCGGAACTTCAAATGCTTCAACTTTTTCAACTACACCTAATTCTTGTGGAGGAACCGTTACAGAAACATGGACAGCCACGGATACTTGTGGAAGAGCTTTGGCTTCTGTGTCAAGAACAATTACAGTAAGCCCAGCAGCTTTGTCAACGATGACCGCACCTGCAGATATTACTGTAGCTTGTGGAGCATTACCAGCACCAAGTACACTTTCATTTAGCAATGGATTAACAGGAGGATGTGAAATTAGTGGAACTTCAAATGCTTCAACTTTTTCAACTACACCTAATTCTTGTGGAGGAACCGTTACAGAAACATGGACAGCCACGGATACTTGTGGAAGAGCTTTGGCTTCTGTGTCAAGAACAATTACAGTAAGCCCAGCAGCTTTGTCAACGATGACCGCACCTGCAGATATTACTGTAGCTTGTGGAGCATTACCATCACCAAGTACACTTTCATTTAGCAATGGATTAACAGGAGGATGTGAAATTAGCGGAACCTCGAATGTTTCAACTTTTTCAACTACACCTAATTCTTGTGGAGGAACCGTTACAGAAACATGGACAGCCACGGATACTTGTGGAAGAGCTTTGGCTTCTGTGTCAAGAACAATTACAGTAAGCCCAGCAGCTTTGTCAACGATGACCGCACCTGCAGATATTACTGTAGCTTGTGGAGCATTACCAGCACCAAGTACACTTTCATTTAGCAATGGATTAACAGGAGGATGTGAAATTAGTGGAACTTCAAATGCTTCAACTTTTTCAACTACACCTAATTCTTGTGGAGGAACCGTTACAGAAACATGGACAGCCACGGATACTTGTGGAAGAGCTTTGGCTTCTGTGTCAAGAACAATTACAGTAAGCCCAGCAGCTTTGTCAACGATGACCGCACCTGCAGATATTACTGTAGCTTGTGGAGCATTACCAGCACCAAGTACACTTTCATTTAGCAATGGATTAACAGGAGGATGTGAAATTAGCGGAACCTCGAATGTTTCAACTTTTTCAACTACACCTAATTCTTGTGGAGGAACCGTTACAGAAACATGGACAGCCACGGATACTTGTGGAAGAGCTTTGGCTTCTGTGTCAAGAACAATTACAGTAAGCCCAGCAGCTTTGTCAACGATGACCGCACCTGCAGATATTACTGTAGCTTGTGGAGCATTACCAGCACCAAGTACCATTTCCTATAGCAATGGATTAACAGGAGGATGTGAAATTAGCGGAACTTCAAATGCTTCAACTTTTTCAACTACACCTAATTCTTGTGGAGGAACCGTTACAGAAACATGGACAGCCACGGATACTTGTGGAAGAGCTTTGGCTTCTGTGTCAAGAACAATTACAGTAAGCCCAGCAGCCTTGCCAACGATGACCGCACCTGCAGATATTACTGTAGCTTGTGGAGCATTACCAACACCAAGTGCCATTTCCTATAGCAATGGATTAACAGGAGGATGTGAAATTAGTGGAACTTCAAATGCTTCAACTTTTTCAACTACACCTAATTCTTGTGGAGGAACCGTTACAGAAACATGGACAGCCACGGATACTTGTGGAAGAGCTTTGGCTTCTGTGTCAAGAACAATTACAGTAAGCCCAGCAGCTTTGTCAACGATGACCGCACCTGCAGATATTACTGTAGCTTGTGGAGCATTACCAGCACCAAGTACCATTTCCTATAGCAATGGATTAACAGGAGGATGTGAAATTAGTGGAACTTCAAATGCTTCAACTTTTACAGCTACACCTAATTCTTGTGGAGGAACCGTTACAGAAACATGGACAGCCACGGATACTTGTGGAAGAGCTTTGGCTTCTGTGTCAAGAATGATAACTATTCAAGATACAACAGCTCCAACTTGGAATATATCGGCTAATGCTTTAAATATTACATTAGAATGTGGTGATCTAGCTGGTTTGGCTGTAGCACAATCACAAGCGCCAACTGCTACTGATAATTGTGAAGGAACTGTGATGTATACTAAAACTAGTGGTTCTTTCACAGTAGGTTCTTGTAGAAATAGCGGAACCTATACAAATACTTGGATTGCTAAAGACAGCTGTGGTAATTCTTCTGCTACTTTTACTCAAGTAATCACGATTCAAGACATCACAGCTCCAACATTTGTAGAAGCACTTCCAACTGATGTTACCGTTGAATGTTCTTCAGTTCCAATAGCTCCAATAGTAACAGCAACAGATAATTGTGGAATAGCAACAGTTGCTTATACAGAAACTACTACAGCTGGAGCCTGTTCAGGAAGTTATACTTTAATAAGAACATGGATTGCCAAGGATACTTGTGGATTAACAACAACCCACGTTCAAACTATCACGGTTCAAGATACAATGGCACCTGTGATTACTTCTTGTGCATCTAATCAGACAATAGTCTCAGATGCTGATTGCAAAGCTTTAGTGCCTGACTTTACAAAAAGCATTGTTGTAGCCGATAATTGTACAGCTAGCAATTCTCTCATTATTACACAATCACCTACAGTAGGATCTTTAGCTTTATCAGGTAGCACAACTATTACGCTTACTATTGAAGATTCATGTGGTAATAAAACAACATGTGAAGCGAATTTACTAGTGACTAATTTTATTGTTGCCAATGACGATATTGGATCACCTGTAAATGGGAACACTGGTGGAATTTCATTTACTAATGTGTTATCAAGTGATTTGTTAAATTGTAAAACTGTAAACACTTCAGATGTATTAACTAGTTTTGTGAATGCAACAAATCTTGGAATCACGTTAGACGGCACCAATGTGGTTGTTGCGGCAGGTACTCCTGCAGGAAATTATACTTTGACATATCAAATTTGTGAAATACTAAACCCAACGAATTGTGCTACAGCAACTGTTACCGTTGTTGTAAATGCGCCTATTATTGATGCAGTAACAGAAACTACCACGCCAGTTAATGGGTTACCAGGTGGTACTACCACAGCTTTAACAGCAAACGATACGTTAAATGGTTTACCAGTAGTAGTTGGAACAGCGCCAGGTAATGTAAGTGTTACTCCAGTGAGTGTACCAACAGGCTTGACTTTAAATGCAGACGGAACTGTAACTGTAGGTGCTAATACTCCTGCAGGTACCTACCCAGTAGAATATACTATTTGTGAGGTAACCAATCCAAGTAATTGTGATACAGTAATATCTAATGTAGTGGTAAGCGCTGCACAAATTATTGCTAAAAACGATGAGATAACTGTCGATAGCACGCTTAATCCACTAGTACTTATGCCATTCAGTAAGGATTATGGTAGTGGAGTAGATACCTTAAATGGTGTTGAAGTTACATTTGATCAAATTACCGTTACAGTAACAGATATAGTCTTACCTGGTGGACAAAGTTTCCCAGTGCCAAAGGTTGATAGTGTTACTAAAGAAATAGTAATTCCAGCAAGTGTTCCAGCAGGTGTTTATACTATTTTCTATACTATTTGTGAGAAGTTGAATCCAACGAATTGTTCAAATGCCACCATTAAAATTACAGTTAAAAGCCCAGTAATTATTTCTGAAGATGATATTTTACCTGTGGTAAATGGAGCTAGTGGTAGTTCGAATGCTGGAAATGTGTTAGTAGCTAATGCTGTTGATCCAGATCGTTTAAATGGAGTAGCAGCAACAATCAACTTGGTAAATATTACAGTCGTGAGTCCTGCATCTCGATTAGTAAGTGGAGGTTTGGTGCCATTTTTAAATACAGCTACTGGAATTGTTGAGGTTCCAAGTGGTACACCAGCGGGAACTTATACTATAGTGTATGCGATATGTGATAAGATTAATCCAACGGTTTGCGATCAATCTACAGTTACAGTTGTGGTGAATACAATTAATGCCATTCAGGACAATACGGTATTTTTCTTTGAGACAGTTGGTGGGATCTCTTCTAGTGTATTGTTGAATGACACTGTAAATAGAGTTATTTTAACACCTTCAACGTTCAATACTGTAACATTAACAGGAGTAAGCGTTCCATCTGGTCTAACTTTGAATGCTGACGGAACCATCACAGTACCCTCAACTATGATTGCAGGAGTTTATGATGTTGTGTATGAGATTTGTACTAAGACCTTGCCTGTTATTTGTAGTCGAGCAACGATGCAAGTAATAGTTCAAGCCATGCCAGCCCCTGCACCTCCTTCTGTTTTTGCTGACGATGATAAGGTAGGTCCAATTGACGGAATTAGGGGAGTTAAAAACGTATTAAATGTATTTGAGAATGACTTTATAGAACTTATTCCTGCAACAACTTCTAATGTAATCATTGCAGTTATTACGCCCGATCCAATGGGAAGCATTACCTTGAATCCAGATGGATCTGTAGATGTAAAAGCGGGTACTCCTTCAGGAACTTATGCTGTTGATTATGAAATTTGTACTAAAAAATCTCCTATTGTTTGTGATCAAGCCACAGTCAGAATCACAGTAGTAGCACCTATAATTACAGCAACCAACGACGATTACAGTAACCAACCTATTAATTCATCCAAAGGAGCTGTTTTAGATGTTTTAGTTAATGATAGAATAAACAACGGATCGGTTAATTCAGTTCAAGTAGTATTGAGTATTGTTGATAGTAATGGAGTAGCAGGCGTAAGTGTAGATGCACAAGGAAAAATCACTATTCCAGTAGGCACACCGGTTGGGTCATATGTTTTAACGTATAGTATTTGTGATGTGATTAATCCAAACAATTGTGCTACGGCAACAGTAACTATTGTAGTGAAAGATCCGTGTGATTTTGATGACAGTGATAGTTCTTGTGATATTTTAGTTCACAATGCATTTTCACCTAATAATGATGGGGATAATCAAGTCTTTACTATTGATCGTATAGAAAACTATCCAGAGAATACCGTAGAGATCTACAACCGTTGGGGTGTATTGGTTTTTGAAGTAGAGGGTTATGACAATACATCGAAAGTGTTTGTCGGAATTTCCGAAGGTCGTGTAACGGTAAACAAAGCCGATGCTTTGCCTAATGGTACCTACTATTATGTGGTAAAATATAAAAAACCACTTAGTGGGGTGATGAAGCAAAAAGCAGGATTCCTTTACCTATCACGATAGTTAACTCAAAAAAAAGAAAAAAGAGCCTGAGAGCTTGCTCTCAGGCTAAAAATAAAAGCATATGAAAACAAGATTAACTTCTTTCCTTTTATTGTTAGTAGCGGCGGCGAGCTATGGTCAACAAGACGCACAGTTTACCCAATACATGTACAATACCATTAATATCAATCCTGCCTATGCTGGAAGTCGTGGTGCCATGAGTATTTTTGCCTTGCATCGTACCCAATGGGTAGGGCTTGATGGAGCACCCACGACCAATGCTGTTTCGATTAATACTCCAATTAGCAATAGCAATTTAGGATTGGGCGTGTCGTTTGTGAATGACAAAATAGGACCAACCAATGAAAACACCATTTCAGCCGATTTATCCTATAGCATTCAAACATCAGCGGATTTCAAATTGTCTTTTGGAATGAAAGCTACGGCTAATCTGTTTAATTTGAACGCGAGTAAATTGAATCCAGTGAACCAAGGCGATGCACAATTTCAAAATTTGCGAAATGTATTTACTCCTAACGTAGGAGCGGGGATTTACTACCATTCCGACAAAGCCTACTTGGGACTTTCGGTTCCAAACTTCATTCAAACCAATCGCTATAATGATAATGAAGTAGCGATTTTCAAAGAAAGAATAAATTACTATTTCATTGGAGGTTATGTTTTTGATTTGTCGAGCGATATCAAATTCAAACCCGCTTTTTTAACCAAAGTAGTAGAAGGTTCGCCTTTGCAAGTGGATGTTTCTGCCAACTTTATGTTTGTTGAAAAACTTACGCTTGGAGTTGCTTACCGATGGAGCGCTGCCATGAGTGCCATGGTTGGTTTTCAAGTTAGCGATGGAATGTATATTGGCTACGGTTATGATTTAGAAACGACCAATTTAGAGAATTACAATTCAGGCTCTCATGAGATATTCTTGCGCTACGAGATTTTTAAGAACAGTAACAAAATACTAACGCCTCGATTCTTTTAAAAGTTGATTATGAAAAATACTATCCTCTTCACAATATTGGCGCTAATTTTTTCTTCATGGAATAGTTATGCTCAAAAAGCCAAAGTTTCTTCGGCCAACAAAAACTACGGTAACTATGCCTATGTAGATGCGATTCAAACCTACGAGCGATTAGCTAACAAAGGGTATCAATCTGCCGAGATGTTCGAGAAATTAGGGAATGCCTATTATTTTAATGCTGATTTTGAGAAAGCCTCTCAATGGTATGGACAATTGTATGAAATGGCAACAGAATTGGCGCCAGAATATTACTATCGTTATGCACAATCGTTAAAGGCCGTGGGCAAGACCAAAGAAGCAGCTCAAGTTTTATCCAAATTTGAAGCAAAAGCTAGTAACGACAGCCGAGCCAAGCGCTTACAAAATAACACGGATTATTTAGAAGACATCAAAGCCAATGTGGGAATGTATACCATTGCCAATGCGGGTATCAATTCTAAATATTCAGATTATGGCAGTGCAGTTGTGGACAATAAATTGGTTTTTGCATCAGCTAGAGATACCGGCGGAGTAGGCCAACACAAACACGCTTGGACCGGAGAACACTTTACCAATTTGTACGCAGCAGCCGTAGATGGTGAACTGGTGCCAACCCTTGCACAACGCTATGATGCGAATGTGAATTCTAAATTTCATGAAGCTACCCCTGTGTTTACCAAAGATGGGAACACCATGTATTTTACCCGAAACAACTATTTGGATGGTAAAAAAGGTAAAGATGTCAATAAGGTTACACTACTTAAAATATACAAAGCCACGCTAGTGAACCAAAGATGGACCAATGTTACCGAATTGCCTTTCAATAGCGATCAATTCAGTACGGCTCACCCAGCGTTGAGTCCTGATGAGCAAACCCTTTATTTTGCTTCAGATAGACCAGGTACTCTTGGACAATCTGATTTGTATAAAGTAGCTATTAATAGCAATGGAACTTTTGGCGAACCGACCAATCTAGGTCCCGAGATCAATACCGAGGGGAGAGAAACGTTTCCTTTTGTGACCAATGATAATCAGTTTTATTTTGCTTCAGATGGTCATCCTGGATTGGGAGGTTTGGATATTTTTACAGCCAAAATCAATGCTGATGGTACTTTTGGCGAAGTAGAGAATGATGGAGCGGAGGTGAATTCTCCCAAAGATGATTTTTCATATTACCGCGATAGCGAGACCAATAAAGGATTTTTCACCTCGAATCGTGAAGGAGGTATGGGTTCCGATGATATTTATCGCTTTACCAGCAAGAGTCGTTGCCAACAAGTTTTAAAAGGAAAAATCACTGATAGCGATACTGGAGAAGTTTTAGCAGGAGCAACAGTTACGTTGCTCAACAAGCAATACAAAGTCATTGGCACCACCACCTCAGATGATCAAGGTAATTATACATTTGCCATTGAATGTCGACGTACCTACATTGTAAGAGCAAGTAAAACCGACTATAAAACCAATGAAAGCAAAATAAAAATCCCAGCCACATCGGGTGAAAGTATGGTGAATTTGGCATTAGAAAGTGCTATATGCAAAGTAGCTATTGGCGATGATTTAGGGAAATGTTTTGGGATCAAAATGATTTATTTTGATTTAGACAAGTCCAATATTCGTAGTGAAGCGGCTTTGGATTTGGCCAAAATACTCGATGCGTTACAACAAAACCCAACGATGAAACTCGACATCCGCTCGCATACCGATTGCAGACAAACAGCCAAATACAACATGGCTTTATCTGAACGTAGAGCCAAAGCAACAATTGCTTGGTTGGTCTCAAAAGGTATCGACAAATCCAGATTAACCGGACGCGGATACGGAGAATCACAATTGGTAAACGACTGTGGTTGCGAACCAACAAACCAGTCTAACTGCACCGAAGAGCAACATCAAATGAATAGAAGAAGTGAATTTATAGTGACAAGCTTGTAGCTTTTTCAAAACAATAAAAATGCCCTCTGAAATACATCATGAGGGCATTTTTTTAAGGGCTTACTTGAACGGATTTCTTTCGATCCAAATGGTTTTGGGTTCTAAGTATTTGAATAAATGAGGCAGAAAATAATTAATAATAGGATTTTTATGTTCCATCAATCCAAACATTGTCTCTGGTTTGGCTCCTACAGAACTTTTGATTTCTAGGGCTGTTCTGGCAAAGATTATTGTTTTGAATTCTTTTTTGATGGAGTATGCAATCATGTCGTATAGCATGTTCAGGTATAGCATTTTTTCGCGTTGTATCTTTTCATCATAACCTAAAAAATAGGTATCCATGGCTTCACCATTTTTAATCAAGGTATTAAATCCTACTAGTTTGTTTTCTATAAAATAGCCATAAAAAAGAAAGTCATCTTTCCAAATTCTTTTTAATTCAATAAAGTGATTTTTTGACAAGAAAAATGAATTGAAAGGAGCATTTTTAGCTACATGATAATATAGTTCGTAAATTAAAGTTTGGTGCTGTTCAATTTCGTCCAAAGAGAGTTTTCGTTTTGTGAGCCCTTCTGATTTTTTTCTAGCTCTTTTGTATTGATCTCGGTATTTTTTGTTCAATGCCTGTATATAATCTTGTTCTGTTTTCCAGTGCTCAGGAATTGAAAAAATCATATTAGGTTGTGTAGTAAATTGAAAAACAGAACGAAAAGGAGTTTGATTGATCTTTTCTATTTCTGATTTAGAGAAATCTTTACTTGTCAATAGATGAACCTCTATTTTTTGTTCTTTTAATTTTTTTTCAATATTTTTTCTGGCTTCAAAAAGTGCAGTTAGACCTTGTTCAAAAGGAATAGAAGGAGAAAAAGCATAGGCATTTTCGCCCGTGAGCATACAGTTTCCAAGAAATAGTACATGGGAGGAAAATTGTTTGAACAGGAAGTTTCGTAGAATGGTTTTTATACATTTATCTCGTTCTCCAAAGGAGGCTAGTTTTTTTAAATCTAAAAATTGACTTATTGCTACTCCAACCAATTTATCGCTGTCAAATATCCCAATAAAAAAACATTGCATATTGTCGGGCAAGAGACTTCTAAAATTTCTAAGTAATCACGTTGTAAAAAGGTATTATTACTAGCGATAGTGTCCCAGTGCTCAGGTAATTTTTTGGAGGAATGATATATAATAAAGGTAAGCGATGCTTTCAAAAAGGGAAATATTGATTCGAAAGCAAATTTAAACTAAAAAAGTAAGGATTGTGGAAGTACGCAAAAAAAGAAGTGATATAATGGAAAATTGCTAAAAAAATCCTGTATAAAAACTGATTCGTTCCAAATAAATTAAAACGAATCAGTTCTCAATTATTTCCATCCGCAAATAATGGCTCCCATAAAGGTTAGCGTGATGATCCAATAGCCCGCATGAATAAAAATATATTTCCAAGATTTTCTTTCAAATAGTCCATTGATGGCTATCATCGGAAACGCAAAAAACAATCCAGAGATGAATCCATGCAATGCGCCATGTTTGTAGGTTCTGAAGGCGGTTCCATAATCAGCCATAAAAGCGGTAAAGGAAGGTAGTACTTCGTTCATTTTTGAGGGACCTCCAACCATTCCTAATGCTCCCATTTGATGAATAGTTAATGTCATTTCAATAGAAGCAATAAACAAAGAAAACAGGTAAGTAAGTCCGAAAATCTTCAACATGTTTCCAGTTTTAAGTTGATCTTCTGTTAGTCCTGCTTCTTTCATCCAAATGGTGCCAAATACTTTTGGATGGTACCAAACAAATCCAATAAAAAGGGTAAGCAAAGCTGCTACAAATAGCGATTGAAAATTCATTTCCATAATTGATTCATTTTTAGGTTAGTATTCAAATGTACAAAAAAAAATAAATTGCACTTTTTTAAATTCTTGTAGGATTACAGTGCTTATTTTTTTTATTGATGCATTTGGTCGATTTTATTTGTATTTAAACTTTGTCTGCCTTACTTTTAGAAAATAAAATTAAGATATAGTTAACATGTTATGAAAAAAGTTTTTTTCTTCTTGTTGTTGTCTTTTTCGACAAGCGCTTTTGCATCGGTTACTTTTAAAGAGCGTGATGCTTTGTTGCAGTTGTATTATAGTACCAATGGAAATACATGGAAAATTAAGTGGAATTTAGCAGCTCCTGTAGCTACTTGGTATGGTGTTACGGTACAAGAGGGTAAAGTGGTTGGAATTGATTTGTCGGGTAATAATCTTTCAGGAACTGTACCTGCTGCTATTGGTGATTTGGTTTTTTTGAAAAAGTTGCATCTGAAACAAAATAAAATCGAGGGAATCATTCCTAAAGCGATTGGTAATTTAGTTCAGTTGAATTCTCTAAATCTTTCTCAAAATAATTTACAAGGAGCGATACCTAGTACTATTGAAAATTTAGATTCTTTACTGGAGTTAGATTTGGGAATGAATCAGTTGATAGGGAATTTGCCTACTGGCATTGGTAAATTGGTTAGACTTGAAGTTTTGTCTTTATATAACAATGATTTAGAAGGAGAATTGCCGGTTTCTTTATATACAATTAGAACTTTAAAAACTGTTTTGCTCAACGGTAATCATTTCAACGGCGTGCTTCATGATAATGTAGCAAAATTGAGTGATTTAGAGCAGTTGAGTTTGTTTGATAATGAATTGAAAGGATTGATTCCTAGAGGGCTAGAAAAATTGAAGAAATTGCGAGAGCTTAATATATCATACAATAATTTTAAAGGTCCTGTCTCTGAAGAATTATGGAATAAAGATGCCTTGAATTTAACAATGCTTACTTCAAAAGGAAAGATAGTTTTGCTAGAAACAATATGATTTTTTGTTAATATGTTTATATTTAGTGATAAAGAAACCTGCTTTGGCGGGTTTTTTTTGTGCTATTGTAGGGGTAATAGTGTAATCAAAAAAAAACACCAGCTTTTTCAAGTGGTGTTTTCTAGTAGCGGGAACAGGACTCGAACCTGTGACCTTCGGGTTATGAGCCCGACGAGCTGCCTACTGCTCTATCCCGCGATGTGCGTTTTGTAATCTCAGTAAAATTAACTTAGTAGCGGGAACAGGACTCGAACCTGTGACCTTCGGGTTATGAGCCCGACGAGCTGCCTACTGCTCTATCCCGCGTTGTTTCGGGTGCAAATATACAACGGTTTTCTTGAAATCCAATCATAATATTAAAAAAATGTTTTATTTCGTCTATTGGGTTGATATGGCTACCTTTGTAGCGATGATCTTTTACTACGGACTATACGAAGTAAAAATAAATATATTTAAAATGATACATAAAGCCGGTTTTGTTAATATAATTGGAAATCCAAACGTGGGTAAATCAACCCTAATGAATGCTTTTGTTGGGGAACGATTGTCTATTATTACCTCAAAAGCACAAACTACCAGACATAGAATTTTAGGAATTGTAAATGGAGATGATTTTCAATTGATCTTGTCGGATACACCTGGGATTATCAAGCCTGCTTACGAAATGCAGGAATCTATGATGAATTTTGTAAAATCTGCTTTTGAAGATGCCGATGTTTTGATTTATATGGTGGAAATTGGCGAACAAGAATTAAAGGATGATGCTTTTTTTAATAAAATTATCCATTCTAAAATTCCAGTTTTGTTGTTGTTGAACAAAATTGACAATTCAAATCAAGAGCAATTGGAAGAACAAGTCGCTTTTTGGACCGCCAAAGTTCCAAATGCGGAAATTTATCCAATATCGGCTTTGCAGAATTTTAATGTTCCTGAAGTGTTTCAAAGAATCATTGCTTTGTTACCTGAATCTCCAGCTTACTATCCTAAAGATCAATTAACAGATAAACCGGAACGTTTCTTTGTAAACGAAACTATTCGCGAAAAAATATTGTTGAATTACAGTAAGGAGATTCCCTATGCTGTAGAAATTGTTACCGAAGAATTTTTGGAAACAGATACTATTATTCGTATTCGCTCTTTGATTATGGTAGAGCGTGATACACAAAAAGGAATTATCATTGGGCATAAAGGTGCCGCTTTGAAAAAAGTAGGAATGGATGCCCGTGTTGATTTGGAAAAATTCTTTGGCAAACAAATTCATATTGAATTGTATGTGAAAGTGAATAAAAATTGGAGAAGCAACGCCAATATGTTGAAGCGTTTCGGGTATAATCAGTAGGGACAGGTCGCTACCTGTCCGTACAAAAATTGGCGAAGCAATGCCAATATGTTGAATCGTTTCGGATATAATCAGTAGGGACAGGTTGAAACCTGTCCGAACGCATGTTTGAAAAAATAGTAGGGACAGGTCGCGACCTGTCTCTACTATTTTTTTTTAGCCCAGATCGTAATGGAAACCCCGGAGTACCAAAAACTAGTGGTTCTTGTGGTTGCAGAGCGACCAGCGGAAGCTCCTTCAAGCGCATTAGAACCACAGTTTTTTGGAACGAGGAGTTGTAATGGAGAGCTGGAATGGCTACTTATTTAAGAGCTTCTTTTTGTAACGCAATTGCTAGTTCTTTAAAAGTAGTCACTTCTTTTGAAATTTTTCCTTGTTTGTTGATGATGATGTGCGTAGGAAATGTCGAAATTCCTAAAGTGTTTTTTATGAATAACGCTTGATTTGATACTACGGCATAGTTGAATTTCTTTTTGGTTAGGAAGCTCGATAATTTTTGACTGCTGTCATCAGCTAAACTTATGAATACAATGTCTGTTCTGGCTTTGTACTTCTCTACTAATGAATTGAGTTCAGGTATTTCTTCGATGCATTTTTGACAATGTAGGTTCCAACATTTTAAAACTATTATTTTGTTTTTTGTGTTCTCATTGTTGTATTTAACTCCTTTTAGATCTTTAAAGTTAAAATGTGGAATTGATGTGCCTTCTTTTTTGAAATTGTGGTAGGATTGTAAACTTTCGTTTTTAATAGTGCTTGGTATGTTTGGATCGCAGTTTGGGTCTAATTTGAATAGTTGGTAAAATTGTTGACCGTTTTTTGATACTAATTGAATTGGAATGTATTTTCCTAATATTAGCTTTTTTAAGAAAATTTCTTTGTTGATGATGTTATAGTTTTCGTCAATTGACTTGAAGTCAGATGATAGAATAATGGTGTTGTAATGATAGGTGTACCATTGCATAAAATCTTTCTGAATTAAATTTGGGTCAGTGTCTAGCATTCCGTACTGAGTAGTATTGGTGCAAGACGCAAAAAGTATAAATACTACTAGTAATCGGATTTTCATATTTTTTTGGTTTTTAATGATTAAGATTCAATTATTTTTAAAAACACTTTTTCTAAGTCGTTCATTTGTTTTTCGCCGTTGGATCTTATTTGTCGGGCGATGACATAGAGGAGAAACCAAGCAAAAATCATCATAGAAAGTACGATTAAATCCCATTGTGTGGATTCTTTGAGGACATAATGTGTGTAGGCAATACCGCAAAACACGATGAAAGTACCTGCAATCATAAAATGCAGAAACATAAATAAGGTCCACAACGTTGGGTCTGGCCCGAAGAGGCCACGGATATGGGTTTCGTTTTCGGATTTTTTTTCTAATTCGAGATGCAAATGGGGTGACCAATATCTTTTTTTATCACCTTTGATGTTGAGCCAAATGTGATAGCCTCTGATTTTGGCATAATAATCAGGGGATTTTTCATGAATGAATTTTTCGAATTTTGCGCGAACGGCGTCAGTGTTTTCGGTGATGTCTTTGTAAAATCGTAGGCGTAATCTAATTTCGTTATCTGGGTCCATGGTTTTGGGATATTGGGTTGGGTATAGTTTAGTTGTGCTAATATATCAAAAAAATTGATTCTCATAGTTTTAAACACTACCTTTGCACGCCTTAACCGCAAAAGTGTGCGCTAAGGATAACTATTTGAATACGAATAAAATGAATAATATTGTTGCGATAGTAGGAAGACCTAATGTAGGGAAATCAACCCTTTTTAATAGGCTGATACAAAGAAGAGAAGCTATTGTAGATTCGGTTTCTGGGGTAACCAGAGATAGAAATTACGGTAAAAGCGAGTGGAACGGAAAAGAGTTTTCTGTGATAGATACAGGTGGATATGTCCGCGGATCTGATGATGTTTTTGAGGGAGAAATCCGCAAACAAGTTGAATTGGCAATAGATGAAGCCGATGTGATTGTTTTTGTGGTAGATGTAGAAGAGGGAATTACACCGATGGATGAAACGGTAGCAAAGTTGTTGCGTAAAGTGACTAAGCCTGTTTTATTGGCCGTGAATAAAGTAGATAATGCGATGCGTGAGAAAGACGCAGTAGAGTTTTATAATTTAGGATTAGGAGAGTATTTTACTTTTGCAAGTATTTCTGGAAGTGGAACAGGTGATTTGTTGGATGCTTTGATTGAAGCTTTTCCAGTTAAACCTGAGCCTGTAAAAGAAGAAGTAGTTTTGCCTCGTTTTGCTGTAGTAGGACGTCCTAATGCTGGAAAGTCGAGTTTTATCAATGCTTTGATTGGTCAAGATCGTTTTATGGTGACGGATATTGCGGGAACTACTCGTGATGCTATTGATACAAAATTTGATCGTTTTGGTTTTGAATTTAATTTAGTAGATACAGCTGGAATTCGTCGTAAGGCCAAAGTAAAAGAAGATTTAGAATTTTATTCTGTAATGCGTTCCGTTCGTGCTATTGAACACGCAGATGTTTGTATTTTGGTGATTGATGCTACTCGTGGTTTTGAAGGACAAGATCAAAGTATTTTTTGGTTAGCTGAAAAAAACAGAAAAGGTGTTGTTATCTTGGTAAACAAATGGGATTTGGTAGAAAAAGATACGATGTCTACTCGTGATTACGAAGAGAAAATTAAAAAGGAATTGATGCCATTTACAGATGTGCCAATTCTTTTTGTTTCGGCTTTGACCAAACAACGTTTGTTGAAAGCATTAGAAGCGACTGTAAAAGTATATGAGGATAGACAACAAAGAATACCTACTTCTAAGTTTAATGAATTTATGTTGAAGGTTATCGAGGCATATCCACCGCCAGCTACTAAAGGTAAATATGTGAAGATTAAATATTGTATGCAGTTGCCAACGGCTACACCGCAATTTGTATTTTTTGCGAATTTGCCGCAATATGTAAAAGAACCTTACAAACGCTATTTAGAAAATAAAATTAGAGAACAATGGGACTTTTCTGGTGTTCCGATTGATATTTATATTCGAGAAAAGTAATAAGTTTAAAAGACCAAAACATAAAAAGTGTTTTGGTCTTTTTTTTTATAAATGCATTTTATGAAAAATACTCAGTCTGATGATGTCTCTATTGAAATAGTCGACCCCGCTAGGACGTTGTTGAAAGCTTTTTAGATAGCCAAGTTCAATAGCAATGTTTTTGTTGATGCCATATTGTAAGGCACCATAGATTCTATTTTGGTCGAAGGTGTTGTAGATGATACTTTTTCCAGCATTTAGCATAATCTCGTCGAATACAATTGCTTTGAGATATTGTTTTTCTTTTTCCCAAAACGGAAATTCTGCTTGCAATCGGTAGCGAAATCGCCAACTGAAGGTAGTGCCATCTGTAAGTCCTGTCTTAGAAGCGTTGTGTATGAACCTTTCTTCAACTTGTAGTCTTTGGTTGAGGGTTATTTTTTTTAGATTGAACTTATACGTTACATCCTGCTGTCCTCTATATTCAGGAATTTCAAAATCAAAGTCCTGTTTTGGGTCTTGTGTATAAACCGAAAAGTAAGTGAAACCAGCTCCAGTTTCTATATTTGAATTCCATTTGTATCTACCTTGGATTCTAAAAACAAATAGATTTTCAGCAATTGGTTTCAAGAAAACGCGATTGTCAAACTCTGTATGAATGGACCAATTGTCATTTAAAGTTAGTAGATTATAATACCGAGTCCAAAGAATGCTTTGGTGGTCGATGTTTTTTTCTGATTGAGAAAAGGAAAAAAAGTAGGATAAAAAGAGAAGAATAAGGAACTTTTTTTTCAAAATATTTTTTTTGTAAATGTAAGTCTACGAATAGAATAGTGCAAAAAAAATGTTTTATTTTATATCTTAGTAAAAAATCAAAATGTTATGAATGTAACTGGAAAAGTAATTTGGATTACAGGTGCTTCAAGTGGAATAGGGGAGGCATTAGCCTATGCTTTAGCTTCAAAACAGGCAAAGCTTATTTTGTCTGGGCGAAATCTGGAAGCTTTAGAGCAAGTAAAGGAAAAATGTAATAGCACTGATGTTGTGGTGCTTCCTTTTGATTTGTCTGATTTTGATGCATCCAAAAGTACTGTTTCTAAAGCCTTGCAATTTTTTGGTTCCATTGATATTTTGATTAATAATGGTGGAATTAGTCAACGCTCTTTAATTGCTGAAACTGATTTTGAAGTTGATAAAAAATTGATCGAGGTCGATTATTTGGGAACGGTGGCCTTAACAAAAGCGCTTTTGCCGCATTTTATACTACGAAAGAAAGGTCATTTTGTAACTGTAACCAGTTTAATGGGTAAATTTGGAAGTCCATATCGTTCAGGTTATTGCGGAGCAAAACACGCATTACATGGTTTCTTCGATGTTTTACGTATGGAACATGAAAAAGACAATATAAAAGTCACACTTATTTGTCCTGGCTTTGTACAAACTAATGTTGCTATAAATGCTTTAACCGCAAGCGGAGAAGCTCAAAAATCAAATGATGAAGCGACACAAAACGGAATGCCCGTGGATGTCTTTGCTTCTAAAATGATTAAGGCTATTGAAGCCAATAAATTTGAAGCTTATATTGGAGGTAAAGAAGTTTTAGGGATTTATTTGAAAAGATTTTTCCCAAAAATGCTTCATCATTTCGTTTTAGAGAGTAAAGTAAGATAGATGTTTATGATAAAGAGCCATCTAAAATAGTAATTTCAGACGGCTCAAAATCAAGTAAAAAAATGAAGTTCATTTACACTATAAAGAATATTTTAAGGTGACACCATACGTTCTTTGGTCACCAAGTACTGCTGCATATTGCCCTGAATTTCCACCAGCAGGAAGTAATTGTTCGTAGTAATCTTTGTTGAATAAGTTGCGTCCCCAAATGTACGCCGACAAACCATCTGCAACACGGAACCCCAAACGACCATTAAATATAGCATAACCTGGTACTACCAAATATTTCGATGCAGAAGGGCTTGAAGAGAATTCAGAACGAGCAAAACTATCAAGGGCAATGAAGAATTTACCGATGCTTCCGAAAAATTTAGCATTTTTAGTGTATTCACCCCCAAGGCTTCCTGCCCATTTTGAAACTCCTGGCAAGTCTGTTCCAGAAACATCTTTAAACGATACCGCAGCTCCAGTTTCTTCTAGTGGCAATGGGGCGTTTGTGAATGTAACATATTTTCCATCGCTATAAGTACCGACAGCGTTAAAGCTAAAGTGTTTGTTAAGTATAAAACTAGCATCTAATTCTATACCCTTTACTCTTACTTTATCAGCATTGGCAAGGTAGCCACGATTTACACCCAATTCAGCCGCTTGCACATTGGTTTGGAAATCTTTAATCTCAGTATTAAAGAAGGTCAAGTTCAAAACCGAATTTTTAATAGGTGAACTTTTTATACCGAATTCATAATGGTTAACGCTTTCAGGTTTAATAACTGCAAGGTCAAGAGCTGGTTGGCCAGCAATAGTCGGAAGTCCTGCTACATTCACACCAACCGGTTTATAACTTTTTGCATAGGTAGCATACGCATTGATTTTATCGGATACTTTGTAGTTCACGGTTAAATTTCCTGAAAAGTCTGTGTCATCAGTACTTGAAGTGAACGCTTGGTCTGTATAAACCAATCTTTTAAGTGCAAGTAAAGCTGGGTCTGTTGTTTGAAGCCCTCCGTAGGTTTTACGGTCGTAATCAGCAGCTTTTTTGTCATAATTATATCGTAAACCTGGGAGTACGTGTAATTTTTCAGTGATTGCCCAATCCAATTGAGTAAATACAGCGGCACTTGTTGAACGTACATTCGAGTTGGTTCTTATACCATATCCTTCAAAAAGACCTGGTGTTCTCCATAATGGGCTAGTAGTACTTTGAGCAAATCGCCATTGTGTCTTTCCAGATTCTTCATTTCCTCTTCCTTTTACTTCTTGGTCAATGAAAAACAAACCTACCACACCACTTAACGATGAACTTAATTGTCCTGCATAGCGAACTTCTTGCGTAAATTGAGTATGTCGGGCAGGGTTTTGTGATAATGCCAATACTTGTAAACCTGTGAAGTCTCTATCATTCGATGGATCCCAATTCCAGAATCTCCAAGCTGTTGTTGAGGTAAGTGTTCCGCTACCAATTTTTGTGTCAATATTTAAAGAGGCGCCACCTAAATCTTGTCCAGAGCGCCAAGGGGTGTCGTGGTCAATCTTGCGGTCAAAAGCATTCAAGCTTGGAAGTTGGTAATTCAAGTCAGCAATTATGGCATTAAATTGACGGTAAGCCGCTCTTTGTGTAGGAGCAACACCAGCCACTACTTGAGCATATCCGTCAGGACGTTGCAAAGTGATGTCTGCTGCGAATAGTATATTTGTTCTCTCAGAAGGAGTATAAAGTAATTGTCCTCTAATTCCTTGGTTGTTTAGTGTATTAGTAGCTCTTCCTGTTACAATATTCTCGATTAATCCATCACGTTGAGTACCAGAGAATGATATTCTACCAGCAATTTTAGAACTCAAAGCTCCTGTAACAGAGGCTTTGGCTTGAATGAACTGGTAATTACCATAACTCACTTCAAAGTCAGCATCTGAAGTAAAACTAGGTTTGCGAGAAGTGATGTTAAATGCACCCGAAGTTGTGTTTTTTCCAAACAAAGAACCTTGCGGACCACGCAATACTTCAATTCGATCTACATCTATAAAATCTAAGGTTGTAGCGGCAGGTCTAGAGAAGTAAACACCGTCTACATAAAAACCAACACCTGGGTCAATACCGTCATTAGTCAGTCCAAAAGGAGATCCCAGACCACGAATGTTAATTCCAGTATTTCTTGGATTGGAAGAATACAATTGAACAGACGGAACCAATTCTTTTAGACGATTCACGTTGAATGCCCCAGCTTGTTCTGCTTGTTTGCCTGTTACAACTGAAATGGCAATGGGAATATCTTGAGCTTTTTCTATTCTACGTCTTGAGGTAACCACTACCTCAGATAATACTTTTTCTTCTCCAGTAGAGATATTTATTTGTAATGGTTTTGCATTAGTAGGTAATTCGGTGATTTTAATCTCTTTGGTATTAAAACCTGCGTATTGCACAATAATGGTAAATGGTAAAGCTTTGGCTTGAATGGAAAACTTACCATTAGCATCAGAGGTGGAACTATTGGTAGTTCCTTTTATAAATATATTGACACCTTCTATAGGTGCGTTGTCATCGTTTCTAATTTCTCCCTCTAAAAGGCTTTGGCCATAGGAAGTTGAAAATAGTAAAATTAAAAGTAGGGTTGATAGTGTTTTTGTATAGATATTTTTCATTATTATATAAATTATATGTAAATAGTCGAATTAAATTATAAATTTTTATTTGGCTAGGCACATACACATCATACAATCACTAATTTTAATAATTGATACTTGTTTCTTTTTTAGCTTTTCCTTTGAATAAGCATTCTTTTGATTCGTTTTCATTGTAGTCTTATTTTGGGTTGAAAATATTTCGGGAGCAAATATATATTATTAATTCTACAAAATTAGTAGAATTAAAAAATATTTTTTGTTCAATAAGCAAGCTACTGAATAACAAGTTTTTTTGTTTTAAAATAAAAACAGCGCAATGTGTTATCATTGCGCTGTTTTTTTATGCTTTTGTGAATGTGTTTTGACACTAAAGTAGAAGTTTTACTTACCAACTTCCACTTGAGCCTCCTCCAGAGAATCCGCCACCGCCGAATCCTCCACCGAATCCTCCACCGCCAAAACCTCCGCCAGATGAACCACCAAATCCACCTCCGCCGCCACGGCCAAGGTTACTTAAAATGATGACATCTAGTAGGCTAGGGCCGCCGCCGCCTCGGTTTCCAGAATTGCCTCCGCCTTTGTTTTTAGAGAACAAAATTATGAGCATGACAATAATAAAGATAAGGGGAAGAATAGGAAAACTATCTCCTTTTGCTTTTTTTCGTTCTCCTTTGTATTTGCCTTTAAAAACATCGAATAGGGCATCGGTTCCTTTGTCGACGCCATTATAATAGCTGCCTGCTTTGAATTCTGGAAGAATAATATTTCGGATGATTTCACCGCCAATACCTGCAGTCAGTCTGTCTTCTAGACCATAACCCGCTTGAAGCGCAATTTTTCGGTCATTTTTTGCAATTAAAAGAATGACTCCATTGTCTTCTTTGGCTTGACCAAATCCCCAAGTTTGTGCCCATTTGGTCGCTAATTGATTGATGTCTTCATTTTTTAAACTTTCAATCGTGATAACCACAATTTGTGTTGTAGTTGAATCAGAATAGCGTACAAGTTTTTCTTCTAGTTGGGCTTTTTCATTAGCATCAAAAAGACTGGCGTAATCATACACCGAAGTTTGAGCACTAGGTTTTTCTGGAATGGTAAATTGAGCTGATAAAAAACTACTATTTAATAAAAGTAAAATAAAAAGAAATAGTTTTCCTATCGTCTGTTGTCTGTTGCCTTCTGCCTTCTGCTTTTTTTTCATTATCCTTTAGAAATTTCATTTGATAATTCGTTGGTGTCGCCTTCTTGCCAAGGAAAGTGTTTTTTGAGTTGTTCGCCAGCATTCAGGATACCATCAATTAAACCTTGTTTGTAATTGCCTACTTTGAACTGGTTAATCATAGCGTCTCGCGTACAGTTCCAAAAATCAGCAGCTACTACATCGTTTATACCTTTATCGCCACAGATTACAAAGGTTTTGTCATTCACTGCAAGATAAATGAGTACACCATTTTGTAATTCAGTAGCATCCATATTGAGTTCGTGAAAAACCTCCATAGCACGGTCATAAGCATCAAGAGAAGTGGTAGCTTCTATATGAACTCTAATCTCGCCCGAAGTATTTTTCTCGGCCACACGAATGGCTTCTACTATGGCACTTTCCTCTTCTTTAGTTAAAAAGTCTTCTACTTTTGACATTTGTTTAGTTTTTTTATTGGTATAAAAAAAGCCCCTCCTTCGGAGGGGTTGGGGAGGTTTAGAATTTAACTTCCACAGGTTTTTCTGCACCTTCAACAGCTTGGAAATAGGCTTTTTCTTTAAAGCCAAACATTCCAGCAAAAATAGAGTTAGGGAAGGTTTTTATGTGCGTATTGTAAGGTTTAACCGCTTCGTTAAAACGAGTTCTAGCAGTCAAAATTTGATTTTCAGTACTAGCCAATTCGTCTTGTAATTTCAAGAAGTTAGCATTAGCTTTAAGGTCAGGGTAACGTTCTACAGAAACCAATAATTTAGATAATGAAGAGGAAACACCTGATTGTGCTGAGTTGAATGCTGTTAATTGTTCTGGTGTAATGTTCGTTGGATCCACTGTTACGGAAGTCGCTTTGGCGCGAGCCTCGATAACGGCTGTCAAAGTGCTTTTTTCAAAATCAGCAGCTCCTTTTACTGTGTTGACAAGGTTGCCAATTAAGTCATTTCTTCTTTGGTAGGAAGTGTTTACATTTCCCCAAGCTTCGTTGATGGTTTGCTCGTAACCCACAGCTGTGTTGTTAATTCCTTTCACCCAGCTATAGATTCCAAAAATAACTACTGCTGCAATAATCCAAGGCAAAAATCTTTTCATGTGTTTTAATTTTAAGGTTTATTATTTAGTGTTTAATTTTAATTTAAGTTTTCTTTCAGGGTTTAAAGCTCATTTTTGATGTTGGTTAACTGTGTTTTTATGGCTTCTAATTTTCGAATAATTTCAAATTTGTCTAATGTTTTCTTTTGTCCTTCTTTTAAATGGGTTTTAGCACCTTCTAACGTAAACCCTCTTTCTTTGACCAAATGATAGATTAATTGTAAATTTTTGACATCTTCGGGAGTAAACATTCGGTTCCCTTTGGCATTTTTTTTAGGTTTTAAAATATCAAATTCACTATCCCAGAATCGAATCAAAGAGGCATTAACGCCAAAGGCTTTGGCTACTTCTCCAATGCTGTAATATCTTTTATCTGGTGCTAATTCTATATGCATTTTTTACTCTCTTTTTATAAATTATAGTAGCTGATTACTTTTAAACGGAACACTTTTTTAAAAGCATTAATCCAGCGATTGATTTTCTTGGTTGGCAGCATTAGAAATGGCAACATATTCTACTGCAGAAATTGAACCGTAATAAAAATTCAACGGATTCACTACTTTGCCATTTTTATGTACTTCATAGTGTAAATGTGGTGCTTCTGAACGTCCCGTGCTCCCAACATACCCAATAATGTCACCTCTTTTGACACGCTGTCCTGCTCGGCATTTGTATTTGCTTAAATGGGCATATAAAGTTTCATAGCCATAACCATGCCGAATCACTATATGATTCCCAAAACCGGACGCGCCATTGTCAGCTCTTGCAACCACTCCGTCGCCACTGGCAAAGATTGGTGTGCCTGTTTTGGCGGTAAAATCCATTCCGTTGTGCATTTTGCGTGCTTTGGTAAAAGGATCAGTTCGGTATCCAAAACCTGAAGCGACATGTTTTAAGTTCTCGTTTCTTACGGGTTGTATGGCTGGAATCGACGAAAGAAACTCTTGTTTTGCTTCAGCTAATTTTAAAATCGCATCTAAGGATTTAGATTGAATGGCCAATTGTTTACTTAAAACATCGATTTTTTGGGTGGTCGATACCACTAATTGCGAGTTGTTAAATCCCTGAAGGCTCGCATATCTATTTTGATCTTTAAAACCAGCGGTACGTTCGCTATCTTCAATCGGTGCGGTATTGAAATAGGTTCTGTACAGGTTGTTGTCTCTTTCGGCAATTTGTGTAGCTACATCTTGTAATTGTTCAATTTTCTTGCTCAAAATGGCATAGTTGATTTTTAAGTGCTCTATTTCACGTGCTTGAATGCGGTCATTTGGTGTTTTGAAATAAGGAACGTTGAGTAATGCTACAAATGAAAGAAAACCAAAAAGAGCCGAAGCAACTAGAAACAAAAGAGCAAAACCGAATTTTTTCCTTTTTTTTGGAGTTATTTTTCGATATGCTAATTTTTCTGAATCGTAATAATATTTTACTTTGGCCATATTTTAAAATACCCTATTTTTGCAAGCTGTAAATGAGTTAGTCGAACAAATTTAAGAAATGTTTCAAATGTTCGACTTTATTTTTACAATATTTAAGATAGTTTAAAAAGCACAGAAATGTAGGCTCCTAAAAGACAAGGGAATCTGTTTTTTACTATAGCAACAACTCAAGAGTAATATCTCAATTAACATTATGAAATCACAAGACGTACGTAAGCAATTTTTAGATTTTTTTGAAAGCAAAGGCCATCTTATTGTTCCATCGGCGCCCATCGTTTTAAAAGACGATCCGACGCTAATGTTTAACAATTCTGGAATGGCGCAATTCAAAGAGTATTTTTTAGGCTTAGGTACACCAAAAAGTCAACGTATTGCAGATACTCAAAAGTGTTTGCGTGTTTCAGGTAAACATAATGATTTGGAGGAAGTAGGAATTGATACCTACCACCATACTATGTTTGAGATGTTAGGCAATTGGTCTTTTGGAGATTATTTCAAAAAAGAAGCCATTCATTGGGCTTGGGAATTACTGACAGAAGTCTATAAAATAGACAAAGACATATTATATGTAACTGTTTTTGAAGGAAGCGTTGAAGAAAATGTTCCTTTCGACCAAGAAGCCTATGATATTTGGAAAACTTTAATCGCTGAAGAACGTATTTTATTAGGAAATAAAAAAGATAATTTCTGGGAAATGGGAGACCAAGGTCCTTGTGGTCCTTGTTCCGAAATTCACGTTGATATTCGTTCTGCTGAAGAAAAAGCGTTAGTTCCAGGTAAAGATTTGGTAAACAACGATCATCCTCAAGTGGTGGAGATTTGGAACAATGTATTTATGGAATTCAACCGTAAAGCAGATGGTTCTCTTGAGAAATTACCAGCACAACACGTAGATACAGGTATGGGATTTGAACGTCTTTGTATGGTTTTACAAGGAGTGCAATCGAATTATGATACGGATGTGTTTACCCCAATCATCAGAGAAATCGAGACAATTACTGGTACAACATATACCATCAAAGCGTCCAATGAAGAAGAAGAAAAAATAAATATTGCGATTCGTGTTATTGCAGATCACGTTCGTGCTGTTGCTTTTGCAATCGCCGACGGGCAATTGCCATCCAACACAGGTGCAGGATATGTTATTCGTAGAATTTTACGTCGTGCTATTCGCTACGGCTTTACTTTCTTAAATACCAAAGAGCCTTTTATCTATAAATTAGTAGATACTTTAAGTGCACAAATGAGTGCTTCTTTCCCTGAAATTCGTTCTCAAAAAGCCCTTTGTTCTAACGTGATTCGCGAAGAAGAGAGTTCTTTCTTGCGCACACTAGATCAAGGTCTGGTTTTGTTGGACGCAGTAATTGCTAACAATCAAAGCAAGGTGATTGATGGTAAAAAAGCTTTTGAATTGTATGATACGTATGGTTTTCCAATCGATTTAACAGCTTTGATTTTATCTGAAAAAGGACTGCAACTAGACGAAAAAGTTTTTGAAGAACAATTGCAATTGCAAAAAGAACGTTCTCGTGCGGCTTCAAAAGTTACTGCAGGGGATTGGAATGTAATTGTAGAAGATGATATTCAGGAGTTTGTAGGCTATGATCGTTTGCAACACCAAGTAAAAATCACAAAATACCGTAGAGTAGAGAGTGTAAAAGAAGGAGAAATCTTTCAATTAGTTTTTAATTCTACTCCTTTTTATGGAGAAAGTGGAGGACAAACTGGCGATAAAGGATATCTTGAAGCTAGCAATGGAAACATCACTTACATAATCGATACCAAAAAAGAAAACAATCAAACCGTGCATTTGGCAAAATCATTGCCAGAAAATCTTACGGATACTTTTCAAGCGATTGTAGATAAAAAACAAAGAGCAAGAACTTCCTCAAATCATACGGCAACTCACTTGTTGCATCAGGCTTTGCGTAAAGTTTTGGGAACCCATATTGAACAAAAGGGATCTATGGTGCGTTCTGCTTCTCTGCGTTTTGATTTCTCTCATTTTTCTAAAGTAAGTGAGGAAGAGTTGAAAGAAGTAGAGAACTTTGTTAATGCCAGAATCCGTCAAAGTTTACCTTTGATTGAAAAAAGGGGTATCGCCAAAGAACAAGCACTTGAAGAAGGTGCAATTGCGTTATTTGGAGAAAAATATGGTGACTTGGTTCGTATGATTAAGTTTGGAGACTCTGTTGAACTTTGTGGGGGAACTCATGTGGATAACACGTCAGAGATTTGGCATTTCAAAATTGTTTCAGAAGGAGCTGTTGCGGCTGGAATTCGAAGAATAGAAGCTATTACAAGTGTGGCTGCCAAAGAATTTTTTGAATCTCAATTGATGACTTATAGAGAAGTTAAGGAGGTTTTGAAAAATCCAAATGATCCAATCAAAGCGATACAAGGTTTACAAGATGAGAATGCTCAGCTGAAGAAACAAATAGAAGTTTTGTTAAAAGATAAAGCTAAGAACTTAAAAGGCGAATTAGCAGCTGCTTTTCAAGAAATCAACGGAGTGAAATTCTTAGCGCAACAAGTAGATTTGAATGCAGAAGGCGCTAAAGATTTAGTGTATGAATTAGGGAATTTGGGAGACAATATTTTTATTGTTTTGGCAACAGTTAATGAAGATAAACCGATGTTGACTTGTTATGTATCCAAAGGTTTAGTAGTCGATAAAAATTTAAACGCCGGACAAGTAGTTCGTGAATTAGGAAAATACATCCAAGGAGGTGGAGGAGGACAACCTTTCTTTGCTACAGCTGGAGGTAAAAATGCCGCTGGAATTCCAGAGGCTTTAGCTAAAGCTATTGATTTTGTGGAGTAGTTTTTGGAAATATAAAGAAAAAGGAACCCTTTTAGTAATATGCTAAAAGGGTTTTTTGTTTATAAAGCGTTAATTACGGCAATGGCTTCAATTTCTATCAACCATTCTCTTTTTCCTAATTTCTCAATCCCTACCAAAGTACTTGCTGGGTATTGTTCGGTTTTAAGAAAATCTTTTCTAATTTTTCTATAAATGGGTAAATCTGTTTCAGGATTGAAGTTGACGATATAAGTAGTCATTTTTACCACATCTTTAAAAGAGGCATTTCCCAGTTGTAATTGTTTTTCTATATTTTTAAAGGTGTTTTTGGTTTGTTCTTCGAGCGTATTTCCTATCCCTATTTGTCCAGAAATATATATGGTTTTGTAATGGCCTGTTGTTACAATAACTGTCTGAGAAAATCCTTCATTAGGTTCGATATATTCTTTTTTGATCATGATTTTTAAAAGTTAAGCTTAGTAAAAATACTAGTTTAATTGTAAAAACTACTTTAAATTTGGTCTCAAAACCTATCGCCTTGCTACTATCTACTCCAATATCAATTTCAAAAAGTAATTTCCCTATTGATTATCAATCGAAAATGGTTCTTATGGGGTCTTGTTTTGCTGAAAATATTGGAAATAAATTTCAATATTTTAAGTTTAATACGCTGGTGAATCCTTTTGGAATTATCTTTAATTCTGTTTCCATCGAAAAAATGATTGAAAGAGTAGTTCTGCAAAAAACTTTCTCAAAAGAAGACATCTTTTATCATAACGAACGTTGGCATTCCTACGAAGTGCATTCAGATTGTAGTACCGATGATCCAGAAGCGCTATTGAATAATTTGAATCAACTTCTTTCGGAAACCAAAAAGCAGTTGCAAGAAGCTACCCATTTTATCATAACCTATGGTACTTCGTGGGTGTATCGCCATATCGAAACCAATGCAATTGTAGCGAATTGTCATAAAGTGCCACAAAAGCAATTTACCAAAGAATTATTGTCGATTGATAAAATCCAAAAATCGATTCAAAATACAATCTCTTTGATTGCAACCCTAAATCCAAAATGCAATTTCATTTTTACTGTTTCACCCGTTCGCCATCTCAAAGACGGTTTTGTCGAAAATCAAGTGAGTAAAGCGCATTTGATAGCTGCAATTCACGATAATCTTAAAACTGAACACTTAGAACTGAACACTGATTACTTTCCTTCATACGAAATCATGATGGACGAGCTTAGGGATTATCGGTTTTATGCAGACGATATGATACATCCTAGTCAATTAGCGATTGATTACATCTGGGAACGATTTACGGCGACTCAAATTGATGCCAATGCAATAGCTACAATGGAATTGGTACAAACCATACAAAAAGGCTTGGCGCATCGACCATTTAATCCTAATTCTGAAAGCCATCAGAAGTTTGAGGCGAACCTGAAAGAAAAAATAGCTACATTAGAGGCACAGTATTCATTTATGAAATTTTAGTTATGTTGAAACGCATTTTAATTGGAGTTGGAGTAGTAGTCATTGGCTTGTTATTGTTTAAATACTGCGATTTTAAAAAAGAAAAAGAAGACGAGTTCGATTACAATACGAATCTCATTCAGCAACAAATCCTAAATGTTGGGAAATTGGTGGTGACCGAAGGCCATTTTTCGGAAGTCATCACGTTTAAGAATTCAGCAAAGTTTTTAATGGACATGGTTTCTTTCGAGAAAAAGGCAATTGTTGTGGTGAATGCCAAAGTAACAGTGGCTTATGATTTGCATCAAATGAAATACGATATCGATGAAAAGAACAAAACCATAACGATTCTTTCCATTCCAAAAGAAGAGATTTCGATTTATCCTGACATCCAATATTATGATGTGGAGCAAAGCAAACTCAATGAATTTACAGGTGCTGATTACAACAAAATCAACAAAACCGTACGAGCTAATTTGGCTAAAAAAGTAGACAAATCGACGTTGAAAACCAATGCTAAAAATCGTTTGGTAAGCGAAATCTCCAAAATGCTCATATTAACCAATTCTTTGGGCTGGAAACTACAATACAATGGTGAAGTCATCGAAACCGAAAGCCAGCTAAAACAGGATTTGAAATTATAAAATGTTTGACACAGATTTCACAGATTTCACAAATTGACACAGATTTTAAAAAAAAATCATACAAAAAAATCTGTGGTCATTTATGTAATCTGTGTCTGTAAATTTTGTGTCGTATGTTTAATGTGCTGTTTCCTCTTTTTCAAAAATCAATTCCAAACCATTCGAAATTAATTTGGCTACTTCAGGGCGTTGCTTTTTAAGATTTTCTAAATGTGCAAGAACGTCCGAAAGTAATTGCGTTTCGTTTCTTGCTTTTGAAAGTTCTGCCAATTCAACACTAAGCAACCAGTCATTTGAATGTTCTTCTTTTAATTTATCAAAAATTGGAGCCAATGATGTTGTTGTGTCTTTGGTCTCACGGATATTACGAACGGTATGATACAATACTTCTAAGGCATCTCTTTCTTCTGAGGTTGAAGCTTTGATGGTTTTGCTACTCGGTACGTGAGCTATCAAATCAAAACTATTCACATCTGCAGGGCCAGAAAAAGCAGAAACTAATTTTTTACCCACCGCCATATCGTAAGTACCCCATTCTGGACGGAAAAGTACCGTTTCACCGTGCGTAACCGTACAGTTTTTGAAAGAAATCAAGATGATTTCACCATGTAGATTTCGTTTCCCAGTTATGATTTCGCCTACTACTTTGATGTTGCCTTCGAACTCCAAAGTGGCGGTTTCTCCTTCGTAAATGTCGTATGCTTTTAAGTCACGTGGACTCATATCTTCAATAGCGAGGTTGATGCCTTTGAGTTTCCCGATAGGGCTACCAAAACCTTCTTGGTGAGCAGCAGTTCCGTGTCCTACTAATTCTTTTTCTCGGTTCGCCAAGGCTGTTTTTCCGGTGGTTTGTAGGTAAATGGGTTTGCCTTCATATTCAATCACGTTGGTAAAAACACCCGAGATTTGTAAACCAGTACTCAATTCTACAGTTCCCAAAGCTTTAGAATCGATGAGTTTTTTGATGCCAGATAAACCGCCCGTTCTCAAAGCCATCGTATTGGCAAATTCTTCTAGGATTAAGCTCAAATAAGCGAAATCAGGAGTTACATAGAGTTGAGGTTGCACTTTGGTGATGTCAAAACTTTGTTGCGCTGCGCTAAAAGTGTACGGTATTTTTTTGACGTTATCGGTCATACACCAAGCGCTTTCTCCAATTGAGGAAAGCAAACCAGCGCCGTATATTTTTGGGTTTTCAAGTGTGCCAATTAAACCGTACTCCACGGTCCACCAATGCAAGTTTCGGATTTGAGCCATTTCAGAAAGTTCACCCATATTGTTTTGTAAATCTTCTACTGCCTTTTCAGCAGCTTCAATTTCGCTTTGTGGCGTTCCCTCGGCTTCTTTTAAAATCGAAAGTAAACGAATGGCTTCATACATTTCGTAATCTTTATGCGAAGAAATGGCTTTGCAACCAATTTCGCCAAAACGTCGCAAGTATTCCGCATATTCTGGATTGGCAATAATAGGAGCGTGTCCCGCGCCTTCGTGAATGATATCTGGAGCTGGAGTGTATTCGATGTGTTCTAATTGACGAATATCTGAGGCAATCACCAGCACATTATAGGCTTGGAATTCCATAAAAGCGTTGGGTGGAATAAAACCGTCTACGGCAACCGCTGCCCATCCAATTTCGGACAATATGCGATTCATACCGTACATACTCGGAATGGAGTCGATTTCGATACCTGTTTTTTGTAAACCTTCTAGGTACGAACTGTGAGCAACTTTGGATAGGTAGTCTACGTTTTTGCGCATCACATAGCGCCAAACGGCTTGGTTGATGGGTGTGTAGTCTTCGTAGTTTTGAGGTTTGATAAATTGTTTCAAATGTTTCGGCAATCGCTCGATTAGGGGATTGCTTTCTATTTTTGCATTCATAGCGAAAACGGTATAGTTTTTTGTAAAAATACAATTTCGAATGATTATTTGCAGGTTTTTATTGGGTATTTTTAGTAAACCAAGTGTTTTTGTGGGATTTTAACAATTGTTTTCTTTTTCAAAATAGCCCAATGAAAGTCCTTTAGCCCCGACAGTAGTGGAAATCCTTTGGTGCCGGGGTTCGGTACCAAAGATTAGAGCGGATGGCGGGAACCTATGATAGCTGACAATGCCTTTTGTGTCGCTCCTGATTTTAAAACAATTTTTCGAACATAGATTTATACACTAGTTGGATGGTATTTGGTAGAAAAAGTTGCTTTTTAAACCGTTTTATCCGCCTCATTTGTTTGCTCATATTGAATTGTTGCTAATTTTATGTTGGTATCCTATTTTGTTTCTCTTGTAGTATGTTTACAAATAGTAAAAATTGTATATTAAATTATGGTTAATATTTACTATTTATATAATTTTAATATTTTTAAATTCTATTTTTACAAAAAAAAACTATTACAATATGCACTATAAATTATTAACACCAGGACCTTTAACTACGACTGATTCCGTAAAAAAATCCATGCTTAAGGATTGGTGTACTTGGGATGATGAATACAAAACATTGGTTGAGGATATTCGTTCAAAATTATTAGAAATAAACAATTTATCTAATAAAAAACATACGGTAACGTTGCTACAAGGTAGTGGTACTTATGGAGTTGAAAGTACTATAATCTCAAGTGTTGGTGAAAATGATCATTTACTTGTACTTAAAAATGGGGCTTACGGAGAAAGAATACATGAAATAGCCACAATTGCCAAAAAAAATGTTACTGCGTTGGCTTTTGATGAAACTTCAATAATTAACAGTGAAGTTTTAGATAATTATTTGTCCGAAAATAAGCAAATTACTCACGTTGCCTTTGTACACTGTGAGACTACGACAGGAATTTTAAACCCTTTAGAGGAGCTTTGTAAAGTGGTGAAGCAACACCAAAAAGTTCTTATTGTTGATGCAATGAGTAGTTTGGGTGGTATACCCATAGACATTGATGCTTTGGAAATAGATTTTATTATAAGTAGTTCCAATAAATGTTTGCAAGGGGTTCCTGGATTTTCATTTATTATTTCGGTTATCGAAAGCATTAAGAAATGCAAAGGGAATAGCACTTCGTTATCGTTGGATCTTTATGATCAATGGGTAAATATGGAAAATGATCCTGGAAAGTGGAGGTTTACGTCACCTACACATGTTGTTCGTGCCTTTTATCAAGCTATATTAGAATTAATCCAAGAAGGAGGGATTGCAAGCCGATATGCTAGATATGTAAAAAATCAAAAGGTTTTGGTTGAAGGGATGCAAAGTATTGGTTTCAACTGTTGTATTGCTATCGATATTCAATCTCCTATTATTACTACATTTTTGTTTCCAGATAGCACCTCGTTTACTTTTAAATCTTTGTATGATTATTTAAAATTATATGGTTTTGTCATTTATCCAGGGAAATTAAGCAATTTGAATGTTTTTAGAATTGGTAATATTGGAGATATTAATGCGAATGATATTGAACTATTGATTATGATACTTAAGAATTATAAGATTAATTATTTGAATTAGTAATTTATGGTTTGTTTAGAATAATAATGCAATTTGTTTAGATTATGTTTTAAAAATGGCAAACTTATGGTTTGTCATTTTTTATTAAATGTGTTTTGTATGTTGCTATTTTTAAAGGTATGCTATTGCGATTAGCATTTTTAAAATTACATTTACATTCTAAGTTAAGTTTTGATAGATTTTTCTGTTTTTAATGGATAACAGCGATAAAGTTGTTTTTAAATACTATAATAAAAATGAATGATTTTCTGATAGGTATAGGTAAAAGAATTAAAGATTTTCGAAAAAAAAATGAATTAACAATACAAGAATTGGCTAATAGAGCTAATGTTAGTAATGGGTTAATTTCTAGAATTGAAAATGGAAGAACAATACCTTCATTGCCTGTTCTATTAGATTTGATTCAATCTTTAGAAATTGATGCCAGTTACTTTTTTGAAGGTGTCGAACAAAAATCAAATGCTAAATTTATTCATGTACCAAAGGAAGAGCAACAAATCCTAGAAAAGGAAATAGAGGCAACAGGATTTAGTTATTTGCATGTATTTAGTAAAAGTATGCATGCCTTAGGATTTGAAGCTGTACTTCTTACATTGGAACCCGGATGTAAACGTGACAAAGTAATTACAGATGCTTGGGAATTCAAATATGTTTTAACTGGCGAAGTTTTGTATATTATAGATAATGAAGAGGTCTTATTGAAAGAAGGCGATTCATTATATTTTAATGGTAAAATTCCACATGTACCAGTAAATAATTCTAATGCAAAGTGTTCAATGTTAGTTCTTTATTTTTATTCAGAGAAAGAATAGAAAAGTTATTCTATTGTAAAAGTTACTGTTTCTGACCATTCTGACCAAGACAAGTTTTGGTCCCGATATCTAACTCTAATTTTGTAAAGTCCAGTTTTTAGTTCATTATCATTTACAGTCAATGCAAAAATTGAAGTAGATTCATAAATATTTATTGGAGTGTAATCAGGAAAACCTGAACTTCCAAACCATTTCTCGTAATCTCTTTTCTTTGAAAGGACGATGACGTCTTCTTTTTCAACAGCTTTTAGTATTTGAAATTCACTGCTATTAAACGGTTCATAACCAATATATTCAGAACTCTCAAAAGTAAAAGGGAGTTTGATTTTATGGTCAAATGATTTAATGAATGGAGTGTTGGGACGATTTTCCTTCTGTTTTTTATAAAAGCTATCTAGTAAATACAAAGGTTTGTTTAGTTGCGCATTCCCAGTTGAGTAGGTATTCACTTTTAATTGTTGTGTTTCGAAATCCAATTCGACCAATTGAAAGATATGGGCTTCTATTGTTTTTTGAACATCTTCATAAAGCGTAACTGCCTCAGGAGCATCCGTCCAATATTGATCCCAAGAGGCACCGCCATTAATGATTTCATGTATTCTATTATTTCTACTGGCTCCCCTTGCATAAAGATGCGCATGTCCAGCAAAATAAACGCAAGTTTTAGCAGAGGATTGTAGAATTGGAAGGATTTCATTGTTGATGTAATCGTTTCCATCTTTTTTTAATTGTTCTGCTTTTGGAGGGTGATGAGCCGCAGCAAAAATCCATTCAATGTTTTTATCACTATCAGCTTCATGAATTATCTTACTTGCAAATTGTGTTTGATTCTCACTATTCGAATTACTGTTTAAATGAATAAACAATGCTTTTGCGATTTTAAAAGCGTAATATTCTGTGCCATTAATAGCTTTTGCAGCCTGAATATTATTGTATTTTAAATGGCTATAATCAAAATGCGCAAAATAATTTTTGGCTTCGGAATCTCCATAATACTCATGATTTCCTAAAACGGTAACGAAAGGAACTTTTGTAGATAATTCACTTGATTTATGAAAATGATGTATTCTATAATGTGAAAGTTCGCCTCCATTGTGTACTTGATCGCCTAAATTCATTACAAAATGAACTGTTTCCTCAATTGTATTTCCGTTCCATATTTCTAATGCTTTAGTCACAGCATTTGCAACAAGATTTGGATATGCATCATCAAAGCGTTGGTGATCACCAATTACAATGAAACGTAATTTTTGAAGGAATTTTGAAGGGTCAACTTGTGTTTTAAAACTATATATTTCTGAATATGTAGTACCTGATTTGGTTCTGTAAAAGTAACGCGTATCAGGAAGTAAATCATTTAGTTTAACGTGATGCACAATATGATCTTTCTCCATAATTTTGCTCGTTCCACAAGCAGTATTCGATAAATCATCTTTTTCAAATCCGTAGTCTACTTGAGGAGTATTTTCGTCATTGGTAATCCACGAAATAAGAATAGAATTAGAATCAGGTGCTTGTAGATAGGGTACGGTATAATTATTCATCACTACTATTTTAAAAAACAAAAAATTTTAATCCCAGCCAATTAAGACTGGGATTAAATCACAAATTAGAGCTAACAAACAAACAACGAACTAATTTGCGTGATATTATCAAAAATGTAATCAGGATTTGCTTCTTCTAGTTCCTCCTTAGTTTGTGCTCCCGACAATACTCCAATAGTAATTCCACAATTGGCATTCTTTCCTTCTTCTATATCTATTGCAGAGTCACCAGCTTTTAAAACCGATTTACTGTCTTTAATATCAAAAAGCTCCATAGCTTTTAGAATCATTTCAGGGCTAGGTCTTCCATTCACAACATCATCAGCAGTAATCAAGGCGTCATATTGAACTCCTTTTTTCCAACCTAATTTTTCCAATAATTGGTTTGCGGTTTTAGAATTATAACCTGTATTTAATACAACTATAATGTTCTTCGCTCTCAATTCATCCAGAAATTCAGTAACTCCAACGATGGGTTTAACCTCTAATTCTTCATAAGCATTTTTTAAGGCTATAGAAAAATCCTCAAAGATTGTTGTAGCTTTATCTGTAGGTTGATTTAAAAATTCTAAGACATCTGTTATTGCTTTTAATTTTTCTTTTCCTGCTCCATATTTCAATACCGTTTCTAAATCCACTTCAATGCCGTATTTTACTACTGAATTTCTAAGTGTTTTATACACCACATTGTCTTCATCTACAGTGGTTCCTGCCATGTCTAATACTGCAAGTTTTATGTTTTTCATTTGTCTAATTTTTATTGAATATTAAATTTATTTTTTGTCTAGAAAATCCGGCACTTCCTGTCATGCCTTTGCCACCAATTCCGGTGATAATATGAATATTTGGACTAGGATTGTGTTCAAAAATATCCTGAGTTTTGCATTGTGAATAGATACCAAACCATCTTTTTTGTATTTCGAAGGTAGGTAGGTCGATTATTTTTTTAGCTTCATTAATCATAAAAGCATCAATTTCCATATTTAGATCGTAGCCTAAAACGTCGATGTCTTTTGCATCAGCATATTCATGAGAATCTCCAATAATGATTGAACCGTCTAAGGATTGTTTGAAAAGAATATGGATCCCAAATTTTTTATCGAAGCTACTCGAAACTTCTTTTGCTTTTATACTAGCATACGATGGGCATTCTTCAAATGCTTCATAGCGACGAATGGTTAAGCCTGTTAGTATATTACTTGGGAGAGCATATATGCCTTGCGGTTTAGTTTGTAACATCTGAAGTTTTGTCGCAACCAAATCGCTATTTTCATAGATATTAGGATGAAGTGTTTTGAATTCACTTCCGCCACAAATTATAATTTTAGATGCTATAAATTTTTGGCCATTGGCCGCAATTGCTTCACAACCTAAAGAACTCTCGCTAGTTGATGTAATGGTGGTGTTGTAAAAAAAGGTTAAGCCAAATTTTTCGATTAAGAGTCTTTGAAAACGTCTAATCAGCTCTCCAGAATCAACTGTTATCTCTTCGGGAAAGAACAAACCCGCTTTGCAATAGTCGGATTTTAATCCGTCAAAACGCTGTAAGCATTCTTTTTTTGTCAATAAAATAGAATCGTAATTTTGGTCTTTGTTTATTTGGCTCAATTCTTCAATCAATTGTACTTCTTCTTCATTTGAGGCTAAATATACGGAGCCGTTTTGTCGAATGGTTAAGTCGGTTTGGTCTTGTAGCTTTTTGTAGATTGAAACACTTTCTCTACCAAAATTTTGCCATTTTAAATTCATTGCAGATGGGATTACCTGTCCAAAATTTCGAACAGAGGCTCCACTTGGTAAACTATTTTTTTCAATAATAGCCACTTTTAGTTTTTTTTGCAATGCATGATAGGCATGGAACAGTCCTAGAATTCCTCCGCCAACTACAAGTAAATCATATTTGTTTTGCATCGTGATGAATGTGTTTTAGTTCAGTTCTGGAAGTTGAAAAGTTGTTTCTTCTTCTATGGATGTTGCAGCCGAATTCATTTTATTAATCTTTCTTTGAAAAAGTACTGCCGCCATTATAATCGTAAAAAAACCAATAATGGCAATTACATAATTCAATTGAATATAGAAGTGTAACCATGATATTTTTTTATATCCAAAATTTTTAAATAGCAATATTAAAATGCTACCCAAGTAACCGAAGGAATCCACAAAATAGATTAAGAATCCCACATTACCTTTTATTTTGAAAGTGGCAATCATACGATCAAAAAACAAACCGTTAAAAGGTATGTAGCATAAATACATTCCAATACCAGTAATAATCATCCAAGGCATTGGGGATAAAAGATGGCTGCTATATGCTATAGTCGACAAGCCAATAATCAAAACACCTGTTAGTAAAATGTAGTGATAAATCAAGAACGCTTTTGTGTTGTTTTTTATAGTAACCATAAAACTTAATACCAAAAGAACCGTAAAAGCTATTGGTATTTCGGCATAGGTATACAAAGAAACGGCATCTTTAAAGCCTAAGGCGTCCCAGATTTCACCGGTGAAATTGTCTCTAAAATCTCTTAGAATAGTTAAACTAATATATAAAATAGTTAAGCAAAATAAGGGAACCCAAAAGGTAAGAATTAATTTTTTTCTTTCTTTTTGATTTAAGGGAACTCGCTTCGTTTTGTATGCAATATCTTCTTTTGAAGGTTTTGGCAAACGATCCAAAAGCAAGCCAAAAAAGACTAACGGAATGATAAACCATAAACCCGTTAAAAAAGGCATCCAAAATTCGGTTACTCCAAAATAACTCATGGTGAATTTTCCAACCGATTTTACAAAACCTGAGGAAACAACAAAACTAGTACATAGAATTAGTCCTAAAATTTCTGTTGCTTTTCGGCCTTCGATATAAGAAAAAACAATGCCCCAAATCATTCCCAAGGGTAAGCCATTCAAAAACATAAAGAAAATGTTATACGGCCTTGGAGTTAATGCAAATCCTAAAAGCGTAAGAAATGCAAATGCAATGAAGCCAAATAAAAACTTTAATCTATCTTTTTCTTTAAGTTCAGATACAATCTTGATGCCAATGAATTTTGATAGAAAATAGCCCATAACTTGTGCAATAATCAATAGCACTTTATAGTCCACTCCCCAGTATGTTATGCCTTCGAAGCTTGCTATTGTAAATGGTTTTCGGAAGGCATACATACAAAAGTATACTCCAAAAGCAGCAAATGCCGCTTTTGGTACATACCAATTATTTTTTGTTTTAGTATTTCTCATTCTTTAAGTTGAGGTACTTTTGATTTATAGTGTAAATTTTACACCGAAAGCCGTTTTTATACCATAAAATTCAACTTGTTTTGGACGATCTTCTGAGTTTCCGTAGTGGTACATCAAAGGATTATTTAGGATGTTGTTGATGTCAGCAAAAAACAATAGGTTTTTAGTGATTTTACAAGAAAGACCTATGTCCAAAGTGCTATATTTTCCGTAGTAAATATCGTTCTTGTCTTGATCTGCAAAAGCGATAGCGTATTTACCTTTGTAGTTATAGGCTGCTCTAATGTTGAATCCTCCTTTTTCAAAGAACAATTGCGCATTGTATAATTGTTTCGCTTGATAAGGTAAACCCACTTCTCTTCCTGTAGTTGTTGTCATCTCGGAGGTCATGAATGTGGCATTCAATTGCGTACCAAAATACTGCAAGAAACCTGGCAAGAAATCAAAACGTTTCATGATACCTAACTCTAAACCACCAATCCAAGCTTCGTTTCCATTATTTGGTGTACTAAATTCAACACCTGGCTTACCGTTATAGGTTCCTTGGTAAGAATCTTGAAAAATTGGATCTTTAATTGATTTGTAGAAAACCCCACCACTAATCAAACCAGCATTAGAAAGATAATACTCTCCCATTAAATCAAAATTCCAAGAATACGTTGGATTTAAATTTGGGTTTCCACCTTTAAATTCGTTGTCCGCTTCAACATATGATCCACCAGGGGTAATATCACCAAAATTAGGTCTAGCAAAAGTTCTTGTCGTTGCAAATCTTACATTTAAATTGTCATTAGCTTGGTATTTTAAATGAAACATTGGTAATACCGCTAAGTATTTTTTTGTATTTTCAACAGGTGTCAATACACCGTTAATTACATTATAACCATTTACTTTTGTTTCAGTATTTGAAAAACGAATACCTCCTAAAGCAGTAAGATTTTCTGAGATTTTATAAGTCCCCATTCCATAAGCGTCGGCGTGCGTTTCGTTAACATCAAAGTTTCTTCCTAACCCTTTATTATATTCTAATGCTTCAGAATCTGCTGGGCTAATAGCAAGATTGTTTTGGTTTTTCTTCCAGAAATCTTTCATTCCATTAGTAGAAAGTACTGGTCCCAAAGTACTAGAAATGCTAGTGTTTAATTCTTTTAAATAATCGGCTCTACCAGGTTGGTCAATAATGAAACCTTGAGAGTCTGAAAGGAGTGGAGCTGTTCCGGATTTCCAAGTATAAAAGATGTCAGAGAATTTAGCAGTACGTTCTTTATCTCTAAATTTAAGACCATATTTTAAAGTCAATTTGTCATTGGCTTTGATTTCATGATTAAATGAAGCCACGATTTTATCTCTTTCTGTAATAGCTACTTTGTAGAACTCTAAATCACCAAATCTCATTTTAGTAGCATCAGTTTTGAAATTAGGATCACTATAGAAGCCAAATAATGCATCTGGATTCTTATAGTCTAACTTTCCGCCATCAACTGCCCAATAAGCACGTTGACCTACTCCTTTGTTTGTCATGTAGCTAGGATTTATACCTACGCCATCTTGTCTGTACTTTATAACAAAATAGGATTTGTTTTCAGCATCTGGAATATTACCGTATTTAAATTCATTTTCATACGAAGCCAAATCCCAATCAATAGAACCGTTGTTTAATTCGTGTTTTCCGCCAATGTTGATAGATTTAAGTTCTGTAATCAAAGTATTATTGATGTTTTGCAACTCAACTCTAGTAGTATTTGTTGTGGTGCTAAATCTGTCAAAACGAATTCTTTGTTTGTAATGTGTCTCAAAATCAGAAAGCGTTCCGTACATTGATTTTAAATAAATCTTGCTTTTTGGGCTCAAGTTGTAATCTAAAGCGACATTAGCTCCAGTTGTTTTACGTTCTCCAGTATAATCTCTTAATTCCATTCTAAAGACTCCTTCGTCCCCATTTCTTCTCGCTTCGAAGTTATCGGTCGCCCAGTTTCTGTTAAATCGAGTAAAATTCAAAAGATATCCAAATTTTTTGTCTTTGGTATGGCCACCAAAAGTCAATGCCGCATTATACACTCCTTTTCCAGATTTATCATTGTAACCACTACCAATGGTAGCGTTAAGGGTCTGTTTCATTGGCGCAGTATGAGTAATGAAGTTTACACTACCGCCAATACCGTCAGCCTCAATATCAGGTGTCAAAGCTTTGTTTACTTGTACATAAGCAATTAGTTCTGAGGGAAAGAAATCAAAAGCAGTTGCTCTAGAAGTCGTCTCTTCTTCAGCAGTTGGAATTCTATTACCGTTTATTGTTGTTGATGCCCAAAAAGGAGGTAATCCTCTCACGGATACAAATCTTCCCTCTCCTTGATCACGTTCAATAGAAACCCCTTGAACTCTTTGAACAGTTTCGGCAGCATTGCGGTCTGGTAGTTTTCCAATACCATCTGCAGCAATTACATTCATAATGCTAACAGAACTTTTTTGCATATTCAAGGCTCTTAATTCACTATTTTTTTGTGCAGAATTCACGACAACCTCTTTTAGTTTTAGTTCGTTTTCTGTTGGTTCTAAAGTGATTACTCCTAAGTTGTAAATTTCATTATTCTTAATAGTTACAGTTAATTCCTGAGTTTTAAATCCAGAATTGCTGATAGAAACAACTATTTTTCCCTCTTCAATTACATTCAATTTAAAATTGCCATCAAAATCAGAAGTAGTTTTTTTGTTGGAATTTAAAATAGAAATAGTTGCTCCGGGCATAGGTAATTTATTCTCATAAATAGTACCTATTATACTCTGTTTTTGAGCAAAGCACAATCCTGTAAAATTCAGTACTAGTAGAAATAGTAGCTGGCTTAGTTTTGTTTTCATTGTTTACTAATATTAAATATTTTTTACAAAAGAACTAAATAAGTTTAATATTGGTAAATTTTTTGAATTATCAAAAAGTATTTTTTATTTTATTAAAAAGTTAAAACAATGTTACTAGGTAAATTTTATGTTACCAAAAATTGGAATAATGGTGCTTTTTATAGGTTTTTGTTGAGAATTTAGTAGTGAAGCACGGTGGTGTGTAAAAATTAGTGTTCAGCGGTTTTTATTTTTACTAAAAAGAGTTGTTAGCAATGAATTACTTGAGTTTTAAAGTATTTTTATAACAATAAAGTAACGAACATAAAAAAAGCCGTAACTAAATAAGTTACAGCTTTAATAAAAAGAAACAGAAGGTTTATTCTTTCTCAGCCTTCCTAAAATACTCAATCTTATAGTTGAACATTTCAGCCATATTTTTGGCTCTAAGTTTAGCTTCTTCGGCTAATGGGCCTGTAAACAAACCGTCGATAGTGGTGGTGAAAATCGCCATCCAGCGGTCGAAATGCGTTTTGTCTACCGGTAATTGTTTGTGTGGCGGAAACGGACTTCCCGAATAGGTGTGGACTTCTAGCAGAATGGTTTGCCAGAAGCGGTACATTTTTTCGAGATGTTCTGGCCAACGTTCACCTATTTTTTCGTTGAAAACGGGGCCGATTGCCTCGTCTTGACGTACATTGCTATAAAACGTATCGACCATTTTTTTGATGTCGTTTAGGTCTTGTATATCTTTTGAAATCATAATTTTTTGTGTGTAAAAAGTAATGCAAAAATAAGATTTAATGTTGGATATACTGTTGTGGTTCGCAAGATGAAATCCCGTAGTTTCTAGTATTGGCTTGTTTGATGTGTTTTTGTAGTGATTAAAAATGATTGTTTTTTATTGAAATTGATCTAATATTACCTTTACAATTTTAACAGGCAATTAATTTACTAATGATGCAATACTATTAAATAAAGGAAATATTAAAACAAGATGTTATGAATGAAAAAAACAAAAAAAATAGAAATGTTGGAGAGCCATTAATTCTCTTCGTAATTATTCTGTTTGCTTTTTTTTTAAAGGCAGAAGCTCAAGTCGTTACGCCTTGGATGACGACTGGCAATCAGACAAAGTTGTTGCAACAGCAAGCGAATGTTAGTTTCGGTTCTATTTCTGGAAGTAATCCTTCGACTGTTACTATTACTCCTGCAACGACTTATCAAACTATGGATGGTTTTGGTTACACCCTTACAGAGGGTAGTTGTGAAGTGATTAGCGCTATGGCTGCAACGCAACAAAACCAGTTGCTCAATGATTTATACAATCCAACAACGGGTTTGAACGTGAATATTGTTCGTATTAGTATTGGTGCTTCGGATTTGAGTAGCTCTTCTTATAGTTACAATGAAACTTCAGGAGATGTGAATATGAATAATTTTAGCTTGAATGGTCCTGATGCGACTTATTTGATTCCAATGATTAAAAAGATACTGTTAATCAATCCGAATATTAAAATATTAGCCACTCCATGGACGGCTCCTCGATGGATGAAGACCAATAATTCATGGATCGGTGGAAGTCTGCAAACACAATATTATGCGGCTTATGCTAAATATTTTGTAAAGTATTTAGATGCTATGAAAGCCCAAGGTATTGCTATTTGGGGAATTACGCCTCAAAATGAACCAGAACACGGTAATAATGAACCCAGTATGTTGATGAATTCAACGGAACAAAAGAATTTTATTAATAGTCAGCTTGGCCCACAAATGGCAGCCGCTGGTTATGGTTATGTAAAAATTATAGCTTTTGATCATAATTGTGATAATACCGTTTATCCTATTGATGTGTTAAACAATAGTAGTTATGCTGAAGGTGCTGCTTTTCATATGTATGAAGGCGATGCTTTGGCAATGTCTGTAGTTCACGATGCAACAAATAAAAACGTTTATTTTACAGAACAATATACTGGTCCTAGTGGAGATTTTAGTGGGGATTTTGGTTGGCATATGCAAAATGTGGTTATTGGTACAACGAATAACTGGTCAAAGACTGTTTTAGAATGGAATCTAGCTAATAACACAAATTTAGGCCCGCATACGCCGGGTGGATGTACTACTTGTTTAGGAGCTGTAACCATAACCAATAGTACAAGTTATACTAAAAATGTTGCTTATTACATTATTGGTCAAATATCGAAGTTTGTAAAGGCTGGAGCATTGAGAGTGGCCACCAGCAGTACCAATGGTTCTATAACTTCTGCAGGATTTAAAAATACAGATGGTTCACTTTCACTTTTGGTGTACAATGCTGGTGGGGCTGAAAATACGATCAGAATTGTTTCTGGATCAGCAGCTTTTAATTATACAGTTCCAGCAGCATCCGCAGTAACTTTTAATTGGATGCCATTGGACGCAGTACCTGTTACTGGTGTAAGTGTGAGTCCAACGAATGTAAGTCTGTTTATAAATGCAAGTACTCAGCTTACAGCCACAGTTTCTCCTGCTAATGCAAGTAATAAAAATGTAATATGGAGTTCTAGTAATAGTGCTATAGCTTCAGTTAATTCAAACGGTTTGGTTACAGGAATTGCTCAGGGTACAGCAGTAGTAACGGCTACTACAGTTAGTGGAAACAAAACAGCTACTAGTTCCGTCACAGTTCAAGGGCAATTGCCTTATGGAGGTATTCCAGCGACTTTGCCAGGAGTAATTCAGGCAGAGAATTATGATCAAGGAGGTCAAAATAATGCCTATTTTGATAACGAATCTACAAATCAAGGTGGCGCATACCGAACCAATGAAGGTGTTGACATTACTACTATTGCCGGAACTAGTGGTTTTGCTACTGGATGGACTGCCACTGGTGAGTGGACAGAATACACTTCTAATATAACAGCAGGAACTTATGCTATAGAAGCAACTCTAGCGTCTATATATACTGGTAAGCAATTACGGGTGCTGTTAGATGGCGCTGTATTGGCGACTTTGAATGTGCCCAATACAGGTTCGTGGGATGTTTATCAGCCGGTTACAGTTTCTAATATTCCATTTTCAGGAGGGAATAACAAAATTTTACGCTTAGAAATTATTGGTGGGGAATTTAATATTGATAAAATTGAAGTCAAAAATATGGCATCGATTCCAGTTTCCTCTATTGCCATCAATCCAACTTCTTCATCGATTATAGTTGCTGGAACCTTACAGTTGGTGCCGACTATTGCGCCAAATAATGCAACGAATAAAAACGTTACTTGGAGCTCAAGTAATACAGCAGTGGCTTCTGTTAATGCAACAGGATTAGTGACAGCAATAGCTACTGGTACTGCAATAATTACAGCAACAACAGTTGAAGGTGCAAAAACAGCTACAAGTACTATTTCTGTTACAACTCCTTTTCCAGGATATTATAATATTATTTCAAGAAATAGTAACAAAGGATTAGATGTTGCAGATAGTGCCACGACAAGCGGGGCGAGAATTCAGCAATATGACATTGCCAATGGAGGAGGAAATAATCAACGTTGGAAATTGGTTCCTGATGGTAGTGGTGATTTTTATATTATCGTAAAATCGACGCAACTGTATTTGGCTACCGAGAATAACAGCACTGCTGATGGCGTAAAAGTTGTACAAAGAGCATTCACAAATTCAAATGAATTGAAATGGACCGTTTCGGCTATTGGTGGAGGTTATTATAAAATAATAAACTTGAATAGCGGAAAAGCATTAGATGTAGAAAATGTTTCAACACTAAATGGCGCCTCTATTCAGGTTTGGACTTACTCAGGCGGACTAAATCAACAATGGCAATTGGCGCAAACAGAATCGACTGCTAATAAGGTTGCAGAGGTAAAACAATTGAAGGCACCACTAGAAAATAACACAGTAGTTTATTTCAATTCCACTAAAGATTTATTGAATATTACTACTGTAAATTCAGGATTTGGTGAAGTAAAATTGTATTCCATGTCAGGAGAACTAGTTTTGGTTAAAGATGTTGATTTTAGTAAAGGAAGTGAAGTTGAACTTGATCTTTCAAGATTACCAAAAGGTGTGTATGTGGTTAAAATAAATGATGGAAATGGTATTTTCTCTAAGAAAATTCTAAAATAATAACTTCGATTTTTGTTGAAAAAGGTTTTTAAGGCTGCCATTTATTTGGCAGCCTTTTTTTAACCAATTAATTGTGTGAATAAATCTTGTTTTTCGTTGAGGTATTGGTACACAAACCCCATTTTTTTCATATTGTCTTTGATGGCCAAAATGTCGTTTGGATTTTTCACTTCTAGACCTACTACCACAGAGCCTACTTCTCGGCTGTTCTTTTTAGCAAATTGGAAGTAGGTGATATCATCGTCTGGGCCTAAAATGGCATTGACAAATTCTTTAAGCGCTCCGGGGCGTTGCGGAAATTGTATCATAAAATAATGCATCAATCCTTCATATAATAAGGAACGTTCCTTGATTTCGGCGGTGCGCTCTATGTCGTTGTTGCTGCCGCTTACTACGCAAACTACAGTTTTACCTTTGATTTGTTTTTTGTAAAAATCTAACGCTGCAATGGTCAAAGCACCTGCGGGTTCTACAACCATCGCCTCTTCGTTGTACAAACGTAAGATAGTAGTGCACACTTTTCCTTCGGGAACTAGAATGATATCGTCTAGGTTTTTTTGGCAAATGGCAAACGTTTGGTTGCCTACTTGTTTTACAGCCGCTCCATCCACAAATTTGTCTATAGTGTCTAAGGGTGTATTGGCTTGATTAGCAATCGATGTTTTCATTGAAGGAGCACCTTGTGGTTCAACGCCAATAATTTTGGTATTTGGGCTAAGGTGTTTAAAAACCGTGGATAGGCCAGAGGCTAATCCACCACCGCCAATGGGAACGAATACATAATCGATGGGTTGTTGGTATTGTTCAAGAATTTCGAGTCCTACGGTACCTTGTCCCGCAATGACTTTTTCATCATCAAAAGGATGAATGAATGCTTTTTGGTTGTCCTTGGCGTCGGCAACAGCTTTGGCATAGGCATCATCGAAGGTGTCACCAGTTAAAACAATTTCGACCCATTTTTTGCCAAAGAGTTGTACTTGCTTTACTTTTTGATTGGGCGTGGTTTTGGGCATATAGATTTTACCTTGTATTTGTAAAAGATGGCAAGAGTACGCCACGCCTTGTGCGTGATTGCCAGCACTGGCGCACACTATACCGTTTGTTTTTTCGCTATCGGTTAAGGATTTCATTTTGTTGTAAGCGCCTCTGATTTTATAAGAACGCACAACTTGTAGGTCTTCTCTTTTAAGTAAAATGGTCGCGTCAAACTCTTCTGAAAGATTGAGGTTTTCTGTTAAAGGAGTAGCGGGAACTACGTTGGCTAATTCTTGTTGCGCTTGTTGTATGGATTGAAATAAGTTCATTTTGTTTTTTTAATTGAATTGTAATATTGCTTGTGTAAGGGTGTTTTGTAACGCGTAAAAGTACTCATTGGTTATTTTACCACAACAAATCCAATGCTCCTTTTCTTGAAATAGATAAGAGATAGGAAAATGTGTGATTTGATCTTTGTGAATTATCGGAATTTTAAAAAGTAAGATTTGATGAGTTTCTAGTTCCTTTTGATTTTGAGTGTAACAACAAAAAACCTCTATAATTCGTTCCAAAAGGGCAAGCATAGTTTTGCTGTTGGAATCGTGATCCCAATAACCAACCCTGATTTTATATACAAAAGTGTGCTCACAATATTCTACCCAAAAATGATCGATTTTTATCTTTTTGCGAGTGAATATCAAGGCAATTTTACTGATTAGCGTTTCTTCTTTTTCGCAAAACAGGGTTAGGGTAATTTTTTCTTTCATTGTAATTGTGGTTCATTTTTATTCAAAAAAAAACCTTTCTCAAGTGACGAGAAAGGTTTTATAGTTATACATAACATCCTAACTCGTCAACAAAGACGAATAATAATGATGTTAATAATAATACTAGTGTTTTGTGTCATATCTAAAAAAAAACCTCCCAATTGGGAGGTTCTATATTGTTATTGTTAATACTATACAGCGCCTCACATTCTCATCGAATGATAATTGAAATGCTGCTAATAATTGTGTTATTGTTTTTCATATAAAAAATGTGATGCCGCAAATATAAACAAATAAGGTATTCACCGCGATTTATTTTTTCACAGGAGGATATTGTGCTAAAATTTTCCCCACAAATTCAGCTACTACTTCGTCTTTTTTGTCCGTGTTTTTAGTTAAGGTTCCAATACCTTCACCTTGCCAAATCATTTCTTTCTTTTTGGCGTCGATAAGGTCGATATACAAGGTGCCTTCAGTAGAAGTTGAAACGGTGGTTTGGTTACCACCCATCATCCAAGGATTCCAACCCCAGCCCCAACCATAACCCCAACCAGCGTTGAATTGGTTTACGCTAACTTGTTCTCTTGATTTGGTAAAAATATTGATCAACAAGTCAGGTGTTTCGCTTTTGGTAAATCCTTTGGCAGCCATTTGTTGATCGATTGCTCTCAAGATACGTTTTTTGTCCAGATCCGAAATCTCTACTTTGTCAATGCCTGGTTTGTAAAAAGCATAGGTTTTGAAGGTGCTATAATCTACTGTTTTGTCGTAGTCTGAATGTACGCTAATACTACTACAAGAGCTTAAAAATACTACTGCTAATAAGGCGAAAATTTTAATTAGTTTCATGAGTTTATCTTTTAGGTTAACAAAATATTAAAGCAAATCATCGCTAACAAGGTTCGGAAGCGTCACTTTTAGTAAAGGTTCTACTTCCATAGCGCGTTTGATGGCAAAAATCGCTCCTTCGTTACGCGCCCAGCTTCTGCGAGAAATTCCGTTGTTGACATCCCAAAATAACATTGATGCCAAACGTTTAGAAGCTTCTTTGGAACCATCAAGAACCATACCAAAGCCACCATTAATAACTTCTCCCCAGCCCACACCGCCGCCGTTGTGGATAGACACCCAAGTAGCGCCGCGGAAACTATCACCAATCACATTATGAATGGCCATATCAGCGGTAAATCTTGAACCATCATAAATATTCGAAGTTTCTCGATAAGGCGAATCGGTTCCTGAAACATCGTGGTGGTCACGACCTAAAACCACATAACCTATTTCGCCTTTAGCAATGGCTTGGTTAAATGCTTCGGCGATTTTAGTACGTCCTTCGGCATCGGCGTATAAAATTCGCGCTTGTGAACCTACGACCAATTTGTTTTCTTGAGCACCTTTTATCCACTGAATGTTATCCTGCATTTGTTGCTGAATTTCAATAGGTGAAGTTTCAATCATTTTTTCTAAAACGGCACAAGCAATAGCATCGGTTTTGGCCAAATCTTCTGGTTTTCCGGAAGTACATACCCAACGGAAAGGACCAAATCCATAATCAAAACACATCGGTCCCATAATATCTTGTACGTATGAAGGATATTTGAATTCTCTGCCAAGCGTTGGATTATCAGCCATAACATCAGCTCCCGCTCTTGAGGCTTCTAACAAAAACGCGTTACCATAATCAAAGAAATACGTGCCTTTTGCGGTATGTTTGTTGATAGCCGCTGCGTGACGTCGCAACGTTTCTTGGACTTTTTCTTTAAAAAGGTCCGGTTGGTTGGCCATCATTTCATTGGCTTCTTCAAACGAAATGCCTGCTGGATAATACCCGCCAGCCCACGGATTATGCAATGAAGTTTGGTCAGAACCCAAATCGATATGCATATTTTCTTGGTCAAAACGCTCCCAAACGTCTACGATATTGCCTAAGTAAGCAATAGAAACGGTTTCGTTATTGGTTTTTGCCAAGGCAACACGTTGCACTAAAGCGTCTAAATCTTCAATCACTTCATTAATCCAACCTTGGCTGTGACGAATGTGGGTAATTTTCGGATTTACTTCGGCGCAAACCGTGATACAACCCGCAATATTTCCCGCTTTGGGTTGCGCGCCACTCATTCCACCCAATCCAGAAGTTACAAATAAACCGCCTTTTGGATTCTTTTTAATTTTTCTAAAACCATTCAAAACCGTGATGGTCGTGCCGTGCACAATGCCTTGTGGACCAATGTACATATAACTTCCAGCCGTCATTTGACCGTATTGCGAAACGCCCAAGGCATTCATTTTTTCCCAATCGTCTGGTGCCGAATAATTCGGAATCACCATCCCGTTGGTCACCACCACTCTCGGCGCCTCTTTATGCGACGGAAACAATCCCATCGGGTGGCCAGAATACATCGTCAACGTTTGCTCATCGGTCATTTCCGATAAGTATTGCATCGTCAAAAGGTATTGTGCCCAATTTTGAAACACCGCACCATTTCCGCCATACGTAATCAACTCGTGCGGATGCTGCGCCACGGCATAATCCAAGTTGTTTTGAATCATCAACATAATGGCTTTCGCTTGCTCGCTTTTCCCTGGATATTCATCAATCGGACGTGCGTACATTTTGTAATCAGGACGAAAACGGTACATATAAATGCGCCCGTATTTCTCTAATTCTTCCGAGAACTCAGGTACTAATTCCGAATGATGTTTCGGGTCAAAATAACGCAACGCATTGCGCAACGCTAGCTTTTTTTCTTCTGCTGTTAAAATTTCTTTGCGTTTTGGCGCGTGATTTATAGCAGCATCATACGGCTTAGGTTGTGGTAATATATCAGGAATTCCTTGTTGAATTTGTTCTTTAAATGTCATCTTTTTTTTGTTTTTACAATCGAAAATAAAATAATAGCGATACTTTTTAGTAAGATTTGGGCGAGACCCCAATACCCCAAGTGGCCTATGCAGCGTTGTCGTGATACGGCCACTTGGAGTATTGCGGTCGGGCTATCCACTCCGCAATGGCGGACAGTTCCTATCCCTCTCGCGACCCGTAGACCAAGGACTTTTCGTTTCCAAAACTACTTGGGCTATATCGTCACCCTCTAGTTCACTGTCATTAAGTTAAGAGATTTTAGATTGAAGATTAACGATTCTTGATTTTAGATTTTGGAATAAGTAAGTGAAGAGTAATTGATTTTCAGTATTTTGTATATCATCAATCAAAAATCGTTAATAAAAAATCAGCAATCATTTTATCATTTAATCCTTAATCTAGTGGCATTGTCTTTACCCTCTAGTTAGTTCAAAACCGACTAAGGATATCGAATATCCGACCGATGGTAGGACTTGTATATTTTGATTCTGTATTGTAAAGAAAGGACATCCATTTCTATGAGTTTTTGTATTTTAAGTGTAATAAATTCAACTAGGCTATTGTTACAATCTGCTTTCTATTTTATTCAATCTGAACACTAAAAACTGACCACTGATGACTAATTTCTGCCTTCTTCAATCTGCTTTCTGCCTTCAATTTTCTAACCTCTAACTTCTAAATTCTAACCTCTGTCTACCTTCTTAAACCCTCCCGTTTTCTTATCATAGCCATACGGACAATGACGGCAACCGCTTTTGCAGCAATACCCTCTTTTTAGGTGATGCTTTTCGGTAAAACATTTATAGCCTTCGGGAGTAAAGTAAAAATCTTCACCCTCGATTAATTTATTTTCATTACTTTGCTCTAACATAAGCGACTTGTTTTTTGGGGATGTTCCTGCTACTAGAACGAATGGTGTTTTCCTTAAATAAAAGGCTGCAACAGTTGCAAATCTATAAATTTTAAAGCGAAATGATTCTTATTGTTGCTAAATATTTAATTCCAAAAGGATATAGCGGCCTCGCTGCTTTTCCGTTTGTGCTAGTTAAAAAAGCAGGATACAAAGAGAATCTCATTTTCCTCAATCACGAAAAAATACATTTGCGACAACAACTCGAATTGCTGATTGTCCCTTTTTTTATTTGGTACAGCCTAGAGTTTTTGCTAAGATGGTACCAATACAAAGATAAAAATCTGGCCTATCGAAACCTGAGTTTTGAACGCGAAGCTTATGCCAACGAATCCAATTTGGAGTACCTTGAAACTAGAAAGTATTTTAGTTTTTTAAAGTATTTGCACACAAAAAGAAATTAAAAGCCTATTTAATCCCAAGGTTCGCAAAGAAAGCGCAATGACCGCAAAGCTTAGTGAACTTTGCGTAAATCTTTGCTAACCTTGCGGTTAATTTTATAAAATCTATACACTTTGAATCAAAAAATAATCTACGAATTGCCCAATGGAATTACTCTTGAAATAAAAAGAGAGGATTTACTTCATCCTTTTGTCTCAGGCAATAAATTCCGAAAACTAAAATACAATGTACTCCAAGCCAAAGCCGAAAATCATTCGGTGTTACTCACTTTTGGGGGCGCTTTTTCCAATCATATTGCTGCTGTTGCCTATGCTGGAAAAGAGCAAGGTTTTGAAACTATCGGTGTGATTCGAGGGGATGAATTGCGCGATAAAATTTCGGAAAACCCTACTTTGTCTTTTGCTCAAGAATGCGGCATGCGTTTTGAATTTGTCACCCGTGAAGCCTATCGTCATAAAACAGACGCTGCTTTTATTGAAGAACTTAAAGCACAATTCGGGTCTTTTTATTTGGTTCCCGAAGGTGGCACGAACGATTTGGCAGTCAAAGGCTGTGAAGAAATCCTAACAGAGCTCGATGCCGATTTTGATTTTGTTTGTAGCGCAGTTGGAACGGGAGGGACCATTTCGGGACTCATTAACAGTGCTTTGCCGCATCAAAAAGTTTTGGGATTTCCAGCGTTAAAAGGGGATTTTTTACAAAATGAAATTCGTAAATTTGTAACCAATAAAAATTGGGATTTGGTAACCGATTATCATTTTGGAGGTTATGGAAAAGTAACCGATGAATTGATCGATTGGATCAATTCTTTTTTTCTCCAAACCAAAATTCCAATAGATCCTATTTATACAGGAAAAATGGCATTTGGAGTAGTAGATCTCATTCATCGCAACTTTTTTCCCCCGAAATCCAAAATATTGATGATTCATACCGGCGGACTACAAGGGATTGAAGGGATGAACATTCAATTAAAAAACAAGCATAAGCCAATAATTTTACAATGATTAAACAAGCATTATATTTTTTTACCTTTATAGTTTTGGTGAGTTGTAATAGCTCTAAAAAAGCAGTTACTTCTTCCAAAAACAACACTTCTTACTCCAAAAAAAATAAAACAGAAGTCATTCAATCTACCTCAAAAACGGTAACTACCAATGATGTGGTGCACAGATACATTGCCCGTTACAAAGAGGTAGCCATGAGCAATATGAAACAATACGGCATTCCAGCAAGCATTATTTTAGCGCAAGGAATTTTAGAATCGGGAGCGGGTAGAGGTACTTTGGCCGTTAATTCTAATAATCATTTTGGGATAAAATGCCATAGCGATTGGGCTGGAGAAAGTGTCTATCATGATGATGATTCACCCCAAGAGTGCTTCCGTAAATACGATAATCCTGAGGGGTCTTATAAAGATCATGCCTTGTTTTTGACCAATAAAAAAAGATATGCAGCCTTGTTTTCATTGCGTAAAGGCGATTATGAAGCTTGGGCTAAAGGGCTACGAGCCGCTGGATACGCTACCGATCCACAATATCCTACTAAATTAATTTCGTATATCGAACGTTACCAATTGCATCAATACGACAACAAGGTTCTAGGCAAAAAATATGCTTTTGATGAAAATCAAAAAGAAAAGGAGTCAATGGCAAGTAATGCTTCGCTGTATGAAGTCCAAAAAGGTGATACGTTGTATTCCATTTCCAAAAAATTCAATGTTTTGGTTGAAGATTTACAACGCAAAAACAACTTAACAGACAACGCCATTTCAATTGGGCAAAAATTGATTGTGAAGTAAGATAAACGTTGATTAAAGTTGATATTTTAGAATTAAAAATACTTTATAAATAGTAAAAATATGATATACCAAAGAAGCAGTCAGCTTTTTGCTGAAGCGGAAAAAGTAATTCCAGGAGGCGTAAATTCGCCAGTACGAGCTTTTAAAGCTGTAGGTGGTACTCCGATTTTTGTACAAAGAGCGCAAGGCGCGTATTTATATGATGAAGATGGGAACCGATTGATTGATTACATTAATTCTTGGGGGCCGATGATTTTGGGTCATGCCTACGAACCCGTTGTGGAGGCTGTAACCGAGCGTGCCAAATTAGGTACTTCTTTTGGAATGCCTACAGAGTTAGAAACTAAAATTGCTGCTTTGGCAGTTTCGATGGTGCCAAATATCGATAAAATTCGTTTTGTAAATTCGGGGACAGAAGCTTGTATGAGTGCCATTCGTTTGGCGCGTGGCTTTACCAAAAGAGATAAAATCATCAAGTTTGCAGGTTGCTATCACGGTCATTCCGATTCGTTTTTGATTGCAGCGGGTAGTGGCTTAAGTACTTTTGGAGTACCGAATAGTCCAGGTGTAACCGAAGGAACCGCCAAAGATACTTTGCTGGCTCGTTACAATGATTTAGAAAATGTTAGCGCTTTGATTGCTGCTAATCCAAATGAAATTGCAGCCATTATTGTAGAGCCTGTAGCGGGAAATATGGGTTGTGTACCACCACTCAACGGATTCTTAGAAGGTTTACGTGAGTTGTGTTCTGCTAACGGAATTTTATTGATTTTTGATGAGGTGATGACTGGCTTCCGTTTGGCAGCAGGTGGAGTTCAGGAATTATTCGGCATTCAAGCGGATATCGTTTGTTTTGGAAAAGTAATTGGTGGCGGATTGCCAGTAGGAGCTTTTGCTGCTCGTGAAGAAATTATGAATTACTTAGCGCCATTAGGTCCCGTGTATCAAGCAGGAACTTTATCTGGAAATCCGTTAGCGATGGCGGCTGGCTTGGCGATGCTAGAGTCATTAAACAACGACAGAGCAGTATTTCAACGATTGGAAGAGAAAACCGCTTATTTAGAAGCAGGAATTCGTAATGTACTTACGGCAAATAGTGTGGTTTTTACCATTAATAGAGTAGGTTCCATGATTTCGGTTCATTTTGATGCAGAGCCTGTAGTTGATTTTCAATCGGCTGCTAAAGGAGATAATGTAACCTTTAAGAAATTCTTTCATGGCTTGTTGAACGAAGGCATTTACATTGCGCCATCGGCTTATGAAACTTGGTTTATTACTGATGCCTTGACCTATGAAGATTTAGATTTTACTATTCAAGCTATTGATAAAGTATCGAAGACTTTTAAGTAGAATGGAATACAAATGAAAAGGGAGTTTCTTGTAGTTGAAACTCCCTTTTTTTATTAATAACCGCCTTTATTCATTTTTCTGTCACCTCTTTTTTCCATCATTTTTTCTTGTCGAATGGCTCTGTCATTTTCCCATTTGGTGTATTGTTCAGGACTAAGAATTTTTTTCATTTGTGCCTCAGTAGCTTCTTTTTCGGCTTTCATTTTTTCAGCCATTGCTTTTCGTTCTTTGGCATTGGCTAATAATCGTTCCTCCTTTTTGGCCTCTCTTTTGGCTTTAAAATCGGCTGCTTTTGCACTTTGATCGGCCAATAATTTTTTTACTTCTTCTTGTTGTTTGGCATTCAAATTTAAATCAGTTGTCATTTTTTTCAAATGCTTCTCTTGACGTTGTTCTGGAGTTAATTTTTCCATTTCGTCACGATTAGGTCTTTCTCTCCTTTGTTGAGCTACGCTGCTTAAACTTACTGCCAATAGGGCAGCCAAAACTAATTTTTTCATTTTCTTCTCAATTTTTAGGGTTATATAGGTAAGACCCTAAAGAAGGAGAAAGGTTTAATGTTAACAATGTTTTAGTATTTGGCTTTTTTGATTTTGAAAAAACCGCCATGATTTTGATCTCTCAACAATGAATGTTGCACGATTAAAATCCCAATGGTAATCATGTTTTTTAGTTCGAAAAAAGCAGTGTTGCCTTGGTAATTGTCCTCTAGATCTTGAAGTTCTTTGAGCCAGCTATTCAATTGGTGCTTGGCTTTTTTTAGATCGTGATTGTTTCGTACTATTCCGGCATTACTTCGCATTAAGAGCTGTAGTTCACTTTTCATTTGACTCAAAACGGAGTTGATGATTAGTGGTAATCGGTCTTTTTGAATGCTTGATTTTAGGTTTGTTTTGGGTTCTAATGTGTCTTTTTCGTCTAAATTTGACAAATAATCGAAGATGGTATTGGAGAAAACCAAGGCTTCTAATAATGAATTGGAGGCTAGTCTGTTGGCGCCATGCAGTCCAGTTCTGGAGGATTCGCCACAGGCAAAAAGATGCTGTACAGATGTTTTTCCGTGGGTATCTACTTGAATACCTCCACATAAATAGTGTTGGGCAGGAACTACTGGAATCCAATCTTTGGTAATGTCAATGCCAATGCTTTTGCAATGTTCGAAGATCGTGGGGAAATGGGCTGTAAATGTAGTCATATCCAAATGTGTACAATCGAGGTAAACGCACGACTCACCTGATTTTTTTAATTCCAAATCGATACTTTGCGAAATGATATCTCGTGAGGCTAGTTCTAATCTCTCGTCATAATCTTGCATGAAGCGATAACCATTTTTGGTTTTTAAGTACGCACCAAAGCCTCTTACGGCCTCTGAAATTAAAAACTGAGTTCCCAAAACATTATGGAATAAAGCGGTAGGATGGAATTGAATGAATTCCATTTCTTTGATATTGGCTTGTATGCGGTAGGCCATGGCAATTCCGTCGCCAGTAGCAATCACGGGGTTGGTAGTATGACCATATACATTTCCTATTCCGCCAGTGGCTAGAAGGGTGTAGTTGGCATAACAGTGCAAGATAGTTTTGTCTTTTTGATTCAAAATGATAGCTCCAAAACAATGATTGTTTTCGGCTATTAGGTCAATGGCAAAATGATGATCCAAAACCGTGATGTTGTCTTGAAGGTACACTTGTTGTAAAATGGCGCGTTCTATTTCGAAACCTGTTTGGTCTTTGTGATGCACCACGCGGTTTTGCGAATGTCCACCTTCTTTGCCTAAATCAAAATGGCCTTGAGCGTTTTTGTCAAATTGTGCGCCCCAATTAATTAATTCTTGTAGGCGTTTTGGACCTTCGGTAATTACTTTTCGGACTACCGATTCATCGCACAATCCATCGCCACAGATTAAGGTGTCTTGAATGTGTTTTTCGTAAGAGTCCTCTAGTTTGTTGGTTACAATGGCAATACCGCCTTGCGCATATTTGGTGTTCGATTCTTCGGCATTGGATTTGGTAACAATGGTTATTTTTTTTTCTGGAAATCGCGCTGCTATTTTTAAGGCAAAGGTTAAACCCGCTACGCCAGATCCTATGATTAAGTAGTTGGTTTGTATCATTAGTTTGAGAGTTCAAGCATGCGCTCAATTGGTCGTAAAGCTTGTTTTTGTATGGTTTCGGGTATGATGATTTCGGGGGTTTCGTTTAAAAGGCAATCGTATACTTTCTGCAAAGTGTTCACTTTCATATAGGCACATTCGCTACAAGCGCAAGTATTGTCCTCTTTGGAAGGTGCTGGAATTAAGATTTTATTGGGTACCTCTTCTTGCATTTTGTGCAAAATACCCACTTCGGTAGCTACTATAAATTTTTCGCAAGTACTGTTTTTGACATAGTTGATCATGCCAGCGGTAGAGCCAATATAATGCGCGGTTTTGAGAATGTGCGTTTCTGATTCGGGATGCGCAATGATTTCGGCATCGGGGTTTTGTTGGTACAAATCAATAAGTTTTTCCAGTGAAAAAGCTTCGTGTACAACGCAGGATCCGTCCCAAAGCAATAACTCTCTACCGGTTTCATTACTGATATATCTTCCTAAGTTTTTGTCTGGCGCAAAAATAATGGGTGTTTCTTTAGGGATTGAGTTGACAATTTTTAGTGCGTTTGCAGAAGTACACACAATATCGGTTAGCGCTTTTACTTCGGCTGAGCAATTCACATAGGTAATTACTAAGTGATCTGGATGGGCTTCTTTGAATTTTTTGAAGGCATCGGCAGGGCAAGAATCGGCCAAAGAACAGCCAGCATTGAGATCAGGTAGAATGACTTTTTTGGATGGATTTAAAATTTTGGCGGTTTCGGCCATGAAATGTACGCCAGCAAAAAGAATAATCGATGCTTCAACTTTGGTAGCTTCTTGGGACAAACCCAAACTATCTCCTACATAATCTGCAATATCTTGAATGTCGGTATCTTGATAATAATGGGCCAAAATGACGGCATTTTTTTCTTTTTTGAGCGCTAAAATTTTTGCTTTTAAATCTTCCATTTTCTTTCCTTTTTTTAAATAATTTATTTTTTTAAAGGGGCTGTAAAAGTATTGTTACCTTATTTAAATCACAATGATAAATATCAGGTTTAGAAGTGGTTCGTTTTTTTTGGTCACAATTTGTTGATGAGATTTGAAAGCTTTTAAAAGGATACTTTTTTTCTAAAAGATGTAAGTTAATCGAAAGGATTGAATGTTGTTTTAGGATAACTGTAAGCCGAGTATTGAAGTTAAAGATGCCAGAGGAAGGAGTATCATGGCCAAAAAAAACCTCCAATGTTTTGTTGGAGGCATGAATTATGAGTAGTTGTGCAGTTTTTATAGATGCAAAGCAAAACCAATATTGAATTGAAAACTATCATCGAAATATTGATTGTATAGGGCTTTATTATATCTAATGCCTGGTTCTATACTAATGTTTTTGCCTATAAAAATAGCGTAACCGGCTTGTATGCCTACGGATTTTGGGTTAGCGTCTGTGTCTCCAATCCCAACTCCATTATAGGATATTTCAATGGGAATCATTTTTTTGAAGTAATATTTTACCCCTATTTTATAGGCTATGGGGTCGTTAGATCCACTTCCTGCGGTTTCGCCAAAACCTAATCCTAGTTTAAGCGCTAAATTATCTTTAATGAAGTAACCTCCTTCGAGCCCAACATTATAGGAAGTTTTTCCGTCTTTAGAAGAAAAGTAAAAAGAAGTATTTCCTACGTTATCACCAAATCCGGTGTTGGCTTCAATAAGCCATTTTTTTTTGGAAAGTTGACCGTCTTTTGCTTGTGCAATAACGAAGTTGGTAACCAATAGTACGAGTACAGTAAGTGTAATTTTTTTCATAAGATATAGTTTTTTGTTTTTCAAACTTAGGTATAAACAAAATACTACATATTTTTTTATGAAAGAATTAACTTATTTTTTCATTCACTGTGAATTATTTTACTGTTTTTTAATTTGCTGTAAATCAAATATTATCCGGTTTAGAATCGGATGTGGATGTAGTAAAGTGGAGGGTTTGGAAAAGAAATACAAATTTTTGAGTAGTGTTTGTGAAAACATTGGAAGTGGTACCGCGGTGTTTTGATGTTGTTTTGCTTTGGAGGACGGGCTTAATTCCGGATCACAAGTTGTAGTTTTTCAGCAGTAAAGGTTTGCGCATTAAATTGGCGTTGAGAATGACCTAGTTTTTTGATGGTAGGCGCTTCGTTTACAAAGTGCTGAATATAGTATTGGCCATGATAGCCTTTACGCTCCAAATAATGGATCATTTTTTGAAGGTCTGATGTTGAGATTAAATCAGAGTGGATGGTGGTGCGTACTTCGAAGGGTACGGAATGTTTGAGTAGCAATTCGAGGGATTGTTCGAAAGGGGCAAACAAATCAGATTGGGTTATTGTTTCGAAAGTATGGGGCATGGCTTTGAAGTCCAAGGCCACGTAATCTATGGTTTGTTGCTCGAGTAAGGTTTGGAGTACTTTCGGATTGGAACCGTTGGTGTCAATTTTTACCAAAAAGCCCATTTTTTTAACGGTTGCAATGAATTCGATGCAGTTTTTGTGTAATAGGCATTCGCCACCGCTAAAAACTACAGCATCGAGTAGGTTTTTACGGGTGTTTAGGAAATCAATAGCGTGCTGAAAGGTGAGTTTACCTTTGCCTAACACGATTTCTGGATTGTAGCAATATTGGCACCGCATGTTGCAGCCTGCAAACCAAAGGATGCAGGCTGACTGATGCGGATAATCCAATAAGGTGAATGGAGTTATACTGTAAAGGGGTGTACTAACACTTGCATTCATTGAAATGGGTGCGTTGTTTGTGTTCTCCTTTTTTACCAATATTAAAGCTTTCTACCGGACGGTGGTAGCCCATCACTCGAGTGTACACTAGACATTTGGTTCTGCGTTCTGGGTTTTGTGCTAAAACAGGATGTGTTTTCATTTTTATTAGGGTTTTAGATTGTTTAAATGTTTAAAGTTTAAGGTGGTTTAAAGGTTTGAATTGTTATGGTTCAACCTTTTTTGGATGTTTCCAAAAGGGTACTTTGTGGCTCTTTAGCCCCGATCGCAGTGAAAATCCCCCGCTTTTTCTGCGGGGAATTGTAGCGAAGAGCGGGAACGATGTTGGTTGATAAGCCCCTTGTTGCTGCTCCTAAAAATTAGCTGGCTAGTGCTTCTTTTTCTTTTTCTTGAATTAAAGCTTCGTCACATTTTGGGCAATATTCGTGTTCGCCATTCAAGTAACCGTGTACAGGGCATACGCTGAATACTGGGGTTACGGTGATGTAGGGCAGTTTGAAATTGGAAATTACTTTTTTGACAAATTGTTTACAGGCTTCGGAGGAACTGATTTTTTCGCTCATGTAGAGGTGTAGCACGGTTCCGCCAGTGTATTTGCATTGTAAGCCGTCTTGTAAATACAGGGCTTCGAACGGATCTTCGGTATGATCGGCTGGAATTTGTGAACTATTGGTGTAATAAAAATTCTCTCCCTCTCCAGCTTGGATGATATCGGCAAAGCGTTTTTTGTCTTCTTTGGCAAATCGGTACGTGGTTCCTTCGGCTGGTGTGGCTTCGAGATTGTATAAGTTTCCGGTACTTTCTTGGAATTCTTTCATGCGATTACGAATGTGTTCCAAGATTTCACCGGCAAATTCGATACCGGTTGGCGTGGTGATTGTATCGGTATTATTGCTAAAATTCAGGATCATTTCGTTCATGCCGTTCACTCCGATGGTGGAGAAATGGTTGCGGAAATGCGATAAGTAACGTTTGGTGTACGGGAACAAGCCGCGGTCGTACATTTCTTGAATGAAGACTCTTTTCTTTTCTAAGGTGGATTTGGAAATGTACAGCAGGTTGTCCAACTGTTCGATTAAACCGGCTTTGTTGCCTTTGTATAAATAGCCCAAACGCGCCATGTTGATGGTGACTACGCCAATGCTTCCAGTCATTTCGGCGCTACCGAATAGTCCGTTGCCTCGTTTTAACAGCTCACGTAAATCGAGTTGCAAACGACAACACATGCTTCGAACGGCATTGGGTTTGTAGGCGTTGGGGTTTTCTTCTTTGTTTCCGTTCTCGTCGAGCACATATTGGCTGCCGATGAAGTTTTGGAAATATGAAGATCCAATTTTGGCTGTGTTTTCGAACAATAATTCGGTGTTTTCACCATCCCAATCAAATTCTTCGGTAATGTTGACCGTAGGAATCGGGAAGGTAAATGGCTGTCCGTTGGCATCGCCTTCGGTCATTACGGTGTAATACGCTTTGTTGATGAGGTTCATTTCGGTTTGGAAATGCTCGTAACGCAATTCGGTTAAGGTATTTACGCCTCTTGCTTTGGCACGTTCTAAAAGATCTGTACTGGTTTCATTTTCGAAAAAGTGATGGTCTTTTTTGGTTGGAATTTGTGTTTTTAAATCCTCTGGCACGACCCAATCCAAGGTGATGTTGGTAAAGGGAGATTGCCCCCAACGAGCGGGTACGTTTAAGTTGTAGACAAAGCTACGAACGGCTTTGAGTACTTCGTCAAACGATAAATTGTCTTTGAAAACATAAGGAGCTAAATAGGTATCGAAAGAGCTGAAGGCTTGTGCTCCGGCCCATTCACTTTGAAGGATACCTAAAAAGTTAGCCATTTGTCCTAAGGCTTCTCTAAAATGAGCTGGTGGTCTGCTTTCTACACGGCCGCGAACACCATTGAAACCCTCGTTAAGTAGGACTCTTAAACTCCAACCCGCACAGTATCCCGTTAAACAATCGAGATCGTGAATGTGGATGTCGCCATTTCTATGTGCATAGCCTTCTTGTTTGGTGTAGACTTTATCTAACCAATAATTGGCAATGATTTTTCCAGCTACATTGTTTACCAAACCAGCATTGGAGTAGGAAGTGTTGGCGTTGGCATTGATACGCCAGTCAGTTTGATGAATATATTCTTCAATAGTTTGTGTGCTGTCTACATAAGTGGTGTCCTCGTTGATGCCTTCTGCATGCTCGCGTTGCAATTTACGTGTGTGTCTGAACAACATAAATGAGCGCATGACATCAAAATGTTTGTTTTCAAAAAGTGTTTTTTCGATGCAATCTTGGATTTCTTCTACGGACCAAGTTGTCATGGAATCTAACTCTTCCATCACTTTTACAAAGACTTGTTCATCTACTGATTGATGAACACTTTTAAAACTTTTTTCAAGTGCATCCTTGATTTTGAATGCTGCAAAAGGTTTGTATTCTCCATTCCGTTTGATTACGTATTTTTCCATGATTCTGAAAGTTTTAGTTTGTAAAATGTTGTTAAAAAAATAGATGGTTTTTTTGCTTAAAAATATAAATGACACATAAAAATTCCAAGTCGGTTTGTTGTAAACGACTTGAAATCAGTGTTATAGTTTTGTTTTGGAATTTGTTTTTGTATAGTGCAATTTTACCCCTAATGGCTGTTCTTGGGACTGATATTTGTCATGTTTTGTCTTTTTTTATACCCATAGGAAAAGGAATCGGAAGTGTTGAAATTGTTCGGTTTGCCGGTTTATTGGCTATGCGTTGTTAATAACTTATTGTCTATTTAAATCTTAAAATTTTTAAAAAGAAAGAGGCATTGGATTTCATTTCAATATTTTTGAAAGCTAAAATTTATAATATGAAAATGAAACGTTTATTTTTACTCGTACTTTTTTTGGTTTTGTTGTCGCTACAGGCTCAAACTACAGAACATAGAATTGCCTTTAAGTCGGTCAACGAATTGCAACAATTTTTGAGGTATTCCAAAAAATCGCTTCCTTTGGTGAGTGCACATCGTGGGGCACCAATGCCGGGATTTCCAGAAAATTGTACAGCTACGTTTCAAAATACCATTCAGTATAATCCCGCCATCATTGAAACAGATATTGCGTTATCCAAAGATTCGGTTTTGGTGATGATGCATGATGATAAATTGGACCGCACCACAACGGGTACAGGACTGATAGGAAACTATACTTATAAAGAATTACAGGAATTCTATCTCGAAGATCCACAGGGTAAAGCAACTCCTTACAAAATTGAAACACTAGATCAGGTGTTGCAATGGGGTAAAGGGAAAGTGATTTTTAACCTAGATGTCAAAAAAGGAGTGCCGATGCAAAAAATAATCGATGCCGTGCGTCGTAACCAAGCAGAAGCGTATTCGGTAATTATTACTTACAATGCTAATCAAGCTGCTGAGGTGGCGCGTTTGGCTCCTGATTTGATGCTGTCTGTTTCGGCAAGAGGAAAAGAGGACGTAGAGCGTATGGAAGCGTTGGGAGTAAAAGCAGAAAAAATGATCGCTTTTGTGGGAACGTCGGCACCGAAACCTGAAGTGTACAGTTATTTGCACAGTCGAAAAATTGCGTGTATCGTAGGGACTATGGGTAATATTGATAAAAGTGCTGCGACTAATGGCGAGGCATTGTATTATCAATTAGTATCGAACGGTGCTACTATTCTGTCTTCGGATCGTTTTCCTGAAGCTAGTGAGCAATTGCAACGCTTTGCTAAAGATAAAAAGCTACGCTTGAAGCATATTAAAGAAGTAGTAAAAAAGTAATTTGTATAGAAACAACAAACCCGATAATAGGTCATATTATCGGGTTTATTTTTATGATTATGAAAATTTTACTCCTTCAATCGACAAGCTTTTACATCACCATCAACCACAACTTCGGTCATTCCAAGTGCGGAAAGGTTTTTCATTGCTTTATCCCATTTTTTACCACTCAATTCGGATTTGATTTTTAGTAAACTAAATTCCATTTGATTGTCATTGGCTTGTAAAATGGCAACAATTACTTTTTCATCAGCTTCCAATTCCACGGTTGCTTTTTTCTTTTCTGGTCGCATTTGTGGGAACAAAAGCACTTCCTGAATAGAGGCATTATTGGTCAAGAACATCATCAAGCGGTCCATTCCAATTCCTAATCCAGAGGTTGGTGGCATTCCGTATTCTAATGCTCTCAAGAAATCTTCGTCAATAGTTCCGTTTGCCTCATCATCTCCTTTTTCAGCCAAACGCATTTGGTCTTCAAAACGTTCTCTTTGGTCTATTGGGTCGTTCAATTCTGAGTAGGCATTAGCGATTTCTTTTCCGCAAACCATTAATTCGAAACGCTCTGTTAATTCTGGATTATCGCGGTGTTCTTTACACAATGGCGACATTTCTTTTGGATAATCAGTGATGAAAGTCGGCTGAATATAATTTCCTTCGCATTTTGCGCCAAAAATTTCGTCAATCAATTTTCCTTTACCCATAGTTTCATCCACTTCAATTCCCATACCTTTAGCAGCTTCAAACAATTCGGCTTCGCTTTTTCCAGAAATATCAAAACCTGTAAAATGCTTGATGGCATCGGTCATCGTTACACGAGCATAAGGCGCTTTGAAATTGATAGTGTGTTCGCCAAAAGTCACTTCGCTAGTTCCGTTTACAGCCGTTGCGCAATATTCTAATAATTGCTCTGTAAATTCCATCATCCAGTTGTAGTCTTTGTAGGCTACATAAATTTCCATAGCGGTAAATTCAGGATTATGGGTTCTGTCCATACCTTCGTTACGGAAATTTTTTGAGAATTCGTACACACCATCAAAACCACCAACGATTAGTCTTTTCAAATACAATTCATTGGCAATTCGCATATATAATGGAATATCCAAAGAGTTGTGATGCGTTATAAATGGTCTCGCCGCTGCACCACCAGGAATGGATTGCAAAACAGGAGTTTCTACTTCTAAGTACCCAGCGTCGTTAAAGAAAGTTCGCATTGCTGTGAACAATTTAGTTCTTTTGATAAAGGTTTCTTTTACGTGTTGGTTCACGGTCAAATCTACATAACGCATTCTGTAACGCAACTCGGCATCGTTGAACGCATCGTGAATTTTTCCGTCTTCGTCGATTTTTGGTAATGGTAAAGGGCGTAAAGTTTTGCTCAAAAAGGTAAATTCATCTACACGAATACATTGTGCTCCTACTTTAGTAGTAAACAATTCTCCTTCAATACCAATAAAATCTCCTAAATCGGTTAATTTTTTAAAAACTTGATTGTATAACGTTTTGTCTTCTTCTGGGCATAAAACATCGCGATTTACGTACAATTGTATACGTCCTTCGCTATCTTGTAATTCAGCAAAACAAGCTTTTCCTTGGTCTCTAACGCTCATTAAACGTCCTGCAACAATAACTTTCTTGCCTTCTTCAAAAGTTTCCTTTACTTGCTTTGAGGTATGATTAACTGGAAAAAGATTGGCAGGATAAGGATTGATTCCTAGATTACGTAATGCTTGAAGTTTTTCTCTTCGGATAATTTCTTGTTCTGATAAGGCCATTATGTTCTGAATTTTAAGTCTGCAAAGATAAGAAAAGAATACAGACTTCAGATTTTAGATTTTAGATTTTTTGGAAAGGGATTGCGAGTAGTGCTTTTGAATTTAGTTCAAAATTCTTCTATATGAAAATGAAAACTGAATGCGATTTTATTTCTGTTCCGCAATGGTAATTTTATTTATTTTCAGGATTCGGATGGTTTGATTAAGGTTGTCCGGTACAAATAAGCGTTGATCCAAAAGAGCACAACTAGCAATGCCTGTAAATGGATTTTGTCCCATAACATCCATGTTGCTTAGCAATGGAGTATAGGATTGATCTAGAAAAGCCCCTTTGGGGTACAAGCGAATATGAGTATTTCCTTTTATATTTTCGGTGGTGATGGCCCAGTCGTTGCTAAAAGCTACTGAGGTTGGATTGCAATCGATGATGACTTTAGTGTTGGGTAAAATAGGGACCGTTAAGGAGTTGGTGCCGTTTTTTACAATATCGGTTAGGTTGTAATGTAAATAACCATTGGCGTTACGCCCAGCTACGATCAGATTTCCATTGGAAACATCCATCGAATAGATTTCATCGCTTCCTTTTAAGGTGTTGAGTTTAGCGATGGGTACTAGATTCCAGTTACTAGATTCTGTGATTTGTGCCGTTTGGAATACTTTAATGCTTGTGTTTTTTTCTTTAACAAATAAAAGGCCGTCTTTTGCTTTTAAACCAAAAACGTGTACAAAAGTTTGCCACCATTGACCGTTTCCAATCGTATTGATACCCGAAAGTGATTTTTCATCCAAAACAAAAATTCTTGAATCAATACTTCCAAGGTAGATTCTGCCATTGTCTATAGAGACGGAAGATAGTTTGGTGAACGGAATAGTAGTGGTTCCTTTGGTGTAGTTTTTTACACTAGAAAGGTATGCTAATGTGGTAGCATCAAAAATTTCTAAAACATCACCATTGCAAACGTATAATTTGTTGTTGGCAATAGTTAGGGCTCTTGTTTCTAGTTTTCCAGGTCCGCCTACAATTTGATTGGCGTTGATGGTCGCTTCGTTCGTTAAAAAATAGTGTTGATAGTTGGTCGGCTCGTATGTTTCGTCACTGTCTTTGCTACAACTGATTAGAGTAGATAGAAGTAGTATAAGGTAAAAATATTTTTTCATTGTGTTATCGTATTGTATTAGTTCCATTTTCCTTCTCCTTTGTACTTTAGTAAAAAGGGATTGTTGTTGTTGATTTTAAAAACAGGTTTGTTGTATGTGCCGTTTAAATACTTGGTTTTTGTCCACCCTTTAAGGATCTCGGGGTCAATAAAAGGCAAGTCATTTAAATAGATCAAGTATTTGTAAAAATGTGTCAGCATTTCTTGTTGGCCACCTCCTTCGCCGCTATTGGCCAAATTACTACTGTGTCCAAAACCAATATGATGAGAGTATTCATGAGACCAAACCGACATATCGCCTAGCCAATGCCCTCTAACGTATGAGGATTCCCAATGTGAGGCCAGTGGTCCGCCTCCTAAAGCAGCAGCACCGCCCACCATGGCCATGTAAACTGTTCTTGAATCAAGATAGTTCCAGTAAATTTTTTCAATTTCTTCTTTGGTGTAATAGTCATAATTACCGTTGGTGTCATCTCCATTGCCATGCCAGTCAATCGCACCGTTTACGGGAGTCCCTGCTAAAGTAGCTTGCTCTTGTTTGTATTTGTCATAGTTTTTAAAAGTGTCATAATAAATTGGGTGACTTAGCGCATAGGAATAGTTGATGATCATAGTGATCGCTTCTTTGGCCAAAACAGGATTCATTGGGAGAAATTTCCCTAATTCGTTGATGTGGTACCCATCATGAAATTGTACTAGGTGTTTGGATTTAATTTTTTGAAATTTAGCAAATAAGGGATCGGTTGATGCGGTTGTAAACGTGATTTCGTTCGATGCAAAGCCTTCTATTTTGTCAATAGTAACGGTTTTTCCATTTTCTAATAAATAATCGTTTTTGCCAACTACCAATGGTATTTGATGTACGGATCTGTGAAAAGCTGGGATTTTGCTAAAATGAAACAACACAAATCGCTTGTCGTAGTTGGCTAGTTTGGCATAGATTTTTACGTCGGAAAGCGCTACTGGCGAGTACAATGAAATTTGAATGGAATCTTTTTCCTTTTGGATAATTTGTAACGGTTCGTTGACGCGAAACCATCGGTCTTTTTTGTCATACATTCTGGCAGGATCTTCATCATCCTCAAACATTGTCATCGGTTTGTTGGCAGCGGGTAATTGGGTAGCGTCAATACTAGATAAATAATTAGGTTGGTACGTTTTGTAGTTTACGTCAGTTTCACAACCAGCAAAAACTAAAACAGTGATCGTTAGTGCTAGGAAAATCTTTTTGTTTTTTAAAATGCGATGCATAGGTTAAGTTTATTAGGTTTAGGTGCACAAATTTATTTTTTTATTTTGTAATCCTTTAGCGCAATATTTTTGTAATTCATAAATTTTATGCCTAGTGACTTTGATTTATATACGGTTTATTAACTGGAAATATTTTTTTATAGGTTATTTCTTTATATTTGATCGATTAATTGTATCATATGAAGAAAGAAAACACCTTTTTGATGGTTATGTGTTTGCTCCTTTTAGTGGGGTGTCAAGTAACCGAAACGATAGTGGTAAATGCCGATGGAAGTGGGCAGGCTACTTTTGAATTGCATCGAGTAGAGCAAAGTTATCAGCAGATAGCTGGTGAAGAGTATAACAAAAATGAAGTTTTTGAAGATACTACCTATGTTTTTGATGATTATATAAAAAAGTATGATGACACTTTTTCAAAGTTAACACTTGAAGAAAAGGCCGTGTTTAATGCATACAAAGGTGTGAAGGTCCATATCAAAAAGAATTCTTTTGAAAAAGAGTTTCGAACCACCTTTAAGCAAGATTTTCTTCATCCTTCCAAAATTGCAGATTTGTATAAGACTCAGGAATATGTGAGTGACATTGTTCATAATTATGCTTTGAGTGCTGAGGAGCATTATTATAAGGTTTCTTTTGAGTATTCAGGAAACCAATTTAAAAGGGTGGTAACAATTATTAGTGAGAAGTTTTTAAAGAAAGAACAAGAGAATTTAGTACAATATAAGTCTAAATTGTCTCCTATGAAGTTGCATCAAAAATTAACATTCAACTATCATTTTCCTAAAAAGATACAGTCGGTATCCGTGGCAAATGCCAAAATAAGTCCGGACAAAAAATCGGTAGCAATCACTTTTGATCTGCTTGAAAGTTTGATAAACCCCGAAAGTACTGCGGTGACTATTGTATTTGAATAATACTAAAAATAGGTAAAGAGCTTGACTATTTTGAGTTTGAACAAGTGTTTTTAGTATCTTTGGCTCAAATTAAATGTGTGCTACATTCTTTCGTTAAAATGTAGTAATTTTTTCAAATGCCTCATTTTAGAGGTTAATACTATTGGAATATGAAAGCCAAATTAATGCTTTTTGTTTTTTTGATCACTAGTTTAGTGACGAGTTGTACAGTGACCGAAAATATTTATGTAAATACGGATGGTTCAGGAAAATTTAGTGTAGATCTTGATGGTTCAGGATTAATGACCATGATGCCCAAGGACTCACTAATGGGGCAAAAAAATCTGGATTCTACTTTTACTTTTAAACAGATCATTGCTGAAAATAAAGATAGTATCGCTAAATTACCTATAGATGAGCAACAATTGTTGAAGAAATTAGAAAATTTCAACGTGCGAATGCAAATGAATCAAGAACAAAAGCAATTTTTATTCACTTTATCTACTGATTTTAAACAGGTGTCAGACTTGCAGGATGCTATGGTCGCAGTAAATGCTATGAGTGCTTTGCAAAATAAAGGATTCAAATCGGCTGAGTTTGGTTCAGGATTGCTTCAGGAAGGAATTGCTAATAATAATTCGACTTTGGTATATACTCTTAAAGGAAACACCTTTTCAAGAATGGCGACTTCTAATAAAAATGAGAGTAAGGATGAAAATAATGAAGCAACGGAAATGAATAAAATGATTTTTGCTTCTTCAAATTATATTTTGAAATATCATTTTGCCAAGCCCGTTAAAAAAGTTTCCAATGCATCGGCCTTATTTAGCGAGGATAGAAAAACGATTACCCTTCAATATCCTTTTTCGGACTATATGGATCATCCTGAAAAAATGAATATAGAGGTTGAGTTTTAGGGATTCCTTCACTTATATTATTTTCATAGATGTTCAATGAACTTCGTTTGCAGTGAAAATCCTTTTTGAGGCTTTTTCTGCCTCAAAAAGATTGTAACGTAAGAGCCCGACCCTTGTGGTAACGCCCGAATATTGAGATAAAAAAATGCTGTTCTTTATGGAATTAAGCGAATTTTAGATACGTAAAATGAATAAAAATATCCAACTTCTAGATTTAGGCAGTAAAGATTATAAAGCAACTTGGGAATATCAAGAGGCCTTGTTCAAAGAAATTGTCGATTTAAAAGTCCGAAATCGTAGAGAGGAAACCCATCTTCCTACGCCAAATTATTTGCTCTTTGTGGAACATCCACATGTGTATACTTTAGGGAAAAGTGGTGATTTGAGCAATTTGCTTTTAAACGAAACCCAATTGTCAGCAAAAGGTGCTACGTTTTACAAAATTAATCGCGGGGGCGATATTACGTATCACGGCCCAGGGCAAATTGTGGGTTATCCTATTTTGGATTTGGAGAATTTTTTCTCGGACATTCATAAATACTTGCGTTTTTTGGAGGAAGCCATCATTTTGACCTTGCAAGAGTACGGATTAGAATGCGGAAGGAGTGAGGGTGAAACGGGTGTTTGGTTGGGAGTAGGTACTCCGTTTGCTAGAAAAATTTGTGCCATGGGCGTGCGTGCTTCACGCTGGGTGACTATGCATGGATTTGCTTTAAATGTGAATGTTGATTTGGGTTATTTTGATAATATTATTCCGTGTGGTATTCGTGGCAAAGCGGTTACATCGCTCAATGTAGAGCTTGGTGTGGCAGTGGTAGATGAAGAAGATGTGAAGCAAAAAATTAAAAAACATTTTGCATCACTGTTCGAAGCTACTTTTGTTAGTATGATTTAAAGTTTTGTTTATTACAAATCGAGTTTGAGTTGTTCGGGTAATAGTCGAAAGCTCATGCGATGGTATTTTGTAACTCCATATTTTTGAATGGCTGCTCGATGCTCTTGCGTTGGGTAGCCTTTGTTTTTTTTCCAATTGTACATGGGGAATTCTTCGTGAATACGATCCATGTATTCGTCCCTGTAGGTTTTGGCCAAAATTGATGCTGCAGCTATATTCATATATTTGGCATCCCCTTTTACAATGCTGGCGTTTTGTAATCCAGTTAAAAATTCGATTTCTTCTTTTGAAAATATTTTAACACCTTTCGTGATAATTCCTTTTTTTGGAATAAATGGGGCATTCCCATCAATGATGACAGCATTCGGTTTTGGATCCAATTTTACAACACATTCTTGCATGGCTTTTATCGATGCGTTCAGAATATTGATGTCATCAATTTCTTGTGGTTCGATATGGGTAATTGCGTAGGATATCGCTTCATTTTCAATAACGCATTTAAGACTTTTTCGAATCTTTTCTGTTAACTTTTTGCTATCATTAAGTAAATTGTTTTTAAAATGTAATGGAAGGATTACGGATGCGGCAGTTACAGGGCCTGCTAGACAGCCTCTTCCGGCTTCATCGCAACCGCTTTCGTAGAATTTTATGAAAAAATTAGGACTTAGCATATCGTATGGTTTTTAACATTACTATTTTAAATTATTCTCGTTTTTTTGGATTATAAATACAATATCAAAAAAATGCAGAAATATAGAACAAGATGTGTTTTTTTAAAATTCTCAGTGTTTGCAAGGCCTCGGAGATTCCTTGTGGTTTTAGTAATAATTTATAATTTTTGCAACATTACTAATAAAAATAAAATATCATGAGATTGAAATCTAAATGGATCTTTTCTCTTCTAGTGGTTTTGTCTATGCAATTTGCTTTTGCACAAGAGAAAACGATCACAGGAAAAGTTACGGATAACACGGGGCCGATACCAGGCGCAAATGTACTTATTAAAGGAACTACTTTTGGTGTTCAAACTGATTTTGATGGTGCTTTTTCAATTAAAGCAAAGACTGGAGATGTTTTGGTGTTTTCTTACATGGGAATGAAAGACAAAGAGGTTGCTGTTGGGGAAAAAACCAATCTAAAAATCAATTTAGATTCTAGTGCCAAAGAACTTGAAGAAGTAGTCATTGTTGCTTATGGTAAACAAAAATCAAAAGAAATTGTGGGTTCTGTTGCTACTGTAGGGAAGGATGTGCTAGAAAAGCAACAAGCAACTAGTGTTTTATCGGCAATTCAAGGTAGTGTTGCAGGGGTTAACGTTGTTACTTCTGGTGGGCAACCAGGGGAGAATCCAGCGATTAGAATTCGTGGTATTGGTTCAATTAGTTCTTCTTCTGAGCCATTAATTATTTTGGATGGTGCGCCATATAATGGAAATATCAACTCTATTAGCTCGGATCAAATCGAATCTATGAACGTATTGAAAGATGCTTCGTCTACTGCATTATATGGTTCTAGAGGTGCTAATGGTGTAATTATTATTACAACCAAAAAAGGTAAATTCAATGCGCCAACAAGTGTTTCTGTGAATTCTGTTATTGGTGTTGGAGGAAATGCTGTGAAAATGCATGAATTGGTATCAACTGATCGATTGATGGAGATGACATGGGAAGCTCGAAAAAATGTTAATCTTGCTAATGGACAAAGTCCAACATTGGCTGCGACTAATGCTTCAAATGGATTGGTTTCTGTTTTAGGATATAACCCATATAAAGCTGCTGTTCCTGTAGGGGTTGATGGTAAATTAGTGACTACTGACAAGTATTGGTCTACGGATTGGGAGAATACTTTAATTAATAATTCTGCTATCAGAAGAGAAAATTCTATCGCAGTAAATGGTGGTGGAGAAAGTACAACTTATGCTTTTTCTGCAAATAACTTGAGTCAAGAAGGAGCTTTGAGAGGTTCTGATTTTGATAGAACGGCAGTGCGTTTAAATATTGCTACAAGAGTAAACAAAACGATTAGTGCAGGATTGAATATGGGGTATACAGCCTCTTCTCAAAACTACCCAACTCAAAGTGGTAATAGTTATAATAGTCCAATTCAATGGATTTATAGCGTGTCATCTATCTATCCTGTGTATCGTCATGATCCGAATGGTAGCTTGATTTTAGATTCTTTAGGGAATAAAATTTACGATTATGGTGCAAATCAAGGATCATTGAATGCGGCTCGTCCTTCTTTTCAAAATGAAAATGCTGCAGGAGCAATTTCAAATTATATTGTTAGAAATAATAGAGATGATATTACTTTAAATGGGTATGTAAACCTTGATATCATGGAAGGTTTAACTTTTAAATCAACTCTTGCGTATCAAAAATATTTGTACGACAATTATAACTATAGTTCTCCACTTTATGGTAATGCACAAAACGTTAATGGTAGAATTTCTCAAAACAGAGATATTTCAACCTCTATTAACTTTACTAATATGGTGAACTACAAAAAAGAAATTGGGAATCATACGTTCTCTATAGATGCTATTCAAGAGGCTTATCAGTTTAAAGTAGACGCTATGTATTCTAGCGGTGAAGGATTTTTGCCAGGAGTAGGTGTGAATAATGGGGCTACTAATCCAGTTGGGGTAGGTGGAAGTATCAATGAAGAAAGATTAGCTTCATATTTGGGAAGGGTTTCTTATAACTATGCTGGTAAATATTTTATTGAAGGTTCTTATAGATCGGATGGATCGTCTCGTTTTGCTCAAGAGGTGCGTTGGGGTAATTTCTATTCTATCGGAGGTGCTTGGAGTATTAAAGATGAGAGTTTCTTAGCAGATAACGAGACTATTAGTGCTTTGCGTTTAAAGGGATCGTATGGTGAATTAGGAAACAACAAGACTTCATCTTATTTTCCTTATGAGCAATTGTACAACTTAGGAACTTCAGAATTGACTAATGCAGGTATTACGCTTGGTAATCCTGTAAATAGAAACTTAACTTGGGAAAAAACAGCTTCAGCTAACATCGGAATTGAAGTTGGATTATGGAATAATCGTGTTCGATTTGGTGCAGATTATTACAACAAAGAATCTATTGATTTGATTTATGCAATTCCGCTTGCAGGTTCTACAGGAAGTACTACTTATTTAACTAATGCGGGTTCATTGAGAAACTATGGTTTAGAGGTGTATTTCAATACAACCAATATTCAAAATAGTGATTTCAGATGGACTACTGATTTGAATTTCTCTTTTGACAGAAATGAAGTGACTGCTTTAACGCAAGCGTCTGTAATTACAGGAACTAAAAGATGGGAAGAGGGAAGGTCTATTTATGATTTCTGGATGCAAGAATGGGCTGGGGTAGATCCAACCGACGGACGTGGAATGTGGTATGCAGATGGAGTAGATGCAGATGGAAATCGTAATACAACGAAAACCTATTCAAAAGCAGCTAGAAACTATACAGGAAAATCTTCTTTACCAGATGTAGTAGGTGGTTTAACCAATTATTTCAGATACAAAAATTTTGATATGAATGTATTGTTTAATTTTAGTTTTGGAGCTTATGTTTATGATAGTTCTTATGCGTCATTAATGACAGGATTAAAAGATCCAGGACGTCCAGGTCACGTTGATTTAGAAGATCGTTGGCAAAATCCTGGGGATATTACTGATGTTCCTAAATTATACCAAGGTAATAATGATTTTGGTTCTCAATCCACCAGATTTTTGTTCAAAAACAACTATATCCGTTTGAAAGCTTTAAATGTTGGATATAATATGAACAAAGAATTAGTGAATAGATTAGGAATGAACAATGTTCGTGTATATGTTCAAGGTGATAATTTGTTTACCATTCAATCACACAAAGGAATTGATCCAGAGCAAAGTTTTGATGGAGTTACAGATAGTAGATCATACAATCAACGTGTGGCTTCTTTAGGGTTAAAACTTGATTTTTAATTAAATGCTTATTAGTAACTGTTTGACAGTTGCAAATTAAAATGTAAATATTATGAAAAAAACAATAAAAATATCGATAGTAGCTTTTTTAGGGGCTTTATCGTTAGTAAGTTGTGGTGATGACTTTATAAATGAAGCTAAGCCATCTACTGGAGTGCCAATAGAAGATGTTTTTGAATCAAGAAACACTGCCAATGGGGCTTTGTCTGGAATCATGAGAAATTTTAGAGCACAATACATGAGTACTGATTCAGGAGGGGTGAACTCAATGTTTTTTGCTAGAACGGTAAAGGGTAATGATGCTATCGTTGCTAGTAACTGGTATGCTTTTGATTATGAAAACGATAATCGTGAACCCGTTTATAGAAGAACAAATTTCTCTTGGAATTATCCTTATTTCATGATTAATCAAATCAATTCATTTATCAAGGGTGTACTTGGTAGTCAAAAATTAACAGCAACTGATAAAAATGAATTAACAGGTCAAGGTTATGCATTGCGTGCCTTCTTTTATCATCAATTGGTTTTGGAGTTTTCAAAATCATACAAATTAGATCCAAATTATCCAGCACCACCAATATACAAAGAGCCAACTTTGGTAGGTGGGCCAATGACAACCGTAAAAGAAATGTATGATTTTATTGTTGAAGATTTAATAAAGTCGATCGAATTGTGTAGTACTTCTCGTTTGGGGAAATCATATGTTAATAAACAAGTGGCTTCAGCTCTTTTGGCTCAAGTTTATCAAGTAATGGGGAAATGGGATTTAGCTGAAGTGACTGCAAATTCTGCCTATGGTGGAAATGTTACAGCAGTACTTGATGCCTTGAGTTATGGTAATGGGTTTAAAGATTACAATAACAAAGAATGGTTGTGGGGATCACCACAATCGGAAGCGCAATCAATGTATTACTTTTTGGCACCTCATGCTTTCTCTGATCACAGAGCAACGGCTTACCTTAATGTGTATGTGAATTCAGATTTTGTCAAATTATTTTCTTCAACTGATGTAAGAGGAGGTATTGGGCCGAATAAGTTGTTTAATTTGAAATCTTCTACATACCCTGTAACCGACTTTAGATATTATGTGTCAAATAAATTCTCTTTTACTACAAGCTCACATTCTCCATTAATTCGTTTTGCTGAATTGATTTTGATCGATGCCGAAGCGAAAGCTCGTTTAGGAAAAGAAACAGAAGCAAAAGCTATTTTATATGCTTTGCAAAAAAATAGAGATGCAGAAGCGGTTCAGAGTTCTAATGCAGGTCAGGCCCTTATTGATGAAATTCTAATCGAAAGAAGAAAAGAATTATTCATGGAAAATGGTGTGGAATGGTTTGATGCTAAACGTTTAGGAAACGCAATGCCAAGAACAGGAAATCAACGTTTGCAAGGAATAAATGGTAGTGCTGGGTTGCCTTATGGGTTGCTTGCAGATGACAATCGTTTCTTCTTGAAAATTCCTCAAACTGAAATCGATGCCAATGCAAATATTGATGATTCGGTAAATAGAGGAAGGTAGTTACAACGAAGTAGCTAAAAAGTCCTTTATGTTTTTTAAAAAGCAGTAGTGAACAAAAGTTTGCTACTGCTTTTTTTTTGCATCTAATTAAAGAGTCTTTTTGTTGTCTTTTGTGTAATACTGTTAAATTATTTTTTGAAGTGTTAATTACTTTATGATATGTTGTTTTTATTATTGAATAAATAATTAATTAATGATGTTTTTTAGTAAAAGCATGATGAGAAATACAGAAAAAAAGGACTAATATTTTTCCGTCTATACGTTTTTTGTTTTTATTTAACTTAAAACAACATTTTTTGTTAAATTATTGTGTTATGTATTATATGTCTATGTTCTTAAAAAATGATAATAAATGTTTAAATTATTCGCTTTAAGTCGGTTTGTTTTGTTATAATGTCAAAATATTAACAAATAGAATGGTGTTGATGAATACTTTGTGAAAATAATTATGTTATTTATTTTTGGTGTATTAAGAAATTATTATGATTTTTGCTTCATAACTAATTCAAATAATAAAAATATGAGATCAAAATTCAAATGGATTTTTTCTTTGCTATTGGCCATGTCAATGCAATTTGTCTTTGCTCAAGAAAAGACAGTTACAGGAACAGTTACCGATGAAACGGGCGCCTTACCTGGAGTGAATGTTGTAATAAGCGGTACAAAGACTGGTGCCCAAACAGGTTTCGACGGAAAGTATGCGATAAAAGCAAAACAAGGAGATGTGTTAGTGTTTTCATTTTTAGGAATGGAAAACGTTAGAGTTACTGTTGGAGCATCTTCAGTTGTAAACGCTAAGATGAAAAGTAATGATGGGCAAAAATTAGAAGAAGTTGTTGTCGTTGGATATGGTATTCAAAAGAAAAAAGAAATAACTGGTTCTATTTCACAAATAAAAGGTGAATCTATCAAAGGTCTGGTAACCCAAAGTTTTGATCAACAATTGGCTGGTAGAGCATCTGGAGTACAAATAACTCAAAATTCTGGGGTTTTAGGTGCTGCACCAAGAATCAGGATTAGAGGGGTTAACTCTATCAATTCTAGTACTTACCCTTTAATTGTTGTTGATGGTCTTCCAATTTCAACTGGTGATTTAGGTGGATTTGCTGCAAATAATGCACTTGCTGACATTAATCCAAATGACATCCAATCTTTTGAAATTTTAAAAGATGGTGCAGCTTCTGCTGTGTATGGTTCCAGAGCCTCAAATGGTGTTATATTAATTACTACAAAAAAAGGAAAAGAGGGTAAAACATCTTTTGAATTCAGTACATATGCTGGTGTGTCACAGGTAGCTAAAAAGTTAGATTTGTTGAAAACAAATGATTTTATTACTATCAATAATGAAAAAAGGACAAATAGAGGATTAGCTCCTTGGGCTGTCGGTAATAGTGTTGATACAGACTGGCAAAATGCTGTTTTGCGTGATGCTTTGCAATTAGAGCATAACTTTAATATGTCAGGTGGTTTGGGTAATGGTTCTTACTATGCTTCTGTTGGATATGCAAAGCAAGACGGAATTATAAGAGCCAATGATTTAGAGCGTTTCACTGCTAAATTTAATGTAGATCAAAAAATAGGAAAAACTATTAAAGTGGGTTCTAATGTAGCTTTATCTAGAACTCTTACTAATGGTCTTAACACTGGTTCAAACTCACTTTCTGGTGCTATGTTTAATGTTATACGTCAATTACCTAACACAACAGTATTTGACCCTTCTGGTCCTCAAGGATATAATATTGCTATAGTAGGTGCAAATACAATTGTAGGGCGTGGTCAAAACACAGAGTTTATTGCGAATAACTTACCGAACATTAGATATGTGTTGGATAAGAATATTCAAAACACAAATAGTAATAGAATTCTTGCTAGTGTTTATGGTGAAATTGCTATTAAACCTTGGCTTACATTAAGATCTCAAGTAAGTTTAGATCAATCAAACGCTACAGGTTTGCGTTATTGGGACCCATTTCATGGTGATGGAGTAAGTACAAAAGGTAGAATAGAAAATAGTACTGATATCTCGCAATCTTACAACTGGCAAAATGTGTTGTCATTTAATAAAGATTTTGACAAACACAGTATTGGACTTTCTGCTGTAAATGAATACCAGAAAACAGATGTTAATGGATATGTTGCAGGAGGTACTGATTTGGCAGATGCTTTTTTTCAAAGTAATGTGATTACAGGATCTTATGGGACACCTCTTTCAAGTGGGTATAAATCTGCAAATGCTATTGTCTCTTACTTAGGAAGAGCAAGTTATAATTTTGATAAAAGATATTATATACAAGCTTCATTACGTAAAGATATTATGTCAAAGTTTGCGCCAAATCTAAGGTCTGAAATTTTTCCTGGAGTTTCTTTAGGCTGGACAGCTTCAAATGAGAACTTTTTTGAAACTCTTAATAATTATGTTAATGATTTTAAAGTTCGTGCATCATGGGGTAAAACAGGTAATTTTAGTGTTTTAGGAGGGGATTTTCCTTATTTAGGAACTTATAGACCAAGAAAGTATGGTGATTTAAATGGAATTGCTTTTACTAATATGGAAAATCTTAATTTAACATGGGAAGTAATTGAGAAACGTAATATTGGTGTTGATTTTGGGATTTTAAATAATAAAGTGAAGTTTGTTGTTGACTACTACGTGAATGATGCAGATAAACTCGTTGAAAGATTTCAAACGCCTATGTCTTTGGGGGTGCCTAATAACCAGTACACCGCAAACGTTGGGAATATTAGAAATTCTGGATGGGAATTTGGTGTAGATTTTAATGTAATCAATAAAAAAGATTTGACTTTAGATATTAATGCTAACCTGTCTTTGAATAAAAATGAGGTGATATCTTTATCAAAAGGAATTGATCAAATATCTACATACAACATCATAAGAGAAGGAAGTTCATTAAATGCTTTATACGGAGTTAAATATTGGGGAGTTAACCCTTCAAACGGAAATCCTGTATATGTGCAAAATGATGGGTCTTTAGTTCAAGGGAATTTAGCAACTAACAATTACCGTGTATTTAATCCATCAAATCCTTCAGACATAGCTACTGTTGCTAGGACTCCTGACTTGATTGAACTTGGGAATACTTTGCCTACTTATTTTGGTGCCTTTGATCTTAAGTTAAGATATCATAATTTTGATTTTGGTACATTAGTTCGTTTTAGTGGTGGTAATAAAATCATGAACGTTACAAGATTAGAAATGTTGAGTCAGAATTTTAATAACAACTCAACTGAAATTTTAGGTAGATGGCAGAGTGTTGAAAATCCTGGTGATGGATGGACACCTAGATTACGTTCTGCTTCAGATCCAATTGTAAATGGACCTACCGTTGCTAACTCAAGATTTATTGAAAAGGGGGATTTTATCAAATTTGATAATATCTCAGTTGGGTATAGTTTTCCTTCAAGTTTGACAGATAGATTAAATATTAAGTCATTTAGATTGTATGTTTTAGCTCAAAATGCTATAATCATTACTAAGTACTCAGGTCAAGATCCTGAAATGGAGATTGGCGGGGTTGACTACAATGTTGTACCTCGTTCAAGAGTGTTTTCAGTGGGATTAAATGTTGGACTATAATTAAAAGAAAGATGAAAAATAAAAATAAATTTTTAGTAACATTAGCACTTTTTGCAGGATTCTTATTGAATTCTTGCTCGGAAGAAATTGTTAATATTGATCCTTATGGAACAGTTAAATCTGAGACTGCTTTTTCAAGTCCGACTTTAGTGCTCGCTGCTGTAAATGGAGTTTATAACGCTGCTCAAATGGGTGTTTTTAATGGGACGGAAGCTTCACCTGTTCCAAGAGGTTATGTTTTTGGTGCAGCTTATTTTCAACAGAATGAGGCGCGAGGGGAGGATGTTGTTAATACTCAAGCTTTTTATCAATTAACTTATGAAGCAAATTATGATCCTACAACTCCTAACAATGTTTTTTACTGGTCAGACGCTTATCAACTGATCAACAAATCAAATGTTGTATTGAAGGGGCTTGATGGCGCTGTAGCTAAAGGTGTAGTTACAGAAGCTGTTGCTAACGGATATCGTGCTGAGGTTAGATTTTGGAGAGCTTTCACTCATTTAGAGTTGTTAAAGCATTTTTCAATGCCTTATTTCCACACTGCTAACGCTTCACATCCCGGTGTTCCATACAGAACCGAAGCTATAATTACACCAGAAGATGTTGATGCTAACCTTACGAAAGGAAGAAATACTGTTGCTGAATGTTATGCTTTAGCACTTGAGGATTTGAATTTCGCAGAACAAAATGCGCCATCAAAGACTCAAAGAGCTGGAATTGAAAAAATAGTTAAAGTTACTAAAGGTGCGGCTATATCTGTTAAAATCATGATGTATCAAAACATGAGAATGTGGTCATCTGTTCTTACAGAGTTTGCAAAACTTCCTTCTCAGTATGCATTGGAAGCTAATCCGATGGCTGTTTTTGCAAATAATTATGGTAACAATGAATCAATTTTCTCTATTTATAATACAGCAAACACTAATCCAGGTGTGAATGGAGCTCTTGCTTCTCAATTTAACAGACGTAACTTGATTGCTATCTCACCTATTATATGGAGAGATCCACAATGGTTAGTAGATGATAAAAGAAGATTGGAAACTGAAGTGGTTGATAACGTTGTGTTTACGAGAAAGTATAAAGATGTAACAAATTATTCTGATGGCTCTCCTTTAATTCGTTACTCTGAAATGGTACTTGCTGTTGCTGAAGCAAATGCTAGACTAGGTAATACGGCAGTTGCCTTAACACAATTAAATAGTGTACGTAATCGTGCTCTTGCAGTTCCTTTGTCTCAAGCATACACAGGTGCATCTTTTGCTACTCCAGCAGATTTAGTTCGTGCTATATTAAAAGAAAGAAGAATTGAGTTTATTTGTGAAGGAAAAAGATGGGGTGATATCCATAGGTTATTAAATGATGATATCGCACCAACTACGGGGATTCCTGCAAAAGCCAGAAATGGTTTTCCAGCTGTAGGTTCTTACACTTTAGGGACTCCATTTACAGGAACATTAACAGCTCCCATACCATCTACAGATAGAAGATTTTTATGGCCTATTCCGTTACAGGAAACAAATAATAATCCAACATTAAAAGGACAACAAAATCCGGGTTGGTAATACGGTTTCTTATTTTACACAAACCGTCTCATAGTGAGACGGTTTTTTTTATTGCTTAATGGAGTTTTTTTTTTTATATAGTTTATTAATCTACCTTTGTCTAAAATTCATTCCATACAGATAATAATAGATGAAAAACCCACTCTTAGTTTTAATTATCTTATTTCCTTTTCTTTTGTTTTCCCAAAAATCAGGCAGAAGTACTACTCAAAACGAGAGTAGTAAACCCATTGATACCATAAAAAACAAAGTTGCCCCAATCGACTTATATCGCATCATTACGCTCGAGAAGGATACCACCTATATTGATACTTCGTTAACCATCAAAAAAGAGTATTCTCACAATTACTTGCGTAAGGATAATTTTGGGTTGTTGTCATTTTCTAATGATGGGCAAACGTTTAATACACTGCAATATGGTTTAGTGAAAAATGATATTTTTCCAGAAATGGGTTTCAAAGCCAAGCATTTCAACTTCATGGAAGCCAACCAAATTCGGTACGCATCTGTGGCAACACCGGTAACGGAGTTATATTTTAAGACCACTATTCAACAAGGACAATCGTTGGATTCATATTTTACGGTGAATGTCAATGAAAATCTTAATTTTTCTATCGCTTATCGAGGTCTTCGATCTTTGGGGAATTATATTAATCAATTGTCAAGTTCCGGGAATTTTAGGTTTACGACCAGTTATCATACCTTGAACAAAAGATATTTGGCCAATTTTCATTTTACGTATCAAGACATTTTGAATGGTGAGAATAGTGGGATCACTACGCTTTCAGATTTTGAAGGTGAAGATCCTAATTATGACAATAGAGCTCGATTAGAAGTTTTCTTAACCGATGCTAAGTCGTTCTTAATAGGAAGAAGGTTGTTTCTTGATCATGAATTCAGAATCAACTCCAAAAAAGTAGAACATAATCTGTGGTTGAATCACCAGTTTAATTACGAAAATAAACTTTTTGAATACAATCAAGCTACGGTTGTTTCTACAGTTGGGAATACTCCTGTGTTACGATTTGGAGAATCGTACGTGTCTAGCGGAATGAACGATCAAACACATTATAATAAGATGTATAATCGAGTAGGTCTTGCTTATGAAAATCTAACTTTAGGAAAGTTCAATTTCTTCGTGGATGATTTTAGAAGTAACTTTTACTACGGCAAAATATTAATTTTAAACTCAGGTGTAATTCCGGGCTTGTTGAGTCAAAATATCAATAGTTTTGGAGGTCAATATTTGTATAATAAAGGCAAATGGAATGGCGACTTTAGCTATACTAGATCGATTACTAATCAGTCATTATCTAATCTAGAAGCCAAACTGACCTTTGATTTAGATGATGAAAATCAATTTTCAGTTGCGTTTCAAAACCGAAACAAAATAGCCAATAATACCTTTAACTTGTTTCAATCTAGTTTTGTGAACTACAATTGGTCCAATGATTTTAAGAATGAAAAAAATACAACATTCACTGTCAAAGCCGACACTCAATGGTTGAACTTTTCTGGTCAGTATACCGTTTTAAATGATTATTTGTATTTTGAAGACGTGACAACAGCAGCACAAAAAAACCTGAGACAACAAATCATAGCTCCAAACCAATACAATAATGCGATCAATTATTTTTCTTTAAAAGCTAGTCGAGAATTTACATTTGGTAAATTTGCTTTAGATAATACCTTATTGTATCAAAAGGTGAAGCAATCTGATTTTATTCTAAATGTTCCTGATTTTACATTCCGAAATGCCATTTATTTTTCGGATTATTTTTTCAAAAACAACGCGTTGTTCTTGCAGACGGGTTTTGTGTTAAACTACTTTACTTCATATTATGCTAACGACTATAATCCAGTTGTTGGTGAGTTTTTTGTGCAGAATGATAAAAAGATCGGAAATTTTCCGATGTTGGACTTCTTTGTCAATGCCAAAATACAGCGTACTCGAATTTATCTAAAAGCAGAACATTTCAATTCTGTTTTTAGTAAAAACAATTATTTTTCAGCTCCAAATACACCTTATCGCGATTTTACGATTCGTTTTGGTTTAATTTGGAATTTCTTTAATTAATATTTTTTTATAATGAATTATTCCGAAAACATATTAGGAACGATAGGTAATACTCCTTTAGTAAAATTAAACAAAGTAGTGGCTAGTATTGATGCGTTAGTTTTAGCAAAAGTAGAAACTTTCAACCCTGGAAATTCGGTAAAAGATCGTATGGCGGTAAAAATGATTCAAGATGCTGAGGCAGATGGTCGTTTGCAGCCTGGAGGCACCATTATCGAAGGAACGTCTGGAAATACTGGTATGGGATTAGCTTTGGCAGCGATTGTGAAAGGCTATAAACTGATCTGTGTAATATCGGACAAGCAATCCAAAGAAAAGATGGATATACTACGAGCGGTTGGGGCCAAGGTTGTCGTTTGTCCTACAGATGTTGAACCTACCGATCCACGCTCTTATTATTCAGTTTCTAAACGATTGGCTACGGAAACGCCTAACTCATGGTATGTGAATCAGTATGACAATCCATCGAATGCAATAGCACATTATGAGCAAACTGGTCCGGAAATTTGGGAGCAAACACAAGGCAAAATTACCCATTTTGTTGTAGGAGTAGGAACTGGTGGTACTATTTCTGGTGTCGCAAAATACTTAAAAGAAAAGAATCCAAACATCAAAATTTGGGGCATTGACACCTATGGCTCGGTGTTTAAAAAATATCATGAAACTGGAATTTTTGATGAGAACGAAATCTATTCCTATATCACTGAAGGTATTGGGGAAGATATTTTACCAAAGAACGTTGATTTTTCATTAATCGACGGTTTCACTAAAGTAACCGACAAAGATGCTGCGGTGTATACTCGTAAAATTGCGCTTGAAGAAGGGATTTTTGTGGGCAATTCAGCTGGTGCTGCTGTGAAAGGATTGTTGCAATTAAAGGATCATTTTAAGCCAGAAGACGTTGTGGTGGTTTTGTTTCATGATTCAGGAAGTCGTTATGTGGGAAAAATGTTTAACGACGATTGGATGCGTGAACGCGGGTTTTTAGAAGAAGAAATTACCAAAGCAGAAGATGTGATTAAAGATCATTTGGATAAATCACTTATCATTGCTAGAACAGAAGAATTAGTTTCGCATGCTATTGAACGTATGCGTAAATATAAAATTTCACAAATTCCAGTAGTAGATGTCAACGGATTTGTTGGTTCAGTGGATGAGTCGTTGTTGTTTCAAAGTTATATCAATGACAAGAATTCTGCCGAACGTCCTTTGCGTGAAATTATGGGTGCGCCTTATCCTATAGTAGCCATGGGAACACCGATTGAAGAGGTGTCAAAATTATTTACCAGAGAAAATGCGGCCGTTTTGATCGATTTAGGAAATGGGAAACATCATATTATTACCAAATATGATATCATTGGATCTATAAAATAAGCATAGTATGATATCCTTCGTTGCTATCGATTTTGAAACTGCTTCAGGATATCATCCTTGTTCAGTAGGGATTGTAGTGGTTGAAAATGGCGAAATTGTAGACGAATTTGTATCGCTCATACAGCCGCCGAACAACAGTTACAATCCCTATACGATTCAAGTGCATGGCATTTATCCTAAGGATACTGCTGATGCCAAAACTTTTGCAGAAGTCTATCCTGAAATTCAAAAACGAATTCAAAATCAAATTGTTGTAGCACATAACGAAAGTTTTGATCGTAATGTTTTAATCAAGGCTATGGCCTTTTCAGGTTTGCATTATGAAGACTTAAACATTGCTTCTCGTTGGGAATGTACTGTAAAAATCTACAAAGCCAAAGGATTGAAACCTGCCAAATTGAGCGATTGTTGTAGAATCATGAATATTCCTTTGCGTCATCACGAAGCCCTTTCTGATGCCAGAGCTTGTGCTCAATTATATTTATTGAAATAATTTTCTTTCTTATTTTTTAATTATCTTCGGGGTTAATTTGTTGACTATTTGGAGATTATGAAAGAAGATTTTTTACACTATATCTGGAAATATCAAAAAATCAATACCCTGCAGTTAAAAACAGTCCAAAACAATACTGTTACTATACTACATCCTGGTGTTTTTCATGAATTAGCGGGTCCTGATTTTTTTAATGCTCAAGTCACTATTGACGGTCAAAAATGGGCAGGTAATATAGAAGTTCACGTTAAATCTTCTGATTGGTATGTACACCATCACGAACGAGATGATGCCTATAATAATGTTATTCTTCATGTTGTTTGGGAATACGATACCGCTGTGTATGGCCCCGATAATACTGAAATTCCTGTGGTAGAGCTCCAAAGCTATCTAGTTCCTGATTTAATACTTAAATACCATTCTTTGCTTTCTCCTAAGTCATGGATTTACTGTCAAAATACAATTGGTGCCATCGATCCTTTTGTATGGTCCAATTGGCAAGAACGACTTTTTTTTGAGCGTTTAGAGCGTAAATCGCAATTCATTTTTGATAGTTTGTCACAAACCAACAACGATTGGGAAGCAGTTTTTTTTATAAGTCTAGCTAAAAATTTTGGCCTCAATACTAATGGCGACTCATTTTGTAAAATCGCACAATCAATTCCTTTCAGTGTAGTTCGAAAAGAAACATCTGATTTACAAAACCTCGAAGCGCTTCTCTTCGGCATGGGCGGTTTACTTGAACAAGATAAAGAGGATGTTTATTATAAGGATTTACAATTTCGCTTCTATTATTTGTTGCAAAAACACGCTTTGTCCAAACCTGTGCTTGCCCCGTTGCAGTTTTTTAAACATCGTCCGGATAATTTCCCCACGATTCGCTTAGCTCAATTGGCTGCATTGTATCATGTTAGAGTTCAATTGTTTTCAACCAGTATTCATGAGTTTTCATTACTTAAGTTATACCAACAATTTGCAGTCAGCCCTTCAAAGTATTGGGAAACTCACTATCAATTCGATAAAGAAAGTCCTCGAAAAAGCAAAAAAATAAGTACCTCTTTTATCGAATTAGTGCTAATTAATACCGTTATTCCTATTCAATTTGCTTATGCAAAGCAACACGGTAAAGAAATCTCCGAGGACTTAGTATCACTCATGCGTGAGTTATCGCCCGAGAAAAATGCTATAGTCGACAAGTTTAAAAGCTATGGAGTTTCAAGTTCAAATGCGTTTCAAACTCAGGCTTTATTACAACTCAAGACAGAATATTGTCAAAAAAACAAATGCTTTCAGTGTGCTGTTGGTGACCAATTGTTAAAGACTTAATTTCATTTGGAGCAAAGTCCCGCTTTCCGCTACAATTTTTTTTACACCTGACAGCTTTTAGAAACCTGTCAGGTGTAAAAAAAAAGGATTTCCACTACACTCGAGCGTAGCGAATTAGCGAAGCAATCGGGGCTAAGGAGCGGTAATTGGCTATTTTATTTTCATTTTAAAGCAAAACAAGAGTAGTTTAATTTTAATCAATTATTTTTGTTGTCCCAAAAGTATTAAAAAAGTAAAGCACCTATGGCAGTCATTCTAAAATTAAAATATTTTTTAGAAAAACATGGATTCCATGTTTCCTCTCGAGTAGCAGATAAATTAGGTATGCGAGCAAGTAACGTTCGTATTTTTTTTATTTACCTATCATTTGTAACCGTAGGTTTGGGCTTTGCGGTCTACCTTACCTTTGCGTTTTGGATCCGCTTAAAAGACTTAATTCGCGCCAAAAGATCCTCAGTATTTGACTTATAAAAACAAAAAACTCCAACTTGATGTTGGAGTTTTTTATTGAATGTCTTATAGGTTAAAGAATTATTCTATCGAATTATCATCATTTAATTTTGATCTTGTTTTGCTATAGCCAAAGTAAACAATAATTCCTATGATTAGCCAAGCACCAGAAAACATTTGGGCTTTTACACTCAAATTATACATCAAATATGTGTTGATTAAAATACCACAAATCGCAATAACTGGTAGCGCAGGAACTCTGAAGGTTCTCGTTAAATTAGGTTGTTTTACTCTTAGAATCCAAACCGCAATACAAACCATTGTAAAGGCAAACAAAGTACCAAAACTGGTCATGTCGGCTAATTCGTTAATTGGGGTAAAAGCAGCTACAATAGCGATTATTGCTCCTAAAATCATTAAGTTGGTTCTTGGTGTTCCAGAAATTGGGTTTACTTTTGAAAACACTTGAGGGATTAATCCATCTTTTGACATACCTAAGAAAATTCTAGATTGTCCCATGATCATAACCATCAATACAGATACCAAACCTACAGTGGCTGCTAAAGTAATAATAAAGCCTGCCCATCCTTGTCCAGCGATGTCAAAAGCGTAAGCTACTGGAGCTTTGATGGCATCTGGATATTTTCCTAGTGGGTTGAAATCTTGATAGTTCATCATACCTGTTAATACCAAAGAAACTAAAATGTATAGAACGGTACAAATTGATAAAGAGGCAATAATTGCAAAAGGAACATCTTTTTTAGGGTTTATAGCTTCGCCAGATTGAGTAGATACAGCATCAAAACCAATGTAAGCAAAAAAGATTGCTGCAGCTCCTGACACAATTCCTTTTAATCCATATGCATTATGAGTAGATTCTTTATCAATGATTTGTGTAGCCTCAGGTATGAATGGAGACCAGTTGTCTGTATTGATGAAGAAAACTCCAGCAATGATTACAAATAATACAGCTGCAACTTTAAGTAAAACAATCATATTGTTGGCTTTGGCCGCGCTTTTTGTTCCTTTTATTAAAATTGAAATTACTAGTAAAACAATTAAAAAAGCCGGTAGATTCATTGAAAAACCTTCTCCTGTATAGCTTGCAGGATCTGTTGTTAGATAATCAGGAAGTTCAATGTGAAACATTTTGAGCATTTTATTGAAATATCCCGACCACGAAACAGCGACCGTCATGGAACCCATGGCATATTCAAGAATCAATCCCCAACCGATAATCCAGGCGAAAATTTCACCTACAGTACCGTAGGCATAAGCATAAGCAGAGCCTTCAACAGGTAAAATGGAAGCAAATTCTGAGTAACATAAGGCGGCAAATACACAAGCAATTCCTGCTATTATGAACGAAATTGCTAATGCAGGCCCAGCATGATAATATGCTCCTGTACCGGTTAGTACAAAGATCCCTCCACCAATAATGGCTCCAACTCCAATGGCAGTAAGGCTCCATTTTCCAAGAACTCTTTTTAAATCACTTTTTTTCATATCTGCTTCAAAGGCAGATATTGGTTTAACTCTCCAAATTGACATGGTTACTTTTTGTTTTAGTTATTAAGTTTCAAATGTATTGTTTTTTATAAAAAATAAAAAAAATATCTCATTTTACCTTGCTTTATTTTAGATTATCAGAATCTTTTCTGATAAACTTTTGGTTAAATGGATGGTAAAGAAAGTGTTTTGTTTGAAATCAATTCCCTTTTTTCTATTTTTAACATTAATTCATTAGTGCTTTCAATCATGTTTAAAAACAATTTCTCCTTTTTTTCATTTTCAAGCGGGCAAAGAAAAGGAATTTTTGCTTTGGTTATTGTTATAGTTTTGTTACAATTTATGTATTGGTTTGTCGATTTTACTCCAGATAAGTCAAGTGATTTAACTAAAAACAAGTGGCTTTCTTTGCAAGATACTATTTCTACTTTCAATGAATTCTCCACTAAAACCTCAAAAATGTATGCTTTTAATCCAAATTTTATATCCGATTTTAAAGGCTACAAATTAGGAATGTCTGTTCAAGAAATAGATAAACTTCACGCTTTTCGCCAAAAAGATAAATATGTAAATTCAGCCGAAGAATTTCAACAAGTAACTGGTGTTTCTGATTCGTTGTTGCATGCTATAGCTCCTTTTTTTAAGTTTCCTGATTGGATTACCCATCCCAAGAAAGCGAATGGTTATAAAAAATATACAAGTGTTGCATCTCGTAAGCTAAAAAAAGACATCAATCTGGCCACTCTTGAGGAATTGATCAAAGTTTATGGTGTAGGTGATGTGATGGCGAATCGAATCATTACGCATAGAAATACTTTAGGAGGATTTGTCTCGATGGAACAATTAAATGAAGTTTGGGGCTTGAAGCCTGAGGTGATAAGTGAAATTGAAACTAGTTTTTCTATAACGAGGCTTCCGTCTTTGAGTTTGATCGATATAAATAATGCTTCTCAAAAGGAACTGTCACAATTTTATTACTTCAAATATTCGCTGGTTAAACAAATATTAATTTCTAGAAGTATGAATGGTGATTTTGTTAATATTGAGGATTTGTCAAAAATCAAAGGTTTTCCTGTAGATAAAGCTAAAATAATTGCATTATATTTGAAGTTCTAAAAAAAAAATAAATAAAAAGCACATTTTATGAATTCAGTATATTTTTCAGAAGAACATGATTTATTTAGAACGAGTTTGAGAGACTTTTTGCAAAAAGAAGTGGTTCCACATATTGAGAAATGGGAAAAAACAGGAACTATTGATCGTTTTATTTGGAAAAAATTTGGAGAGATGGGTTTTTTTGGAATTTCTTATCCCGAGGCATATGGAGGATTAAACTTGGATTTGTTTTACACCGTTATTTTGTTAGAAGAGTTGCAAAAAATTAAATCTTCAGGTTTTGCAGCTGCTATTTGGGCTCATGCTTACCTTGCGATGACGCATTTAAATGCTGAAGGTGATGAAAGAATTAAAAAAGACTATTTGGTGCCAAGTATTGCTGGAGAAAAGATAGGTGCATTGTGCATTTCTGAGCCTTTTGGTGGCAGCGATGTTGCTGGTATGAAAACTACTGCAGTAAAAAATGGTGATACTTATATAATTAATGGTTCAAAAACGTTTATTACTAATGGTGTCTATGCGGATTATTATATAGTAGCTGCAAAGACGGATCCTAATCTTGGTAATAAAGGCATTAGTATATTTTTGATGGATACGGCTTCAAAAGGAGTCTCGGCTACTAAACTTGATAAATTGGGTTGGCGAGCATCAGATACTGCTGAAATTGCATTTGATAATGTGGAAGTGCCTGTGGCTAACTTAATGGGTGTGGAAGGAAAAGGTTTTTCTTATATCATGCAGCATTTTGCCTTAGAGCGTTTGATTATGGCAATCAATGCACATGCTAGAGCTGAATATGCTATTGATTACACTATAGATTATATGTCTCATCGCGAAGCTTTTGGGATGAAAATCAGTAAGTTTCAGGCTTTACGACATACTCTTGTAGAACATGCAACTGAGGTTGAGCATTGTAAAGTTTTCAATTATGCTGCTGTAGCGCGTCTTGATAAAGGCGAGTATGTGGTAAAGGAAGCAACAATGGCAAAATTGAAATCTACAAAAGTGGCCGATGAAACTATTTATAGTTGTTTGCAAATGCTAGGAGGTTACGGCTATATGGAAGAGTATCCATTGGCACGCTTGTTTAGGGATAGTCGTCTAGGGCCTATTGGAGGAGGGACGTCAGAAATCTTAAAAGAGATTTTAGGAAAAATGATTATTGATAATCAAAATTATGAACCTGCAGTGAAATAATATTTCTCCATAATCAAGTTAGAAGGATAACAGTTGGATTTTAGTTTTTAGAGTGAAGGGACTTTGTTTGTGCTTAGGGTAAAAAAAAATCATGATTTATGATTCATAATTAATAATTAATACTTACTTTTGCGCACTTAACGAAAGGGGGTGATAAAATTATGTTAATTATACCAATTAAAGACGGAGAAAATATCGATAGAGCATTAAAGCGCTATAAAAGAAAATTTGACAAAACTGGAACTGTTCGTCAATTAAGAGCGCGTACTGCTTTTATAAAGCCATCAGTTATCAATAGAATGAAGTTTCAAAAAGCAGCTTACATTCAAAACATGAAAGACGGATTAGAGAATATCTAATACTTTTTTATAAAAATTATAACCGTTAGTGATTAAAGTTAATAACTTTGATGCTAACGGTTTTTTTTTGTTTACTATGGTTTTAAATAAAATAGCATTTCGAGAGTATTTAGCTTTGGAGAAAAAGTATTCGGTGCATACGCAAAAAGCATATGTAGAAGATGTGGATGCTTTTGAAGGATTTTTGGAGCAAACTGCGGTAGATGTTCGATTGGAAGATGTGGCTTATGGTCATATAAGAAGTTGGGTAGTTTATTTGGTGGACTCAGGTGTGGCTAATGTTACGGTGAATAGAAAAATAGCTTCTTTAAAAGCTTTTTATAAGTTCTTGATAAAGTCAAAACAGCTTCAGATAAGTCCTTTGGTGAAACATAGGGCATTGAAAGTGGTTAGGAATGTTCAGATTCCTTTTTCAGAAAAAGAAATGAAGGTGGATGATGGTTTAGGGTTGATGGGTTTTGAAGCGATCAGAAATAGGTTGATGGTGGAGATGTTTTACGTTACGGGAATGCGAAGGTCTGAATTGATTGAATTGCGGTTGGCTAATGTTGATTGTGAGGAGGGGTTGGTTAAGGTTTTTGGGAAAAGAGATAAAGAGCGATTGGTTCCTTTGTTAGATGCTGTGATTGATTTGATTCGTTTGTATCTTGTTGAGAGGGAGAGTTTGGAAGTGGTGTTGGATGAGGATTATTTTTTTCTGTCGACCAAAGGGTTAAAATTAAGTCAATCTTTTGTCTATAGAACAATTAATTTGTACTTTAGTAAAGTATCTGAAAAGGTAAAAAAGAGTCCTCATGTGTTAAGGCATTCCTTTGCTACACACATGTTGAATAATGGGGCTGATTTAAATTCAATTAAAGAATTATTGGGCCATTCTAGTTTAGCGTCTACTCAGGTTTATACCAATAGTAGTTTGGCAGAGCTTAAAAGAGTGTATAAAGAGGCGCATCCAAGAAATAGGAAATAGTTTAAAAACTCAAGTTTAACCCAAAATGTAATGATTATGAAGGTAAATGTTCATGCAGTTAACTTTACTGTAGACAAAAAGCTAGTAGACTTTGTTCAAGTGAGAATGGATAAGTTGGAAAAGTACTATGATAAAGTGGTTTTTTCTGATGTATTTATGAAGGTAGAAAAGACTAGTGAAAAGGAGAATAAAATTGTAGAGCTTAAGATTAATGTCCCAGGAGACGATTTTGTAGTTAAAAAACAGTGTAAGAGTTTTGAAGAAGCGGTTGATTTGGCAGCAGAATCAGTCGAGCGTTTGCTGGTAAAAAGGAAAGAAAAAATAAGATCTCATATTTAATTCAAATTTTTTTTAAAAAATGTTTTGATTAAGAGATAAAATCTATACATTTGCAGTCCGTTAGAAATAGCGGGCTTTTTTTAATATTTGCCAGCGTAGCTCAGTCGGCTAGAGCAGCTGATTTGTAATCAGCAGGTCGTGGGTTCGAGTCCCTCCGCCGGCTCAAGTTTTTCTTAAAAAAAATAGGTTCTTTAAAGTAATGGGTTAAGGGGAGATACTCAAGCGGCCAACGAGGGCAGACTGTAAATCTGCTGTGTGAACTTCGCAGGTTCGAATCCTGCTCTCCCCACAAATTATAGAATAATGATTATTGATGTAGAGTTTTTTAAGCTTTAAACTTCTTAATTAAGGATTCTGCCGACTTAGCTCAGAGGTAGAGTGCTTCCTTGGTAAGGAAGAGGTCACGGGTTCAATTCCCGTAGTTGGCTCAAGTAAGTAGGAAATTGAAATAAATATATAACTAAGATTAAAAATTAAGTAAAATGGCAAAGGAAAATTTTAACCGTAACAAGCCCCATTTGAACATTGGTACAATTGGGCACGTGGATCACGGAAAAACTACATTAACTGCTGCAATTACGAAAGTATTGTCTGACGCAGGTTACTGTCAAGCAAAATCATTTGATCAAATTGATAATGCTCCAGAAGAGAAAGAAAGAGGTATTACAATTAACACTTCTCACGTAGAGTACGAAACGGCTAACCGTCACTACGCTCACGTTGACTGTCCAGGTCACGCGGATTACGTTAAGAACATGGTTACTGGTGCTGCTCAAATGGACGGTGCTATTCTTGTTGTTGCTGCTACTGATGGACCAATGCCACAAACTCGTGAGCACATCCTTTTAGGACGTCAGGTTGGTATTCCAAGAATCGTTGTATTCATGAATAAAGTGGATATGGTTGATGATGCTGAGTTGTTAGAATTAGTTGAGATGGAAATCAGAGACTTATTATCTTTCTACGAGTATGATGGAGATAACGGTCCAGTTATTCAAGGTTCTGCTTTAGGTGGATTGAATAATGATGCTGCTTGGGTTCCTAAAATTCTTGAATTAATGGAAGCTGTTGATGCTTGGATCGAAGAGCCAGAAAGAGATGTTGCAAAACCTTTCTTGATGCCTGTTGAAGACGTATTCTCAATTACTGGTCGTGGAACTGTAGCTACAGGTCGTATCGAAACTGGTGTTGCTAATACTGGAGATCCAGTTGAAATCATTGGTATGGGAGCTGAGAAATTAACTTCTACTATTACTGGAGTTGAGATGTTCCGTAAAATCCTTGATAGAGGTGAAGCAGGAGATAACGTTGGTATCTTGTTAAGAGGTATTCAAAAAGAAGATATCAAAAGAGGAATGGTAATCTGTAAACCAGGTTCTGTTAAGCCTCACGATCACTTCAAAGCTGAGGTGTATATCTTGAAAAAAGAAGAAGGTGGACGTCACACTCCATTCCACAATAACTACCGTCCACAATTCTACGTACGTACAACTGACGTAACTGGTATTATTTCTTTACCAGCTGGTGTAGAGATGGTTATGCCTGGAGATAACTTAACTATTGAAGTTAAATTATTAAGCGAAATTGCATTAAACGTAGGTTTACGTTTTGCTATCCGTGAAGGTGGTAGAACTGTTGGAGCAGGTCAGGTGACTGAAATCCTATAGTTTTAAGCTATAATTGATATAATGAGCCAGTAACTTTATTGGTACTGGCTTAACTACGGGCGTAGTTCAAGGGTAGAATAGCGGTCTCCAAAACCGTTGATGGGGGTTCGAATCCCTCCGCCCGTGCAAAATAAACACACAGTATAAATATGGCAAAAGTTGTTAATTACATTTCAGAGGCATTTGAAGAATTGAAATCAAATGTTACTTGGCCAGCTTGGGCTGAGGTTCAACGTCTAACAATTGTTGTTGCTGTTTTTTCAGTGCTATTCGCTTTGGCGACATGGGGAGTAGATGAAATGTTTGCAAAAGCATTAGAAGGATTTTTTAACTGGTTGAAAGCATAAATTTCTTGGGATGACTGAAAATAATTTAAAAAAGTGGTATGTCGTTCGTGCGGTAAGCGGGCAAGAAAATAAAGTAAAAGCCTATATCGAGACTGAAATCGCTAGATTAGGGATGGAGGATTATGTATCTCAAGTATTGGTTCCTACTGAAAAAGTAGTGACTGTAAAGGAAGGAAAGAAAATTGCAAAAGATAAAGTTTATTTTCCTGGGTATGTAATGATAGAAGCAAACTTGGTTGGTGAAGTACCTCATATTATTAAGTCTATCACAAGTGTTATTGGGTTTTTAGGAGAAATTAAAGGCGGTGAGCCGGTTCCTTTAAGGATTTCAGAGGTGAATCGAATGCTAGGAAAAGTTGATGAGTTAACTGTAAATACAGATACTCGTGCAATTCCTTTTAGTGTTGGTGAAACGATTAAGGTTATTGATGGTCCTTTCAATGGTTTCAATGGTACCGTTGAGAAAATCAATGAAGAAAAGCGTAAACTTGAAGTTATGGTGAAAATTTTCGGAAGAAAAACACCTTTGGAATTGAGTTTTATGCAAGTAGAAAAAGTATAATTTTTGTTACACTATAATAACCACTGCAATCGCTTCCAATGATTGCCGTGTTAAATTTTTTAAAAAATGGCTAAAGAAATTAGTAAGGTAGTTAAACTACAAGTTAAGGGAGGTGCTGCGAATCCGTCGCCACCGGTTGGACCTGCTTTAGGAGCTGCTGGGGTTAATATCATGGAGTTCTGTAAGCAATTTAATGCTAGAACTCAAGATAAACCTGGCAAAATATGCCCAGTACAAATTACTGTGTATAAAGACAAATCATTTGATTTTGTTGTAAAAACTCCTCCAGCAGCTGTTCAGTTATTGGAAGCTGCAAAGCTAAAATCTGGTTCAGGAGAGCCTAATCGTAAAAAAGTAGCTAGTGTTACTTGGGAACAAATTAGAGCTATTGCTGAGGACAAAATGCCTGACTTAAATGCATTCACTATGGAGTCTGCTATGAGTATGGTTGCTGGAACAGCTAGATCTATGGGTATAACTGTATCAGGAGATTCTCCTTTTTAATTAAGAGAAAAACATGGCAAAATTGACAAAAAAGCAAAAAGAGGCTGCTTCAAAAATTGAAAAGAACAAATTGTACTCTTTGAAAGATGCTGCTGCATTGATTAAAGAAATTGCTTCTGCAAAATTTGATGAGTCTGTTGATATCGCAGTTCGTTTGGGTGTTGATCCAAGAAAAGCGAATCAAATGGTGAGAGGTGTTGTAACATTACCTCATGGAACTGGTAAAGATGTAAAAGTATTAGCATTAGTTACTCCAGATAAAGAAGCAGAAGCTACTGCAGCTGGAGCTGATTACGTAGGTCTTGATGACTATTTACAAAAAATTAAAGATGGTTGGACAGATGTTGATGTTATCATCACTATGCCTGCTGTTATGGGTAAATTAGGTCCATTAGGGCGTATTTTAGGACCTAGAGGTTTAATGCCAAACCCTAAAACAGGTACTGTAACTATGGATGTTGCAAAAGCTGTTGCTGAGGTAAAAGCTGGTAAGATCGACTTTAAAGTTGATAAAACTGGTATTGTTCATGCAGGAATTGGTAAAGTTTCTTTTGGAGCTGAGCAAATTTATGACAATGCGCACGAAATTATTCAAACATTAATCAAACTTAAGCCAACTGCTGCTAAAGGTACCTATATTAAAGGTATTCACCTTACAAGCACTATGAGTCCTGCTATTGCATTGGATCCAAAAGCAGTATAATTGGTAGTTAATAATTTTTAGTATGACTAGAGAAGAAAAATCAATCGCGATTGAAGAATTAACTGCACAGTTAGCTGGTACAAACATTGTATATGTATCTGATATTTCTGGATTAAATGCAGAAACTACTTCAAACTTGAGAAGAGCTTGTTTTAAAGCAGGTATTAAATTAGAGGTTGTAAAAAATACTTTGCTTGCAAAAGCAATGGAAGCTTCTGATAATGATTATGGTGATTTACCATCAGTTTTGACTGGTAACAGTGCTATCTTTATTTCAGATGTTGCAAATGCACCTGGTAAAATTATCAAAGATTTCAGAAAAAAATCAGCAAAACCTGTATTAAAAGGAGCTTATATTAACTCTGAAATTTATATTGGTGATGATCAATTAGATGCTTTAGCTACAATTAAATCTAAAGAAGAGCTTATTGGTGAAATCATTGGATTATTACAATCACCAGCTCAAAGAGTTATTTCTGCTTTACAAAATCAATTCGCTAACAGCGAAGAGACTGGGGCATAATACTCAAAACAAGGGTTATCCTTGTTGCTTATTTAGCGCACAATAAATAAATTATATTTTTACAAATCATTTTAAAACGATAGAAAAAATGGCAGATTTGAAACAATTCGCAGAACAATTGGTTAACTTAACTGTAAAAGAAGTTAACGAATTAGCAACAATATTAAAAGATGAGTACGGAATCGAACCAGCTGCTGCAGCTGTAGTAGTTTCAGGTGGTGGAGAAGCTGCTGCTGAAGAAGCTCAAACAGAATTTACAGTTGTATTGAAAGAAGCTGGAGCTTCTAAATTAGCTGTAGTTAAATTGGTAAAAGAACTTACAGGTTTAGGTTTGAAAGAAGCTAAAGATGTAGTTGATAGTGCTCCAAGCAACGTTAAAGAAGGTGTTTCTAAAGAAGAGGCTGAAGGTCTTAAAAAATCTTTAGAAGAGGCTGGAGCTGTAGTTGAGCTTAAATAGTTAAACTCAGTTTTGAGAACTAGGTTTAGGTCTTGGATTAAGTTCCAATGACCTAAACCCTTTTTCGTATAATAAAAATATCCGTTTTATTATCAAATAGTTTAAAATACAAGAGTGTTTTTTAAATCAATACGAAGAAAGAAAATTTAAAAAGAGTATACTCTTATTTTATTTTTAAAGAGGTATTGATTCAAAAAGAAAGTATAGTTTAAACAGTGTTTTACACAAAAAAATTACTTTTTTTTAATCAAAATTTTGTCCATAGATGTTAACAAATCAGACTGAAAGATTGAATTTTGCCTCCACAAAAAATATTCCTGACTATCCAGATTTTCTAGATGTTCAGGTAAAGTCGTTTAAAGATTTTTTTCAATTAGAAACTAAATCTGACGAAAGAGGCAACGAAGGTTTATACAATACCTTCATGGAAAACTTTCCAATTACAGACACAAGAAATAACTTTGTATTGGAGTTCCTAGATTATTTCGTAGATCCACCACGTTATACCATTCAAGAGTGTATTGAAAGAGGACTTACTTATAGTGTGCCTTTAAAAGCAAGATTAAAACTATATTGTACAGATCCTGAACACGAAGATTTTGAAACTATCGTTCAAGATGTTTATCTTGGTACAATACCTTACATGACGCCAAGTGGTACATTTGTAATTAATGGTGCTGAACGTGTTGTAGTTTCTCAATTACACCGTTCTCCTGGTGTTTTCTTTGGACAGTCCTTCCATGCTAATGGAACTAAATTATATTCTGCCAGAGTAATTCCTTTTAAAGGTTCATGGATAGAGTTTTCTACTGATATCAATAGCGTAATGTATGCTTATATCGATAGAAAGAAAAAATTACCTGTTACTACTTTATTCCGTGCGATTGGTTTTGAAAGAGACAAGGATATCCTTGAAATTTTTGACCTTGCTGAGGAAATTAAAGTTTCTAAAACAGGTCTTAAAAAATACATCGGAAGAAAATTAGCGGCTCGTGTATTGAATACATGGCACGAAGATTTCGTAGATGAGGATACTGGTGAAGTAGTATCTATTGAACGTAACGAAATTATTTTAGATAGAGATACTATTATCGATAAAGATAATGTTGAGGAAATTATCGATTCTAATGTGAAGTCTATTTTGTTACACAAAGAAGATAACAATTTAGTAGATTATTCTATTATTCATAATACTTTACAAAAGGATCCAACCAACTCTGAAAAAGAAGCTGTTGAGCATATCTATAGACAATTACGTAACGCTGAACCGCCTGATGAAGAAACGGCTCGTGGTATTATTGATAAATTGTTTTTCTCTGACCAACGTTACAATTTAGGTGAAGTAGGTCGTTATAGAATTAATAAAAAATTAGGTCTTGATACCCCAATGGAAAAGCAAGTGCTTACCAAAGAGGATATCATTACTATCGTTAAATATTTGATCGAATTGATCAACTCAAAAGCTGAGATTGATGATATTGATCACTTATCAAACCGTCGTGTTAGAACAGTTGGTGAACAATTGTCACAACAATTCGGTGTTGGTTTAGCTCGTATGGCTAGAACCATTAGAGAGCGTATGAACGTTAGAGATAACGAGGTGTTTACACCTATCGATTTGATCAATGCAAAAACATTATCGTCGGTAATCAATTCTTTCTTTGGAACGAATCAGTTATCTCAGTTTATGGATCAAACGAATCCATTGGCCGAGATCACGCACAAGCGTAGACTTTCTGCTCTAGGACCAGGTGGTCTTTCAAGAGAGAGAGCTGGTTTTGAGGTTCGTGACGTTCACTATACGCACTATGGTCGTTTATGCCCTATTGAAACTCCTGAGGGACCAAACATTGGTTTGATTTCTTCTCTTGGTGTTTATGCGAAAGTAAACGGAATGGGATTCATTGAAACGCCTTACCGTAAGGTAACGAATGGTGTAGTTGATTTAGAATCAACTCCTGTTTATCTTAGTGCAGAAGAAGAAGAAGGTATGATGATTTCTCAAGCAAACATTGAAATGGATGCTACTGGAAAAATCACTGCTGATAACGTTATTGCAAGACAAGAAGGTGATTTCCCAGTTATTGAGCCTACTCAAGTTGATTATGCTGACGTTGCTCCTAATCAGATTGCATCGATTTCAGCTTCGTTAATTCCTTTCTTGGAGCATGATGATGCGAACCGTGCGTTGATGGGATCTAACATGATGCGTCAAGCAGTACCTTTGATTCGCCCAGAAGCTCCTATTGTAGGAACTGGTTTAGAGCGTCAAGTAGCTTCAGATTCTCGTGTTTTGATTAATGCTGAAGGAGATGGAGTTGTAGAATATGTAGATGCAAACATCATAACTATCAAATATGACCGTTCTGAAGAAGAAAGAATGGTGAGTTTTGAGGCTGATGAAAAAACATATAATTTAATTAAATTTAGAAAAACCAACCAAGGAACAAGTATCAACTTGAAACCTATCGTAAGAAAAGGGGACAGAGTTACTCTTGGTCAAGTTTTATCTGAAGGATATGCTACTCAAAATGGTGAATTAGCCTTAGGTCGTAACCTTAAAGTGGCGTTTATGCCATGGAAAGGATATAACTTTGAGGATGCGATTGTAATTTCTGAAAAAGTAGTTCGTGATGATATTTTTACTTCTATTCATATTGATGATTATTCATTAGAAGTTAGAGATACTAAATTAGGTAACGAGGAATTGACTAATGATATTCCTAACGTTTCTGAGGAAGCGACTAAAGATTTGGACGAAAATGGTATGATCAGAATTGGTGCCGAGGTAAAACCTGGTGATATTTTGATTGGTAAGATTACTCCAAAAGGAGAATCAGATCCAACTCCAGAAGAAAAATTACTTCGTGCTATCTTTGGTGACAAAGCTGGTGATGTAAAAGATGCTTCATTAAAAGCGTCTCCTTCATTACACGGTGTTGTTTTAGATAAAAAATTATTTGCAAGAGCGGTAAAAGATAAACGTAAACGTACACAAGATAAAGATGCTTTAGGCGCTTTAGAAATGGAGTTTGAAGTTAAATTTGTTGAATTAAAAGACAGATTGATTGAAAAACTTTTCTTGATCGTTAATGGAAAAACGTCTCAAGGTGTAATGAATGATTTGGGTGAAGAAGTATTACCAAAAGGTAAAAAATACACTCAAAAAATGCTTTATGCTGTTGAAGATTTTGCTCACTTAAGTAAAGGTCAATGGGTTGCAGATGATGTAACTAATAAAATGGTTAATGATTTAATTCATAACTATAAAATTAAATTGAACGATTTACAAGGAGCATTACGTAGAGAGAAATTCACGATTACTGTTGGTGATGAATTGCCATCTGGAATCTTGAAATTAGCAAAAGTGTATATCGCTAAAAAACGTAAATTGAAAGTTGGGGATAAAATGGCGGGTCGTCACGGTAACAAAGGTATTGTTGCTCGTATCGTTCGTCATGAGGATATGCCTTTCTTGGAAGATGGAACGCCTGTTGATATCGTATTGAATCCACTTGGGGTACCTTCACGTATGAACATCGGTCAGATTTATGAAACTGTTTTAGGATGGGCTGGAATGAATTTGGGTAGAAAATTTGCTACTCCAATTTTCGATGGTGCTTCGTTAGATCAAATCAATGCTTTGACAGATGAGGCTGGTGTACCACGTTTTGGACATACACACCTTTATGATGGTGGTACTGGAGAACGTTTCCATCAAGCAGCAACTGTGGGGGTAATTTACATGTTGAAATTAGGTCACATGGTTGATGATAAGATGCACGCACGTTCTATCGGACCATACTCATTAATTACGCAACAACCTTTAGGTGGTAAAGCGCAATTTGGAGGTCAGCGTTTTGGAGAGATGGAGGTTTGGGCATTAGAAGCGTATGGAGCTTCTAGTACACTTAGAGAAATCTTAACAGTGAAGTCTGATGATGTAATTGGTAGAGCTAAAACTTACGAAGCTATCGTTAAGGGCGAAACTATGCCAGAACCAGGATTGCCAGAATCTTTCAATGTATTGATGCATGAGTTGAAAGGTCTTGGACTTGACTTGCGTTTAGAAGAATAACAAAAAGAATGTAGTCAGCTTCAATTAAATTGGAGCTGATTACTCATTTATAGAAGTTTTTAGGATTTATACCCGTAAACCGTTCCGATTTTTTATATGAATGTTCATATAACTAGCACTTCAGAGAGAAGTTTTGAGAAGTAAGTCGTGGTAATAGAGCTTAATGAGTCGAGTTTTTTAAATTAAAATACTTGTACTCATCAATCTAAAATCAATTTTTAATTGCAAATAAATCAATAGTAAAAACTATGATGAATAATAGAAACAACAATAAAGATAAGAATCCTGTAAAAAGATTCAATAAAATTTCGATAGGATTGGCCTCTCCTGAGTCTATTTTGAAAGAGTCAAGAGGAGAAGTTTTGAAGCCTGAAACTATCAACTACAGAACGCACAAACCAGAACGTGACGGTTTGTTTTGTGAAAGAATTTTTGGTCCAGTTAAGGACTTTGAATGTGCTTGTGGTAAATATAAAAGAATCCGTTACAAAGGAATTATCTGCGACCGTTGTGGTGTAGAAGTTACGGAAAAGAAAGTAAGAAGAGATAGAGTAGGGCATATCAATTTGGTAGTGCCTATTGCGCATATCTGGTATTTCCGTTCTTTGCCAAATAAAATTGGTTATATCTTAGGATTACCTTCTAAAAAATTAGACATGATTATTTACTACGAGAGATACGTAGTAATTCAAGCAGGTATTGCTAAAAATGCCGAAGGCGAATCGTTGAAACGTCTTGATTTCTTAACTGAAGAAGAGTATTTGAATATTTTAGATACCCTTCCAATGGAAAACCAATATTTAGATGATTTTGATCCTAATAAATTTGTTGCCAAAATGGGAGCAGAGTGTATTATGGATTTGTTAGCGCGTATTGATTTAGATGAGTTGTCATACAGCTTGCGTCATAGTGCGAATAACGAAACATCTAAACAACGTAAAACGGAAGCGTTAAAAAGATTACAAGTGGTTGAGTCTTTCAGAGAATCTAACTTGAACCGTGAAAACCGTCCTGAATGGATGATTATGAAAGTAGTTCCAGTTATTCCACCTGAATTACGTCCTTTGGTGCCGCTAGATGGTGGTCGTTTTGCAACTTCTGATTTAAATGACTTGTATCGTCGTGTAATCATTCGTAACAATCGTTTGAAAAGATTAATGGAGATTAAAGCTCCTGAAGTAATCTTGAGAAACGAAAAACGTATGTTGCAAGAATCTGTAGATTCATTATTTGACAATACTAGAAAAGCTTCTGCAGTTAAAACAGAATCGAATCGTCCATTAAAATCTTTATCTGACTCGTTAAAAGGGAAACAAGGTCGTTTCCGTCAAAACTTATTAGGTAAACGTGTGGATTATTCTGCTCGTTCGGTTATTGTTGTAGGACCAGAGTTAAAATTATTCGAATGCGGATTGCCAAAAGATATGGCAGCTGAATTGTTTAAACCTTTTGTGATTCGTAAATTAATCGAAAGAGGTATTGTAAAAACAGTTAAGTCGGCTAAGAAAATTATTGACAAAAAAGAGCCAGTGGTTTGGGATATTCTTGAGAATGTAATCAAAGGACATCCTGTATTGCTTAACCGTGCTCCTACTTTGCACCGTTTAGGTATTCAAGCATTCCAGCCAAAATTAATTGAAGGAAAAGCGATCCAATTGCACCCATTAGTATGTACGGCGTTTAACGCGGATTTTGATGGGGATCAGATGGCAGTTCACTTGCCATTAGGACCAGAAGCAATTTTGGAAGCGCAATTGTTGATGTTAGCGTCACATAATATTTTGAACCCTGCCAATGGTGCTCCAATTACGGTACCATCTCAGGATATGGTTTTGGGTCTATATTATATGACCAAAGAGCGTTTAACTACTCCTGAATTAACCATTTTAGGTGAAGGCTTAACTTTCTATTCTGCTGAAGAGGTGAATATCGCTTTGAATGAAGGTAGATTAGAGTTGAATGCTAGAGTTAAAATTAGAGCAAAAGATTTTAATGAAAATGGTGAATTAGTTTACCAAATCATTCAAACTACTGCAGGACGTGTATTATTTAATGAAGTAGTGCCTGAAGCTGCAGGATATATCAATGATGTATTAACTAAGAAAAACTTAAGAGATATTATCGGTCACGTATTAAGCTCGACTGATGTACCTACTACAGCTGCCTTCTTGGATAATATGAAGAACATGGGTTATAAGTTCGCTTTCAAAGGGGGTCTATCTTTCTCTTTAGGTGATATTAGAATTCCAGAACAAAAAACAAAATTAATTGCTGATGCAAGAGAGCAAGTAGAAGGTATTTCTGCTAACTACAACATGGGTCTTATTACCAATAACGAACGTTACAACCAAGTTATTGACGTATGGACTTCTGCCAATGCTCAATTGACAGAATTAGCAATGAAAAATATTAGAGAAGACCAACAAGGTTTCAACTCGGTGTATATGATGCTTGACTCTGGGGCGAGGGGTTCTAAGGAACAGATTCGTCAGTTAACTGGTATGCGTGGTTTGATGGCTAAGCCTAAAAAATCTACTGCTGGTGGTGGAGAGATTATTGAAAACCCGATTCTTTCTAACTTTAAGGAAGGTCTTTCGATCTTAGAGTACTTTATCTCTACGCACGGTGCTCGTAAAGGTCTTGCGGATACGGCGTTGAAAACGGCAGATGCTGGATACTTAACACGTAGATTACATGACGTTTCTCAAGACGTAATTGTAAACATCGAAGATTGTGGTACCTTAAGAGGTGTTGAAGTTTCTGCTTTGAAGAAAAATGAGGAAATCGTTGAATCTTTAGGAGAAAGAATTCTAGGTCGTGTGGCTTTACAAGAAGTTGTGAATCCATTAACTAACGAAGTTTTGGTTAGTGCAGGTCAACAAATTACCGAAGCAATCATGAAAGCGATCGAAGCTTCTCCAGTAGAAAGAGTAGAAGTACGTTCGCCATTAACTTGTGAAGCTTTAAAAGGAATTTGTGCAAAATGTTACGGTAGAAACTTAGCTACCGGTAAGATGACCCAAAAAGGTGAAGCTGTTGGTGTTATTGCTGCACAGTCTATTGGTGAGCCAGGTACACAGTTGACATTGCGTACATTCCACGTTGGAGGGGTTGCTGGAGGTATTTCTGAAGATTCTAGTATTATTGCTCGTTTTGGAGGTAAACTTGAAATTGAAGATTTAAAAACAGTTAAAGGAGAAGATAACGAAGGTAATGCAGTTGATATCGTGGTTTCTCGTTCTACTGAATTGAAATTAGTAGACGAAAAGACCGGAATTTTATTAAGTACACACAATATACCTTACGGTTCTAGTATTTATGTAGCCGATGGTCAATCTGTTGCTAAAGGTGAAGTAATTTGTAAGTGGGATCCATATAATGGTGTTATCGTTTCTGAATTCACTGGTAAAATTGCATACGAAGATTTAGAGCAAGGACAATCGTTCATGGTTGAAATCGATGAGCAAACTGGTTTCCAAGAAAAAGTAATTTCTGAGTCAAGAAACAAAAAATTAATCCCAACTTTATTGGTTTACGGTAAAGATGGTGAATTGATCCGTTCTTACAACTTACCAGTAGGTGCTCACTTAATGGTAGATAACGGGGAGAAAATTAAAGCAGGTAAAGTATTGGTAAAAATTCCACGTCGTTCTTCTAAATCAGGCGATATCACGGGAGGATTACCTAGAATTACAGAGTTGTTAGAAGCTCGTAATCCATCTAATCCAGCTGTAGTTTCTGAAATTGACGGGGTAGTTTCTTTTGGAAAAATCAAAAGAGGTAACCGCGAAATTATCATCGAATCTAAATTTGGTGATGTTAGAAAATACTTGGTGAAATTATCAAGCCAGATTTTGGTTCAAGAAAATGACTTCGTTAGAGCAGGTGTGCCATTGTCTGATGGTGCTATTACTCCAGATGACATTTTGAGAATTCAAGGTCCAGCTGCGGTACAACAATACTTAGTGAATGAAATTCAAGAGGTGTACCGTTTACAAGGGGTAAAAATCAATGACAAACACTTTGAGGTGGTTATCCGTCAAATGATGCGTAAAGTAAGAGTTCAAGATCCAGGAGATACTTTATTCTTAGAAGATCAATTGATTCATACCAAAGATTTTATCGTTCAAAATGATAATCTTTACGGAATGAAAGTGGTGGAAGATGCAGGTGATTCTGCAGTATTGAAACCAGGTCAAATCGTTACTCCACGTGAGTTGCGTGATGAAAACTCTTTATTGAAACGTACCGATAAAAACTTGGTAGTAGCTCGTGATGTTATAACAGCAACTGCTACTCCAATTTTACAAGGTATTACAAGAGCATCGTTACAAACGAAATCATTTATCTCTGCTGCTTCTTTCCAAGAAACAACTAAAGTGTTAAACGAAGCTGCAGTTGCAGGTAAAATTGACTACTTAGAAGGATTGAAAGAAAATGTAATTGTAGGTCATAGAATTCCTGCAGGTACTGGTATGAGAGAGTATGACAATACCATTGTGGGGTCAAAAGACGACTACAATGATATGATGGCTAACAAAGAAGAGTACATATACTAATTTTTAGTAATTAGCAGATAGCAAAAAGTGATTAGTCTTTTGGCTAATCACTTTTTGCTATTATTGCGTTACTAATCATTGTTTACTAATCATTAAATTTTCTATAAGATGAAAGATCAACAAGAACAAATTAATATTGAATTAGATGAAACGATTGCTGAAGGAGTATATTCTAACTTAGCAATTATCAATCATTCTTCTTCTGAGTTTGTTTTGGATTTTGTAAGTATCATGCCAGGTTTGCCTAAAGCTAAAGTAAAGTCACGAATTGTTCTAACGCCTCAACATGCCAAAAGATTAATAAAGGCATTGGCGGATAATGTACATCGTTTTGAAGTGGCTAATGGGGAAATCAAAGATACTGAACAAGCGCCAATTCCTTTAAATTTTGGTCCAGCTGGACAAGCTTAAATGCAAAAAAGACTTCGTTATGAAGTCTTTTTTTGTTTGGAATTATAAGTAAAACAAAAGCCAACTTTTTATAGTTGGCTTTCTTGTATTATTCAAATTCTGAAGTGAAAAATAATTTTACGCTTGGAAATTTACTTTGTGTCATTTGTATGGTGAAATCCGAATCGGCCAGAAATACTAATTGATTGTATTTGTCTTTGGCCAAAAATTTTTGTTTGATACGTTTAAATTCTTTGAACTCCTCATTTTTAGCATCATCAGGCTTTACCCAACATGCTTTGTGAACCGGAAAGTTCTCATAGGTACATTTTGCACCATATTCATGCTCTAAACGGTATTGAATAACTTCATACTGTAGCGCTCCAACCGTACCAATGATTTTACGATTGTTCATTTCAAGGGTGAATAATTGCGCGACACCTTCGTCCATTAATTGGTCCACTCCTTTGTCTAGTTGTTTTGCTTTTAATGGATCTGCGTTGTTGATGTATCTAAAGTGTTCTGGTGAGAAACTTGGAATACCTTTAAAACTCATGATTTCTCCTTCGGTTAAGGTGTCACCAATTTTGAAATTACCTGTGTCATGAAGACCGACAATATCACCCGGATAGGAGATGTCAACGATTTCTTTTTTCTCAGCAAAAAAGGCATTCGGGCTAGAAAATTTTAGATTTTTCTTTTGACGAACATGATAGTAAGGTTTGTTTCTTTCAAAAGTTCCAGAAACAATTTTTATAAACGCCAAGCGATCTCGGTGTTTAGGATCCATGTTAGCATGAATTTTAAACACAAAGCCAGCCATCTTTTCTTCTTTCGGGTCTACCAAACGGGTTTCAGATTCTTTTGCTCTTGGTGATGGAGCGATGGCAACAAAGCAGTCTAATAATTCCCTAACACCGAAGTTGTTCAAAGCTGAACCAAAAAAGACAGGTTGTAATTTTCCATCTAAATAATCCTGACGGTCAAATTTTGGATATACCTCGTCAATCAATTCTAATTCTTCGCGAAGTTTGTCTGCTGGTTTTTGACCAATTATTTTTTCTAACTCAGGACTTTGTACGTCTGAGAAAGCGATGGTTTCTTCAATATTTTTGCGGCTATCTCCACTAAAAAGATTAATGTTTTGTTCCCATAAGTTGTAGATACCTTGAAAATCATACCCCATACCGATAGGGAAACTTAATGGTGTTACCGTGAGGCCTAATTTTTGTTCTACTTCATCCATCAAATCAAAGGCATCTTTACCTTCACGGTCTAATTTGTTAATGAAAACAATCATCGGAATGTTTCTCATTCTACAAACAGCGACCAATTTCTCGGTTTGTTCTTCGACTCCTTTTGCAACGTCAATTACTACAATTACACTATCAACAGCCGTCAAGGTGCGGAAGGTGTCTTCGGCAAAATCCTTGTGACCTGGCGTGTCCAAGATATTGATTTTTTTTTCTTTATAATTAAAGGCCAATACCGAAGTAGAAACAGAGATTCCTCTTTGGCGCTCAATTTCCATAAAGTCACTCGTAGCCCCTTTTTTGATTTTATTGTTTTTAACGGCACCAGCCTCTTGAATGGCCCCTCCAAAAAGCAATAATTTTTCGGTTAGTGTCGTTTTTCCAGCATCAGGATGTGAAATGATGCCAAATGTTCTTCTGCGATGTATTTCTTTTAAAAAACTCATATATACTCTAAATAGTTTGCAAAAATACTATTTAAATATGCGATTTAAAAAAATGTAAGGCTATTTCTATTGTCAAATTAGCAGGTGTAGTGATTACTATATCAATTAACGTAATAATTTTATGTTAATAGTAGGTGGGATAGTTGTATTATCTCTTTGAATTGTTATTTTTGTTTGCAATTTACTTGTCATTTAACAAAAGAGTATAGCCTTTTAAGAGTTTACTTATTTAGTTAAGGTTGTGCTGTTTTGCTTTATGCTACAGACTTTAGTAATTCAAAAAAAAATATAACACCCATAAATTTAACCTTTTTTCGATGAAGTTTTTAAAATACAATTTTGCACTTCCTTTCTGTTTAGTTATTCTGTTTTCTTCTGCTGCAGTGGCACAGGAAATAATAAAAGATAAAGCAATTGATAAGGTTGAAGAAGTCCGATCTAAGCGTCAAAAAGTGGACGGAGTTATTGCAACGGTTGGTGATTATATTGTTTTAGATTCTGATATAGACAAATCATTTTTAGAGATAACAGCCGGAGGAGGATCGGTAAGCGGGATTACTAGATGCCAGATGCTGGGTAAATTATTGGAAGATAAATTGTACGCGCATCAAGCCATTCAAGACAGTATTGTAGTTTCTGACGCTGAGATCAAAGGAATGATGGAAGAGCGTTTGAATTATATGGTAGAAAGTCTAGGATCCATGGATAAAGTGATTGCCATGTACAAAAAAGGAACTGAAGAAGATTTAAGATCGACTTTTTTTGATGTACTAAAGGAACAAAAATTAAGCTCAGAAATGGGTAAAAAAATTGTTGATGGTGTGGAGATTACACCGGAAGAAGTTCGTAATTACTTTAAAGCTATTCCTAAAGCAGATTTACCTTTTTTCGGAGCGGAGATGGAAGTAGCTCAAATTGTAGTCGCACCAGTAGTGACTCAAGAGGACAAACAAAAAGTCATCGATCGCTTGAAAGGGTTTAAAAAAGAAGTGGAGGCAGGTGCTAGTTTCTCTACCAAAGCCGTTTTGTATACTCAAGATCCCGGTTCAAGAGCTACAGGAGGTTTTTACAAAATGAATAGAAAAACACCTTTTGTTAAAGAATTTAAAGAAGTTGCTTTCAAGCTTGCTGAGGGTGAAATTTCTGAGCCATTTGAAACTGATTTTGGATTCCATATTATTATGGTTGAAAAAATAAAAGGACAAGAATTAGAATTGCGACACATCTTGCTTACGCCTACAGTTACTGAGACTTCTATTAGAGAAGCTAAAGAAAAAATTGAATTGATTAGAAAACGTATCATCGATAAAGAAATTACTTTTGCAGAAGCTGCAAGAACAACGTCTGATGAAAAAGAAACTAGAGCTAATGGTGGTGCTTTGATTAATCCAAAAACCCAAGATACTCGTTTCGAATTAACCAAAATGGATCCAAGTCTATACAGTAGAGTGTCAAATCTTAAAGATCAAGAGATTTCTCAACCCTTTATGGAAGAAGAGCAAGGTAAAAAAACTTTCAAAATTATTACAGTTACCAATAGAATCGACGAACATACCGCCGACTACTCCAAAGACTACATCAAAATCAAAGATTTAGCTTTGAAAGAAAAACAGATCAAAGCAGTAGGGAAATGGTTTGATGAAAAAATTAAAGAAACCTATATTAAGATCAACGGTGAGTACAGAGATTGTGCTTTTACCAATAACTGGTTGAAAAAATAATTTTTATAAAATAAATAAAAAGAGTTAGTTTTATGATTTCATAGTACTAACTCTTTTTTAATTTAAATCCATTTATATGTCGGATGTCGATGCGATTCATGCTTTAGTTCAAAAGCGAAACCAACTCAAAACTGAAATTGCTAAAATAATTGTAGGTCAAGACGATGTGATTGATCAAATCGTACTTTCTATATTCTCAGGTGGTCATGCATTGCTTGTTGGGGTGCCGGGTTTGGCCAAAACATTAATGGTAAATACACTGGCGCAAGCACTAGGTTTAGATTTCAAGCGAATTCAATTTACGCCTGATTTAATGCCTTCTGATATTTTAGGGAGTGAAATTTTAGATGAAAATCGACAGTTTAAATTTATTAAAGGACCTGTTTTTTCGAATATCATTTTGGCAGATGAAATTAATAGAACGCCTCCAAAAACGCAAGCAGCTTTGTTGGAAGCCATGCAGGAACGTGCGGTGACTATTGCAGGGCATAACTATAAATTAGATTTGCCTTATTTTGTATTAGCTACTCAAAACCCAATTGAGCAAGAAGGTACTTATCCTTTGCCAGAAGCACAGTTGGATCGTTTTATGTTTGCGATCAAGTTAGATTATCCTTCTTTTTTGGAAGAAGTGCAAGTGGTAAAAAACACTACTTCTGATGTTAAATTAACGATTAATCCTTTGTTTAGTGCTGAAGAAATTATTGAATACCAACATCTAATTCGTCGTATTCCTGTTGCGGATAATGTTATTGAGTATGCGGTAACGTTGGTTAGTAAAACGCGTCCAAATAATCCGTTGTCGAATGAGTTTGTAAAGAATTACCTAGATTGGGGAGCAGGCCCTAGAGCGTCACAAAACTTAATTATTGCGGCCAAAGCCAATGCAGCATTTCATGGAAAGTTTTCTCCAGATATTGAAGATGTGAAGGCTGTTGCAGTTGGAATTTTGCGCCATAGAATCATCAAAAATTATAAAGCCGATGCAGAAGGAATTTCTGAAGAAATGATCATAGCAAAGCTTTTATAACGTTGTAGTTTTGTTATTTAGAAAGGTTCTTAGTTAAAATGATAGCTAAGAGCCTTTTTTTTAGCTGTGCTGTATTTTGAAATTCTTAAAAATACCTTCTTTAAATACTGAATACATAATATTTTAATAAAAAAATAAATTTTTATTAATAAAAGATAATGTTTGAGTTGTTTTGGTAATAATAATTTTCAAAAATAAGACTTCTATTAAATTTTTTTTAAGTTTCCGCTTTAATTCCTAGCTTTGCTCATGCAATTTAAAACCTTATTTATGGCTTTTGGTAATCGAAAAATAAGTACAATTAGCCATTAACTTTATAAACCTTTCCATTATGAACACTTATAGCGATTACATTAAAGAAATCGAAGAACGAAAACTACAAGGGCTACATCCTAAACCTATTGATGGTGCAGAATTGTTGTCTGAGATTATTGCACAAATTAAAGATGTAAATCATGTAGATCGTAAAGATTCGCTGCAGTTTTTTATTTATAATACCATACCAGGAACTACTAGTGCGGCTCATGTTAAGGCGAAGTTTTTAAAAGAAATTATTCTTGGAGAAGTAGTAGTTGAAGAAATACAACCTTCTTTTGCTTTTGAATTGTTATCGCACATGAAAGGTGGTCCTTCTATTAAAGTTTTACTTGACTTAGTTTTAGGGGAAGATAAAGCTATAGCCATCGAAGCAGCTAAAGTTTTAAAAACACAAGTGTATCTTTACGATGCAGATATGGCGAGACTTAAAGAAGGCTATGAGAATGGAAATGAGATTGTAATTGATATTATTAAAAGTTACGCACAGGCCGAGTTTTTTACTCAATTACCAGAAGTAGAGGAAGAGATAAAAGTGGTTACTTTTATTGCTGGCGAAGGAGATATTTCTACAGATTTACTTTCTCCAGGGAATCAAGCACACTCTAGATCGGATCGTGAGTTGCATGGAAAATGCATGATAACACCTCAGGCCCAAGAAGAAATCAAAGCCTTACAAGCACAACATCCTGATGCATCAGTGATGCTAATTGCTGAAAAAGGTACCATGGGTGTAGGGTCTTCAAGAATGTCAGGGGTAAACAACGTGGCACTTTGGACGGGTAAGCAATCTAGTCCTTATGTACCCTTTGTAAACTTTGCGCCTATTGTTGGAGGAACCAATGGAATTTCACCTATTTTTCTAACTACAGTAGATGTTACTGGAGGAATTGGGATTGATTTGAAAAACTGGGTTAAAAAATTAGATGCAGATGGAAAACCTGTGTTGAACGAAAGCGGTGACCCTATTTTAGAAGAAGTATATTCTGTAGCCACAGGAACGGTACTTACCATTAATACTAAGAAAAAGAAATTATATAAAGGAGACCAAGAGCTTATTGATATTTCAAAAGCTTTTACTCCTCAAAAAATGGAATTTATTAAAGCTGGAGGATCGTATGCTATTGTGTTTGGAAAAAAACTACAAACATTTGCCGCTAATCTTTTAGGAATCGATATTCCATTAGTGTATGCTCCGTCCAAAGAAATAACTATTGACGGACAGGGTCTTACAGCAGTAGAGAAAATATTTAACAAAAACGCTGTAGGTACTATTTCTAAAAAAGTATTACATGCAGGCTCTGATGTAAGAGTTACTGTGAATATTGTAGGTTCACAAGATACGACAGGATTGATGACAGCTCAGGAATTAGAGTCTATGGCAGCAACTGTAATATCGCCAATAGTAGACGGTGCGTATCAATCGGGATGTCATACAGCTTCGGTTTGGGATAAAAAAGCGCAGGCTAATATCCCAAAATTGATGAAATTTATGAATGACTTTGGATTAATCACGGGGCGTGATCCTAAAGGTGTATATCATGCTATGACGGATGTTATCCATAAAGTATTGAACGATATTACTATAGATGATTGGGCTATCATTATTGGTGGCGACTCGCATACTAGAATGTCTAAAGGCGTTGCATTTGGAGCAGATTCTGGTACTGTTGCGTTAGCCTTGGCTACAGGTGAGGCGTCTATGCCAATTCCGGATTCAGTAAAAGTGACTTTTAAAGGAACGATGAAAGAATACATGGATTTTCGAGATGTGGTCCATGCTACACAAGCACAAATGCTTAAGAAATTTGGTGGCGAAAATGTATTTCAAGGTCGTGTAATCGAGGTTCATTTGGGTACGCTTACAGCTGATCAAGCCTTTACTTTTACGGACTGGTCTGCTGAAATGAAAGCAAAAGCGGCTATTTGTATTTCTGAGGACGCAACTTTAATCGAATCGTTGGAGATTGCTAAAAGCAGAATCCAAATCATGATTGATAAAGGGATGGATAATTATAATCATGTGCTTCAAGGCTTAATTGACAAAGCGAATGTTAGAATTGCTGAGATTACATCAGGAGATAAACCTGCCTTGAGACCAGATGCAACAGCTAAGTATTATGCAGAAGTAGAAATTGATTTGGATCAAATTGTTGAACCAATGATTGCAGATCCAGATGTAAATAATGTGGATGTTTCTAAGCGATACACTCATGATACGATCAGACCATTATCTTTTTACGGTGGCACTAAAAAAGTAGATCTTGGATTCATTGGTTCCTGTATGGTACATAAAGGAGATATGAAGATTTTGGCTCAAATGCTTAAGAATGTTGAAGCGCAACAAGGTAAAGTTGAATTCAAATCACCACTTGTAGTAGCTCCGCCAACGTACAATATAGTAGATGAATTAAAAGCCGAAGGTGATTGGGAAGTTTTAAAAAGATATTCTGGGTTTGAGTTTGATGATAACGCACCTAAAGGTGCAGCACGAACTAAATACGAGAATATGTTGTATTTAGAGCGACCAGGTTGTAATCTTTGTATGGGTAACCAAGAAAAAGCTGAAAAAGGTGATACGGTGATGGCTACTTCAACGCGTCTGTTTCAAGGAAGAGTGGTGGAGGATACTGATGGTAAAAAAGGAGAATCTTTATTGTCTTCTACGCCTGTAGTAGTGCTTTCAACCGTGTTGGGTAGAACACCAACTATTGAAGAATACATAGCGGCTGTTAAAGGAATCAATTTGACTAAATTCACACCCTCAAATAAGCAGTTGATTTAATTAATTGCTGTATTTTAACTGTAAAGCCTGAGTTTTAAACTCAGGCTTTTTTATTTTTCTTTGTTAAATGCAGCTCTAATTTATTGTGTTTTTAACACTATTATTTAGTTAAATAAGTATATTTGTAATTGTTGAGAAAAGTTTGTTTTTTGCGTATAAAATCATGCTTTTTTTGTGTGAAATTTAGATTAACTCCGTTTTTGATAAAAATCGCCCCCAATTTTTAAAGAAAAATTCATGAAATATTTTGGCTTAATTTTATTGTTTTTTAGTACTGCTACCTCTACTCTTTTTTCGCAAGAAAAATACATTCAACATCAAATTTCACAAGGTGAAACCATTTCAACAATAGCCGAAAAATACCATGTAAGTCAAAAGGTTATTTTTGAATTGAATCCAAAAGCTTCAGGAGTTTTAAAATTGAAATCGGTTTTGAAAATTCCAAATAAAAACTATAAAAAAGAGTTGGCTCAAAAAGAATTAGCGGCCAAAATGAAACGTTCCAAAACAATTGAGTATGAAGTTTTACCCAAAGAAACTTTGTATGGGATTGCCAAAAAACATAGTCTCTCAGTTGATGATATTAAAAAAAGTAATCCATCGATTGATCTAGTGGGTTTAAAAGTAGGAAAGAAAATTAAACTCATTGTTCCTGCAAATTTTGTGCTAAGTCCTGAAGTGGCGGTTGTGGATAGAGATAGTGTTAGTCTCATAAGTGAAAATGCTGCAAGTAGTAAGGAAACTCAAAATGTAAGTGCTATTGTTGCCGAACACAAAGCCGTTCAACCTCATACAGTATTGGCAACGGAAACCAAGTATGGAGTATCTAAAAAATATAATATTTCAGTTGCAGAATTGGAGCAATTAAATCCCAATCTAATTAATAAAAACTTGGCCATTGGACAAATGTTGAATGTCCCTTTACAAGATAAACAAGTGACTACAGTACCTGTCGGTGAGCCGTCTTCTGCTACTACTCAAGGAGCTGTTACTTTGGCGGGACAAGATCAAGCTGTTGTAAAAGTTGAAGATAAAGCTACAGAAAACGAAGTAGCTATAACTAAATCAGTTGAAGCCTCAGTGCATCAAGTTATGCCAAAAGAAACAAAATTTGGAATTGCAAAGAAGTACAATATCACTGTTGCCGAATTAGAACGTTTAAATCCTTCGATTAAAAACACGCTTAGAGTTGGTTTGGTTTTAAAAATAAATGAGGGTAAGTCTTCAACTACAGATGCAATTGCGATCGGAAGTGCTAAAAACGAGGTAGTATCTTCTAATGAAGAAAGTGCTACTAAATTTTTTGGAGATTTTGCAGTTGCGGATCATTTAATAGAAAAAGCTTCTGATAATTTAGGCATTCGTTACCGATCTGGTGGTACTTCAAGAGCAGGTTTTGATTGTTCAGGATTGATGTATACAACCTTTGATGCCTTTGATATTAAATTGCCTAGATCTTCTTTCGAACAAGCCAATGTTGGTTTAAAAATAGCACCCCAAGAAGCTCAAAAAGGGGATCTGATTTTCTTTAAAACTCGTGGTAGTGGTCGTATTAACCATGTGGGAATGGTAGTAGAAGTCGAAGGTAACGAAATTAAATTTATTCACTCTTCTACATCTAACGGTGTGATTATTTCTTCAACAAAAGAAAATTATTACCAACGAAACTTTGCACAAGTTAATCGTGTATTGAAATAGACCAATTGTCTTTTTATTAGCATTTTTTGCGTTAGGCATTACTTCACTCATGCTATTTTCATAGGAGTTCAGTGAACTTCGTTTGCAGTGAAAATCCTTTTTTAGGCTTTTTCGGTCTCAAAAAGATTGTAACGAAAAAGCCCGACCCTTGTAGTAACGCCCAAATAGCGAGATGAAAAAATTGCTGTTTAGTATAGAAGTAAGTCTAATCCATTAATTTTCTCGGAGTAGAATTACATTGTTTTTTTGAACTCTTTTCTTTAGCCATTCTTTTAGTTTTTTTTCATCATTGGTAGTCAAAGGCTTTCTGCTGTTATATACCGCTACGGTTTTGATAAGTGTACTATCCGTGTTTTCGTTGTACGTATGATTGGCAATAGAAAGGTTGGTTATATCTGGAAATAAAATGCTAATTTCTCCTCTTAATCCTTTATTGTCAAATGAGTTGCTTTTTAGTTTATTCTTTAAATTCACAATGATTAAATCTTTTTTGGTTTCCTTCGAATTCTCGTTGATATAATTCTCGGAAATTAACTTCTTTATGTCGGTCGTATCTTGTTTGATGATAAGTTTAGTGTTTTCTATTTTGTATTTTTTTAGAGAAGCATTCAGTTTTTTTTCCTCCTGACTACTTACTTTTTTATTTAGAAAGGCCAACTCGATGCTTTTGGGATTGGCTTTGTAATTTATTTTTTGATAGACAATAGTGAAGCCGTTCTCTATAAATTCTTGATTTAAATACAATTCAATCCTTTGATGGTATTTTTTTTCTTGAGCTAATAAGTAAGCAAAATACACACTTGGCAAAATCAGTAATAAGATTATGGTCGAAATGGTGTATTTTATTTTCTTACGGTAGCGTTGATCAACAATTTTGACTTCAGGATATTTAAGATATTTTACAATTACAAAGGTTGAAATACAGATAAAAACACAGTTGATGGTGTACAAAAAAAGTGCCCCAAGAAAATATTTCCAATTCCCGATAGCTAGTCCGTAACCAGCAGTGCACAATGGCGGCATTAAAGCTGTGGCAATTGCAACACCAGGAATCGGATTTCCTTTTTCAACTCGCGTAATGGCTATAACGCCAACTAATCCTCCAAAAAAGGCTATAAGAATATCGTAAATATTGGGCGCTGTACGTGCTAAAAGCTCACTTTGGGCTTCTTTAAAAGGCGTTAGCATGAAATAAATAGTCGATACTAACAAACTTACAAGAGTCGCAATCAAGAGATTTTTGGCGGCTTTCTTTAGTAATTCAAAGTCAAATATACCTAAACTAAAACCTGCGCCAACAATCGGTCCCATTAACGGCGAGATCAACATCGCACCAATAATCACTGCAGTTGAATTTACATTTAAACCTACTGACGCTACGACTATGGCACAAGCCAAAATCCAAACAGTAGATCCCCTAAAAGAGATGTTGGCTTTTACGTTTTCAAGTACTTTTTGTTTGTCTTCTTCGCCAGTGTGTAGATCTAAAAAACTTTGTATTCGATTCATTGTGTTGTTTTTTATTCTGTTAGCGTTACCTTGAGGGTGGTGCTAACTTGTTTTGATATTTTTGAGGTAATAATTACGGGTATTTTTATGTTAAAATCTTCCGTGTTTAAAATAAAAGTGGTAGAAAGCGATAGGCCATTGTTGGATTTGTCGATCCAAGCTTTGCAAAACACAGGCTTCGATTTTCCATGTATTTTAATGATGCCCTTAATGGTATATTCGTTGGGTTTTTCTGTAAGGGATTCATAATTTAATTTTTCTATTCTCCCAATAAAAGAGGCTTTGGGGTAGCGGTCACTTTCTAAATAATTTTCATTGAAGTGTTGTTGCATCAATGGGAGTTTAAACCGAAATTGTTGTATGTAAACGGTACAATTAATTTCATTTGTGGTTAAAATCACCGAACAAGATACTTCGTTATTTGTTGCTTTGATTTCTTCAAAAAAAGGTACAGAGGCTTCAAAATGAATCGATCCTTTGGTAGTTGACCATTCATTTTGAGCTTGCGCCAGCAGGCTGAACATACAGAGAAAAATCAAAGTGTTTTTTGTCATGTGATGAACAATAGGTTCACTTAAAGTTACACTTTATATGTATGTTGAGCAAATTAATTTTTTTTAACCGCTTTGTCTGTTAATGAAGTTATAATTCTAACTTAATATTGTATTTGGTTATGTTTTTTAGATTTTCTGGGGAATAAAAATCAAACACTTCTTCGTGTTCTTCATGGATTTTTTTGAGTTCAATTTGCTTCAAACAATTGCTAAAACGGCGTACGTCATTTTCGGTTCTTAAAATTAAACCGGGTACGCTGACGCTTTTTCCTAATTCATTTTTGGCAACCATCGTAAAGTAAGACGAATTACAATGTTTGACAAGGCCTGTTTGTATGTTCTCGGATTCGACTCTAATGCCTACAATCATTGAACTTCTACCTACATAGTTCACTGAGGCTTTCATAGTGACCAATTCGCCCACTTCAATAGGTTGTAGAAAATTGACTGTATCAACAGAAGCAGTAACACAATAGTGTCCGGAAAATTTAGAAGCACTTGCAAAAGCAATTTGGTCTAGCAACGATAAGATATATCCTCCATGGATTTTACCGCTAAAATTGGTGTGCGAGGGGAGCATTAGTTCAGAAATGGTAATATGAGAAGCTGAAACAGATTTGAATATAGAGGTCATGAATTATCGATTATTAAATGGAGAGACTTCTTTTTGTACTGAGGTTATAAAAAAACGAGTTTCGCCCCACCACATAAAAGTGCGCTTTTTTTCTTCATAGGTTAAGCGAACATAATGACCTTGTAACACTTTTAAACTATCGATAACTGCTTTGTCTTTGTCTAAAACTGAAAAGCGAAAAATTTGTGCTCCCGAAATGCCTTGGCTCAATTCGCCTTCCCAAGTTTTGATGACCACACCTTTATGACTCAAACGGATTAATTCTCCAGAACGCACGCCATCGCTAACAGGAATGTAATAAATAAAGGCCATATAAATAGAAACGATTAGCACTCCAGCGAGTAGTAATAAAGCAGCAATTTTTTTCATTTGTTTTAGTTTATAAGGTTGTTTGTGTCATTTTCAGCTCTTTTTAGAACATTTTCAGGCAAAGCTTTTTTGGCTTTGGCGCCCATTTTTTTTAATTTTTCTACACTTACAATTAGGTTGCCTTTGCCCTCCACTAGCTTATTCATCGCGGCTCCATATTCAACTTTACTTTCATCAATTTTCTTTCCTATTTTGATCAAATCGCCAACAAATCCTTCAAATTTATCATACAGAGCACCCGCTTGGCGCGCAATTTCTACCGCATTTTCTTGTTGTTTTTGGTTGGTCCACATGCTGTCAATGGTGCGTAATGTGGCTAATAAAGTCGATGGAGTAACGATCACAATATTCTTCTCAAAGGCTTTATTGTATAAGCCTGTATCTTCATTTAGTGCAATGGCAAATGCCGGCTCTATCGGAATGAATAGCAAAACAAAATCAGGACTTTCCATCTGATACAAATCCTGATAATTTTTCTCACCTAATTGCTCTACGTGGCGCTTTATAGAGAGAATATGTTCTTTTAGATATCCAGCCTTTAAATTATCGTCTTCTTCATTAATGTATTTTTCGTAGGCGGTCAAAGACACTTTAGAGTCCACAATCATTTTTTTGCCGTCGGGTAGATTGATAACAACATCGGGAAATACTCTGCTTCCTTCAGAAGTAGTATGCGATTGTTGTACAAAATATTCGCGGTTTTTTTCCAACCCCGATTTTTCCAAAACCCTTTCCAATATGAGTTCACCCCAATTTCCTTGCATTTTACTATCTCCTTTTAATGCTTTGGTAAGGTTTAAGGTTTCTTTACTCATTTGAAGATTCATTTGTTGCAAACCCACAATTTGCTGACGTAACGCCGCGTGATAATCAATACTTTCTTTATGGGTATCTTCTACTTTTTTCTCGAATAACTGAATCTTATCTTGAAGCGGACTCAAGATATTCTTCATGTTTTCCTTATTCTGTTCGGTGAATTTATTCGATTTTTCGTCTAGAATTTTGTTGGCTAAATTTTCGAATTCTTTGGTGAATTTTTCTTGAAGTTGTTCCACTTCATTTTTTTGTTCTTTATGACGCTCAAGTAAATTATCAAAATCCACTTCTTTTTTAGAAAGTTGAATGGCTAAACTATCTTTTTCATTTCGAATGGCTTCTTTTTCTTGAAGGCTACTTTGTAATTGTTTTTCAAAAGTAGTTTTATCGATTGTAGCTTGTTCTTTTTGTTGTTGTAGCAAATGTTGTGCAGTATTGATTTTCTCTTCCAAGCTTATTTTTTGTGACTCAAAACGAGCTGAAAACAACAGTTTTCCTATGAAAAATCCAAGGCCAAGTGCAACGATAAAAACCAGTAAAAAAGAAAATAATTCAGACATAGAGGTGTTTTTTTTAGAAAAGTAAAAGTAAGAATTTAATATGGAGTGACAAGTTGGAGTTTGTCAATAAAAAAAGTCCCACCGAAGCAGGACTAAAGGTATTTATATTTTCTACTTGAATAAATGGAGTAAAAGGATTTGTAATGCATCATTTTTATTGTATGGTTGCTCTAGTTGAGGACTTTTTGTTTATAATGTTATTGCTTTAAAATTTAATGTTAGTATGGTTCTGAATTAATATATTCATTGCAGGAATACTAATATAAATTTCAGGATGATCCAAAACCAAAAAACCGATTTCCTCAATGGGCACCGTTCCTTCTCTAGTTTCTGATTTAACAATGAGCTGTAAATTTTTGGCTGAAATAGAAGATTTGTTTTCTATTAAAAGGGTCTTTTTTAACATGGGAATAAAAGTTTAAGTAGTTATTAATAAGTGTAATACTATCAAAACACATGCCTATCTCAAGTACGAGCATCAACCGCAGCTATTAACTGTGGTTGATTTTGGTTTGGATCGCTTTGTTTTGCTGTCTTGTTGTATCTTTGTGGACAAATTTTAAACATGAGAATACTAGTAATATCCATTTTTTTGCTTTCTTTTTGCAACGGGTTTAGTCAGAAGGTTGCCAAGCCCTATGTCGTTTTAGTGTCATTAGACGGATTCAGATGGGACTATCCCGATATATTTGATACTCCAAATTTGGATCGTTTGGCCCAAAATGGTGTAAAAGCCAAGTCCATGCAGCCCAGTTATCCTACCAAAACATTTCCTAATCATTACTCCATTGTCACAGGGTTATACCCGGATCATCATGGAATAGTAAACAATAATTTTTATGATAAGGAGATACAAAAAGTATTTACCTTAAAAACGGCAGTCAAAAGAGAAGCGCATTTTTATGGAGGAAATCCGATTTGGAACCTAGCGGAACAGCAGGGAGTAAAAACCGCTTGTTACTACTGGCCCGGTTCGGATACAGGAGTAAAGAGTCCGAGTATCTTTAAAATATATGATGATACAGTAAGTTACGAAAGTCGTATTAATACCGTTATCGATTGGCTTAGTCTATCAGAATCCGAAAGACCACACTTAATCACCTTGTATTTTGATCAACCCGACAAAACTGGGCATGATTTTGGTCCTTTATCAGCCGAAAATAAAAAAACAGTTACTGAAGTGGATGCAGTAATTGGACAATTGATGCAGCGGCTTGATGCGCTTCCTATCGGTAAAGAAATCAATCTCATTGTGCTCTCAGACCACGGAATGGCATCAATTAGCAATGACAAAAAAGTAGCCATTCTCGATTACCTTCAACCAGAATGGTACGGATATGCTGCCGTAATCAATCCCATTATGAGTCTTGAAGCAAAACCAGAATATACTGAGGCTATTGCCAATGCTTTAAAAAAAGTGCCTAACATTAAATGGTATCCTTCGGCAAAAGTACCTAAGCGACTGCATTTTGGCGCCAATCCAAGAGCACTCGACTTTGTGATAGAGGCCGAGGAAGGATTTAGTTTGGTTTATAAACCCGATCAAAAAGTTAGCGGTGGTACACATGGCTATGATAACGATATACAAGATATGCAAGCAATTTTTTATGCCAAAGGCCCCAACTTTAAAATAGGAAAAAAAGCAAAATCGTTTCGTAACGTTAGTGTTTATCCCTTAATTGCCGAAATCCTAGGACTGAAAACAGAAACAATAGATGGAGATTTGGCCGAGGTGAAAGCGATGTTGCGTAACTAATTTCCATTAGACTTACAATGTAGTTCATACATCATCCTTTCTACTGCACAAATCCTCAGGCTATACATTTAGTGCAATCGTGGTGTATACAATTGTTATGGCGTTCTCCTTATATATAGAGAAGTTTGGTTTTAAGCCAGAATTTATGTGCTACTATATATAAGGAGCCGGGCTATCCGCTACAAGTCCTCGACTAGTTTCGTTCTCACTACACTAGTCTGTGGGCTTTTCACTACTATCCCTAACGCGTAAAGTCGTATCTAAGCGCTAATCCTGTATATGGACTAATGCTTTATATGTATGGAGATAAAATAAATATAAAGAGAGTGGTTTTGTCCTCTAGCCTCAAACTCTATATTTTATACTGTAAAAGCTGTTTATACACTATATATACTGTATGGATAAAGTATAGATAGAGTATGAAAAGTGTATTTTACTAGTGATTTAGGATTAGTTGTTGAATAATGAAGTTTTTTCAATTCGTAAAGTTTTGGTTAAATAATGATTATCAGAGCTTTATTGAATTATTAAAAAATAAATCAAAAAAAGTTTTAAAAAGGCCTTGTTTAAACGAAAAAAGGGTCTACTTTTGCACCCGCAACAACGGCAACGTTCTTTTAAAAACTGGCAAGCGATTGATACAAAAGAAAAGAGATTTTCAAAAATAAAAATCAAAAAAAGCTTGTGAGAAATAAAAGAGTTATTTACCTTTGCACCCCGCAAAACACGGGAAGTTCCTTGAGAGATTGATAAGAGAGAATGATTTAAACGAGATAAAAATCTCAAAAAAAACTTCATTTTTTTCTTGCCAGTTAAAAAAAGAATTTCTACTTTTGCACCCGCTAATCGCGACAACGAAAAGCGCAGAAAACAAGAAGAATACGTTCCTAGACATATTGAATTGACAGCCGTCTTATTGAAAGATAAGACAAAGAAAAAAAGAGTAAGATAATCGAGAGATTAGAATAAACACCGATAGAATTGGATTCGCATAAAAATAGCTTAATTTATTAAGCGCACAATATACGATGAAGAGTTTGATCCTGGCTCAGGATGAACGCTAGCGGCAGGCTTAACACATGCAAGTCGAGGGGTATAGTTCTTCGGAACTAGAGACCGGCGCACGGGTGCGTAACGCGTATGCAATCTACCTTTTGCAGAGGGATAGCCCAGAGAAATTTGGATTAATACCTCATAGTATGTGAGAATGGCATCATTTTCACATTAAAGTCACAACGGCAAAAGATGAGCATGCGTCCCATTAGCTAGTTGGTAAGGTAACGGCTTACCAAGGCAACGATGGGTAGGGGTCCTGAGAGGGAGATCCCCCACACTGGTACTGAGACACGGACCAGACTCCTACGGGAGGCAGCAGTGAGGAATATTGGACAATGGGCGCAAGCCTGATCCAGCCATGCCGCGTGCAGGATGACGGTCCTATGGATTGTAAACTGCTTTTGTACAGGAAGAAACACTCCCTCGTGAGGGAGCTTGACGGTACTGTAAGAATAAGGATCGGCTAACTCCGTGCCAGCAGCCGCGGTAATACGGAGGATCCAAGCGTTATCCGGAATCATTGGGTTTAAAGGGTCCGTAGGCGGTTTAGTAAGTCAGTGGTGAAAGCCCATCGCTCAACGGTGGAATGGCCATTGATACTGCTAGACTTGAATTATTAGGAAGTAACTAGAATATGTAGTGTAGCGGTGAAATGCTTAGAGATTACATGGAATACCAATTGCGAAGGCAGGTTACTACTAATGGATTGACGCTGATGGACGAAAGCGTGGGTAGCGAACAGGATTAGATACCCTGGTAGTCCACGCCGTAAACGATGGATACTAGCTGTTGGGCGCAAGTTCAGTGGCTAAGCGAAAGTGATAAGTATCCCACCTGGGGAGTACGTTCGCAAGAATGAAACTCAAAGGAATTGACGGGGGCCCGCACAAGCGGTGGAGCATGTGGTTTAATTCGATGATACGCGAGGAACCTTACCAAGGCTTAAATGTAGATTGACCGGTTTGGAAACAGACTTTTCGCAAGACAATTTACAAGGTGCTGCATGGTTGTCGTCAGCTCGTGCCGTGAGGTGTCAGGTTAAGTCCTATAACGAGCGCAACCCCTGTTGTTAGTTGCCAGCGAGTCATGTCGGGAACTCTAACGAGACTGCCAGTGCAAACTGTGAGGAAGGTGGGGATGACGTCAAATCATCACGGCCCTTACGCCTTGGGCTACACACGTGCTACAATGGCCGGTACAGAGAGCAGCCACTGGGTGACCAGGAGCGAATCTACAAAGCCGGTCACAGTTCGGATCGGAGTCTGCAACTCGACTCCGTGAAGCTGGAATCGCTAGTAATCGGATATCAGCCATGATCCGGTGAATACGTTCCCGGGCCTTGTACACACCGCCCGTCAAGCCATGGAAGCTGGGGGTGCCTGAAGTCGGTGACCGCAAGGAGCTGCCTAGGGTAAAACTGGTAACTAGGGCTAAGTCGTAACAAGGTAGCCGTACCGGAAGGTGCGGCTGGAACACCTCCTTTCTAGAGCCTTAGTGTTAGCGTAAAGCACGCTAAGGAAAAAGAAGAAGATTTTAAAGGTGCTATGACACCGATTATATTACTCTTGCTGTTAATTTAAAGAAATTGAATAAAGAATTAAGTAAAAAACAGAGTCTCGTAGCTCAGCTGGTTAGAGTACTACACTGATAATGTAGGGGTCGGCAGTTCGAGTCTGCCCGGGACTACTATTTACACTTAATTAGGAAATTCTAGAGGTTGAAATCCTTTTTTTTTGGAATTTGGAATTTAAAAATTTGGAATTTTACAAAAAATGGGGATTAGCTCAGCTGGCTAGAGCGCCTGCCTTGCACGCAGGAGGTCAAACGGTTCGACTCCGTTATTCTCCACAAGATAGTATCAAGATGATAGTATCAAGAATTAAGACAATAAGGTCTTAGTAC